>CAVXZZ010000022.1:0-152206 GCA_963766255.1 uncultured delta proteobacterium
ATTGTAAAGAAAGGAAAATTACCTGGTTTGCATCCTGCTGGGATATGGCCTCGGTTGACTTTATGAACAATTCAATCCCAGCTTTTACAAAATTGCCTCCGCCTGCCTGACCGATGATAAATCTGTTGCACTACATCAATGGAATGGAACGGTTCATGATACTTTTCACCGGTATGTCCACCATGAAGAAAATTGCCATGCCGTAAGCCTGTTGGACCCGGAACGCCTGCTCATCGCTCCACACCACCAGCAGTTACATTTTCAGACCCGATGAAATAAATTTGCGAATGATCCGGACGTTACAGAAGATGTTTGACTGTCCCATCGGATACTCGGGACATGAAGAGGGGCTTGCAGCCTCGTTGGCTGCCGTCACCCTCGGTGCTGCTTTTCTGGAACGGCATATTACCCTTGATCGCAAAATGTGGGGCAGCGATCAGAAGATTTCACTTGAACCGAAGGATATCAACCGGTTGGTTGCAGAGACCCGCATCATCGAAAAGGCCCTGGGAGACGGTGTCAAACGACTTTACGACAGCGAAAGACTCGCACTGGTAAAACTGCGCAAATTCCGTCAGGCCAATTAAAGGTGTATCCGTCGGAATTGGCCCCGATGAATAAATAGATAGTAAATAAGCATGTTAAGCGTTCTCGCAAATTGTAATCGAGCAGGCGGAGCTGTAGCTGCTATAGGTGAAAAGCCCGGAAGCTTTAAGGCTGGAACACAACAGGGCAGGGGGCTGAATTGATAAGGAATGAAAGCCGGAAGACAGGAAAGCTGGGAAGTCGAATTCGGGAGCATTAAAGCAGTAGATAAGAAAATGAAAAAGTACGCCTATTTTACATTAGTGGCCAGAGATAAATATGTTGACGGCACGATCTGCATGTTTAAATCGCTGCGGGATAAAACCCAATATCCTCTGATCGCGCTGACCATGGACATTTCAGATACCAGCCGCAAACGGTTGATTGATCTTGGAATCCAGTGCCGGGATGTTGAAAAGATAGAATCGGTAAAAGCCGGCATAGGGGATAACATAAGCCGCGCTTGAAAGATTTTACCTATACCTACACCAAGCTTCACATATTCAACTATGATGGAATATCGACCGAATCATTTTTCTGGACAGTGATCTGATCGTCATTAAAAGCATCGATCACCTGTTTGATCAGGTTAAGTCGGATTTTGCCGCCTGTGCCTGCACACCTTATTGGGAAGATGTTTTTAACAGCGGCGTCATGGTGATTAAGCCGGACCAAAAAACCTTTGAAAGATCTTATGGCAAAAAAAGATGTTCTTTCTACCTATGACGGCAGCGATCAAGGATTTTTAAATTCCTATTTTAGGGATTGGAAGAAACTGGATATTAAGTATAATGCCGGTAAACGAATCTATAAGTGAGACGCCTGATCATTGGGCCCAAATCGATCATCATGTGATTCATTTTGTGGGCAATAAACCCTGGCTGGGTGGCGAAAAGGGCTATGAGGAGTTGGAAGCAGTCTGGTTTCGCTATTTTTCGGCGCCATAAATTTTAACGATTCTCGTCATCGCCTTATAACCTGTGTTTTCATCAGTACTCTCAGGCGGAATATTATACAGACAATACTTTCATGAGTCAGCATCCAGAAACTATCGCAATTATCCCTGCCCGTGGTGGTTCAAAAGGCATACCCCGTAAAAATATCATAGATCTGGCCGGCAAACCGCTCATAGCCTATTCCATCCTGGCAGCTTTGCATGCAGAGCTTATTGATCGGATTGTTATATCGACCGAGGATGAAGAAATTGCAGAAGTCGCAAAAGAATGGGGTGCTGAAGTTCCATTTCTGCGACCCAAAGAGATGGCGCAGGACACCTCCGGAATCGGAGACGCTTTCACTTATACAATTTCCCGGCTGGGAGGTTACAGTGAAAATAGAGCTTTTGTATTTCTTTACCCAACATCTCCTTTCCGTACTTCAGAATTCATCGATGATATGCTGAGAATTTTGTACAAGGGCTACAGCAGTGTGACAACTGTAAAAGAAGTGTGGGTCGATCCCCACTTTCTTTACGTGCAGGCTGAGAAAAACAAAGAGCTGATCAAGCTGTTGGGGGAAGATGGCCATATTCCGGATTGGAAAAAATATTATCGCTCCTACCCACTTTTTCAGGGCCATTTGAAGCGTGAGAAAGAAAGACATTATTTCCACGTTTTATCCGACAAGTGCATGCTTATCGATATTGACACACCACGTGATTTGAGCTGGGCTGAAGCCGTTATCACAAATGGGCTCTATGACTTCGGGTTTTAGTATGCTTACCGCGATATTACCGATCCGTACCGAACATAACTGCTTTTGGAACTCTTCTATAGGGATTGAGTGCATCAAAAGCTTTATGGATAACTTTAGACTATGTGCCGATCTTGATCGAATTGTTGTCGTTACCCGAGATGACCAGGTTGGGCGAGTTGCTAAAAAGAGGGGAATGACCGTTTCCGAGGCTTTAATTCCGGGGAGTCCCGATCGACCTTACACTTTTGAGCAGATTAGCTCCCTGGCCCGCGATTTTCAATATCTATACATAAATCAAACCGATGGTCTGGTCATAGCCGATCACCGCAACCTGTTTCTGACAGCTGAAGACATTTCCAGAGCCCAAAAAGCCTACAATCAAAATCATGATTCCGGTGTGATAAGTTTGGTACCCAGCTATGATTATCCCTGCCAATTCAAAGCCTATTATAATTTTATTGACTTGGTTATAAGCCGTTTTGATCAGGATGACAATGATTCTATCATGCCCAGCACCTATAAGGAAAATAACGGCGACAACCTGGATGGCCGGCCGGATGGAGCTGGGAGGATTGCCACTGAAGTATCAGCAAGAAACTCACGATGTCGGATATCTTTTCAAAGCATGGATCTGCAACTAAAATATTTCATAGCACAGATCATTCCCTTTAACGAATATGGCCCACTTTATAACAAGAGCAAAGAAGTTTTAGTTGAAACAGCTCGGCATGATATGTTCATTGACATCGGAACCAGGGAAGCAAGAGGTATTTTATTCATTTTTGCGGCACCCGCGCAATCAGGAGTGTATGATAGCATGGAATTTTTTACGCCTGAAAACGCTCCCTGGGAAGTAGGCGAATCAATTTCGACGGTCTTCAGTAAGATAAACCATGAACCGATGTACGATCGGCGACAATTTCCACCGGTTTATACCTATGATGGATCTGTTTGTATACTTAACAGTAAACACCTCCAAAAGGGAACCAAATTAAATTTTTTCCTATTAATGTTAGAAGAATCCTGCATCGTGACAGATTGGGTGGATTATTGGTTTACAGTTGCCTCCCATCAAGCCACGCCTAAAATGGAATCCAAAACCAATGCTCTTGCTCCCAACAAAATCTGAACCGATCACTCTGCTTAATGTCGCTGTGCATCTATTGCAGTCACAACCAACGAAGGCTCGAGAAGCAGTAGAATTGGCTTCGATGGTACGCAACCAAACCTCTTCCGACACAGATACGCATATTTTCAAGCTTGTATTAATAGCAGAACATCTGACCAAAAGTTCGCCCTTTAAAGTTGGGGAGGTTATTGAACTAATAAAAGCAGTTCAGGCCGAGAAAATCCCATGTGAAATTTTGCTGCGGCTTGCTAAGATGCTTTGTTCATATGGAAAGATTTCCGAAGCCCAGGATCTTTTGTCTCGAATTGATCGGATGAATTCGCTGTATAATACGGAAGACGTGAATCTTTTAAGGGCCCTTACCGATGTTGCTTTTGAACTCTTGCGCTGGGAATCTTATGATAACGTATACAAACTGGTCTCAAAAATCGACATAAAAAAGATTATGTCAAAAGAAATCATCTCATTAATAAAATTAAGGCTCATATTCCTTGAATATATACTATTTAGCGATTCTATTATCAAAAAACAACTCGAAGAAGTTATTACTGATCAAAATTGTCCTTCAGTCTTATCAGCACTACATGGTTATTCATATTTTCTTCAGCGCAAAGCAGAATATTCTCTCGAAAAAGAAGAGGAACAAAAAGCAATTAAATGGCTTTCAGAAGCCTTCCTGAGTGAGCACAGAATTTCTCCGCAGAAAAGTTGTATTCTAAATACTGTGCGTTGGCTCGTTCTAAATCGGCAGGCTGCTGAAGCTATTGATGTAATGAATCAGTACTATAACGAAAATTCCGAATACAGGGACGGATTTACATTTCTTGCACTTTTTTTCTGGATAATCGGTGACAGTTCTATGGCAAAAAAATGCCTCTCGGTCGAGACATTTGGATCCTGTGAAGAACCGTCTATCCTTTTTGCTAGATCGATTGCCGTTGGAATAATTGGAAAAGCAAAAAGTGCAGTGAAAATATTAGAAGCGCTTTATAGAATTGACGAGAACTTTTTTATTGAAAGTAAGGAACTGACAATTTGGGGTATGTTTTCCCTTCTACTAAAGGCCTTAGGGCAGGAAAAACTATCACTTATAGCTATAAAAATGGCTGAGAAAACAGATTCCTTGCACCAATACAGATCTCATTTATATCATCGAGTTCCAAAAGGATTACATAGCTTCCCTATTCCATTATTCGTTATGCCGGGTGAATTTAATTCCTAAAGAAATTGCGGTTTTATTTATGATATTAATTAACTCCATTTTATGGCCTTTGCTGAGAAATATTGAAGTAAACTATAGAGCTCCATTGCAGTCACGCCGATGGATTAAACTTCTTAAGCCGCATCCCTTATATAACTTTCTAATCGAACCCAATTTGATGCTAAAAAAGTGCTCTAAGCTTTTCCTTCTCGAGTAATAAACTTGGATTACGTGGTCCTGACAATATAAATGCGGATAATGTTATTATTGGAACATCATTTACGATGGGATTTGCAGTTAACAATGGTGAGAACTGGTATGATAATATTCCCGATTGGAAAATTTCTTAAATTTGGGACTACCGGTAGGGATCGACCAATGGGAGGCTTTACACAATAATTTCCATTGTGGATACCCAAAAAATTTATACCTCATTTATCATCCGAACTTCTGGACCATTAGTGTCCCGCTCGGGGATGGTTGAAACCCCTCGCCTTTAGGCGAAGAAAAGGTTATATACTGTCGCTATGCGACGTTATAAATTTGGAGCACATACAAAAACAGACTTAAAAGTGCATTTAATTTGGATACCCAAGTATCGAAAGCGCGTCTTAACCGGGCAGGTAGCGGTGCGAGCTCGAGACCTTTTGCGGCAAATTGCCATGGAACACGAGTTGGACGTGATCTCGGGTAAAATCGCAAGCGACCATGTGCATATGTTCATAGGATACCGTCCGACGCAAAATATCAGTAAGATTATGCAATGGCTGAAAGTTATCAGCTCACGCATCTTGCTTTCAGAGTTCACGCATTTGCGCAAACAGTTTTGGGGACGCCATCTTTGGGCTCGTGGCTATCTGGCGGTCAGTTCTGGTAATGTCACCGACGAAATGATCCAGCAATATATTGAGGATCAAGAAGGCGAGCCAATAGTTGACGACAATCGATTTCAAATCGACAGCTCTTGAACCCCTCGTCTTCCAGACGAGGGTCGTTCAGTTATCGTTTCCACTTGTTAAAGAAACAAAATAAAACTGTTTTCAGCCAATGGGAAACAAGGCTCCTAAATTGTATCCACCTTCAGTGGTTACAGGCACGAAGGCTTAAAAAACGGTTCGATCAGGGTGAGCTGATAAAAATTATACATGGTGGAAGAAAATTTTTTCTTGATCCAACCTGGGATTGTTTTGATTTCCGGAAAAAGAAAAAATTTCAGTTCACATTCCTCAATAAGTTATTTGCCTTAGCAAATAAATTCGACCAGGTTCACATTATACCCGTTTTCCCGAAAGAGGCCTATATACCGCATTGTTATCGAAAAATAATATTTAAGACAACTATAAAAAATTATAAATACGGAATAAAACTTGTAACGAAGAGGCTTAAGTGTTTACGAAATTTTTTTGTGCACGATTTAGGCGAATTTTCACTCGAAAATTTTCATACATGGGATACACACTGGAATAACTCCGGTAACAAACGGTTCTATCGTAAACTCACCAAGTTATTTTCTGAATTCCAATATAATTGAAATGGCAATTATACTGTCAGGAAGTTTAATAAAAAAATTGAAAAAATAAAAAATGACATTTCCGCATTCAATGAGTGTAGCGAGAGAAAAAGCCTTAGATACCTGGGAAGCTTTAAAAGCCCAGTGTGATTGGCCTCAAGCATTTAAAATTTGGGATGAATATCGTAAACAATTTCCCCTTGACGCCGTTGGATACGCCAAAAGCATCAAATCTTTGATCGAGTGGGGAAAATTGGATCAAGCCGAGGAACTCATAGATAGAAGCTTGGGTCGTTTTTCTAACGTTTCTGATATTGAAATGTGCATAGGCGAAATCTCCATGCGTCGTGGCAATTGGTCTAAAGCTAATAGCGATTGGATTGAGTTTAGAAGTAAATTTCCAAGTCATCCAACCGGATTTATTTGTGGTATCATCGCCTTGCGCCAAAACGGAAAATTAGAAGAAGCCAATAATCTGTTATCCGAAGCTTTGAAGATTTTCCCGAATGAGTCAGGAATCCTTGCTCAAGTTGGAGAACTCCTGATGTTCCGGAAGCAATGGAATAAAGCCATTCAATTGTGGGCAAATTATCGCGAACGCTTTCCGAAAAATCCTACGGGCTATTTCCGTGGCATCAGCGCGCTAATCAAAACTGGGGAAATAGAAGCTGCTGAATCGTTGCTAGAAAAAGGATTGGCATTGTTTCCGAATGAATTAGGAATGATAGCAAGCGCTGGAGAGTTGGCAATGATCCGCAGCGAGTGGGGTAACGCAATAATTATATGGAAGGTTTTTCGCCGAAAGTTTTCTAAATCCCCTCTGGGATATGCTTTCGGAATAAAGTCTTTAATTCAGGCAAATCAGTATAAGCAGGCTGAAAAGGTATTGAAAAAAGGTATTGAAAATAAGATTGAGCTAAAAGAGAGCTATGATAGAATTGATAAACTATATTTAGAAGCACACGATTGGGTAAGCTCACTTAGATTAATGGTTGACTGCGATCCTATCATTCAAATTGATAATGATTGGCGCAATAAAATTAATAAGGCTCTAGATTCAAAATATTTATATACGACAAAGCTTCAAGAAGATTATAATAGTTATGCTGCAATACATCAAGCAATGAGAGTTTTGATACAAATTAAAAAATGGATAAATTGGAATATAGAACAAATTTTTGAAAAACTTTTCTACTTCCTCGAAGAAAGCCAAAAACAACACTTCACAAAACCAAGTTTAATTTTGGAAGAAATAATATGCAAAAATAATAAAGTATATCTACGTGATGGTACCCTTCGATACACAAATGCTGATGATTTGCTAATACTTCTACAGGAGTTGCTGGCAAACGAAAATTATTGGTTTCAATCATCTACAGATTATCCTGTTATTATCGATTGCGGAACACATTTCGGCCTATCACTTTACTATTATAAAAAATTATATCCAAATGCAAAAATTGTTGCATTTGAGCCCAATCCACAACTTTTTGAAATAGCAAAAGAAAATATATCTCACAATCAATGGACTGATATTACTCTAATACCATTTGCTATATCAGCCAAATGCGGCATCCGGAAATTTCACATACCCCAAAATGGCAACTTGATGGCGGGCTCTTTACTGAAGCGTTTGGAAACGTCTGGCTATGAATTTGATACGATTGACGTTCGATCACAGCAATTAAGTAAAATTGTAAACGAACCGGTTGATTTTTTGAAACTGGATATTGAGGGAGCAGAGTTAGAAGTACTGAAAGAAATGAAGGCTAAACTGTTATTTATCCAAAACATATTTTGCGAGTTCCACGAAGGAGGGGAAATTGATTCTAGCGACTTGGTTACAGCTATGGAAATTCTCGATTCCTCAGGTTTTAAGCTGCGTATGATTCTGTCGCCCAATTATAGCGGTCTGATGCAAAATAAACCCTTGGCTTTTTTAAACCAAAGGTGCTCAAGTGAGCTGTGGGGGACTAGACTAAGATGAAAAATAAATATCCCGAAGATTAAGAAATAGTCAAACCTGAATTTCATCATAAAAAATTTCTTTTGCCTTATGGAAAATATATTTATCTCTGTTTTGCTGTGTAATTACAATTATGCATCTTTAATAGGTGAAACCATCCAGAGTGTCTTGGATCAAGATTATGATAATTATGAATTCATAATTGTCGATGACGGCTCAACTGATAATTCACGTGAGATAATTTCAGAATTTTCTGATAAAGATCCTGACAAAATAAGAACCATATTTAAGGATAACGAAGGTCAGGCCGAGGGATTTAATGTCGGGGTTCAAATGGCAAAGGCGAATATCCTCTGTTTTTTGGATAGTGATGATACTTGGCTATCTGGCAAATTATCGATGGTCAACCGATGGTTTAATGAAAAAGACGACATTGCTTTGCTACAGCATAATATGAAAATTATGCGAGGCACCCAAAAAACGGATGAACTTTTTAGAGCCGCTTTGATGGTTGGCGATGTTGGTGACCACACAAGGCAAACACGGCAAATCCCCCAGTTTATACCCACCTCCGGGCTAAGTTTCAGTCGTAAAGCCCTTAAGAAGGTAATGCCAATACCAAAGGTTTTCAAAACCTGCGCAGACGGTTATTTAACAAGGACGTCTATGTGCTATGGTAAAGTGTATGCCGAACTAGGCGTTTATGGATATTACAGATTACACGCGGAAAATTCGATCTTTGGTAATAATGATCATAATGTAGGTGATTATGTCAATAATATGCTGGTACCATATTTGACTAAATTTTATCGAAAAAACAATATCAATATCAAGCTTCCGAAGCCAAGGCAACGATTTCGAACCTTCGATCAAATAAAAAGAATAAAAACATCGAAACCACACTTACGAGTGCTCTGCTCACCAGCTTATGAAAAATTTCGTAACCTCTTCGCAAATGCAGGACTTTTAATTGATTCTTCCACTCGCAAATTAGAAAAATTGAGAGGGCGTTACAACGGACAGGCGTGTCACATTCTGGGTAGGGATTTCGACTGTAACTCCGAGACACTTGATCGCTTGCGTGACCAATTCGTTTTTATTGCTGATACAAACGCGATTCACCCAGCGGTAAGAACTTTAAAAAAGGGTATATATTGTCTGAGCGATTTGAGATTCTGGGAACAGCGGCTGGAGATTTCGCCCAACATGAGAAGGTTTCTTGGCGCATTAGGGCACCTTGATAAAATGTTTGAATTGCCCGCTCGAGCGAAATCCACTGAGTTGCCACTATTTAATTCCGGCTCCTATATATTTAAAACCGTTGACCGGGATTATTGCATCTGGAAAGGATTTGTTACAGAAGACTGCACCAAGCGGTTAATGTGGGGCTATCATGTTGTATTGGACATGTGTCTGCCATTGGCTTTCCATATGGGATTCAAAAAAATAGTCCTGCATGGATGTTCATGGGATCGAACTGCTGAATCTGAGAAATTGGCAACGTTTTTTACTCTTATGGGCAGCTCTAATAACTTCAATTTAACCGAAAATTTCTTGCCTTACGAATCGCCATTTGGACAAACCGAGCTTCTTTGGAAAAAATCTTATGAGATTCTTAAGGCGCACTATGGAAAATTTGGTATGAAGATTGAGTGTTTAGATTAGAACCTTTTGTACAGACAATCCAATAAAACCCTACCGCTGATTGGAAATCTTTTTCGAACAAATAGACTCATATATCAATGCACCAGCAAGACTTTAGAATAGTTGAACTTGCCCGAAACGCAATTCTGGAAGCGGTGGAAGCACTTTGGGCTTCCAACGCAGCAGATGGCCATATCCTTTCCGGGAAGGGTCGTGATATTAAATTGGGTGCCGACATTTTGCTCAACACAGAACTGACGGATAGACTTGAGGCTACCACCGGCATCCGATGTATGAGCGAAGAAGACATTGTCAGTCATGATATCAACAAAGGAGGATCTTTCTGGATCGTGGATCCTTTAGACGGCAGCATGAATTTCTCTCGAGACATGCCTTTATATTGTGTTTCGGTTGCTCTCTGGCGTGAAGGAAAGCCGGTTTGCGGCATTATTTATGATATTGCCCGGAAAAGAACATTTATTGCGAATGATTGCACATCCAGAGTTGATAACCTGCCCATACGGGTAGGACAAGTGGAACATCTGGAGAAAGCTATACTTGCAACGGGTTTTCCCGTGCTAACAGACTTCTCCGAAAAAGCACTGATCTGTTTTACGTGTTTTGCCAAAAGGTTTAAGAAGATTCGTATGTTGGGTACTGCCGCCCTATCTCTGGCCTGGGTGGCAGAAGGTAAGTTGGATGCCTATTTCGAACGGGACATAATGATCTGGGATGTAGCCGCTGGCCTCGCTATCGTGGAAGGGGCCGGTGGTCGTTACCTGATGCTTTCTGGAAGGCATCCTTACAGTTTTGATGTACTTGCCGGTAATCAAAAACTCATGTTGGCCATGCGCGATGAGGTTGAAGGGATTCTATGATCAAGATAGGCATTATCGGTTATGGCAAAATGGGAAAGATTCGGGCACGGTCCGCGTTGGAAAATGGGCATGCCAAACTTTGCGCCGTGTATGACTCTGTCCCTAATTCTTCTGATGCTGATTTACCCTGGGCGCAAACCTCCGAAGAAGTGTTGCAGAATCCTGAGGTTCAGGCGGTGTTTATTTGTACCCCCAATCATTTGAACAAAGTGTTAACCATCGCTGCTCTGAAAGCCGGCAAGCACGTATTCTGCGAAAAACCCCCTGCCTTTACAGCCACCGATGTTGAAGAGATCCGTGCCGCCGAGGCTTTAAGTGGGTGCAAACTGATGTATGGCTTTAACCATCGGCATCACGGTAGCATGCAACGTGCCAAGCGCGAGATTGAATCCGGCAACTATGGACGCTTGTTATGGATGCGAGGCCGCTACGGCAAAAGTGTGGATGAGAATTTTGCAAGAACATGGCGAGCTCACAAAGAGCAGGCGGGCGGAGGTATCCTGCTGGATCAGGGCATTCACATGTTGGACCTGTTCCTATTTTTTGCTGAAGAATTCGACATGGTACAGGCCCTGGTTTCCAACCTGTACTGGAAACTTGATATTGAAGACAATGTATTTGCTCAGTTTTTGAACACTAAAACAGGTGTTGCAGCCTCCTTGCACTCTACTATGACCCAGTGGCGGCATCTCTTTTCTTTAGAAATTTTCTTGGAAAAGGGCCATATCGTCATAAATGGTTTGAAAACTTCTTCAGGAACGTATGGTGATGAGGTTCTTACTCTGGAACATAACAGCAGAAAGCCTCCTGAAGTTCGCTGGGATGAAACCATCCGGATCACATATAATTCAGATACCTCCTGGCGTTCCGAGGTGGAAAACTTTTTTGATGCTATTGCGTACGACAAACCGATAGTGAATGGAAATTCATCTGATGCGCTTAAGCTTATGAAACTAATAGACAAAGTATACGCCGAAAGACAATCACAACCCCTCAATTCCAATCCACATTTTGCATCTCCAACATTTCGCACATCAGCCGTTTAAACGTTTTATTATAGGCAGGCCATGAAAAGGAAAAACTATGAAATATTTCAACGAATGGATACGCATACTTGAAACCGTTATCAAAACCATGGAGGCAGGAAACGGTTCGGATTGTCAAGTCGACGCTGATACTGCCTTTGATGAGCTTTTTGACAAGGCCCTGAAAGCAAGGCAAAATAATGCAATTATCTTTTTGATCGGAAACGGCGCGAGTGCTTCCATGGCCAGTCATGTCGCCGCCGATTTAGGCAAAAACGGCAGCTTGCGAACGATGGTCTTAAACGACGCCTCCCTGCTGACTGCGGTCGGAAACGATATTGACTTTTCCGAAGTCTTTGCCGAGCCATTGCGGCGATTTGGCTCAAAACAGGATCTCCTTGTGGGTATCAGCAGCTCAGGCCGCTCGCCTAACATTTTAAACGCCATAAAGACTGCGCGTGCAATCGGAATGGGTGTGGTCACCTTTTCCGCCATGGATTCTGACAATCCTTTGCGCCGACTCGGCGATCTAAACTTTTATGTGCCGGCCTGCACGTATGGTCACGCCGAATCAGCCCATGCCGCATTATTGCACTACTGGATCGATATGCATGTCGCCCAATCTCAGGAAATCGCCATGAATCAAACTCCTATAATCAGAATAAAACAGGATGTGGTTTCATGACCTCGTTAGCACTTATCCCAGCTCGAATGGGCAGTCAGCGGCTGCCTAAAAAAAATCTACGGAATTTGGGAGGCGTCCCGCTGATCACCCATGCTATTAGGAAAGCCAAGACTGCCGGTGTATTTGATGAGATTTGGGTGAATTCCGAACATCCGGCCTTTGCAGAGATAGCCCTCGCTGAAGGGGTGGCGTTCCATCAACGACCCGAACATCTCGGTGGCAATCAGGCTACTAGCGAAGAATACATTCTTGAATTTCTTGAAAGTCATGCATGTGACTACCTGTTTCAGGTACACAGCATTGCCCCCTTGCTCAATGCAGAACAGGTGCGCGGGTTTGTACGGGCGATGCTGCAAAGCGACAAAGATGTTTTTTTGAGTGCTGTTCTAATGCAGATTGAATGCATGCTGGAAAATACTCCTCTCAATTTCAGGTTTGATTCCAAAACCAACTCCCAGGACCTTTTACCGGTGCAGCGCATTACCTGGGCCATTACAGGATGGCGTAGGGACACTTATTTAACGGCAGCCCTCTCAGGCCGCTGTGCCACATACGATGGGAAAATTGGTGTATACCCCATCGATCGGCTTGCCGGTTTGATGATCAAGACCGAGGAGGATCTTCGACTGGCCGAGGCATTGCTTCCATTGCGGGCATCATTTGCATCCTGATCAATTCCAACTAATGTTTTTTTGGATACTCATAAATCAAATATTGGCAGGAGGGAAAAATGAACGTCCTCATCGGACCTTCAAGCTTTGGTCAAGCGGATCCGAGCCCGCTTAAGTTGCTGACAGAAGCCGGTTTGAAGGTTTCACCCAACCCTTTCGGTCGCAAATTGACCAAGGCCGAAGTCCTGGAGTTACTGCCCGGGAGCATCGGTCTTATAGCAGGCCTTGAATGCATAGACCGCGATGTCCTGAATACATCCGGCTTACGTGTCGTTTCACGCTGCGGTTCGGGCCTATCTAATGTTGACCTTGATGCCGCCAGGGACTTGGGGGTTAGGTTTTTTTCTACACCGGAAGGCCCAACACAGGCGGTAGCAGAAATGACCATAGGGGTCATGCTTTGCCTTATACGCAATGTCATTGCCATGAATGACCGCTTGCACAAGGGGCACTGGTACAAACAAAGTGGTTTTCAGCTTAAGGGAAAAACCATTTTGATCATTGGGTTTGGGCGCATTGGCCGCCGGGTGGCTGCTTTGCTGGAGCCATTTGATATTCGGATTCTGGTTTGCGACCCACAAACAACGGCCGACGATTGTAATTATGAAACGGTGAACCTGGTGGAAGGGATTCCTCAAGCAGATATTATTACCTTGCATGCGAGCGGGGATGCCCTATTACTCGGCAAAAGCGAACTTGATCTGGTCAAAAAGGGGGTATTCATTTTCAACGCTGCAAGAGGTTCGCTCATCGATGAGAAAGCTTTGCGGCGATATCTAAAAAGTGGTGCAGTTGCTGGCTGCTGGCTCGATTCATTTGGCCAGGAACCTTATCGGGGCCCGCTGTGTGGCCTGGAGAATGTGATTCTTACACCCCATGTGGGATCTTACACTCACGAAGGTCGTTTAAACATGGAGATGGATGCAGCTGCTAACCTTCTTAAAGGATTGAATTTGCAATGAGCAGAGTACCTTACATTTTACCTGAGAATACCGATCGATTGAGGAATTTCAATAACATTCACCAGGGACAGCGTGGATTCATAATCGGAAACGGACCGAGTCTGGCAGCGGCGGATCTTGAATTGTTAAAAGATGAAATTTCCTTTGCAGCCAATAAGATCTACCTGCATTTTTCAGACACCGCCTTTCGTCCCAGCTATTACGCCGCGGTTGATTTGATATTTCTTGAAAATTTTCACCACATAATACCGGAGATCGATAGCACCAAATTTTTTCCACTGGCGGCAGCTCAGTGGTTAGAACCCTCCGAAAACCTTTTTTTGTTTAAGGAAATTGGCTCTCCCAGCGGTAAGCGGTTCACACCGGGCTTTAGTCTTGATCTGCAACGGGGAATTTATGGCGGTTATACAGTCAGCTTTACTTTAATCCAACTGGCATTTTACATGGGTATTCGAGATCTGTATTTGATCGGCATGGATCATGACTACCACCTGCCGAACAAGAGGGCTCACCATCACGCTTATGGTGAAGTGCTGGTTTCCGAAGGAGAAGTCAATCATTTCCATCAAAATTACCGTCCGTGTGGCGAGATCTGGTCGATCCCGAAGCCGGAATACCAGGAGCAGTCCTATCGTTTGGCGCTGAAAACATGTCGGAGACATGGTGGAACCATTTCGAATGCAACTAGAGGCGGAAAGCTAAACATTTTCCCACGCGTTAAATTGGAGGAGATCCTTTCATGAACCGGGTTTCTGTTGTTGTGCCGACTTACAATCAATCTCAATACCTGCCTGCTTGTCTCGATTCTTTATGGTTTCAAGACTATAAAGACATTGAAATCATTGTCATCAATGACGGTTCAACTGATGATACCCGTGAAGTATTAAAAAAGTATCAAACCCGGATCAATGACGAGCGGGTCTCTTATGCCGGTTATTATGATGAAACAAATGATTCGGTTCAACGTGTCTACCATCAACGATATCCCAAGGACGGTCGTGTATTAAAGGTGATTGAATTAGAGACGAATCAAGGACTCGCAACTGCGCTTAATATGGGTTTTCGACAATGCACGGGCGCATATTGCACTTATATTCCCTCAGATGATATCTGCTATCCGACGATGATCAATGAACTAACATCCGCTTTGGAGAAAAGCGGTGCAGACTTCGCCTATGGGGATATGTTTATTGTGGATGATAGTGGAAATATTTTACGGCAATTCGAATTGCCTGATTATTCGTTTAAGCAGTGTTTTCAAAATTGGTACTTATGCGGGCTGGCAAAACTATACAGGCAAAATCTCCATGAAAAATTTGGGTTTTATGCTGAAAACCTCCTCGCGCATGATGTAGAATTGTATCTAAGGTTTGCCATGAATGGCGCCAAATTTATTCATGTGCCCCGGGTGCTGATGGCGGTCAGAGATCATGGACCAGAGCGGCAAATAGACATTCATTCTCCGACGAACTGGAGCCGATTAATCGAGGAATGCAAGGAGCAGGTGCGCAAGTCTCGAAAGTTTTCGAACCCAAATTCGTCAATTAATCTGCCGGGCTCATCTTGTGAAGATAGGATTAATTAATCGCAAATAAAAAAAGTAATTTAGCAATAATGAATTTGGAAAATTTGCATAACATACATTTAAATCAAAGGGCTTTTATTGTCGCTACCGGGCCGAGTCTTCAAATTAATGATTTAGAAAAATTAAAAAATGAAATAACATTTTCATGCAATAAAATTTATCTTGCTTTTAATAGTACTACTTGGCGTCCAAAATATTATTCAGTTATTGATAGATTGGTTGCGAAAAATAATAGCAATACCATAAAAGAACTTAAACTAAAAAAAATATTTAGCACTGTGGTCAAACCTTATTTTAAAGAATCAAACGATATTGCATGGCTAAATGATTTGGCATCGCCAGTTGTAAATAATCAAAGACAATTCGCTTTTTCAAAAAATGCTGCCCGCGGAACATATGGAGGGTTTACTGTTGTATACGCTCAGTTACAGCTGGCTTATTTAATGGGTATAAAAACTGTATATTTAATTGGATTAGATTTCAATTTTGAAAAATCTATGTCAACAGGGGAAAAAACTTCAGCCAATGAAGAAATCCTTAAAAGTTCAGGCGAGAAAAACCATTTTCATTCCGAGTATAGAAAAAATGGCGAAAAATGGACCATGCCGAATCTTGATTACCAATACAAGGCCTTCAAAGTAGCGAAAAAAGCTTTTGAAGATGATAATCGAAAAATACTAAATGCATCTAGAAAAACCATGTTAGATATCTTTGAAAGAGTCGAGTTTGATTCCTTATTTTAAGTTTCAAAGTAAAGCGAAAGAGAGATGTGATGGTAAGAAATGATTTAGACGAGGTTATGGATCATATAAAAAATAGTGGGTTTAAACCTAACACCATTATCGATGTTGGTGTTGCTTATGGGACATCAGGTTTGTACGGGAAATTTAATAATGTTGATTATTTTCTAATAGAACCACTAAAAGAATATGAAGAATCATGTGTAAATTTAACCAAAAAGTATGGAGGTCAATATATAATTGCGGCTGCGAGCAATTCATCAGATATTGTTACAATTAACGTTCACCCGGATCTAAGTGGATCATCAATTTACAAAGAATCAGAAGGATCACATGTTGATGGAACACCCAGAAAGGTTTCAACCGTAACTATTGATAAAATCTGTAAAGATAAAAAATTGAAAGGTCCATTCTTAATTAAAATCGACACTCAAGGATCGGAAATACAAGTTTTAAAAGGATCAACTGATGTACTCCAAAAGACTGAGGTCGTCATACTCGAAGCATTTTTTTTTCAATTCTACAAAGGAATTCCTTTATTTGACGATATTATCTTGTTTTTGAAAGAAAAAGGCTTTTTAGTATACGATATTTTCGGTGGTACAACTAGACCATTGGATGGCGCTCTATCACAAGTAGATCTTGTCTTTGTAAAAAAAGATGGCCATTTCAGAAAATCATCACATTTCGCATCTGAAGTGCAGCGTAAAACAATGACAAAAAATAGGATTAAAAACCTTAATCGCAGCTATAGGAAATAGCAATTCCATCTACTTAAAAAGCAGCTACAATGGCTTTTAGCGAAATATACAGAATTAAGCCCCATTTTCGCGCCACCGAACCAACCGTAAATCACGCCATCAGGCGTGGTTTTTTATTGGTATGGCTTTTGCAGGTTTTTTACACAATAAGTGCGGCGCCTGCGCCCAACTGAAATTAATATTTTTAGGCCAATTTGATGGGAATTTTGTCCACTGATGTCCTTATCATCGGAGCCGGTGCCGCCGGAATCAGAGCGACTGTTGCTGCCTGCCAAGGGGATGCCAAGGTGGTGATGGTAGCGGCAGAGGAGGTGGCCTGCGGCGGGGCAACATTTTCTGGGCTTTCCCGGGGCTGGGGGATTCAGGCCCTTGCAGGAAGAGAACGCACCGCCGTCAACCTGGAAGCCTTTTATGATGACGTTATGCGGGTGGGGCTTGGCCGCTGTGATCCGCAACTGGTACGAATACTGGTGGAGGAATCCGGTGCCAGAGTCCAGGATTTAATGTCCTACGGCCTTGAGTTTCAAACAGGGTCAGATGGAGAACCCATTCGCGCCAGGGGTTGTTTCAGTGACATCGAGCGGGCGTTTCTAACCCGGGATGTTGCCAATATCCGCCGGACCTTTTTGTCAATTCTTCAGCGGGTGCCCGTCAGAATTGTGACAGGATATGCAATCGACCTGATCGTCAATGACGGTCAATGTCTGGGGGCGTGGATTGGGTTGAAGGGCGATGGATTTCTGCAGATAAATGCCAGATCCACCATTCTGGCAACGGGAGGGGGCAGCGGAATTTTTAAGGATCATATGGCCAACGGGGGTTGCAGCGGTGCGGGTTATGCCCTGGCTCATCGTGCCGGTGCCAAGCTTACCAATATGGAGTTTATTCAGTTTGCTCCGGGCCTTAAAAATATTGGAACCCGGAAATTTTTGCCCATGGGACAGCTGGATCAACCGGGAAAAATTGTCAACACATCCGGTTGCGACATTTTGGAAGCCAGCTTTACGGATGACAATCAGCGACGCCAATCGATTGAAAAAAGGCAGAAACACATGCCTTTTAGTTGCCGGGACTCATCGGGGCAGGTGGATATTGCCATTGCCAAAGCCCGGCGCTCGGATAAACAGCTGTACTGGCAAAATGGCGGTTCAAAAGACGATGGATTTGAGGTCGTCCATTTTGCCCATGCCTTTAACGGCGGCATCAAGATTAATGAACAAGCCGAGTCCACCACGGCCGGTCTTTATGCTGCCGGAGAAGTGGCCGCCGGAGCCCATGGGGCCGACGAATCGGGGGCTGCATGATGACGGCCACCCAGGTTTTCGGTCACCGGGCCGGGCATTTTGCCGCCCGGAGGGCCACTCAAAGCAGAACGATTACTTTCCCTGAAACAGATTCAAAACAAATAAAAAGCGAACAGCCCAGAGCTTGGGGTGAAGATGTCGTTGAGGCCCTGGGCGTGATTGAAAGCCGGGTAAAGGGAACCATGGGCGAATATGCCGGGGTGCTGCGAACCAAAAAAGGTTTAAAAAAAGCCCGATCCATTTTGGATACCTGCCAAACCCAGCTGGGCGCCCTGGGTTTTATCGGGGCAGGTGACAGCCGGGAGTATTGCCGGGTCCGCGACATGGCGCTCACTGCTCATCTGGTCGTGCAAAGCGCCCTGGCGCGTGGCAAAAGCAAGGGGTCTCATTACCGGCAGGATGATAAAAAAGCTCCTATCTGATAACTGATAACCCATATTGTAGAAATAGAAATTGCGGACAGGAGGGTCCTTGATCAAGTCCCCTATGTTTTTGAAAATGAAAATCACAGGATAGAGGAACTGCCTACCAGCCTGCTTGAAAAGTAGCCTCTAATAGCATTAAGATAAAGTCTCCGCTTTGAAGTTTCCATTCTAGCTTAACCACGTCTTTCGACGTGGTTTTTTTTATTGGTATGACTATTGCAATATTCTTATCCAAACCAGTATCCCGTCTTTTCCCCGCTGATAATATTCCAGCAGATGATATCCTGTGGGTCGGATTGGGCTACTGTGGTCTGCAATTGGAGCGAATTCTGAAGGAAAGATCCGGAACCCGATCCCGGGATATTGCAAGAGCACCAGAGGTTTTTGTCAATTCACCAGTGGATGCCCGTCAGAATTGTGACAGGGTAGGGGATAGTGGAACGATGCAATCAGGTGCTGAAAATCAAATATGCCTGGACAATCTTAAAGTCCTGCAAAAACGCATGCCTGCAGTATTAGCGGCTTTAGCGGTCGATGATCGCAGCCCCTTGGTTAAGGCGGTCCCCTATGTAAATATCAACGGCGAAATCAATGTGTCCTGCGTCCTGACCAATGGCAGCCAGGTTGCTCTGCACGACGAGGAGAATATTACAAAAGGCGCTGCCGGTTTAATGACCAATTGGAAGATAAAGTCTGGCGACAACCTTGTTTTCCATGGTTTTGGAATCGGATACGGACCGCTGGCGGCTCTGCGCTACCTTTGGCCAAGGACCGCACATCATCATTGTCGAGAACCAGCCGGAGATTTTTAAAATGGCGCTGGGTCTAGTCGATCTGCGGCCGTTGCTGGATTGTGAGCGGTTGCACTTGTTTATTGGCAGTGATCTTGATGCGGATGACATCATTGCTGAATGCAAAGAAATTATTTCATTCGGAACCACCAGGTTGGTGAACAACCCTGCCTATGTTCGTATTTTTGGGCAGTCCTACCAGGATTTCAACCGCAAGCTGCAAAGCGCCATCGGTGCCATGCGCGATGTTTGGCATACTTCCAAAAAGTTCGGTCGACAGATGATATCAAATGCCATGGACAATCTGCCCAGCATTGTTGGTTCAACCCCCTTGGCTTCATTAAAAGGCAGATTTAAAGGCATCCCGGCTGTTTATGTCGCCGCGGGTCCATCACTGGATGATTCACTGGCAGGTTTAAAAAAAATCGGTAATCAGGCGCTGATCGTGTCGAGTGATTCGGCAACGGCAGCCCTGATACGCAACGAAATAATGCCACACTTTGTGGTTACCGTCGACCAGCATAAGATCAATTTCGAAAAAATCCGTCCCGTGCTCCATAACTTGCGGGAGCCGGTTCTGGTCTTTGGCGTCGAAAGTAATCCGGATAATGTGCGGGCATGTCTGAGTCGCCGGCGGATCGCAGTCACTGCCGACAGCCAAATTATAAATTCCTGGATCGGGCCGCGGTGGAATTTGGATTCAAAACTGCCGCCCATGAACTCGGTCAGCCTTGCAGCCATTCACACGGCGCATTTTTTGGGATGCGAGCCGATTATGCTGGTCGGAATGGATTTGGGCTTTACAGGAACCAGGAGTCATTCCAAAGTGGCTGCCAATCACTATACCCCTGACAAAAACAAGAGGATTTTGCTCGATGGTGTCAACGGAACCCCGGTCTACTCCCTTCCGCAATTGGCCGCCGACAAGGCTCTTATAGAGCGCACCATTGCGGCCTGCAACTTTCGGATTATTAATACCAGTCTAAGCGGGGCATCTATAAAAGGGACCGAAATCAAAAGCTTGGAAGCTGTCATAGAAGACGAGCTCAAACCGGATGTTGACCTAAACAAGATATTCTCATCGATTGATTGGATTTCAGCCATACCGTTGGCTGAAATCGTCGAGGAATTGCAGCTGATGCTGGGCAGGCTGGCAAATTTTAAAAACAGCTGTCAAAACGGCATCAAAATTTCAGAGCATGCCCTTGGACTGTTAAAAGCCGGTCATAAAGTTACCGATAATGATTTAATAGAGTTAAATGACTACCTGCAGCGTTTTCAAGAAAATAATAAAAAGCTCATCACATTGCTGGAAGGGGCCCGTTTGGACAACGTGCAGGAACTTTTCCGCAAAAGAGAGCAAATTGAATTCGATCGGAAAGTATTTTATCCGCTGCAAATTGTTGCCGTTGAATTGGAGATAATCCTTACTTTTTTTCAGTCCCAATATGAGACGGCCTTATTTTTCGAAGAACTAATCAAGAGCAAATCAGATCATTTTGCCAGGACCATCAAGCTGATGGGTGACCCGGTCGAATCGGCCGCAAAATATCTTCATCTGGCACGCCATTATGCGGCGGCTGGTGAATTGCGGCAGGCTGAAGAGGCCTATCGCACCTGTCTTATGCTGGGCGGGACAACCGAAACCGCCAGGCAGGAGATTATCGAACTCTACACGGCCTTTGGAATGTGGCCTCAGGCAAAGACACAATTGGAAGCGGCCGCGCATTGCATCCACCGGGTTTCCTGTTCGAATACGGATAAGAAAAAGATCAATTTTGAAAATTCATCACAGAGAATGAAGTAAAATAAGCAGATGGTTCGTAGACCGGAAGGAGCAAGACATGAAATCCTGCCAAGAAATGTATGAAAACGTTAACCTGCTTGTTGAAAACGGCAACAATGAGGGCGCTATCAGCGCGTTGGAAGAATTACTAGAGTCTCATCCTGACTTTGGACAGGCCCATTATGATCTCGGTTCTTTATACCTTGAAATGGGTGAAAAAGAAAAGGCCCTTGAGCAATACCACGAATCGATTAATCTTGAGCCCGGCAACACCTGTTTTTCCAAAGGCCTGGCCGATTTGTACTATGCCCAACTGGGCAATACCAACGCGGCCATAAAACAGTATCATCAGGTCCTGGAGACAGATCCGAGTGACTGTGAAACATTAATGATTCTCGGCAACCTGGCCGTGGTTGATAACCAATTTGACAAAGCCAAAGACTTTTACCAGAGGATTCTTGACATTGAGCCCTGGAATGAAGAGGCTGCCATATTTTTTGAGAAATTGGATCGCAGGCTGCAGCAGGGCGCTGGGGTTCAAACCCCTGGGGCTCAATACCAGAAAAGTCAGGAGCTTATTCAATCCGGTGAAATCGAGGAAGCCATAAAGGAACTTGAAACGCTACTCGCCGTCGAGCCCGGATCTGCGCTTGCGCACAACGATCTTGGCGTCTTGTATTTTCAATATGATAGCAAAGACAAAAGCCTTGTTCACTACGAGGAAGCGGTGCGACTGGAGCCTGACAATCCTGTTTACCAGAAGAACCTGGCCGACTTCTACTTTGTCGTGCTGGGTCGGATAGAAGATGCACTGGAAATCTACCTAAAGGTTTTGACAGAAGATCCTACGGACATTGAAACCTTGATGGCTGCCGGTCACATCTGCAACGTGCTTGGTAGTCCTGACAAAGCGCAGATATTCTTCAGCCGGATTCTCGAGATCGAACCCTGGAACCTTGAGGCCAATGAGAATCTTAATCAAATCCACATGGCGCAACAACCGGAAAGAAACGAAGCCCTTTTCAAAAACCAAATCTGAAGTTTGATTTTTTAGCATTCTACGATTTCGTCAATTTGGAGTGGTTATGCCTATGCCAGATAAACCGGTCAGATTATTTATTGCGACACCCTGTTACGGCGGCAATCTTCATTACCAATACGTTGCCTCGCTCTTTCAGTTAACAAAATACCTGGATCAGTCGGATATCGGCTACAAGGTTTCGTTTCTGGGGAATGAATCCCTGGTTACCCGGGCAAGAAATATCATGGTCGGCAAATTCTTGAGTGATCCAAGCTATACCCATTTATTGTTTGTTGATGCCGATATCCAATTTAGCGTTGCCAGCGCGACAAAGCTTTTAGAAGCGGATAAAGATGTCTGCTTTGGTGTTTATCCGGCAAAATCATTTAATTTTGACGGGATACGCAATGTTATCGAAGGCCTTGATGATGTTACCGATTTAAAATCTCTATGTTTAAATTATATGTTAAGCTACGAATTCGATGCCAACAACCAAATCACGATTGATGAAAAAAGAAAACTTCTAAAAGTCAAATTCGGCACCACCGGATTTATGCTGATAAAAAGGGAAGTATTCAGCCGGATGGCGGCATTCTATCCCGAATTGCAATACAATAACGAAAAGACATGCAGGGTACACAATATCCATAAGGACAATCTCTATCTTTTTTTTGATTGTATAAAAGATCCTGAAACAAACGATTACCTGAGTGAAGACTTCTCTTTTTCTTACCTGTGGCGGAGATTAGGCGGTGAAATCTGGGCCGACATGGAAAGCAAATTGTCACACTGGGGAAACTACGGGTTTCAGGGGGATCTTTGGACCTATTTTACTGCCGGGAAGCCTCAGCATGGATAACATTACTGCTGAAAAGCCCTTCGGGTTCTTGAAGAATTTTTCAAACAGCAGGTTCCGGTAAAAGGTCAAAGACAGCTAAGAATAGAGCTGCGGAAATTTCAGACGGTGCTAAACTCCCTTCTAGACTGGCCTTGAAAACCATGACCAATGAAAATTGACGCTGAACTAAAAAAAGCCCTTGAATTGTATCAGGCGGATTCCATGGTGGCGGCAGAGGGAGTTTGCCGCCAGGTACTCGAATACTGCCCCGAGCAGCCCGATGTTTTGTATTTACTAGGCGTAATTGCCCAGCGCCAGGGGCGTTATGAAGACGCCATTAGGAGTTATCAGAAGGTGATTGGAGTAAGGCCGGATCGCGCCTTAACTTATTTTCAGCTGGGCAGTGCCTTTCACGATCAAGGCAGAAAAGAAACGGCTATTTCGTGCTATCGCAAGGCTCTGGATCTCAAACCGGATTTTCTCCAAGCCCTTATCGGCCTGGGCGTTGCCTACCAGGGTGTTAAGCAATTTAACAAAGCCCTGTCCTGTTTTAATGGGGCCCTGAACCTCGAACCTGACTCCGTTGAAGCCCACGTTAACATGGGTAATGTCTACCAGGACCTGAGCCGCTACCGCCAGGCGTTGACCTACTACCGCAAGGCAGCGCAAATAGAACCTGAGAATGCCGTCATCTGTCTGAATCTGGGAATTGCTCTGGCAGAAGTGGGGAAGCCAGAAGAAGCCATCTCAAGTTATCGCCGGGCCCTGGACCTCAAACCAGATTACGCCAAAGCCTACGCCTACCTTTTTAAACTGAGGCAATCAATATGCGACTGGTCTGATTTTGAGCACTGGAACAAGAAACTTGATGCTCAGACCTCGAAAGCCCTGGATTGCGGCCGGCTGCCGGCGGAAACGCCGTTTCTCAACATCACCCGTCATGCCGAACCTGCACTGAATATCGCGGTGGCCAAAAGTTGGTGCGGCCGCAGTGCTGGCCTAATTTCAAACGGCCAACCCTCCTTTGCGTTTAAAGATCGATTATCCCGTGACGGAAAAATCACGGTCGGCTATTTGTCCAATAATTTCCGGAACCATCCCACTGCCCATCTTATGTATGAAATATTCGGGTTGCACAACCGACAGCGGTTTGAAGTCCTTTGCTACTCTTACGGCAACAATGATGGCAGTCGCTTCCGTGAAACCATTCAGCATACTTGTGATCGGTTTGTCGATCTGCGTCAACTAAACTTCATGGAGGCGGCTCAAAAAATATGTGCGGATAAGGTGGATATCCTGGTGGATCTGGCCGGGCACACCGAAGGAAACCGCATGGATATTTGCGCTCTACGGCCGGCACCGGTCCAGGTTCGTTACCTGGGGATGCCGGGCACCACAGGCGCTGATTTTTTTGATTACCTGATTGCCGATTCCATTGTAACGCCTGCTGCCCATACACGGTATTACAGCGAAAACCTCGTATGGCTGCCCCACTGCTACCAGATAAACAGCAGACGACAATGCCTTGCAAACCATCACTTTAACAGAGAAAATTCAGGGCTGCCGGAAAACAATTTTGTTTTTTGTTGCTTCAGTACCAGCTATAAGTTTGATCCGGTCATGTTCGAACGGTGGATGCGCATCCTGAAGCGGGTCGAAGGCAGTGTCCTCTGGTTGCTGGCGGGAGATCAAAGTGTGGGGTGCAATCTCAAACGGGAGGCGAAATCACGAGGTGTCGAAGCCGACCGGCTTCTTTTTGCAGCCAAATTGCCAAAAGAGGAACACCTGGCGCGTCTGGGATTGGCAGATCTTGCTCTGGACACCCGGATTGTCAACGGTGCCATTACCACCAGCGATGCCCTATGGTCGGGTGTTCCGGTGGTTACCCTGCAGGGGGATCATTTTGCATCCCGCATGTCTGCGAGCATTTTAGCGGCCGTCGGATTGCCGGAGATGGTTACCACCAACCTGGCGGATTATGAATCTCTGGCTGTCCGAATGGCAAGCCATCCCCGTGATTTGGCCAGAATAAAAAGGACCCTCACCCACAATTGCAGCACAAAACCGCTGTTTAATACCTCCCTTTTTGTTATGCACCTTGAATATGCCTATGAGCAGATGTGGCAGAATTTTATGACCGGAGACAATCACGGACTAATCAGGGTGCCGGAGTTAAAATCTTGAAGCCATCGACCCAACCAATTATAAACCCGGGTGCATTATTGGAAAAGGCAATTGCCCACCATCAATGCGGACGGCTATCCCAGGCGGAAAGAGGTGCACCTGTCCCGATTGCGGCTGGCGGATCTTGCGTTGGATACCAGGATCGTCAGCGGTGCAGCTACCACTAGCGATGCCCTGTGGGCGGGAGGATCAGTTTTAACCTTACTTCGCTTCACGGATGTCGGCCAGCATCTTACCGGCTGTAGGGCTGATAGGGATGATCACACACTCCCAGGGGGATTATGAATCGCTTGCCGTGTGTCTCGCAAACCATCCGGAAAAAATGGGTGCGACTCGGATCAGACTGATGCAAAATCGCCTTCAGGAACCGTTTTTTGACACCATGGTCTTTGTTGCCAATTTACAGAAGGGATTTAGCGAAATGTGGACCACATTTTGCGCCGGAGACCGGCCTTGTATGATTCGACTTTAGGTGCTTAGCCGGCCCAAACCCGAACCAAAGGAACACTCAGGGCTGGTTTCTTAAACCGGCGGCGATATTGTGGTTGATGTCGATGATGATGGAAAGCTTTTCGGATGTGGGGCGGGCCAGGACCTCAAAAATTCGTTTATCGACAAAGCCGCTTAGTCTCAGCAAATCCACTCTTAATTTATTGGGCAGGGGATTTTCCGGTTTGGCCAGTTCCGCCTGAAAAATACTCCAGATACGCTGGTTGAATCTGAGCGCATCATCCAATCTTGCTCTAAGATCCTGGGCATCCCAATTTCGCTGGCATTCTTTGAGCATCAGGGCTGCCTGGGTTAGAATGCGAGCCTCGGTTTCGCGACCGGAAAGGGTTTCCTTTTCAACAGCTTGGTACGCCTGCAGCGGATTCGAACGCATGCTGGACAGTCTCCTTTTCATAATCAATTAAATCTCTGGCAAGCTTCAGGGCTTGATAGTATTGGCCTTTAAGGATGAGGTCGTTGATTTCGTCTATCAGGGGCAATACGCTGGGAGCGGCCTGGATGAAATCCTGTACCAGTACCCAGTAGTTTTTGTGGTGGTGCTCTAAATTGCGTTCATCAACATACATCAGCTGGATGGCGAAATAGATACGCCGGGCAGGCGAATCCGCCTCTGTTTCGCTCAGGATATCCTTACGCCGCAAAATGGGAACATTGTTTTCGATGATTAAGTCACTTTTGCTGTTCCCGTTGCGGATGACAGCACCGTCGATAATCATCTTTTCATGGGGCTTTAATGTGATTTTTAGTGCCATGACCGACCGGGTAAATTCCTAACAGTGGATTAGAGCAGAATAAATTGGCAATGGGTTTCAATCCGGAAGGGGACCGTTCCCCTCCGGACTGAAATATTAGCCGATTAGGCCTTGGTTACAATTAGAACAGTCTCAATACCGACTGAGCTGCCTGGGAAGACATGGACAGAGAAGTGGTGCCCAGTGCCTGACGCGTCTGGAGCATCAGCATATTGGCACCTTCCTCGTTCATATCGGCCAGGACGAGTTTGTCGGCACCGACCTGCAGGGTGCTGATCATTTTGTCGGTGAAATCGGCGCGAATCGAAATCGTCGACAGGTTGGATGCCAGTTTCTGGGCTTCGGTTCTGAGGGCGTCGATGGCATCGCTGATTTCGCTGATGCCGCCTTCAATTGCCGCGTCATCGCTGAAAACAGCCGTATTAACCGTGACCCCGGCAATCGTTCCCGCGAGGCCGGCATCAGTACCTGCCACACTGAGGGAGTTGGTGCCGTCTTCGTTGAATTCCACCGAAAGGCTGTCACCATTTAATAAATTCTTTCCGCCATAACCTGAATCGACAGCCAAGTCTGCGATTTGGGTCCGGATTTCATCGTATTGATCTGCCAGGGCGGTGGTGTTGCTGGAGGTTTTGGCGGCGTTGGCCAGAGATTCCATTTGAGCCAGCAGGTCATATATAGCCTCGATCCCGGTGTCGGCCGCTTCGATGGCCTTGATGGCTTCGGACATACCGTCTTTTTTGGCGGACAGGTCGTTGGCGCGGTCCATATGGTCCTTTGCTTTGAAAAAGTTGACCGGATCATCCAGAGCGGTAATAACTTTTTTACCGGTGCTCAACCGTTTTTGGGTCAGGTCCATCATTCTTGATGTTTCCTGCAGACTAAACAGATTTGCTCTCATTCCTGAAGTTAATGTAACAGACATGATTTTTCTCCTCTTTCTAGGTTTTTATTTTGGCTTTCTTGCCAATGATTAAAAAAAAAGTTTTCGACAATGTATGAAAGGCAAGTAATTGGTCCGACGAATTTTATTCGCCTCCTTTCCGGACCCGTATTTTGCCTTACACCCTCTTTATCGGATGTAAATTTTGGGAACTTTAGGATTTTTTTCTTTTTATTCTTTTAAGATTTTGAAATAGTTGATAAATAGCTCGTGTTGCGAGTTGCGGTATGCGAGTTGCGGGTCCGAGTTTCGGGATACGGGGTGTGGATAGTGGGGTACATGTTAAGAGTTGCGGGGTGCGGGGCGCGAGTTTCGGGTCTTTCGCATGTGGAATGCGCAAGTCGGAATGGGGAATGTTGACGCAGAGAGCATCGGGCAAGGCGATTTGAAGCTGCAATATTAGGGTTATCTTCATTGGTGTTCCGTTCTTGCCTTCCGTCTTCTGTCGTCTGTCCTCTGTCATCAGTCAACGGCTATGTGACTTTTTTACTTAGGTGTGCTACAGGCTAATTAGAAATTTCTATAGTCGTACACGTAAAGGTGGTACACTTCCAATTTAGTGAGGTTGTGATGGAACGCGTGGGTATTGAGGATCTAAAACCCGGCATGATATTGGAGCATCCGGTAAAAAACAACCAGGGCGTCCTGCTGTTAGACGCTGGCGCCAAGATTACCAAAAAAAATATTCGTATTTTTAAATCCTGGGGGGTGACCGAAGCCACCGTCAAGGGGGGGGAGACCCGGGCAAGCGGCACCACCGGGCCGCCGGATCCGCGGATAAAAGAATCCGACGCGATGCGCTTAAAAGAAAAGTTTGCAGATGTGCTGGATGATCCTGTGATGGTTGAAATTTTTAAAGCCGCCAGCCGGCAACTGAACCAAGATTTGCAGACCAACGAGACCAACGAGACCAACGATGAGCAGTAGGGACCCTCAAAAAGTAATCGAAAAAATTGACGACCTGCCGACCCTGCCGCGCACCGTCCTGCAGATCACGGCGCTGGTCAATGACCCCAAATCTTCGGCCAAGGATTTGGCCCGGGTGATCACCGACGACCAGGTGTTGACGGTTCGGCTGTTGAAACTGGTCAACTCCTCTTTTTACGGTTTTCCCCAGCGGATATCTACGGTGACCGGGGCGATCGTTTTGCTCGGTTTCGATGCTATTCGCAATTTGCTTTTGACGACGTCAGTATTTGACCTGTTTGCCAACCGAAACCGCCATAAAAAACAGGACCAGGAAAGATTCTGGGACCATTCACTGGGCTGCGCAGTCGGTGCCAAGGTCATTGGCAATTACCTGCGCCATGACAAAATAGAGGAATTGTTTGTTTCGGGCCTGCTGCATGACATCGGCAAAATTGTCGAGATGATGTTTCTGCCCGATAAATTTTCCAAGATCGTGGCTGCGGTAAACAGGGATAATATATTGATGACCACGGCTGAAAACAATGTTCTGGGGTATAATCACGCCGAAGTCGGCAAACTGCTGGCTGAAAAATGGAACCTGCCGGTCAAGCTCGTGCAGGTGATTGCCCATCATCATTACCCCGACTCTGCCGGCAGTTTTGCCATGGAGGCGGCCATTGTTCATCTGGCGGATATTTTTTGCCGCGCGCTGAATATGGGGTACGGCGGCGACCATAAAATTCCGCCCCTGGATAAGCTCGCCTGGGAACGCCTCAAAATTCCAACCGACGCCATTGAAACCATCCTGGAAACCATGCATCGCGAGTACCGCGACATCAGTACCTTTATTACATAAGCTGGATTCTGGTCGCTGGTCCTTGGTCGGCACGGATGCCGACCCTGCATGACATTCGATGCTGGATGCTCGATACTCGATGCAAAGCGCATAGCGCATGGCGCAAAGCGTGAAGGACGGTAATTCGGAGATTTCTGAAAATTCTAACGCTATGCGCTATGCCCTATGCGCACGCGCCTTCAATCCCAAATCGAAAAACCCGCTGCACATACCCGCCGTCCACTTAAAAAATCGCTAAAGTTTTTATTTAAACAGCCGATATTAAATATCAAGGTTCGAACCATATCACCCTGAAATATCTCTGACCTGGTGTCGGCCGCCAAGTCACCGGGGAAAATCATTTTGGGCGTTTTGCAAATCAAAATTCGGAGGATTTGCAATTTGCATTAAATTGCTCCTGAAGCCCTCTGGTCACTAAAATTGTAGAATTGGTCATTGAATTGAATGGGGATTTTAGTCTGATAGACGTGTAACTAATTAGTTTGAAAGGTCAATTTTAAATTTTCCTGGCCTTGAAAATTCGAACAGTCAAGTCGATGGCTGAAAGATTGACCGCCGCAATCTGAAAAGTTAGCAAATTATCACCAATTTTCCCCGCCAATCCAGGTAAATTTTTTTGCAGTTTGCAAAAAAAAGGAGGAGGGTTGACCGGCATTGGTGCGTCCGCATTCTTGAAATTCATTCACCTGTATTTTTTTTGGGTTTTCTTTTTTTCAGCCCTCAAAAAGGTGTTCCACAAAATATAGTATCGACTATTCTAATCAACATACTTCATGTGGTAAATTAAGTTTGACCCCGGTAAAACCATCCGGTCGTTACAATCTCGTACCAAAACGTTTAACCTCACTGCGGCACGGATATTGCTAAGACCCTATACTGCACGGATAGAACCATTCGGGAAACCCCGGTCTAACTGTCTAAATTTCTACTCTTTTATAACCAAATTTCATGATCGTGGCAGGATATTAATATTTTTGTTTGAGGAGGATGCCTTGCAGAAAGCAGTGCTACGGAAGTCAAAATCAAACTCACCTGAGACCAATAATACCTGTTCTATTGTATCCACCCAGCTGAATGAAGAATACGGGTTTCATGATATTATTGGTCAAAGCAATAAAATGCGGGAAGTATTTGACCTTGTCGAAAAAGTTGCGGATTGTGACAGCACCATCCTCCTCAATGGCGAGACCGGCACCGGCAAAGGGCTGGTGGCCACGGCCATTCATCAAAAGTCAAAAAGAAAAAATAAACCATTTATTTCAATAAATTGTGGTGCAATACCTGAGAATCTACTTGAAAGTGAACTGTTCGGTCACGTGCGCGGTGCCTTTACCGGCGCCACTTCCTCCAAACAGGGAAAATTTGAACTGGCTGATGGTGGCACCATATTACTGGATGAAATCGGCGATATGAGTTCAGACCTTCAGGTTAAGGTTCTAAAGGTCCTGGAAGAAGGTGAATTTGAGCAGGTTGGCGGCTCTAAAACCCTAAAGGTGGATGTCAGGATTATTGCTGCCACCCATCGTGATTTATGCGAAGAGGTTCAAAAAGGAAATTTTCGGGAAGATTTATATTACCGCCTGTATGTTATCCCCTTGGTACTGCCGTCGCTGCAGGATCGCAAGTCGGATATCCCCCATCTGGTTTCGTATTTTATAGAACAGTCCAGCCAGAAAAATGACCGCCAGGTGAATGGGGTAGCTGAAGATGCCATGGCCATGATGATCAACTACCCTTGGCCGGGGAATGTCAGGGAACTCAAAAATATGGTTGAGCGGATGGTGGTCTTAAAAGGGGAGGGTCAAATTACCGTTGGGGATTTACCTTTAGAATTAAAGAAGGCCCAACAATACGTGCCTGCCTCCGCCATCGAAATATCCGATGAAGGCATCTGTCTCAACAGTGCGGTCACCGAGTTTGAAAAAGCCTTGATACTGCAATCCCTGGAAAAAACCAAATGGGTCAAAAATAAGGCCGCCAAGCTGTTGCATCTAAACCGCACAACCCTGGTGGAAAAAATAAAGCGACACCAGCTGCAGCCCTGCAATATATAGTAACTTTTTCAAATCCATCCCTTCGAAATTCGACATTCATTATTCGATATTCGATATTCGTCTTTTTAGAGCTTTTTTCCAGGTTAGACTGGCCGCCCTCCAGAGGCGGGTAAATTTTGCAGGCTTGCGGCAGGAACGACACCTGCCTACCTGCCGTAGGCTGAAAGACGAAGGAGGGACAGCCGAAACATTATCATCTCAGCGTCAACGTCGTGACCCCCGGCCTGAAAAATTGACTCATTTACCCACCCCTGGAACAATCTGAGCAGCTTTAATTTAAAATATAACTACTTGAAAAAATTGTTATTATTAATTTAAAACACCGGATCGAATCAGACCGGTCCGTGGCATGATATTTGCTCATCATAAAACGGTAACCTTTCATCCCGGGCTCCCAAACAGCCGGATTGCTGACAATTTCATATCAATTTCAAACGGAGTTTTTTTGGTTAACATATCCCCCATACTGGTTGTTGACGACCATCCAGATATACGCGCGGAGGTTTCAAATAACCTGAATTCAGCCGGATTTGAAGTTGAAGCAGTTTCAAGCGGACCAGAGGCCCTTGAAAGATTCGGCACCACAAAATATAGCCTGGTCATTACAGATGAAAAAATACCGGGGATTGACGGTTTGGATTTGTTGAATTCCGTAAAAAAAATATCACCGCAACTTCCGGTTATCATTACCACCGCCAGTGGGTCCGTTAACAATGCGGTGGGGGCCATGCAGGCAGGTGCCGCTGATTATCTGCTTAAGCCGTTTTCAGCCGATTCACTTGAAAAAACCGTCAAAAGGGCCATCAACCGCTCCAACGGAAATGGCGGGTTTCAATCGGCTGCTAATAAGCTTGATCGAACGGTGGCCGGCAAAGAGATAATTTCGCGAAACCAGAAAATGCTGGATATTTTAAAGCTGGCCCGAGGGGTTGCCCCCAGCACCGCCACGGTATTGATTCAGGGTGAGAGCGGCACAGGTAAGGAGTTGTTGGCGGCCTACGTTCATCGATATAGCCGGCATCCGGAAGCGCCCTATGTCGCTCTCAACTGCGCTGCCTTACCCGACACCCTTGCTGAGAGCGAGCTGTTCGGCCATGAAAAAGGTGCTTTTACCGGAGCGATAGGGCGTAAAATTGGAAAATTTGAACAGGCCAATCGGGGCACGGTGGTGCTGGATGAAATCAGTGAATTGCCACTGCCCCTGCAAGCCAAACTGCTGCGTGTTCTTCAGGAAAAAGAAGTTGACCGTATCGGGGGAATTCGCCCCGTTCCGATTGCTGCCAGGGTTGTAGCCATCAGCAATGTCGATTTGAAAACTGCTGTGGCTGACGGAAAATTTAGGGAAGATCTGTATTACCGAATCAATGTAATTCCCTTGATGATACCGCCCTTGCGGGAAAGAAAAGATGATATTGAGTTGTTGACCCAGCACTTTATAGAGAAATTCAACCTGGCGAATGGAAAAAAAGTGGCTGAAATAGACCCAACGGCCCTGAACATGCTCTTTGACCATGGATGGAAAGGCAATGTTCGTGAGCTGGAAAATGTCATCGAAAGGGCGGTTCTTATCGGGGAAGGGCCCAGTGTTTTACCCGAACACCTGCTGTTGGATTCATTGGCAAGCACCGCCCAGCCTTCGGATCGTTTCGAAGTCAAAGCCGGCTGTACGGTAAAGCAGATGGAAAAACAGCTCATTTTTCAGACCCTTAATGAGGTGGAAGACAATCGTACCCAGGCCGCCGAGTTGCTGGGAATCAGCATTCGAACCCTGCGTAATAAATTGCACGAGTACAAGGCGGAAACGGCAAGTGGCTGACATGGCAAGGGGATAAGGTCTCAAGAATGCGGAATGTGGAATGCGGAATGCGGAAAACAGGGGAATGTGAAAGGGAGTTCAGACAGAGGTCCTTTTTCAATCCCATATTCCCAATTCCGATTTCAAATACCTTTGCCCATGCGATTAAAATCCGCATTTCGAAATCCCCAATCCGAAATCCTGAAGCTGGTATAGATTTTGCTTTATTTCATCATATAACAGAATTACGCCCATACTGCGATGGAGGGAATATTAAAGTGCCAACCGACAGAATTTTTAGCGATACCGTTACTGCCCTGGAGAAGTCCCTGAATTTACGATCTATTCAGCACAAAGCGCTGTCGTCAAATATTGCCAACATGGACACACCCAGCTATAAGGCCGTTGAGCTGGATGTTGCTGAAAAAATGGCTCGTAATAAAGGGTCGGCCCCCGGCCTCCCGCTTGTGCGAACCCGTGCCGGCCATCTGCCGTTCAGGAGTGACCGCACGGACAGCGTGAAGCTCAAGGCCGTTAGGCCCATGGGATATAGTTTGAGAGGTGACGGAAATACGGTGGATATAGACCGGACCATGGGTAAGCTGGCTGAAAACACCCTGCTCTACAATGCCACAGCTCAGCTTATATCTAAGAAATTTAAAGGGTTAATAAATGTTATCAAGGGAGGTAAATAGTCATGGATTTTATGAATTCGATCCAGACCAGCGCTTCCGGGCTGAGTGCCCAGCGGCTCCGCATGAATCTGATTTCAGGTAATTTAGCCAATGTGAACACCACCCGTACCCTTCAGGGTGGGCCTTACAGACGAAAAGAAGCAATATTTGCCGCCCGGGCGATAGATTCGACTTTTAACAAAATTTTGACGGACCGACAGAAAAGCCAATTTGCCAGTGTGCAAGTTGACCGAATTTATGAGGATCCGACGCCCCCGGTGATGAAATATCAGCCCTCGCATCCCCATGCCAACGAAAACGGTTATGTTGCCCTGCCCAACATCAATCCTATGGAGGAAATGGTAAACATGATTTCGGCCACCCGGGGATTTGAGGCCAACGTAACCGCTTTAAAAGCTGCCAAGGAAATGGCACTAAAAGCACTGGAGATAGGTCGCTAACCATGAATGATATAACCATACAAAACAATACACTATCCCCGCAAGGGTCTTCACTGCCGACGAAACAGACCCCACCGTCGGGCTCGGCTTCTTTCGGCCAGATGCTGAAGGGATCCCTCGATCGTGTCAATCAGCTCCAGACAGAAGCGGATGCCAGTGTCACCAATTTAGCCAATGGAACCCAAACGGATATTCACCAGACCATGATTGCCGTGGAGAAAGCCGATGTGTCCTTTCAGCTGGTGATGCAAATTCGCAATAAACTCATCGACGCTTATGAAAAAATAATGCGCATGCCGGTATAAACGGGTTCTTTGATTGCGGATTTGGGATGTCTGATTTCGGATTGTGAAGATTTTACAAGGTGCACCGAGTGGGCAATGTTGACCCAAAGTGCATAAAATAGTTCCTGTTAAATGGCCATTAATCAATTTTAAAAATGTTCAGTAGCCAATTCTCCGCCTCTCTCCGAGCGGTAGGCTCTGCGAGCCGGAGGCCGGCGGATTCAAGTTGGGAGTGCCATGGAAGCTTTTCGTCAGATACTGTCACAACTTAATGCCACCTTTTCCAATCTGAGCCTCGGGAAAAAAATAACCCTGGTGACGCTCATTTTAGGCTCCGTGGCTGCATTCTTTTTTTTGATGAACTGGTCGGGCAAAAGTGAATTCCAGCCCCTGTATGCCCAGTTGGATCCGGAAGATGCCAGCGCCATCTTGTCGAAACTGCGAGAGCAAAAAATTGATTACCGAATTGCATCAAATGGTTCCACGGTCCTCATTCCCGAAGAGCATATCTATGAAACCAGAATGCAACTGGCATCGGAAGGACTGCCCCGGGGCAGTGCGGTCGGTTTTGAGATCTTTGACAATACCAAGCTGGGGATGACCGCTTTTGCACAGAACGTGAATTATCAGCGAGCGCTGCAAGGGGAGTTGTCCAGGACCATCAACCAGATATCGGAAATCGAAAGTTCCAGAGTTCATATCGTGATGACCGATAAATCTCTTTTTGTCGATGAGGAAGAGCCGGCAAGTGCATCGGTTGTCCTGAAATTACGGTCCGGTAAATGGTTGAACCAGAATCAAGTCGACGGAATTTTGTATCTGGTATCATCCAGCGTGGCGCGGTTGAGCCCGGAAAACGTAACCATCGTCGACAGCAAGGGCAAGCTCCTGGCGGGTGTTAAAGATCCCTCTTCATTCGGCAGTATGAGCTCGGATCAGCTCGATTACCAGGACCGGGTTGAAAAAGCACTGGAAAATCGGGTTCGGACCATGCTGGAATTGGCTCTGGGAGAAAACAAGGCCATCGTCAGACTGTCGGGTTCATTCGATTTTAAAAAACAGGAGAGAACCGAAGAGCATTATCTGCCTGACAACACTGTGGTTCGCAGTGAGCAGCAGCTAAAGGAAACGTCGGTTGACCCCGGGACAACCCCCCAGGGAATACCGGGCATTCGATCCAATTTGCCAGGCGATCCGGCTGCGGCCGATCAGACCAGATTAGCTGATTCCAATCTATCTTTTGAAAAAAATGATCGCACCGTTAATTATGAAATCGGAAAAGTGATCAGTCATATAAAAGAACCGGTGGGGGAAATGACCCGGGTTTCAGTCGCGGTTCTGGTGGATGGTACCTATAAGCGCATTGAAAAAGCCGAGGGAGAAATTGAATGGCAATATGTGGCCCGTACCGCTGAAGAGATGAAAAAGTTTGATAGTATTGTTAAGCGGGCTGTCAATTTTGATAAAGCGCGGGGAGACCAGGTCGACATCGTTAACATTCCTTTCGAAACCACCAAATTGGCTAACAAAGACACCGAAGTAGTGGTCGAGGAAGGATGGATGGATCTTTTGAAAAAGTACCAGCCCTATCTAAAATATGGATTTTTAAGTTTTTTCTTATTCCTGTCTTTTATTTTTTTCGTGAAACCACTGGTGCGATGGCTGACCGAATATTCCTTCGGGGATATGCAGATGTTTAAGCAACTGCCCAAAACAGTGGGTGAACTCGAAGGTGAATATAATCCGGAAGCCAACCAGCTAATATTCAGAGATCAGGCCTCTGATTTAATCGCCAGTGATAAGGACGCATCTTTAGGTGTCATGCGCGACTGGATAAAAGAAAGTTAGGTAGTCGCTGTATTGCCAGCTGTTGGTTTTCATCGATTTCAGGTGAAATGATATATTAATCACTATAAAATGTTGTTGCGTGTTGCGAGTTGCGGGTTACGGGGGAATATCGGATGACACTTTTTTTCCGCACAACCCATAACCTGTAACGCGCAACGCGTAAACGCTCGTAACGCGTAACACGAAACGCGCAACCCGTAACACGCAACTCGCAACTATGGATATCAGAAATTTATCAGGCCCGTTAAAAGCTGCTATCTTAATACGTTCACTGGGATCAGAGGTGACCGGGAGCGTACTCAATGGCCTGTCAGCGGATGAGAAAAAAGTGGTCAATCAGCATCTGGACCAGATGGGTACGATTTCAACCCAGGTTATTGAATATGTGGCCAGAGAGTTTATGGCCCATGCTGCCAGGAGAACCCAGGCAAAACAGCCGACTTCTGCGGCCGGCAATGATCAAACTTCAAAAAACGACGAGGCCTCGGGTGATTCCTCTGAAAAGGCAGGGGGACTGGATGCCATTTTGTCTCTGACGGCCGATGAAATCTATGAATTGATTAAAGATGAGCATCCCCAGACAATCGCTATTATCCTGATTCATCTTAAAACAGCAGTCGCCAGTGATGTGGTGGCCAAATTGCCGGACGAGATAAAAACAGACGTTGCGGTGAGGGTCGTCACTCTGGAAAAAGTGAATGCTGATATGATTGATGAAGTCAATGAGGTATTTACAGAAATTTTAAAAAATAAAACAAGTTCAGTGGCCAATATTAGCGGTGGTGTCGATCGGTTGGCAGAGATTTTAAACCAGACGGATGAAATTTCTAGTGAGCTGATTCTCAATGAAATCGAAGATACCGATGCGGAGATGGCCGCCCAGATAAAGCAGAAAATGTTCGTTTTTGAAGATCTGGTGCTGGTGGATGACAGAGGGTTTCAAAAATTGCTTCGCAAAGTGGAGACCATGGAGCTTGCAATTGCCCTCAAGGCAGCTTCTGAAGAAGTTAAAGATAAAGTTTTCAGGAATATGTCGGAACGTGCCGGCGCAATGTTGCAAGAAGAGATGGAGGACCTTGGGCCGGTCAGGATGAACGAAGTTTCGGATGCACAAATGGCTATCACGAGTATTATCCAGGAAATGGAAGCCAAAGGAGAGATTATTATCAGTGGCCGCCGAGGAGAAGAAATCATTGCCTAGCAATGACCGGCAATCATCCCCAAACGGAAAAACCGATTTCAGGCTGCACTATTTTCCTGATATTCCGGTGGACGGCCAATTGGGTGTTCGCCACTGTGCGTCCGGCCAGGATAAATTTCAAAGGACCCAGTATGACAGTGACGACCCGGCCTGCTTGGATGAACCAGCGGGTGCTGACGGGCGTAGATCATTGGCCAGACGAGCGGCCTTGACTGCTGACGAGCGGGAAGAGCAGGCATACCGCAAAGGCTTTGACGAGGGTAGGGCCCAGGGCTTGAACGAGGGCCAGGACACAGGGTTTGAGCTGGGAACCCAAACAGATCGAGCCGTTGATGAGCACGATAAAAGAGGCCTTGATCCAGCTGAATGCGATTCGGGAAGAGACCTATCGGCAACTTGAAAAAGAGGTGGTCGAATTGGCCCTTGCCATTGCACAGAAAGTCATTTGCCGTGAGGTTGCCACCGACAAAGAAACGGTGGTTTGCGTTGCCAAAGAAGCCCTGGCAAAAGTCGATGATCCGGGTAAAGTAAAAATCAAGATGAATCCTGCCGATCTGGAATTTATCAATCAGACCAAATATCAACTTGCAAACCTGATCCCCGATGTAAATCATGTCACCTTTGAAGCCGAAGAAAACATCCAGAGCGGCGGCTGTATCATTGAGACGGAATTAGGTGAAATTGATGCACGCATTGAAAAGCAGCTCCAGGCCGTAAAAGAGTCCTTTCTGGGCGCCATGGAAAAAGAGGAAGCAGGAAGTTAATCTGGAGTCCATATTTCCACCGAACTAAAGAGAATCAATTCTACATTCTAATTTTTTTGAGGTTGGTAAATCCCGAAAAAAGATACAAACCAAGAATAAAAAAATGTTTGCCTAAACAAAAGGACCTGATGTCTGGCGAAGTCAACCTAAGTAAATTTCATACCTGCCTGGAATCAACCTGCCCGATCCGTGCCACCGGTCGCGTAACCAACGTCGTCGGTCTGGTGGTCGAGGCTCAGGGGCCCGTATCCTGCCTGGGGACCGTCTGTGATATTTATACACCCAACAACCATACCATTGCTGCTGAAGTGTCCGGTTTCAAAGACAATAAGGTTTTGCTGATGCCACTGGAAGAAATTCGGGGTATTGGACCGGGGTGCCGGGTTGTCGCCAGGCAGCAGAATGCCGTTGTAGCTGTGGGGTCCGGTTTGCTGGGTCGGGTCATCGATGGGCTCGGCAATCCGATTGATGGCAAAGGACCCATTGGTTCCGAAACTGAATATCCGATTTATGCACCTTCCCTGAATCCGCTGCTGCGCCGGAGGATACACAAACCATTGGATTTCGGTGTGCGGGTTATTAATGGGCTGTTAACGGTCGGATGCGGTCAGCGAATGGGCGTATTTGCCGGATCCGGCGTCGGTAAAAGTGTGTTGCTGGGTATGATCGCACGCAAAACCAGAGCCGATGTAAATGTAATCGCCCTGATCGGGGAGCGCGGCAGGGAAGTCAATGAATTTATTCAAAAAGAGCTCGGTGAGGAAGGACTGCGCCGGTCTGTGCTGGTGGTTGCCACTTCGGATCGACTGCCGCTGATTCGAATGCGGGGCGCCTTCATTGCCACAGCCATTGCTGAATTTTTCCGGGACCAGGGCCATCATGTTAATCTGATGATGGATTCGGTTACCCGCTTTGCCATGGCCCAGAGAGAAATCGGATTGGCCCTGGGTGAACCGCCCACGACCAAGGGCTATACCCCTTCCGTATTTACCCTGCTGCCCAAATTGCTCGAGCGTGCCGGAACTTCAGATAGCCGCGGCACGATTACCGGCCTTTACACCGTGCTGGTTGAAGGTGATGACGCCAACGAGCCCATCGCGGATGCAGTCCGGTCAATTTTAGACGGTCATATAAATTTGACCCGGGATCTGGCCATGCAAAACCATTATCCGGCCATAGATGTCCTGGCCAGTATCAGCCGCGTGATGGACGATATTGTCGATCAAAATCACAGGCAAAACGCCCACCAACTTAAGCAAATCATGGCCACCTATCGCAAAGCCGAGGATCTGATCAACATCGGCGCCTATGTGGCGGGCAGTAACCCCAAGATCGACCATGCCATCGCCATGCATGATAGAATAAATGCCTATTTGCAGCAGGACCTCGGGGAAACGATTAAATTTGAGGACAGCGTTGCTCAGATGGCCCATTTGTTTGAAAAAAATGGTGCCTCCCTTAAAGGAGGGACAATTGAAGATTGACCTATCCGTAAATAATCAATTCCAATTTCGAGACATGTAAACCGTGTACCAATTCAAACTCCAAGCACTCCTTAACCATCGCCGCCATCAAGAGGAGGTGTGCCAGAAAGAGTTGGCTGAGGCTCAGCGGGATTTATCCGATGCTCAAGAAAAGCTAAAGGGTATTAAAAAAGATAGGCGCGATAACATTCGGAAGCTTAAAGCCAAACAAACCGAACGCCACAATGCGTCCAATGTTTTAATATTTATAAATTATATCGATCAGTTATCAAGGGATTTGGATGCACAGGTGCAGGAAGTGAACCTTGCCTCGCAATATGTCACCGAAAAACGCGATAATTTAATTGCCATCATGAAAAAGCGCAAAACCCTGGAAAAGCTAAAAGAAAAAGAGTGGCTCGAATACCAGAAAAACATGATGCAGGCCGAACGCAAATTCAACGACGAAGTCGCCGCCACCCGCCATATTCGAAAGATGTAGATTCGTGTTGCGCGTTGCGTGTTACCAGTTTCGCGGTGAAAGCCAGACAAGTCCGCAATCCCTGACCGCCATCGTGAGCCGCCTGGGCGAGACGGGCGGGCTAAATCCGAAATCGTTCATCGCACCCAGCGCCCCGCACCCCGCGCCCCGCAACCCGCGCCCCGCAACCCGCGCTCCGTAACCCGCGCCCCGTAACCCGCAACTCGACAATCGGTAAAGTTTGCCAGGCATGGGAAATATTTTCCTCCTCTAATCCGGTTGGTCGGAGACACGGGCTTTGGGGGAGTGTTGGGCAGCGGGTCTATAGTAAAAAAGTATTTGCCGTACGAAAGTAATATTCGTATTAATTACAGTTACTTAAAATCAAGTTGTGAAACCGAAGGCCATTCCGTTTGACTGCCAAAAAGTTTTGGCACACTCCCTGCTATAAGAGAGAATGATTCGACAGCTAAAAATATTAATTTAAGAATTCAGATTCGAGGAAACTCTCACTATGACAACCGATTTGTTTTTTACGCCAGCGCTGCCCCAGAAATTACCTTCCTCTTTTCAATGTGATAAGGCCAATTCCGTTGCCCCTGATTCATTTTCGAAGACAAAGGCGCCTGATTCTTCCAGGGACGCTAAACATGAAAATTTTCTAACAACCTTGCGGGAAGTATCCCGGGATCGAAACCGACCTGAGGAATCTCGGCAGCCGGTTTCGGCTTCTGCAGACCGATCGGAAAAGACCGCTCGGCGCCCGGTAGACAAGCAGGGACGTGATGATGCGCCAGTCGACAATGATATCCTGAATGATTTACTGGCTCTGATCGGCAATGACCAGGCCGCCCAAAATGAGGAGACCCGGCTAACCGACGATTTAAATCAGCTGATTGCATTGCTCGAGGAACTGGGAATGAAGGTTTCCTCCGGGGAGAAAATGTCGCTGTCCGGTGCGGAGGGGGCGGTGGAAAACATGTCAAACCCTGCTGATAAGGCCCTGGATAGTTTAGCTGCTTTAAAACAGTTGATAGGGACAATTCAGTCCAATGACCAGAATCCGGGCAATGATATGACAACCGGATTGGACCGTCTACGGCAATTGATTGCCCAGGCAATGGAGGGCCCTAATTCCGTTCACCGCCCCAGCGGTTCGCAGGACGGTCTAAATCCGAACCAACCCCTGGATCCGGGCCAGGTAAATGCCGTCAGTATTAACGGTGCCACGGCGGGAGAGAGGACCAACGGCGAAAAACCGGCGGAAATGCACCCGGCACTGTCCCAGGTCGCAGCCGGTGCGGATAGCGTCTCTAAGGTCCCGGGTTTGGAAAAACCGGTGGAAAATTCGCAAATTCCGCTCCAATCAGAGCGTGTTGAGAAAACGGACACCCTAAAAATAACCCCGGATATGCGGGCTGGGGCTGAAGCCAATGCAGCCACCAATGATATGAAGGGCCAGGAAAAGGTGCCGGGCGAGGCCGGCGATCCCAACCGGAATGGGGATATTAGCCGGCTGCCGGCCGCCGTCGACAGGGGTCCCCGTTCCGGGGGTGAACCGCCGATGGAAAATTCCGTGACAGGGGAATCCTCACCGGTATCGAAATTAATAAATGATGCCCTGGTAGTAAAAGATAACCCTTTAAAAGGTGACATCGCCCCCGGTGATGACCCCGGCAGTAAAGTTGTCAAACTTGAAGCCGGTACCAATGACAGCGGTCAGCTGGCCTCGCAGGGTCAAACCTTCGATAAAACCCTTGACTCCGCATCTGCTCCAAAAGAAACCGAAGCAGCTCAACGTGAACTTCGGACCCAGACCATGGAGCAGATTGTGCGCCGGGCGGTTATTCAGGTCAGAGACGGGCAGCATGAGGCCCGGATTGATCTGAAACCCGATTTTATGGGACATGTTCGCATGCAGGTGATCACCGAAAACCAGCAGGTAACGGTAAAAATCCTGACGGAATTTGGATTTGTCAAAGATATGATCGAAAACAGCATTCAACAACTGAAAGCAGATTTGCAGCAGCAGGGTCTGGAGGTCGACAAGGTCGATGTGTCCGTTTCCCGTGACTCCCAGGGCAATAAGAACCAGCAGGAAAATACGGAACATGCCAAAAATCTGCAGCGCGAGGATAAATCCGGTGATCACGGCAACGGCCAGGAAGGAAAACAAGAGCGTCGGAATCGTTTCCCCCAGAGGGCGGAAGGCCTGGCAACCGTGGATTATTTTGCCTGACAGGGCGAGGGTATCCCAATTACTTAAAACGAATGGGCGATATGTGTTCCCCGCTATTTGATAATAACTTAAAAGGAACGATTACCAATTAAGAGGTGTTACCCCGATGATACCAACAGCCACAGAATCAATCATAACCGGTTCAACCCAAGGGGCAGCTTTAGCGACCAAAGAGCTGGATAGAGATGCTTTTTTAAACCTGCTGGTCACCCAGCTGCAGAATCAGGACCCTCTGAATCCCACCGACAGCACGGAGTTTACGGCCCAGTTAGCCCAGTTCAGTTCCCTGGAACAGCTGAGCAATGTGAATGACAATTTAAAACAATTACAGAATTTTCAGGCCTCCATCAATAATTCCCAGGCGGTTTCGTTAATCGGCAAAGAAATTACCGCCAACGGCAACTCGGTCACTTTAGCCGATGGCCAAACCGCCGCCTGCGAATTTAAATTGGAAGGGGATGCCAGTGTGGCAGTGGTCAGTATTTATGACCATACCGGTGGATTCGTAAAATCCTTCGAAAGCCAGAATCTGACTGCCGGACAACATACCCTTGACTGGGACGGCAGCGATCAAAATGGCAATCTCGCCCCTTCCGGCAACTATACCTTTGAGGTCTTGGCAGCCGATGCCAGTGGCAATAATATTAAGACCACCACTTTTTTCAACGGGCAGGTGAACAAGGTCGTCTTTGAAAACAATATCACCTACTTGATGGCCGGAGACCAGCGGGTAGCCCTGGGCGACATTATACAGGTCGGTGAAGTTGAAAATATAAATTAATATCAATAAATTACATAAAAAAAACCATTAACCAATGGAGGAAGATAAAAATGATAGGTTCATTATTTGCAGGAATTTCAGGGCTTAACGCCAACGCGACGGCCATGACCGTTATCGGCGACAACATCGCCAATGTCAACACCACAGCATTTAAAGGCAACCGTTCGTCCTTTGCCAACGTATTAAGTCAGTCCCTGGGTGGTTCCACCGGCAGTGACATCGGCCGGGGTGTTCAATTCTGGGGCACCAGTCCACTGTGGACCCAGGGATCCCTGGAGAATACCGGAAGCGCCACAGACCTGGCCATCAACGGCAAGGGTTTTTTCATTGTCAACGATGCCTCCGGTGCGTCTTTTTATACCCGTGCGGGCCAGTTTTATATGGATGAGAACGGCGACCTGGTCAACCCCGATGGATATATCGTACAGGGGTATGAGATCGATACCAACGGCAACCTGGGGAATCTGGCGGATATCAGCATTCCGGGTGACCGTGTGTCTCCGCCTTATTATACGCGAAACTTTACCTTTGATATCAACCTGGATGCCAGAGCTGCCACCGGCGATACCTATTCGACCTCCCAGGCCGTTTATGATTCTCTGGGCAATGCCATCCCGTTGACCTTGACCTTTACCAAACTTGATACTACCGATCCCGATCCAGCGATTGCCCGATCCTGGTCCGTCGCCGGCAGCGTTCCGTCTCCCAATGGTCCGGTTACATTTACCGGTGGGACCACTTTTACTTTTGATGAAAGCGGAAATTTGACGGCACCGGCCGGCGATTTAACCGTGAATGTCGCCATGGGCAATGGTGCGGCCCCCATGTCGCTGGAATGGGATCTGGTGGATGCCTCCTCCACCGCGTTGGGGGATATCACCGGTTACGCGTCGCCGTCGAATACCACTTTTCAGTCCCAGGATGGCTATGCATCCGGCGTGTTGCGAGGAATTTCAGTGGATGAGAGCGGCTTTGTTACCGCGGCTTACTCCAACGGCCAGCTGGCCCCGGTATTTCAGGTCGCCATGGCTGATTTTCCTAGCTATGAAGGGTTGAGCAAAATGGGTAAGAACCTGTATGCCGAATCGTTGAGTTCAGGGCAACCGCTGCCCGGAGTTGCCGGCGACGGTCGCCTGGGAAACATTTCACCCATGGCCATTGAAATGTCCAATGTCGACCTGGCCCAGGAATTTGTCAAAATGATCACCACCCAGCGGGCTTTCCAGGCCAACTCCCGGGTGATCACCACCAGCGATGAGATTCTTTCAGAGCTGATAAATCTTAAACGATAGCCATAGATAGCCGATAGCAGAATGTCGGAGAAAAGCTGGGGTGCCGGGAGGCGGCAACATCTTCAGCCTCCCAGCTTTCGAGCCTTCCGGCCTCGAGCAAGTTAACCTTTTAGCCAACCTAACGATTCATCCTATAGGAATTACAGGTGACGTATCATGATCAAAGTAACCCGCTTAAATGATTCTGTAATGGTGATAAACGTCGAAAAAATTCAATCCTTGCAATCAACGCCGGATACGGTCATCACCTTTACCAACCACGACAAAATCATGGTAAAAGAACCGATGGAAGAGGTCTCCCAGCGAATTGTTGAATATCGGCGCACCATCAACTATAGCGACGATTGCGTTGGGGATACCGCTCCGACGATTGACGGTCCTAGAAAGGTCCTAGAAATTAAGGGAATTTCATAGGGTCACAGCGCCAGACTTTTAGCAATCCGGAATCGTCAAAGACTTGACTGGCATCCGCCAAAATTGACGTCAAGGCCAGGGCCGCCTTTGGCGGCCAGCCTACCCGCCGGACGGGTTCTCACCACACGGTTTGTACGTATCTAACCTTCTCAAATATAACACTTTTATTCCTATAGACCAATCCATTTGGCCGCCGGATGACAGACGGCATCCGGCGGCTTTCATAGCCCGGTTTGTGGCACAATACTTGCTATCTATAGATACCGATAGGAACTTTGTCCGCGTTCTTTGAGGACCGGTATGATCCTTCCTGTGCTGAATTTATCACATGCCTATCAGGTGATACCAGGCTTCGCCAGCGCCCTGTAAGGGGCTGCCGGATGTCGGTAAATGCAATAAATTAACCCAAAAAAAGGAAGAACGATTGGATATCGCAACACTGATTGGAATCCTGGTTTCATTCACTTTGGTCATCGTTTCCATATTGGTGGGGGGCGACGGCTCCTGGTTTCTTAACGCGCCGTCCTTGATGATCGTTGGCGGCGGAACCATGGGTGCCACCTTGCTGGCCTATCCTCTGAAGGAAGTATTAAGTGTTTTCAAGGTCGCCAAAAATGTGTTCATGCACAAATCGGCGGCTGTCAGCGAACTGATCCCCTTAATCTCCGAATTTGCCAAAAAAGCCCGGCAGGAAGGGATCCTATCTTTTGAATCCCAGTTGGAAGAAATTGAAGATCCCTTTCTGGTTCAAGGCATTCAGATGGCCATAGATGGGATGGAATCCAGTGCAATCGAAGAGGTAATGACCACCGAGATTATCTATCTGGAAGAGCGCCACCGGTTGGGCTCTGAAATTTTTACCACCATGGGTACATTTGCGCCGGCTGTCGGTATGCTCGGAACCATCATCGGGCTGGTTCAGATGCTGATGCAGATGGAAGATCCCAGCCAGATCGGTGCGCCCATGGCGGTGGCCCTTTTGACCACTTTTTATGGTACCCTTCTGGCCAACCTCGTTTTCCTGCCCGTTGCCAGCAAGCTGAAAACCCGGAGCAAGCAGGAAGTACTGGTCAAGCAAATGGTGCTCGAAGGGGTCATATCAATCCAGTCCGGCGACAACCATCGTGTGGTGGAACAAAAACTAAAAGCGTTTATTGCCCCCAGGGCACGTGTTGAAGCCAGCCCTGAAATGGCCAGTGCCTAAACCCACTATGAACTATGAATATCAGAACTTTGAAAATTAACTAAAGGACACAGCTCGGTATGGGTGCTTCGAAAAAAAAGGGCAGAAAACAAGACAGTGAAGGTTCTGCCGGGGGCGGCTGGGAAATTGTTTATTCCGGCTTTGTCCTGATCCTGCTTTGCTTTTTTATTATGCTGAGCTCTTTTTCGACCATGGAAGAGGCCAAAATTATGCGCTTCGTGAAATCTTTTGTCGACGCTGTTAGTATTTTACCGGGAGGGCTGAAATTTGACTCAGGCTCAACCGTTCTTCCCGGGTCGGCCGAGATGGTAGACAGCAGTGAAGAGCTGGCTCAAATCTTTGCCGAGTTAGAAGAAGTAAGCGAGCGTCTAAAAAAAGAAAATGACATCGCCCTGGCTTATTCATCCAAAGGGCTCGTTATGCGGCTATCTGATCGCGCCCTATTTGAGGTCGGTGTTGCCGCCATATCACCCCAGGCCATTCCCCTGCTGAAAAAAATCGGAGAGACCATTGCCGGAACCGACTTTGAGGTCCGGATTGAAGGGCACAGCGACGATTTGCCCATAAAAACGGCCCAGTTTCCATCCAACTGGGAATTGTCCACCGCCCGGGCGGTTAATGTATTGAGGTATTTTCTTGAAATCGGTGGGATTTCTTCCCAACGCCTTTCAGCGGTTGGATTTGGTGAGTTTCAGCCCATGGTGCCCAACGACAGCACGGCCCATCGCGCTCAAAACCGGCGGGTCGAAATCATTTTTCTGAACTCCGATCAAAAGCCCCCTTCGGCCGAGGCAATGCCGTGAGCAAAAAAAACATTCGCATATCGAACGAAAGCGGAGAAGTAGGTCCTGGGTGGCTGACCACCTTCAACGACCTGGTCACTTTACTGATGGTGTTCTTCGTGCTGCTGTTCACCATGGGTTCGGTGGACACCGGAGCAATGCATGAATTTCAAAACGCGTTGCAGGCCGGTCTCGGAATCCTGGGTGAAGGATCACGGGTAGCCATTACCCTAAAGACTTCCAAGCAGGATCAAGATAATGCGCATTTATTGCGACAGGCCGATGGTGAAGAGGCGCCCGTAAACGAACAGCAGGAAGCGGTTCCCATTGAGGAAGCCCTCGAGGCATTTGCTGCCGAGCCGGGCGTCAATGTCAGTTATTCCAATCAAGGCGCTCATATCACCTTCGAAGACTTTCTGCTTTTTAATTTCGGTAAAGCCGACATTAATCGCGGCGGATTGGCATTCCTGGATAAAATGGCTGCCTTGATTCAAAAAATTCCCTATCCGGTTCGCGTTGAAGGGCACACGGACAATGTACCGATTCACACGGCTCGTTATCCTTCGAACTGGGAATTGTCGATTGCAAGGGCCGTCAGTGTGGTTAAATATTTTGCCGAATTCGGCAAAATTAATCCCCAAAGACTTTCTGCTGTTGGATACGGCGAAACAAGGCCGCTGGTACCCAATGATTCACCGGCGAATCGAACCAGAAACCGACGGGTGGAAATTGTCTTAGTAACGGAGGGTTAGAGGTAAAATGTCAAATAAAATACTTGTATTACTAATCGGTGTACTGATGGTGTTGATGCTCGGGCTGGGCGGCGGGCTGTTTATGATGTGGAACAAACTGGCGGACTTGAACGCCCAGAGTATGGCCAATGCCAGCGAGAAAGCCGGCGCGGAAGGCAGTGTGGAGGTTCCGGTGGGCCCTATTTTTTCGCTGGACACCTTTATTGTCAATCTGGCCGATCAAGGCGGAAATCGATATCTTAGGGTGACCATGGATCTGGAGTTGAACAATCCCGAGCTGGAAGCTGAGGTCAGCCAAAGGCTGCCCCAGGTCAGAGACAGCATATTAATGATACTGCCGACCAAGCGCTTTGAGGATATCAGTACGATGCAGGGCAAGATCAGCCTGAGAGATGAGATCCTGGAAACGATTAACGGTTATTTGGCCAAGGGCAAGATAACCAGCATTTACTTTAAAGAATTTGTGGTTCAATAGGGGCTGCGGTTATGTCTGACCAGATTTTAACTCAAGAAGAAATCGATGCCCTGTTGTCTGCAATGGACAGCGGTGAAGTCGATCTTGAGGAAGAAGCCAAATCTGAGGCGGAAGTAGTAGCTTATAATCTTACTTCCCAGAACATAATGTTGAGAGATCAATTTTATGCCCTGGAAGAAGTCTATGATAAATTTGCCACCCTGTTTGAAGCGCACCTTTCATCCGTGCTTCAGCGATCGATGGAAGTGGAATTTGTTTCCACCGAAATGGTCAAATACCAGGAGTGCATCAGCGCCTTTTCCAGCCCCACCAGCTTTACGATTTTTTCGATGGCTCCGCTGATCGGATCCGCCATGCTCGCTATCGAGCCACGGCTCGTCTATTCTTTGATTGATTGCATGTTTGGCGGCGACGGCAAACCGACCGAACGCATGCGGGAATTTACCCTCATCGAGCAGCGGATGGTTCGAAGATTTGCATCAGATGTATTGTTCGATCTGCAACAGTCCTGGAAGGCCATCGATCCGATAAACATCACCATAAATCGGGCTGAAATCAAACCCGACTTTGTTCATTTAGCATCCCCCAACGACTTAATGGTGGTGATTATATTTGTTGTTAAAGGCAAAGAGTTTTCCGGCAACCTTCATATATGTTTGCCTTACCTGATGCTGGAGCCAATCAAAGACAAGCTATCCTCAAAATTCCTTCGCAGGAAAAATCAGGAGCATACCTGGAGTGAACAGCTGCAAATGCTTTTAAAGGATACGCCGGTGACCATCATTGCGGAGCTGGGGATTACAAACCGAAGCGTAAAAAATTTACTGGATCTTCAGGTCAACGATATATTGCAGCTGAACACCGGGCCGGAGGATCTGATTACCCTGACCGTTGACCATATTCCCAAGTATTTGGGGTTTCCGGGTATTATTAAAGGAAACCGCGCCGTGGAAATAGCAGCTCTGCTTCAGAAGAATGGAGGCGAAAAATAGTTATGGCCGCAACCGATGATATCAATGGGCAGCCGGAATCCCGGACTGCTGAAATGGAAGAAACTGTGAAAGCCCCTGCTGCGGATAGAGCCAATAATCCAGCCGGTACCGTCGGCGGCGGAGGTTCTCAGGGCACTGAAACCCCCGTCAATATGGAGTTTTTACTCGATATCCCCCTTGAAGTAACCGTTGAATTGGGACGAACCAAAATGCTGATCAACGACATGCTTAAACTGGGGCAGGGCTCGGTCATCGAGCTGTCAAAACTTGCGGGCGAAAGCCTTGAAATTCTGGCTAACCAGAAACCCATCGCCCGGGGCGAAGTCGTGGTCGTCAACGAGAAATACGGCGTTCGCCTCACCGAAATCATCAGTCCCATGGAGCGTGTCGAGGGCTTGCGATGAGTAGCGCACCGGATGCCCTATCAACCACCCTGCAGATGCTGACGGCTCTGTCAATCGTAGTCGGCGGATTGCTGGTTGCTTTTTATTTAATGAAACGGTTTTTAAATAGGGATGCCGCTGGATCGAATAATGCCTTCATCCGGGTCATCGCCAATCAATATATAGGGGTTAAAAAAAATATTGCCTTGGTGGAGGTTCCCGGAACCGTTCTGGTTTTAGGGATTTCAAATGACCGAATTAATTTACTGACCAAAATTGATGACCAGGGTGTTTTAGACGGCATCAAAAAGAACGCACCACGGTTGACACCCTCCTTTGCAGATCACTTGCAACGGCTGACCACCCGCATCAAGCAGGCTAAGAATAGTGAATAATAGATGCCATTTAAAAAAAGGAAGAGCATGATTTTTTTCAGGAACTTCAGGCGAGGGTCGTCCAGGTGGATGGCCCGGCGTGCTGACCACCGGCTCTGCCTAAAATTCCTGATCACGCTGATTATCGTGGGTGCCTTCATCCTCATGCCCGGCGGCAGCTGGGGTGCTGAGCCTGAATTGTCGACCCCGTTTTTCAATTTATCCTTGGATAATGACCAGCAACCGGGGGCACCAACTGTTGTTTTGCAGATATTTTTGCTGATGACCGTGCTCTCCCTGGCGCCGGCCATCCTGATAATGGTTACATCTTTTACCCGGATTGTTATCGTACTCTCACTGCTGCGCCGCGCCCTGGGCACCATGCAGATGCCCCCGAATCAAGTTATGGTCGGCCTGGCTCTGTTTCTGACTTTTTTTGTCATGGCACCCGTTTGGCATAAAATTAATCAGAGTGCGCTGCAACCTTACCTGGATAAAAAAATCGGTAATCAACAGGCATTGGAAAATGCCGTGACACCATTACGAGAATTCATGTTTAAGCAGACCCGGGAAAAAGATCTGGCACTATTTGTAGACATTGCCAAGCTCCAACGCCCCAAAAATATCACCGACATTCCGACGACGGTGCTGATTCCCTCATTTATTATCAGTGAGGTTAAAACCGCATTTCAGATCGGCCTGTTGCTGTATGTCCCGTTTTTAATCATCGACATGGTTGTGGCCAGTGTCTTGCTGTCAATGGGCATGATGATGCTGCCCCCAATTATGGTTTCTTTGCCCTTCAAGCTGATGCTGTTTGTGCTGGCCGATGGGTGGTATTTGCTCGTTGGATCGCTGGTGAAAGGGTTTGCATGATAACTGTTATAGTTATTTGGGGAATTAAATTGTTTTTGTTGCGCGTTCCGCGCTGCGAGTTGCGGGGTTTGGATAAGGATTTTAGTCATTTAATCAACCCGTAACTCGGAACGCGCAACACGTAACGCGTGAAACGCAACTTGTAACCCGTAACCCGTAACGCGCAACTTTCATTTAAAGAATAAAATAGAAAAAATATGACTCCAGAATTTATCACCGGGTTTTTTTTTGATGCTATCAAGACGGCGATCCTGTTGGCCGCACCGATGCTGCTGGCCGGCCTGGGGATTGGTTTGCTGGTCAGCGTCTTTCAGGCGGCCACATCCATTAATGAAATGACCCTGACGTTTATACCCAAAATGCTGGCGGTGGCGGTGGCTCTGGTTTTTTTCTTTCCCTGGATGATGCAGACCATGGTTGTGTTTACCCAGAACCTGTTTGAAAATATGATGTTTTATGTCCGGTAAATAAGATGATCTCTCTGAACATATCATTGCCGCAGCTGCAACTGTTCTTTTTGGTTTTTTTAAGAGTGGGCGCCATTTTAATGTCCATGCCCGTGTTTGACAGCAAAAGCATTCCAATTTTTTTTAAAGTTGCCCTGGCCTTTTCGACCAGCATGGTTTTGTTTCCACTGCTGGAGCTGGTAGCGCTGCCGGTGTTAACCAATATTTTTGCCATGGGGGTCAGTGTGGCGGGAGAAATATTAATTGGACTGGTGATCGGGTTCTCGGTCAAATTAATTTTTGCAGGCATCCAGCTGGCCGGGCAATTGGCCGGATATCAAATGGGCATGGCCCTTGCCAATGTCATGGATCCATCTTCCAGTCAGCAGGTGCCGCTCTTGGCTCAATTCACGCATTTATTTGGATTGCTGATATTTATCGCCATCAATGCCCATCACTGGTTTTTAAAGGCCCTGACCCACAGTTTTCAAATGGTGCCACCTTTAAATGTTAATTTCAGCGGCTCACTGATGGAACATTTAATAAAAATGTCCGGCGATATGTTCGTCATCGGAATTCAAGTGGGAGCCCCGGTAATCGCATCTTTGCTGATCACCAGCGTGGCCTTCGGACTGATTGCCCGAACGGTCCCACAGATGAACGTGTTTATTGTAGCCATGCCGTTGAAAATCGGTATTGGACTTTTGTTTCTCGGATTCAGCCTGCCCTATTTTTCAACGTTCCTTGAGAAAATTTTTGGTGGTCTGGGCCAAAATATAATCTTTGTATTAAAGGCGATGTCATAATGGCAGATACCGAAGGCCAAGAAAAAACCGAAAAAGCAACCACAAAAAAAAAGGAGGAGGCCCGCAAAAAGGGTCAGGTTGCCATCAGCCGGGAAATCTCTTCAGCTACTGGTATTGCTGGCGTCGATAGGTTTTTTTTATTTTGCAGGATCCTGGATGTTCTGGAACCTGGCGGAAGTCATCACACGGATGTTTCAAAACCTTGGAACCCTTCAGTTTAACACGGTTAACGACGCCCGTGTGTTCTCTCTGGAAATAATGGGCAGATTACTGGCAATCCTGATTCCATTTCTTTTGCCGCTGGCCATTTTTGGATTAGTGGCCAATATCCTGCAGGTCGGCTTTAAGATGAGCACCGAGGCGATTGCTCCGAAATTAAACAAGCTGAATCCGATTTCCGGAATCAAGCGTTTTGTGTCTCTCAAATCATTGGTGGAACTGGCTAAGTCAATTTTAAAATTGCTGTTTATCGGCACCATTGCCTATTTACTTGTGAAAAGCGATTTAGACGCATTTTCTTTGCTCATCCATCAGGAGGTAAGTCAGATTCTTGTTTTTATTGCGCGGGTATCGCTTAAAATAGCCTTTTTCGTCTGTCTGGCCTTGATCGTTCTGGCCGTACTGGATTTTTTGTACCAGCGCTGGCAGCACGAAAAGGATCTGAAAATGACCAAGCAGGAAGTCAAGGATGAACAAAAACAGACATTTGGCGATCCCAAGGTCAAGTCCAGAATTCGCAGCATGCAACTGGAAATGGCCAGGCGCCGCATGATGGAAGCCGTTCCCGAGGCGGATGTTGTCATTACAAATCCGACCCATCTGGCCATTGCAATAAAATTTAACGCGGAGGAAATGATGGCCCCGGTCGTACTGGCCAAAGGTGCCGGTCATGTGGCCCAACGAATCAAAGAGATCGCCAGCGAGCACCAGGTTCCTCGGGTTGAAGATAAACCGCTGGCACAGGCCCTTTTTAAAATGGTTGAACTGGGAGACTACATTCCAGCTGAACTTTATCGTGCCGTTGCGGAAGTGCTGGCATATGTTTACCGGCTCAAGGGGATGTACGCTAGGAATTGACGATTGTCGAATGACAAATGACGAATGATCCGCCAGATGCGAATCGAATTACTGGAGGCTGCCCGTAGAAAGAATAGGGGCCGAGCGATTAAATAAAAAACTTAAAATAAAAATAGACGGAGCGAAGCGACTACCACCATTCGTCATTCGAAATTCGTCAATATTCATTCATTTATTATGGCAATAGCAGAACAGACACAATTAGCCGGGCCGCTCCCGGGACTAACTAAAAACAGTGATATTACCATCGCTGTAGCAGTGGTGGCGATTCTGGCCTTCATGGTGATACCGCTGCCGTCGATGCTGCTGGATCTACTGATATCATTTAATATCACATTTGCGCTTGTCATTTTGCTGGCTTCCATGTACACATTGCGGCCCCTGGAGCTGTCAGCCTTTCCCTCCATCCTGTTGCTGATCACCTTGTTTCGGCTGTCTCTGAATGTGGCCTCCACCCGAATTATTTTAATCCATGGCAATGAAGGCGCCATGGCTGCCGGCAAAGTGATCCAGGCTTTCGGCAGTTTTGTAGTTGGCGGCAATTACCTGGTGGGAATTATCATTTTCATCATCCTGGTGGTCATTAATTTTATGGTAATTACCAAAGGGGCGGGAAGGATTGCGGAGGTAGCCGCCCGCTTCACCCTGGATGCCATGCCCGGTAAACAAATGGCCATTGACGCCGATCTAAATGCCGGGCTGATCAATGAGCAAGAAGCCCGGTTGCGCCGGGAAGAGATCTCGCGCGAAGCTGAATATTACGGTGCCATGGACGGCGCCAATAAATTTGTTCGGGGAGATGCCATCGCCGGCATTATCATCACCCTGGCAAATATTATCGGTGGTCTGGCCATCGGTGTTTTTCAAAACAAAATGTCCTTTGCCAATGCCGCTCAAACCTATACCCTGCTGACGATTGGCGACGGACTGGTCACTCAGATTCCAGCCCTGATTATATCCACTTCGGCCGGCATCATTGTGAGCCGGGCAGGTGCCGAGTCGAATCTGGGCGCCGAAATTACGTCACAAATTTTGTATCAGCCGCGGGCCATCGGCATCACTGCCATCGTGCTGTTCGGATTCGGAATTATACCCGGGCTGCCGTTGATTCCGTTCTGGGTATTGGGGTCTTTAGCCGGGGGGTTGACGCTGTTAATCCACAGAGCGACCCAGCAAAGAACCCTTGCTGAACAGGATGCCCAGGCAAGGGAAGAAGAAGCGGTGCCGGTTGAGCATCTGGACTCCCTGCCATTGCTGGACACCTTGGCCATTGAAGTGGGCTATGGCCTCATACCTCTGGTGGATGCCGAGCAGGACGGGGAGTTGCTGGAGCGTATCAAATCCATCCGCCGGCAGGTTGCATACGAAATTGGTATTATTGTACCACCGGTGCATATCCAGGATAACATGCGGCTGAAGCCGGGTGAATATTCGATACTGCTCAAAGGCAATGAGATCGCCCGCGGAGAATTGATGACCAATTATTATCTGGCGATGAACCCTGGTACGGTTGATGAAAAGATAGATGGCATTGCAACCCATGAGCCCACATACGGATTGCCGGCCATATGGATAAAAGAGAATGCCAAAGAACAAGCGCTGGCCAAAGGCTATACAGTCGTCGATCTGGCCGCCGTTATGACGACCCATTTGTCAGAAATTGTCAAACGCCACGGTCCCGAATTTCTCGGTCGACAGGAAGTCCAACAGCTGCTGGACAACCTTAAAGAATCCCATCCCAAAGTCGTGGAAGAATTGGTTCCCAACTACCTGTCCCTGGGCGGGGTCGTTAAAGTGCTGCAAAATCTTTTAAGGGAACAGGTCCCCATTCGCGATCTCTTGCTGGTACTCGAGACCTTGGCCGATTGGGCGCCGGCGACTAAGGACCTGGATTTGTTGACCGAGTATGTCCGCCAGGCGCTGGCCCGGACCATTACTAAAATGCATCAGGCCGCCGATGGCGTCTTGCCGGTGATTACCCTTGATCATAGCGTAGAATCTGCTCTCGCCACAGCCATTCAGCCAACGGAGCAAGGGAGCCATTTTGCCCTGGATCCAAATACTGCCCAGAAAATCATAAACAACCTGGCGCAGGTTCTGGATAAATCGCCTTCGCTAAATTATCAACCGGTGATTGTGTGTTCGGCTCCTATCAGATGCTACTTCAAAAAACTTGTCGACCAATTCATACCGAATATCTCCGTACTGTCCTACGACGAGATACTCAGTAATGTTGAAATACAATCTTTAGGCACACTGGAGTTATCCGATGCAAATTAAAAGATTTGAAGCCAAAGACATGACCACAGCCCTGCGCAGGGTCAAAGAGGAACTCGGTCCTGAGGCTGTGATTCTGTCCGCCCGCAGTAAAAGAAAAGGAACGGGCTTTTTCGGGTCGTTGAAATATGCCGGGGTGGAGGTGTCGGCTGCCGTTGATAACCCGGTGCCGGGAATCAAAAATGAACGCACACTGCCCGGTACGGACCCCTATGGCCGTTTCAATAATGGCCGGATCGAAAAGTCCCGGCCCACCCATGGCAGGCTCAATCAGGCACCATCGGATTACCGGCCGCCAAAGGCAACTTCCCGATCAAACTGCGGCTTTAGAAGAAAAGCAACCTCCCGAAGCAGCGTCAGGGCCATGTCATCCTTGTATCAGAAAATATTACATCAGGAAGTAGATCGGGGGATTGCTTCTGAGCTTATCGAGGAGATAAAGCGAATACCGGCTGCGGAGGAGATATTGTCCAATGACGACATTAAATCTCATATCGGATCCCTGCTCGAAGAAATGGGCGTGACCGTGGAGGGCAACCCATTTGTTAAGGGCAAGCCTACCATTATGGCCTTTGTGGGCACAACCGGCGTGGGCAAGACAACCACCATTGCCAAACTGGCAGCCCGGCAGGTTAACCAGAGCCAACAAAGCGTTGGCTTAATTACCTTGGACAATTACAGTATTGCAGCCAATCACCAGCTGGAGACCTATGCCCAAATTATCGGGATGCCTCTGGAAACGGCCGCCAATGCGGGCGAATTGAAAAAGGCTGTTAAACGATTAAAAGGACAAGACATCATATTCATCGACACACCCGGCATAAACCCTAAAGATCAGGTTCAAATCCAGGAGCTTAAATCTTGTTTGGCAGGGATAAGCAGCCTTAAAACCCAGCTAATCATGAGTGCCACCATTAAAGAAAAAGATTGCATCGCCATTTCAGAAGCCTTTAAAGACATTGGGGTCCATCAAATACTGTTTACCAAGACAGATGAGAGCAGCATCTTCGGCAACATCGTCAACGTTCTGATTCGAACCAATCTTCCGCTTTCCTTTCTTTGCGGCGGACGCAAGGTTCCCGACGATATTGAAGCCGGGACCGTCCAACGGCTGGTCGATCTGCTTTTTAGTTCCCAGGACCACTATAAAACCCGCCAGATCGGCGCATCGAATACCAAAAAGGAAAGACCGTTAAACCGTGAAAATATTGGCGCTGAGCAGCCGGATTTTTTAGCCAACAAGAATTCCGATGTTTATCACGTCACGGATTGTAAGTGGGCTAAAAAAATAAAACCCGCCAATATAATTAAATTTAGCGGGGCCCAGGAGGCCGAAGCCCAGAATTATTTACCGTGTCGAAGTTGTAATCCGGACCGCGGGCAGCAACGTCCTGGCCGTGAATCACAAGCAGAAAAGCAGCTGTATTACAGTTACCGATAATTATTTTTTCAACCAGCAGGAGACAAGTCCATAATGAGCTCGACAGATCCCTCGAACAAGGTGATCAGCCTACACCGCCGGCGAGGCCAAAAAAGCCGGAAGGTTTCGGAAAACGGCGACCGCAGCAGCCGATCAAAAGCCAGGGTTATCGCTATTACCAGCGGTAAAGGCGGTGTAGGTAAAACCAGTATTGTGGCCAATCTTGGTTATGCACTTACCAAAATGGGGAAAAAAGTGCTGATACTGGATGCCGATCTGGGGCTGGGAAATTTGGATGTCCTGCTGGGGCTGGCACCCAAATACAATTTATCCCATGTAATTATGGGGGGAAAAAAGATTGAGGAGATTCTGGTCGAAGGTCCGGGTCAGATGAAAATTTTGCCCGCTTCTTCGGGTATTCAGGAACTGACCCATTTAACGCGGGAACAGAAGATCGAGATTTTTACCCAATTAGACCGTCTGATTGACAGTGTTGACATTTTATTCATTGATACGGCGGCCGGTATCTCCTCCAATGTGATGGATTTCAATGCCACCGCCCAGGAAATAGTGGTCGTTGTTTCTCCTGAACCGACTTCTATTACCGACGCCTATGCGCTCATGAAGGTCCTGTCGTTAAAATACTCGGAGAAAGTCTGCAATTTACTGGTAAATATGACAACCCGCCCCGAAGAGGGGCGTGAGGTCTTTCGACAACTGCACCTGGTGACCGACCGGTTTTTAGATATTAGCAGCGAATATCTGGGATGCATTCTGTATGATGCCAAGGTTCCCAAAGGCGTAAAAAATCAGAAAATTGTAAGTGAATTATATCCGGATACCCAGGCCAGCAGATGTTTTAAGGACTTGGCTAGAAAGATTGCCAATTCACCGCCGCAGAACCTTCCCCGCGGGGGCAGTAATTTGTTCTGGCAGCATCTGGTTCAGAATAACGTCTGAATTGAAAATGGACAATTGATTTTTCGATAGTCATTCGTCATTTCATCTTGGAGATATAAATTTATGGCAACCGCACAGACAACTGTGAAAAAGATCGTCAAAAATGACGCTTCATACCGGGATCAATTGATCACCGAGTATTTGCCCTACGTCAAACGGATTGTTCATCGGATCGCCGTCCACCTGCCCTCTACGATTGACATTGACGATCTCATGAATGTGGGCGTTATCGGATTGATTCAGGCGGTCGACCGCTATGATCCGAGCAGAGACAATAAATTCATGACATATGCGGTTTTCCGCATAAAAGGGGCTGTCCTCAGTGAGTTGAGATCGCGTGATTTTTTATCCCGTTCGAATCGTCGCAAAATAAGAGATCTGGAAAACGCCTGCATGAAATTGGAGCAGAAACTCGGCCGGGAGGTCGATGACGATGAGGTTGCTCAAGAGCTGGGGATAGCTGTTGAACAGGTATACCGAACCAAACAGATGTCCAGCATCTCTTTTATCAGTTTTGAGGAGCTGGGATTTTCTTCCAGGGATGAAAAAGAGAAGCTGTTAAGCTATCTCATTGATAATGATGATAATGCCCTTACCCTGACGCGTTTAAAGGAGCTAAAAGAAGCAGTGGCAAGGTCCATCGAACAGCTGCCTGAAAAAGAAAAGCTGGTGATCTCGCTTTACTATCTTGAAGAGCTTACGATGAAAGAAACGGGTAAAGTTCTTAATATTACTGAATCCAGGGTTTCGCAAATACACTCCCAGGCGATTTTGCGCCTGCGGGCCAAACTGAAAAAGGAAAAGCTGATAGGCGATTAGGATGGTCGGCAGCAGAAAATCTGCCATGAACACAAAATATTAACTAGTAGGTTAGGGGGTTCCTGCAAGATTCTGCCAGAGGGTGTGCCATGGTGGATAACATAAATCTTAACAAAATTTCGCCTTTGCTGTCATCCGCAGAACGGATTAAAGGCGTGGATCGCAAATCGCGTCATAGCCAGCAATCCCCGTTTAATGGCGCTCAGCAAGGCAAGCAAAAGAAAAAAAAGAAGAAAAAGCAGGCACCGGATGAGATCCCCTCAGAAGTGCCCGCCGCCAGGGACGGCCGGTGGAATCCTGAACAAACGATGATAAGTCATTCGGAAACAAAAACAAAAGCTACGGCAGGCCGGAGTAAAAAGATAATTGACATACGAGTCTAATCAAAGGGAAATAAATTGCGGAGCGACACGCGGCGCACTCATCGCGCAAGCGCCTGATGCAGCGGGAGCGCCTGCGCTGCCCGAGCGACATCATTATTCGATGTTCGGCCTTCATGTTTTTATTGCACTAAGGAGCTGAGATGGTAATTGAAATCTTGAAACATTGGGAAGTTGCAGTCGACGGCCTTCAAATATTTTTATGCCTCCTGATTTTATTTTTTTTAGCCCGCCACCACAGGCGCAGAATGGAACCTGAATTGATGAACCCTAAAAATCAATCCGGTCAAGATTTCAACCTGCAGGTATTCTCACAAACCATTAACCAGCAAGTTGAACTGGCCTTTGCCAATATCCTCAAAGTTGCCGCCAATGAACGACGGGACCTTGTTAAGATCCTTCAACTACAACAGCTTATCGATGCGGACCACGGTTCCTCGGCGGTTCGTTCACCATCGCTCACCTCCGTCTCAGGTGACCCTGCTCAAAGTGTGCAAGAAATTTCAGGACAGGACGATCGTCAGGCGTATATCCAGAAGCTATCCACCCAGGGCATGAATGCAAAACAAATTTCCGAAGAGTTGAAAACCCCCTTGGGTGAGGTCGAACTCATTTTAAGCCTTCAAAAAAAATAGAACAAATTAATAATCCCGTAACCAACGTTCTGCCAGCCGCCATATCCCCCATTTTTTTCTGTCGTGCCATGCCAGGAAAAATACGACCCGGCGGATCCGATCCGGGCAATTGGGATTTGTTGCCCGGTACCGGCAAAAATTTCCGGGTGCTTGATTTTTACGGGCAAAGATGTTCCTTTTTTTGAAAATGATTGGCTTAAATCGCCTAAAATTGGGGGGCCAGGGCAATTTAGGCTTCAAAACATATTGGTATGTCTCTTGCATGATAATACAGCAATGATTAGAGCGGGATTGGCGCTTAATTCCGAATTGAAGGGATTGAAGAAAGAACCAACTTCAATGGAAGACAATGACGAGGGGAAAATATGAGTGGCGGTATTTACATGGCGGCCTCCGGAGCTTTGGCCTACGAAAAGCGGTTGCAGATAATTTCGAACAATCTCGCCAATGCCAACACTGTTGGCTACAAAATGGATCAAGGGCAATTTGAGTCTATTGATCCGGCAGATTTGCCGGCATCGCTATCTTCTGCTTCACCGGAGCTAAACACTTCCCAAGCTCAATCCTTCTGGTTTCAATTTAATTCCTACACCGATTTTACCCACGGCAGCCTGAAAAACACCGGCAATGATTTTGACCTGGCCCTTGTGGGGGATGGATTTTTTTGTGTTCAAAAGCCCGACGGTGTTCACTATACCCGCAAAGGGAATTTTACGCTTAACCAAGACGGCGTGCTGGTGACCGGCAACGGTTTTCCAGTGGTGGGAGACGGCGGAGAAATTGAGGTAAAAAGCTCGGAAAGCCCCCATCGGTTTAAAAAATTTACCGTGGACGAAGACGGCAATGTTTCCGTGGATGGAAAACAGGTCGGCAGCCTGCGAATTGTCAAATTTGCTGAGCCCGGCAAATTATTGAAAATGGGTGACACCCTTTTTAAGCCGGAGGAAAATAGCCCCCCACCCGTAGAAGCCAAAGATTTTAAGATCAGTCAAGGCTTTGTTGAGCTTTCCAACGTTGATGTCGTCAAAATGATGACGGAGATGATCGAGGTGTTGCGCGGTTACGAAACCTATCAGAAAGTAATTCGCACTGCCGATGAGGCCAATTCCAGATCGATTAACGAGGTCGGTAAGGTCTAAGCCGGTTATTTGTTATCAGTTATTGGTTTAAATGAAAAAATGTTTGATTTTATAACCTAACCATTTTGAAATTAGTTCCTAAGACCGCTGTCTCTTTCTGATAACAATTAACAGATAGCGAATAACATAAAACTCAAAATTTGGGAGGATAAATGATACGCGCCTTATGGACTTCAGCAACCGGAATGCAGGCTCAGGCCCTGAATCTTGATGTCATTTCGAACAACCTGGCTAATGTGAATACATCGGGATTCAAAAAAAGCCGGGCCGAATTTCAGGATTTACTCTACGAAACCCTTAAACCCGCCGGAACATCTTCCAGTCAGGATTCACAGGTTCCCACCGGGATACAGATCGGTCACGGTACCCGCCCGTCCACCGTACTCAAAATTTTCACCCAGGGCACCATGGAAAATACCGGCAACGAGCTCGATCTGGCCCTTGAGGGTGACGGATTTTTTCAGATAGTTCTCCCCAACGGCGAAACGGCTTATACCCGGGATGGGGCTTTTAAACTTGACAGTGACGGGCGCATTGTCAATTCAGACGGGTTTGCCCTGGAACCGGAAATTTCGATTCCCACCGATGCCGTATCCATTTCAGTGGGGATGGATGGAACCGTATCGGTGCTCCAGGCCGGTGATTCGACCCCCAGCGAGGTCGGCACCATTGAACTGGCCCGGTTTGTAAACCCGGCAGGGTTGATCAGCACCGGTAGGAATCTATACATAACCTCGGAGGCATCCGGCGATGAATTGACAGGCATCCCCGGCGAGGATGGATTGGCCACCATTGCCCAGGGCTTTTTGGAAATGTCCAATGTCAGCGTCGTGGACGAGATGGTGAGTATGATTACCGCCCAAAGAGCCTATGAGACCAACAGCAAATCCATCCAGACAGCCGATGAGATGCTGCAGATAGCCAACAATATCAAACGGTAGAGAATAAATAAATGAAACCAATCAATTCCGGATATCCAGGTTGCAGGCATTTTTACTGCTATATAGTGGCTTTGGTGGTGTTTGCATTGCTGTCGGCAACGGTCTGCAATACTTATGCATCTGATTTGACCCGGATCCATATTTTGGAAAACGTTGACGTCGATAATGAAAAAATCCTCCTGGGTCATATTGCTAAAATCGAGGGTGGCGATCCGCAAATGATCCATAAGATCAGCGGCATTGTGGTGGGACGGGCGCCTCTACCCGGCAACTCACGCAAACTCGACGGATCCAGGATCAAAACCCGCTTGAAGCAAAACAGGATCGATTTGGCCCTGCTGGTATTGGATATTCCTCCTTCGATTACCGTTTCCCGCAGTTTTATCGACGTCAGCCAGGAAAAAATCAAAGGGCTCGTTTCCGACTATATTTCAGCCAATCTTTTGGCCGGCAACTCAAGTTCCAGCATCAAGAGCATTCAGGTTACCGAAGGCCTGCGCTTGCCGAGTGGACGCATCTCCTATGAGGTTAAACCACCGCGCGACCGCGAGATGGTGGGGCAGGTTCCTTTTGCAGTTAATTTTAATGTCAACGGCAAATTATACAAAAGGGTCTGGACCACCGTAACCATCGAGGTGCTCGCCGAGGTCGTAATCACTAAAAAGCCGTTGGGCAGGCATAAACCGATTACCGAAGATGACATCACGGTGATCGAGGTGGATTTGGCCAAGGTCCCGGAAGGCGTTATCACCGACCCGGAAACCGTGCTGGGGAAAAGAACCAGAAGAGCGATTGGGTCCAAAACACTGCTGCGTGCCAATCTGATAGAATTCCCTCCTCTGGTAAAACGCGGGGACGTGGTCGTGATTGTGGCTGAAACAAATGGCCTTAAAGTTACTGCCCTGGGCGAGGTTAAAAAAAAGGGAGCGCTGGGTGACCGAATCCCGGTGGTGAATTTTGAGTCCAAAAAAATATTGTACGCCCGGGTGATGGATTCCAATACGGTAAAGATTGATTTCTAGACGCAATGGTGCCGGCCGGAACGCCACCCAAAACGGCACCCTCAACATCTAAAAGGTAGGAATATATGCAGAAAATAACAAAATCCTCGTTGGCAGGCCTACTCGCCCTCTTTCTGATTGTCGGGCTCGGGGGATGTGCCGGTGGCCGAAATAATATTCAACCGGCCATCCAGCAAATGCCTCCCCAGCAAATGGCTGTGCCCCAACCAATCATACCACCTGAACATAACGGCGGTTCGCTGTGGCAGGCGCGCAGCTCCTTCAACGGATTGTTTATCGATACCAAAGCCCGCAACGTCGGCGATATTGTGACGGTGAAAATCGACGAATCCGCCCAGGCCAGTAATCGGGCCAATACGGAAACCGAGCGCAGTTCCGGGCTGGAGGCCGGCATTGATAAGTTGTTCGGTTTTGAGAATTGGTGGCAGAATGAGATTTTGCCCGACGTCAGCGACAACTGGCCGAAAATAGATCCCTTCGGCAACCCTTCTGTCAAAGGCTCATTGAAAAGCGATTTTAAAGGTGATGGTGAAACCAGCCGCAGCGGTAATCTTGAAGCCTACATTACCTGCCGGGTGGTCGATGTGAAGACCAACGGCAATCTGTCAATTGTCGGGACCCGCGAGGTGATGGTCAATAATGAGAATCAATTAATCATTTTATCGGGCGTTATCCGTCCCCGGGATATTTCTGATACCAACGTTATCCTGTCCACTTTCATATCAGATGCCAAAATAGCCTACAGCGGCTCGGGCGTGGTGGATGACCGTCAACGGCCGGGGTGGCTGGCCAATTTGTTGAATAACGCCTGGCCCTTTTAATACTTTTAATTGTCGGAAAAACATATGAAATCAGCAAAAGCGACGTTAGCGATTTTTATTCTTATATTATTCGGTATATGTGGCCAGGCCTATGGAGTGCGCATAAAGGACATTGCGGATATCAAGGGGGTGCGCCAGAATCAGCTGGTCGGCTACGGCCTGGTTGTCGGCCTGAATGGAACCGGCGACAGCGATAATGCCATTTTTACGATCCAGTCCTTTGCCAGCATGCTGGAAAGAATGGGAGTCACCGTAAGGCCCGAAGATATTGAAGTTGACAACGTGGCGGCTGTTATGGTGACAGCTAATTTGGCCGCTTTTGCGCGTTCCGGAAGCAAAATGGATGTGCTGGTCAGTTCCATCGGAGATGCCAAAAACCTCCAGGGGGGGACCCTGCTGTTCACCCCCTTAAAAGGCGCTGACGGACAGGTGTATGCCATTGCCCAGGGACCCGTAAGTACCGGCGGTTTTGCGGTCGGCAGCAATTCCGGATCAGAGGTGCAGAAAAACCATCCCACCGCCGGCCGGGTTGTCAATGGTGCCATTATCGAAAAGGAGATTGCTACCAATTTTAATAATAAACAAGCGTTGACCCTAAATCTGCACCGGGCTGACTTTACCACAGCGTCCAGGGTTGCCCAGGCAATTAATATCGCGTTTTACGATCAAATTGCCCGCACCCATGATGCCGGCACCATAGAGGTGCAGGTGCCTGAGAAATACAAAGGCAATACGGTGGCCCTCATGACCATGATAGAGCGACTGGGCGTGACACCGGACATCGTTTCGAAAGTGGTTATCAACGAACGCACCGGAACGGTTATCATGGGAGAAAATGTCCGGATTTCCACCATTGCCATTGCCCACGGGAATCTGAGTGTCGAAGTCAAGGAAACCCAGAATGTCTCCCAGCCCCTGCCGTTTTCCAGAGGCGGTCAGACCGTTGTGACACCGGATTCCGATCTTTTGGTACAGGAGGGTGACAATCCGATTTTTGTGGTTGAGTCCGGCGTGAGTATCGGTGAGGTGGTTAAAGCCCTCAATGCCCTGGGGGTTTCACCGCGGGATTTAATTTCCATCCTTCAAGCCCTCAAAGCTGCCGGGGCCCTGCAGGCTGAACTGGAGATTATTTAATGGATGAGACCAATCCGCTGGCCTCAGTGGCCGCATTTCATTTCAACCAGCAATATCGAAATCAACAATTTGGCAATCGCTTGGAATCTTTTAAACCATCCGCCTCCGGTCAAGCAGATCCGAAACTGCAGGCCGCCTGCCAGGACATGGAGTCCCTTTTTCTATCCTATTTGCTTAAAGAAATGCGTGCCACCGTCAACAAATCCGGTTTTATCAGCGGCGGCAAAGCCGAAGAGATCTTCACCTCCTTGCTGGATGTCGAGCTTTCCAAAAAAATGTCGTCCGCCGGCGGAATCGGCCTGGCTCCCCTTTTGCTCCAGCAGTTGGGTCGTCCAACTGAGAAAAAAGATAATCCCGACGGCGAGTGACAGGAAATAAGATTGGCCCGCACCTCACGGTCGATTGGCTGGATAAAAGCCTAAAGTTCTTGATGATTTTGCCGATAATAACCATGTCAAATAGTATCTATCACAGGGAAAACTCTGATGAAAACAAACGAAATGATAGAGCAATTGTTGGATATTCTCAATCGGGAAACTGAGCTGTACCAGGCAATGTCGACGGTGTTGAACAAAGAAAAAGATGCTGCCATTCAATCGGAATTAATTGCCTTGAACGAAGCGGAAATCGAGAAAGAAAATATCCTGGTGGCTCTTGGCTTGCTCGAAGGCCAGCGGCGCAAACTGGTGACCCGCCTGGCCGATACCCTTGGATATTCCGCCCAGGATATCAATCTGACCCAGATTTCCCAAATGGTGGCGGAACCATTTGCCGGTCGGTTGAAGCGGGCCAAATCTGAATTATCCGCTTTGCTTGAAGCCGTGCAGGCCGCCAATCAACGCAACAAGCAATTATTTGAGCACTCCCGGGAACTTCTCAGGGGCTCATTTAATCTTTTAAGTGAGTTTAAGGAACCCAATCCGATTTATTATCGCAGCGGAACCATTCAAAACACTTCGGCTGCTGGCAAGTGTGTACGCGATGAGATTTAGCCAAATTAATCATGCCGCAGCACTTACTATTATCAGTTGCAATGGTCTGATGAGGGCACCATGAGCCAACCAAATTTAAAGAAGATTATATCTAAAATCAGATCACTTCCAAGCATGCCGGCCACCGGTGCCAAAATGCTTAGAATGCTTGAAGATCCGGAAACTTCGGTGGTTGAAATTGAAGATGTGTTGCGACACGATCCGGGTTTAACGGGCAATGTGTTAAAATTGGCTAATTCAGCTTATTTCGGAGTACCTTCCAAAGTATCTTCGGTGAGGCAAGGCGTTTTATTGCTGGGATTAAAAAGACTCATCCAACTGGTTGTTGCCTCCTGTGTCAGTGGGGTCATGGACAAACCGGTTCCCGGATATGATTTGCCGCCCGGTGGTCTTTGGCGACACTCCATTGCGGTTTCGATTGCCGCCGAGGCACTGGTTAAAGACAAAAAAAATATCGATTCCGAAGATATTTTTACCCCGGCGCTCTTGCATGATATCGGTAAATTGATCCTGGGGCATTTCGTAAAAGACGAATTGGATGACATCGAAAAGGTCGCCAGCAAAGGGCTTCCCTATGTGGTGGCCGAGAATATGGTGCTGGGGACAGACCATGCCGAAGTCGGTGCGCAGGTTTTAACCCAGTGGTCATTTCCCCGGGACGTCATCGAAGCAGTCAGATGGCACCACGATCCCGATTTTCCGGAACAGGGCAAAGCCCCGGTCGATATTGTGTATTTATCGAATCTGTTATGCCAGACAGACGGCAAAGGCGGCGAGGGTGACGGACCTGCTTTGGATCTATCTCCCACCGTGATCGATAGATTGGGGATAGACATCAGTCAGTTTGACACCATTGCCAGCAACGTCTCCCAGTGGGTGGATGAATTAGCGGATGCCTTAACCTTTAACTAATCCTCAATTGAGTTTAAAAACCAATTCGGGGATCGACCGGGACCCTGGGAAAATCGATTAATGGCTATAAAATTAGAAAATATTGCGTCATTGTTAAAGTCATTTCCGAGCATGCCGGGAGCCGCCATAAAATTGCTGGCCCTGATAGATGATCCGGACGTGAGTGTGTCACAAATCGAGGCCATTTTAAGGCATGACGCCGGTCTGACTGCCAATATATTAAAACTAGCCAACTCAGCCTATTTTGGAATACCAACCAAAGTCGGTTCGGTCAGGCAGGCGGTTTTGATTTTAGGTTTGAAACGCCTGATTCAAATGGTGATTGCTGCCTGTGTTAACGCAATTATGGACAAGCAGGTACCCGGATATGATCTGCCACCAGGTGAATTGTGGCGTCATTCCATAGCAGCGTCCGTAGCAGCGGAAGGTCTTGTCAAAGAGCTGGACATCACGGACAATGAGGAAATCTTTACAGCGGCCCTTTTGCATGACGTGGGCAAGCTCGTACTTGGAAATTTTGTTAAAAAAGATTTAAAGAAGATAGAATCAGTACTGAATCAGGATATTTCATTTGAGGCCGCCGAAGATATGGTCCTGGGAACAAATCACGCTGATATTGGTGCCCAAATACTTACCCAGTGGTGCTTGCCGTTTGATATTGTCAATGCGGTACGCTGGCACCATTCGCCGGAGTCGGCCGATAAAAACACAACCACACTCGATATCGTTCATGTTGCCAATGTGCTATGTTTGATGGTCGGTATTGGTGCCGGGCGAGACAAAATGCAGAATACACCTTCTGAGATAGTGGCAAAAAGGCTGGGACTGGAGCCATACCATCTTGAAAAGATAGCCAGTCAAACCTTGGAAGGGGCAAACGAATTGGCGGATGTTTTTAGATAACCTGAATCGCAACCGTAGGAGAGCTCAAATATAAGATTTTAAGATGGGAAAAGGTGGTTCACTATGATGGATATATACGGCGTCATGACCATGGCCGGCAGTTCGCTGCTGGCCCAGCAAAAGGCGATTAATGTGACCGGCAATAATATTGCCAACGTCAATACCCCCGGGTATTCGCGTCAGAAGTTGATAATGGAGACCACGCTGCCATTGTCGTCGTCCTACGGGCCGATGGGCTATGGGGTTGATGCTAAAACCGTCGAACGGGTGTACGACCGGTTCCTGGGGGTCCAGATCAACAACGAAAGCGAAACCCTGGGCCGCTGGGAGACCCAGAAGGACGGCCTTGAACTTGCTGAGGTTGTTTTTAATGAGAGCGGCGAATTCGGACTCAGCCAATCGTTAAACCAATTCTGGGGGGCCTGGCAGAATTTAACAAACGATCCATCGGGCTACAATGAGCGGGTGGTGCTGCAGGCCAAAAGCGAAGTTATGACAGGTGCATTCAACCGAAATTATTCAGATCTTCAGAAGGTCCAGCAGGGATTTGATGCCAGCATTGAAGGGGCGGTGGCTGAAATCAACCAACTTGCCGAACAGATTGCTGAATTGAATCAGAAAATTATGGAGGTTGAAGCTTCAGGGCACGCCGCTAATGACTACCGAGACCAGCGGGATCTATCGTTAAAGGAACTGTCAGGGTTGATTGATATCAATGCCTTTGAAGATGGTACCGGTCGGGTCATGGTTTCGGTAGGGGCCGGGCAGACCCTTGTAGAAAGCAGTTCATCTCGAAACCTAACCACTCAGGTCAATGATTTTGGCTTTAAAGACATTGCATGGATTGGACCGGGCGCTACGACGGTCAATATAACCAATGATATCTCCAGCGGAAAGCTGAAAGGTTGGCTGGAGGCCAGGGATGTTGATTTGCGCGGCTATATGCGGCAGCTTGACACCCTGGTCGAGACGTTGATGGAGCGGGTCAACAATTTGCACCAGGCCGGCTACGGCTTGGACGGTTCCAACGGAAATGATTTTTTTACCGGGATTGCCACGGCTTCGGGAAATATGGATGCCTTGCTGACCATAACGGCTGAGCCGGGCGGCACCGGCAACGTCAGGGTTACATTGGTGGGCGGCGGGACGGCAGGCGCTGAAGCGGTTACCACGGATTCGGTTACCGGTGATATCCAGATAGCCATTGAAGACGGTGTTTCAACCGGGAACGATATTGCAGCAGCCCTGCAGGCCCATGGTGGAATTAATTCTGTTGTGGCAGCAGCTCCGGGAGCGGCCTGGGATCTGAGTGCCGGCAACAATACAACAGCACTTGTCGGCGGAAGTTCGGCCAGAGACTTCCAGCTTAACCCGGCTGTTTTAAATAATCTGGATTTAATTGCGGCCTCATCGACCAGTGCCGGAATTCCCGGCGACAACAGTCAGGCAATTGCAATTTCGAATTTGCAGCATGTCTCGACAATGAATGGCAATTCTTCAACTTTTGGAGACTATTATAACTCGCTGGTCAGCAAAGTCGGTGGAGACCTTCAAAGTGCAGAATCGTATTTTTATCATCAATCCGACATGGTCGTTCAGCTTGAGAATCGCCGGGAATCGATTTCGGGGGTATCGCTGGATGAGGAAATGGTCAATCTGATCAAATTTCAAACCGCTTATGACGCGGCTGCCAAACTAATAACAACGGCTGATGAATTGCTGCAGACCGTATTAAACATGGTTTAACCTAAAGGAGGCTGAGATGCGGGTTACCAATAGTATGATGTCCAATAACCTAACGAGATACCTGATGCGACAAAGCGAGGGTATCTACAAGGTACAGGAACAAATTTCTACGCAGAAAAAGATAAACAGACCCTCGGATGATCCGGCAGGCATGCGCCAAGTCCTGGATTATCGAAACAAAATTGCCACTGTTGGTCAATACCTGACGAATATTGATCGGGCAACCACACGGCTTGAATCTACCGAGGTCACACTGGATGTCATTGACGATTTGATCGGGGTGATTAGAGAACTCACTCAGCAACAGGCTAGGGCTTCCGCCCAATCAAGGGCCTTTGCTGTTGATCAGGTAAAAGATCTTTATAATCAGGTGGTCGAACTGGCAAATTCAAAAATCGGTAAAAATTATATGTTCTCCGGGCATAAAACCGATACCCCGGCGTTTGGACATTTTGTGGAAATAACCGGTGGGATGCCGGGCAATCTAGAATTTGGTCTTGCAGCCGATGCCACCAACGTCACCATAGAGGTTTTGGATGACAGCGGTTCGGTTATCAATACCATTACACCGGCCGGCGGCGGGACGGACGGTGTTAATACCGTGGCCTGGAGCGGCGCCATTCCGGCCGACGGGATTTACCAGTTTGCCGTAACTGCCTCCAATGCAGGAGGCGATGTGGTTGATTATGCTACTTACAACGGCGACAATGGTGAGGTTCGCATCATTATAGGTGAAAATACGGAATTAACCCTAACGGCCGACGGTCGCGAAATTTTTGCGCCTGCCGGTCAGGTGGATACATTTGAGATCTTGGCGGATATGATTTTGGCACTGGAAAATGGTGATGCGGCTGCCATAAACAATTTGACGCAACAGCTAAATTCGGTGCAAACCCAGATCAGCGAGTTCAGAGCAGCCGCCACACCCAAACTGTACCAGCTGGAGAACACCGGAAATTTTTGGTCCAACTATATGCCTAAATTGGAGCAATTGCTATCGAAAACAGAAAATGTTGATCTAAATGAGGCCGCTATGGAATTAAACCAGCTCGATCTTGCCTATCAGTCCACCCTTGCCACGGCGGGCCGAATCATTCAGACCAGCCTGGTTAATTTTCTGAAATGAGGTTTTAGTATGAAAAGAATTGCCATCACTTTTTTTAGCCTCTGTTTAGCAATTTTACTTACGCACCCGGCATGGGCCTTGAGCGGCCACATGTTGTTGAACTCAAAAAAGCCGGCGTTAGTGATCAGACCATCCAGGTTATCACCCAGGAGAAGGTGATCGAAACCGCTGCCTTTAGCATCGAAGATATTGTGGCGATGAAAAAGGCCGGGGTAGGGGAGCAAACCATCCAGATGATCATTAAGGACGGCTCGTTTTTGGGGAATAGGGAACCCATCGTCTATGGCCGTTCAACCCAGAGTGTTCGCAACATCAGCCCCGAAGAGGTTATCAATCTAAAAAAAAACGGGGTCAGTGACGAGGTAATTCAGTCTATCATTGAAGCCAGCAAATCCGATGATCAACAGGATCGTGAACGTGCCTGGCGGATGCTGGAGAATATGCAGTTGCGGGTCCACGTCCGGGAGCGGCACTAGGCAGAGGACAGTAGAAAACAATAAATGTGGAAGTCGGAATGCGGAATGGGGAAAATGGAATTGCTCAATGTCGGACTTACATAAATTTCCACATTCCGCATTCCCAATTCCACATTCCAATAACCCGTAACACGCAACCCGGAACACGTAACGCGTAACCAGCAACCAGTCACCAGAAACCGGTAACCAGCTCCATGCCCATCACCTGCCACCAATGTCACCATTATTATGTTACATGGGAACCGCAATTCCCCCATGGGTGCCGAATCATGGGATTCAAATGCCGGCAGATGCCGGTGATCGAAGTCCGGCGCACCATGGGCGGAAAAGATTGCCTCTTTTTTGAGGTGAAGAAAACGAACAATCCTGCGCCGAACTTCCAAAACAGAAAAATAATCCTAAAATTCATGGTGTCAATTTTTCGAGGCATCCGCTTAATTCCTTTAATTTATCGGTTCTGCAGGTTTAACGCATTCAAGGATGGTTTCAACATTCTTATTAATAACGATTCAGGACGTTTACACGGGTGAACATAAACCAGATTTTTAGCTCAAAAAAAACCCTGTTAGGGGGGGTACCTAACAGGGTTAGTCGGAGGTGGGAATGAAGGAAAGGAGGAAACTTCATTCCATATTGGCATACTATACAGCAATTATTGTGCCATTTGACCCAAAGGGAGCGGAATGGTAGCTGAGAAGGCTCTAATAACGATATAATATGAATAAAATTATATTAATTACAGAAAGTTATGGTGATTGATCAAAATTGTTCCCATGTTCAAAGGATTTCATCAAACCGCTGGATTACCGTCCGGATGGTCAATATTTTCGTCAAAATTTCGACACTAGGCAATATTTTCACTTTCGACAGGTCTTAAGTGGTCATAAGTAGTTAAGTATTTTGGAAAAATGCCGATATATCCGTTAGGAAACAGGAGGATATATCTTTAATGACAGACACTAAGAAAACATTATCCGTATCCCAGGCGGCCTCCCTTTGCGGGGTGGGGCGCACCACCGTCGGGTATTGGATTCGTTCCAAAAAGCTACATGCAAACAGGGTGGGGAGAAATTATTCCATTCTGGTTGATGATCTCCTGTTTTTTTTAAAAAACAGCGACCAAAAGATTCCGTCCGAATTACTGCGCGAGAATTCTAATGGTTTCATATTCAAAAGTTTCCAGAATTGCTGGCAACACTTCCATGGCAGCGAGCATGGGCACAGCTGCCACAAATGCATCGCCTTCAGAAATCAGCTTCAGGATTGCTTTACGGTGAAGGACAGTGGGATGCTGGAATGTTCAGACTGCCTAGCCTGCCGCTATTATATGGAAACCTATTCTCCCAGAATACAGTTTGTTCATCAATTCGGCATGCCGGCTGCCGTTTTTAAGGATTTGTATTTGTGGGGCGGCAATTCCCAGTGTGCCGAACTATGCGGTGTCCAACAAAAAGACCTGGTCGGTATGGGAATCGAAAAATTAGTCCATCCCAACTCTCTGGCAAACGTCATTGAAAAAGTCAGACAGATGGCCATCGGGGAGCCGACGGTTGGCAATAAATGCAGCATATATGTCAACAATAGTGTCAAGGGCAGTCAGAAAATCCATGTGTGGGTGTATCCCTTAAAGGAACCCGTCCGGACTTTTCTGGTGCTCGGGAGTCCGGAAATCTGAAAATTAAAGAGATCATCGGTATGTTGCCCATTACCTCTGTTCCTCAAACCCCTGAATTTGTAAAAGGAGTGATCAATCTTCGGGGCAAGTTTACCCATAAATGCAGGCAATCAATTCGGGGAGAGGATTTCTTGGCCCGGTACGGTGGAGAGGAGTTCGTCATTATTCTACCCGGTGCCAGTTTGAAAAATGCCATCAAAAGGGCCGAGGCCATTTGTAAATCCATCGCTTCAACCCGCTATTACCTGGATGATGTGGCGGGCAATCCCACCCTGTCGGTGACTGTCAGTATCGGGGTCAGCAGTTATCAGAAGGCAGATACCACGGCTACGGTCACCCAAGAGCCGATAAAGCCCTTTTCGCGGACAAACATAACGGCAAAAACTGTGTGCTCTCCGAAAAAAGCGTGTCATAAAATACGGAAAAAATTGCCGGACATCACCATGGAATCGGTATTCTTTTCCGGCCTGCTTCGAACAATAGAATCGGCCACCGATACTGTCCGGCCTAACACCTTGAAATCAAATTAAAATATAATTTATATAAAAAAGTTGAAGATGTGCATACATCTTGCATCTGTATTCTTTGCGTTGAAGACGTCGTCATCGAGATCTAATAACAAATAGCCAACCCGCCGCGGCGGATTAACATTGAAATGGGCGTTTTGCGCTCAATTCGGGTAAAACATAGGAAACCGGAGCGATGAAAATTGATAACAATGACCAAATAATGAAAAGCCTGCCCCCTCAAGATACTGCCAAATCTCGACCGGCAGGTGATCAAGAATTTGGTAAAATCTTAAAAGAAACGATTGGGAGCACACCTAAACCTGAAGCCGGACCCCGTCAGACTGCTTTTGTCAATCCCATGACCGGTGTGTGGCGGACAGCCCAGAGCTCAGCGGATCCGGGGTCTGCCATTGATCGTATTGAGAATATGATAGACTTGCTCGATCAATACCGCCACAAGCTGGCGGATCCCCAAATGAATCTAAAACGGATAGATCCGATCATAAATGAAATCGCCCGGGAAAATGACAACCTGGCGTCGCTTGCGGATTCGTTGCCTGCTGCTGATCAACTTAAACGAATACTTGAGCGGACAATGGTAACCGCATCCCTGGAAGTTACAAAATTTTACCGGGGTGACTATCTTCCGGCGTAAACCGGAGGCTGTTTGTTAGAGAATCCCAGCCCTTGGCATGTTCTAAAAATGAACCATGTTGACCCCAAACGGGAGCGCCATATAAAGAAAATTCAGGCAACCATCGCCGGGATGCCAAGCCTTTCGACAACCGTTGTCAAGGTGTTGGAAACCTGCAATGAACCCCGGGCCTCCGCCAATGATCTCAAACGGGTAATTTCCCTGGATCCCGTTCTCACCGGGCGGGTGTTGAAGCTCATCAACTCTGCCTATTTTGCCCTGGGCAAACCGATTACCTCTCTTACCCGTGCGATCATTATGCTGGGAGTCAATACGGTTAAAAATCTTGCGCTTAGTTTTGCAATTATGAAAAACATGAAAGGCAGCGGGTCTTTCCATGCCTTTACCACCCATGACTTCTGGTTGCACTGTCTGGGTGTTGGTGTTGTTGCCAAATCATTAGCTGCTGCCAAAGGGCTTTTTCCGGCCGAGCAGGAAGAATATTTTGTGGCCGGACTGCTGCACGATCTTGGAAAGCTGCCCCTGAACAAGCAATTTCCGGAAGAATACTTTAAAGTCTGCCAATCAGCGAGCAATCACAACGAGTCTTTTTATTTTAGCGAAGACAGACGGCTGGGCATCGATCATTGTAAGGTGGGAGCAATGATTGCCCGAAAATGGCGCTTGGGTGAGCCGCTGGTCGAAACCCTGTCCAACCACCACCAACCGGATGACTGCACAGAGAATAGTCAGGAAATGGTATCAACGATTGCACTGGCCAATCAAATCGCCATTGAATTGCAAATTGGCACCGCTGGCGATGGTTTCGCCGACAGGGCAATGCTTGAACAGCTGACAGATAAAGTGGGGGTTGACTATGGTCAACTGAGTGAATTTCATGAATCCGTTTCCGGGGAAATTGAAAAAGCCAGAATATTTCTGGAAATTGCTCAAAAGTGATGGATTTCCCAATTAAGTATTTCGGATAGATGAAAGCATCGGGTAATATTGGAATCTGATTTTTTGGCTCACGCATGGAATATGGGACGAATGTCATGAAGCTTAAATTCTGGGGTGTCAGGGGCTCCATTCCCAGTCCGGGCCCCAACACCGTTAAATATGGCGGAAACACACTGTGCCTGGAGTTGCGGCTGCCGGATAAAGACCGCCTGATAATCTTTGACGCCGGATCCGGTATCCGGGAGCTTGGCGATAGCCAGAGTTTCAGCCAAGATGCCACCCATCATCTCAGCACAGAGATTTTTTTGACCCACACCCATTTGGATCACATTCTCGGCCTGCCGTTCTTTGCCCCTATTCATAATTCTGGTACGCGTTTAAAAATTTACGGTCCGGTGACCTGTGAGGAAGATCCCCTGGAAGATGTTATTGGCGGTCAGCTGTCTTACCGCTACTTTCCGGTTCGCCAGCATGAACTTGGTGCAAGTATCGAATATATTGATCTTAAGGAGGGGACCTACGATCTTGGCCAGGGCGTTCGCCTCGTCACCAAATATTTAAATCATCCTCTGCTGGCTTTGGGTTATCGTATTGAGTGTGGTGGTAAAGCTATTTGCACGGCCTATGATACCGAGCCCTTTTATAATGTGTTCTGGCTGGATCCGACCGATCCCTCATATGATGAGGTGCTCGTTTCAGAGGGGGAACAGGCGGCCCGGGATGAGAATCGCCGCATGGAAGAATTCTTCAAAGATGCTGATTTGTTGATCCACGATGGTCAATACACCCAGACAGAATATGATAGCGGCAAGAGAGGCTGGGGCCACTCCCCCATCGAATATGCGATTGCAGCAGCAGGGCGCGCAAATGTTAAGCGTTTGGCAATCTGCCACCACGACCCCATGCGGACCGATGCCCAGCTTGATGAGTTGTCGCAATTATACTGCAATGATGGAACCGCCGGGGATCAGTTGATTTTTTTTGCCAGGGAAGGGCAGGAAGTGGAAATTTAGTCTATTTAGCCTAAAAAGTTTTTTTTCTGAAAAGAATATCGAATGTAGAATTTTGAATAATGAATGTCGAAGTAAGGTATTCTACCATTTATATTCTCAAAGAAGACAGAGCGAAGCGATTCCGGCCTTCATCATTCGACATTCCTTGTTCGATATTCATTATTCAAATTCCTCAGAAGCAGATTGGTGGTAAGAGTGGGAAAACGTTGGGGGGATATCTCAGGCCTTGAACAGCCTCCTTTTCCGTAAATAGTCCCTCTGCCACTGATAGAACAGCTCGGTCAATTTTTTTTGCTCCGTTTCGGTTATTTCCTTGAACGCCATGGCGCATTCAAACTTTTTGGTCTGGGGATTGCGTTCCTGCCGAATGATCTGACAGTTTTTAATATTCACTTTTGACTCATCGCCCTCTTTAACCTTGGATGGAAACACCAGTTCCACATTTTCAATCACCCGGGGTTTTTTTAACTTCAACTCGTGCTCCATCTCCTTTGTTAAGCTCACCAGCACGCCGAGGGTGCCGCCCAGGCTGACATTGATCACCAGTAGTTTGTAGCGTACGTCATTGATCTCAAAATACAGCCTGGTTCCGTGGGGAGCTTCCAAGCGGAAAAGACTTCGCCGTTGATAACGATGGACGGTTTCCGGGAATTTTATCCAGATCATTTCCCGTGACACATCGCTGTCATTGGTTTCAAACGCATACATGATGCCGTCTTTGCCGGTAAATTCTATACTAAGCTGCCATTCGTCATGGTTTTCCGTAGCCTTTTGAAAAGCCTCGTTGTATTCGATCAGAAAATAATGGGTTCTTAAACGTTTACGAATCTCCTTTAGATAGGACAGGTGTTCGTAGTTGCCATCGGTCAGCTTGACATTCAACGGAATTTTTCTTTGCTGCAATTCTTTGAAAAGCTGCAAGATGGCATCACCTTGGATTTTTTCAATATTTTCCATGGAATTTCAGCCTTTAGCAAATATTTCGGATAGAATTTTTCAACAAACCACCTGTGTTCTGTCTATAGTCTGGCCACATGTGCGGCAAAACTGGCATCTTCCATGAGTTTCTTTGCAAAATCCAAATACTTGGCTGTAATGGCCCTGACGGCGAGTTGCAAGGCGTAGGGTTTGACCGGTTTTTCGAGCAGGTAGTTTACGTTGGAAGCCAGACACATATTAACCACATCATCACTGGCATTGCCGCTGATGATAATGGTGTCTTCATGGGCTGTCGGGTACCTTTCGTCGATGGCGTCCAGGAAATAAAATCCACTCAAACCACCGAGAAATACATCAACCACAAAGATTGCGACGCCGATATCCCTTTCCAGGCAAAAGGATATCGCTTTGTCGGGATCAGAGAAATAATACACTTTGCCCCAGGCGTAAAAGCTCTCAATTAATTCTGAGACAATCTCACAAATACCCGGATCATCATCGAGGACAATTACATCCAAACCATCTGACATAGGGTTGCCTCCGTTCAATTTTTATCGGCAAGGTTATATTTTTCCAATTTGCGATAGACGGTTGTGACATTAACACCAAGTATCTTGGCTGCTTTCGGTCGGTTGCCGCCGGTAACCTCCAGCACCCGTTTGATATGGCGTTTTTCGAGCTGGTCCAGGGTGAGCAATTCAATGTGTTTTCGCCGTTCCGGACCCGCGTAGGGCAGCAGGTTGCGGGCTGAGGCCAGACTCAACGTCTTGCCTTTTTCCAGCAAAACAGCTGCCGCAATCATGTTTTCAAGTTCGCGGACATTGCCGGGAATTGATGCCTTCAGAAGTCTTTCTGCCAGTTCAGGGCTTAATCCCTGGATTTTCTTTTGATTGGCATTGGCATGAACCTTAAGAAAATGGGATGCCAGCGGTAAAATATCGTCTCTTCTTTCCCTCAGGGGGGGAATTTTAATATTATACATATTGATACGGTAGAATAGGTCCGCCCGGAAACGGCCTTTAATGATTTCTTCATTGATATCACGGTTGGTGGCGGCAATAATTCGAACATCGACATTCCTGATTTCGGTACTGCCGAGCCGGTAAAATTCTCTTTCTTCGATGACCCGCAAAAGCTTGGCCTGCAGGGAAGGGTCAAGTTCCGTGATTTCATCCAGAAAAAGGGTGCCGCCGTGGGCGGCCTCAAAAAACCCCCTTCTTTCGTTGGCTGCATCGGTATAAGCGCCCTTGGCATGGCCGAAAAACTCATCTTCGAAAATCGTTTTGCTGACCGATGCCATATTAACGGCATAAAAAGGTGCCGTTGATCGGTTACTCAATCTATGAATGACCCGGGCCAGCATTTCCTTGCCGGTTCCGGATTCGCCATTGATAACCACGCTGTAATCGGTGCCGGCCACAGCCTCCACCTGGTGGAAAACCAGCGCCATGGATTCATCTTCAGCCACCATGTCTGAAAAAGCCTCGGGATTTTGCAATTCCGAAAATACTTTTTTTCGGCCGAACCGTGCCAGCTCATCCTGCAGATTGTATTTTTCAAGGGTGCGATCAACAAGGGCGACGAGTTTTTCACTGTTAAGGGGTTTGACCAGATAATCCGATGCTCCCAGGGTCATGGCCTGGACCGCGGTGGCGACCTCATCACTGGCACTGACGATGACGCATTCGGTATTCGGAAATTCAGCCTTGATCTTTTCAAGGACCTCCAGGCCGTTTAAATGCGGCATCATCAGATCCAGTAAAATGAGACGAAAAGAGTGTTCGCGAACACAATCAAGCACATTGCGGCTGTCGGAGATAAGTGCCGGTTCTGGCAACCCGGAGCTGACCAGCGTAGCTTTTATACTTAAAAGGAGCCCTTCGTCATCATCGACAACAAGCACCGGTGTATGTTTATCGGGAATTGATTCCATGCAATTTTGGTTTCAGAGGATTTAGCCTCAATGCTATCTATATGTTAAAATGAATCGCGAAAAAAATCAAGAAATTCTAATTTCTGGATGGTAAATTTTTATAAGATTTTTAGCGGGTTAAGTGGGTATTTTCTCCTATCTACTTAATGCCCAACAGCACTGTATTGAGGTGAAATAGTTCAACAGTCGGGGAGTTTTTCCTTCATGGAGTGGCTAGAAGCTGTCGAATCGTTTCTTCCAGGCTTTTTTGCCAGGGTTGGGGATTGATCTCGAAATGCTTGTGAATACGGCTGCAGTCAAGGGCCGAATACTTCGGGCGCGCGGCGCGGGTGGGATACTCAGCAGTGGTTACCGGCTTTACGCTGGCTGTGCGGGTGCCCAAATGTTGATGGGTCAATTCCATTATTTTTTCTGCGAAAGTATGCCATGATATGACACCGGATCCACAATAGTGGTACGTCCCCCAGTTAATTTTGGGTTTGGAATACAGATGAACGCAAAGGGTCAGAATGGTTTGGGCAAGATCGGTGGCGTTAGTTGGACAGCCGTATTGATCCGCCACAACCCGTATTTCTTTTTGGCCTGTGGCCAGGCCAAGCATGGTTTTAACGAAATTTTGACCGTGGATACCATAAAGCCATGAAGTGCGAATAATGATATGTTCTTTTAAAATGGACCTGATTTCGGTTTCACCCTCTGCTTTGCTCCGGCCATATACCCCCAAAGGTGATATCGGGTCTGTTTCGAGGTAAGGTGCGCCTTTTTGGCCGTCGAAAACATAATCCGTTGATATGTGGACCAGGGGAATCTGATTTTCAGCACAGATGCGGGCGAGATGGGTGCAGCCGGTTTTATTTATTTTAAAAGCGAGGGCTTCTTCGGTTTCCGCTTTGTCAACCTGGGTATAGGCGGCTGTGTTGATGACTATATCGGGCTGAAGATCGGTGACGACATGATCAACTTTCCCAAGGTCGGTTATGTCCAGATCCTCTTCGGGTGGTGCCTGAACCTGAAAGCCTTTTGATTGACTGGCATCGATAATGCCATGGCCCAGTTGCCCGTGGGCGCCGGTGATTAACAGCTTCATTTTTTATGCTGAAAAGCTCTCGCATTCAAATATTCGAATTGGCTGTCCTTGGCAGAAAGGATCGGATTTTTTATCGGCCAGTCAATGGCGATATCCGGATCCGACCACAGTAAGCCGCCTTCGTCGTCCGGATCGTAGTAGTCGGAGCATTTGTATGCCACATGGGCGCTTTCGCTGAGGACGCAAAATCCATGGGCAAATCCTTGGGGCACAAAGAACTGGCGCTTGTTTTCTTCTGATAATACACACCCGAACCATTTGCCGAATGTAGATGAGTCCGGCCGCAGATCCACCCCCACATCGAAAATGCCGCCGGTGACGGCCTGGACCAGTTTGGACTGAGGCTTGGTTTTTTGAAAATGAAGGCCCCGCAGGACATTCTTTTTTGAAAAAGAGAGGTTGTCCTGGACAAAGGTGCAATCAATGTTGGCGGATTGAAAGCGCTGATAATGGTGGGTTTCCAGAAAATACCCCCGTTCGTCCTCAAATACCGAAGGCTCGATGATCAGCATTCCATCCAGCGGTGCAGGTTTGACTATCATTCATTCTCCTATTTTGTGCAATAATTCCACGATCCGGGCATAGGCCTTTAATTCCGACAGCCATCTTTGGGGGATGGCCCCAAGCCCCAGGTGGGCACCCAGAACCATGCCGGCGACCAATCCCCGGCCGGCAGAATCCCCGCCTGCCATGGCGTTTTCGATCAAGCACAGGCTCAAATTTTCTTCATAGCGTGCGATCAGGTGGATGACACATGGAAAAGCCGGTTCGATTTCGCACATTTGACCAAAATCCAGCACGGCCTGACGGGTTTCCGTTTCCGCGCTTTTCAGGCCGTCATCCACCCATACGGCAAAGGGCCCCTGGGAGAACCCATCTTCCACAACCTGATTGATGGCTGCCACGGGCTTCACACCGCCCAATACCTTTACGGTCACCCTGGCAAAAAATTCGGCGCTGTCGATGACCTCCGGATGGTTATGGGTGAACGCCGTCTGCGATCGAACGCTTTCTATCAGTTTATCCTCATCATTGCGGTAGCAATAAACCAGCGCTGCCATCCGGGCGGCCCCCGCCAGATCGTCGGACCCGGAGCCGGCTTCCGCAATATCTTTTCCGGCTGCCAAATTGTCAAGGGTAGCTTTGGTGGCACTGTCAAAATAGCCGTCATAGGATTTAAAAAAATTTTGCCAGCTTTGGGCAAAATGGTTGAGACTAAACCCTGAATTGGCGGCGACCGATTCGAGCAGCACCATGGCCTGATCACCGTAATGGGTGAATTCCCCCAGATCCTTGTTGGGATGATAGGTGGGCCTTTCGGGTTTTATATAGTTTTCGACCCGCCCCCATTTTTTATCGATGACGTTCGTATTATATACCCAGTGAACCCCCAGTGAGAGCGCATCGGCTGCAAAAGATCCCAGGACCATGGCTTGGGCTTTATCATTCATCGCTTGTCTCCTTGGCTATTGATGAATTCAGTTTAATCCATCTAATCTGTTTTAGATAATATTAGACATTATTTTCTAATCTTCAATAACGGAGAGAAATTATCTGAAACCTTTGCCGGGAAAAACGGGGGATTCTGAAAACATAAGCGTTAGACAGAATGGCCAAGTAGAAGCAGGGCCGGGAAGTCCCTAATTTCTATTTTTTGCCCTGATACTCAACTTGAACCTTATTCATCATCTCCATTAATTCCTCTTCGCTGACATAACCTTTTTCGAGCAGTATCCGCGTAAGGGCCTCCAGTTGAATGGTATTGGTTACCAGCAGCCTTTCCAGCCCGGTTCTCTTGTGAGAATCTGAGTCTTCAGGTACCGGCAGGTCGCTGGCCGGCAAATCTCTGATCGGCAGGTCTTCCCGGCGGTCGGATCCGCTGCGCCGCTCCTTGCCGTTGTAATCTGATTTTATCCAGCGGCGGTTGAAGGCCGAGCGCCGGTCCTGGTTACGTGAGTAAATCGGAGATTTTGGATCTGCCATAAAAAAATTCCATGGTTGGTAAATGCGATATCAAGTATCGCGGTTGCTGTTGAACAATTGTATATAGTATATTATATCACCGTATGAAGGTCAAATGGACACATGGCCATTAACCTTAAATCAGGGGAAAGACGTATGCCTGATGGGCACCGCCAAATAGTACAGCTTCATCGAAGCCTGTCGGCCGTGGCAGTGGTGCTGGTGTTTATTGCCTGGGGGGGCTTGCGCGGGACCCGGTTCTGCCGCCGCCCCGGCGGATCCGGCTCTCAAGCTGTCCCCGGACAGTGATCACTATTTCATTGGTTCCTATTTAGCATACATGGAGGACCCGCAAAGAAGGTTGACCATAGATGATGCATCGTCACCCCAGCAGTCGATGCGCTATGTCAGGCATACGGGTAAGATGCTAAACCTGGGCCTGAATTCATCCGCTTATTGGATTCGTTTCACCGTGGACGCCTCCGAAGATCAAATCTCGCCGGATAAATGGCTGCTGTATTTCGACTGGCCGAACCGCATAGATTACGCCACCCTCTACATACCTCAATTCCCGGATACCGGTTGGATTACCAGGGAGGTGGGCCGCATTTTGCCAACCGGTACCGACCCGCAGCCAAGCACGCCGAATGCTTTCCTACCCCCTCGAAACTTAACTCAACCTCTAACCTTCTATCTGCGAGTCGCAAGCTCAGAGGCCAAAATCGTGCGGTTTCAGGTTCTAACCCAGGAGGCCTACCTGGGCGCGTCCAGGGGTCGATCGTTATGGTCCGGTATCTATTACGGCATCATGGTTGCCATGTTTTTATACAACCTCATTTTGTTGATCTCGCTTCGTGAGCTCAATCGTTTATATTACCTGCTGTATTTGATCTGCATGAATCTATTGTTTTTGGAGTCAAATGGATTGTTAGGGGAGTTTTTGCAGATCGGAATTCACCAGGGTCAGATTCTGGTATTGATCTTTATTTCCCTTACATTTTTCTGGGCCAATTTGTTCGCCAAATCTTTTTTAATCACTAAAGAAAACGCACCTTACATTGATAAACTATTATCAATCGCCATGATTTTGGCACTTGTCCTGGCGGCCATGACCCCGTTTGTGAAACTTGCCTGGATGACGGTGGCGACCACCTTCCAGTCAATACTTGTCCCGCCGGTATTTTTATTCGCCGCTTTCATTTGCTGGCGGCGTGGGTTCCGACCGGCCCGGTTCTTTCTGCTTGCATTTGCATTATTGGCATTAAGCACCGTGTATGAGGCTTTGGGTGTTTTCGGTGTGTTGCCATATTTAGGCCCATACAGCGGACAATTCGGCTCTGCGATCGAAGTCATTCTTCTCCAGATGGCTTTGGCAGACCGTTTCAGAACGTTGAGCCTTGAACATGAGAAGGTTAAACAGTCCCTCGATCTTGCCAGTGAACTCCAGCAAAACCTTTTGCCCAAGAACAATCCGCAGATGCAACGGTTGGATATCGCCGGTCGAAGCATTTATTGTGATGAAACCGGGGGCGATTATTACGATTTTAATACCAGTGATACGGGCGAAGATGATCAACTGACGATCGCCATCGGCGATGTATCCGGACATGGCATTTCCTCCGCCCTCCTGATGGCCGCGGTGCGCTCATCTTTGCGCCAGCGTCTATCGCACCCGGGGGGTGCAGGCGGCATCATTTCAGATATCAACCGCCAGCTGGTTCAGGATGTGGAGGATTCGGGTCAGTTTATGACCATGTTCTACTTGAATATTGATACGAACAAAATGCAGGCTCAGTGGGTTCGGGCCGGTCATGAACCTGCCTTATTCTATGATCCGGGTACAGATTTGTTTGAAGAACTTGCCGGATCGGGAATGGCCCTGGGTATTGATGAAGATTGGCAATATGAAGAGTATTTAAAAACAGCTCTGCAAAGTGGGCAAATAATTTTCTTAAGCACAGACGGAATCTGGGAGGCTTTCAACCGCAAAAAATAAATGATAGACATGACAGGTGATCGGGTATTGCAGTAATATATCAAACATTGAATTATTAAAAGGGCGAATCAGTAAGTCAACTTAGTCAACACCGTTATATATTGAAATAAGATAAGAAACTACTCCCCCGCATAGCACATATAAAATTAATTATCGCCTTGAAAAGAGACAACCTCCTGTTAGAATGAAGAAGTTTTCTTCGACAAAAACACTTCAAACTAAAGAAGGCTGTCATGGATGCAAACTACGCTACCAGATTGCAATGGTTTCGTCAATTCAAAGAGCACATCAATGCTTCAATGAGCACACTGATCATTGGCATTGATATTGGCAAGGATACGCATCACGCATTTTTGGGTACACCAGCAGGTCGTACGATTCATCGTCGGTTGATCTTTGAAAATTCGATTCAGGGCTTTGACAAGCTGCGGTCTTTAATCAAGTGGTAAATACCAGAAAGCACAACTTGAGGCCAAATAATTAGAATTGATAATATCACAACTTTTTTTGAGGCTTCATTTTTGCCGATAGGTTGGAGATTCCTGCGATATTTATTAATTTCGTCTCCAAACTGCAGGTGATAGATAGGTCGAAGGCGTTCGGCTAAAGGAGAAAGATTCTCCTTTAAATCGCAGAGTTCCGCCGGAAGGATCAGGATCGCCTGAATTCCAAGTATAATTGGGATCAAAGTTAAAATTTAATTCACCGAATATTTTTACATCACTTACAAAGCCACTTGAGGAGATTTTGTGGTTTGCCCAGGTTAGGCTCTCGCGCGCATTAATTTCGGATGTGACAGTATCAACGGCTTTCTGTTTGGCGTTGTTTTCGAGATCGACATATCGCGGCACAGCAAGTGCAGCTAAGATGCCTAAAATAACCAAAACAGCGATAATTTCAATCAGCGTGAAACCCGAATTGTTTCGCAATATTTTTTGTTTGAGCATAAATAAGAAAGAATAGATATATTTAAACCCCCAGATAGAGGGTGTTTATTGAAATCAGATTATCATTATATCACATTTTATCACAAATATTAAAGGTTTTCAAAAAGCGCGAGGCGACATTGAAAGACGGTCAGGACGCGGGCGAATTACTACTCGATTTGGAGAACAACTACAATTTAAAAAAAATTATGCACATAAAGGCGCTCGCAGGAGGTGCAAACTGGCTGCCCAAAGTATCACGACTTCTGGCCTCTATGCGCAAACCTGAGAAAATAGAGTATTATTCTATGTAGTTATTTACCCTATACCATGCACATATCACATGTTTTTTAAGATTTCAAAAGTGCTGATCCGTAGCAGAAATCAAAACCTGAGATACAGCTATCACGTTTGTTGAGCTTGTCCTAATCTAGCGTCTATTTTTTGAAGTTTAGTGTTTATTTCACTTCGTTTTCTTACTAATTCAATACCAAAGCCTTTGCTGTTACCCCATAGAATTTGACCTTGAAATTTTACTTGTTTACCTTCCACATAGGGAAGCGCCACAGAAATAATTTCACCCAAAGTCAAATCTTCCTGAGTTTCTATGAAAAGGCCATTTGTGCTATAGTTTTTTAATTCTCCCTCAAAAACACCGTTCTTTGTTGAAAAAAAAATATGTCCTGAGTAAGATATTCTTTTGTCACGACGTTTCATAGTGATCCCCATTATAGGTCTGTTTTTTTTGTGTTTGTTATACGCGTTCCTCGTATACCGTTTCTGACAGGGAGGTCCATATTTTACTATACTATCTGCTCAAAATTTTAAAATTTATTATAGGACTGTATGCCCTTTATATTTATCGGTTGTTTATTGATAATCTTTAGGAAATATATATAATTACAAGATAATAAGACCCATTTGAAATCGGAGGATATGGGATAGTTAGAAACCAAGTGCGTTCAAAGGAAATTTCGAAACAGTTGGCTCGAGGCCGAACCGCTACATATTGTATATTAAAAAAAAATGGGTCTGCCTTGCGTTATCTTGCAGGTATCTGCGCTTTGATAAAAATGCAGATACGGTTTGAATATCACATTTTTTTGAAGATTTCAAAAGTGCTGATAGCGGTTATGTACAATTCAGGCTCATCTGCACTAAGTTGATATATTAAAGGTGGTCATGTAAAACTCAGGGGTATACCTCACAAAAACAATTTCAAAATAAGACCTGTCACCAATAACAATACTCCGCATATTAAAGTCGTAAAAAAGAATCTTATTCCTGCATCTATAGACGGAGAATCATCACTTTCGGATCCTTGAAGGCATCTAACAGAGGGGAGTGAAAGCTTAGAAAGTTGAGCCGGCACCGTATTCCCTGCCAAAAGTAAAGCGCCGAATAGCGCCAGACCCAGGGAACCGTATATAAATCCGGTTCCAATATTTTCTAATGATCGCCATCCAAAAATGAAACAGATCGCCAGCACAGTAGCAGCAGATAGAGGGTAAATAATTAAACTTTTACGGATTATCTGAATTAGGATTGGCGAAGAAGATGAAACTTTTTTGTCAGTAGCTTTAGTTTTCATAATTTCATATCCTTAGATGTAATCAAAAAAATTAAAGTCTGCTGAAACCTGTGACATCTCCAGTATCACAACCTTGCTAAAATTTTAGATATCAAATGAGCACCGCAGCTTGATGCGCGAATTAAAAGTTAAATACTTTTGCCTCTGCAGCCAAATCTATCAAATGCGGCCCCCCATCTAAGCTCATATTTGAGAAGAATTTTGCCTCGTCAACCTGACGGGCCTTGGCACATGGGATTCAGACTCCGACTGGAACCTGGTTTTCAACCAGATAGGGCAAATAATCATTTGAACAATCACCGGTTACTGTTTTTGCATTAGAAATCTCTTTCAGAATCAGCCCATTTAACGCCGTCATTGATAAAAAACAAATCCGTTTTATGCCCTTTTGAATGTGCGATTTTTGCAAATTGAAAGCACCTCGTAGCCGCCTCATTGTCATCTTTGCTTAAAACAAATAAAAAATTAGCCATGGTCAAACGCCTCCCTTTTTACATATTAAGTTTCATTTTTCAGAGACCGAAAATTTTTTATTAATCCGCCAACCAAGGGACTCGCTAAAATTGGGTGAATTCGATACAGATACCAGAAGAGACGAGCATAGAATGGAAAGATTATGATCTTTTGATTTCGTGCTACGCCTTTCAATATTGCTTTTGCCGCATCTTTTGCTTCCATCAATTTAAAAGGTATGCCTGAAAACACTTCCTCCTTCTTAGCATTTAAAACATCGGCCGTTTCGAAAAGTGGTGTATCGATAAATCCCGGACAAACAACACTTACCCTGACACCGAATTGGGCGGCCTCAGAACAGAGGGACGTTGATAATCCGACGACGCCATACTTTGTTGTGGCATAGGCTGTTGCTGCCCCGGCCGGTATCAATCCCTGGTAGGATGACATATTAACAATATGACCGAACCCCTGCTTAATCATTATCGGATAAGCTATTGTGGTTCCATAGGCGACACCTTTTAAGTTAACATCAAAAATACGACTCCAGTCTTCAGTGTCCATGTCAAAGGCTTCGCCTACGATAAGGATTCCTGCGAAGTTGAAAATATAATCAAGTCGACCATGATCGGAATATGTACCTTCGATAACCCTTCTTACTTCTTCTGCTATTGCAACATTGAGCTGTTCAGCATGGGCCTGACCCCCATTTTCATCTATGCTCTTGGCCACTTTTTCAGCTCCTTCTAAATTTAGGTCTGCAACCGTTACTATCGTTCCAATTCTACCTAATTCTTCACAGAGAGCACGACCTATCCCAGAGGCACCACCTGTAACAACGGCGATTTTTCCTTTAAATTGATCCACAAGACTGCCCTCCTTAATGGTAATGTAGATTTCAATTCCTGATTATAAAATGAAAAAACCCCACCTCTCAAAACGAGAAACGGGGTATCAATATACAACTCATGGCAACCTCTATTTAGGTTAGCAAATGCTGTGTCTGAAGATTATTGGTAGACTGGTATCAGATAGGATGGATAGAGGTCAAACAAAATTTTTTGAGTTGGATTTGTGAAAACTTTTCAGGTGAATTTCAGGCGGCGGAATACATACGGCTCAAGCCAATAAACCAAACCCGGCTCTTGATTTTATCTGCTAATTATCGAGTTCGTAAATGCCGTCAACGATATAATTCTTGAAGTCGATCTGAGTGTGCTTGACTCCCTCTTTTGGCGCCAGATACCACCATGTTGCCGCTCCGCTGGAGGTCTTCGGACTGTTCGATTGTGGACCAAGCATACCTGCCGTGTCGCTTGTTATTTTGTCAGGCGGCCCCATGATGTCCTTTACTTCCTGTATCGTCATACCCAGTGTAACCGTCCCGCCATTAACCTCGTATCGCGTGTATTCCCTCATGCCCGTGCAGGCCGCCAGTGCCACGATCAAAAACACTGCTAACCATCGGTTCATAAGACTCCTTTCGATATTTATAAAAAGTTTCTATAACTTATTGAATTAATTGGTACGCCCGGCTGGGTTCGAACCAGCGGCTTTCAGCTCCGGAGGCTGACGCTCTATCCACTGAGCTACGGGCGCTTTTCTGAGAAGTCGGAATGGGGAATGTGGAGAAAACAACTGAGCCTTGAACTTTATTCGGTTTTGTCCTGATATTCATCCCCCCAAAATCGAACCAAACCTAATTCATAACCCGGGTCAAGTCAAGGAGAAAGGGTTCAGGGGTTCAATGTAGAATTATGAGGTTGGAGGTTAGAGGTTGGAGGCGAAAACGCTGCAGTTCATCATTTACCTCTAACCTCTAACCTCTAACCTCCAACCTCAAAACCTTTGAACTCTGAACCTTGCTTGTGGGGCCGTAGCCTTAGGGCGAAGACCCAAACCCTGAAGCCTCCAGGGCTTCTTTGGCTTCCCCCACGACGTATAGCGAGCCGGCAACGCAGATGGTGTCATCCGGGGATGCGGTTTTAATTGCGTGTTCCAGGGCCTGTTTTACATCGGGGATGATGGTTACTCCGGGGATTATTTTTTTTGCTATGGGTTCGAGTTTTTGCGGTTCCATGGCCCGGTTAATTTTGGCACGGGTCAATATGACCCGGTTGGCCGTCGGTAAAAGGCAGTTGAGCATTGCCCGGTAAGGCTTGTCGTCCAGGATGCCGATGACCATGGTAACGTTGCGCCTGTCATAATTTGCTGACAGAAACCGGGCCAGGTTGCGCGCGGCAATAAAATTGTGGGCGCCGTCAAGAATGATCACGGGGTTGGTAGATACAATTTCCAGCCGCCCCGGCCACCGGTTTTTGATTAACCCGGCTTTGATATGATCCAGGGAGAGATTGGCACCCTTTTGATTCAGTATTTCACAGGCGGCCAGAACCAGGGCCGCATTGTCCACCTGATGGCGGCCGGACAGGCCGGTTTGCAGATCCTTCCAGCTGGCTTCAATACCTTGATAAGAAAACGTCCCTGATTGGTTGCGTCTTACTTTGAAATCCTTTCCGAAGCGAAACAGGGGGGCTGATTTTTCAGCGGCCTTGTTTTCTACCACGGCGATGGCTTTTTTCTGCCGGATACCGGTTATAACCGGGGTACGCGGTTTTATGATTCCGGCCTTTTCCCCGCTAATCTGCTCCAGGGTGTTTCCCAGATAATCACGATGCTCCAGTGAAATGTTGGTGATAATCGAAACCCGGGGACGAATGATGTTGGTGGCATCAAGCCTGCCGCCCATGCCGGTTTCAATAATGGCCCAATCCACTTTCTGTCTGGCAAATTCATAAAACGCCATAATCGTCGCAAATTCGAAAAATGTGGGCTCTCGCTCACCGTGATGGACCTGATTGATGGCATTATAGGATGCCAGCACATTTTCATTGGATATGGGCCGGTTGTTTACCTGGATCCGTTCGTTGAAACGGACAAGGTGCGGAGAAGTATAAAGCCCGGTCTTGTATCCAGCCTGATTGAGAATCGACGCCAGTGATGAGGCCACCGATCCTTTGCCGTTGGTGCCGGCCACGTGAATACAGGCATAGGTGTTCTGGGGATTTCCCAGGCCGGATAAAATCGTCTTGATGGTCGACAACCCCATCTTGATGCCGAATCTTCTCAGGCCATACATGCTTTCCAGGCAGCTGTTATATGAATTGTCGGAAGTCATACCCATTAAAAAAACCCGGCAATTGTGTAACCTTACCGGGTTTTTCCTTTAGCTTTGATTGATATTATCTTCTGTGTCTTGCTTTGCTGGCTGCGATGCGCTCGCGCCTTAAAGCTTCGCGCTGTTTGCGACGGCGAAATTCGCTTGGTTTTTCATAGCTCTTTTTTAATTTTAAGCGCTTGAAAAGGCCGTCGTTTTGAATTTTCTTTTTCAAAATGCGCATTGCTTTTTCAATGTCATTGTCAATGACCCTGACTTCAATATCCTTCAAATACCTCGCCCCCTTCTTGCCATCGGAATTTGGTGCAATGCATATCATTACCGATGGTTATTCAATGTTAAACTGATAAGTGACATTCAATATCGAATATTTTAATGAATGGCAAGAGAAATTTTATAAGCAGGTAGTTTTTTTACTTCCATGGTCCGATTGTCTTCTCATTATTCCCTTGACACCCATCCGGCATTCGGCCATACTTTGCCGTTAAAAAATAACCCAAAAGGAGGTTTGCAAATGCGTTTGATCTTATTAGGCGGCCCTGGAGCCGGCAAAGGAACCCAGGCTAATTTGGTAAAGGAAAAGTTTCAAATTCCACAGATTTCAACCGGTGATATGCTGCGGGCGGCGCTCAAGGCCGGAACCGAACTGGGGTTAAAAGCCAAAGGATATATGGATTCCGGTGGGTTGGTTCCCGATGACGTGATTATCGGACTTGTCAAGGAACGCATCCAGGAAGCTGATTGCGAAAATGGCTTTTTGTTTGACGGCTTTCCCCGAACCATTCCCCAGGCCGATGCCATGAAGGATGCCGGGGTTGCCATCGATGCCGTGGTGGACATCGATGTGCCCGATGGAGAAATTATCAAACGCATGAGCGGACGACGGGTTCATCTTGAGCAGCGGTCGAACTTACCATGTCGTTTTTAATCCGCCCAAAGTTGAGGGCAAAGATGATGAGACCGGCGAAGACCTCATCCAGCGCGACGACGACCAGGAAGAGACGGTTCGCAAACGCCTTGATGTCTATCATGCCCAAACCGAACCCTTGATCGATTACTATAAAAACTGGGAAAGTTCCGGCGAAGCGGGCGCACCGCACTACATCCGGATTGAAGGGGTTGGCAAAGTCGACGAAATTCGGGACCAAATATATGCCGGTCTTGAAAAGCTGAGCTAAGCGCTTCACCTTAATTTTAAATATATTAAAAAAGGTCCTATCTGAATTTAGATAGGACCTTTTGTTATCTATTGACTGTTCATCTAATTTTCTAGGAAACCTTCTTTCCTACCTAACAGGTGCTCCACCAGTTTAAGGAGCATCCTCCCGGGAATAAGATTCTTTTGCCAGACGTTCCTCTTCGACGCGCTCTAAAATGTGCCTGAATTCCGCTGAAGGCTTCATCCCGAATTCATTAATTAAGTCGCTGCCGTTTATGGGCGGCGGCAACGCCGCCCTGGGGCGCAATACCGTAGCATACTTTTGGATAAGCATCCGGATAAAACGTCGTAAATTCATCTGTCAGCGGATCATCGGTCCCTTTCTGGCCCTTGAATTCAGCCAGGGCATTCAGAAGCACATCGGGGGTGACATCCGTGCAATCCAAAAATAAGCGGATGAATTCTTTTTCCACGGGTGAATTTTGCCGGTGCGCACTGAACAACACCATCGGTTGGAAATGATGCCGAATGACCATTTCAATGGTATCTGATTGGCGCCTTGAAAACCGCAGGCGCCGGCAGATGACCTGGGCCATGGCGGCACTCCGGGCGGCATGATCGTCACGGTAATCGATGTCAGCATGATCCGCCGGCGGTTTCGCGGGCAATCTTCCCAGGTTGTGAAACAGCACGGACCATTTTAATATGATGGATCGGGTAACAGGATCATTTTGAAAAAACCGGCTGTCCATGGATTGCATCAACTCACCATCGGGATTTAGCAGGGTTTCAAGATGAAAATACGAATCAAGGGTTTGCTCAAACCAGGTGCGGGGGGCGGCCGGATGCACCTGCAGCTGTTTCAGCTTTAAAAATTCCGGAAAGATGTGCACCAGGAGACCGCTTTGATCCATCATGGACAGATACGAATGGGACCGGGCGCACTGCAGGATTTTAAATAGTTCTTCCCGGATTCGTTCTCCGGCGGATTCCTGGATTCGATTCGCATCCGCTGCTATGGCGGCCCGGGTATCCTCATCGATGTCTAAATCAAAACTGGCTGCCATACGGTAAGCGCGTATGAGACGTACCGGATCTTTGCGAAATACTTCCCGGGAGACCATGCGTACTTTTTTAGCGGCCAGATCCGTTTGCCCTCCCAGTGGGTCGATCAGGCTGCCGGTTGATAGATCCAGTGCCATGGCGTTGATGGTAAAATCCCGGAGACGAAGATCATTTTCTATGGAGGAGCCGTTGACGGGCATGATGTCGAAGATACGGTCCCTGGTAACCACCCGCAGCATTTTTTGGTTTTGTTTGCCCAATTCAACGATATGGCCACCGGTCATGGCCCCAAGGCGCCTGGCAAAATGGGTCCAATCCCGGTCAACGACCAGATCGTAATCATAGGGCATTCTTTCAGCAAGGAGGTCCCGGACCGAACCGCCGACAACATAAACGCCCGTTTTAAATGGAAAGATATTTGTGTCAAATGGAAGCATCAATGTGTTCACCACCGCAACGGTGTTTATGGTAAGATATTTGACCTTAAAAGCCTAAAAAACAAGTGAAAGCGCTTGACAGGATGAATATTATGATATATTTATTAAAATTACGTGGTTAAAGGTATGTGGAACCCGCCAAACGAGAGGATACCTTTTTTCTTCTAATATATTTCACTTAACACTCAATTTCCTCCTAAACAACCGGCATGGATCCAATCAGTAAATCACCTGTGTAAGGAAACTTTATACGTATACGGATACGTTTACAAGGCCTTTTCTGTTAGGCCGGTCTCAGTGTCGGATGGCACGTTTACTGGGAACACTTTCATCAGATTGAGCACCATAACGCCGGTGGTATCTTATATCGCAATGCGTCATGGCTACTGTCTTGTGGGAGATTTATATAAATATTTCAAGAGGTAATGGAACAAGAGAATGGCGATGAAAAATAGATGAGGGGACTAATTTGATGAATATTGCTGAACTTAAAGAGAAAAAAATCAGCGAACTGACTCAGATGGCCAAAAAGCTAAAAGTTGAGGGTGCGGCGGGGATGCGCAAACAGGAATTGATGTTTGCCCTGCTTCAGACCCAGATTGAAAAAAATGGTCTTATTTTCGGCGAAGGAACTCTGGAAATCTTACCGGATGGATTTGGATTTCTGCGTTCACCGGACTCCAATTATCTACCGGGTCCGGACGACATCTATGTGTCGCCTTCGCAGATACGCCGTTTCAATTTAAGAACCGGAGATACCATTTCGGGCCAGATCAGACAGCCCAAAGAGTCGGAAAGATATTTTGCGCTTTTAAAAGTCGAAGCGGTCAACTATGAAGATCCCGAAGTGACCCGAGACAAAATCCTCTTTGACAATCTGACCCCCCTTTATCCTGAAGATAAAATTAATCTTGAAACCGACTCCGAAAATTTTTCCACCCGCATCATGGATTTAATGATTCCCATCGGGTTTGGCCAGAGGGGACTGATCGTATCCCCGCCCCGGTCCGGTAAAACCATGTTGCTGCAAGCTATTGCCAATGGCATTATTGCCAGCCACAAAGACGTGGTACCGTTTGTGTTGCTGATCGACGAACGGCCCGAAGAGGTAACCGACATGCAGCGTACGGTCGAGGCCGAGGTTATCAGTTCCACCTTCGATGAACCGGCCGAACGGCATGTTCAGGTTGCGGAGATGGTTATTGAAAAGGCCAAACGGCTGGTGGAACATAAAAAAGATGTGGTTATCCTTTTAGACAGTATTACGCGCCTGGCCCGGGCCTACAACTCGGTTGTTCCGCCCAGCGGCAAGATCCTTTCCGGTGGTGTGGATTCCAATGCCTTGCAGCGTCCCAAGCGGTTTTTCGGCGCGGCCAGAAATATCGAAGAAGGGGGCAGTCTGACGATTATTGCCACTGCACTGGTTGACACCGGCAGTCGCATGGATGAGGTAATCTTCGAGGAGTTTAAGGGAACCGGCAATGCCGAGATTCAACTGGATCGCCGCCTGGCAGATAAACGCATCTGGCCGTCATTTGATATCAAACGGTCCGGTACCCGTAAAGAAGAGCTGCTTCTGGATGAGAGCAGGCTCAACCGGGTCTGGATACTGCGCAAGCTGCTGACAACTCTCAATACGGTTGACAGCATGGAATTTTTGCTTGAAAAAATGAGCGGGACCAAGGACAACGAGCAATTTTTAAAATCAATGAATGCATAACACCATAGCGCTTGACATATTTATTTGAGTGCTTTATAGGAAGCACAACTTTTAAAAATAGACCATAATGCGAAAATGGGCACCTGCCCGCCAAGGCGGGCCTGCCTTAGGCAGAATCGTCATTTGAAATAGGGGGTTGTAAATAACATGAAGAACGGAATTCATCCTGATTATGCTGAAACGAGCATACGATGTGCATGCGGCAGTGAGATTCAGGTCGGATCGACCCGGTCTGATATCCGTGTTGAGATATGCTCCAAATGCCATCCTTTTTTTACCGGTAAACAGAAACTTGTCGACACTGCGGGTCGAATTGAGCGCTTCCGGAAAAAATATGAAAAATTTCAAAAACAAGAAAAGCCCACTTAGTTAATCCCCGCCCGTCAATTTGCTTTGCAGATAAGCCGTTAGGCTCCAAAGCCGGGCCTGATGCAGCGTGCCTTTAAGACGCCATCAGGGGCAATGCTCAGGTAAGCCGGCTCGATTCCTTTTCTATATTAAATAATCATAACCGGCCAAAATAATTTGCATACAATACCAATGACCTGGTGGTGTCAACCACCAGGTTGCTGGTTAAAAAAGCTATCGGTATCTGGAAAATGTTTGATAAACTAATCGGGGTGGAAGAACGTTTCATCGACGTCGAGAAGCATCTGGCAGATCCGGCGATTGTCCAGGATCGGGAAGCCTACCAGAAGTATGTCCGTGAGCATGGCGAACTGAACAAGATCGTTATAGCCTTTCGACGGTATAAACAGATGCTAAATGATCTTGAGGAGAGTCAGGAACTGCTCAAAGACACGGATCCTGAAATAAAAGATCTGGCCCGCGATGAGATCAACAAACTAAACCTCGACAAAGAAAAAATTGAGGACGAGCTCAAAGCGCTGCTGCTGCCCAAAGATCCCAATGACGACAAAAATGTCATTGTTGAGATTCGTGCCGGCACCGGCGGGGAAGAGGCTGCTTTGTTTGCCGGTGACCTGTTCAGGATGTATGGCCGTTATGCCGAGAACCGCAATTGGAAGGTGGAAATTATCACCCATCACCCCACCGGCGTCGGCGGTTTAAAAGAAATAATCGCCATGATTCAAGGCAAGGGGGCCTACAGCGTGTTCAAGTACGAAAGCGGCACCCATCGGGTGCAGCGTGTGCCGACCACCGAGACCCAGGGACGCATCCATACATCTGCGGTGACGGTAGCAGTCCTGCCCGAAGCTGAAGAGGTCGATGTTCATATCGATCCTTCCGAACTCAAAGTGGACGTATATCGATCCACCGGTCCGGGCGGCCAGAGCGTCAATACCACCGATTCGGCCGTACGCATTACCCATTTCCCAACCGGTCTTGTTGTCACCTGCCAGGATGAAAAATCACAATTGAAGAATAAAGCCAAAGCCATGAAGGTTTTGCGGTCCCGGCTGCTGGATCAAATGATCACGGAGCAAAATGAAAAGCGTTCCGAAGAACGAAAAAGTCAGGTGGGAACCGGAGATCGAAGCGGCAGAATCAGAACCTACAACTTCCCCCAGGGAAGGGTGACGGATCATCGGATCAACCTGACGCTATACAAACTGGATCAGATTCTTCAGGGCAACATCGAAGAACTGATTGAAAATCTGGCCACCTATTATCAGGCCCAGGCACTCCAGAACGCTGAATGATTTGCACCTATCTAAAGAAATTGCCAGTCTAATATAGAAGGAACCTTTGGACCCGGCAAAGCCCCGGCAAGCCAAAAAAGCGAATATCGAATACTGAATATCGAATATCGAATGTCGAATTTCGAAGGAAGGAAGTCTATCGATTTTTATTTTTCCAAAAGACAGAGCGCAGCGATTCCACCCTTCGAATTTCTGCGGTTGGATATTCTGCGGTTTTACGGTTCTCTGTTTAACTCGGGTTTGACCATAAAAGGCTATGTCAGGAGAAAAACGCAACACAACGGCAAATTCACACTGGACAATCATCAAGCTCCTGCAGTGGGCGGCAGCTTATTTTAAGACCCACGATATCGACAGTCCCAGGGCAACCGGAGAAATATTGCTTGCCCATGCGTTGAAATGTGAGCGGATCGATTTATATCTAAAGTTTGACCAGCCGCTGCTGGGTGATGAGCTCAAAACCTTTAAAATTCTGGTTCAACGTCGAATCAAACGGGAACCGGTTGCTTATATCCTGGGTGTTAAAGAGTTCTGGTCGCTTGATCTCGAAGTTACTGAAGATGTTCTGATACCAAGGCCCGAAACCGAATGCCTGGTGGAGGCGGCTTTGGAGCTCTTGTCCCGGCAGGCATCGTCTCAATCCTGGCGCATCCTGGACCTGGGTACAGGTTCGGGGGCGATTGCCATTGCCCTGGCCTCACAGCAGCCCCGGCACACTTATTTTGCGTCTGACAGGAGTATGCCAGCTGTCAAGGTGGCTCACCGAAATGCGGGGCGTCATAACCTTGGTGAAATGATCCACTATTTCAATGCCGATTGGCTGGCACCCTTAAATCAGAAAACGGCGGCATTTGATATGATCGTTTCCAATCCGCCCTATATTCCCAGCCGGGTAATTGGGGAGCTGCAGCCTGAAATCCATGGTTATGAGCCGATGGCGGCCCTCGATGGAAATGATGATGGTCTGGGATGCTTTAAACCAATTATCGGCTCTGCCCACCATTACCTCCAACCGGGTGGCGTGCTGATGTTGGAGATCGGTCATGACCAGCAGGAGGCTGTTCGCAGGATTGCTGTTGATAGTGGACGGTACGGCGATTTGGGCAGCCGTAAAGATTATGCCGGTCACAATCGGGTTGTTTGGATGTACAAATCGGAATGACGAATGATGAATGTCGAATGAAGGAATTCTATCGATTTTGAATTTTTGATTAAAATACAGAAGTTGTGAGCTGAGGGACAGGTGCCCAGGGATAGGGGCGGCGAGATGGGTGACGTATTGATTTTGGGATAGGGGTGTTTTATCTTAAGAATCTGTGTTTTTATTTCAAACTATTGGAAAAAAGGTTGCGACGAAGACTATTTTTTGTTATGTAAAAAAATTTTTATAACACCCACGTCCTGGGACCTGTTTCCCGGTGCTTTCTTTGAAAGTCGGAACCAGGGGTGACAAGGGCGGTGGACCAACCGAAAGGAAAGGAAGAAAACCATGGCGTATGTAACAATGAAAGAACTGCTGGAAGCCGGTGTCCATTTCGGTCACCAAACGAAACGTTGGAATCCAAAAATGAAGCCCTATATTTTTGGGGCCAGAAACGGGATCTATATCGTTGACCTGCAACGAACGGTGCGGATGTTTAAAACGGCCTATGACTTTGTTGTGGATACCGTAGCCGCTGGTAAACCATTATTGTTCGTTGGGACCAAAAAGCAGGCGCGTGACTCCATTTACGAAGAGGCCAATCGCTGCGAGATGTTTTACGTCCACAACCGCTGGCTTGGCGGTATGATGACCAATTTTCAGACGATCCGGCAAAGCATTGACCGTTTAAATTACCTGAACAATATTCAATTGGACGGATCAATAGAAATGTTCCCCAAAAAAGAACGGCTGAAACTTGGCAAAGAGCGCATAAAACTTGACAATAACCTTGGCGGAATCCGTACCCTAAACGGACTGCCGGGTGCCATGTTCGTCGTTGATCCTAAAAATGAAGCAATTGCCGTGCGGGAAGGCCGACGCCTGAATATACCGATTATCGCGATTGTTGATACCAATTGTGACCCGGACGATATTGATTATATTATTCCCGGCAACGACGACGCCATTCGGGCCATTCGTTTAATTACATCGCGGATGGCGGATGCCTGTATCGAAGGCAGCCAGCGCTTAGCTGAGAAACAGCAGGCCGAAGCCGATAAGGACATGGAAGAAGAATCCGAAGTGGCAGTCACCAGTGCTGAACTTGCCGACGGTGAGCGAAAGGTTATTTCAGATGGAACCGAAGGCCCGGTAGTAGAAATCATTAAACGATCGGCTGTTGAACCCACGGGGACAGATGCTGTTGAGGCCCCCGCGGCGGAAAAAGAAGCAGCCCCCGAAAATACGGAAGAAACCAGCGAAGCTGAAAAGACAGGAGTGCAAGATGACAACAATTAGTGCGACAATGGTAAAACAACTGCGGGAGAAGTCGGGCGCTGGAATGATGGACTGCAAACAAGCGCTTGTGGAGTGCGACGCAGATATTGATAAAGCAATTGATTTTCTCAGAAAAAAAGGATTGGCAACCGCCCAGAAACGGGCTGGTCGGGCCATGACCGAGGGGACCATCCAATCATATATCCATATGGGCGGCAAACTCGGTGTCCTGGTCGAAGTAAATTGTGAGACTGATTTCGTGGCTAAGAATGAAGATTTTATTCAGTTCGCCAAAAATATTGCCATGCATATCGCGGCCACCAACCCATTGGGGGTAAGGGCCGAAGATGTGCCGGAAGAAACTGTTCAGCGTGAACGGGATATTTACCAGGCCCAGGCCCTGGAAACCGGAAAGCCCGAAAACGTGATCACCAAAATCGTCGATGGTAAGATGAACAAATTTTTTAAAGAAAATTGTTTGCTCAACCAGGCTTATGTGCGCGATCCGGAATTGGCGGTTGAAGATGTATTAAATGAGTTAATTGCCAAAATCGGCGAGAACATCACCATCAAACGTTTTGTTCGCTTCCAGACCGGCGAAGCGGCTGAATGATGAATGTCTAATGTATAATGTCGAATGAAGGAATTCTATCGATTTTATCTTAACAGATGAAATATAGCGACTGCTATCATTAGACATTAGTCAATATTCATTATTCATTTGTAAATTTGGGTGCCCAGGTAAATTTCCAATTTACAGTGGCGTTAACGCATCAATAGGAGTTCGTATGACGAAGCCCCAATACAAACGCGTTGCTGTTAAATTGAGTGGTGAGGCCCTGATGGGCGATCAGAGCTTCGGTATCAGTCCGGATATGATTAAATTCGTAGCTGAAGAAATCGGATCTGTTGTCGAACTGGGCGTTCAAATCGGCATTATTGTGGGGGGCGGCAATATATTCCGCGGTATTGCCGCCAGCTCTTACGGAATGGACCGGACATCGGCCGATCATATGGGTATGCTGGCCACCGTCATCAACAGCCTGGCATTGCAGGACGCTTTAGAGAAGCAGGGGATAGAAACCCGCGTTCAGACTGCCATATCGATGCATGAAGTCGCGGAACCCTATATTGTGCGCAGGGCCAATCGCCATTTGGAAAGGAATCGTGTTGTCATTTTTGGTGCCGGCACCGGGAATCCTTATTTCACAACGGACACGGCAGCTGTTTTACGGGCCCAGGAAATCCATGCTGAAATTCTGTTAAAAGCCACTAAGGTTAATGGAGTTTACGATGCAGACCCCATCAAGGATCCCCAGGCCAAATTGCTCAAAAATGCCAAGTATATGGAAGTTCTTGAAAAACAGCTTCGGGTTATGGACATGACGGCCATCTCGCTGGCCATGGATAATCAGCTGCCCCTGGCCGTTTTTAAACTTGCGGACAAAGGCAATATTTGCCGTGTTGTCTGCGGCGAGAATATCGGAACGATTATTACCAGCTAGTAACGAGTTGGTGGTGACCACCAATACGAGGTAACTCCCATGATTGAATCGATCTATCAAGAAACCAAAGAAAGTATGGGCAAATCCGTAGAGGCTTTAAAAAATGAACTCAATCGGATGCGGACGGGTCGTGCATCTCTTTCAATTCTTGACGGAATAAAAGTAGATTATTACGGCACCCTGACCCCTCTAAACCAGATGGCCACACTTGCCGTACCCGAGAGTCGCTTGATTACCATCCAACCCTGGGATGCATCTGTCATTAAAGATCTCGAGAAAGCCATTTTAAAGTCAGACCTGGGACTGACACCTTCCAACGATGGAAAAATTATTCGAATCTCAATACCCCAGCTAACCGAGGAGCGCCGCAAGGAGCTTGTCAAAGTTGTACACAAGGTTTGCGAAGACTATAAGGTATCCGTCCGAAATTACCGGCGTGATTCCAATGACCTGCTGAAGAGCATGAAGAAAGAGGGCGAAATTTCGGAAGACGACGCATTTAAAGCCCAGGATAAGGTTCAAAAAATTACCGATGAGTACATCAAACTTATCGATGAATGCTATCAAGAAAAAGAGAAAGAAATCCTTGAATTCTAGCCCCTCTTCTTCCATTCCTGTTGGACTGGACACCACCAAACTGCCTGCCCATGTTGCCATTATAATGGACGGCAACGGCCGATGGGCAAAAAAGCGATTGCTCAACCGCATCAATGGTCACGAAAAAGGATCTGATACCGTTCGCACTGTGGTGCGAATCTGCCGCGAGATTGGGATATCCTATTTAACGCTGTATGCTTTTTCCACCGAAAACTGGCAGCGTCCCAAAACGGAGGTTGAGGCCTTGATGACCCTCCTGAAAAATTTTCTCCGTTCCGAGCAAAAAGAAATGGTGGAAAATAATATTCGGTTGCGCGTCATCGGGCAGTTAGACCGGTTGCCGGCGAAAGTGCAGCAATCCCTGCATCAGGTGATGTCGGCCACCGAAGACAATACCGCCATGACGCTTATTCTTGCCCTGAGCTATGGCGGCCGGGCAGAAATTATCCGGATGGTTCAAAAGGTGGCTTCACAGGTCAAACACGGTGAGATCGACCCGAAATCCATCACCCCCGAACTGATTGCCGATCATCTATACACCCGCGATATTCCAGACCCTGATTTGTTAATTCGAACCAGCGGGGAAATGCGGATCAGCAACTTTTTGCTCTGGCAGATTGCGTATTCGGAAATTTTCGTAACGCCAACATTGTGGCCTGATTTCGGCCGGGACGAATTGCTGCAAATCCTCATTGACTATCAGGGGCGAGAACGCAGGTATGGCCGAGTGTAGTCAATTAGTTAAATAGTCAAATAGAAAAATAGTAAGTAAGAAAAAAGTCCCCAAAATTTAAATCGCGCACGCATGAAGTTGAAGCAATCACGATTCATTTTTTTCTGACCAGCTTTTGTTACTATTTAACTAATCAACTATTTTTCTATTTAACCAGAACCACGGAGCTGAAATCTCGTGCATCTAAAGCGTTGGATTACAGGCCTGAGTGCTTTACCGATTCTAATTCTTTTGATCTACCTGGGTGGGGCCCCCTTCATTTTACTGGTCGGTATTGCCTGTGTCTGTTCGCTTTGGGAATATGATCGCATCTCATTCAATGCCGACCGGCGTATGATGTACAACGCTGTGACCCTCTGGGGCTACTTGATCAGCCTGGGCATCCTTATCGCGGCCTACGTTGCGGGGCCCGCGAGCGTTATCTTTTTGGTTGCGTTGAACCTGGTTTTTTCCGGCGTGCTTTCCGTATTTGTCTATAAAACCAATCCGGCAGTGGTCGAAATTATACAAAAACAGGTTATGGGGGTTGTCTATATTCCCCTCTCACTTTCCTTGCTGGTTACGATCCGACACCAACCCGAGGGCATGACCTGGATCTTTTTTCTTCTCGCCATTATTTTTGCCGGTGATATCAGCGCCTATTATGTCGGATCATATCTTGGACGTCGCAAATTGAGTCCGGCCATCAGCCCGGGAAAAACCGTCGAAGGCGCCATCGGGGGGCTTACCGCCAATCTGCTGATCGGTGCCGTTGGAAAATATTTATTTTTTCCAACCCTTGCCTGGGGACCGGCACTGATTTTTTTTGCGGCTGCCGGCATGGCCGGCCAGGCAGGCGATTTATTCGAATCTGAAATGAAACGATCATCAAAGATCAAGGACTCGGGAGGCCTGTTGCCCGGGCACGGCGGGTTTTTAGACCGCATTGACGCCCTGTTGTTTGCTTCACCGGTGGCCTATTTGTTTATCGTGTTTATTTTTTAGCTATGAAACGTCTTTCAATACTGGGCTCGACCGGATCCATCGGCACGAATGTGCTTAACATCGTTGCCATGTTTCCCCAAAAATTTGATGTTAAGGCCCTTGCTGCCAAACAAAATGTCAGCCTGCTGGCCCGGCAAATCGAACAGTTTCATCCGGAGTTGGTGGCCGTATTTGATGAAAACCGGGCCAAGGAGCTAAAGGACTGTTTACCCCCCCGGACGGTTGTCGACATCCTTTACGGCGAAGATGGTTACCGTGCCGCCGCTGCCCATTATAGTGCCGATATGACCGTGACGGCCATGGTTGGGGCTGCTGGACTGAAACCGACTTTGGCCGCCATTGAGGCCGGCAAAACCATAGCGCTGGCCAACAAAGAAACGCTGGTGATGGCCGGTGATTATGTTATGAAAGCAGCCGCTGAGAAAGGGGTCGACATACTTCCGATCGACAGTGAGCACAGCGCTATCTTTCAATGTTTGCAGGGACAGCGCAAAGAGGACATGGAGAGAATTTTGCTGACAGCCTCTGGCGGGCCGTTCTTAAACAAACCCGCGGCTGAATTCAACACCATCACCCGGGAAGGCGCCTTGAAGCACCCCAACTGGCAGATGGGCCGCAAAATTACCATTGACTCCGCAACCCTGATGAATAAAGGGCTGGAAGTCCTGGAGGCCGGATGTCTTTTTGGTGTATCCCATCAGATGATTCAGGTCGTTATTCATCCCCAGAGTATCATTCATTCCATGGTTGCCTACAAAGATGGTTCGGTGATGGCCCAGCTTGGAATTCCTGATATGAAGGGGGCGATTGCTTACGCCCTGTCTTATCCCCAGCGGTTGCCGCTTAAACAACCGTTGCCTCAATTTAATGCCGACCAGGCGCTGACATTCCAGGAGCCGGATCTTATTAAATTTCCCTGTCTGGCGCTGGCTTTTAAAGCATGCGAGGTGGGGGGGACGCTGCCTGCCGTTTTAAATGCCGCCAATGAGGTGGCTGTCTATGGGTTTTTAGACCGGGAGATTGAATTTGTCGATATCGTAACGGTGATCCGTCAAACAATGGATCATCACCCGGTTATCACCGAACCGGGGCTGCCGGAAATTCTGGCAGCCGATCAGTGGGCCCGGGGGCAGGCTGCAGAAGAAATTAAAAAAATTGGGCGGAATTAAAGGATCGGTATGAAAAATTACCTGATTTATAAAAATCCGAAACTCGAAATCCGAAATCCGAAACAAATTCGAATATCGAATGATCTAGTGTTCAAAATATAAAAGAGAGAGCGGCTTTTGACGAATATGGGCAAAAACCCTGAAGTTTCGGATTTCGATTTTTTGTCATTTGATATTGTTTCGAGTTTCGATAATACGGATTTCGAATTTTTTTCAAAGCTGAATCAAGACATTCAAATTAGAGACTTTTTCAAAAACCATTAACCTTTAATCGCAAGTTTAAAACATATGGGTACCAGCATACTATCATTTATAATTGTTCTGGGCGTTCTGATATTTTTTCATGAGTTCGGTCATTTTATAGTCGCCCGTCTATTCGGTGTGGGGGTTGAAAAATTCTCACTGGGTTTCGGACCCCGTTTGATCGGTAAAAAAGTTGGTATCACCGATTATCGTATTTCAGCGATTCCACTCGGTGGTTACGTCAAAATGGTGGGCGAAGAGCCGGATGCAGATATTAACCCTGAAGATATTCCCCTTTCCTTTACCCACAAGCACGTCGCCAAACGCATGCTGATTGTTGCCGCCGGTCCGGTCTTTAATATACTGCTGGCAATCCTCATCTTTTTTGTTTTCTTCTCGATTACCGGCATCGATGATATCAAACCGGTCATCCGCCAGGTGCAGGCAGACAGTGTTGCCCAGAAGGCTGGTTTGCAGATCAACGACCGGATTGTGTCAATTAATGACACTAAGGTCGCTGCCTGGTATGACATCAATGAGGCCGTTGAAGAAAGTAAAGGAGAAACCCTGACACGGACGTTGTTCGAAACGGCACCTTGGTAAAGATAGACGTCAAGCCGCAGCTCAAACAGGGGATGGACCTATTGGGTGATGGCATAGCTTACTATGATCTCGGAATCTCTGCCTTTCCGGAGTTAAAGGCCATGGTTGGAGATGTTAAAGCCGGTTTTCCAGCAGAAAAAGCCGGCTTGAAAAAAGGCGATCAGATTGTTTCCATCAACGGCATACCGATTGAAAACTGGCGGCAAATGCAATCCATCAATTTCTTCCTCGGGTGGCGTCGAACTAATCCTTTCCATGAAACGCGACGAAGAAGTTTTCAAGGTCAATCTGACCCCACAACACGTGGAGACGAAAAACCATTTGGGGGAAGTCGAAAAACGCTATCTCATCGGGATATCTACCCAACAAATTGATATTCCCGATGCCGACCTGGTGACCAAACGGCTCAATCCGATCAAGGCCGCGGTGGAAAGTGTCAAGCGCACCTATTCCGTCTGTGTCCTGAATGGTTCGCAGCGTTGTAAAGATGATAGATGGCAGCATTCCCAAGGAAAACCTGGGCGGACCTATCATGATTGCCAAGATGGCCGGGGACCAAGCCAAGCAGGGATTTGACAAACTGGTCCAATTTATCGCCTTTATTAGTATCAATTTGGCCATTATAAATCTATTGCCCATACCGGTCTTGGATGGCGGGCATTTGCTGTTCTTTTCTGATCGAAGCCATAAAAAGGCGTCCGGTAAGTGTCAAGGTCAGGGAAGTGGCACAGCAGGTTGGATTGTTCTTTCTAATATTGTTGATGATTCTTGTTTTTTACAACGACATAACTCGGTTTTTCCCCATTTAACAGCGAGAGTACCCGAAAGTAGGCCATCATGCCCCACAGACTTGAGATTGCTTTAAAAGAAAATCTGGTTGATGCAGAAGGGCAGGGGATCTGCCAGAAAGCTAAAAACTACTTCGGCATTGAACTGCACGGTGTGCGCACCATAAATGTCATCACCCTTGATGTCGACCTGTCAGAGGATCAGCTATATGCCGTGCGGACCGAAATCTTTACGAATCCGGTCACCCAGATTTCTTCGTACGACCCTCTGGACATTGAATTTGACTGGACCATCTGGGTTGGATTTCGGCCCGGTGTCAGGGACAATCCCGGAAGCACCGCCATCGAGGCCATTGAGGATCTGACAGCTGTCAAGTTCGGTGCCGGGCAGTCGATCTACACTTCAAAGCGTTACTGTATCAAAGGCCGGGGGCTGACAGCCGAAGATATGGATAGCATAGCGGGCGAACTTCTGGCCAATAACATCATCGAGCAATGGAAAATTTTTCCTGCCCGACAGTGGGATCCGGCTGTGGGCATCGGACTCATTCTTCCCAAAGTCATTCTCGATCACGTGCCGACGGTATCCACCATTCCGGTGGACAGTGACCGTTCACTGGAGAAAATCAGTGATGAACGTAATCTGGCCTTGAATCCCAATGACATCCCCACCATTCGTTCTTATTTCCTAAATGAAAACAACCGCAAGGATCGAACCCGGGTGGGCCTTGACGAACCCACCGACATTGAACTTGAATATATCTCCCAGGCCCGCAGCGATCATTGCAATCACAACACCTTTCGGGGCCTGTTTCGCTATCTTGATTGCACCACCGGCAAAACTGAGGTGGTCGATAACCTGTTTAAAACTTGCATTGAAGCCCCGACACTGGAATTAAAAGCCAAAAAACCATGGGTGATCTCGGTTTTATGGGACAATGCCGGGGCCGGACGCTTTGATGACAACCACTATTATGTAATTACCGGAGAAACCCATAATTCCCCATCCAACATGGAAGCTTATGGCGGCGCTATCACCGGAATCGTGGGCGTGTACCGCGATCCGTTGGGTACCGGTAAAGGCTCAAAACTGATAATGGGTAGCTACGGCTTTTGCGTGGGAGCGCGTGATTATGAGGGCGACCTAAAACCTCACCTTCATCCGCGGCGCTTGCTGGATGGTGTGATCGAAGGGGTGCGCGATGGCGGCAACAAAAGCGGTATCCCCACCACTTTCGGCCAGGTTCGGTTTGATCCGGGATATTTAGGAAAATGTTTGGTTTTCGTTACGGCGGTCGGTATTATGCCGTCTTCCGTCGATGGCAAGCCCGCCGAGAAAAAACATACCTCGCCCGGCGACCTTTTGATCATGTGCGGCGGAAGGGTCGGCAAAGACGGGATACATGGAGTTACCGCAGCCTCCGAAACATTTTCAGAACACACGCCGGCCGGCCATGTTCAAATTGGAGATCCGTACACCCAGAAAAAAATGCATGATTTTTTGCTTCAGGTTCGCGACGAGGGCTTGATCCGGTTTATTACCGATAATGGCGGTGGGGGCTTGTCGTCATCGGTGGGTGAGTCGGCCCGGTTTTCAAACGGATGTGAAGTCGATCTTGAAAAGGTGCCTTTAAAATATGAAGGATTGGATCAGTGGGAGATCTGGGTGTCGGAATCCCAGGAACGCATGACGGTGGCCATTGATCCCGATGATCGCGACCGCTTTTTTGAGCTGTCCCAGCAGCACGCCGTTGAAAGCACTGTCATCGGCCGCTATACCGATTCAGGCAAACTTCATATCTCCTATGGCGGTAAGACCTGCGCTTACATGGATCTTGATTTGCTCGAATCAGGATTTCCCCAGTGGGAGTTTGATGCCGAATGGATTGCTCCCGAGCAGCGGGGGTTGCGTGAGCCGGTTTTAAAGCCTGCCCAGGAGTTTTCAAATTTACTGCTGGATCTTTTGGGACGACCCAATATCAGTTCGACGGAATGGATTACGCGCCAGTATGATCATGAAGTCCAGGGAACCAGTGTGATTAAACCCCTTGTTGGTGCCGGCCGTGACGTGAACAGCGATGCGGCCGTCATACGCCCGGTGCTGGACTCTTTAAAAGGCCTGGCATTTTCCCAGGCTTTGCTGCCTGAATATTCCGCCATCGACGCCTACCACATGACCAGCTGCAGCATTGATGAAGCCGTGCGCCGGGTTATTTCTGTGGGTGGAAACCTTGATCACATCGGTGGGGTGGATAATTTTTGCTGGCCTGATATCCAGTACGACCCCGGGCGCAATCCCGACGGCAAATTTAAGGCGGCTCAACTCGTGCGTTCCTGTCGGGCTTTGCGTGATATCTGTGTGGCCTACGAAATACCATTGCTCTCGGGCAAAGACAGTATGTATGTAGATGGAAATTTGCAGGGGCGCTATGGCGAGACCCATAAAGTGTCGGCTCTTGAAACCCTGCAATTCTCCACCATTTCGCTAATCGATGATGTCACACGCTGCGTGACGATGGACAGTAAAGTCGCCGGCGATCTGGTATATGTTCTGGGGACTACCCGCAATGAACTCGGGGCTTCAGAGTATTATGCGCACCTGGGCTATATCGGTCGCAATGTCCCCGAAGTAAGACCGGATGAATTTGCGCCAACCTACCGCCATTTGATGCAGGCCATCGAAAATGGTTTGGTAGCTTCAGCCCATGGCATCTATCGGGGGGGATTGGCCGTGCATTTGGCCATGGTGGCCATGGGAGGCGACCTCGGATTGCAGGCAGACCTGACACAGGTGCCCGGCGGCGGCAAAATGCGTGACGACGTCTTGCTGTTTTCCGAATCGGCCGGGCGGTTTATCGTGACCATTGATCCGGATAAGCGCGAGGCGTTTGAAGATATCTTCCAATCCTCCCCCTGCGCCTGCATTGGCACCGTCACCGACGGTTCCGACCTGGTCATAAATGGAAAGGGGCAGCAAACCATCGTCGGGGTTCCCGTCGCAGACCTGAAAACAGCCTGGAAGAAGCCCTTCGGAGACTTGATTTAAGGACCGAAGCCAGAAGGTGGATGTCTCAAATTGTGGATTTTGGAATGTGAAGAAAAGCGAATATCAAATAACGAATGCTGAATCATGAATTTTGAAGTAAGGAATTAAATCGATTATAATTATTTTTAAAAAAAACAGAGTGCAGCGATTCCATCCTTCGACATTCGATATTCGACATTCGATATTCTGCGGTTCTTTTTCAGGGTGATACTTGGTATCAATGTATTCTATCTTTCTTTATTTACCTATACCCTGAGCTATCAACACTCAGCTCAAAAAACGCCAAGCAGTGGAGAAAAAAAATGCGTGATGCAAACGTATTGGTTCTAACCGGGTACGGTCTAAATTGCGACCACGAGACGGCCTATGCCTTTGAACGGGCCGGCGCCAACGCTGAGAGGGTCCATATTAATGCCCTCATTGACGGTGCCGCCAACCTGGAAAAATTCCAGATATTGGTGTTTATCGGGGGATTCAGCTGGGGTGACGATCATGGCGCCGGGGTGATTCAGTCTGTGCGGTTAAAGACCAATATTGGCGATCAGATCCTTGAATTTGTGGCCAAAGGCAATCTGGTAATGGGGATCTGTAATGGATTCCAAACCCTGGCGAATTTGGGCCTGTTGCCGGGCTTGGACCAGGACTATCAAAAACGATCTGTGGCTCTGACCTTCAATGATTGCGGAAATTTCAGAAACCAATGGGTGACCCTTAAAGCCAATCCGGACTCTCCCTGCATATTTACCCGGGGCATTGAGCTGGCCGAACTTCCGGTGCGCCATGGTGAAGGGAAATTTTATACCGACGATGCAACGTTAAAGCGCCTGCTGGAAAATCATCAGGTGGCCCTGCAATATGCCAACCAAGACGGACAGATTGCCGGGGGGAGTTTTCCCCACAACCCCAATGGATCAATTGCCGATGTCGCCGGCATATGTGACCCCACCGGTCGAATATTCGGCCTGATGCCCCATCCGGAAGCCTACAATCACTGGACCAACCACCCGGATTGGACCCGCCGCAAGGAACTGCAAAGACGTCGTGGCGACTCACTTTCCACCAACCATCCTGTCGGGATTCAATTTTTTCGAAATGCCGTTGATTTCGTCTCCTCTTAATTACGGTAATGTAATTCGAATTTCCCGAATGTACCCAGAATTGTAATTCAACTCCAATCGATTCGGCTATTAAACGATTTAAGTTATCATTAAAAAATCTAATGGCCGCCACAAATGAATTGGTTGCCACGGTCGTACCGTCTACCCTGCCACCCCCATTGCTCTCCTTAATAAAATCAAAAGTTTTCAGTTGGTTAACTATGTCTTGAGGCCGATCTTTTGAACCGATGGCAACTGTTCTGCCCACCCTCATTCCCATAGAAATAGAAAAGCCGCTTTTACTGCCTGATTTATAACCACAATCTGATAGTTTTTTCTAAACTGGGAGGCGCCAAATACCGATATAGAATATTGAATTGTTAATTTTATATGGGCCAGTTAATCCCGGCATTTTTTTTTATAACAATTATTTAATATTATTTTATTAATACAGTATAATACAAGATTTTGTGATTTGTCTGACACGAATCGTGGATCCTTATTCTTCAAAACCAAATAAACTGGCACAAGATTTGTATCTTTTAGGATTGAATTCTTTTAGGAGTTGAAGCCCATGCGGAAAAATTCAGGATTTACAGCGTTCGAACTGGCCATGTCACTGGCCATAATGGTGATCATTGCGGCTGCAGTGCTGCCGCCTTATTTAAAATGGCTCAGGGGGCATCGGCTCAGAGGGGCGGTTACCAATCTGATGGCAGACCTGGAAATGGCCAAGATCAGGGCCATTCGGGAAAACGATCTGGTTGCCGTCCAGTTTTGCCAGAATCGCTACACCATATTCAACGAAAGCGGGGACACGAATTACACATGCTCGTCAGCAGGCAGGGAGGTATACCGGGATCGAACACTGCCGTCCGGTGTTGAAATAGATCTGGGGGATTTAACCTTTGCCAACAATCGAACCAGCTTTAACGGTCGCGGTCTTCCGGTTGGATGGACCACCGAAACAGATATACCTGTCAAAAACAAAAGTCACGCTCAAAAAATTATTATCAACCGTCTGGGATACATGAAAGTGGAATGAGGGTGGGGGAATCAATGGGTTCATACTTAAAAACAGATGTTCTATTTAGCCAAAATGGCTTTTCATTAATTGAAGTTTTAATTGCCATGGGTATTCTGGCCCTATCCATGCTGGCGGCAGCCTCCATGCAGTTTGGTTCCATTCGAAATAATGCCAGCGGAAACATGGCCACCCAGGCGAGCATGCTGGCCAAAGCCCAGATGGAAGTGCTCAAAAATACCTCGGATATAACGACCCTGGCGGATGGGGTTGAAAATAATATTGATGCGGATGGTCAACCCGGCGGCATTTATAACCGTTCCTGGACCGTCGTCAATATGGGAACGACGGCCCGCCGGATTTCGGTTACCGTGCAATGGAGCAAAAGAGGAAAATCGCGCAGTATCGTTCTTTCCTCAAATACAAGGGGAAACGGAGTATGACGGGAAATTTAAAAAGAGGGTACCCGGTTAAAAAACCCGGTTGGGCGTTGTGTTCGTCGGCCGGATTTACCATGATGGAAATGCTGATGGCCCTGGCAATAGTTTCGATTGCCTTTGGCACGATTTACAAAACCTTTGAGCAATTAAATCGTTCGACCGCCACTGAAAACGTCAAGGCCGGGGCCCAACAGGCTGTAAGGATAGCCGTGGATTTTATGGTTCAGGATATCCGCTTAGCAGGACTAAATCCGCTGGGATCTCCCGGAATTGGTATCCAGGTCGCCACCCCCGAAAGTATCCAGTTTACCATGGATGCCAATTTTGACGGTGATGATGGGGATACCTTCGAGGATATCACCTACACCTACGACGCTGGCATCGGCACCCTCAAGCAGACCAATCATCTTGGTGACGAAGAGGTTTTAATTGATAATATTACCTAGTCTAAATTTCACCTATCTGGATTCCGATGATCAAACCACCTCTGTCCTCGATGAAATTCGCTCGGTGATTGTCTCATTGACCATGCAACGGCCGGCCGGTCGCGATCCGGACATATCCAGAACCTATACAACCCGGGTACGTTGCCGGAACTTATAAGACGGGGAAACACATGCAAAAAAGACATCTAAACCTGATAAATAATGAGGACGGCTTTGTGCTCGGCGGGTCCATACTGATTTCGGCCATTCTTATTCTGGCCGGGGTGCTGGCCCTGTGGACCTCGACCACCGAGGTTCAGGTGGTTCGCAATGAGGGGTTGATGGTCCGTGAGTTCTATGATGCTGAAGGCGGGATCATCGATGCGCTGGTTAATTATAATACCGGATCAACGGATTGGTTGACCGATGCGTTTCTGATAACCCCCCAGGCGGATGCCTTCAATGTTGTCGTGTCCAACAATGCCCAGGGTGACCCCATCGCCGACATCGAGGTACGCTGCATCACGGCTACACCCAGCGATACCGGCTTGAGTGATGAGGCCGATAATTTACCGCTTCAAAACCATATCGCCCCGCCTCCGACGGGGTCCGGTTACAGTCTAAAATATTTTGAAGTACGCCGATACGGGATCACCGGCAAGTCGGCCGACGGGAACACGACAATTCAGGTGGGGGCCTGGAAGGTCTTTAATAAATATTAAGGTCTTCACCACCTGCGGTATTTAAAGGTGTGGGCTTGGTGGCCGCAAAAAAGGAGTCAGATATGAAAAAATGGGTATTAATCATCACCGTGCTGATCGTGATCGTCCCGGGTTTTCTGCGGGCGGATGATACTGAAATCTATGGAACTGTCACCAGCGTTTCGCTGGAGCCCAACATCCTGATCATTTTTGACTCATCCGGGAGTATGGATACGGCCGATGTGCCCGGGGAGCCCTATGACCCGGTGTCAACCTACACCGGATCATACCCACCGGAAGCGGTCTATTATCGCAAGCGCGTTTGGTGGTGGTACGTCTGGGAATTTTTTGCCCCGGATGTCTATGCGTTGAGTTGCAGTTCCGTACAAATCGAACTGCTGGCCCAGGGATATGCCCAGGGATATATATATGCTTCCAGCCCCTATAATTGCGGCGGAACTAGCAAACGGCTCAGAACGGGCAACTACATGAACTATGTGGAATCCGGAGTCGGGGCCCCGCGTAAACGAATCGATGTTGCCAAGGAGGTTGTCAATGATTTGATCAATACAACCACCGGTGTGCGTTTCGGGGTGATGCGATTCAATGATAATCAAGGCGGCCGGGTGATTGCGGAATGCGGCACCGACAAGACCACCCTAACATCTGAAATCAACAATATTGTTGCCGACGGCTGGACGCCGCTGGCGGAAACCCTGGCGGAAGCCGGGCTGTATTATGCCGGTGAGGAAAGCTGGTTTAACTCCGGCGTCACCTATACCTCACCCATGCAGGAGCGCTGCCAGAAAAACTACATCATTATAATGACGGACGGGCAGCCCACCGAGGACCAGGACGCAAAACTGACCTCCGGAACCTATATCAACAACGATACCATCGGTGACTATGACAATGACGGCACTGACCCGGGTACCTATGCCAATAACGGTTCGGATTATCTGGACGACGTGGCCAAGTATCTGTATGAAAATGATTGCCATCCGACCCTGGGTGACGGCACATCGTTTGATAAACAAAACATTACCACTTACACCATCGGATTCCAGCTCAATCATCAGCTTTTGCATGATACGGCTTCCAACGGCGGGGGTGAGTATTATACCGCCACCAACTACTCCGAATTGAGTGAGGCCTTTTACCAGATTATGTCGAGCATTTCCGAAGAAAATGCGGTATTTGTGGCACCGGTGGTGCCGATCAGCCGCATGAACCGCGCCTATGCTGGTGACCGGATTTATCTGGGCTTTTTTAAACCCCAGCAAAGCGGGCGCTGGATCGGCAATATCAAGCGATACGCCCTGCATGATGACGGCTCCCTGTACGATGCCAACAATGCGCCGGCCACCACCCCCGATGGCCTGATTAAAACCAACGCCCTGTCCTTTTGGACAACACTGGGCAACGATGGTCCGGATGTGGCCGTTGGCGGCGCCGCTGAAGTGCTCAACCTGATGATCGAGGGAGGAACCGCCCGGAATTTATATACCTACACGGGCACCGCTGCAGCGCTTGCCGACACCTCCAATGCATTTGAGGATGCCAATACAGCGATTACGGATGGCGATTTGAACGTTGTTAGTGCCTCTGAACGGACGACTCTGTTCAATACGGTGCATGACGGGACCTTCGGTGACATCATTCACTCGGAGCCCGTGGTGGTTTATTATCCCGATCCTGACAATAATCCCGGCACCAACGATGAAAAAACCATGATCTATGCCGGTGCCAACGACGGGATATTGCACGCCATCGATGATGATGACGGCAGTGAAGCCTGGGGGTTTATTCCACCGAATCAGCTGGAGCGTTTGACGCTTTTAAACAACAATGACCACGACTACTTTTTGGACGGCTCTCCGACGGTATTTTACGGTACAAGCCAATGGATCCTTATTAACGGTGAACGCCGCGGCGGCAGCAATTATACCGCCATCGACATTACGTCGCCGACGGCTCCCAGGTGGCTGTACAGTATCGGGCGGGAATTTTTAAATCCTGGCTCTGAACCCTATGAAAGGTTGGGGCAGTCCTGGGCCAAGGCGGAAAGGGCCACCCTTGCCACCGGTGTCACGGTGACGATGCCAAGCTGTAATCTTACCATTGACACCACCACTGAGGATGTCTTCCTGCTTGCCGGCGGATACGATAACAATCAGGATCAGCAGACACCGGCATCTCAAGACTCCGTGGGCCGCGCTCTATTTGCCATAAACGCCGCCACTGGTCAGCTGGTGAGCAATTTTAGCTTCAACGGCACCGCTTCCGGAATCGGGATGACCCATTCCTTCGTTGACATGACGGCCTTGGATCACGACGGTGACGGCATTGTCAGCCGGATTTACGCCGGCGATCTGGGGGGTAATGTCTTTGCCTTCAAGGATGATGCCGTGCATACTTATAATGTTTGCGGTGATTCGGTTGAACAGGTTGTTACTGACGGAATCTGGGCCAAAACCTTCACGCTTTTTAACGCCTCGGCCGATGGGGTTCAGCGTAAAATTCTGTACGCGCCGGATGCAATCGGTGAAGAATTTGGTGAAACCATCTTTTTCGGAACGGGTGATCGGACCGATCCCGGGGAGACCAATGTGGTCAATCGGATTTATGCTGTTAAAAATGATTGGTCAGGCACCGCCACCCTAACCGAATCCAATCTGGTAAATGTTACCGATAACTTAATTCAACTGGGCACCGAGGCCGAAAAAGCCACCGTAAAAAGCAATTTAGACAGCAGTTCCGGATGGTTCTTCCATTTGGAAAACGCCGGTGAAAAAGTCGTCTCGTCGCCGCGGGTATACGCCGGGGTGGTTTACTTTACTACCTATACACCGCCTGCGGCGTCGGCGCCCAGCCCATCAGACCCGTGCGCTGTTTCCACCGTTCGCGGGGTCGGACGCCTGTATGCGGTTAACTATCAAACGGGCGCTTCGGTTCTTGATCTCAGCAGCGAAACAGAGACCGACAATGCCGGTCAAACAGTTGCCCTTGGTAAAAAGGATCGCAGCATTTCAATTGGAACCGCTATCCCGTCGGCGCCGGTGATTGCCATCCTGGCCCATGGGGCGCAGATTTTTATCGGCGTTGAAGGTGGTATCGTCAGTCTGCCGACGATTGCCTCCCAGGATATGTACTCCTACTATTGGACTCAGGTTTTCTAAAGCAGGCAAAATGATTGAATATTTCATTTCCAATAATCAATCGTCAATTCCCCAGGAGGTGCCAATGGTTAAACCGCACTTATTGAATAGAAGGACCGGGGCTTTTCTTATATTTTTGTCCCTTATGTTGTTCTGGCCGCTGATGTGCGCGGCATCCTCAGAACCTTTTTCCGACTCTGACCTGGACAACGCTGACCTCGTTGAGTTTTCGTCCCATATTATGTCAATTGATTTCGGAAAAAACATACTGGTGGTTGCTGAAAATGTGGTCATGATCGTCGATCAGTTGATCGGAGGCGAGCAATTTACAACCCAGCTAACCAATTCCGAAGGTGAGGCAATTACCCTTGATTCGTTGTATAAAGGGCAAAAGGTTCTGGTGCAGGGATTCAAGCTGGATGATGGACGGGTTGTGGCCGCCAGGGTGCAGGTACAATAGCCTTAGCAGCCACTTTACCTGATTAAGATTAAACAGCAATAAAGTCGGAATTTACCCTTATTAGAAACAAAAAAAGCGCCAGGCCCCGAAGGGCTGGCGCTTTTGTAATATAAATGCCATCAGTCTAATTTAAATGGTGAGGCAATTAAGGAACCCGCGTGAATGGCGTTGCGTGAATCGGTAATCATTACCGTAGCGGTCGTTTTTTCAGTGTGAATAACAAGCAATTCACCCAGTATCACCGGGGTGAGCGTAACTTCACGCTTAGCATCAGGGTTAATCTGGTATTTTTCCTGTTTGAAGATCCAGAAAAGCTGCCCGGGCGCTACGCCTTCCTGTTCCCCCTTGTCGATGAAAGCAATCGCGTTTTCACCAAACATGTTCGTGTGCTCTTCGTTTACTATAATTTGGCCCCGGAGGCCTTCCGGGCTTTCCTGCATTTTGAATCGCGGCAGACGCTTTTGATATGGCATCAAAAGATCTCCGACCCTGATGTCCCGGTAAGAAGCCACAACGTTGCCAAGAACGAATTCGGGTCGCTTGATCGTGATTTCCACCGCACCGGCCAGATAGTGCTGGATGCCGATATAGTTATTGGTTTTGCGGTCCATGATCGGCTTTAGGGTTCGGTAGATGGTTAACCTGTCTCCCGGATTAAGGGTCGAATTATCTGCCGGCCTGATATAGACCAGGTCACCCGTGCTGATCATTTCCTTCTGGCCTTCAACCTTAAATATAGTGCCGCGGGAGACAACCGGTTCTTTGCGGATGAACCCGACCCTTTCGATGGAAGCATATTGAAAGTCGATCAACTTGGCAATCTTCAGGCTGTCCTCGGTTGACTTCTTTTGATCATCGCCTTCACCGCCACCATAACCATGGGCACCCCGGCGGCGATACAGGCGGATCCGTTCTCCGGGATATATGCGGTGGGGGTTGGCAATTTGATTGTTCTCTTTCCATAATTCCGGCCATTGCCAGGGGGTATCAGAAAATTTTTGGGACAGATCCCAAAGGGTGTCCCCTTTTTGGACGGTGTAATAGAAACCTGTTTCGTATGCGACGGTTTTATCCTTTTCGGCCGCTGCCACGGATAACGGGATCGCAATTAATGTAATTAAAAGAAATAATGTGATTGTCGGGATCGATTTTTGTATACTCTTCATCTATTACTCCGATAATTTGGCAAGCTGTTTGTATAATGGTGAAAGTGTTATATATGTAATAAGATTATATGATTATCGACCAATTGTCAAATTTTTCGGAGAGGAGAATTAAGTAGAGATTTGGGATTGTTTTGATTTGGGATTCGGGATCTAGGATTGCCGATTGTCTGTTATTCACCACACAACGCGTAACTCGCAACCCGGAACAAATAAAGCCCTTGCCGGCATGAAACCATGCCGGGCAAGGGCTTTGTATTTGACGATGGGAACCAGACAGCGATTACATCATACCGCCCATGCCGCCCATGCCGCCCATGCCGCCCATACCACCAGCACCGCCGCCAGGCATGCCGACGTCCGCTTTTTCTTCCGGCTTATCGGCCACCATGGCCTGGGTGGTCAGCATCAAAGATGCCACGCTGCCCGCGTTTTGCAGGGCCAGACGAACCACTTTGGTGGGATCGATTACACCGGCTTTAAGCAGGTCTTCATAGGTGTCGCTGGCCGCATTGTAGCCAGTGGCGCCGGTGGAGTTCTTGACCTTATCGATCACAACAGATCCTTCCATACCGGCGTTGTTGGCAATCTGGCGCAGCGGTTCTTCAATGGCGCGCATGATGACCTTGACACCGAGTTTCTCATCGGCTTTGATTCTCATTTTGCCGAGAGCATCCAGGCAACGCACCAGGGCTACACCGCCACCGGGTACTATACCCTCTTCAACTGCCGCACGGGTCGCGTTCAGGGCATCTTCGACTCTGGCTTTTTTCTCCTTCATTTCAGTTTCGGTAGCAGCCCCGACATTGATGACAGCGACGCCGCCGATTAATTTGGCAAGGCGTTCCTGCAATTTTTCGCGGTCATAATCGGAGGTGCTTTCTTCGATTTGGGCCCGGATTTGTTTAACCCGGCCTTCGAGAGCTGAGCGGGAGCCGGCACCATCAACCACGGTGGTGTTGTCTTTGTCGATGGTCACGCGTTTGGCAGAGCCCAGATCCTGGACCGTCAGGTTTTCCAGCTTAATGCCCAGGTCTTCGGATACCACCTGGCCGCCGGTCAAAATGGCGATATCTTCCAGCATGGCCTTTCTGCGGTCACCAAAACCGGGTGCTTTCACCGCAGCTACCTGCAGGGTTCCTCTGAGTTTATTGACCACCAGCGTTGCCAGGGCCTCACCGTCAACGTCTTCGGCGATGATCATCAGCGGTTTGCCCAACTTGGCGACTTGCTCCAGAACCGGGAGAAGGTCCTTCATGTTGCTGATTTTTTTTTCGTTAATCAGAATGTAGGGACTATCCAGGGAGGCCACCATTTTTTCGGGATCGGTTACAAAATAGGGTGAAAGGTAACCGCGATCAAACTGCATGCCTTCAACCACCTCAAGGGTGGTGTCCATGCTTTTGGCTTCTTCCACGGTGATAACCCCTTCTTTACCGACTTTGCTCATGGCCTCGGCAATGATATTGCCGATGGTCGCGTCATTGTTGGCAGAGATGGTGCCGACCTGTGCAATTTCCCTCTGATCCTTGGTGGCTTTGGTCAGACCCTGAAGCTCTTTAACTATCACTTCAATAGCGGCATCGATGCCGCGTTTGATCGCCATGGGGTTGTTGCCGGCGGCAACGAGCTTTTGTCCTTCCTCATAAATGGAGCGCGCCAGGACGGTGGCCGTGGTGGTCCCGTCTCCGGCCATGTCACTGGTTTTGCTGGCGACTTCTTTGACCATCTGAGCGCCCATATTTTCAAACTTGTCTTCAAGTTCAATTTCTTTGGCTACCGTCACACCGTCTTTGGTGACTGTCGGAGCACCCCAGGATTTATCTAAAACCACGTTCCTGCCCTTGGGTCCCAGTGTTACAACAACCGCATCGGCAAGCGTTCTAACCCCGTTCAGCATCGCTTCACGGGCTTTCATATCGTATTTAATAATCTTAGCCATCTTGAAAATTCCTCCATCTTTGTTTAGTCAATTATTCCCAACACGTCGTCTTCGCGCATGATCAAATATTCCTCACCACCGATTTTAACCTCGGTGCCGGAGTATTTGCCAAATAGGATTCGATCCCCTTTTTTTACCTCGAGGGCGACTCTTTTACCGTCATCACCGACTTTACCGTTACCGACTGCAGTGACTTTGCCCTCCGCGGGCTTTTCCTTTGCTGTGTCCGGAATAATGATACCACCTTTGGTGGTCGTTTCTTCTGCGACACGTTGAACTAAAATTCGATCCTGTAATGGTCTCAATTTCATGGTTTACATTCTCCTTTTACATTAGCAAAAATATTGTTTCTTCAACTGCTATAACCCTCAAAAAGTTTCGCACTACCTACCGTCCGCCGCTTCATGTGACGGCTCCGTTTTCGCACCCCCCTTCGTTGTTTGTTATATTTAAAAATGTTTATAATTTTAAAATGTTAGGGAAGTTTATTTCGGGTCTGATTTTTGACAGAGAAAGTAATCACCCTTTTCAATTTGTAAAGAGATATGACTCTAAATTTTATAATTTTTTTATGGAATTGCTCTAAACTGCAACAAGGGGGCAGGGTACCCTCACCGGACATCAGATTTATCGTAAAAAAAATATCGGGCAATTTTCCGTATTTCAGGTGGATTTAGCAGAGGATTTTTTTTGGGTGTCCGAACCGGTGTCGGATGAGGTTGTATCAGCAGATTTGCTTTTACGATTTTTAGAAGCCGGCTTTGGTTTACTCGCGGATTTATTGGCATAGTCAGTTGCGTACCAGCCGGTACCTTTAAGGTGAAAAGTGCTTTGAGAAACGAGTTTATGGAGTTTGCCCGAGCAACTAAAGCATTTGGTAAGCGGTTTATCTGAAAAATTTTGCAGCACTTCTTCAACTCTTCCGCATTTGGTGCATTCATATTCGTAAATCGGCATCTAATCAAACCTCCAATAGAACTTGTTATAAGATAGGCAAATAAACCGGTTTGTCAACAATCAACCTGGTTCAGGGGTGCGCAAATCCTCATAGGCAACCCGCCAGTCGTTGTAAAATTCCAGGACCTTCGGCAGACCGTCAAGCTGGACGGATTTCAAAATCTCATGGGTTCGCAAGTGGACACGTTTTTCCTCTGCCATGCGCTCTTCCGGGGATGCCTCGAAGTTTTGCAGAAATTTGCTGAAACGGACGATGTGGATTAATTCATGGGTGATGATATACAGCGAAAACGGAAAAAGCTCGATTTCCTGCCTGGCTTCTATCGTTGATTGAATCGTATGGTCCTGCAGGCAGATTTTATAAAAATCATAGGTTGACGAACCCAGGGAGGTGTTTTTGCGCTGGCCTTTGTAACGGATAATTTGTGCAAAGGGGCCTTCAATGATTTCTTCCGGCTTCAGCTCTGCCAGGGTTTTGACATCGTACCGGGGACCGAGCCATTGACTGGCTGACATTTTATAATTGTTGCTGACAAGTTCCTCAGCCATGGCCACGGCCTGGTTGATAATTTCAATTTGATAGGAACCGAAGCAGTTGCGGTTTTGCATTTTTTTTATTCGGTGGTTATTGCCGAGATTCCCCATCGATACCGGCAATGAAACGCCCTGTCAGTTGATATCAATTTTATTTAAAAACGAGATGGCAATCCCCGTCTGTCAAATGAGCGCGATTATGCATGGCAATGCTAACTGCCTTCTATCGAAACCGATAGAGCTTCATTTAATCGTTGGCGGTCTTTTTCCGTGTTTTCGATAAATCTAATACCCATTCCTCGATTGACAACCCTGTCAGCGGGCATATTTCTGTTGGACCAGACAACTTCGGCATTGAGGAGCAGCAGCTCCCGGTTTGGAATACGGATACTGATTTTAAACTTATCATTTAAAGCCAGGGGTTGGGCGCAAACCACAAAAGCGCCACCAAGGCTGATGTCCTTTAACTGAACGTTATCGGTTTGACCGGACATCTCGATAAAAGCCTGCCATGAGATCGCCAGGCGTGGATGGTGACGCTTTTCTTCCCAGGATGTTCTGGTTGACGGCGTATAGCCCTGAGCCGCCTGGTCCGAGGCCAGCCGCCGTTTTAAATACCTACTGACAAACCAGAATATGATCAAGCCGACGAATAGGGCGCCGCCGATGCCGATGCTGTTTACAAGATAGTTGCTATCCATGGGTGCCTTTCAGATAAAAGCGATCTGCATACCGCTGATTCTGTTACTGAGGGTATCAGCCTGATTATAGATAAATGCCAATTTGACACCAAATTTCTGGTGACTTACCCTGGGACTGACGTATTCGGATTTTGGACGATGGGCTAACTATACCATAGACCCTGGTTTTGTTCCACAGACTATTTTTGAAATAGCTTCTATTTCTTTGAGTAGAGAACGAATTTATAAGATCATATGTTAAGTGAAAAAAAGGTGGACACCTGCCTATGGGATGTGTTAAAAAATCAGGTTATTGATTTAAGTTGAGCTAAAAAATCCCATTTTTAATAAAAAGGAGGTGATGAGTTGGGCAGTGTTGTTAAAAAACGCAGAAAAAAAATGAGAAAGCATAAACACCGCAAGCTTTTGGCCAAGACACGACATCAGAGAAGGAAAGGTAAATAATGATACCGGCAATCTTTTCTGGAAATAAATAAAAGCACCGGAAATTTTCAGTCCGGTGCTTTTTTTATGATTTGCAGGATGAACTTTTTGAGATAACGTCTATGCTATTCGGGATATTCCTTCAGATATTTTAGAAACTCCGAATCGGTCGATAGGATCAACGTATTTTTCTCCCCCAGTGACTCGTTGTAAACCTCAAGGGTCTGGACAAAGGAATAAAATTCAGGATCAACGCCGTAGGCCTCGGCATAGATGATGGTTGCCTTGGCATCAGCCTTGCCTTTGATTTCCTGGGCTGTGCGGTAGGCTCCTGATTCTATTTCCTGCAGGTCTCTTTCTTTGGCACCCAGTATTTTCTGGGCCTCACCTTTACCCTCGGAGCGGAATTTTTCGGCGATTTGCTTGCGTTCTGCGATCATCCGTCCGTAAACGGATTTTCTGACCTGCTCGACGTAATTGATCCGCTTTATCTTGACATCCACCAGTTCGATGCCGAAGGAGGCCAGTTTGGGCTGGGCCTGGATCAATATGCCCTGGGTGATTTTTTCGCGGCCGGTGGTAACCGTGTAATAGGTCCTTTCGGAGTCCTCTCCGCCGAACTCACTGCGATCAAGGGAGCGGTTGGATTTGCGAACGGTTTCGATCAATTGGTTGGAGGTGATAAAATTTCTCACGGCCGGGTCAATAATATCGTTGAGCTTGCCGATGGCGTTAAACCGGTTGTTGACGGTCTGGAAAAACTTGACCGGATCCGTGATTTTCCACCTGGCAAAGGTATCGACCCAGATAAATGTCTTGTCAAGGGTGGGAATCTGTCCCGGATCACCATCCCAATCCAGCAGGTTTTTCGCGAAAAAATTGGCTTTCTGGATGAAGGGAATTTTAAACTTAAGACCCGGATCTTTTTTGGGCTCTCCAATAATTCGGCCGAATTGGGTAATAATAACCTGCTGGGTTTCATCGACGGTGTAAGCGGCGTTGTACCCAAGAAAGGCCACTGCAATTATAATTACAACAAGTATTCCTTTAATTTTCATTTTTCAGCACCACTCTGGTTGGTCAGGTTTAATAAAGGCAGGATGTTTTTGGTTTCAGAATCGACAATGTATTTCGGGCCCAATTTGGGGAACAGCGTTCGCATGGTTTCAAGGTACATGCGTCGCTTGGTGACATCCTTGGCTTTAACATATTCCTGATAAATCGATGTGAACCGGGCGGCATCACCCTTGGCGCGATTGACCCTGTTAAGGGCGTAGCCCTCCGCGGCCTTAATGGTTCGTTCGGCTTCCCCGCGCGCGGCCGGGATGGCCTTGTTGTATCCCTCGCGGGCCTGATAGATCGTTTGCTCTTTTTCCTGGGTGGCCTGATTAACCTCGTTGAACGAAGGTTGCACGGGGTCGGGAACATTGGTTCTTTTCATTTCGATGGTAACAATATGAATGCCGGTTTGGGCCTGATCCAACTCTTTTTGCAAAAGCCCTCTGGCTTCGACTGCGATTTCATCCCGTTTGCTGATGACCTCGTTAATGCTTCGATCGCCGACCACCAGACGCATCGTGGCTTCGGACATATCGATCAGAATGCGTCGGACGTCGCGAACCCGGAATAAATAATCGTAAGGGTTTTTAACCCGGTACTGCACAATCCAGGGTACCAGCGCGACATTCAAGTCACCGGTGAGCATCAGCGCGACGCTGATATTTTCACCGCCGGACTTAAACCGTGACCGGCTGTCTGTTCGGGCCGATGAGAACCCGAACTCTTCAGTCCGGATTTGCTTCACATTGACCTTGGTGACCTTTTCGATACCGATGGGCAGTTTAAAGTTAAGCCCCGGCTGGGTGGTCTTGACGTATCGGCCGAAACGCTGGACAATACCGACTTCATCCTGCTTTACGGTGTAAAAAGTGGTTGCTGCGGCCATGATGATGGCGATCACCACTATAACCAGCGGCCCGCCGGGCAATTTAAATTTTTTGAATTTTTCCAGAATTTCATCCATCTGGGGTGGGACGCCGCCGCCGCCGCCGCCGCCCCTGCTTTGTTGCTGTTGTTTCAGCTTGTCCCAATCCCAACTCATAATTAGTTTCCTGTCTATGGTTAGTGGTGTCGGACTTGCGTCCAAGACCAGTGTGAAAATGTTACCTAACAATAAGTTTCCATACGATTCAAGTCAAGAAAAAAGAGTTTTCCTTGACACGACAGGTATCCATTGCAATAAAATCGGTTGAGATGAAACCTAAAAAACAAAAAGCAAAATTTGAGCACATCGGCAGTATATTGACGGATGTTTTAAAAACCTATCGACGGGAATCTGACGGAGAATTGATTCAGGTCTGGCAGGTGTGGGATGACATTGTCGGTGATGTCATCGCCCAGAATGCCAAACCGGCGGCGTTTAAGGGCAAAATTCTACTCGTGCATGTATCCAGTTCGACCTGGGTCCATCAGCTCCAGTTCCTAAAGCAAGAGATGATCGCCAAGTTGAACGACACTTTCGGAAAAGCATTGATCAGTGATCTTAAATTTAAAATTGGACCACTTTAGGAATGAAAAATGAATAATGAATATTTATAGTAGTCGCTTCGCTCCATCATTTTTATAAAATTTGTTCTAAATATAGATCCGCCAAAGGCGGCCCATGATTATTCAATTTTCATTATTCATTATACATTAAATACATGGCTTCCTATACCACCGATACTTTTTTTAACGGCCGGATTCAGGTCAGGCAAAACCGGGTTGGGTATCGATTTTCCATTGATGCGGTTTTACTGGCATACCAGGCTGCTCCGCAATCGGGCGATAAGGTGATCGACCTTGGGGCGGGTTGCGGTATTATATCCCTGATTATGGCGTATCGCCGTCCCGACATCACGGTCACCGCCGTTGAGGTGCAGGAAGAACTTGTTCAACTGGCCATTTCCAACGTGAAAAACAATCATCTGCAAGATCGCATAACTGTTCTGGGTGCCGACATGAAAGCGATAAAGCCGGACATGACAGCGGGTCCGGTGGACGTGGTTGTCTGTAACCCGCCATACCGCAGACCGGGATCCGGCAGAATAAATCCCGACAATCAAAGGGCCATTGCCCGGCATGAATTAAAGGCTAACTTACAGGATGTTATTGTTGCGACTCGTCGCATTTTGAAAACAGCCGGACGTTTTGTCACCATCTACACGGCCGAGCGTACGGCGGATCTCCTTTGCCAGATGCGGACCGATGGCATTGAGCCGAAATATTTTCGTACCATCCATAGTGATCCCGGTTCAGAAGCCAAGTTGATTCTTGTCGAAGGGATTAAAGGCGGGAACCCGGGCCTCAAAATTGCACCGCCATTGATCGTTTATGAGAAAAACGGTGATTACACCGATGAAGTGCAGCAGATGTTTGAGCCATAATGTTTGATTGAGTTGAATGGTTGACTGGTTGATTAAGTTTGTCGATTGTGTTGCTGTTTCATTGCTCAATACAATATCAAGGCTGAAAAAGGTATTCAGATTGAAGATAGAATACTCAATCAACTCAATCAACATAATCAACTTATCAACTAAAAATTCCATTGCATTTAGGGCGGACAAGCCTTAAAATAAGCTGTTATTACATCCGGTTCATAGTCAGAAGATCGTTGACAGTCTAAATTAAAAGGTATATTGAGACCTACCTTAAACTATTCGTCCGGAGAGGTGGCTGAGTGGTTGAAAGCGGCGGTCTCGAAAACCGTTGGGGGTTCACGCCCTCCGCAGGTTCGAATCCTGTCCTCTCCGCCAGGTATAGTTGATAGGTAAAATAGTTGATTAGAAAAATAGTTAAATGATACCAAACCAATCACCCTATTTAACTCTTTCTCTATTTGACTTTTTAACTAAAAAAAGGAGAGATGTCCGAGCTGGCTGAAGGAGCACGACTGGAAATCGTGTGTGCTGCCAAAAGCGGCACCGAGGGTTCGAATCCCTCTCTCTCCGCCATTTTCAGAAATGCTTAAAGTGCCTAAAATTTAAAAAATACCTGAAGTTGGGGTACGCTTTCTCTCCGAAATTTTTGGCACTTTAGGCATTTTAGCTCACTTTAGGCATTTATTTTTGCAGGCATCTCCCTATGTCCTATCTCGTTCTTAGCACGCAAGTACCGTCCGCAGGCTTTTGACCAGGTTATCGAGCAGGTTCATATTACCCGTACCTTAACCAACGCTATTTCTTCGCAGCGGGTAGCCCACGCGATCCTGTTTTCCGGGCCGCGGGGAACCGGCAAAACAACGGTGGCCCGAATTCTGGCCAAGGCCATGAATTGCAAGCAAGGTCCAACCCCGGAACCGTGCAATAGCTGTAGATCATGCAATGAAATTACCGCCGGCCATGCCGCCGACGTTTTTGAAATTGACGGTGCCTCCAATAATAGCGTGGATCAGATCAGGGAGTTGCGTGAAAATATCAAGTACATGCCCGCCCACAGTTCCTATAAGATATACATCATAGACGAAGTGCATATGCTCAGTACGGCGGCCTTTAATGCATTGCTCAAAACGCTTGAGGAACCCCCGCCCCATGTGATGTTCATGTTTGCGACCACCGAGCCGCAGAAGATACCGATCACCATCCTTTCTCGCTGTCAGCGCTATGATTTCAGACGCATCGGTTTGGATTCCATTTCATCCCATATGGCGTCGTTATGCCGTCAGGAGGGATTTGAAATTGCCGAAGAAAGCCTTGGCCTGATTGCCCGGGAGGCGGGCGGCAGCATGCGAGATGCCTTAAGTTTGCTAGATCAGCTTATGACGTGTGCCCAGGGCCTGGTGACCCATGAGCAGGTACTGGATATTTTAGGTGTCATTGACCGCAAGATTATTTTTGACCTGGCCGGTTCAATATTGAACGCCGATATCCATGTTGTGCTGGATCTCCTGGACGATGTTTTTGAGCATGGGCACGATATGAAAAAGCTTTATGCCGATCTGCTGGAACACTTCAGGAACCTGCTGGTCGTTGCCATGGGCAATCGGGTCGAGAAACTGGTCGATCTTCCATCCGGGGAATTTGAACTGGTCGTGGCTCAAGCCAAACCGTTGTCGGCCGGGATCCTGAGCCATATTTTTGATATGCTTTTCAAAGCCGAAGCGTCCATCAGGTTGTCGCCCCAACCCAAATTAGCGCTGGAAATGGCCTTGATCAGATTGTTGCAGGCAAAGCCGGCGTTGTCCATAGATGTGTTGATTGATAAGCTTGATGCACTCAGGCAGGAGGTGTCTCCTGCAGAAACTGGTTCACAAAATGTCGATGAACATCCTACCGCCGGACCTGCGGTGCCATCCTCCCCCATGGGTTCCAAGGCAAAGCCTGAAGGATCCGGCAGTGCGGCAGGCATTTGCGCCCCGTCAACAGAATCAACCGGCAAGGCGGATCAGGTGTGGAAACAAATCTGTGAGATTATTTCACAGAAAAACCCTTCACTGGCCGCCAGCCTGGTAAAATGCAAATTGATAAATACCGCAGATGGATCCCTTGAAATTGACGTCCCTGACAACGGATTTACGATCAATATGATCCAACGCGACAAAAACATGGCGATTTTGAAGCAAGTTTGCACGGAGGTGTTCGGTGATAACCCAAAAATTCGGTTTTCTACCAGCAATTCGATGGAAGGTCACAATCAAAAAAAAAAAAAGAATAATCAACTGAAGCAAAAAGCCATCAGCCACCCCCTGGTGGCTGATGCCATCGAAATTTTCGATGGTAAGCTGGTTGATATCAAAATACTTTAAAAAATATACGCTCGACATCCCGGGATTGATAATCCTGTATCGAGTTCATGCAACCTTATGGTTCGGTTCGGGTTCTGTTCGAGTTGTAAAAAATGGAATTCATCTTTAATTTTAGGCAATTTAGGCATTTAGAATTTTAGGCATTTTTCTTTAAGGAGGTCGTACATGAAAGGCATGGGAAACATGATGAAGCAGGCCCAGCAGCTTCAATCCAAAATGATGAAATTACAAGAAGAGCTGGCTGATAAAACAGTTGAATCCAGTTCGGGCGGTGGAATGGTAAAGGTAACTGCCAATGGCCGCCAGCAAATTATATCGATTCAGATAGAAAAAGAGGTTGTAGATCCGGATGATGTTGAAATGTTACAGGATCTTGTGTTGGCTGCGATCAATGACGCCCTGGCAAAAGCCCAGGAAATGGCCAGTTCGGAAATGGGCAAGCTGACCGGTGGGTTGAATATACCCGGACTCTAAGCGATTGCGGATTTTGGAATGCGGATTTCGGATTTAAGGCAAAGCGCAGAGCGCAGAGGGCAAAGCGTTAGAAGTCTCTGAAATATCCGATTTGTCGGTTTGCTGCGCTATGCTCTATGCCGCAACCCGTAACGCGTAACAATTTACTTTCCAATAGAAAAACCATGACCACAAGGGACTAAACTACAGAAAGCGATAAATTAAATGAGTTACTACCCCGCTTCGATTCAAGATTTGATAAAAAATATTGCCAGGCTTCCGGGCATCGGAGAGAAAACGGCCGAGCGGCTGGCGCTGCACATTCTACGGGCACCGCGCCGGGAAGCTGAAGAACTGGCGCAAAGCCTTTTGAACATCAAAGACAAGGTTCAATTTTGTTCCAAATGTTTTGCCCTGAGCGACAGCGAGCTGTGCAGTCTGTGCTGCGATCCGGCCCGGGACCCGTCGGTTTTGTGTGTGGTCGAGCAGCCGGCGGATATGGTCGCTATCGAAAAGTCGGGCGCTTTTCGGGGAATGTATCATGTTTTATCCGGCGCCCTGTCTCCCATGAACGGAATAGGCCCGGAAAACATTCGTATCCGCGAACTGCTGAGCAGGATCCAAAAAGATCAAATAAAGGAAGTTGTCCTGGCAACCGCAACCAATGTTGAGGGAGAGGCGACAGCGTCTTACATTGGCCAGCTTCTGGAAAAGCATCAAATTAAAGTATCCCGGATCGCATCGGGTGTTCCCATGGGGGGCGATCTCAAATATGTAGACCAGGTTACGTTGAAAAGAGCCATGGAGACCCGGCATGCCCTCTGAACAGAAAGACGGCGATGCGCTGTTTGAGTGCCGTCTGTGCGGCGATTGCTGCAAAGGGTATGGCGGCACTTACGTAACCCGGGAAGACATTGAGGCGATTTCCCGCTATATTGGCACCGATTCCCGAAAATTTGTGGCCGAATACTGCCAGATGTCCGGTAAAAAGCCGGTATTGGCGCAACGCACGGATGGTTACTGTATTTTCTGGGATAAACTTTGCACCATTCATCCCGTCAAACCCCTGATGTGCAGGCGATGGCCGTTTCTGAAAAGTCTTCTGGTGGATTCAGCAAACTGGCAGATCATGGCGAATTCCTGCCCCGGCATTCACACGGATGTTCCTGTTGGTATCCTCGAAAGATGCGTTAAAAAAATCCTTTCTGAAGAGTGATGAGGTATTCGATGAATGACGAGGAGAAATCCAGAGAACAGCTCATCAGTGAGATAAACGTCATGCAGCAGCGGATCGAACAGCTGGAGACGTTTCAGCGGCAATACGAAAAGGCGCTGCACGACAGCCAGCAACAGCTTCAGCAGTCTCAGAAAATGGAAACCCTGGGCACGTTGGTGGCCGGGGTGGCCCATGAGATTAATAACCCTATCAACTTGATTATGTACAATATTCCGCTCCTGCAAAAAATTTGGGCCGATTTTATGCCGGTATTGAAAGAACGCCAGCCAACAGAGCCGAACCAGAAATTTGGCGGCTTTGATTATGATTTCCTGGCTGACAACCTGGTTCAGCTCATTGCCGATATGGAAATGGCTGCCCATCGTGTTGCCAAAACGGTCCTGGATTTAAAAAATTTTTCCCGGCAATCCAATGTCGCTGAAAAGGCTCCGCTGCAGGTGAACAGCGCCGTGAGAAACGCCATGCGGTTGGCTCAAGCCACCCTGCGGACATCAGCGGTTGAAGTCGATCTTCAATTTGGCGAGGACCTGCCCGATATTGATGGCAATCTTCAAAGTATCGAGCAGATCATTTTAAACATTATTATCAACGCCGTTCAGGCCATTGATCACGACCAGGGAAAGATTGGTGTCACCACCGGCATCCGGCACCAGGACGGCCGGGTTTATATACGCATCACGGATAATGGTCGGGGAGTTTCATCCGCTATTTCTGATAAAATTTTTCTTCCCTTTGTAACAGACAAACAATCTGAAGGCGGCACCGGGTTGGGTCTCTCTGTCAGCTATTCATTGGTCAAGGCCCATAAAGGTGAAATTATTTTTGAGACCACCTCGGGTGAAGGGACTTCCTTCACGGTCAATTTGCCCTCTGTTTTAACTGGTCAGGCCCCTAAGGTTCTGGTTGTCGATGATGATAATGCCATCCGCCAGATGCTTATTGAAGCACTTACCATGAATCATCAGTACCTGGTCGAAGAGGCATCCAACGGCATCGAGGCTTCGATTAAACTGGGTACCTATCGTCCGGATCTGCTTATCCTGGATATATTCATGCCCGAGATGGATGGCCTTGAAGTGTGTCGAATTATCAGCAACGAACCCGAGTTGGCAGACATGAAAGTAATCGTCACCACCGGATATCCCGAGCACCCGAAGCTGGATGAAGTCGTGGCTTTGGGTTATACCAATATTTTTTCAAAACCCTTTGATCTGATTAATTTCATCGAGGCGATTGATAAGATATTGGGGGTTGGATGATTGGTTTACTGAGATTTTGAGTTTAGGAATCCTATCGCGATGGGAAACACTTTGTTCAAATGTGTTTTGTATTTAGTGTTTCGTGTTTAGAAGACGGTTCGGCAGAATGTGCTGCTACTCGCAAAACTAAACATCAAACACCCGTGAACCAGTTTGTTGTCGAAAATTCTAATCAAAGCCCTTCAATCGTCATTCGTCAATAATCATTCTTCCAGGTCGCCCTTTTTCACATAAATGACCCGCTTGGGATAAGGAATCTCAAGTCCATGCTCATCAAAGCCGGATTTAACCGCATCGGTTATATAGGAAATTGTGTTCATCCGCCGGCGGGCATCTTTAATCCACACTCTCAGCTGCAGATCGACCGCCGATTCTCCAAAATTTTTGACCACCACTTTGGGAGGCGGGTCTTTTGACACCCATTCCGCCGAGTCCGCCACTTCGAGGATGATGTCCTTGGCTAACTGCATGTCGGCGTCATAGGCGATGCCAATATTAATCCGAACCCGTATTCGCTCTGAGATCGTCGTGTAATTGATAATATCGCGTAGCATGATTTCATTGTTGGGAATAATAATAACGATGTTATCAGTGGTTTTGATCTTTGTTGCCCGCAGCCCGATGTCGATCACATCTCCCCATGTTGAACTCCCCGACGGTGCGCTCCAGACTTCGATACGATCGCCAATTTCAAACGGCCGATCGATGATGAGCAATATCCCGGCGATTAGGTTGGATAGGGTGTCCCTGGCCGCGAAACCGATGGCAACGCCCGCCACGCCGGCACCGGCGATAAAGGGCATTACATTGACCCCTAAAGAGTCCATGGCAATGATAATCGCGGTGGCAATTATGATAAAACCGGCGAATCTGCTCAACAGCTCAAAAATAATATCGTCAATTTCATTTTCGGTTTTATGGGCTACTTTTTTTTGCAGGAAACGAATGGCAAGCGTGAGGAAGTTTTTAACCGGAAATGCTATAAAAAGAATGAGCAGGGCATGAAAGATCTTTTCCAGCATGGGGATCGGGGTCATGGGCAGAAGGTATGATCCCACCAATAGCAGCAGGGCTATAAACAGAACCCTTCGAATAATTTGAAATACCTGGGAGTTTTCCTGAACAAACTCATACTTTTTAAGTCTTCTTTCAGCAAAGTGCAGCAACCACCTCACGAAAACCCAGAAAACAAGAAAACCGGCAACGGTGATGACGACTTTGTAGAAAATAAGCAATGCGGGTGAACCCGCGGGCAGGGGCAGGAAAGCGATTAGCCTGTCAAGATAAGCTGAAATATTTTGCATGGTAAGTCCGTCAAGATAGGTGGTTCGTCTTAGTTGGAAGGCTGGAATTTAAACGTGTTGTGTGTTCCGTGTTGCGGGGTGCGTGTTACGCCCTTCGTGTTGCGAGTTACGCGTTGCGCGTTACGGCGTGAAATCCAGATCAGTCCGAAATGCAGCGTTGCAGAACCCGCAACGCGTAACCCGCACCCGCACCTCGTAACCCGCACCCCGCACCTCGTAACCCGCACCCCGCACCGCGTAATCCGCAACCCGCACCGCGTAACCCGTAACCCGCAACCCGGGCCTTACTTTTCGTCTGAAAAAAAGCTTGCTTTCAAAAACTCACGGTTCATCCGGGCAATGTTGACGATGGAAATTTCTTTGGGGCATTCTGCCTCGCATTCCCTTTCGTTGGTGCAGTTGCCGAATCCAAGCTTATCCATCGTTTTCAGCATATTAACAGCACGTCTGGCTGCTTCCGGACGTCCCTGGGGCAGCAGGGCCAGATGGGAAATTTTGGCTCCGGTAAAAAGCATGGCGGAGGCATTGGGGCAGGCGGCCACGCAGGCCCCGCATCCGATGCAGGCTGCGGCGTCCATGGCTTTTTCGGCCGCGGCCTGTGGTACCGGGATGGCATTGGCGTCCTGGGCGCCTCCGGTTTTGGCGGAAATGAAGCCACCGGCCTGGATAATGAGATCTAAGGCACTGCGGTCGACGACCAGATCTTTGATGATCGGAAATGCCTTGGCCCGCCAGGGTTCGACAACCACGGTATCGCCATCTGAAAAATGTCGCATATGCAGCTGGCATAGGGTGTGCCTTTTTCCGGTCCATGGGCGCGTCCGTTCACCACGGCGCCGCATGAGCCGCAGATGCCTTCCCGGCAGTCGTGATCAAAGGCGATGGGATCTTTGCCCTCCAACGTCAATTTATCATTGATGACATCGAGCATTTCCAGAAACGACATGTCGGTTGAAATATCGGTGGCCTGGTAGGTATCCAGACGGCCTTTACTGTCCGGACCGCTTTGACGCCAAATTTTCAATGTTAAATTGATCGTTTTTGTCACTTGTAGCTCCTTTGAGAGAGTTCAACATTTTCAAAAACCAGCGGCTCTTTATGAACTTGCGGCTCCTTTTCCTTGCCGGTATACTCCCAGGCCGCCACATAGCAGAAATTTTCATCATCACGCTTGGCTTCATGTGCTTCGGTTTGATAGGCCTCGTTAAAATGGCCGCCGCATGATTCCTGGCGGGCGAGGGCATCGATAACCATCAATTCGCCAAATTCCAGAAAATCGGCCACGCGACCGGCCTTTTCCAGGCTCTGGTTAAAATCTTTACCGGAGCCCGGAACGGTGACATTTTCCCAAAATTCTGCGCGCAATTGCTGGATGAGGTTGCGGGCCTTTTCCAACCCTTCGTTGTTGCGTGTCATGCCGCAATAATCCCACATGATCAGGCCCAGTTCCTTGTGAAAGTCGTCCACGGTCCGCTTGCCATTGATGGCGAGCAGTTTATCGATGAGGGACCGAGCGGTCATTTTCCGTTTCTTTGAATGCGGCATGGTCGGCGGTGACATCCGCAAATTCAGTGCCGGCCAGGTATCCGCCGATGGTATAGGGGACGACAAAATAGCCGTCCGCCAGTCCCTGCATGAGGGCACTGGCCCCCAGGCGGTTGGCGCCATGGTCTGAAAAATTGGCTTCTCCCATAACAAAAAGCCCGTCGATGGTGCTCATCAGGTTGTAATCCACCCACAACCCTCCCATGGTGTAGTGAACCGCGGGATAGATTATCATCGGTTTCTCGTAGGGGTCTTCACCGGTGATTTTTTCATACATCTGGAAAAGGTTGCCGTATTTTTTTTCGATGACCGCCTTGGTGTCCCGTTTGATGGCATCAGCAAAATCGAGATACACCGCCAACCCGGTCTCTCCGACCCCTTTGCCCATATCGCATTGCTCTTTGGCGTTGCGTGAGGCCACATCGCGCGGTACCAGATTGCCGAAACTGGGATATTTTTCTTCCAGAAAGTAATCTCTCTCCGATTCCGGTATCTGGTTCGAAGGCCTCTTGCTTTCGGGGTCTTTGGGTACCCACACGCGTCCGTCATTTCTCAGGCTCTCACTCATCAACGTTAATTTGGACTGGTAGGTGCCATGAACCGGGATACAGGTGGGATGAATCTGGGTGAAGCACGGGTTGGCGAAATAAGCCCCTTTTTTATAGGCTCTGAAAGCGGCGGTCACATTGGACGCCATGGCATTGGTGGAAAGGAAAAACACATTGCCATAACCGCCGGTGCACAGAACGACGGCATGGGCATCGTGGCGTTCAAGCTGCCCGTTAATCAGGTTGCGGACCACAATCCCCCGGGCCTGACCATCGATCACGACCAGGTCCAGCATTTCGCGGCGCGGAAACATTTGAACATGACCGTCAGCAATCTGGCGCGATAAGGCAGCGTATGCGCCCAGCAGCAACTGCTGCCCTGTTTGTCCCCGGGCGTAAAAGGTCCGTGAGACCTGGGCCCCGCCGAACGACCGGTTATCCAGCAGGCCGCCGTAATCCCTGGCAAAGGGAATCCCCTGGGCCACGCAGTGGTCGATAATATCATTGCTGATCTGGGCCAGTCGATACACATTGGCCTCCCGGGCCCTGAAATCACCCCCTTTGACGGTGTCGTAAAACAGGCGCCAGATGCTGTCGCCGTCATTGGGATAGTTCTTGGCGGCATTGATACCACCCTGGGCGGCGATGCTGTGTGCCCGCCGGGGACTGTCCTGGATGCAGAAGGTTTTGACATTGTAGCCCAGTTCGGCAAGGGTTGCCGATGCCGAACCGCCGGCCAGGCCGGTGCCGACGACGATGATATCGTATTTACGTTTATTGGCCGGATTGACAAGTTTCAGCTCAAAAAGATGTCGGTCCCATTTTTCCGCAATGGGTCCTCCGGGAATTTTTGCATCAAGCTGCATAATTTTTCCTTTCTATCCCGCAAACGATAAGTAAACGGGAATAATACCAAAACCGAATCCAACGGCCAGGCTGAATATGATACTCAAGGCCATGATAAACGGCATATATTTGATGTGATTGGCGCCGATGGTCTGAAAGGCGCTCCATAAACCGTGACTGACATGCACGGCGGCGACAATCATGGCCAGGACATAAATGACAACATATAAGGGGCTTTCAAAGGCTTGGGCAACGATTTGATAGATAGTCGTATTGGTTTTGTCCACAAAATGGAAATTCATCAGATGAAAAATGATAAACGCCAGCAGCAGAATTCCGGTATAGGGCATTGTCATCGAGCCAATGGTTCTTCCACCGGCCCTTTTATTGACGACATAGCGACTGGTTCGGGCGCTGAAATTTTGATAAAAAAGGGTGAGTCCCGTGCATACGTGCACCACGGCAAGAAACAAAAGGCCCCATTCCACCAGGGTTAACACCGGCCCCAGCGCATGCAGATGCTCGGCATATGAGTTAAACGCATCTTTTCCGCCGTAAATCGTCAGGTTGCCTGCCAGGTGCCCGGCCAGAAAGCCACAGAAGGCGAGACCGGTCAGGGCCATCAGCAATTTTTTACCAATGGAGGACCAGAGAGTTTGGATCATCCAATTCATTATTTTTTCTCCCTATTTGTCATTTGCCAACCCTCAGGGGGGCATAAAAGATTTTATTTTTATTTATTTGCTTCAGGCATGTCAACAAGATAATTGTCGTGATCGGGATAACTTTAAAGCATGTCCTAAGCCAATTGAATCAGAAAGTTTTAAAAGACCAATAAATTCTAAATCCCAAGGTGTCAGGTGTCAGGTGTCAGGAATAAGAAACTCTGAAAAAGCGAATATCGAATAATGAATATCGAATGTCGAATATCGAAGTAAGGTATTCTGTCTATTTAAAAAAAGACAGAGCGCAGCGATTCTATCCTTCGACATTCTGCGGTTCGATATTCTGCGGTTCGCTGTTCCAACTATGTGAAGTTTCATATAAGCTCCGCCTCTGGCCGCTTTTCAGATCAGCAGCGGAACACCTAAATCCTTGGGTCATTCGGAATTAGTATCGAGCCACCATTCGTCGCGGCCTGTCTGCATAACGGCCCTGGCAATTTGTTGGCCGGTTTCGGTTTGAAGTCGGCCGATTACATTTTCAATCCAGGTTTTGGGCGGTTCATAACCGATATCTATGAGATCTTTTAACTCCAGGATGAATGCTAAATGGTCAGCGTCGCGCGCCAGTTTGGCTTCGACGGTTTTGCCGTCTCCAAATTCATTGATGAGAGCGGTCATTTGTTCTCCGAACACGAGCCCGGTGGTTGCATCTTCAATGGCTTTGTTTTCATCTGCACGGACGTATTTTTTATGGACCGTATTGAGGTCTCCGATTCTGGCTTCCGTAAAATCGTGCAGCAGGCACATCTGGATGAGTTTCAGTGAATCCACCTCGGGCAGCAGCTGGGACATGACATAGGCAATAAAAGTTGTACAAAATGAATGCTCCGCCACCGATTCTTTTCCGGCCCCAAGATAATGGTATCCGGACCGGGGAATTTCTTTGAGTATTTTGGCTTCAAACAATAGGTTCGCTAATTTTTTCATATGAACTCCTTTTCTGGCAGCTGTGGCTGGCTTCTGGCTTCTGGTTCCCGGTCACTGGTTGCTGGTGGCTGGCATCTGGTTTCTGGTCACTTTATTCCATTCCCATAGACCTTGTACCTGGTCCCTTATTTTGCCGCGGCAAGCAACGACCGGCCAGTGACATGGCGCCAGCGGCCAGGAGCCAGTAACCAGCAACCAGATGCCAGTGACCAGCAACCAGCGACCAGAACCCAGCAACCAGAACCCAGAGATATTCATAGTTGCTGGCACCATCGAAGGCAAGTGATATTTGCCTGGGAAGAGTTTAAATCCAAAGATGTTGACACTTTGTCGAATTTCATATAATTAAAAATAATTAAAACAGAAAGTTATTACACTTGTTTACGGTTAAATTGTTCTTATATTCCAGATTACCAAAAAATCCGAAACGTTATTGTTTTAATGTTTCGGACTTTTTACAACTTCAGATAGGGCGAGGCCCTTGAAATAAAGAACGGAGTGCTCAATGACGGTTCCCCAAATCGATTTGATCCACATGATCAGTAATGCCGGCATCGTTGTACAATTGGTTTTGCTGCTGCTGCTGCTTTTTTCGATTAGTTCCTGGGCAATTATTCTTATCAAATCGCGTTACCTAAAACGGGCAGTCAAGCAATCATCTGAATTTACTGAATTTTTCTGGAAAAGCCGCGATCTTTCCAACGCCTTTTCCAAAGCCAAACAGCTTCACGGCAGCCCGTTGGCCAGAATTTTCCGCATAGGCTATGTGGAATTAAAAAAAACCAGCCAACCCGGCAGCCAGGCAACCGGTTCATCATCCCGGGCCACCGGTGACAGCATGCCGTTTAACACCCGATTGGTCGGCACGGACAATGTTAAACGCGCCCTGCGCCGCGCGATTAACACCGAAATGACCCGCATGACTCAAATGGTCCCCTTTCTGGCGACCACCGGCAACACGGCACCCTTTATTGGGTTATTCGGAACGGTCTGGGGTATAATGAATTCGTTCAGCGGCATCGGGCAAATGGGATCGGCCAGCCTGGCAGTCGTGGCACCCGGTATTTCTGAGGCGCTGGTGGCAACGGCCGCAGGACTGGCCGCAGCTATCCCGGCGGTTATCGCCTTTAATTATTTCATGAATAGAATCCGAATTGTTGAGACTGAACTGCAGAGCTTTTCGGCAGATTTTCTCAACATTATTGAGCGGGATATTTTACGGGTGGAAAGGAGACAGCAATGACCTCCGGCGGCAATAACAAAGAATTCATGTCCGAGATTAACGTGACGCCGTTTGTCGATGTTATGCTGGTTCTGCTGATCATCTTCATGGTCACCGCTCCGATGATGGTTCAGGGCCTGAACGTCGATTTGCCCGAAGCAACAGCCAAATCGTTGGATTCCGAAAAAGAACACCTGATCATCACCGTTAACAAGGACCGCCAGGTCTTTATCAATGATTATGAGGTCACCGTGGAATCCTTGGGTGCAAAATTGATTAAAATTCTCCAGGGCCGCAGTGATCGTGAGGTCTACCTCAAAGCCGACAAGAACATCCCTTATGGAATTGTGGTACAGGTTATGGCGGAAATCAAGGGTGCCGGTGTAGAGGAGTTGGGCATGATCACCGAACCGGCGGTCATGGAAAAGATACGCGACGCAAAAAAGTCTTAAGGCTAATGAAAAGAAGAACATATGCTCAAGCGTATCCCATGGGCGCGGGAGCTGTTTCCCGCACCATGGTGCTGTATTTCGGCATATCACTGGCCCTCCATTTGATCTTCATTGGTTCGGTGGTATTCTGGCCGGCATCTGTGCCCAAACCAAGATTTTCACCGGGGTCCATTAATGTCAGTTTGGTATCGTTGTCCGGCTCACCGTCCCCCGGACCAGCGCCGGCGGCAGTGTCCAAGCCTCCCGCCAAGCCCGTGGCAAAGCCCAAAAAAGAAGTCAAAGCAGCGCCTATCGAAGAAGTGGTTGCCATACCGCCTCCCAAGACGCTGCCGGTGATAAAAACGCCCCAAAAGACCGTCTCGCTGACACCCAAGCCCCAAAAAATTAAGATCAAGAAGTCCCTTAAGAAGAAAACGCAGGATCGACAGAAAATGATTGATCATGCGTTGACGAATGTTAAAAAAAAGGTCGATAAAGCGGAAACGGATTCCGTCAGTCAGGCCCTTGATCGTTTAAAAAAGAAGGTTGAACAAACCGAATCCAGTCAGGCTCCAGGCGTTTCGGCCGGACAGGCCGGAGCCGGTTCAGGGGGTGGCGGCCCGCGTCGACTGGAAGTCATCGACATATACAAAATAGAGGTCGCCTATCAGGTTGAAAGAAATTGGGCTTTTTCTCAACAGCTGGCCGGTGAGGGCCAGGCATTGCAGGTCAGCCTGGTCTTTAAGGTCATGCCGGACGGTGAAATCACCGATATCCGGTTTACGGAAAATTCGGGCAATTCATACCTGGACGAATCGGCTTATCGGGCCATCGTCAAGGCCAATCCGGTGTCACCGCACCCAAGCGGAATTCGGACACCCTACGTGACGATAGGTGTAAGATTTACGCCTGAAGGCATCAGAAGATAAGGGAAAATTTATATAGCAAACCATAACCAATATTAAGCAAATCCAAGATCGCTCAAAGTGGCAGAATCTTGACGTCGTTGGGTATTGGAGTGATGGCGTAATGGAGTGTTGTAAAATAGTGTGCACCTTGCTAACATTACTCCAGTACTCCAATACTCCACCACTCCGCGATTAATGTAAAAGGATATCAGAATGATAGTTCGTTGGCTTCGATGTACAATTTTCTTCATTGTGGCAAGTTTTTTTATCGGCCCCGTGTTTGGTTTTGCACAAAGCGACAAGGATCAATATGAATATATTGATATCAGCAATCCGTTTCTTAGAAAAATTCCTCTGGCGATTCCGTTGTTTAAAAATGAAAACGGAACACATGAAGAAAAGCGCCTGTCAGAATCATCAGCTGATTTGCTTGCTTCCAGTCTGGAATTTACGGGCTATTTTAAATTGCTCGATCGCGGCGCATTCCTTTTTGACCCCCAAAAAGACGGCGTGTTGACCCCGCAAATCAATTTTGCAAACTGGACCGTTATCGGCTCTGAACTTTTAATTACCGGACTTTTCAAAGAAGCTGGCGGTAACATTTCGATGGAACTGCGCCTTTTTGATACGTTTAAAGCCCGCCGGATAATCGGTAAAAAATATTCGGGTAAAAAAGCCGATCAGCGTCGAATGATTCATCGGTTTTGCAGCGAAGTCATCAAGTACCTCACCGGTCACCCGGGCGTGTTCGGAAGTAAAATCGCCTTCGTTTCCAGCGGTTCGGGAAATAAAGAGATTTACAGTTGCGCATTTGATGGTTATAATCCGCAACAGGTTACCCGAAACCATTCGATTACTTTATTTCCGGCCTGGTCTGCTGATGGAAGATATCTGGCTTATACATCCTACAAAAATGGGAAACCGGATATTTTCGTAAAAAATTTGGCAGAAATGCAGGAGACGTCTATTAGCCAGAAAGGGCTTAATATAACGCCTGCGTGGGTGCCTGGAAAATTTGAATTGGCTGCAACACTTTCCTTTTCGGGTGACCAGGAAATTTATCTGTTGACTGGATCAGGGAAAGTTATTAAAAGATTAACATACATTCGGGGCATCGACGTATCTCCAAGCTGGTCGCCGGACGGCAAAAAGTTCGCCTTCGTGTCCAATCGGGCAGGTTCTCCACAGATTTATGTTCAGGACCTGACCTCCGGAAAGGTTAGGCGATTAACCTTTGAAGGTAGTTACAATACACAGCCGAACTGGTCTCCTCAAGGCGACAAAATTGCATACGCCTCTGTGGTAGATGGACGGCGCAATATTGTTGTGATGGGTTTGGACGGCCAGGAGCCACTCCAATTAACCCATGAATCCGGAGATAACGAAGCGCCCTCGTGGTCACCAGACGGAAGTCTCATTGTCTTCAGCTCAAATCGCGAGGGACCTTTTCGTATATTTGTGATGACTGCGTTTGGAACAGATCAGCGCCGTTTGCTTGTGATGACCGGTGAGCAAACAAACCCAAAATGGTCAATGAACGATTTCAATAACTGATGTTTTTCCAAATGTGAAAGGAGGAAAAAAATGCAAAAGAAGAAATGGATTTTTCTGGCCCTATTGTTGGTGATTCCTGGATTGATGTTCTCTGTTTCCTGTCAAAAGAAGCTGGTTGACGCATCACCGGAGCCGATGGCGAAAGAGGAGCCGGCCCCAGCGCCGGCCCCGGCCCCGGCCCCGGCCCCGGTTTACAAAGCACCGGGTGTCGTTATGCAGGAAGATATTTATTTTGATTTTGATAAAGCCACTCTGACTCCCTCTGCCCAGGACAATCTGCTGCGAAAAGCCGAATGGCTGCGCGAAAATTCCGATGTAACGGTGACCATTGAGGGTCATTGTGATGCCAGGGGTACCAATGAGTACAACCTTGCATTGGGTGACAGGCGCGCTGAGAGCGCCAAGGCATTTCTGGTTGATCTCGGAATTGCCGTGTCGCGCATAACAACTATCAGCTATGGGGAAGAGCGCCCGGTTTGCACCCAGCAAGATGAAGAATGCTGGTCCAAGAACAGGCGTGACAACTTTGTTGTAAATTAATTAAAATTTTCTGAGAATCAGAAAATTCCGCTTTTTAAACTGCGGGTGATTTTAAGGGTACCAACCCTGTATTCTTTGAAAAGGCAGCAATCGCCGGCGCAGCCGGTACTTGCTGCCTTTCAACCAAACCCGCCTTCAATGGCGGGTTTTTTGGTGAATTGTCAGGAAGTGGTGTCAAAGCCATTTCTAAACCCTTTCCTACAGACAATAATTCTATTATCAGTGGTACCATTATGAACAAATCAGTGATGAAACCGGCTGTCCTGGCGAATCTGGTAGGTTTAATGTTTTTTGTGGGCTGTGCGACCCAAAACGAAGTTAAATCCATTGATACTCGTCTCAATGAACTGGAAGTTCGTAACACTGAAACCCAAAGAAAAAGTGAAGCGCTGAAGTCAGATTTGGAGGTTCGCGAGGAAGACGAGCAGGCGCTGCGACATCAATCGGCTTCACTGCGGGCCAAGATAGAGGCCCTGAATGAAGAGATCCGGGCCTTAAACGGCCGAATTGAAGAGCTGGAGCATCGATTAAACCGCCAGAAGCAAACCGAAGCCGAGGGCGTAAAGGCCGAAGAGGGGCAGATTGCAAAGCTGGCCCAGTCCACCAAAACCAATGATGAGCGGATCTATCAAATCGAACAATATTTAAATTTTGAACCATCCGCGCAAAAAGCACCGGCAAAAAAGCCCGACGATAAAACCGCAGCGAAAATTATACCTGCCGGCAAAGCCCAAAACGGACTCAGTGAGGATGAGATATATCGAATGGCGAAACAAGCCTTTGATCAGGGAGATTCCGATGCCGCCCGCAAGAAATTCCAGGAACTCATTGAGAAATATCCTAAGTCTGAACGGGCCGACAATGCCCAGTTTTGGATCGGTGAAATTTATTATCGCGAAAAGTGGTATGAAAAAGCCATACTCGAATATCAGAAAGTGATCGAAAACTATCCCAAGGGCAATAAAGTGCCGGCCTCTCTTTTAAAACAGGGACTTGCCTTTTTGAATTTAGGGGACAAAACCAATTCCCGCCTTATTTTAGAAGAACTCATCAAGAAGCATCCCAAGTCGAATGAAGCCAAAATTGCCAAAGATAAAGTCAAGAGTTTAAAATAAAACAGGATGATAAAAATCATCGGTATAGATCCCGGCCTTTCGGCAACCGGGATCGGAATCGTTCGAGGAATTGGGTCGACGATAAAAGGCTATTCCTTTGGCAGTATCAAAACCTCCAAAAACAACTCTTTGCCCGACCGTCTTGATCATATCTTTTCAAAACTGCTTCAAATATTAACAGATGAAAAACCCGATGTAATGGTTGTGGAGGATGTTTTTTCTCTGGAGAAATATCCGAAATCCGGCATAATGCTGGGGCAGGTGAGCGGGGTGGTGATGCTTGCCGGGCATCGGACAAGGGTGTCATTGATGGCGGTTCCGGTGCGGGAGGCCAAACAGGTTTTGACGGGCAACGGAAATGCCCGTAAACAGCAGTTGGAAGAAGCCGTGCGGCATCGGTTGCAGCATCAGACACCCATAAGACCCTTTCACGCATCAGACGCGCTGGGATTGGCCTTAATTGGTCTATACCGCTATCAGACTCAAATGAGCTCATAGCTCATAGCAGACAGCTCATAGAACCCTGTTATCGGTATTTGGCAGAATTGATGAAGCGGGCAGAAATACGATAAACGGTGACTGAGAAAATTAGGATAGGGCAGAAGTAGTGAATCGGCGATATCCATCTAACCCCATAACGCTATTACATATATGATTGGTTATATTGAAGGAAAAATTTTAAAAAAGGAAGAGGATCGCATACTGGTTCTGACGAACCAGATCGGATATGAAGTGCTGCTGCCTGCCATCGTGATGGAGTCATTGCAGGAAAACAAAATTGGGGATGACATTTCCCTTTACATCTTTTATCAGCAGACTGAACGTCAGCCCAAACCGATTTTGATCGGCTTCAATCTTGAGGTTGAAAAGGAATTTTTTCAATATTTTATTTCTGTAGAAGACATCGGTCCCCTGAAAGCCGCAAAAGCATTAACCGTGCCTGTAAGAGAAATTGCCACCGCCATCGAAGCCGGAGAGATCAATACGCTTACAAAGCTGAAGGGCATCGGCCGTCGAACCGCCCAAAAAATTATCGCCACCCTGGGCGGCAAAATGGGCAAATTTGCCCTGATCCGCTCCGAAGATCGCATGGCCGAGCCACCCGTTGAAGACTTTTCAAAACAGGTACTTGATGTTATGATAAAGCAGCTCGGCCATAGAATGGCGGATGCCAGGCAGATGATAGACAAAGCGATGAAACGCAACAGCACCATTAAGTCTGCCGAAGAACTTTTTGAAGAAGTTTACCGGGGAGAGCGGATGGGGGAATAGATTCTGGAGACATTGTAAAAAGTGGTGGAGAACAATTCTGAATTCCCAAATCCCAAGCTCCAAATTACAAATAAATCTCAATTTCCAATATTCAATGACTGAAACCACAAAGCATTGGAATTTTGAATTTGGGTCATTGGGATTTGTTTGTTATTTGGAATTTGTGATTTGTAATTTAAAATTAGAGCAAATTAAATTCGAAGTCTAAAACTTCAATAGTCCATATGACAGGTGAAAAACAGTGGTGAAGCATGTCAGATGACATCCTCTCATACGCTTCAGACGAGCAGAACCTGACGTCCGGCGCTGCCATGACCGAAGACAAAGATCCCGAGATCCTATCCCTGCGCCCGGAAAATCTCTCTGATTATGTCGGCCAAACCGAGGTGGTGGAAACCCTTAAGATAGCTATTGAAGCCTCCATGCAACGCCAGGAGCCGATTGATCATGTTCTTCTGCACGGCCCCCCGGGTCTGGGAAAAACAACCCTGGCCCATATCATCGCAAACGAGATGGGGGAAAACTTACCGTGACTTCCGGTCCGGCCCTCGATAAGGGAGGCGATTTGATCGGGCTTCTGACCCACCTTGAAAGCGGCGATATCCTGTTTATTGATGAGATCCATCGAATACCCAAAGCCGTGGAGGAATTCCTGTATCCTGCCATGGAAGACTTTGCCATTGATTTCGTGTTTGATAAAGGGGTTCATGCCCGAAGTCACCGGTTTCAATTAAAGCGGTTTGCGCTGGTGGGGGCAACCACACGGGTCGGCCTGCTGTCGGCACCTTTGCGGGATCGATTCGGCATTTTCCGAAGTCTGGATTTTTATGGCGAAGCCGATCTGGTAAAAATCACACGCCGTTCGGCAGCGCTGCTCGGAGTTGCTCTGGGGGATGATGGGGCCGACACCCTTGCCCAGCGATCGCGGGGAACCCCCAGAATCGTCAACCGGCTTCTCAAGCGGGTCAGAGATTACAGTCAGGTGAGAGCAGACGGTGTCGTTACCGGGTCTACGGTTTCAGCCGCCCTGAAACTCGAAGGTGTTGATGAAAAGGGTTTGACCGATTTAGATCGACGGTATCTAAAGACAATTATTGAGTTCTACCATGGCGGTCCGGTGGGAATCGAAGCCATTGCGGCCACCCTTCAAGAAGAGTCCGATACCCTGGTGGATATCGTTGAGCCTTACCTGCTAAAAATAGGATTCCTTACCCGAACATCTTCCGGCAGAAAAGCATCCGAGGCCGCGTTCAAGCATCTGGGGTTCAAGATCCAGACCCGGCAGAAGGAGTTGTTCTAATCAATTAGGTTTCAGGTGTCAGGATTTCTGAGTTGCAGACTGAAACCTGACACCTGAACACTGAAACCTTGTTTTTGCTATGTCAGTTATAACCTTATTAACGGATTTCGGTACTGAGGATGAGTATGTGGGGTTGATGAAAGGGGTGATACTGTCCATCAATCCCCGGGCCACCATCGTAGATATTACCCACCAGATCAGGCGTCAGGATATTGTTCAGGCTGCATTTACGATTCACTCGGGATATCATTTTTTTCCGGAAGGAACGGTGCACTTGATTGTCGTTGACCCGGAAGTTGGCACTGGACGGGGGCTGCTGGCCCTCAAATTGGAAAAACATTTTTTCATTGCTCCGGACAATGGCGTGCTCACGCTCCTGCTCGATGAAAAAAAAGCCTCATCGCTAAACCTTATAACCAACCCCGATTATTTCAGGCACCCCGTAAGTCAGACATTCCATGGTCGGGATGTCATCGCGCCGATTGGTGCCCATATCACCAACGGCCTGGATCTAAACGAGTTGGGTCCTGAAATCGACCTGCAGAAGATAATCTGTCTCGACGGTCTCGGTGCCCGGCGCACAGAAAAGGGTGAGATAAAGGGCGAAGTTGTGACCATCGATCATTTCGGAAATATGATAACCAACATTAAATCCGAACAGCTGACCGATTGTTTCCCTGCCGGTTTCCGGCAAAAGATCCGTATAAAAATCGGGTCCAACGTCATCCATGGATTATCGGATTCATATGCAAGTGGGCGATCAAACAGCCCCTTGGCCATTATCGGCAGTCGCGGGTATCTGGAGATTGCAATCAATAAAGGCAACGCCGCACAGCGTTTATATGCTGAAAAGGGAGATGAAGTGTGGGTGGCTTCATAATAATTTGTAAAATTTCGACAGACAGGCTATCTTAGTATTCAGTTATGGCATATTTAAAAAAAAACTCAACCCAACCCGGCCGGCCCCCTAAAGCTGGAAAGCGTTCCAAACAGGATAAACGCTGGACCCTGCTGTTCATCGGGAACCACGGTCGGACGATAACGCTTAAGCGTTTTAAAGGCATCGTCATAATGTCCATGATTGTCCTGGCCGTTTCCATCGCTGTATCTGCGGGCCTTTTGGTTTGGAACCAGAAAATTATCATGGACAATCATGATCTTGAAGATGATTTGAAAAATTTGAATAAACGTATTGATGCTCTGCGCCATGATAACGACATCCTGATGACCCGACTGGTACTGGCAGAATCCAGAGTCCAGGAAAGCCTGGGCGCCAAAACGGAAATGCCGGCCACAGAAAATAAGCCTGGTCCAGGACAGCCTGCCTCCCAGAGTGATGATAAGACCAAGCCGGTGGTCGCAAAAAAATCGGAGCCACCGGCACCCGAGCAGGTCGAGCCGCAACAAAACGATGCGCCAATCGATGCCGGATTAAGTGTTGCCATTGAAAATTTTAATGTCCTCAATCACGCCGGCGACCAACGGTTAAAAGTCCTTTTCAAAATAAAAAATACCAGTCCGAATTCCCAGAAAGTTTCCGGTCACACAATCGTGGTTTTAAAAGGGGGGCAGACCAACTGGCTGCCCATACCCTGGACGCCATTGGTGGACGGACGACCGACAGGCAAACAACGCGGCCATACGTTTGGGATAAACTATTTTAAAACCATGAGACTTTCGACCCGATCCCCCAAATTTCCGGAAAAATATGAAACCGCATCAATATATGTGTTTACGCGCAAAGGGGAATTGTTGTTGGAGAAGGAGTATCCGGTCAAGCTATCACCAAACAAGCCTCAAGCCGCCAAGCCCATGCCCGGACAGCATGCCATACCGGCGGAAACCGCCAAACCATTGCCCGGCTTGCATGCCATACCAACGGAAACCACCACGCCGCCCGCGCAACCGGCCCCCGCTCCGGAGGTGTCCCCCCCGCCGTCTGAGGACGCCATAATGGAAACCCTGAGGGAAACGCAGTCGCAATAAAGTACTGAGGACAGAAGCCTTCCCTATTCGATGTTCAACGTTGGACGTTCGATGTTCGATGTTAAATCTGCTCGCTGATAATTAACCTAACCGTCCTTGATTCCAGTTGGATTCTTCTTATATTATAGCGGTTGTCATAAATATGTTCCGATTGCTATATTTTTAACAGACGGCACTGCAATGTGTAACGGCTTGAAATTATAATAAACATGACAACCGCTATATTATTTTTTTTATTAAAAAAAATCTAGACTTTTACGGAACGATGTGCCATATGTTAATCAATGGCACGGGTTTTACTCATCGCCAATCCGGAAAACGCGACTATCGAAGAGCTCAAGCAAGTTTCCCGGGTGGGTTCCAATGAAACAGCTACACGCTGTAGCGCCATCCAGATGCTGTTAGCTGGTGCCGACAGACAGCTTGTCTGCAAGGCACTGCTGGTAACCAATCGTGCCTTGAGAAAGTGGATTAACCGTTTCAATCAGTGTGGTGTCGACGGGCTGATTGTCAAAAAGCGACCAGGCCGAATGACCATTATCAAGGATCAGCAGGCACCGCAATTGGTCCAGCTGATCGATGAGCCCCAACAAGCCCAGCGTAGCTTTTGGACCGCCAAAGCCTTTCATGGCTACATTAGTCAAACCTATCAGATCCAATGCAGCTATGAGACGGTGGTACGGTTTTTTCACAAACAAGGCTATGCGCTAAAGACGCCCCAGCCATGGCCGGACAAACAAGATGAGCAGTTGCGTGAAACGTTTTTGCATAAACTTGAGCAACTGTTCAAGCGACCCGATGTGGATATCTGGTTTGCCGACGAGTCCGGCTTTGAGGGCGATCCGCGTCCCCGAAAGCGCTGGGACAAAAAGGGTCGAAAAACCCGGGTGACCAAAAATGGCGGCCATCTGCGCATCAATGTCATCGGCATGGTCTGCCCGCGCAGCGGAGAGTTTTTTGCCATTGAGGCATCGCATTCTGACTCGGCTACCTATCAGGCGTTTTTAGACGAAGCTGATAAAAGTATCTCATTTCAAAGAACAACTAATATTTTGATTATGGACAATGCCTCATGGCACAAACGTAAAACAACCAATTGGCATAACTGGCAACCGATGTACTTGCCGCCGTATTCACCCGATCTCAACCCGATAGAACGCATCTGGCTAACGATGAAAGCACGCTGGTTCAATAACTACGTCTGTAAAAATGAAGAAAAACTATTAGAGCGTTTGGATAAGGCCATATTAGACGTTATCGACAACCCACACATGACCCAAAAAACCACCGCTATCGGAACGTTATTTTGACAAACGCTCTAACATCTGTGAAAGGAGGAACCAATGATAAACATCGATAAAATTTTGGTCGCCTTTGATTTATCAGAGTATTCAGTCAAAGCGTTTAAATATGGATGCGACCTGGCCGAGGAAATGCAAGCTGATCTAATTATCGCCAATGTGATTAATCAAAGAGATGTGAATGCCGTTGAATTGACCAAACAGGTAAGTGATCGTATATCGGTAGAAAATTACATTGAAGAACAAAAAAGATATCGTTCGGTCGAAATTGAAGCAATGATGGAGGCCAAATACTGCAAGATACCATCGGTGAGTAAAATTTTTAAGGTCGGTGTGCCTTTTCAAGAATTGATTAAAATCATTCAGCAAGAGAAGCCGGCCTTAGTCGTGATGGGCACAAAGGGGCGCAGCAACATTGCCGGTGTTCTTTTCGGAGCTACCGCTGAAAAAATGTTTCGCCGCTGTCCAGTGCCCTTACTCAGCGTTCGTGATCAATAGACAGCGGGTAGAAATAACCGTTTAATCGCAAATCAGTCGGTCTCGGCCGAGCGCCGGGCTTGTATGAGATTTAGGTTTTAGAAAAAAAGATAAACCAAGGGGTGGCAAGTGAGCCACCCCTTCGTGACTGCAGCATTATGCAGCCTCCCACTGCTGCGACCGATTTAAGATTTCCCACCGCGTTCCTGTCCCGTTCCTTGTCCTCGACCCTGACCGCGGTCGGCTCCTTTGCCAGCTCCCCGGCCTTGTCCGCTGCGACCCTGGCCCTGGGATCCACGGTTTCTTTTCCTGGGGCTGCATTTGCCCGAGCCATTTCTTGATTTTGGGCCCTGACCCGGGGGACCCGTTCCATCTCCTTGCGGCATGTGGCTCACCTCCTTTCCTCTAAAATTATGCAGGAATCATTTAATTGATTTTCCAGTTATGAGCATTTGCTCATAATATAATTCATATTAGCCAGGGTGTCAATTTTACTTTTTTTGAGATGGGTTCTAATAGAACCAGATAGATTAGTATTGAATATTTCGGTTCAACCTTTTACAATCATTTGCATCTATGGTTGCCTGGAGCAGCAAAGAGAATCCACCCTGGTAGTTTACAACGGATAGCACAACCAATATCCAAATATTTGCTGAATTAAATGGCCCAAAAAGGGGGATGATCGAATGAGAAGAAAAATCAATATTGAAGGCGACTTTGAGTTTTTTTCAAGCGAGAGATTCGGCAGCATTTTGTTGCTTAACCTGAAGCGGGATTTTATGTTTCATGTCACCAATTTAAGCGCCAAAACTATTTTTTTCGACTATCTTGACATGGTATCGCAAAACGATTCGCTGAAAGTGGTTGTGATCCTGGGATCACCCGGTAAAACCGGACGCAATGAATATAAGGAATTTTACACCCAGGTTATCCAGACCATATTGGATGTCAGTGCGGTTTATAAGATGTTCAATGCCGTCGATCAACTCATCCTCAAAATCATAGAAATGAATCAGATCGTTATTCATGCTGACAGTGGCAATGTGCTGCCGCTGTTTCTAAACATCAGTCTGGCCTGTGATTACCGGATGGTGGCGGACAATACGCTATTCCAGAACCCTTGCCTGGAGTTCGGCCTGGTACCCAAGGGAGGGGGGGCTTTCTTTCTAACTAGAAGTATGGGGGCCAGCAAAGCCTATGAGCTCTTGTTGTCTGAAGATGACATTCCGGCTGAAGAAGCGTTACGACTGGGGCTGGTCGACAGGGTTGTTGCTTTAAATGATCTGCGTGAAGCTGCAATGAAAAAAGCCGAAGAATATGCCTGCAAACCGGCCCGTTCCCTGAGGTGCATCAAGCGGCTGATAGGCTTTTCATTGAAAGAGCTGTATGAGTATCTTGAATTTGAAACCCACGAGCTCACCAAAATGATCGGGCCCTCCGGCGACAGGCTGGTGAAAGACAATCGATAGGCAGATTTATCTTAACCCATCGGGTCTGACAACCGGTTTCATGATTGCTGCAGGACGATCAGGGCATCCACCGCCACGGGTTTGCCGCCGGAAATAATTAGCGGATTGATGTCGATTTCTTTAATCCGATCATTTTCAATCCCGATTCTTCCCACCGTTATCAACATTTCTGCCAGCATATCTTTATCCACGGCTGCCATTCCGCGGATTGCTTCCAGGATCTTGCTGGCCCTGATTTCATGCATCATATCAAAGGCATCCTGCTTTTCCAGCGGTGCCACCCGAAACACCGTGTCTTTTAAAACTTCGGTAAATATGCCCCCCAGGCCAAACATGACACAGGGTCCGAACTGGTCGTCACGGGTCAGCCCCACCACCAGCTCACGCTTTCCCTTGATCATCTGCTGTACCAGAACCGCGCCGTCTCCGGCCCCGTTCATGGCGGCCCTGATTTCCCTGAACGCTACGGTAGCCTCTTCATCGTTTCTCACGTCAACCCGGATCAGACCCGTTTCGGTCTTGTGAGCAATTTCCGCCGAGCTCCCCTTGATAACCAGGGGGTAACCGATTTGTGCGGCGGCCGTTAGAAGGTCCTCCATGCTGCTGACCAACACCTCACGGGTGACGGGCAGGTCGTATGCGGCAAGGATCTGTTTAGATTCGTATTCTGTCAGGGTGGTGCGACCTTCTTCTTGTGCGTCATCTATAATTTTCACTGAGACCTCCATTGTTGATTGAGATGATATGTCTTCCCTTGCTTGCACAACAGCGGGCATTAAATCGAATATATTCGAAAAGGACCAGGGCTTTTTCCGGCCCACGGATGCACCGGAATTCATCCATGGGTGCTAATTCAGGTCGTCAATACCTTCTTTAAGTCGATACCGTATTTTTTCATACGGTTCCAAACTGTTACCCGGTTTATTCCCAGGATGCGGGCGGCCTGGGATTGATTTCCGTTGGTTTTTTTCAAGGCTTCAATTAAGGCTTGCTTTTCAGGGGTGTCGCCTGAACCGGATAAAAACGTCGGCGATTTTTCTGTCGGTTCCTGGCCGTGGGCATTCAGGTGCCTTTGTTCAGATTCGACTATTTTGGGCGGTAACTGATCGAGATCAATTACGTCCCCCTCGGCCAGAACAAAGGCAAATTCCAGGGCACTTTTCAGTTCCCTGACGTTTCCGGGCCAGGGATATTCCATAAAGCGTTGCATTGCGGCCGGTGTCAATCTGGAGATATTTTTTCCGGTTCTTGAACGCATGCGGCGAATAAATGTATTGACCAATAAGGGGATATCGTCTGATCTCTTCCTAAGCGGCGGCAGATGTATCGGGAAAACATTGATACGGAAAAAAAGATCATCGCGAAATTGCTTTTGTTCGATTAATTCCTCCAGGTTTTTATTGGTGGCCGTTATAATACGAACATTCACAGAGGTGGGTCGATCATCTCCAACGTGCTCGAATTTCTTGGTTTCAAGGACGCGGAGCAATTTAACCTGGATCGACAGGGGCACATCACCGATTTCATCCAAAAAGATGTCTCCTCCGTTGGCTGCTTCAAACCGCCCTTTGCGATGGCGATAGGCCCCGGTAAACGCGCCCTTGATGTGACCGAACAGCTCACTTTCCAGGAGTGATTCGTTTAAGGCGGCACAATTGAACTGAACGAAGGGGCCGTCTTGGCGGCCGCCCAACTGGTGAATGATCCGGGCAACCAGCTCCTTGCCGGTGCCGCTTTCACCATAAATGATGACCGGCGCTTCACTTCTGGCCGCTTTTTGAATGACGTCAAATACCTTTTGCATGATGGGGGATTTGCCGATAATACCGTGAAATCCATCCTCTTCGCCAAGCTGGCGCGACAAAAGTTCCAATTTCTGATCGAGCCTGTCGAGTTCGGACAGGTCTGTCAGAACTTCCACCGCCCCCAGGTGCACCCCGTTGTCATCCTTTAAAACCGAAGCATTTTTGAGCGCCGATACATAGGTGCCGTCTTTTTTCAGCAGATGGCAGCGGCATTTGATTACCTGGCCCTCTTCAAACAATTTGCACCACCTGCGCGCAGAAGCTTTCATCGTGCCCTCGCAGGCATCGCATTCTAGCAGGGTGCATAGTCGGCCAACCACCTCATCGGCGGCATAACCGGTTAGTTCTTCGAAGGCCTTGTTGACCATGACAATGGTTCCATCCGGTCCGACCAGCATCAGACCCTCGTTCATGGTGCCGACAATTTTTTTCCAGTAGCGATTGATTTCCAGTTCATGCATTTAAACCACCCTCAGTGTTTAAATATATGTTTAATTGTTTAAACACCTGCTTAAATACCATTAAACACTTTTTGGTGGCAAGAAAAATATAGAAAAAATAAAACATTAAATTCAATAGGTTATGAATTATTAGGAATCAACCATTTTAGGCACGACTGTTGCTATGTCCATTGGCAGGCAACCAAAACCATAAAGAATTTCCAGTCGGGTAAAAAGATGACATTTATCCCAAAACTGAATCTGGTCGGAGTCACATGGCCAGTCTGCCTGCTCAAATTCAAAAGTGCGTTAAATGGCATGTGTGCTTGCGAGGTTTTGGAAGTATTAACCCAGGATCCGGATGTGGCGGCCAGTATCACTATGATCGTAAACCGCTCCCAGGACACGCTGATTAATCAGCAAAAAGAAGGCAATGTATATCGGTTCTCAATCCAAAAGGGATAGGGGATTAGAAGGGGAAAGCCATGGAAATTAATAGAAGGCATTTTTTAAAAATCTCAGGGGCAATGGCCGCTGCGTCACTCATCAAACCCGACCAGGCGTCCCATGCCACCGAGGCACCGTCACCTTTGGAAAATCCAAATGGCTGCCTGGTTGATACCACCCTGTGTGTGGGTTGTCGCAAGTGCGAACAGGCCTGCAACCAGCGGCACAGTCTTCCCCAGCCAAAAGAATCCTTCGAGGAAATGACGGTACTGGAAAACGAGCGGCGCATGGATGAGACCTCCTATACCGTTGTCAATAAATAC
>CAVXZZ010000023.1:0-132198 GCA_963766255.1 uncultured delta proteobacterium
TAATACCCTTATTCGAGTGTTATTGGGAATACTTCTGGATGAGTGCACCGGTTTCAATACCCTCCGATTTTCCATCCGGAAGCCTGTGGATATAGTCAAAAATTTCACCGGCGTTGATGGTTACTTCTGCCCCAGCTTTAAGCCCCGGTATGTTGTAAGGCTGGTTTTTTAATAGTCCAACGATTTCGTCTGCACTTTCCCACGATATGACCTCAACCCACATCCATTCATTGCCGCCATCCGGTGTGACAAATGGTGCTTTAAACAGGTAGTATTCACCGGGAGCCAATCCTTTTTGTATTTCTTTTCTTTATCTGAAAAACGGCTATATTGTCTAACGTAGTTTACAAACATAGGGCCAGATGCATTTTGTGCCGGCCGGCACCAGCATGCCGTCAGCCGTCATATAAGGCACGGAGACTTTTTTTTGATCCTCCAACTTCACCAGGGATTGAGAGTCATAGGGTGGCTGAAGATGGTATAGTGCATTGGGGTCCATAAAGTAGCCATCTTTTGGCGTCACGACCACAACATCATTAGACCATTCAGGGGACACACTGTAGAGAATGGCAAAATGCAATGCATCTCGGCGGACCCTTTTGCCCATCTTGCCGGTATTGCCCGTTTTTCCGATCTCCTCCCCCATCTTGACCTGAGCACCGATGGGCAGCGCTGACATCTTAAGGATAGTGCCAAAAACAATATTATAAAGTCCGACTGATATTAGAAATTCTTGAATCAAAACACTGGCAGCAGCAATGGGAATACCTATCAACAAAAAGGGATTGGCTATTTGCCAGGTGCAGCCCTCGGTGATGCGATAACTTTCTTTGAGTGCATCCACTGCCGGATAATTATCATAGACGATAAGGAAGCAGTAACAGGATGAAATTATGGGCGGAAGCTCAGTAAAATATCTAAAATTAATAATTAATATATACGGGAACTCAATAAATAAAGTAAGAATGGAAATTGGAAATATATTCTTACGAAAAAAAGTGATTGTGTCATTAAGAAGTCTAAACAAGTGATGTATCCTATTTTCAAATAGCGGCTTAAGCTGACGTCCCGGGATAAGCCGCTGGCCTGACAGGCCAGGTGAATCTCTGAACTTTACGCACACCGCCTATCTTTTCGGGTAAGCTCCATCCCGCTGATACAATTAGTTTCGGGCTTACAAGTTCCAATACTGCGATTTCTGGATAGCAATTAAATCTTACCAGGTAGATGGCCCAACCAATTCCGCGACTGATAAACAATTGCGTTCTCGGTGTGGATATAAGACCACTGGAATAGTCCTTGTTTTTCACGGGTAACACCGGGGGGCCCAAAAAGGGAACTACAACCTGGCCACCGTGCGTATGACCACTTAGTACCAGTGACAATGAAGGCGGCAAATTAGCGATCGGAATCTTGTATCGATTAACTAGAACAATATTTCTTTCGATTAATACCGTGTAGCTCCCTAAAAGAGCGGTTGCTCCAGCATATAGAGCAAATTTTAGAAATGTTCTTCTATTCATATAAAACGAAAATGCCGAATTTAAATAACCATTTTTTTGCCTAAATCTAGCATCGTCCCGTCTTTTTTAATTTACAGTTTTAGCAGGAACCCTTCTAATTAAGTATGTAATTAATGAAAACGAGAAGAAGGAGAATATGAAGACAGCGGCTAACATGAGGCCGTAGGGTCCTTTCATGCCCTGGCTTAAAAAAGAGGCGATGGTGCCGAAAAGGGAATAAGCTAGGGCGCAAGCCAATGATATTTTTTGATAATTTTGCAATGCTGCCAATTCTGTATGGATATTGCTGTGAACGTTTTGGTCATTCCCGCGCAGCAGACTGCGTCGCAATTGACAAACCCCGTCTATTCATATTTTCGTCATTCCGGGCTTGACCCGGAATCCAGTACTTTTTCAACGCGTTATACTACTGGATGCCGGATCAAGCCCGGCATGACAGGCAGAAATTGCGAGCATTTTTGAGTTATAACCCACTCTGTTAAGCGGGAGTGGCGGTCTGCCGAAAAAACGGTTCGCGCTTGCGGATGGATGACACCACCGCCCGGTCTTTGTAGACAAAACCAAAGTAATCGGCTTCGATGGACAAAATGCCACCCATGGTCTGGCTGATTTTGGCGGCCATTTGGGCGTCACCCGGGTTTTCACCCATGTTGATGACAATGCGCGGACGGAAATATTGATAAACACGGCCGACGATATCCCCGGCCTCCGGATCTTCGTCAATGATTTTCTGGTGTACTTCTTTGATCGACAGGGTTTGCGATTCCATGGGTTGCTTATACATTTCGCGCAGCATGTTGCGCACGCCATAATGGCGGACCATTTTTCTTTCGATGGCCCGCAGCAAAAAATTCTTAAGAAATACCAACATGCCCATCACCGCAGGCGGTTCCGGGGTGGTGACCATAATGCCGCGGGGCGCCAGACGGAAGAAATCAAGGGTGTTGTAGAGCCAGCGCCCAGATCCAGCAGGACATAGTCCGCCAGCCGGGGGCAGGTAAATCTTACCAGTGATTATGTAACCACTTCTAATTTAAGTTAAACCATTGCTGAATGCGGTTCCAGGAGTCATCTGCATGCCTGTTTCCCTGGTAACCGGCTATTTGACAGACTTAAGATTGTGTTTATCTTTTATGCAAAATTTAGACCAATTTAGCATTTTACAGGGGGGAGAGAATGCGATTTGACAAATTCACCATAAAATCTCAGGAGCTGATTCAAGAGGCCCAAAGCCTGGCATCCCGCTATGGCAACCAGCTAATTGAACCCGAGCACCTGCTGGCGGGAATGCTCCAGGAGGCCGATGGAATCGCCAATGCCATGCTGCGCAAACTGGGGGCTTCCCCCGGAGGCATTGCCGGCGAAGCTACCGCTGCTGTTGAAAAATTGCCCAGCGTCAGCGGTGGCGGGATGGGAGAGGCGTATCTGTCGGGCCGGTCAAAAGTTGTTTTGGAGGCGGCCATTGCCGAAGCCACCAAAATGAAGGACGAATACGTCAGCATCGAGCATATTTTTCTGGCCATTTCCGATGAAAAAGCCGGTGAGGCCGCAGCCATTTTAGCCCGCAACGGCATCACCCGGGATTCGATCCTAAAAGTGCTGCTGGATATTCGGGGCAATCAGCGGATCACCGATCCGAATCCGGAGGAAAAATACCAGGCCCTGGAAAAATTCTGCCGGGACATGACGGATCTGGCCCGCCAGGGCAAGGTGGATCCAGTGATCGGCCGGGATGAGGAAATCCGGCGCATCGTCCAGGTGCTTTCCAGGCGGACCAAAAACAATCCCGTGCTGATCGGAGAGCCGGGGTCGGGAAAACCGCCATCATCGAAGGGTTGGCCCAGCGTATTGTGGCCGGTGACGTATCCGAGTCCTTGAAAAACAGGCGCCTGATGGCGCTGGACATGGGTGCGCTGATCGCCGGTGCCAAATACCGGGGCGAGTTTGAGGACCGCCTCAAGGCCGTTTTAAAGGAAGTTGAAAGTGCCGAAGGAGAAATCATCCTGTTTATCGATGAGCTGCACACCGTGGTGGGGGCCGGTGCCGCCGAAGGGGCAATGGATGCTTCCAACATGCTCAAGCCGCCTTTGGCCAGGGGCACCCTGCGATGTGTGGGGGCCACAACTTTAAACGAATATCGCAAATATATCGAAAAGGACGCAGCTCTGGAAAGGCGTTTTCAGCCCGTCAAGGTCAATGAACCCACGGTGGAAGACACCATATCGATTCTGAGGGGCCTAAAGGAAAAGTACGAGGTGCACCACGGGGTCCGGATCAAGGATTCGGCCATTGTAGCGGCCGCCACACTTTCCGATCGGTATATTTCAGACCGCTTTTTGCCGGACAAGGCCATTGACCTGATTGATGAATGTGCGTCCAAACTGCGCATTGAAATTGACAGCATGCCGGCGGAAATTGATGAAATTCAAAGAAGGATCACCCAGGCTGAAATTGAGCGCCAGGCCTTGAAAAAGGAATCCGATTCCGGGTCCAGGGAACGGCTGAAGAAACTCGATGCCGAACTGGCCGATATGAAAGACGTCCTGACGGGGATGAAAGGCCACTGGCAAAATGAAAAAGACATAATCCAGGGCATTCGCACGATTAAAGAAGAACAGGAAAAGCTGAACACCGAAGCTCAGCTGGCAGAGCGGGAGGGCAATCTGGCCCGGGTGGCCGAGATCCGCTACAGCAAGGTCGCCGAACTTGAAAACCGCCTGGAAGAAACCAATCGCAAACTTTCTGAACTCCAAACCAACAGCAAGATGCTCAAAGAGGAAGTCGACGATGAAGATGTGGCGGAAGTGATATCCCGCTGGACCGGAATTCCGGTGAGCAAAATGCTCGAGGGCGAAAAGGAAAAGCTGGTGCACATGGAAGAACGCCTGCACAAACGGGTGATCGGCCAAAGCGAGGCCGTGGAGGCCGTCTCCAATGCCGTGCGAAGGGCACGCTCAGGTCTGCAGGATCCCAACCGCCCCATCGGCTCATTTATTTTTATGGGACCGACCGGTGTCGGCAAAACCGAACTGGCCAAAGCCCTGGCAGCCTTCATTTTCGACAGTGAGCAGGCCATGGTGCGCATCGATATGTCCGAATTTATTGAAAAGCATGCCGTGGCCCGCCTCATCGGAGCGCCGCCGGGCTATGTCGGGTACGAGGAAGGCGGATACCTCACCGAGGCCGTTCGCAGGCGTCCCTATTCGGTGGTGCTTTTTGATGAAATTGAAAAGGCCCACCCGGAGGTTTTCAACGCCCTGCTGCAAATTTTGGATGATGGGCGCATGACCGACGGCCAGGGACGGACAGTGGATTTCAAAAATACCATTGTGATCATGACATCAAATATCGGCAGCCAGTGGATTCAGGAGTTGGCCGTCAGCAACCGGGAAGAAATGGCAAAACGGGTGACCGAAGCCCTGCGGGCCCATTTCAAACCAGAATTTTTAAACCGAATCGATGAAACCATCATTTTTAAAAATCTGACACGGGAGCAACTTATAGAAATTGTGAACATCCAAGTCAAAACCCTCCGTGATCGGCTGGCGGCTAGAAATATTGACCTGATTTTATCGGAAGCTGCCATGTCATTTATTTCCGAAAAAGGCTACGATCCGATTTACGGCGCTCGACCGCTGAAGCGGGTGATCCAGCAAACCATCGAAAATCAGCTTTCCATGGATATTCTTAAAGGCAATATTGTCGACGGGGATCGGGTTGAAGCGGATATCGAAGGGGATCGAATCGTCTTCAAGACCGTTTGACAAAAAATTAAGCGTTGCGAATGCGGGTTACGGGGTGTGCGTTGCGTGTTACGCGGTTCGCGATAAGGGTTGCGAGTATAAATGGGTAGAAGGGGGCTTCATTCCCTAGAAATGCCAGAAACAGCGTTTATCGTGGCTGAAAAGCCGCTCCCACAAGATACAATCATGAATTATAAATAAATTCAGAGGTTTTTAGCTTAAATTCTGCACATGCCCCCTCCCCCCCCCCCGCAACCGCAACCCGTACCCCGAAACGCGCAACCCGTACCCCAAACGCGTTTTTTTATATTTTTATTGTAATCCTAGTCCATCTCGTCGTAACATTGCTCGGGATAATACCCTGGATTCATATCATATGCCAAAATCAGCTCCTGAAAAATTGCGCCGCTTTTACGATCAATTCGAGGGCCATGACCACGTCCTGGTTGTGATCAATGCCGATCCAGACGCCATCGGCAGTGCCATGGCCGTCAGTCGATTACTGTGGCGACGGGTTTTAAATGTCACCATTTCCAATGTCAATACCATCAACCGCCCGGATAACCGGGCGATGTTGCGACTGCTGGATGTGACCACGATTCCCTTTGGTCAAATCAATTCAGATAAGTACACCAAATTCGTCATCGTCGATTCCCAGCCCGACCACAATGAATTCATGGCCCAACTCAAGCCTGATGTTATCATCGACCATCACCCGGATTCAAAGCCTAAGGCGCCGTTTGTTGACATTCGGCCCAACTATGGCGCCACAGCGACCATCCTGACTGAATACCTGCGGGCAGCCAGGATAAAACCGTCGGTAAAACTGGCCACCGGTCTGTTTCAGGCCATTAAAATAGATACCAATTCATTTAAAGGACAGACCGTAATCGAGGATGTCCGGGCATTTCAATATCTTTTTCGTCACGCAAATATGCATCTGGCCCGTAGAATCGAGAAAGCCGATCTCAGACTCAGTTTTTTGAAATATTTTAAAACCGCGTTGAATGTCATGCGGTTGCGAAAGGGGCGTGCCTACGTTCACCTGGGACCGGTGGTTAATCCGGATGTCTGTGTCATTATAGCTGATTTTTTTATGCGAATAATTTCAGTCAGCTGGAGTATTGTCTCCGGCACCTGTGATAAAAAGCTGATTGTTATTTTCAGAAACGACGGCATTCGAAAAAATGCCGGTAACGTGGCCCAAAAAAGCTTCGGTAAATTCGGCTCAGCCGGCGGCCACCGAAACATGGCACGTGCAGAAATGCCGCTGTCCGAATTGCCCGAGCATATCGACCACCAGGACCATCAGAGGTTTTTAAGATGGTTGATTAACCGGGTTGAACGCCGTGCGGGTAATAAATAGAAGCGGCTTCAAGGCCTCAGCAAATAAAAAACCATTTGAGACAGTTTCACCCAGCTTACCGAATTGTTTAATCCCCGGAATTGATATAAAATTGACCGAATGCCTGTTGAAAAACCAGAAATAGCCTTAACTGTTCTTGGATCCGGCACTTGCGTTCCTTCCCTTGAACGAAGTTCGTGTTCAATTATGCTGGTGGTGGGGGACACCAAATTGCTGTTTGATTCGGGCCCGGGTACCATGCGCCGGCTTTTGAGAGCCAACACCACCATTTTCGATGTGGACTATATTTTTTACAGTCACTTTCACCCGGACCACACCGCCGAGTTGGTGCCTTTTTTATTTGCAACCAAATACCCGGATAAGGGTCAACGCCAAACGGTTTTGACCCTCGTCGCCGGGGTGGGCTTTGAAGATTTTTTTACAGGACTTAAAACTGTATACGGCCAATGGATTGAACTGGATCCGGGATTGGTGGAAATCATTCAGATGAACACCGGATCTGCCGATTTGCTGCGGCTGAAGGATTTTACCGTTCAGTCCGCTCCGGTCGAACACAGCCCGGAGAGCATTGCCTATCGGGTTACCGGTCCCGGGGGGCATTCCGTTGTTTATAGCGGCGATACGGACACCAGCGAAAATCTTATCGCCCTTTCAAAAGATGCGGACCTACTGATCTGCGAGTCCGCATTGCCGGATGATTTTCGTGTGAAAGGCCATCTGACGCCCTCGCTGGCAGGTGATATCGCCACCCGGGCGGGTGTCAAAAAATTGGTTCTGACCCATTTTTACCCGGAATGTGACCAAGCAGATATCGAGCAGGAATGCCGCAAGACCTATGACGGCCCGCTGGTGCTGGCGGAAGATCTGATGGAAATTGAAATTGGTTCTTGATTCTGGTTGCTGGCGGCTGGTTGCTGGCTTCTGGTCTCTGGCTGCTGGTCTCTGGTTGCTGACCGCTGGTCGTTGGACGATTGTTCCTGATGCAAATGCCACCGATCACGGGTCGGCCTCCGTGCTGAACCATCGACCAGTGACCAGAAACAAGGAACCAGTGACAGTAGGTTACAAATTGAAAACAACTTAAACCCGGAAATTTTGTTAAATGAAATATTATCCCGTACACTTAGACATCAATAATCGCAACGTCCTGGTAGTCGGTGGCGGTGGGGTTGGAACCCGCAAAGTCAGAACATTGCTGGCCTGTGGTGCCCGGGTGACAGTCGTCAGTCTGGAAGCCTCCCGGCAGCTGCGTGATCTGGCAACATCGGGCGAAATTATACTCGAAAAGCGACCCTACCAATCCGACGACCTCAACGGCATGTTTCTCGTCATCGGTGCCACCAACGATGAGAAGTTAAACCGACAGATCAGCGGCGATGCGGACCGGCTCAATACCCTTTGCAATATTGCCGATCGTCCGGAGGTGTGTAATTTCATACTCCCTTCGATTGTTCATCGGGATGATTTGGTCATTACCATTTCAACCTCCGGAAAAAGCCCGGCCCTGGCCAAAAAGCTGCGCAAAAGCCTTGAAAATCAGTTTGGGGAAGAATACGGTACGCTCTTGCGGCTCATGGGCGCCATTCGCAGAAATCTTTTACGGCAGGCCCACGAGCCCGAAGCCCATAAACCTCTTTTTGAGCAACTGTTAAACAGCGACCTGATCGGGATGATCCAAGAAAATAAAACTGATGATATCAACGCGTTGTTGTTTGACATTTTAGGCGAAGGTTATAAATTTGAAGAGTTGATGTAACGTGAATAGGTTCAGGGTTCAACGTTCAACGGTTCAGAGGTTCACTGTAGGGTCGGCCTCTGCGCCGACCTGATTTTGCCATATAAAAAATGAACTGAATCCGGCGGGCACGGAGGCCCGCCCTACTTTATAAGACATCATTGTAGCGTAAAATTTATATTTGTTAACCTTTGAACCTGTGAACCCGACCAAGGCAGGAAAATGGAACTTTTGATCATTATTACGATTCTGTTCTACATGCTCAGCACCGTGGCCTATTTTGTTTTTTTGTTTCTTCAAAAAGATTATGCCCAACGGATCGGATATTATCTCATTCTGGCCGGGTTTGTCTGTCACACGGCAACCATTGTCTTTGGTTTTGCAAAAAGCGGTCATTTGCCCGTCGGGAACCTACGGGAAACCCTTTCACTGGCAGGTTGGGCCGTTGCGGGTGGGTTTCTGATATTTCAATACAAATTTAATTTAAAAATATTGGGTATATTTGCCGCTCCAACGATTTCACTGATTGTGGTATTGGCCACTCTGGTTTCCAGCGAACCGTATCAGACAATTAAAATATTTAAAAACTTCTGGTTGATCTCCCACGTGATGGCCATTTTTTTCGGCGAGGCCTTTTTTACACTGGCCGCCGGGCTGGGGGTGCTGTACCTCATTCAGGAAAATGCCATTAAAACCAAACAGCACCGGTTCTTTTTTAAGCGTTTACCGTCACTGGACCTGTTAGACTCCAGCGGATATGCCTGCATCGTGGTGGGATTCTCCCTGCTCACCTTGGGACTGATTACCGGCCTGGTGTATGCCAAATCCTACTGGGGAAGATTCTGGAGTTGGGACCCCAAAGAAGTCTGGTCTGCCATCACCTGGATATTTTATGCCGTCCTACTGCATGAAAGACTGACAGTGGGCTGGCGGGGTCGAAAATCGGCCATAATGGCCATCATCGGCTTTGGCGTGCTTATTTTTACCTTCCTCGGTGTCAACCTGCTGCTGGAGGGGCATCATGGGGAGTTCACCAGATAAAGGTTTCAGTGTTCAGGTGTCAGTATTTTCTGTCCACTCACCTGACACCTGACATCTGACACCTGAAACCTTTTTGATTTATATTAGATATATTATTAGCGCCCTAAACGCTTGAATTTTTTTCTTATATGAACGAAATGTTCCTCATAGGCATCAACCACAAAACGGCTCCGGTGGAGTTACGGGAGTGTATTGCCTTCACGCAGGACGAGTCGAAAAATGCCCTCCGGGAACTTTCCCTCAACTCCCATATCCGGGAAGTCCTTCTTTTTTCTACCTGCAACCGGGTTGAGGTGCTGGTGGTGACCGCCAATAAGGCTGAGGCCATTGATGCAACCAAGGACTATATTGCCGAGGCTAACAAAATTCCGCGCGAAGAATTTGAGGATTCCCTTTACCTTTATGAAGGTGATGAAGCTGTTCGCCATATTTTCAGAGTCGCATCCAGCTTAGACTCCATGGTGGTCGGAGAGCCCCAGATTCTCGGCCAGGTAAAAGAGGCCTACCGCATGGCTTCAAAGGCCAAGGCATCCGGTGTTATTATAAATCGCCTTTTGCACCGGACATTTTTTGTGGCCAAACGAATCCGCACCGAAACAGGCATTGGCGACCATGCCGTCTCCATCAGTTATGCCGCCGTAGAGCTGGGGCGGAAAATATTCGGATCCCTTGAAGGAAAGAATGTGCTTTTGGTAGGCGCCGGCGAGATGGCTGAACTGGCTGTGGAGCATCTTATCCGCAATAAGGCGGGCAAGATTTATGTGGCCAACCGCACCTTTGAAAATGGTGTTGCGCTGGCCCGCCGGTTTAACGGCCAGCCCATCCGATTTGAGGAGATAGCCGATTCCCTGAAACTTGTCGACATCATTATCAGTTCAACAGGTTCATCGGAATATGTTATCACCCGGGATCAGGTCAAAGGCGTTATTCGAATACGGCGCAATCGCCCTATCTTCTTTATCGACATTGCCGTGCCCCGGGATATCGACCCCATGGTGAACCGTCTGACCAATTCCTATGTATACGATATTGATGATCTGCAGGGCGTTATCGATGAAAACATTGAAGATCGTCAACGCGAGGCCATCAAAGGCGAAAGAATCGTTGATGAGGCTGTCATTCGTTTTCGGGAGTGGTATGCCAGTTTAGAAGTGGTGCCCACCATTGTGGCATTGAGAAGTAAACTGGAGTCCATTGCTGAAACCGAAATCAAGAAAACGTTGCAGTCCAACAAAATACCGGAATCAAGCGCCGCGGCGATTCAAAAAATGGCCGACGCGCTTATCAATAAAATCATGCATGACCCGACGGTGTTCCTAAAAAAAGACAATATGCCCGGTGGTAAGTCAAGGCATATCGACACCGTCAGAAAACTATTTAAATTGGATGAATAACTGCTGGATGCTGGCCACTCGTTACTGGTCGCTGGCTTCTGGTCGGCGGCTTCTGATTTTTTTGCTAAGGGACCAGAAATTGGAGGAAATAGCATGACAAAAACAGCCTTTTTATTCCCCGGGCAGGGCTCCCAGAGTGTGGGAATGGGAGAAGAATTTTACCGCGAATACGATATCGTCCGGGATATTTTTGATATGACCGAGGAAATTTCCCGCATCAATATATCTAGGCTATGTTTTAAAGGTCCGATCGAAGAATTGACCATGACGGTTAATCTGCAGCCGGCCGTAACGGCGGTGAATCTGGCCTGCCTGGCGGTGATCGAGAAAGAAAATGTCGAATTTCACTATTGCGCCGGCCACAGTCTGGGTGAATACAGTGCGCTGTCAGCAGGCGGCGTCATCTCAAAAGAAGACACGGCCCGGCTGGTTTTTAAAAGAGGCAAGCTGATGCACCGGGAAGCGACCCGGAATCACGGGGCGATGCATGCGATCGTGGGACTGCCCATCGATACGGTTGCCGACCTGGTGGCCGAGGTCCAAAAAGACGGGCTCGTATCGGTTGCCAATCAAAACACCGAACTGCAGATCGTCATTACCGGGGCCCCGGAAGCGGTGGAGAAAGCGTCTTCTCTGGCCATTGCCCAAGGTGCCAAGTCTATTCCGCTGAAAGTAAGCGGCGCCTGGCACAGTGAACTGATTAAAGGTGCCGAAGAAGAATTCAAAGCATATCTTGATAGCGCTGATTTTAATACGCCTGAAAAATCAATACTACTAAATGTCACCGCCGATAGTTCCGAGGACCCCGTCGAAATTAAGGAGACAATGGGCCGCCAGCTATGCAGCCCCGTTCGCTGGTATGACACCATTAACAAGCTGATGGAAAAAAATGTGGAGATCTTTGTTGAAGTCGGCCCCGGCAGGGTCCTTGCGGGGCTGTTAAAAAAAATACTGCCCCGGGATTATCCGGCCAAAATTTACAACGTCGCCAACATGCAACAGCTTGAAAAATTTTTAAAAAAATATTAATGAATTCGCAGAAAGCGAATTCATTAGTGTTTCGTATTTTGTATTTGGTGTTTAGTATAAAATAATTATACTATTTCGGCATGTTAGAATACTAAACACTAAATACAAACTATCGGCATAAAACCCTGCTTTTCTGTTTTTTGCGGGACTTCAATTTTTACTCTTTACAAGGATTTTAGGTTGTGCTACTTAATTCCATTTTTAGAGATGCAAAAAATGGGGAATTCATGAGGTCTGATCATGAAGAAGAAAGATAAAGAATTTTTTAAAAAATATCTCACCGAACGGCTTGAGGAACTTTTAAACCAGGCAGACAACACCGTCTCCGGTATGACCGAAACCAAGGAGAATTTTCCGGATCCAACGGATCGGGCAGCCCTTGAAGCAGACCGCAATTTTATGCTCCGAATCCGTGACCGTGAGGCCAAATTGATCAAAAAGATCAAGGCCGCCCTGGATCGCATTGAAAATGATACCTACGGGGTTTGTGACTCCTGCGGCGAGGATATCACGCTTAAAAGGCTGAAAGCCAGGCCCGTAACCACGCAATGCATTGATTGTAAATCCAAAGAGGAGGCTTTAGAGAAAGCCCTTGGATTATAGCCAGCATGTGGGGATCGATCTTCACATTCATACGACGGCGTCCGATGGCACATTTACACCATCGGAAATCGTTGCCCATGCCATAAAACTCAAGCTAAAGGCCATCGCAATCACGGACCACGATACGCTGGCCGGTTCAAGCGAAGCGTTAAGCAGCGGCATCCCTGCCCCTCTTGAATTCCTGACCGGCGTAGAAGTCAGTGCGGCCCCCCCTCCGATCTATCACCACACCGGCAGTTTCCATTTGTTGGGTTATTCGATCCGCCTTGATGATTCAAAATTGAATCAAACCCTTGAAAAACTCCAGGTGGCCAGAAAAAACCGCAATCCGGCAATTATTAATCGTTTAAATGAATTGGGAATCTCAATCGGCCTGGACGAGGTTCGTGAATTAGCAGGAGACGCCCAGCTGGGACGACCGCACATTGCGCAAATGATGATCTCAAAAGGTGTGGTTGCATCGATTGATGAAGCCTTTGATCAATTTTTGGGCGCAGACAAACCGGCTTATGTGGATAAATATCGCGTCAACTGTTCCCACGCCATTGACGCCATACTGGGGGCCGGCGGCACTCCGGTATTGGCCCATCCGGGTCTGCTGGAGTGTGAAAGTGATAAACAATTTGATGCGCTGATCGGCCAATTAAAGCGGATGGGAATCCAGGGTGTGGAAGTATATTATCCGGAGCATACTGCAGATCAAACCCGCCTTTTTAACGAGCTGGCACAGCGCCATGATTTGCTGATGACCGGCGGAACTGATTTTCACGGCAGCATTCACCCTGACATCGAAATGGGTTCAGGTAAAGGCAATCTGGCCGTTTCCTATGAGTTGTACAAGAAATTAATCAAGCATCATAAATCCAAACCTTTATGATGGTAGGCGCCTAAAAAATGAACATCGAACGTTGAAATGGAATAGGTGAAAAATCAGATTTTACAGACGCGAAAAATTAACACGCGGAGTGAAACGACATCCTTATTCGATGTTCGACGTTGGACGTTCATCTTTTAACAAACGTGTAAACACCTACCTGGTGACTTAACGATTTTAGAGCTAAGGTTCCGGTATTATTATAAGGTACTTTTATGGAAGCCAAGGATTCTTCGGGCATAGAGCAGCACTTGCAATACGAATTCAACAATAAAGACCTGCTGCAGGAAGCTTTAAGGCACAGTTCTTACGTTAATGAGCGGGCGAATCAGAATCTGCAAGACAATGAACGGCTCGAATTTCTCGGAGACGCGGTCTTGAACCTGATTGTCGGCCACATTCTTATGCGCCGCTATCCCGAGGTGAAAGAGGGAGAGCTCTCCCGGAGGCGTGCCAATCTGGTCAATGAATCCCAACTTGCAAAAATGGCAGGTTCATTTGAACTGGGCACCTATATTCTGCTTGGAAAAGGAGAAATTCAAACCCACGGCCGGGAAAAAAATTCCATCCTGGCCGATACCTATGAAGCCCTGGTTGCCTCAGTCTACCTGGATGGCGGATTCGATGCGGCCTTCAAATTTATCGAGACAAACTTCTTGCCATTGATGGATCGTTTGCATTCAACCACCAATAATTATGACTATAAAAGCCAGCTGCAGGAAATGGTCCAGGTCGGTCACGGGGCAATGCCGAATTACACAGTCATCCGGGAAGACGGCCCGGATCATGATAAAACCTTCTGGGTAGAATTAAAGGTACTCGATATAGAAACCCAGGGAACCGGAAAAAATAAAAAGGCCGCTGAACAGGAGGCCGCCCAAAAGGCAATGGAGATTCTCAAGGCAAACGATTGAGGCAGGATACTGGTCGCTGGTTTCTGGTATCTGTTGCGCGCTACGAGTTGCGGGTTGCGTGGCGAAAAACAGACAAATCCGAAAGCCTCCGTCCTCTGCCCATGACCTTATACCTTACACTTTAAAGCGCATACCTATATTTCCTTGCAGTAAGCCGCGTCCACCCTTATAAATAACAGCTAAGCTCTTACCAGCAATCAGCAACTCGCACCCCGTAACACGCAACGCGTAACTCGCATAGGAACCAGAGGCCAGCAACCAGTGACAAGAACCCGTCCCTTCATTATCCCCATTTTCCTCCCCCACGCCGGCTGTCCTCACCAATGCGTATTCTGCAATCAGGTTTCGATTACAGGTGTAAAACATGAGACCGTTGAGCCGGATACAATTCGCAATCAAATCCATGAATTTTTAAAATATAGAAACGAAAATAGGAAGCCCGTCCAAATTGCTTTTTTCGGCGGTAATTTTCTGGGATTGAAATTTGAAGACATTAAATCCTGGCTCGACCTGGCCGCTGGGTTTGTCAGCCAGGGACCCGTGGACGGAATCCGCTTTTCCACGCGCCCGGACACCATCGATGGTGCATGCCTGGACGCTCTTGAAGATTATCCGGTCTCAATGGTGGAGCTCGGTGTTCAGTCAATGGATGATCGGGTATTGGCGCTGGCCGGAAGGGGCCACAGTGCTCAAGATACCATCCGGGCGGTTAAAGCCCTAAAAGAGCGGCAGATAGGGGTTGGGTTGCAGATGATGGTGGGTTTGCCCGGAGACAGTAAAACCCGGTCTCTGGCCACCGCCCGTAAAATAGCAGACCTGGAACCTGACTGCACCCGCATATACCCCACGGTGGTGGTTGCAAACAGCCGACTGGCAAAATTGTTTAAAACCGGTGAATATCTGCCCCTTTCCCTGGAAGATGCCGTTACCCTGGTAAAGAAGGCCTATCTGACTATTTAAGCAGGAGGGTATTGAGGTCATCCGGATGGGGCTTCAGGCCACCGATGATCTTGCGGACGGATCAACCGTTCTGGCGGGTCCCCATCATCCGGCCTTCGGCCACCTGGTCTATTCGGAAATCTTTTGGGATAAAGTCGTAAGGGCAATCGAATCGGACGGAATGGTCAAAGGCACACTGACAATCCTGGTAAATCCGCGCAGCATTTCCAAAATGCGGGGGTTAAATAATGCGAATATCAAAAAGCTGAAGAAGTCAGTTTAGATTTGAGTTCGGTGGAAGTTGTGCCGGATTCTTCTCTGGCGGAAGATGAGTTGAGGATTCGGTGAACGCTGACGATTTTTCGAGATATCTTTGTTGTAGGAGCGGCTTTCCAGCCGCGATTTGGCTTTATTGCGGCATCCTGCAATCGCGGCTGGAAAGCCGCTCCCACAATCCAGTAGTGTCCTAAGTCAAACTTATGATTGTTTGGCCGGAGCGGAGCGACATCATTATTCGATGTTCAACGTTGGGCGTTCGATGTTGGACGTTCATCTTTAAAAACAACTTGCAGGCTCACCAACTAACGAACTTATCAGCTAATCAATCTTCCTCGGGTAGCCGAACCACCAGCACCGGCTTCGCCGACCGCCGCAATACCCGCCGCGCCGTACTCCCAATCATGGCATCCGCCAGGGTTCCTTGCCCGTGGGTTCCCATCACGATCAGATCGCAGTTTTTTTCTTCGGAATATTTTAAAATCTCCTCAACCGGGTTGCCCCGGACGACAATAATGTCATCGGTGACAAAACCCTCGCCTTCCCGGCCTTCCTTTACATCTTCACTGAATTGATGCAACGCATCCTTGATGGCCAGGTGATCGCGGCTTTTCCCGATAATTGCTTCCCTGGCTTCCTCAACGTTCTGGGATTTAATTTCTTCCCATCGCTCTTCACTGATATATCCGATGACACTTTTGTCTAAACGACTCGGAACTTCGGGCAATACATGAATAAAGGTGATGGCTGCGTTATAAAGATCGGCCAGGCTGACCGCGTAGGCAAACGCATAGCGTGCATTTTCCGACAAATCGGTTGCATAAAGAATTTTTTTTACGTCTACTTTTGGAAGATCCATTTTTCATACCTCTAAGGCGATACAATAAGGAGTAATTTCGTAAAAATTCGTGTTAATTTGTGGCTTATTTCAAATATCTAAATGCGCAGTATAAAATAATTAATCCGCCAGGCCTTCGATTTACTGGCACACTTCAGTTCTCAAAAAGCTGTTTTCAATCATGAATGTGCTGTTTTTCAGGGCGGATTAATTAGCCGGTGCTTTTCTAAAAATATTTTTCAGCTGACCAAACCAAATGCCGCTTAAGATCCAGGAATATGCCCAGGTTCCGAGTATAATCAGTACGAAAGCCTTGATAATATCCAGGGCGCTTCCGTCCAGGGAGAAACCCGGGACATAACCGAACAAAAAGGGCCCCAGATACAGGAACTTGGCAAATTTAAAGGATGAAAAGGCGGTGCGCCACATATTGGCTTTGGCGATGGTAGCACCGGCAAAGGCGGCAATGCAGACCGGCGGCGTGATATTGGAGTCCTGGGACAGCCAGTAAACAATCATGTGGGCTGCGATTTCATTGACACCCAGGTGGGTCAGGGCAGGTACTGCCACCACGGCCGTGATGAGATAGGCGGCGGTAACCGGAACGCCCATGCCCAGAACCAGGGAAGCCAGTGCGATTAAAAGTATGGTTAAGACCAGCGAGCCCCCCGCAAGTTCGATGACAATATCTGCAAAGGTCAGTACCAATCCGCTAAAGGTGAGCACGCCGATGATAATGCCGATAACACCCACGGTGGCGCCGATTTTAAGGCTGTTTTCCGTGCCGGACCTGGCCGCTTCCACAAATTGTTTCAGCTCAAATCCGACGTTCTCGCGCCGGTTTTTCCGGAAAAAAATGATAATAAAATATCCAATAAAACCCAGTATTATCAGGCTGTTTGTTGAAACAAGGGTCCCGTCTGAAGCCTTGTTTACAAAAGAGCCCAGAACCACAATCACCATAATGACGGTTAGGGCCAGATCAATCCGGGTTTCTTTTTCCTTAAAACTGACGGCAATACAGGTGGCAAGTCCTAAAATAGCGGAAAACCCCGGAGAATAGCCGGTGAGCATAAAAATCGTTATGATCACCAGGGGTAAGATATACACCCATTCTTTTTTCAGGATTTCCATGGCGCTGTGTTCGGACTTTTCTCCGATGATATTGTGCTTTTTAGCTTCATAGTGGACCATGACAAAAACGCTGAAAAAATACATAATGGCAGGGAAAATGGCCACCAACATAATTCTGGAATAAGGCACGCCGGTCAGTTCTGCCATGATGAATCCGCCGGCACCCATGATCGGCGGCATGAACATCCCGCCGATGGAAGCTGCCGGTTCAATGCCGCCGGCAATGTGAGGCCTGAAGCCGGCCTTTTTCATCATGGGGATGGTAAATGCACCGGTGGACACGGTATTGGCGATGGCGCTGCCGGAGATGGAACCAAAAAGGCCGCTGGCGATGACAGACACCTTGGCGGGTCCGCCGATTTTATGGCCCACGGCAGCCAGGGGCCAGTCAATGAAAAATTTCTGGGCACCGCATTTTTCCAGAAACGCCCCGAAAAGAACAAAAAGGATCACGTAAGTGGCCAGGACATTGGCCATGATGCCGAACACGCCATCGCTTTTATAAAAAATACTGGTGCATAATTCGGGAAAGGTGTCACCGGCATGGGAAACGATATCTGGAAAGTAGTCCCCGTAAACACCATAGCCGAGCATCAGAACACCGATGACAACAAAAATATTGCCCACCACCCGCCGGGCCAGTTCAATACCGATGAGAACCCCGATCATGGCAACGGCCATGTCAAAGGGTGTTTCAGCGCCGGTCCGGTAGTTGATGGCTTCAAAATTAAGTATCCAGTATCCGACGGTAAAGACGGATAGCAGGATCAAGAGGTAGTCGGCTGCCCGCAGAACAGGGTTCAAACCCGGCCATTTTTCAGATTTGGACTGATAGGTCAAAAACACCAGCACATAGGTGATGATGACGTAGATTCCCCGATGGTACTGGGTGGACGCCGGACTGACGACTGCAGCGTAGGAGTAAAAAAGAACCAGGCTGACGGCTAAGACGTCAAATATAATCTGCTCAAAGCGCTTTAATTTATCGTACACTTTTTTACTCCTTCCCTGAAAAAGATCCACCCAATTGGATAAAAAATCAATTGGGTGTTATCTGTTATTCGTTATTGGATAGTAGTTTAAAGGCAATGGAATCTATTAAAACAACACCCTGTATAGAATTATACCTGTGAGGCCTTTATCAATACTTTAATAACGATTAACAAATAACCATTAACTCCTAATTGGGTGGTCCTCGCTCAATTAGGCTTCCAGCTATTCATACTTACTCAGATATATTAATGCAATAAAAATAAGGATGCGAGATATGGCAGAGGGCATCCAATAAACACCCCAGCCATATCTCACATCGCTTTAAACAACAAAAATGCAAAAGATAAAATCGCGCAGCGATTTTATTTCAGCATGCCTTTTTCTTTCCAGAACTTTTCGGCACCGGGATGGAACGGGGTAACGATGTTGGTGGCCCCGGTTTGCAGGCTCATGTTTTTAAAGGTCTTTTTCTGACTCGACCATATGCTTGAGTCCCTCATCCGTATAAATCAGTGAAAGGAGCTTATAGACCGCATCCGCAGAGACCTCGGAGTTGGCCACCCACAGCGCGCTGTCCTGGAATGAAGGTGAGTCATAATCCACACCCCGGTAGGTTCCGGCAGGCACTGCCAGTTTTCCGAAATAGGGATATTTTTTAAAAAAACCGGAAGCCTCGGCATCCGCATCCAGATCGAGCAGGGCGATTTTGTTGGTCTGGGCGGCCATGATCACGGCACCACTCGGAAAGGCGGTAAAGAGCCAGAATGCATCCAGCTGATTGTTGCCGAAGGCGGCGGCGGCGTCATTGTAACCCATGGCATTTCGCTCGATCTTATCCCAGACGCCCATATGGGTAAAGAACAGCTCACAGTTGGCAAAAGCCCCGGAGCCGGCATTGCCGACACCCACTTTTTTTCCGGCGAGATCCTTGACACTCTTAATCCCGGAACCTTCCCGAACCACCAGTTGCGCCGGGGCGCCGTAAAGCCAGGCCACCGCGAGTACATTGGTATATTTCTTGGTATCATTTTTCATCATTCCGTTTCTACCCAGATACACATGACCGGAATAGACCACGCTCATCTGCTGTCTGCCGGCATCGGTTTTCCTCAAATTTTCCACAGAACCGGCCGATGATTGCGCCTTTACCGTAAATTCTTCTACCGCTTTTACCGGTTTGTAAACCTGGATGCCGTTGGCGACTACCTGGAAGGTTCCGCCGGCCGGCCCACCGCCGAAAACGATTCTCTCCTTGGCGAATGAATCTGCCGAAAAACCCAACATCATCATTGAAAACGCCAGAACTCCAACAAATACGACTAAACGTTTGCTTTTCATGGTATTCCTCCTTTGAGTGTTTTGATGGCCACCTGATTTGCAGTAGCATGGGGCCATGTTTTTGGATAAAGAAGTTAAAGATATTATGTTAACGCAAGGCACTGGTTTTGACCGGAGGTTTCCAATCAAAACAGCCCTCACGAATATATAGATATATGCCGAGAAGGTTGCGATATTCATCGCAGTTAATACGGAGGATTGCCGCACTAAATATCGATTCGGACCAGAAGAGAAAGGCCATCCAATTATCGACACTAACTTATTCAGCACCAGGGGGCTTGTCAACGGGGTAATTTCTGATTTTGTTGTCAGAAATTTTCTTACGCAAACGGGTTGCGAGTTGCGGGGTCCGTGTTGCGCGGTGCGGGTTGCGCGTTACGGGGTGCGGGTTCCACGTATCAGATCGCGGGTGTCGTCCCGGTGAGTCTTACAGATTGCATTTATCAGATGATTAGATATGAGTACGATTTCCTGCCTAATCAACTGGCAGTATTCATCGCGGCTGAAAGCTGCTCCCACCAATTAAACCTGATCATCTGCTCTTCAAACCCGCAACACGGACCCCGCAACCCGGAACGCGCACCCCGTAACCCGTAACTCGCAACACGCAACGCTCAATGCTCTATCAGCTTGTTCTGGATGGCAAAACGGGACAGGTCGGCATTATTTCGCAGGGCAAGTTTTTTTAACAAACGGGAGCGATAGGTATCCACTGTTTTGATGCTGATGTGGTAAGCACTTGCGATTTCACGGTTGGTATGCCCCATGGCCAGGCGCCTGAGCACCTGGAGTTCGCGCATGGACAGGGAGTCCAGCGGGGACTGGTTCTCGCCGCCTTTGGCAATGCGCAGCGCCAGGGCCTCGGTGGCTTCATCGGTTAGATAGCGGTGGCCGGAGTGAACCTTGCGGATGGCCTTGACCAGTTGCTCGGGGGCTGACTGTTTGGTGATGTAACCCATGGCCCCCGCCTCGATGGCACGCACCACGTATTGCCCCTCCTCATGCATGGTCAAAATGAGCACCGGCAGTTTGGGGTCAGACGCCTGCAGCCGGTTGAGCACTTCCAGCCCGTCCAGCCCGGGCATGGAAATATCGATGACCGCCACATCGGGTGTGGTCCTGGGTACCAGCTGAATGGCTTCCTTGCCGTCGGAGGCTTCCGCCACGACCTCCATTTCACCGCTTTCTTCAATGATACGGCGCAGACCGGCCCGCACAATGCTGTGGTCATCTGCCAGGAGGACTTTGATCAATTTGTTTCTCCCGAACTCGATTGTTGTGTTTAAGCGGCAATATAATCAAAATGCGTGATCAAAAGTTATTTGTTATTGGTTATTCGTTATTAGAATCAGAAAGATCGGCCACCAGTAAATTTAGGCCTGGTCGACATGCAAAATTTAGAAGGTGGGAGCGGCTTTCCAGCCGCGATCTAATGTGCACAGAATAATCGCGGCTGGAAAGCCGCTCCCACAAAATATCAGTGGCCCCTGCAACCGCAGCCGAACAACCACCCTTCTATTAACTAATAACTATTACCGAATAACTTTCAACGGCCCTTTCCATCCAATGGGCACCTCAAACAATACCCGGCACCCTTTTCCCGGCTCGGAATGCACTTCTAACGTGCCTCCCACCAGACTGGCCCGTTCGCGCATGCCGGCCACTCCCAGTCCCTCAGAGTCCGATAGCTCACGGGGGTTAAATCCGCAGCCGTCATCAACAATTGCCAGTGTCAACGTGCTGTTGCGGGATCTGAGAGCAACCTCGACCCGGCTGGCGGATGCATGGCGGGCCACATTGGTGATGGCTTCCTGGGTAATCCGATAGGCAGCGGTGGCCATGGTTTCGCTTAAAGGCGGAACAGGGTCGGTTTCGAACACACAGGTAATTTCGGTGCGCCTTTCGAAATCCGTCGTATACCAGTCCAGGGCATCCACAAGCCCCAGGTCATCCAGTACCCCGGGGCGCAGGCGAAAAGCCATGCCGCGCACATCTTCGATGTTCTTATCGATCAGCTGGCACATTGTCAATGCCCGCTGCGATGCCTCGGCATCTGATTTTTTCAGTCGCTCCTGCAGCCAGACCGAATCCATCCGCAGGGCGGTCAGCACCTGTCCGAGTTCATCATGCAGTTCCCTAGCGATGGCGGATCGTTCTTTTTCCTGGCTGGCCATGATGCCGGCTGAAAGGCGCCGCAGCTGATCCTGGGCCTTTTTAAGGGCGCTAAGATTGCTGTGGATCTCCCGGGTGCGGTTTTGAACCTGCCGTTCGAGATCCTTGGAATACCGGCTGAGCTCCTCCTTGGCAAGGTTCAAGGCCTCTTCGGCCCGTTTGCGTTCGGTTACATCGATGGAAACCGCCAGGGTTCGAATAATTCTGCCCTGCTCGTCGCGGTCGGCAATGGCTGACAGCAGGACATCAATGGTCTGGCCGTCTTTTTTTACAAACTGGTAGGGGACATCTTTAATAAATCCGGTATTAAAAAATTCGGGAAACACTTCTTCTTCTGCATAGCGTTTCGATTCCTCAGAAAAAAAGCTGTCAGTCGGTGACCGATGACGTCTTCGCGCCGGTAACCCATCACTTCACTCCAGTAGTCACTGACGCTGACAATGCGGCCGTTAATATCGATGGAATGCAGCATGGCCGGGGTGTGATGATAGAGCCGGCGGTAACGCGCTTCACTTTCACGCAGGGCTTTTTCCGCCGACTGTCGCATGCGAATCTCAACACTGGCTTTGCGGTATAAAAAGAACACCGACAATCCGATCAATACGCAGAGGGTCAGGATCAGGGGCCCGGCAATTCTGAACAACGGATCAGAAACGGTTTTGGAAATCGCTTTAAGGCTGCGCAGGTGAATGATTTTCCATCCGGAGTAATTATCCAGCGCCAGGCGGTGCAGGAGGTATTCATTGCCGGAACTGTCAACGGCATATTTTTCACCTTTGATCGTAAGTCCCGTCCAGATCCACGGCCCATGACCAAATTGAATGGAATCTTCTATGCGGGATTTTTGGTCCGGGGTAAGCTCACTCAAAGAATGGTAAAGCCAGTTTTTGCGATTGGATATAAAAACGATTCCCTGGGGATCGGTGACCAGCACAATTTCATCCGGTGCGGCCACCAGCTCTTTTTCGACCAGCTCGATGGAGGCTTTGATGACCACCACTCCGTCAACTGTGCCGGGCTGCCTTGCCGGGAATCGGATGACTGTAATAGGCCCCTCTGCGGCCCGAAGCCGTGCCCAGGGCGAGATAGGTGGCCGGTGTCCCCCGGATGGCCTGCTGGAAATAGGGACGGAAATCAAAATTCTTGCCCACAAAACTGTCCGGCGCATTGCGGTTGCTGGATGCAATGGTGTCACCTTCGCGCGTCATCAGATAACAGACCTCGGTATCCAGGGTTTTGTTAAAATGGTCAAGAACGGCGTTGGCGTTTACCATCGCATTGAGATTCGTCGGCTGAAGCAGAACCCGTCGGAGTTCTTTCATCCCGGCCAGCGCCCTGACCGGTTTGCGATTTTCCAACAGGTAGGAAGAAAGATTTTTCTTTATGGTTTGGACCCGCGCCACCGCCTGTCGTTCGGCCTCCTTGAAGGCGGATTCTTTGATGGAAGAATAATAAAAATACCCGCCGGTAGAGGCGGATAAAAAGGCCAGCAGGGATAGGACCAATAGGATGAGACGAAGCTTCATGATGATTCGTTATTTATTTAGTTATTCGTTATCGAAAGGTCGTTAAACGACGTTATTATAGCGAAATCCCCTCTTAACGCAAGATACTTATCGCTGGTCGCTGGTAATTAAGGATGGAAGGTAGGAGGTAAAAGTCATATAGTTGATTGGGTTGATTAAGTTGATTGAGTTGATGGCAGAAGGGGTCGGATAGTAGAATAGGTTGAAATCCTTTTCCTAATTAACTATTCAACTAATCAACTATTCAACTAATCTTTGCTAAAGATCTTTCTTGAAAAAGTCCGCTGTTTCGCTGACCTGGTCGGGGGGTTTGGTATATTCGGTGGGAGCGGTGCCTTCTTTAAAGCATTCAAAAATAACGTCTTTGGATTCGGGAATCGGCAACAGGCCGGTTTCGGCATCGATTTTGGCAAACTCAACGCCCTCGGGCGGCTGAAAAACTTCCACGGGCAGACCTTCATGCACCCGCTTCATGAACTCGACCCAGATCGGGGCAGCCGCCCGGGAGCCGGTCTCGCCCTTTCCCATGGGGGCCTCTTCATCCAGGCCGACCCACACGCCCGAGATATATTGGCGGGTGTACCCGACAAACCAGGCATCGTATAAATCGTTGGAGGTGCCGGTTTTTCCAGCCGCCGGCCGTTTCAGGGCCTTGGCCCGCCAGCCGGTTCCGGTCTTGACCACGCCCTCCAGCAGGCTGGTCATGATGAACGCCGTGCTTTTCTCCATCACCTTTTTTCTCTCAGGCGCCATTTCCTCCAAAACATTTCCATTGCGGTCTTCGACTTTCAGGATAAAAACAGGGTCGACCAGATAGCCATGGTTGGTGAAAACCGAATAGGCTTTGAGAAGTTCGAGCAGGGAGACACCGGATGAGCCGAGGGCAATGGATAGATCCCGGCTCAAAGTGGATTCAATTCCAAGTTTAGTGGCGTATTCAATGGCATAATCAACGCCGATATCCTGCAAGATTTTAATGGTTACCAGATTGCGTGATTTGGCCAGGGCTTTTCGCAAAAGGGTAGGCCCGTAAAAAGTCTCTGCAAAGTTTCGGGGCTTCCAGGTATGATCCCGCTCTTCATCCTTGAAAACGATGGCGGAATCAACAATGACCGTCGCCGGTGTATAAATTTTTTCCGGATCCTCAAACTGCTTGTCCAGGGCCGCAGCATAGATCAGCGGTTTAAAAGCGGAGCCCGGCTGCCGCCGGGATTGGATGGCCCGGTTGAACTGGGTTTGTCTAAAATCACGCCCGCCAATCATGGCCTTGACCAGTCCGGTTTCAGCCTCGATGCACATCAGGGCCGACTGGGCCACAGGCATTTGCTCCAGGTCCACGGCCCACAGGTCTTGCCCCTCCTGTTTGCCTTTAACCTTGACCAGGATCACATCCCGCACCACAAGTGCATCCGATGGATTTTTGATTTTAGCCGTGTGATAGGCCACATCGGGATCGGGTTTGCGGGCCCATTTCATATCCTCAAAGGCGATAACACCCTGGGAATTGCCCAGGCGAACCGTAACGGTCTTTTTGCGATCATCGACGGCAATCACCACGCCCTTGACGAGGGAGCCTTCCGCCAGGGGGTTTTTATCGAACTCCGTTTGCAGGGCCTGCGAAAAAGACTCGACCTCTTCGGCTTTAAGGCGCTGCAACGGCCCGCGATAGCCTTCGCGTTTGTCCAGGTCGGCCAATCCTTTTTGGATTTCTTCCCGGGCAATCATCTGCATGTCAACGTTAACAGCCGTGTAAACTTTCAGGCCCTGGGTATATAAAGCGTCCGATCCGTATTTTTTCTCGAGGTGACGCCGCACGTGTTCGGTATAAACCGGCACTTTCTCAATATACAGATTGCGCCGGGGTTTGATATCAAGCTGGGTGTTAATGGCCTCCGTGGCCTGGATATTGGTAATATAACCCTCGTCCACCATCCGGTTTAAAACATAGATCTGGCGCTGCTTGGCCCGTTCCCGGTGCCTGAAGGGTGAATATTTGCTGGGGGCCTGGGGCAATCCCGCCAGAATGGCACATTCTGCCAGATTAAGCTCGTTGACGGATTTGGCGAAATAATTCTCGGAAGCCGCCTCCACCCCGTAGGCACCGTGACCCAGATAAATCTGGTTCAAATACAGGTAAAGAATATCCTTTTTGGAAAAGGCCTTGTCGATGCGATAGGCCAGGATGGCTTCTCTCAATTTGCGTTTATAACTTCTCTCCGGGGTCAACAGAAATGATTTGGTGACCTGCTGGGTAATGGTGCTGCCGCCCTGTACGATGGTCCCGGCTTCGAGATTTTTAAAAAAAGCCCTGATAATACTTAAAAAATCAATGCCTCTGTGTTTATAAAAGCGTGAGTCTTCCGCCGCCACAAACGCATCGATCAACATCGGCGGCATTTCCGCCAGGGGCAGGACGATACGCCGCTCTTTGAAAAATTCAGCAATTGTACGGCCGTCATCGGCATAAACCGACGTAATAATGGATGGGTGATAATCCGACAGGGAGGATATTTGGGGTAGATCCTTGCTGATGGAATAATAAACGGCCAGGCTGGCCACGCCCCCGCAAAGAACCAAGACCAGGCCCAGCAAAAAGGACCACAGGATAAGCGTCTTTAAAATACCTCTTTTTTCACGACGGCCGCGTTTTTTACGAATGTCAGATGTACTTTTGCTCTTGGGCATTCTTAACAAATTCCGAGCGAGTAACAAGACTTCCTAGAGTAGCCAAAAAAGAATTTGACATTAACGTCGGCAACGGTTACTGAAGAAAGTTTAAATTTCTCGGCAGGGCCCTTCAAATCATATTAGCATTTTTTCAAGATAAAAGTTTATAATAGCCCTTTCTAACGACAAATTCAACATCATTATATTATTATATGCAGGGAAGGGCCATATAAAGGAAATTTTTAGATAGCCATAAATTCTTGCAAGTTTTGGCACCGGAGTGATGGAGTGAATCGATTGCGGATTTGGGATGGCGGATTGCGGAATACCAATTTGAATTTTATCGGATTGCAGATTTGTCCAATCCGAAATCCGCAATCTAAAATCCAAAATCCCATAACTCCAGCACTCCGATACTCCAATACTCCGAAATCAATAAAATTAAAAAACTTGGAAAAAAGAAACAGATGAATGAGATGATTGAACTCGATTTTAATAAAACGGGCGGGCTTGTACCCGCAATTGTTCAGGATAATGAGACCGGCGAGGTTTTAATGCTGGGCTATATGAACCAGGAAGCCTTTGATGCCACCCTGTCCACCGGCAAAGCCACCTTTTATAGCCGCAGCCGGCAAACCCTCTGGGTTAAAGGGGAAACTTCCGGTAACGTCCAGCTGGTTAAAGAAATCCGAATCGACTGTGATGATGACACGGTGCTCATCAGAGTCGAGCAGCTTGGCGGTGCCGCATGCCACACCGGACATCGGAGTTGCTTTTATAAAAAGGTTGAAAATGATACCATCCGGATAGTTGGAGAGCCGCTATTTGATCCCAAGGAGGTATATAAAAAATGAACTCAAAATTGAAACTGGGCATTCCCAAAGGAAGCCTGCAAAACGCAACCATCGCATTGTTCAAGCGCTCAGGATGGCATATTAACGTAAATGGAAGAAGTTATTTCCCTGAAATCGATGACGATTCCATTGAGTGTGCCATCTGCCGGGCCCAGGAGATGTCCCGCTATGTCGAAAGCGGAACCCTGGATGCGGGTCTGACCGGAAAAGACTGGATTGCCGAAAACAGCTCCGATGTTCATGTCGTAACCGATCTGGTTTACTCCAAGGTCAGTTCCCGACCGGCACGCTGGGTGGTTGCCGTGCCCTATGATTCACCGATCAAGAAGCTTGAGGATCTGAACGGCAAGAAAATTGCGACCGAACTTACGGAATTTGCTCGCCGCTATTTCGCCGAACGCAATATAAAGGTAGACGTCGAATTTTCCTGGGGGGCCACAGAGGGCAAGGTGGTCTCCGGGCTGGCCGATGCCATCGTGGAGGTAACCGAAACCGAAAGCACCATAAAAGCCCACGGCCTGCGCATCATCCATGAGCTGATGCAAACCAACACCCAGCTCATCGTCAACCACGAATCCTGGAAAGATCCTCATAAAAGGAAAAAAATCGAGCGGATGGCCCTGCTGCTGAAAGGTGCCCTGCTGGGCGAAAAGATGGTGGGACTTAAAATGAATGTCCCCGAAGAATAAAATGGACCGGGTGATTGCCCTTCTACCAAGTCTGAATGCCCCCACCGTTGCATCCCTGTACCAGTCAAAATGGTTTTCGGTGGAAATCGTCGTCAGCTCGGACACCGTCAGAGACCTGATCCCGCTGCTTCTGGAAAACGGCGCGGAAGGGATTATTGAATATCCTTTAAATAAAGTTGTTTAATTAGGTGGTCTGGGGGAGACTTACCCATACAAGGTAATCCTACACCTTATAAATCCGAAGCACGAATTTCGCCTAATTCTATAAAATGGGTCGAAACAAATTCTAATGACCGAAATTATAATGACCAAAACGTAAAACCGACCTTTCAGAGTGCTTTTGTTTTGAATTTTGGACATTGGAATTTTGATATTGTTTCGATTTTCGGATTTCGTTATTCGAAATTAATTAGTCCCCTGCCAACTAAATTGGAATTGAAACAAGGCCAACCCTATGATTTCTAAACGCACACAGGAGATGACCTCCTTCATCGTCATGGATGTCCTCGAGCGGGCCAATGAAATGGAGCGCGAGGGGGTCCATATCATTCACCTGGAGGTGGGTGAGCCTGATTTTGATACCCCTGACTGTGTGAAAAACGCAGCCTGCAGGGCATTGGAGGACGGTCATACCCATTATACCCACAGCCTGGGCCTGTTTGAGCTGCGTGAGGCCATTTGTGACTATTATGCGTCAACCTACGCTGTGTCGGTCGACCCGGAACAGGTGATTGTCACCTCCGGTTCTTCGCCGGCCATCTTTCTGGTCTTTTCAGCTTTGCTGGATCCCGGAGATGAGGTCATCATCTCCGACCCCCATTATGCCTGCTATCCTAATTTTATAAAATTCGTCCAGGGCCGGCCGGTCACCATTCCGGTGTATGAAGAAGACGGCTTTCAGTACCGGCCCGAACTCATCAGAGAAAAACTGACCGCCAGAACCAGGGGTATTTTTATCAACTCCCCGTCCAATCCCACGGGCAACCTGCTGTCGGCCGAGCGCATGCAGCAAATCGCCGCCCTGACCCAATGCGAGCAACGCCCCTATATCGTCTCCGATGAAATCTATCACGGTCTGGTTTACGAGGGTCAGGAGCATTCGATTCTGGAATATACCGATCACGCCTTTGTATTTAATGGATTTTCAAAGCTCTTCGCCATGACCGGTTTGCGATTGGGCTATGTCATCGCCCCCGGGGCATTTGTAAGACCGATGCAAAAGCTGCATCAAAACTTTTTTATTTCTGCCAATGCCATGGTTCAGCAGGCGGGAATTGCCGCTTTAAAAGAGGCCGGTGATGATGTAACCAAAATGAAGGCCATCTATGACGAGCGCCGACGGTTCATGATTTCTCGTTTAAAAGAAATCGGCCTCGGTATCACGGTGGAGCCCACCGGCGCATTTTACGTATTTGCCAACGCCCGGCACATCTCTGACAACTCCTACAAACTGGCCTTCGATATTCTGGAAAAAGCCCATGTCGGCGTGGCTCCCGGAATCGATTTCGGCCCCAACGGTGAAGGCTATCTGCGATTTTCCTACGCCAACTCCCTGGAAAATATCAAAGAGGGGATGGATCGGTTGGAAAAATATCTGGCTGATAAGGAATGAGACACTGTCGAGACTCTGGAGACCCGTTTTCATTACGCCATCACCAAACCTGATCCTCTATCAGATCTTCATTTCCGCCTAACCACCTCAACAGATTCCACCCATGAAGTCATTTATGTCACTTTAAAGGTACACATAAGGGCTTTAAGGGCCTTGAAAGTGACATTTACAGTGTAATTGGTTGACATGACGGTAGGATCATAATATGTTACTTTAAAGGCACATATAAAACGTATAAGGGACTTTAAAGTAACATGAGTAGAATCAGCAAAATTTCACAGGCACCGCCGGCTGCTGTCGAAGAGGCCTTGATTCGGCTGGGGCGCAATATTCGTATCGCCCGTTTGCGGCGCAGGCTGACCGGCGAAAATCTTGCCGAGCGTATCGGTATCTCGCGCAAGGTACTGGCACAAATCGAGAAAGGCAAACCGACCACTGCCATTGCCGCCTACCTGGGAGCGCTATGGGCGCTGGGCTTTCTTAAGCAACTGAAAGACGTGGCCGACCCCGATAGTGATGAGGAAGGCAAAATTCTAGAACGGGCAAGAAGCCCGAAGGCGGCACCGAAAAGAAGGAAGATTGACGATGACTTCTGAGCGTGAATGCTATGTGTATATCGTTCCGCCCGGAACAACAGAATTTGTCACGGCGGGGCGCTTCCGCGTAAGTTCGACACCAGATGGTGACGTCGTCGGTGAGTTCGCGTATGGACGCCGTTATCTCGAGCGGGATGATGCGATCGAACTTGACCCGGTAGAGTTACGACTCCGCAGGGGCGTAAACGAAACAGCCCGCATGCAGGGCTTCTTTGGTGCAATTCGGGACTCTATGCCCGACTCCTGGGGACGACGTGTCATTGAAAAAAACACAGGTCATACCCAGCTGGAAGAGTTCGATTACCTTATACAAGGACCGGACGACCGGGCGGGAGCTCTCGGTTTCGGACCGGATGTGAAACCCCCGCCACCCAAAAACACATTCAACCGCACCCTTGATCTAAAGCGCTTGCAGACCGCAGCCGACGCTGTCATTAATGATGCGCCCGAGATTGCCGGATCTGCTGCCGGTCAACTGGATGACCTTCTACTGCCCGGTACTTCGATGGGCGGTGCCCGCCCTAAGGCTGTGGTGGAGCACGAGCATAATCTCTGGCTGGCCAAGTTCACCCGGCAAGACGATCGCTGGAATCACCCGCGTGTTGAACATGGACTGCTGAAGCTGGCACAAGCCTGCAATCTAACCGTCGCCGACAGCAAAATTACCAATGTCGCCGGACGGGATGTTCTGTTAGTGCGTCGGTTTGACCGCGAACCGACAGCAAGCAGTTACCGGCGGCACCGTATGGTAAGTGCGCTTACATTGCTTCAAATTGACGACAGCCCGATTGCGCGCACAGACTGGTCTTACATCCTTTTAGCTGACGAAATTCGTCGGGTAAGCGCAGAACCGGCAGCGGACCTGAGGGAATTGTTTGGAAGGATGTGCTTCAACGCGGCGGTCTCCAATCTTGACGACCACCCTCGCAATCATGCCGTATTGGCAAAAGAACGTGGCTGGCGCCTTAGTCCGGCATTCGATCTGACTCCCGCGCCTGTAATTTCGATTGACAGGCGCGATCTGGCAATGACGTGCGGGCAGTTCGGTCGCTACGCCAACCGGGATAATCTCCTGAGCATGCATGGCCGCTTTCTTCTTTCCCAAACGGAAGCCGCGGCATTGCTGGATCGCACTGTTGAAACCATCCGCTCACAATGGCAGCCCATCATGCGGCAGGCGGATGTCAGTGAGGCGGACTGCAAAGCTATTGCCGGTGCTTTCCTCTACGATGGTTTTTTTTACAAGCAGTTGGTTTGAGGTACGCCGGAGGCATCGTATTCCTGGTCGGTGAACCTGTAATTGGTGATCGAGGCTCCGGTGTGACCTCACTGATAGCCGCACGGCTGGGTAATCCCGAGAGAGGCTCGGCAACGTAGCACCAGAGACGATTTATTTCTGGTCCAGTTCGTAAAGATGTTTCTTAAGGTTTTCAGCCTCGGAGAGCAGCTTAAAATTTGCCAGCATCTCGATGAAAGCCCGGGATGCTTTACTGAAGAATTTTCCTTTTAAAAAAAGCAGATAATATTCAACCCACAGGCTGAAATCATCCAGGTAAATGGGTCTCAGCAACCCAAGATGAATTTCTCTGCGGGCTGCTATTTCAGGCGTGACCGTAACGCCGTAGCCTTCAATTACCGTTCGTTTGGCGGCTTCCAGATTTTGCAGTTCAATTGATTTTTTGGGGAATTTCTTGGGGGCGTTTTTTTCAAACCACGCTTTGACCAGGGACCGGGTTTGGGTCCCTTTTTCACGCCAGATGAAGGGGGTATCGCCCAGATCAGTCACCCGGACTGATTTTTTTTGTGCCAGCGGGTTGTCTTTGGCGCACACCATCAGCAGCATTTCACGGTGGATGCGGATGGGCTCCAGCCTGGGGTGGATTTTCATCTTGCCGGCAAACCCGAGATCGACGCTGCCCTCAAGCAGCCAGTTATGAACCATTTGTGAATTTCCCATCCGCAGATCGATATCGATGCCGGGATATAGTTTACTAAAACGGCCAATGACCCTGGGCAAAAAGTAAGTGCCAAGCACGGCCGTACTTCCCAACGAAATTCTTCCCTTGCGAAGGTCCTCAAATTGATCGAATAATATCTCGATTTCCTCAAAGATATTAAACAGCCTGTTTGTGTAGGCCAGCAGGATTTCTCCCTCATGGGACAGTCGGACTTTTTTGTTTGATCTGTCAAAAAGGGTAATGCCGAAAGATGCTTCCAGGGCTTTAATCTGTTGGCTGACCGCCGGCTGGGTCAGGAACAACTCATCCGCCGCTTTGGTGAAGCTTCCGGTCCGTGCCACTTTATGGAATGCTTTCAGTTGATCGATATTCATAAAAATTCTTTATGATTATTATCATGTATTATAATTTGACCTTATAACACCTGATATGTAACAGGTACAGGATAATATTTGATAGATAGCCCGGCGAGGATACTTTTGCCGGTTGGAGAGAACATCAGAGAAAAGAGAGGACCATGAGTAAAATTATTCCGAGGTACGAATTCCGGACGTTCGCCCAAAATTTTGGGATGGTGGACACCCGGATGCGTCAGCTTTCAAACTGCGAGATGCTTCGTGAAAGCTCTGAGATTTATATCGTCTCAGCGGCAAATAACGAAAATAATACTAAAATTCGTGACGCCAAAATGGATATCAAAGAACTGGTTGAACACAAAAAGGGATTGGAGCGCTGGAACCCCCGCATGAAAGGTGAGTTTCCCATGGCGGCCGCGGTCCTCCAAACCGATGTATTTCCAGCCTTCGGGGTCGATATGCAGGGGTTAAAAAGGGATACCTACACCCTGGACCAGTATCTGGATGAAATCATCAAGCCCCACCCCCAGCTGTTGGCTGTGCAAGTGTTCAAAAGGCGGTTCGCCTTCACCATCAACGGCTGTATTACCGAAATGGCCCATTTGCTGGTAAACGGTGCCGCGATTCAAACGGTGGCCGTCGAACTTGAGGACGTGGACGCTGTGTTGAAAGCCATTGAAATGCTGGGCCTGGCAGCCTATGAGAACGTGAACTATCTGCTGGCCATCAAGCGCATCACCGGCCTGGCCCCTCTGCCCGGCTGAAGACCCCCGCAATCAAATCAACCACAAGTAAAGGAAACGCTTAAAATGGGGACCGAAATCGAAAGAAAATTTCTGGTAAAAGACAATGCCTGGCGCTCCCTCGCCTCCGGGGTTGAATACCGCCAGGGGTATCTTAACAGCGCCAAAGAAAGAACGGTGCGGGTGCGCACCATCGATGATAAAGGCTTTTTAACGATTAAAGGCATTACAACCGGTGCAACCCGGGCCGAGTATGAGTATGAAATCCCGGCGGCCGATGCCAACGCCATGCTCAATGATTTGTGCGAAAAGCCGTTGATTGAAAAAAGCCGATATAAAATTGATTTTGAAGGCTTTGTCTGGGAAGTGGACGAGTTTTTCGGAGAAAACCAGGGACTGATTGTAGCTGAGGTGGAGTTGGAGAGCGAAGATCAGACATTTGAAATACCGGGATGGATCGGAGAAGAGGTAACCGGAGACCCCAAGTACTTTAACTCCAATCTAATTAACAGCCCTTACCTCAAGTGGTAAGGGTGTGGTTCAGTGAAGGGGTGATGCACAAATGGACTATATCGAGGTTAAAGGCCTGACAAAGGTTTTCGGCAAAGATGTCGTTGCCGTCCAGGATGCTAATTTTACCCTGCAATACGGTGAGTTTATCAGTCTGCTGGGTCCTTCCGGATGCGGGAAATCCACGATTTTGAATATGATTTCAGGCTTAATTGAGCCCACCGAAGCGGAAATTTTTGTCGACGGAAAGTGCTTTTTCTCGCACACCGAAAGTATCAACGTACCCACCGAAAAGCGCGAGATGGGAATGGTGTTTCAGGATTTTGCCCTTTGGCCCCACCTCAATGTTTTTGAAAATGTGGCCTTCGGGCTGCGTCTGCGAAAAGTTTCCTCGAAAGAGATTAAGAAAAAAGTGCACGAGTCACTGGAATTGGTGCAATTGCCCGGCTTCGGGGACAGGCTCCCCAAAGAGCTGTCCGGCGGGCAGCAGCAACGGGTTGCCTTCGCCCGGGCTATCGTCATATCGCCCAAGGTGCTGCTGCTCGATGAACCCCTCAGTGCGCTGGACGCCAAGCTGCGCGAAGAGATGCGCGAAGAGATTACCAATCTGGTCCGGGAGCTGAGCATCACAACCATTTATGTGACCCACGACCAGGTGGAAGCCCTCACCATGTCAGACCGCATGTTTGTCATGAACCAGGGAAAAATTTTGCGGGAAGGAACCCCGCTGGATATCTACGAAAATCCCATAGCGTCCTTTGTTGCCGACTTTATCGGAAAAGCCAATTTTATCGAAGGCGATTATCAGATAGAGGGCCAGGATGCATTTATAAAATTGAACGACACCCTCGTAATCAAAAGCACACGGCCCAGCAGCGACATTCAGGACGGCAAGAAGGTTTCGGCAATTTTAAGGCCCGAAAAAATTTCAGTTTCCCCATCACCTGATATAGCGGATGCCGATGGCATGAACGTTCTCAAAGGTAAATTGCTGCGCACTGTTTTTCTGGGCGACAGCTATGAAACCCATTTCCAAGTTGACGGCAATCTGATGTTTAAAGTTCCATTAAAGCAAGCCTATCCGGTGGATACGATTCTATATCTGAGTTTTAATAAAGAAGAAGTGAAAATTCTTGGGAAATAAAACCTGTTTGTTGTTTCGGTAATCATAGAACCCAAATATGAAAAGGAGAAAAAAAATGAAAAAGACAACCCTGTTGATACTGCCCCTGGCCATAATTTTTTTGGCAATGACTTGCATATCCGCTTTTGCGGCCGACCTGGTGGTTTACTCAGCCGGTCCCAAAAGCCTTTCCAAGGCCGTGGTGGCTAATTTTGAAAAAAAGACCGGCTTAAAGGTGCAATTGTATCCTGCCTCGACGGGTAAAGTCCTGGCCAAACTGGAGGCCGAGAAGCACAATCCCATCGCGGATGTGGTGGTCCTGGCCAGCTGGGCGGCCGGACTGGGTTTAAAGGACCAGAAGGTCCTGGCCCCGATTAATACCCAGCACCGCAAGGCACTACGGGATGAATGGGTCGACACCCACCTGATCGCCACCGGCGCCTCGGCCATGGGAATCGCCTACAATACCAAACTCGTAGAGAACCCGCCCAAAGACTGGTGGGACATGGCCAACGCCGAATGGGCCAAGCAGGTCAACATGCCGTCGCCGACCAAATCCGGATCCTGCGCCGATTTTGTCACGGCTTTCATCGGTCATTACGGGGACCGGGCATGGAAATTTTTCGAAAAGTTCCGCGACAACGGTTCCAATATTGCAGGACCCAACAACCAGGCGCTCACACCGGTATTGACCGGGGCGCGCAAGACGGTCTTTGCAGCGGTGGATTACATTATCTACAAGCAGGTCCAAAAGGGCGAGAGCGTTAACATTGCCTACCCGGCCAGTGGTACCGTGGTGAATCCGCGCCCGATCGTTGTTTTAAAATCCTCGAAACATATGGCCAATGCCCAAAAATTTGTGGACTACTACCTGTCACCCGAAGGGCAGAAATTAGTCGTCGACACCATTCTCATTCCGGCCAGAACCGATATGAAGGTTTTGGATCTGCGCGTCGGATTGAATCAAATCAAAACCATCCCGGTTGACTGGGCATGGCTCGGAAAAAATCAGCAGCAAGTCGTCAGCAAATTTTACAGGGAAATCGAAACCGGGAGATAGTGCCTCGATCTAAGGAGAGACAATGATGAATATCAGGGAGCGCCGATGGTATCAGAGCATAATGAACTCAGCCATGCTCTATATCGTTATGCTGGTTATGCTCATTTTGATACTGTATCCTTTGGCAATGGTGTTTCTCCAGAGTTTATTTCCGGATATCTTTGGTGGCAGCCTCAAGGGTTTTCTGACGCCTTTTATTCAAGTAATAAAAAGTGAGGGCCTCTTTGGGGTTGTCACCAACACCATCATCTGGGGAGTTGCGGTTACCATCGGGTGCGTTCTCGTTGGTGTACCGTGCGGGTTTATTCTGGCCAAGACCGACATGCCCGGCAAGGGCCTCATTCGGGTGATCTATGCCATTCCCTATATGACGCCGCCCTATGTGGGGGCGCTGGCCTGGATTCTGTTCATTCAAGAAAGAGGGTTTTTGGAAGAAATGTTGGCGGGGAAATTGCCCGCTTTTGTCCAGGACGTCTTTTTCTCCTTCTGGGGTCTGACGTTTATCATGATTCTGTTTTTATATCCGTTTACGGCCCTGGGCGTCGAAGCCGGATTGAGAGCCCTGCCTTCTAATTTTGAGAACTCGGCGCGGGTATTGGGAGCCAATCGCAAAGCCCTGATACTCAGGATTGTGACCCCGTTACTCCTGCCGGTTATACTGAATACCGGCCTGCTGGTTTTCCTGCAGACGGTCTCAAATTTTGGTGTTCCGGCGACGCTGGGCTCCAGGGCCCGGTTTCCGATTATTACGGCCGAGATTTACAACCTCATTTCGAGCTGGCCCATCAACTTTCCCCTGTCCACCGCCCTGTCCGGCATTCTGGTGGTGATGGCCCTGGCGATCATGTACTTCTCCGAAAGGGTGCTCAAGAAGAGGGATTACGGTGTCATCTCGGGACGGGGCATCTATCAGGTTTACACATTGAGTAAAATTCAGAAAACGCTTGCCGGCGGGTTTATCTTTGTGCTTTTTCTTTTCTCGGTGGCCATTCCTTTCGCAACCATGATCCTGGCTTCGTTGGTTAAACTCTGGGGCGGCGGGTTCTTTAGCCTGAGCAATTACACATTCAACAACTATATAGAAGTATTTGGACCACAGTCTGACGGCCTGCGGGCTTTGTGGATCAGTTTTTCTTTGGGTTTGATCGCCCCGACCATCATATTGCTGGGGGCGGCCTTTATCGCTTATGTCCTGTCCCACTATAAAGGCGGCCTTGCTTTCGCCCTTAATTTTATTGGTTTTCTGCCGCGGTCTTTACCGAAAGTCGTGGTGGTTGTCGGACTTATCCTGGCCTGGAACGCACCCTGGGTCGGGATACGGATCTATAACACCTATTTTATGCTGCTTCTGGCGTATGTGGTTCTTTATCTGCCGGATGCACTGCGCTATGGTGATTCGGGGATGCGCAATATTACGCGAAATCTGGAAAACAGCGCCCTTGTGATGGGGGCGTCAAAGTGGAAAGTGTTCACCAAGATTATTTTTCCCCTCCTGCGGCCCTATCTTATTGCCTCCTGGATTCTCAGCTTCATCATTTGTGTCCGCGAGCTGGTAGCCTCCATATTACTGCTTCCACCCGGCATAGAGACAACGGCAACCTATATCTTTAGCCAATTTGAACAGGGTGGGATATCCGAAGCGATGTGCATGGCCACGGTAACGATAACCTTAACCGTGGGCGCGTTGCTGGTATTCAACCTGAAGTATGGCGGCGGACCGGTCCAGTCTCGCTCCTAATTCCGTGGTGGTGGACTCTTTATGTCAGTAATAATTAACATGCTTGCAGCCGGCAGTACAAAAGCCGATGAAATTTCCTGGGCGTTCCTGGTCATCGGACTGCTCGGCGGATTGGCTCTTTTCCTGTATGGAATGGAAAAGATGAGCGAGGGGATGAAAAAATCCGCCGGCAACAAAATGCGATCCATTCTGGCGGCTTTGACCAAAAACCGGGTGATCGGGCTTTTGGTCGGCGCATTCGTCACCATGGTGATTCAATCCAGCAGCGCCACCACCGTGATGCTGGTAAGCTTTGTTCAGGCCGGATTGATGAGCTTTGCCCAGTCGCTGGGAGTTATCCTGGGGGCCGATATCGGCACAACGATTACGGCCCAATTAATTGCCTTTAAGCTGACCGATTATGCGCTTCTGATGATAGCCGTTGGCTTTGGGCTGCGCATGTTTGCCAAGCAGGATAATATCCGGCACATCGGTGACGTCATTCTCGGGTTCGGTATTTTGTTTTTTGGCATGAAGCTGATGAGCGATGCCATGAGCCCCCTGCGATCCTATCCGGGCTTCATTAATCTCATGCAAGGATTGGAAAATCCGCTGCTGGGGCTGTTGGTCGGCACGGTATTTACGGCCCTTATTCAAAGCAGCAGCGCATTTACCGGCGTTTTAATCGTTTTGGCCCAACAGCAGCTGATTACATCTGGAAGCCGGCATTCCCATGCTATTCGGTGCCAATATCGGCACCTGTATTACGGCCGGGCTTGCCAGCATCGGCATGTCCCGCGAAGCCAAACGGGTGGCCCTGGCACACGTGCTGTTTAAAATTGCCGGCGTGCTTTTGTTTATTTTCTGGATTCCCGCCTTTGCAGATATCATTCGCTCGCTTGCCGTCAAATTCGGAGCGGACATTGCGCGCCAAATTGCCAATGCGCATACCATTTTTAATGTGAGCCTGGGATTGGTATTTCTGCCCTTTACCGCTATTTTTGCCACTTTAATTCTGCGGCTATTTCCCGACAAAGTGGAAGAAAAAAGCCTCAAGCCCGCAACCTGGCATTTGGAGGAAGGCTCTATTGCAACCCCGGCCATCGCCATCGATCTGGCGCGATCTGAAATATCACGGATGGCCAAAATCCTGGGACGCATGCTGCGCGCCATCATCATCCCGTTTATGTCCGACGCCAATTTAATTAGAAAACAAGGGTTGCCAAAAGAGGAAACCGACCTTCTTTTAGAAGAAATTCCCACCCGGGATGAGATTTATCCGCAGCTGACACTTCTTGAAGGCCTCGATATGCGGGAGGAAAAAATCGATTTTCTCGAGGAAAAAGTCGGGGATTATCTGATCCAAATCGGCCGGCAGGAATTGTCTGACAGCCAGACGAACGAAGTTTTCGGAATGATGTCCATTGTCAATGATATGGAGAGCATCGGTGATATCATCCACCGCATCATGATGCCCCTGATCGCCAAAAAACAGGCTCTGGCGACGGATTTTTCAGACGAAGGCAAAGAAGAGTTGATGATTTTCCATGTTAAGATCTGCAAGCAGATTAGCCGGCTGAAAGATATCTTTGCCGAGACCGACCCGCAAAAAGCAGCTCAAAATAATGGCCAAAGAGGAAAAGTATCTCGACCTGGAATCCCGGTACCGCAGCCGGCACCTGCAGCGGTTTTTACAGCAGCGTAAAGAAACAGCAGAAACCCATGAAGTGCATATGGAACTGATGGACCTGCTGAAGCAGATTAATGTTTATGCCGGCAACATCGCCAAAACCATCCTCCATTCAATCCCGCAGAAATAGCCTCTGAAATTTTGATCAATTCTATCGGCCGAAACACGCCAGTCCTCAGCAGATTTAAGGAATTATCCTATTCTATTCCTCCCACCCCCGCCCGCCTCGCCTTGCTCGCATGGCGGGCAGGCTAACCCTCTCCCTCAGGGAGAGGAAACTATCGGAAACCCCGGCGCAAGCGGATGGAATATTAAAAGACTTCAATAAAGCATCGGAACCAAAAGGCAAGTCGACGAACTGAAAGGCCCTTTTACAGGGGATTTAATTGACTCAAGAAAAGACCATGTGTTAAAAGCGGCCATAAACACCAGGTCGGGGAAACGAAAATCGAGTATCCTGTATCAGTTGATATTTGCAGCCAGACCTTCGGTGGCAAGATACCAGGGACCAGTGTCCAGAAACCAGAGACCAAAATTATGATCATCAAATCTGCAGAATTTATAACCAGTGCGGTTAGAAAATCCCAGTATCCGCCTGAGGTTTTGCCGGAGATCGCCTTTGCCGGTCGCTCAAATGTCGGCAAGTCCAGCCTGATCAACACCCTGGTCAACCGCAAACGTCTGGTAAAAACCAGCTCCACCCCGGGCCGTACCCAGCTGATCAACTTCTTCGACATCAACCAAAGCCTTACCTTCGTCGATTTGCCCGGATATGGCTATGCCAGGGTCCCGGCAGCTGTCCAGAAAAAATGGGGGCCCATGATTGAAACCTACCTTTCCAACCGCCAAACATTGAAAGGGGTGGCCATCATCATGGACATCCGGCGCCTGCCCCGGGAGGAAGAACAGAATCTCATCGGCTGGCTGGCGCATTATTCGATTGCCAGCATATTGGTCCTCACCAAAACCGACAAGCTTTCAAAAACCAAACTGATCAAGCAGCAGGCTGCCATCGTCAACGCCCTGGCGGTGGCAAAAGAAGATGTGATCCTGTTCTCGGCCAAAACCCGCCGCGGCCGGGATGCCGTCTGGAATGCCATTTTGACTCTGACAGACCTCAAAGAATAGAATACCAATTAGGGCGTCACCCCAAATGGAATGATCGAATATTGGAAAAACGGGTCTTGGAGTTCGACAATATCGCTGATTTCACAAAAACCCTTGAAAAATACCTGACGAATGATTACAATGTATTACATCTAAATACAATGGAGGGTTTGTATGAGCACTGCACTGTCCGTAAGAATTTCTGATGACCTTGCTTCAAAGCTATCTGAAATCGCTGACGAAACTGAGCGGCCTAAATCTTTTCATGTTCAAAAGGCTTTAGAGTCTTATTTGACCGAATTGGCAGATTTGCAGGTTGCATATGACCGGCTGCATGATACCACTGATCCGATCATCACTGTTGAGGATATGAGGAAGGAACTTGAGCTTTAAAATCGCTTTCAAAAAATCAGTGGCGCGTGATCTCAAGAAGATAGACAAGGATCAAACCGCGAGGATTTTAAGCAAAATTGAAGAAGAACTCCCGGATAAAGCCGAATCTTTCCCCGTTTTATCCGGAAAATTTTCCGGTTTGAGAAAATTCCGAGTTGGCGATTACCGGGTAATTTATTCAATCATCGGAAATACAGCCCTTATTCTAAGAATCAGCCCTCGCCGGGAGGTGTACCGAAAATGACAGACAGCAACGAGCAGCATGTCGATTTTAAATCCGGTTACGTTTCGATTCTCGGCGCACCCAACGCCGGCAAGTCGACCCTGCTCAACCGGATGCTGGGGGAAAAAATCTCCATCACCTCCAAAAAGCCCCAGACCACCCGCAACCGCATCCTGGGCGTGCTGCACCGTTCACAATCTCAGATGATTTTTTTTGACACGCCGGGTGTATTCGAGGCCAAAGACAAGCTGAACGTGCGCATCGTGGATGCGGCCTTCGCCGCCCTGGGGGATGCGGATCTGGTGCTGGTGGTGGTGGATGTTTCGCAAGCGGATCCCAACGCCGAAAGATACCTCGTTAAAAAACTGAAAAGCCAGAATCGTCCCGTCATCCTGGCCCTGAATAAAATCGATCTCATCAAAAAAGCCGGAATGCTCGAGATCATCGAGAAGTGGTCGACGGTGCACGGTTTCAAAGATGTCGTGCCCATATCCGCCCGGCACGGTACCCAGGTTGATGACCTGATCGCAACCATGGAGAAGATTTTGCCGGCCGGCCCACCTTTCTTTCCGGAAGACACCCTCACCGATGTGTCTGAACGGTTTATCGTGGCCGAGCTGGTCCGCGAGCAGGTATTCCGGATGACGGGTGAAGAAATTCCCTATGCCACCGCCGTGACCGTGGATACCTTCAAAGAAAAAAAGGGGGGGCGGCTTATCTCGATTGAGGCCACCATTCATCTGGAGCGAAGCTCCCAGAAGGGTATTGTCATCGGTAAAAACGGCGCCAAGCTGAAGCAGATCGGCACCCGGTCCCGGGAACAGATCGAGCAGCTGCTCGGAACCAAGGTGTTTTTGAAGTTATTTGTGAGGATTCAGAAAAACTGGCGCAATGATACCAAGGCGATTAGAAGATTCGGCTATTGAGCGGTAACCAATTGACATTTGTATAATTTGGCTGCCCCGTCCCTCCCGCTAAGGAGAGTCGGTCAAAATTCAGAAAAGCACTTAATTTCTGCAGTTTTTTCAATTGCTACACAGCCTGCCCGCTCGAGCCTCGCATGGCAGGCGGGTCGTCCGCCTGGGGCGGACTCAGATGAGGCGGGCGGGCCCCCACCGATCCTATGCTAAAATGTCAGTTGGCGGCTCTACCTCCCCCCTCTCAAACCCAATCAACCACCTTTTGCGCCACAACCCGCCGCCGTAGCCGGTCAGGCTCCCGTCACTGCCAATAACCCGATGGCAGGGAATAATAATGGCGATGGGATTTTTACCGTTGGCGCTGCCAACCGCCCGGCAGGCATTGGGTTTCGCGAGGATATCCGCAATTGCCCCGTAAGATGTGGTCTTGCCGTAGGGAATTTTTTCCAACTGCTGCCACACCGATTTTTGAAAATCTGTGCCCGCCGGCTGAAGGCTAAGAAAGAATTCCCGGCGTTGCCCCTTGAAATATTCGTCCACTTGTTTCAGGCACTCTTTGACACAAAACGTCAGTTCATCGTCCCCGGACAGCATCTCCTCCACAAAATCCAGCGCGATAATACTTTCCTGGTTTCCGACTATTTCAATGGGTCCCAGCGGTGATTTGTAATAGGCTTTAAAAGTCTGCATCCACATATTTTTTCACCGTCCGCCTGTCGATTTTCAGGCGCCGGGCCGTCTCGAGGTAAGAGCCGGCACCGGCGTAAACGTGGGTGCAGTAAAGCCTGCAAAGTTCATCAAGACTGAGGGCTCCCTCCTGGAAGGCCGCCAGCTGGCGGTCATCGAACCCGGTGACCGGGCCGCCGGCGGGGCGGTACTCGCGACGCAGCATCACGTTGCGCACGCACTGTTCCAACTCGCGGATGTTTCCCGGCCAGGGGTAATCCAGCCCGAGATGATCCCCAATCCAGCTTTGCACTTCAACGGCGATTGCGTCCCCTTCCGGACCGGCTTCCCGTTGTGAAAGGTAGCCGACCAGATCCCACAAAACCTCGGGAGACTCTTTGATCTGCTGATGCAAAGACGGGGTTTTGATAATATCCGAACACAGCCGGTAATAAAAATCCTTCCTGAACTCCCCCTGCTCCATGGCCTGGTGAAGGTTGCGGTGGGTGGCCGCCACAATTTTACCCTTAAAATTAAGCGTCCGGGTTGACCCCAGGGGCTGAAAGGTGCGGGCCTGAAGGACCCGCAGCAGTTTAACCTGGATCAGGGGATCCAGCTCCCCGATCTCGTCCAAAAACACACTGCCCACCGGCGGGCAAACTTCCAGCCAGCCTTTACGGTCTTCGAGCGCACCGGTAAATGCCCCGCGGCGGTGGCCGAACAATTCCGATTCAACCAGGGTGGGCGGCAGGGCCGAGAGATTAATGGGAAAAAAGGTTTGGGAAAAATCCTCTGCAAAGGTCCGGGATTTTGGATCAAACGGGATGTAGCGCGAAAGCCCGATGGCCCGGGCAACGAGCTCTTTGCCTGAACCGGTGGGCCCGATGATCAGGGTGGTGAAATCCGCCATGCGTTTGTAAAAAGAGCGGCGATAACGGCGCATGTCATGGGTGAAGATGGACGTCCACACCGTGGCCCGGAGGTTGGCTGCTACCTGTGACCGTCCGATAATGGCCCTGAATATATAATAGAAGGCCCGGCGGACCTGGAAGATACAGGCAAAGATGTGGGCCGCCTCTTTTTGATGGGGCAGGTGGTCGACGGGATGATTAAAAAAATGCCGCCAGTAATGACTGAATTCGGTAAAAAAGTCGTAGGGTTGGTCCTTTTGAGGAGTTATGATTCGGTCTTTAAACCGCTGGGCATAATAATAGTAAAGCAAAAACAGAACCGTGTCTTCATAGAGCTTCAGCTCCTTGGAACTGATATTCAGACCCTTTTTCAATTGCGGCTGCAGGCGCGCAACAATGGCATAAGCCTTTTGGGCAATTTTACGGGTGTTGACCTGCTGGGTCTCGGGATCATCCCCGAGAAGGTTCCAATCTGCCCGGGATTCGTCAAATTCAGTGCCAAGTGCCTCCCGTTCGTAACCAATGCGGTCGGCCAAAAAGGGATTGGCGTAACTGATCCTTACCACCGATTCCAGGAATTTTTGCTCCTCCGGATTTAAAACCGCCATATCAATCTCCTTGAGCCGGCCGATTGGCTTTTTGGGACCAATTTTTTAGATACTGTACATTAATTGTATATATAACTATTAAGCATTGTTAATACTATCAAATTTTATTCTAAAATAACAAGATAAAAATACTTTCAGGCCGATTTCCATCGCCGAACTTCCTCTCATAATATACCAGAGAGACCTCAAATATCCATAATTATTTATTAATTTCTATATTCCACTGTCGACAGATCTCCAATACATCTTATACAAATTTTGTGCTTATCATATACATATTAAGTCCATACCACCAACATACATACCTGTCCTTTGTTTAAAACCAATCTAACATTTTTAATTTTATTCCCAGTCTTATCAGTAGGTTGTCGTTATTGCCCTTGTGATCCGGCCTGTCCTGGCACAGGTGTTGCTCCATTGGAGGCTGTCGGTCAACTGGTGCTGTCGGTTGATCGAGATTTGAGCATTGGGGAATTCGAACTTTTAAATTCCGGTAAATCCGGACCAGGAGGTGCGAAATGAAAAAGCTCATCAGTTTTATAGTTCTCATCTTATTTCTGGGGACGGTCCCCAAGGCAAGTTTGGCGGCAGGTGTTTTGACGCCCATCGGATCCGGGCATCAGCCCATCCAGATCCGCGACCATCATGTCAATGTGGTCATCAACAACGGGTTTGCCATGACCGAAGTCCATCAAACCTTTTACAATCCCAATGGTCAGGATCTTGAGGCCATGTATAGTTTTCCGCTGCCGAAAAGTGCCAGCCTTTCGGAGGTCACCATTTACGTGGGTGAACGCGAGATCAACGGTGAAGTGCTTGAAAAACAAAAAGCACAGCAGGTCTATGAAGACGAAAAAAGCCGCGGCAGCGAGGCCGGTCTGGCCGAAAAAAATGAATTTTACACCTTTGATTTCAAGGTCCACCCCGTGCCGGCCAATGACGAAACCAAAGTCCGGTTTCTTTATTACCAGCCGCTGAGCATCGACACCGGGATCGGCCGCTACCTCTATCCCCTCGAAGATGGGGGCACCGACGATGCGGGCATGAGCTTCTGGACGACCAACGCCAAGGTCGAGAACACATTTTCAGTAAATCTCGAATTAAAATCAGCCTACCCCGTCCGGGATGTCCGCATACCCGGATTCGAGGCCGCGGCTCAAATCAGCCAGCTGGCAGAAGGCGACTACAAAGTGGAGATGCAGCTTACGGATATGAGCTTAAACCGTGACCTTGTCTTTTATTACCGCCTGCAGGACGGGCTGCCGGGTCGGGTCGAGGTTATTCCCTTCCGGGACAACGGGAGCGAAGCGGGATCCTTCATGATGGTGATAACACCCGGCATCGATCTTAAACCGCTGACCAACGGTATGGACTATTGTTTTGTTCTGGATATTTCCGGAAGCATGCAGTCCAAAATGGGAATCTTTAAACGAGGGGTTATGCAGGCCATTGAAAAGCTCAAACCGGAGGACAGATTCCGGTTGGTGACATTTTCCAGCAATGCCAGTGAGTTAACCAGAAAGTGGCTGCCGGCCTCCGACGAAAACCGGATCAAGGCCCGGCAGATGATCGATTCCCTGCAATCCGGCGGCAGCACCAATTTGTATGCCGGCCTTTCCCTGGCACTCGATGACCTGGATGACGACCGGGCAGCAAATATTATTCTGATCACCGATGCGGTCACCAACACCGGGGTGGTCGACCCGGTGGAATTTCACAAACTGCTGCAGAAGGTCGATGTCAGGGTCTTCGGATTTTTGCTGGGCAACAGTGCCAACTGGCCGCTGATGCAAACCCTTGCCGAAACCACCGGCGGATTCTATGACGCGATATCAAATACCGACGACATTATGGGTAAACTCATGCAGGCCGGCAGCAAAATCAATTACGAGGCCCTTCTCAATGCTGAGGTCAAAATTTCGGGGGTGAACGTTTCCGAAATCACCGATGACACTTTCAAAAAAGTTTATCACGGCCAGCAGCTGGTTTTGTTCGGAAAGTATGCCCGCGGCGGCAACGCCCGGGTGACCCTCAAGGCCAATTTGACGGGCGAGGACAGAACCTATGCCACGGACTTTGCATTCCCGGACATCGATACGGACAATCCAGAGCTGGAAAGGCTGTGGGCCCTGGCCATGATTGAAAAAATCGAGGCCCTGGAAAGAATCGGCACCATGCCGGCAACCGAGTCGGAAAATGCTGTCAGAGATCTCGGTCTCGAATATCAGATCGTCACCGACCATACCTCCATGGTGGTGATGTCCGACACGGCCTTTGCCGACCGCGGGATCGAACGCCGCAACCAGATCCGTATTGCCAGGGAGCAGCAGGCCCGGTCTCAGAAAGGGCAACAGCCTGCTAAAAATTACACCGTTGACCAGCAGAAGCCGGCCTTTAAATTCAAGACGCCCAGTCTGGGCGGGGGCGGCGGTGCCATCGATCCGCTGACCGGCGGACTGGCAGCTGTTTTAACGGCCCTTGGCGCCATCCGGCTTGCAATCCGCAGGAAAAAGAACCACTAAGGCCAGGTCAATCAACATGAAGAAAATCATGTCCATCATAAACAAGGCAGTGAGGCGCGCACCCCGTGCCTCACTGCTCCTGACCTTGGCGGCAATGGCCATTCATCTGTCTTTTAGCCTGCGGATGCAATTGCTTTATGACAGACCCGCCCTGGACCACCACGAGCTGTGGCGACTGCTGACCTGCCACTGGGTGCACCTGTCATGGGACCATCTTTTGTGGTCCGCCATGACGTTTCTGGGGCTGGGGTCATTATGTGAATTAATGGATAAGAAGAAGTATTATGCGACCGTCGCCGTCGCCGCGCTATTGATCCCGGCAGCCATCTGGTGGGGTATGCCGGATTTGGTGGTCTACGGCGGCCTGTCGGGGCTCGACTGTGCCCTTTACGCACTGTTGATGGTGTTGCTGATCAAACGTGAAATCCGATCCCGCAGCCGGCTCTGGGTTGCTTGCTTTTCTTTGCTGCTGGTGGGGTTGATTGCCAAAATCAGCTACGAAACCATTACCGGCCTGACCATTTTTGTCAGCAACAACCATTCAGGGATGGTCCCGGTGCCTTTGGCCCATCTGGTGGGGGGCGTGGTCGGAACCGGAGTCGGATTACTGAAAGGTCCCGCCGTTGTCAATCCAGGAACCAATATCAATTATCAATAGTGTTGACCCCTTATCTTCTTTTTTATATCATCCGGCTATCCCATCTTCCAGGTTTCGTAAAAAAGGAGAATCGACATGACCATATTGCGGCACATTGCCGCTTAAAATGATGAGAGGAGGATACCATGCAGGCACCGGAATATCGCCATATTAAAATCGGAGGGCTTAATACCCGGTACTGGATGGCCGGTGATACAGGACCCAATGTCGTCTTGATCCATGGAGTGGGGAGATTTCTTGAAGAGTGGCTGCCCTACCCGGCGCCCAGCAGGCCGTTTTGAAAACCCTGCGCTCCGCGGGAAATCTGTTTGGGCAGTATGATGATACCTACCGTCCGATTGTCGACAACCTTGGATCCATTCAAAGCCCGGTCCTGATAATCTGGGGGCGACAGGACCGCGTCCTGCCGGTGGCTCACGGCCAGGCAGCAGTCACAGGGCTGCCGAATGCCAGCCTCAAAATTTTGGAAGACTGCGGTCACCTGCCCATGCTCGAGCAGACCCGGATGTTCAATGAATCAATTCTCAAATTTTTGGCCAGCTGACCGTCATCTGCCTGGCCCCCGACTTATCCCGTCGACCTGTCGGGTCGAAGTTTTAACGAAGCCCGAAGCTTTAGCAAAGTCGGAAGCCCGAGGGGCGAAGGGACGTCCTCTGCTTGCCGCGCCGAAGCCCAAAGGGCCCAGCCTGATCCTCCGTCCTCTGACCTCTGTCTTCTGTCCTCTGTAATCTGTCATGGACAAATCGATTGGTTGCAAAATATTGTATTTTTGCATATGACGTCTAAAATGTTGGCATCGCTCTTAATAAACACGGATATCTACCTATGACTGAAATAAATGCCGAGAGCCAGGAACAACCCGTCATCTTGCTGGTGGATGACAACACCATCAATCTGCAGCTGTTGTATGAAACCCTGGACGGCCAGGGCTACCAGTTGCTGGCGGCCCGTTCCGGAGAAGAGACCTTGCGGATAGCCCACAAAGCAACACCCGACCTCATCCTGCTGGACATTATGATGCCGGGAATCGATGGCTACGAAACCTGCGCCCGGCTAAAGGCTGACGAAACCACCCGCAATTCGGTGGTCATCTTTCTAACCGCCCTGCAAAGTACAGAGGAAAAAGTAAAAGGGCTGTCCATGGGTGCCATGGATTTCATTACCAAACCCTTTGATCCCGCTGAGATCATCGCACGGGTTTCCATTCAACTCGAAAACCACCGCAGACACCAGGAGTTGATGAGACAAAATCAGCAGCTCGCCGAAAAGCTTTCAACTTCGCTGGAATCCGGCACCGGGGATCAGGACACCCACGCAGACAGGGTCAAATCCCTGATCGAACTTGGCGAAAGCAACCGGGTCGAATTCAAATCCACCCTGCGCTGGAATTTAAAAACCGATCGTTCTGAAAAAGTCATCGATAAGGCCTGGCTTAAATCCGTTGCGGCCTTTTTAAATTCCGATGGTGGTGTGCTGCTGGTCGGCGTCACGGACAATGGCGGTATCATGGGGATAGAGGCAGATAATTTTGACAATGAGGACAAATACCTGCTGCATGTCAACAACCGCATCCAGCAGCATATCGGGCTTGAAAATGCCGGTTTTATTGGGTATCAACTGGTGCCCGTGGATAACAAAAAGGTTTTGCTTGTGGAATGCCAGCCCTCTCCGTCTCCTGTTTTTCTTAAAATCAGCAAAGAGGAAGAATTCTACATCCGGGTTGGACCTGGAAGCCGCCGCCTGTCCACCAGCGAAGTGGTTGCCTATGTGACCAATCGACGCACCGATTCCTGATGAATAAAATGTGAGGCTATCTCAAAAATGGATCCAGGAACCTAAATGACCGCCGCTGCCAACAAATTAACCAACTACTACAAACTGCTGGGAATAGACCCTAAGGCGGATCAACAAACTGTAAAACAGGCCTATTTAGCCAGGATCAAGGAATGGCATCCGGACAAAAATCCGGACCGTGTCGAAGAAGCCGAGGAAAAAACCAAGGTCCTGAACCAGGCCTACCAAATCCTGAAGGATCCCGAAGCGCGCAAAAATTATGACCGGATGCTGCATTATACCAAAGGCAAAGATTTCAACGCCTATATTAATGACAGGGCCATCAGGGATAAGATCGATAAAGCCTATCCGGCCTTAAAATCGGCTTTAAAAAATGTGCGGGTACTGTATTCTCTTTTTAAAGACGCCGTAAACGGTAAATACAAACTGCCGCCGGCCAGTGTGGCCATGATCGGCGGCGGATTACTTTATTTTATCCTGCCGACCGATCTAATTCCGGATTTCATACCGGTTGTCGGCTACCTGGATGATCTTGCCGTTTTAACAACCATAATGAATACCCTGAATAAGGAGATAAGGGAATATCGTATCTGGAAAGAAAAATAAAAGCTGCGCCAATCACCCTCCCCAAAAAATACCGTCTCCAATCCGACCCCCGCCAATCCAAACCAAAAAATCGGTCAATATTTCTCGAAATCAGAATTGGGATAAAAATTGCTTGCTTTTTTAAAAATTTTCATATAATGATTTGAATCAACCCTAATCGTTCATGTTCGTTACGATTGATGAATTTCATTCATCATGCCTAATTCTATTAATTATTGGAGGTCGGAAATGATCAGTTCTAAATCAACCCTTTTTTTTGTAGTGGTGTTATCAGCACTTTTTGGGCTGGCAGTTATCATCGGATGTGGAAACTCGAATGAAAAGCAGGCGATGATAGATTTTTTGAAGGTTTTCAGCGACAAGGTGGATCAATACGCTGCAGCAGACGATGGGAAAAAAGCCGAATTGAAAGCGGAATTGGATTCTTTTCATTCCAAATGGTCGGATATGGAAATGCAAATGGATGGCCGTCTCACGCCCAATGAGATAGAGAAGTTAGATAAACAATACAAAGAAATTGAAGAAAAATATACCTCATTGGCAGGTAAATCGTAGAAATTAATTCAGGCCGCCCCCCAGGTGGGGGCGGCAGAATATACAAGGGCTATAACGGTGACAGACCGGGCATGCGACCTGTCCGATGAAACTCCTGCGAAGAACCAGGTTTCAACAGATACAGGCTGGCCGGTGATTTGCGGCCCATCGCTTTAACCTCCTCTAAGTTTCTCTAATTGGCTCATCAAGATCCTTTCGAATATTATCCCAGGAATCGTTGTTCATTACCCTTACGATCGACATCAGGATTTTCTTGTTGCTATCCAGCAGGACGATATTCGATTTTTTTCTTAACAGCGAATAGAAGTGACGCCCCGCTGGGGTTTCAGAAAATGCGATATATTTTTCCAGTTCAGATATTGTTAGCCCGCGGTAGGTATAGGAAAAACCGGCAAATACATAATGGGAAGAAAATATATCCAGATAGGGATCGATATCATCTTTATAGTTATCTATGATTTCATCAATGGAAGCCTGGCTGATTTTTTTTGAACCCGACAAGATGTGATCCAGAATCTGATTCTGGACAATCAGATTGGTCGGATTTGATGTGTTTGACAATTTCCTTGCGAAGATTTTCAAGATTTTTATTTGTTTCACTATTTCTTTTCTCGCTCCAGGTAGCGATATTTGTAAGCTGCTGGACCTTCAGGTTTATGATATTTTCGCCCGGAATCGCAAAATTAAGATTCTGCCCGTTTACTATCTGAAGAAAAGCAACCCCCACAACTTTGCCATGCATATCAATGACGGGACTGCCGCTCGAACCCCTTGAGATCGGTGCCGTCATCTGAAAAACAAGCCCTCTGTCCGGAATTTCCCTGATAGCCGAAATGATACCATCACTTACGGTACGCCCAAGTCCCATGGGAGTGCCGATCACAATAATTTTATCAGCAATATCCGGTAATTCAGGGTCAATGTCCAACCACATTCCAGGCTCCAGCGAGCCGCCCGGAATATCGACGGCCAGTTTAATAAGGTCTTTTTCTTCGTTTTCAGCTAAAACATAGGCGACTTTTAATTCTATTTTGTCTTTCATTTGGACAACAATGGAATAAGCGCCTTTTACAACATGATAGTTGGTGATAAAATGACCATCCTTGTTTATAAAGAAGCCGCTTCCCTGACTGAATTTGTTGTTTCCGCTGTCATAGGTTATGACCGTAGCAACTGCCGGATTAACCTTATTGAACAGGTCCCCGATATTGATATCCTTATTATCCGCGAAAGTGGCGACCACCGGTTGATCAACCGTTGCAGGTTCTATAACGTCAGGTTCAATATCGCTCCGGGGGCTTACATCGTCACCTTGTTTGGTAATCTGGAAATTAAATTTTTGCATTAGAAAAAATCCAGCGCCAATACCAATAACCAAGACGATACACGCAAAACAGGCAATTATGAGCCCTGGACCCTTTTTGGGGGCAGGTTTTTGGATTCCGGGTTGGCTGTACACAATTTACTCCCTTTAAAGCATATATTTGTTATTGAAATACCGGTCCATCTGTTTTATCTATACTGCGGCTCGATGATACCGAGTCGCGTTTTTCACAATTCTAATAATTCTGGCTTCTATCAGGATTATCAGCTATTAATCTGAAAACTTTAGAAAAAATACCCAATTTTGAAGAAATCAAAAAAGGATTCCCCTATGACCGACCTGCTCAAAAAGTTTTCCGCCGCTGCCGAAACCATAAAATCCGACACCACCCCGGTTCGAGCCTGTGTCTATGGTGCCTATCGTGAGCATCTAAAAGACATCAACCCTGATGATCTGCCTGAAAATATACAGATTATCTATGAATCCGTCAGAGACAGGTTAACAACGGTTATGCCCAAAGGCGATATCGGCGAAGATGAAGCCGGCAATCTGGCCAAAGACATTTTGCATATGGCCGATGTTGTTAAAACAAATTCATAGACGCTGTTTCTAAAGCAGGTTAACTGATCATGGAGCAAAAACGATATCTCACTGCCCAAGAGTTGTTGAATGATTCCTTTGAGTTGGGTCTGCGCATTTACAAAAGTGGATTCAAGCCCAGTTTTATTATCGCCGTATGGCGGGGGGGGACACCGGTCGGCATAGCGGTTCAGGAAATGCTGGACCACTTAGGTGTGAACACCGACCATATCGCCATCCGAACCTCGTCTTATTATGGCATCAAAAAAAGGGAAAAAAAGGTCCGGGTCCACGGGTTGGAATACGTCATCAAACAGGCCAACTGGGAAGACGGGCTGCTGATCGTGGACGATGTTTTTGACAGCGGCTCCAGCATTAAGGCCATTTTAGAATCCCTCAAGACCAGAATGCGCCGCAACCTTCCCAGGGATATCCGGGTCGCCACGCCCTGGTTCAAACCAACATATAATGTAACCGACATCACCCCTGATTATTATATCCATGAAACCGACCAGTGGCTGGTTTTCCCCCATGAACTGGACGGCCTCACCCGGGAGGAGATATTTGCCAACAAACCGGGCATGAAAAAGATTTTTGAGAATGGGGAATTGGATTAGAAGCTGTATCAGATTGGAAAAAACCTAGCGTCAATGGATCACCTCAGAGAAGAAATTGCTGCTCTAATAGATCAGCTTCAAAACTCAGATATAAACGGCAGCGCCGTTGAGCGTCAAACCATACACCACTTAAACCGGCTGGTTGCGGCGGATGAAACGGCGTTTGATCGGGGCCTGGCAGACTTAAAACAGTTTTGGCTATCCTCCATTGACTGGTGCTCGGAGCTATCAAAACAAATTGAAAAATTAATCATCATGTACGACGACCCGGGCGATGATGAGGCACGGTCTTCCAATGAGGAGATTTGACATAACGGTCCTTTTCTGATGGCGCATTCAAACCAAATTATCAATAGGGATAATTTTTAATGGATCCCAATGATGCCGTCAAGAATATCATCGCTGCCCATGGCGGTGAGGATTTCTGGAACGGATTGGAAGCCCTTGAAGCTGAGATTTCCGCTTCGGGCCTGTTGTTCACCTTTAAACGGCGACCGGTTTTGGACCATGTTCAGGTCACGGCTGATACCCGCGAGCCCCGCTTTGTCTTCCATGATTTCCCCTCCGCGGGTTTGAGCGGTGAACTTGTGGGGGAAAAAGAAGTTCGCATCGTTAGCAATGATGGCGAGATTATTCAAAAAAGGAGCGATCCCCGAGCGGATTTTAAGGGTCTGAGCCGAATGCTCTCCTGGGATGACCTGGATTTCATCTATTTCGGCGGCTATGCCACCTGGAATTATCTGGTTACCCCGTTTGTTTTCCTGCGGGATGGATTTCGCTTTGAAATGCTGGATCCTGCAATGGTTTCATCTTCTTCCTGGCACAGGCTAAAGGTCATCATGCCGGATGATTTGCCGACCCATTGCCGGAAGCAAATTTTTTATTTTGATGACAGCTGGCAGCTGAAACGCCTCGATTATGTCGCTGAAGTTGTGGGCGGCTGGGCCCATGCGGCCCATATATGCAATGATTACAAGGATTTTAACGGCTTAAGAGCTCCGACCCACAGGCGGGTGCGACCCATCCTATTCGCAGACAAGCCCTTGCCGGGACCGATACTGATCGCCCTGGATGTTCATAATATCCTTCCCCTAAGAAGCTCGCCTACTTAAATGAATTGTAAATTACATTTGGGCAATACCACCTGAAGCCCGCTCAAAATTTGGTTCATGCCCCAGGAGTGCAGCATGGCTCAAGCTGATCGCCGGTTTTGCGATACATTGCAACCCCCGGGATTGAGCGATATCTACCGTCCTGTTTAAATCTTCAGCCGTCACATGCATTTTGGGTTCAGCGATTAAAATCTTACCTTCGGCAGTCAGCAATGATTTAAGTTGTTTAAAAAATTTGTTTTGATCGGGCACTTCATGGACCATCCAGAAGGCCAGAATAAAATCCACCGGCGCCTCTATACCGATATGGTCCGCCTGGCAAAGGTGTGGAAAAATTCGGTCGGCCAGACCGGCCCTTTGGGCCCGGCGTTCCATCACATCCAGCATTTTTTGCTGCAGATCAGCGGCTATGACCCTGCCGGTGCCACCGACCAGGCCGGCCATACCCATTGAAAAATGGCCCATCCCGCACCCCAGGTCCATCACCGTCATGCCCTCTTTAACATAGTTCCCTAAAACTTTTTGTGGTGCATGGATCAGTCTGCGAAGCGGATTATCAAAGGTGTAAGCGATCCACCAGGTGCATATGCCGTGATTTCCGGAAGAAGAAACCGAATGGGAAGTCATAATACAAAATCTCCTTTGAGGATTTATTGTATATAATAGGCCATCCTGAATTCCAATGCTTTTCTATAATGTAAACATGTGTATCAAATTGTATCTGTGAATTCATACCTGTTTGTTATGCTGCCTGCGCGTATCGATGCATCCTGGCTTTTTAGAAAAGTCCACACTGAAACAGGTTACCCGTTAAACCGGTTGGCCCGTTTGCCAGTTCAAAATCGGAAAAACCACCGGGGGAGATCACCGGTCCAGGTGTTTTTCCCGCCGGAGGGCGTTTGGCCATAAAAATAAATATAGCGGTTGTGGGTGTCGACGACATGCTTCTTTTTTCCCGGATCGACGCGGAACCAGCCGCGGGTTTGCCAGGTGGCGGGGCCGTTTTTCCCGTCCAGATAATAAACGATAACGTCGATGGCACGGAAAAGTCATTTTTTATGAAGACCCTGGGAAAGCTGTTTTTCGGTGGGGGCTTGCGGTTCAATTCGGCCTCGATCTGGGATAAAATTTGAGCGGCGGTGGCCTTGTCTTTGAAGACGCGATCTTCAACCGCGTCCACCTTGACCTTGGTTGTGGCAGCCGTGACCGGCTCTATCGTAATCGTAATATCAAGTTCGGTGGTCGATGCCTCTATTTCAGTTTCATTTCCCTCGGTTTTCATCGAATCAAAATGAACATCCATTTTTTTCAAAGCAGCCCTGGTGGCAACTTTGACCTGGCCGGCATCTCCCATCAATGATTTTTTGACCACATTGGAGGTGGTGTAATGGTAGGCTTCACTCCCCCCGGTAAATGCCCCGGGCACGATCACCTCGGCGCAGCCAACCAGCAGCCCCAAGAAGCTGAATAATGCCAATCCTGCCATCGTCTGCTTGATCGAATTCATACCCCACTACCCTGCTTTTCATTTTGTTTAGGTAGTATTTAGCAAGATTTATCTCGCGAATCAATTCTTATTGAAATCAACCTTTTGCTTAATAAACTCTTGATATCAAATGGATTAATATGATTATTAAGGGATATGGGAAAACAAGAAAAAAACCCGTCCAAGATTGAACAGGCGGCCGAAGACCTTTTTAATTATGCCATTGACCGTGAAGACGTCAAATGGCTGATGGCAAACCTGGCCGAACAAGCCGATGTTAAACGGGCCACGGTAGAATATGAGCTGCCGATCCTGAAAATAATCAGTGTCGGATGGAGCCTGTCTTATTTTCTGCCCGGCGGCCCTCAAAAAGACGAGTTGTCAAATTTGTACTGGACGGCCATCAACGAGTTTTCAAAGGACCTGTCGTCGACCACCGTGATGATGACCGGCCAGAAGATCGACTATTTTGACATTCTCAAAGAGCGTCTGGATATGTATCTCAAGGCCCTGGAGCAACAACCCGAGGGGCAGGATCCGGCCACTGTCATCGGACCGGAATTTGCCGGAGCCTGCGGCAATGCCGACGATATTTTCACCTTTATGACCGGCTCCAAAATGTTTATGTCGGTGATCGGCCGGGTGAAGGAATACCTCGAGACAATTAAATTGCGGTGAATTCCAAATTGAGCTTTTCAAGCTCAATTTGAGTTATTGGTTATTAGTTAATCGTTATTGGAATCGATGCGCTGAAGCACCTGTGCTGTCCGGGAGGGTAGATACAGGCTGAGGAAATGGCGTTGGTGATTGGCAACGACTTCAACGCCGGTCAGATGTTCCTGATCCGGCTGCAGGCGGCGATGACCGCCGTATCGGCCCCGGTCGCTGTCAATATCATTTTATAGGTCCCGGGGGAAACTTCAAAGCGGTAGTCCGAATAGGATTGATCCGGGTGAAAATTGAAGACCAGTAACAACCCGGCGCGTTCAAAAATAATTATCTTGTCATCGTCATGCTCATATATCAGGTGCGGCCCGGGGGTATCCAGAAGCTTATGTTTTGGGCCAGCCGGCAATCATATCCCGATCAAAGCGGGCACAGAACTGATATTTTAAATTGTGATCATCGGCCAGATGCCACTGCCGGCGGGCATAATGATAGGACCAGTCATTGCCCTCCCGCGGAAAATCAATCCATTCCGGATGCCCGAATTCATTGCCCATAAAATTAAGATAGCCGTCGCCGGCGGTGGCCAGGGTGATCAGGCGGATCATTTTGTGCAGTGCCATGCCGCGATCCACCCGGATATTTTGATCATCCACCTGCATGTGATCATACATATCCGCGCCGATCAATCGAAAGATAAGGGATTGATCCCCCACCAGCGCCTGATCGTGGGATTCGGCATAACTGATGGTTTTTTCCTCAGCGCGCCGGTTGGTCAGCTCATGCCAGAGCTGGCTCGATGGGCCAGTCTTCATCTGGCACTTCTTTGATCAACTTGATCCAGTAGTCCGGAACCCCCATGGCAAAGCGGTAATCAAATCCGAAGCCGCCGTCTTCTGCGGCGCGCCGCCAACCCCGGCATGCCGCTGACATCTTCGGCGATGGTGAGCGCCTCGGGCCGCACGGCATGGATCAGTTCGTTGGCCAGGGCCAGATAGGCCATGGCCTCTTCATCCACGCTGTCATCAAAATAATCGTCATAGGAGGTAAATGCCTTGTTCAAGACCGTGGTGCAGATAAAGCATGCTGGTGATGCCGTCGAAGCGAAACCCGTCGAAGTGGTATTCATCCAGCCAGAACCGGCAATTGGAAAGCAGAAAATGCAGGACCTGAGGCTTGCCGTAATCAAAACAGCGCGAATCCCAGAGTTCATGGCGCCCGCGGGGCCCGTCGTGGAAGTATTGATACAGGGTGCCGTCAAAGCGGCTCAGGCCTTCGACTTCATTGGATACGGCATGGGAATGAATCAGTCCATAAGAACGGCCAGACCGCTGGCATGGGCTTCATCGATCAGCGCTTTGAGATCATCCGGCGTTCCAAAGCGGGATGAAGCGGCAAAAAAATTGGACACCTGGTAGCCAAAGGAGCCGTAATAGGGGTGCTCCTGGACGGCCATCAGCTGGAGGGTATTGTAGCCGGACTTCCACAACCCGGGGCAGAACATTCGCGGTAAACTCCTGATAATGAGCCGACCCTGGCTTCTTGCTGGGCCATGCCGACGTGGGCTTCATAAATCAAGCGGTGCCTCGGCCGGGCGATGAAAATCAGTGCACTGCCACTGATAGGGCGTATCCGGCCGCCAGACCTGGGCATTGAAAATCAGTGTTTGCGGGTCCTGGACCACTCGGCGGGCATAAGCCGGGATGCGGTCTCCCATGCCGCCGGGCCAGTGAATGCGCAGCCGGTACAGATCCGATGTTTAAAGCGGTCCGCCGTCAGGCGGATTTCCCAGACTGCCGTGCTCATTCAGACGGTTTAAGGCAAAGGCCTCCTTTTTCCTGCCAGCCGGTCATATCCCCGATCAGAAAAATCCGGTCGGCGTTGGGCGCCCATTCGCGAAAAACCCATTGATTGTCTTGAAAATGCAGGCCGAAGTATTCATGGCCCGAGGCAAAATCGGCCAGGGTCATTTTCCCGCCGGTCAGATGCGGTTTTGGTTGCGGCTATTTTTGACAGGCGACGGCGAATGGTTTCGGCATAGGGGATTAAGTACGGGTCGCTATCCAGAAGGCGCTCCAGCCATTTTTCGACTTGCCCATTTTTGGAAAAAACTTGTTTAGGGGAAGGCATAGCGGTTGAGAGGTAAAATATTCGATGTCGGTTTTTATCTTTTTAACCACGGATTTTTCACGGAGTTACACTGAAATTATATTCCGCCTGCGGCGGATAACTATAAAAAATTTATCCAAATAATTTATTCTCCGTGGCTTGCCGCGTGCCGTGCCATGGCTTTAGCGACGGCTGGTGTTCCTCCGTGGTGAATATTTGTTTTCTCTTTAATGCTGCATTCCGGCACAGAGGCGGTGTTGATCAGCGGCCGTTGAAGCATCTTTTCGTATAGCTCAATGTACTGGCGCGCCGTATTGGCGTGGGTGAAAGCGGCCGCACTTTCGGTCATAATGCGTTTGATCTGCTTCGTTTTTTCTTTGCGGTCCAGATTATAAAATGACATGGCCTGCCCGATGGCCCACAACAGGCCATTGGAATCAAAATTTTTAAATAAAAAGCCGTTGCCCGTATTTTCTTGGGCATTCAGATCCGCGACCGTGTCATGGATGCCGCCGGTATCATGGGCCACCGGAAGGGTTCCATAGATGGGCGCGATCATTTGGGGCAGGCCGCAGGGCTCAAAGCTTGACGGCATCAGGATAAAATCAGACGCCCCGTAAGCCAGGTGCTCCAGCGAGTTTCTAAAATCACAAATGGCCACCCGTTGATGAAAGTCGTGGTGATTGACGATGTCTCTGAAAATCATCTGGTAATCACCATTGGCCACAAAAACAATTTGCAGGTTTTGATCCCAGTAATCGGAGATGACCTGATAGAAAATGTCAGCCAGCAAATGGCATCCTTTTTGAACCGGATCCAGCCGCGACGGCCAGAAAAAAATCGGCGCCTGATCATCCTGGATCAAGCCCAGTTTTTTTTGCAAAAACCGCTTGTTTTCTTTTTTGCCTGTAACGTGATCATTCGGACCGTAATTTTACTGCTAAATCCTCATCCCGGGTTGGATTAAACGATGGATCCGGGGCATTGAGGATGCCCGCCGCGCATTGCGGCCCGTGACTTTATTGGTCAGTTCCCGGTGTATCTGGGGTTCCACAAAAGGATGCCGGCCATCGACAATTTCATTCAAAAACGTGGGGCTGACCACATTGACAAAATGAGCCCCAAATATGCCACTGGTCAGCAGATCCACCGGGTTTGAATCGCGGACCTGCTCGTAACTGGTGGCCATATTTTCAAAATATAGGTTCTGCCAGAAATAGGCGGCATCGATGCCGCGGTCTTCGACCTGCGCCAGGGTGGTTTTAACCGTGTGGATGTTATGGATGGTGAAAAGACAGGGAATTCCGTGTTCTCTGGCCACGGCCGGAATCAGGCCGGTCATCCAGTCGTTGCAGTGGATCAGATCCGGCTGGACCCGGGGGATAATATTGTTGATGACTTCGCGTTGAAAGGCCAGGGAAAGCTTGATGTTTTCTCCCCCATAAGCGGAATAGACCCGGTTGATATAATAAAAGGCCCGATCTTCGGCCAGGTGGACGCGGTCATTGGGCATCTTATCCTGGATGCGGTTAATTTCCTTTTTTAAAACCGGAGCCAATTTGTCGCTGAAAACGGAACGGTAATCCGGAATGGCCACATGAACGTCGGCTCCCTGTTCAAACAGGGCGCTGATAAGAGAGGCGGATACATCGGCCAGGCCCCCCGCTTTAGCCGTATAAAAGGAGGCCAGGCCCCCCATGCGATCGGGAAGATAGGTGACTTCCGGGGTAATGATCAGGACCCGGGGGTTGCAAGGTGTCTGCATTCATGTGCTGCCGTTTCTTTCGGAAGACTTACAATATGTTGTTTTTATTACCCTGATGGATGATAAGTTATTGGTTATTCGTTAGACGTTCATTCTAATAACGCAATAACGCTGCCCTGTCCTGCTATGCCCACGTAAGCAAATGAGGTGTTGATTTAATGCGTTGATCACCGCGGGGCGCGGCCCTGACGGTGTAACCAAATCGTCCGGAAATTTCGCAGATCAAGTCACAGCCATAAAGATAGTTTCCATTTCCGCGATCCTCCAGGACGGTCATCGGCTCCACGTGGCTGGCGGATACTTCTTCCAGTGATTTTAAGTTGCCGTAATAAAGTTCTACGTCGACTTCATCGGGCCGTAGTTCTCCGAGATGGACCTCCGATGTCACCTGGAAGGCATCGCCGACCCGATAGGGCCCCACGGCCTGCCGCTCCGGGGGACTTGATCTTGATTTCTTTCCAGAGGCCTCGCAGCCGCTTTATTTGTTTGGCCAGCTTTTTGGCTTCATCGGCTTGCCTCGGCAATTAGAGCATCCCAGCGCCGGGCAGATGGAATGTAATAGCGGCTTTCATACTCCGATACCATCCGCAGGCTGCAAAACGATTCCATGGCCATTTTCATGGAGGCTTTCATTTTTTTTATCCAGCAGGTTGGCGGACCACTGTTCTTGCGGTCGTAAAAGCATGGAATGACTTCATTTTCCAGCACATTATAGAGTGCCTGGCTCTCGATGGCATCCTGATAATTGCTGTCTTCGTATTCCTCGCCGTTTCCAATTTGCCAGCCGCATTCTTCCGAATAGCCTTCATCCCACCATCCATCGAGGATACTGACATTCAGCACGCCGTTGACAGCCGCTTTCATACCGGAGGTTCCGCAGGCCTCCAAGGGTCGCCGGGGAGTGTTGAGCCATACATCCGCTCCCTGCAGCAGATGGCGTGCCAGATGCATGTCGAAGTCTTCAAGGAAAATGATCCTGCTGGCCACCTCCGGCTTGCTCGCAAACTGAAACAGGCGCTTGATCAATTCCTTGCCTTCATCATCTTTGGGATGGGCTTTGCCGGCAAAGATAAACTGAACCGGCCGTTTTGCGTTGTTGATGATCGCTTCCAGACGATCCGGGTCCCTTAACAGTAAATTCGCCCGTTTGTAAGTTGCAAAACGACGGGCAAAGGCAATCGTTAGGGCCTCGGGATCAAGAGCCGCTTCGACGGCCTCCAGGACATTGTGAGGCGCATTGCGCCGGGCGTACTGTTTGACCAGCTGCTCTCTGCAGGTGCGCACCAGACGGGAGTGATTCATTTCATGGGCGCGCCATAATTCTTCATCGTAAATATCATCGATGTGATTGATATTTTCCGGTTTGCGGGAACCCATATACCAGTCCGGGCCCAGGGTGCGATCGAAAAGATAGGCAAACTCCTGGGAAATAAAGGAGGATATGTGGATGCCGTTGGTAATGTGAGAAATAGGGACTTCTTCCACGGGCCGCTGGGGCCAGACAGAAGACCAGATTTTTCGCGCCACCGATCCGTGCAGCTTGCTGACACCGTTGCAATTAGCCGCCATATGCAGGGCCAGAATAAACATCGAAAGAGGTGCATCTTTGCCGGATCCCTCCGGTTGCCCCCACGACAAAATTTCATCTACGGTTGTTCCAAGACGTTCTCCAAGGGGCTCCAGATAGGGTTTGAGCATTTCCACCGGAAATTCGTCATGTCCGGCCGCCACCGGGGTGTGGGTGGTAAACACCGTGGTTCGCGGGACAATTTCCAGGGCGGTTTTAAGATCGACCCCGTTTTCAGCCTGGGTCTTCGCCAGCCGTTCCAGGCTGGCAAAGGCGGTATGCCCTTCATTCATATGCAGGACCTTGGGCGTAATTCCCAAAACGCCGAGGGCCTGCATGCCACCGATGCCCAAAAGGATTTCCTGGGCCAGCCGTATCTTGCCATCCCCGACATACAGACTCGACGTAATTTCGCGATGGGCAGCCGTGTTGTCGGCGATATTGGTATCCAGCAGATAGAGCGGAATTCGGCCGATGAGTATTTTCCAGATAACCGCATGAAACGGGCCATCCGGTCCGCTGACGGTAACCGTCAGCTCATTGCCCGCCTCATCCTGCATGCGTTCAGCCGGCAGCTTATAAAGATCGGTTTCCGGATAAGCTTCCTGCTGCCAGCCATCGGGGTTGAGAAACTGGCGAAAATATCCGTGGTGGTACATCAGTCCGATGCCGACCAGCGGAAGCCCAAGATTGGATGCAGCCTTTAGATGATCTCCGGATAGGATGCCGAGGCCGCCGGCAAACAGCGGTAGGCTTTCGTGGATGCCGAATTCCATGGAAAAATAAGCAATGGTGTCACCTGGTTCATATGGATTCTCATCTTGATTCACCGGGGCAAGCACACGGTTTTGAAAATCTTTTTTTACCCGCTCCAGGTGGGCCAGGTAGCCTTCATCTTCGGCCAGCTGTTCGAAACGATACTGGGGAATTTTGGCCAGAAAAGCAATTGGATTGCGATCGCAGGCCACCCACAGGGAAGGATCGATTCGCCGAAACAGTTCAATGGCATCTTTTTTCCAGCACCACCAGAGGTTGCGGGACAGCTCCTCTAAAAATTCGAGGCTTAACGGAATGTTGGGAAATACCTGATACGTCTGAAAGTTTTTCATTTATGTATAAAATCCTTAATTTTCCTAAATTGGGTGTTTCAAACCTAAAAGATATAGCCTTAATTTTAAAAAAGCAACAACCCTGTATTGTATTAACGGGCAAACCTCAAAGTAACAGTTAAACCAGTTGAATGAGTATCGCTCATAAAGCAATTAACATTCGTTTATTCAGTCAATTACATGTTTATTTACGGAGGTTAACTTAAGCCAGACCCTCAGCAATTCACTGGCGCCCCAGGCCTGGGCATCACAGCCGCGCGGGGTGTGGGGGGCGTCACCGTCCAGAATTTCCGGAATATGGCCCAGGCACCCGCTTTGCAAAAGGCGCACGCCGCTGGATAGCCAGGCCAGCGCGGCCGCCTCGCCGGCGCTGCCGAAACTCAGCGCCCAGGCCTCGCAAAAGGATGGAAACGGCCAGGTCCAGGCTGTTCCGTTGTGGTAGGCGGGTTTGCGGCGGGTGTCCTCATCGCCGGCGTAGATCCCCTGGTAGGGTCGGTGGGGATCGTTGAGAACTTGATTGCGGTGGATAATTTCAATCGGATGGCTCACCATCCGATCCGCCAAACTGCGAATCCCCCCCGGTACCAGCAGCTCTTCACAGGCCCCAAGGATCCGGCGGCAGATTTGCTTATCGACAACGGCCCCCAGGGTGATGGCCAACAGCTGGTTGGGCCGCAGGGCATCATCGGCGACGGCCTCGCCGGCCGACTGTCCGGGTGACGCATGCAGGCAGTCGGACAAAAACCCCAGATCATCTCTCCAGAACAGCTTTAAAATCGAAGATTGTACCGTTGCGGACAATTGACGCCATTGGGCATGGTTTTCCTCCTGGTCCACCGCCGCCAAAATTTCCAGGGCGGCGCACCACAGGGCCTGGATTTCAATGGGATATCCCTGCCGGGGAGTGCCGGCCGGATGGTCGGTGTCCATCCAGGTAAAATGGACCGGGCTGAATATAAGGCCGGAATCCGGATCCATGCAGATGCCGTTGGGCGTTTGGGTCATAAATGATTGGCCGATGGACAAAAGAATCTGACGGATGGTTCGCCCGCCGCAGGTTTCCTCTAAAAAGCCGTCAGCATCTTCGGCCTCGATCAACTCCGCGCAGGACCGGATGAACCACAGCGGGGCATCCGATGTGTCCCGGTTGCCGGCGTCATTTCCATGGATCATGTTCGGCAGGGTGCCCTGCCGCTCAAAGCGGCCGAATTGCTTCAGAATCATGCGGGCGTCATCAAGCTTACCGGCGGCAACTAATCCGCGAACAAAAATCAGGGCGTCCCGTCCCCAGTCCAGAAACCAGGGATAACCGGCAATGACCGATTTCAGCTCCCCGCGGCGCACCACAAAGTCATCCAGGGCCCGGGTCAAAACGTCCCGGGGGGTGCCCCCGCCGGTGGCATCGGATGCAACCGGACCCGGCAGCCGCCGGGGCATGCCGATAATGTCGGCAGAAGCTGTTTCAGGGGTTTGAACAATTTCAGCCGCCAACGTCACCTGCCGGTCACCTTCTAAAAAAACGCTGAAGTAGCCGGGGCTGAATAAATCTGAATCCGGATCCAGGCCCCGGTCGGCATCCACGGCTCGGTGAACCATATACTGCCATTCGGGTTCGGCGATAAATTCGCCCTCCGAAATTTGCATCCGCAGGCTGTGATCGGCATCCGGGGTAAACCGGAACTCCCGTTGGGTGCAGCTGACTTTCTGCGGCCATTCGTTTTCCGGCCCCAAATAGGCCTTGGTGGTTTGATGGAAATTGCGGTTTTCAATATCCGGCCGCAAAATGAGCTGAACCGGCCGGCTGTCTTTCAGCCGACCGGCGACCCCCCCGTGGGGGTGGCGGTATAAGGTCAATTGAACGGCATTTTCACCCGCAACCATTTTGAGCCCCAGATTCACGATAACGTCTTCTCCCTGGCCGGTGGGAATATGATAGCGCCAGGTGCCGCCGGTGTCATCATCCACTTCAAACGCCTCCAGGCAGTCGGTGTTAAGGGCCTGGGAGTAGCCCTGGTACACCAGCCAGGCCCGGCAGTGGGAGAGCATAATCCAGCGATCTTCCGGGATGTCCGTATCGAGGTTGGCCGCCAGCAGGCTGTCGTAGCGGCTGGTCAGCCTGCCCCAGGATACCGGTATCCGCAGCATCCCACCCCTTCCGTTGGTGCCGATAAACGTCAGGTTATTGCTGAGCAATTCCGGCCGCTGATAAATTCTCTTTACCCGGGCCTTGGCGGGTTTGGCAACGCCAGCACCGATGCGTCGGCATGGCGGCTGCCGTCCGGTTCAAAGACCGTCAGTTTGAGTCCATAGGCCCTGGCGGTCTCCGGCGGCGACAGGTGGCAAAAACAGCGCAAAAAATGACCCGTCGGCTTCAGGCAGGCTGTTTTCACATGCCACGGTATGTCGCCCGTCGCAAAGGCGGGCGCGAAAGGCACGATCGGCCCGCAGCATCAGGAAATATCCCGGTGGAAGCATGACCTGCCGCCGAAGGTCCCGCGGCCATTGCCAGGTGATCACCCTGGTTTCATTGCTCAGCGGATTGACGGTTCGGCAAAAGGATAGCGGATCTTCTTTCAATTGCGCTGCCAGGCGGTCCGGGTATTCATCTGCCAGATCCCCGGGGCCGTGATAAAAAGAGACCACTTCAAAGGCCTTGGCCCGCAGACGCTGGATTTCAACCTGGGCTGGCAGCCAGAATTGCCCATCGGGCAGTTGCCGGAGTATGTCCCGGTCGCTTTCATCCTGGGTAAGGCACAACACCTGGCCGGGTTCCAGCAGGCAGGTGTGCCGACCGTTTGATTCCGCAACGCTCACATCGGTCTCGCTGAGAAGGTCAAAAAAATTCGAACCTGCTGAGCCTGCGGCTGCCGGATTCCAGGTGGCCGTGGTTTGGTTTTCATCATCCAGGTTGACCACCACCAGCAGCGATCTGCCGCTGGGGCTGTGGCGACGCAGCAAGACGAGCGTGTTGCCGCTATTTTCCTGGATCATTCTGGTTTCGGTTGGCCCCCGAAACACCGGCAGGGATTTTAGCAGCAGATTCAAGCGCCGGATCCGGTCGACCTGGTTGACGGACGCCCCCCAGTTGAGTGACGGACTGTTGTGAACATTTATTTTTTCAGTGGCATACCATTCCACTCCGTTGGCAAACCCATAGGCACCCTGATCGGACAAAAGGGCACACAGGGCGGTGCGCATGCGGGCATAGACCTGTGATCGGGCTGCCAGGCGGGGATTATCATGGGTTTCGGCAAAATGAACCGTGATACCGTCGCTGGCGGCAATGTCGATGGATTCCGGCAGATAATTTTCAATCTGGGCCCGATCATAATTTTGAAACAATTCCGAATAGGCCCAGTTTAAATTGGCGGTATTTAACAGATCACGGGTTACGGATATTTTCCCGCCCAGGCCTTCCAGTAAAAACACGGTGTCCGGATATTGCTGGCGAACCTTGGCAACAATGTACCTCCAGGCCGCCGCCGGAATCATGTAGCCGGCATCACAGCGAAATCCGTCAACCCCGCGGGAGCACCAGGTCAAAAAAACATCCGCCATGTATTGCCACAAATCCTTGCGGCTGTAATCCAGCTTGGTCAGGTCCTCCCAATTCACCCCCCAGGCGCCGGGCACTTCGATCTTGCCCTCGGGGCCCCGGACCAGCCATTGGGGATGGGATTCGTGTAAACTCGCGGCCCAGCCCGTATGGTTGATGGCGATGTCGATAAAAATCCTGGCATTGCGCAGATGAACGGCATCCACCAGTTCGACAAACTGTTCCAGGGGAGTGGCATGATGATCGAATTCGGCCAGGGCCGGGTCAACCGCGGTGAAGCTCAGCGCGGCATAGGGACTGCCGAACCTTCCCATGCGGCCGTATGTTGTGGGAGTGGGATGAATGGGCAGCAGCATAAGAATCCGGCACCCGAGCTCGCCCAGGATAAAATCAAGTTCACCGATCAGGTCCCGGAAGGTTCCCGAGGGCGGAATCACCGTGTAACCGATGTGGTCAAGGTGGGTGATGAGGCCCTGATCCGGGCTGCCCGCAGATTCACTATCCGCTTTGTTGGGACCGAACTGGCGCACAAAAGCATTATAAATGGTATTGGCGCAGCAGGCATCCGCCGAATCGACGTTGAGGACCGTATTGGTGCCCGCGGGCCAGATCGGGGTGGTTTGATTTTGGGGTAAGAAGAAGCATTTGGCTTCAAAGTGCCCGCTTTCACACAGGGGCAAGGTGGCCGTGAAGGTCCGCTCGTCGACGGGTCTCATCGGAATATCAAACCAGGCCCGGCCCAGTGGGGTTTCATCCTGTTCAACCTGGCGGATAATTTCCCGGCGGATGGTTGGGGCCTGTCCGATATTGGTGCGGACCCAGGCCGAACCATTTTGCGGCCGGGGCAAGCTAAGGGTGAAATCCGCGGTATCACCGCAAAATTTCACCAACCGTTTTCCCGGAGGCGGGTTCTGAATCAGCTGTTCATTTTTATCCATAACAGGTATATACCATACTTTAAAACGACTTGGCTAATCAACCAATCAACTATTTAACCCATTCTGCAGGGTTTAAAATTTGCAAACGCATGCTTATTTTACTTGAAAAACAATCATAATATAAGTATAAGATATTGCAAAGGAAATTTCGACATTCGACCCATATAAACAGGCAACCGACTATGAAATACCCAACTTTTTTGCTGCTGCTTTTTAGCCTTGGCTTTTTTTTACTGTTTCCATTTAGCGCGGGGTCCCAGTCCGGCAACGAGATTGGGCTGGTTGGAGCGATCATGTGTGAAGAGATCAAGGGCAACGTTCCCCAGGATCCAACCACCGTCTTTTCCATCGAACGGCGAACAGCGATTTGTTTTACAGCTTTTGATCCGGTACCCCGGCAAGCCGTTATTTATCATCACTGGTTTCACAGAGACACCCCCAGCGCCAGAATTAAACTAACCCTGAAACCGCCACGCTGGTCAAGTTACAGCAGTATCCAGCTGCGGGTGGAAGACATCGGTCCCTGGCGGGTGGAAATCACCGATGCCCAGGGAAATATTTTTCACGTTTTGAGATTTAGTGTGACGGAATAACCGCCATGGATAACCTTCAATTCCTGATTTCAAGCCTTCGCTGGCAGGATATCGTTGATATCGGCCTGGTCAGCTATATCCTGCTCAGGTTCTATGTTCTGTTTCGGGGAACCAATGCCTTTCGGGTGCTGATCGGGATGATCCTTCTGTGGTTCTTTCAACAGGTCGCCGTTTCCATGGGACTGATCGTCACCAGCTGGGTGGTTCAGGGGGTGGTCGCCGTGGGGGCGATTATCATCATCGTCATTTTTCGCAACGAGATTCGCGCTGTCCTGCTGGCACGCAATTTAAAGTCCATTTTTTGGGATTTTTCTGCCAAAACCGTCATTACCGCCATCGAAACCATTGTCCAGAGTGTCCATGAAATGGCCCAGCAAGAAATGCGGTGCCTTGCTGGTATTTCCCGGCAAAGAAGACCTGGAAGAAGTCGTGCAGGGCGGGATACCCTGGAAAGGGGCCATTTCCAAAGAAATGATCGTGAGCGTTTTCTGGCCGGACAACCCGGTGCACGACGGGGCGGCCGTTATCCAGGGCAATCAGATTAACCAGGTCGCAGCCATTTTGCCGCTGTCCCGCCGCGAAGACCTGCCTTCTTATTACGGCACCCGCCACCGGGCGGCCCTCGGATTGGCGGAAGCCACCGACGCCCTGGTCATCGCCGTATCCGAGGAAAGAGGGGATGTGGTGGTCGCCCGGGGCTCCGAGCTGAAAATCGTCAAGCAAAAGCGGCGCCTGGGGCAGATTCTGCAGGAGCATATGGGTGTCTCCGTGAAAAAAGGCCGGGAATCGCGCAAGGAAACCCTGACCTTTATTGCGGCCGCCCTTTTTTCGGTGATTTTTACCACCGGGGTCTGGCTTAGCGTATCGCGGGGGGTGGACACCCTGGTGACCCTCCAGGTACCGCTGGAATATACCAAGCGGGACCTGGCCATGGAGATTGTGAATACCTCTGTCAATACCGTCAATCTTGAACTCGAGGGCTCCGGTGCCTTGATAAAATCCATCCGGCCGGACCAGGTGCAGGTCAGGATGGACCTGAGCAAATCCAAGGCCGGCCCGAATACCTTTTCCATTACCCGCAAAAGCATTTCTCTGCCGCCCGGAGTCGTCTTAAAGGGTGTCACGCCTGCGGTGGTGGAGGTTGAGCTGGATGTTCTGATCAAAAAGGAACTGCCGGTTCAAATTGACTGGACCGGTCGCTTGCCGGACCACTTTATCCTGGCGCAAGCCAGCGTCGAGCCCAAAACGGTGGAGATCATCGGCGGCAAGCGCATGCTTGAAAAAATGCAGACCCTTTACACTGAAAAAGTCCCCCTCGACAACCTGGAAGTCGAAGGCGTCCTGGCGGCCAATGTGGCCCTTAATCCGGCCTCTTTAAAGTTTGCACCCGGATCCAAAGAACGGGTAACCATCAAGTATTTGACCCGCTTACGGAATCAGTAGGGCTTCCCGTCCACATTATTGCTTGACCGCCTTCACCAGACAGTGGGTAGCGTTTATTCGTCCGAGCACCTTGCCTGATCCATTTGTGAAATACATTCGCTCCAGTTCCTGCGCATCCCTGTGTTCACCTATTTGCATGCCATACTTTTCCAGAAATCCCTTGAGCTCCCTTTTCGAAATCCCGAAATGCCAATGCTCACCAGCTTTCGAAACCGATTTGACAATCTCTCTTGCCCCATAACACGATCCGGCCTGCCGAAAAACAGATGCGCGTACATAGTCAAAAACAACCATGCTGCCCTTTCCTGCAAAATCCTCGATCACCTTAAATGTCTGGTCCACCGATTCCGGCTGCAAATACATCAACAATCCTTCCAACACGAAAAGATTTCTCCGTTTCCTTTTGAATCCCGCAGTGGCAAGCTTTTCTGAAAGCGGTTCCTTATCAAAATCGATTGGGATAAACACCGTATTGGCCGGGATGTTCATCCCCCGCCTGGCATACCGGTCAAGCTTCGCCTTCTGGGTAACCGGAACATCCAACTCGAATATTCTGGTGTCTCCGGCCTCAGACTGAAAGCGCAATGCCCTGGTATCAAACCCGGCACCCAAAATCAGCACCTGATCGACACCCTCTGCCAGGGCCTCCGTGAATATGGCATCGATGTACCTGGTCCGGGCGATCGTGTACTCGTAGATACCCTTCGGCGCCATGACCCGGGCGTAGAATCGCCTGGCCAAAGGAATGCGCAGCATAAACCCCAGCAGGGCCGGAACGATGAGCAGCGCAATCCCGTCATCGCTTCGATAGGGGCCATCGGATTCGAGTGATGATGCCGCCCGGGTTACGCAGGTCCATTTGGCTGTCCTGGATGTGGCCGTCTCGATCCTTTTTCTTGACATCGGGCCCTCCTTGAAAGGGCATTGTTGGCAATTCCTATCTTATACCGGCAGTCTTCGAAGTAACGCCCCTAGCTGATCGAAAAATTCATTGCGTCGCCTTTCTATAACCAGCGCTTCCTTATAACCCAGCAGGGCGGTATCTTTATGCTTAAACCGATCCGGTTCAACCTGGAGGGCATAAGAATTGACCTGTCTTTTCCAGAACCACTCCGCGGAACAAAACTGGACATTTTTCGGATCGATCAATGTAATGTCCTTCAGCGCTTCGAAAAACCTTTTGCCGGGGTCACTGTTCTCGATGCAAAAAGCGATGTAGGCGATCCTGTACTCAACTTGTTCAATGGACTTTATGACAGGCAAGGGGTCCAGGTTATCCGGATTCTTTTGGCCGGGATAAAGAAAATGTCCATAGCAGCACTGGAGGGTAAAACAATACGGCAGTTGGTTCATGTGGGTGATGATCTCGATCAGGGGTGCATCGATCAAATCATCGCTGAGACCCGACAGGCTTTTCAGCCGTTGTTCCCTAAAATCAGGATTTTCCACAAATTCTTTGGGCGCTGTAAAGGTCTCCATCAAAACTGTCCCTTGTATATTACAGCCAAGTGGCTTTTATTTTACAGCCACTGCACAATTATAGCGCTTTGATTTTATTTCCCTAGATAAAATATCGATGCCTTTACCAAATCCATTGCGCTGCAATAAATCTTCAATTTGATCTCGACTATACAAATGAAACACATCGGTGCTAAGCTGTCTTTTTTCCAGCTGTTTTTTATCTTCGAAAGCTAATAATAGTTTCCCATCAGGCTTCAAAATTCTGAAAATTTTCTTAACATAATCATCTGGTGCCGACCAAAAATAAACTGTATTTGCAGAGCAGATTTTATCAAAACTGTTATCACGATAAGCGATTTTCTCAAAATCCCCGTGCCTGATATTCACCTTTCCGATGGAGATATGTTTTTTATTTTTTCTTTGGGCCACAGCTACCATTGTTTTCGAAAAATCGATACCTTCAATGAATACCTTATCTACAAGTTTTGCCATTTCGTTTATCAATTTCCGGTTCCCGAACCTATTTCCAAAATATGGTCATTTTCTTCAGGTGACAACAGCTCTTTCATAAAATCATTTAATACGACATTGCCCAGATCAAAGACCCTGGACATAACCAGGCGCCCGAAGAGCCCGGATGGTCTTTTTGCTTGCTTTGAAAAAAATGATTTAATACTCATCTTCTCAGTCAACAATCTTGAGCGTGTTCTGTCGTTGCCGGTTTACGGTCAGCCGGGTGACATCCGGCCGGGCATAGTGCCCTGCCGGATCAAAGTTTTGGCGCTCCATCAGGACGGGTTTGTAATCAAGGGTCGCCACGATAAGGGTTTCCTTATCGACAACCGGCTCGACAATCCAGTCCCCATCCGGGCCGGCAATGCAGGACCCGCCGTTGGCCAACATGTCCGGACATTTACCAAGGATCGCCTCCAGATTGGGTGTTTCGGGTGGAAAATCTGTTTTGCGCATCAGGCCTGATGCCGAAACCACGTACGAACGCGCCTCCATGGCAATGAATCGCGTGATATCACGTGTGTTATGGATGCCGCCGGGCCAGATGGCGATGTGCAAATCTTCTCCCTGGCCATAAAGGGCGGCCCGTGCAAGCGGCATCCAGTTTTCCCAGCAATTGAGCCCGCCGACTGTAAACGGCCCCAGTGAATGAACCCGAAGCCCGTGGCCGTCGCCCGGCGACCAGGTCAGGCGCTCTTCGTAGGTGGGCATCAGTTTGCGATGAACGGAGCCAATAACACCGCTGGGGTCAATGTAGATCAGGGCCGCATATAGGCTGTGTCCGCCCCGGTCGATGGCCCGCTCGATGCAGCCCAGCACCACTGCGATGCGCTGGTCGGCCGCTGCTTCACACAAACCGTTGAGATGCCCGGCTTCAATCTGGACGGCGTTTTGCAGGTAGTGGGCGTGAATTTCTTTTTGCAACGGCGAATTGAAGCGCGCACCGTCGGTGTGTTCGATCCAAAAAGGATATCCCGGCAACAGGGCCTCGCCAAAGACAACCAGTTGACAATCCTCATTTGCCGCCGCGGTTACATGCTCAATTATTTTTTCAAGGGTTCGGCTACGGTTGAGCCATACAGGTGAAATTTGGGCAATCCCAACAGTCAGGCCTTCCGAATCTCCAAAAGTAGACATATCCATAATTCCTTTCGCTGTTGGTTATCCAAGATGTGAATTTTTGAGCCGGCCAACGGTTGAAAAAACCGAGTGGTCACAATTTTAAGAACTCCATCTCTCATCATATTGAGGAAGATCGTCCTCAATTTTATAAAAATCCGCCTTTTGACTGCACCAGATATGGCCGATTGTTTTCAGGTTTGTTGGTGAATCTAATGAACCTGCCGCTATGGCAATGGTTGGCCGTTCTTTTGGGTGCCAGAAAAGAGATGATCCGCACGCTGAACAAAAGCCACGGTGCACATTGGCAGTTTCATCCGTCGGGGACTTATACCACTTTAAACCCGTCTGCTCAGTGATCGTTAAATTCTCGACCTTAACGCTGGTGTATGCGCCATAATTGCCATGAAACTTTCTGCATTTGGAGCAGTGGCAATTTACGATACCCCTTAGCGCCCCATGAATTTCAAATTGAACCTGTCCACACAGGCATCTGCCGATGGTTTTCTGGGTAACCTTGTCGTTTGCCATTTGTAAACCTCCCCCATATCTATAAATATTCCCTAAAAAATTTTAGCACAATTCTTTAGCCCGGCGTATCTCCTTTTTTACGAGGTCACTGGTTTCATCGACTAAGCCCGGCCAAGGCAGTTCGCGCTTGCGGCCCGCCGATATTGCCGATGGCCCACGCGGCCATTGCGCGGACACGCTCGTCCGGATTTTCTTCGAAGGCCCGGGCCAGGTCCGGTATGTATTTTTCGTCGCGGCTGTTTCCCATCACCCGGGCCACATTCATCTTCCAGCGCCATAATTCTTCAGAAGGCATATAGAACATATGGGGCCATATGTAGGTTTCAAAATATGTCCGGTCCATGTGCAGCAGGCGCGACAGCTCAAAATATTTCTCCTTGGCGACGACTTTTTCATTGATGGGAAGCTGCTGGGCCAGCCAGGGCTGATTTCGCGGGCAGACATTCTGGCACCTGTCACAGCCATACACAAACATGCCCATGGGCTCCCTGAATTCCAGGGGGGTTAGGCCCTCACCAAAATAGGTTAGATAGGATATGCATTTGCGCGGGTCTATCCGGCTGTTGCCCTCCAGAGCCCTTGTCGGGCAGGCCGCAATGCAGGCGTTTCGGCACCATTCCGGACAGCCGACTTCCATGGTTGGCACGCCGGGTTCAAAAGCCTGGTCGACAACCACGGCAATGGGAAGGGTCCAGGAACCCCTGCGGGCGACCTTGTTTGAATAAAACAGGCAGTTTTTGCCAAAGGTGCCCATTCCGGCCCGGGCCGCAGCCACCCGGTGGGGTAAATTGAACGGCACTTTTGAATCGATGCCGTTATCACGCAGAAATGACCGGAATCCTTTGATTCGCCGGCTCAGTCCGTCCTTCGTCACCCGGTCATCATCAAGGTAGCAGCGTCCGAAATTCCCTTCCATGGAACGCGGATAGGACTTTGTGAAATAAACCTCCATCAGGACGATAATTGTTTTGGCATTGGGCATAATGGTTGTGGGGTCGGTGCCGTTTATCAGCTCGAGTCCGACTGCCTCCGCCCATTGATAGGCTTCACGCCTGTCTATCAGAAACTGCTTATGATCCGGAAACGGATCGGCCGTTGTGAAGCCCACGTCTTCGAAACCGTGTTCGGTTGCTGCCTTAATAATTTCGGATTTAGTGATCACGCTGCTCTCCTTCTTCTCTCAGTGCCTTCCGTGAAGCTCGGTCCACAAGGGTAAATAGCCTGTCCATATCATCTTTTTGATCCGCTACCTGATGTCCTCGCACCTTTAATCAATTCACAATCCAGCTGATCGATCACACTGTAAAACGCCTGATACAGCTCATCATGCTTGAGGCGTTTATTTTTCTTGGTACGAAAATCATTTTTCTCAAGCCGCGCCCGCCTGGCCGGCAGCCCCAGAATGTTTTGAGAATCGGTATACACCGTCACCTTGCGCCCCATGGCTTGAATCTCGCCGAGCGCCCATAACAGCGTCTGCAATTCCAGTTTTGTTGAAGAGGTAGGCTCAAATCGCCTCACTTTCACGCGCGTTTTCAATGAATCCAATCCGGGGCTCCGTTCAGATACGGCAAGGTAAGCCCCATATCCAATATTTGACTGGGGATTCACACTTCCATCTATAAATAGCATCAGTTCGTCCATAAAACATCACTTTATTTCACAAGGCATTGCCGCTGCCGTCAGAATTTTGTATGGGTCACAGGTTCACCAGAACGATGGCCGGCGACACCGATAATCAGGGCCCCCAGCATCCGCCGCTGGAGTCGTTCATTGAAGACAACCCAGGCGCCTAGCGAACTCAAACTCACAACCGCGATACTGATGGTCGGAAAAAGCTGGGAGCTTTGCCATCCCGGGACACCCAGCGCCCTTATGAGGAAATAGACAGCCCCGTAATTGGTGCAACCCAGTATCAGACCGGCAGTCAAATCCTGCGGTTTTACGGTATATCGTCGTTTAAAGATTCTCCAGGCCAGAACCAACCCGCTGATCAATAACGCCGCAAAAAAGGAGGCCATCACGTAGGCATGATACGAGGTGCTGTCCAAAAACCGGGCCTGGACGAACTTGAGGAGGGTTGAATGCACACCAAAGCCGACGAAAAGGATGAAAGGCAGCCAGTTTATCGCCCGCAGCGGATCTTTTGTTTCAGCGTCCTCAACCCCACTCAGGTAAAGCGCGATAAGGGCTGCCAGTATCCCGATTATCTTCAGGGTCGTAACAGCGTCATCATAGAGGAAGAACGCGATCACCGTCGGGATGGCCACCGAAAGCCGCGTGGCCAGGCTGGCAATTGAGACGCCCTGCTTTGCAGTTGTCCACCCAATCAAGAACAAACAGGCCACCAGGAGCCCCCCCTGTAGAACCGAGAAGGGGTACCAGTTCTGTCCTAACATAGCCGGCATGGAAATTGACGCCATCGAAGAGCTGTAGCCAATGACGACACAGACAACATAATTGATGACGATCGCACTTAAAAGATCAATCCGCCGACGCGCAAAGGCCTTAAACATCAAATGATTAAATGTTGAACAAACAATAGCGAAGACCAGAAACAGCATAGATTAATTCCAGCTCAATAACGTCTTTTGCGGAACCGCCGGGGACCTCCCCGCGACGCGGTTTTTTTGGGCGGCAGGCGCGGCTCGCCGCCCCCGGGCGGGAGGATCTTCTTGTCCTCCGCCGCGACCCATATGAACCGTGACGGCGACTTGCTCCCCTTGTAAGCCGAAACCCGATACCGGCGCACATGGAAACTGCAACTCATCAAGCGCTGCTCGAATTTCTTGTTCGGCTCCGCCGACCACACCGCCAGGCACCCCTGTTCGCGCAGCGCCCGGCGACAGGCCTGAAGGCCTTCGCGTCCGTACAGGCGGCGGTTTCCCGAATCTGTCATCGCGTCGGGGCCATTATCGATATCCAGCAGGATCGCATCGAATCGGCTCTTGGCGCGGGAGATCATCTCGACGATATCGCCCGTCTTGAGGTCAACGCGTCCGTCCCCCAGGGGTTGGCCGTTGAGGTCTCCGAAAAACGCTCGATTCCAGTCAACGACCGCACCCATCAACTCACCCACCACCACCTGATCCTGGGGGTTGAGCATATCAAGCGCCTGGCGCAGGGTATAGCCCATACCCAGGCCCCCGATGAGAATTCTGGAGGCCGTCTCGCCCCGCCAGATGGGCACAACCCAGCCGCGCCAGCTCCAGTTCCGACTCATGCTGGCGACTGTGCATCAAATCCTGACCGTTGATCATAATCGAAAAATCACGGCCATGCTGATAAAGCTCCATTTCGCCGCCGTCCGGGGTTTGGGCGGTGGCTATTTTTACTCTGGGTTTCATGTGGTATCCTGGCGGTAACTGGCAAAGATAAGGGGTTTTCAGTCTATTTCTTCCGCTTAATACGCAGAAAAAGGGCTTTTGACTTGGTGGACCCTATTTGCCTTGCTTCTATATCAAAAAGCTTGGTTGCCTTAACCAACTCGCCCAGCTTTACATACCCGTAATTGCGCGGGTCAAACTCAGGTGATTGTTTGGCAATTTTGCTGCCGACAGGTGCAAGGTGCGCCCACCCGCTGTCATCGGAGGTGGCCTCCACGGCATTACGCAAAAGGGTTACCAGTTTTGCATCTTGTTTTAACTCGCTGCTGGATTTTTTGGCAATCGCTTCACTTTCATCAGTCTTGGCACGCAGCACCTCGGTGTAAATAAATTTGTCACAGGCTGAAACAAAGGCCGAAGGCGTCTTTTGCTCACCAAAACCATAGACCAATAATCCTGCCTCTCTGATTCTGGACGCCAGCTTGGTAAAATCACTATCACTGGTAACAATACAGAATCCGTTAAAGTTGCCGGTGTACAATAAGTCCATGGCGTCTATGATCATGGCGCTATCCGTTGCGTTTTTCCCTTTTGTGTACGCAAATTGCTGCATCGGCTGAATAGAATACTGCAACAGAACCTCTTTCCATCCTTTCAGGCCAGGCCCCGTCCAGTCGCCATAGATCCTCTTGACGCTGGCGGTACCGTAGTTTGCTATCTCCACCAGCAAACCATCTACAATGCGCGGTTGAGCATTATCCGCATCAATAAGAACCGCTAATTTGTCTGTGTTTTCCATAGTTTAGTAATTTCCCCAATTGGTTTTAACCATTGATTAGAAGTGGTTTTGAAACCACTTCTATCAAGTCTTTCTACCCTGGTAATATTTTTAAATTGCCTTACGCTGCTCTTAGTTTCACTTGGCTGTTTGGAATGTTCGAGGACAGACATTAAAGTTGCCACCATCGCTGAAATATCACCCATGTTGGCCGGAATTATCATGGTATTATTTTCTTTGGCCAGGTTTCCAAACTCGGCTATGTATTTTTCAGCAACTCTTAAATTAGCAGCGGTTTTTCCCCCCGACAAACTTAAAGATTCAGCAATCTTCCGAATACCCTCAGCCGTTGCATGGGCAACGACTTCGATTTCCTTTGCCTGTCCTTCAGCTTCATTAATTCGCTTTTGTTTCTCACCTTCCGATACCTCAATGGCTTCTTTCTTTAATCCTTCGGCACGGTTTATCCGGGATTGTCTGTCTCCCTCGGATGTTGCAATAGAAGCACGTTTCTCGCGCTCGGCTTTCATCTGTTTTTCCATTGCATCCATTACCGTTTTAGGGGGTGTAATATCCTTAATCTCATAGCGTAAAACCTTAACCCCCCAATTTTGGGCGGCTTCATCAATTGCAGCAACCACTTGCTGGTTAAGCGTCTCTCGTTCTTCAAAAGTTCTGTCAAGTTCAATTTTGCCAACCACCGAACGCAGAGAGGTTTGGGCAAGCTGGCTGGCCGCAACCCTGTAGTTATCGATGCCGTAGCAAGACAGCTTGCTGTCGATCACCTGCAGGTATAAAATACCATCGACTGCAACGGATACATTGTCGGTGGTAATGCAATCCTGCGAAGGGATATCCATTACCTCTTCTTTAAGGGAACGTTTGTATGCGACCTTATCAAGGAAAGGGATGAGAATATGAAAGCCTGCGCTAAAAGACGTGCTGTACTTGCCCAGTCGTTCGACAATGTATTCCGACCGTTGAGGTACAACAACGGCTGTTTTTATTAATAGGAGAATAACGATGACAGCTAATACACCGACAACAATTAATGACTCGTTCATTTTTCCCTCCTTATACAGGTTTAACCTTAAAAGTGAGTCCATCCTCGGACTCTTGACTTTCTATTAAAACAGATTGCCCTTCTTCAATTTCCATCTCTGCAACCGCCCGCCAAAAGCTTCCCATAACCTTTATTTCACCGGGCACATTCGGCGTTATTGTTTGGGTAACAATTGCGGTTTTCCCAATCTTCGAGTCCATGTAGTGATCATCAACATCATCGCGAATCTTCCCTTTGAATATCTTCAGGCTGTATTTCCGTAGAGTAAAAAGCAGCGCTAATGATGACACGACAAATATTAATATCTGGCGTGTTAATTCAATATCAAATAACCATGTAGCTAATGCCGCAATCCAACATCCAGCTGTAAAAAAAATTAAAATAAACCCTGGCACTGCCAACTCGGCAATTAAAAATGCAACACCGACAAGAAACCATATCAATGACGATGAAAGAATCATTTTCCCCTCCAACAATTTAAATTTTTCATGCCTTTTCTACCCTGGCGACGTAGACTCCATTGGCCGACGTTTTGCCCTGAATCGGATTTTCAAACTCGACGACATGTCCTTCAACCTGATCAAACACACTGGACAAAATGGCCAAAAATTCCTTGTCCGGCTCGTCATTTGACCACAACCCGAACACGCCCCCCGGCTTGAGAAACCCTCGCAGGCGCATCATCCCCTCTCCGGAATAGAGGTCTGCGTGACCGGGGTTTAGCAAGGCATCAGGCGTGTGATCAATATCAAGAAGTATGGCGTCAAACAGATGCCCCGCATCATCCGGGTCGAAGCCGTCACCCCGCGCGAGTGCAAAAAAGTCCGCAGGGTAATAGCGGCATCGGGCATCTTCCGAAAGCAACGCTCCATTGGGGACCAGTTCACGCTGATGCCATTCAATCACCGGCGCCAGAGCCTCCACCACAACCATGCGCGCGACCTGGTCATATTTCAAGGCGGCCGCCGCGGTGTATCCCAAACCCAATCCCCCGACCACGATATCCCAGCTGTGACCCGTCAGCTCGCCCAACCCGAGATCGGTCAGGGCCACTTCGCTTTCATGAAACAGCGACGACATAAGGTATTCATCATTGAGTTTCACCTCAAATATCTCCCGTCCGCCCAATGCCAGGCGATACCCGCCGCCGCAGAATCAATTCACCCAGAGCCGTTTGCCGGTAATCCAGTTCTTCGAAGTTCACACCCATGTCATCCCTTTTGGCGAATTCAGGTTGCCCGCTTGACCTCCCAAACCGTCCCTTTTTTATCCGGGCAATGAATTTTATAACAGCTGCGGTCCTTTTCCCATGAAGGAAACCCGAGAGACGCCCGCCATATGTACAGCTGCAGCACATGGTGAAGGGCCGAGCAAATTCCGGCGGGTTTGTCGTAATGGTTACTATATATAAATGAGTCAGACAGCCTGTGCCGGCACTCCTCATTTTTCTCGATCATTTGAACTTTCACCGGAGAAAATTTTTCCCAGACTTCTTTGTAATCCGCATGGGATTTAATCTCACCCATATCTATATCAAGGTTTAAGTATTCTGTCTTATCCACGGCATAGCCCTCCAATCATTGCGGGATCAGTAAAACCATCATATTTTCTTATTCAATGTGTGCTTTAGCCGTTTGGAGGGCCAGATCTTTATCCTTTGTATTCAGCCTCCATTTCATTTCTGATGAATGAATACCGGCTTTCTTGTCCTGGCCTTTGCAGCAATACCAGTGCCCATACCGTTCGACCTTGGAAAAGGGATGATTCTCTGCACACAGATGCCCGCAAGAATTAATCTCCTGGAAAAAAACAGTTTCATCCGGGGCTTCATCATAAGACATATCTTTAGGCAATTCAATTTGAGATACATCTACCTTCTCCGCTTGCTTTTCATCCAGCCATTCTGAAATTTTCATTTGATTAGTTCCTCCTTCACCAATCTATTGGAAAATAATCTTTCAAAAACTTACCACACCAGTGTTTACCCGTGTTGATACCGTCATAAAATGGATCGCATATGGGTAAGCAACCCAATGCAATGATCTATTTCTTTTGCTGCATAGCGCTGGTGTTGTTCTATATCCAAGTTTTATTCCTTCGTCTGGTTCGGCCATGTATTTTAAACTCTGACTTGTTCCATTAATGGCTCAAAAGAATACAATGCTGGTCTTCTTCCAGATGCTTCTTCTAATGTCAGAATTAGATTTTTTTCTAATAGCACCCTTGTAAATCTAGCTGCACTCGCTGTAGGGATACCACTGTTTGTTGTAAATTTGTTGTTTCTAAATACTGGGTTTGTGAATACAAAGTCCAATGCGTTGACACTCCACTTAGAAGAGAGGGCATCTGAGAATACGGTTTTCATCTCTTCGTAAAGCGTGCTTATATTCTCCGCAATAGAGAGGTTTCTAATCGCTTGCTGTTCAACAGCTCCCAGAAAAAAAAAGCACCAACTTTCCCAGTCTCCATGCTCGGAAACTTTCCTCATTGTGTCGATATAAAGGTCTCTATTATCTTCCAAGTATCCACTTATGTAAAAGTGAGGCGCAGAGATTGTTCCTGAAGACCACAGCATCAATGTAATCAACATACGTCCAATACGACCATTACCATCTTTAAATGGATGCAATGCTTGAAATTCAATATGGGAAATGCCTGTTTTAACTAATGCTGGATGTGTGCTTTGATCAATATATTGAAATAGCTTGTCCAATCCTTCCTGTAGTTTTTCAGGACTGATAGGAATGAATAATATTTTTTTCTTTAACTTATCAGCTAGGTAGTTTTGTTCGTTCTTAAACTCGCCTGGCGATTTTGAAGCACCACGACCAAAAGACAGCAACCGCTGATGGATGCCCTTAATCAGGGATTGGGATAATGGATAACCATCTTCCATTGCTTTTTGCGAGGCTCTCAACGCCCGTTGATAAAGAATAGTTTCGATAACTTCAGGTCTTACCTTTGTAATGTTCCCTGTTTCAGCGTCATGATCAGCCTCATATTTAAGAATTTCATCCATGGTACTTACCGTACCTTCCATTCTCGAGGATATAACAGCCTCTTGGTTACGTAGCGGCGCTAACAGTATTTCGCTGTTGTGCATACTTTTCAACATTTGGTCATAACGAGCCACAGCATCAGTTGCGTTTATTAATGGCTCGACAAATCGCCCATAATCCAGACTCCCTGGTGGGAATTTGTTGTAATGATAGTTGACAGCACCTTCTAAATTGAGCTCCATATTCTGCCCTCTCAGTATTTATTGATATTAATATTTTTACTTATATTAATATCAAAATGGATAGCCGTCAATATTTATCTATATTTGAGAAACAAATAGAACAGACTATAAAAGATTCAGCTCAAAGCTCCTTGCTTCTCATTTTAAGCCTTTTTTGAGAGACAAATAGGATAGACCTTAAAGGATTCAGTTCAAAACGATTTGTCTCTCATATTTACCATTTTTTGAGAGACAAACTGAATGATATGAGCTCAGGTGGGAACCATTGAGATAGAACAGCCAGGATACAGTATCAAGTCTTGATCAGTAATTAACAGGTTTCCTATAATCAGTTGAAGGCATTTTCCGAGAAATTGGCCGAACCGGTCCAGACTTCTTTTGCAGCCCCGTTTACCAGGCGGATGACGATCTTATTGTGGCTGATATTGACAGTGGTCCGTTTGACCCTGAAGTCCTCCAGGCCGAAATGGTGGATGACTTCTTCATTCTCTTGTGTTGAATGCTTGCCGGGTTTGGCGTCATGGACAATCCGAACGTCGACCTGGCGGTCCACCGCATCCTTGAAGGCCCGGGCGACCTCATGGTCAAAAAATTCATAGATGGCAACATGCAGCGCATCGCCGGGCTCGGCCGCGGCAATAAAGCCGAGCAAAGATTCTTTGAGTCCGCGCGATAACCAATGATAGGCAGGTGCACCGACTTCAGAGGGATGCTGGTTTTTGAACCGCGCCAGATAGGCCATGGCGGCCGTAACACCCCGGTTGACAAATACACCCAGATCGCCGGGATCCTCCTGTGAGGGGCGCAACTCGAAAAGCAGAGGGTCTTCATCACGGGTCAGCGCTGCCGGTGCCCCCCGCATCGGAAAGACGTCGTAACGGTATGCCCGCGTTGATTTTAAGGTGTAGTCATTCCATCGAAACCGTTGGAACGGCGCTTCCAATGAGTCAACGTCATCGGCTCGGCCGTCATCAAAATCTGCGAACCGCTTATAACCACCGAGCCAGTCCAGCCGCATCACTTCACCGGTGTCCGGATCCAGATCGGTGCGCCGGATCGCAAAACCGAGTAAATCGTCACGCAGCGCCAGGTCGTCAAATGTCCACCCGATGACCGCAGAGTGGGTGCCGACCAGGGCCGCACCCCGATAAGGGCCGCTATCGGCATGAACAACGGGTTGATAATTAAAAGCCATGGGGAATTCCTTACTTAAAATTTTTCAGAGGCCCGATGAAAGCCCTGTGGTCACATCTTAAATATTAACTGCCGATTTCAAATAGGTAGTATTTATGACCTGAGCCTATTCTCTTTTCTCTAATCACAAATCAAGACCCGACCCCATATTCTCAAACCCGTTACCAGCTCTCAACCAAAAGTTCAAAATGCCCGGCAGGCCGCACACAGGCAGGACATTTCTCAGGTGCTTCCAGTCCTTCATGAAGATAACCACAGTTCCTGCAGCGCCATACGACAGACTTGTCACGGCTGAATATTTTTCCGCTCTTAAGGTTGTCTGCCAGGGCCAAAAAACACTTTTCATGATGTCTTTCCGCCACAATAATAGAATCCCATGTCTCAGCAGCCCGTTCATAGTTTTCTTCCCGCGCGACAGCGGCAAAGGCAGGATACAGATTCGTATGAACATTATTCTCAAGCGCTGCGGAAGACATGAGGTTATCATAAGTGCTTCTGATAGCACCGGTGAGAAATGATGCCGTAATTTCCAATTCGCCTTCATTAAAAAACTTGAAAAACCGCAGGGCATGCTCAAACTCTTGCTCGGCGGTCTCCTTAAATATCGCGGCGATCTGGATGTATTCATCATTTACGGCTTTGTCGGAAAAAAATCGGTAACGGGTATTGGCCTGTGATTCAAACGCATAGGATATCAAAAGGTTTTTCGCAGTTCGACTTTCCTTGAATTTACCCAAAATTTCCCCCTTTAGCTTTTCATCTTAGATATTTTTGTTAGCCCTTGTAAAATTGTTAAAATTCCTCTGATGGTTCCCTATCAGAAAATATATATACAGAGTTTCCAATAGGGTCAATTGTTGATCGTTCATTGGTTTTCATAGTATCTCCTTCTGTAGGCCTAACGCCTCGCATCACCGGCAGCAATAAGCATAGAAACCAGAAGCGGCGTTTTTCTGTCCGAGTGCGTGCGTTATGATGCCCAAATTTGATCCATCTTAGCCCAAAATGCATTTTTATCACTAAAGTCGTTTAAAATGTGCGATGCACCTTTTTGCCGCAACTGTGCTTCACTGTTATAGAAGCCTATTGCCTCTTCGCTGTTTCAAGTGCAGGAGCGGATTAGATCGTTGGGTTCGGTTTTCAGGCCTAAATCCGGATAAGCCCGGGTATTCGGCTGGGCAATTTGAATCGGAGTTCCCTGATCATCTCGCATGTTCCCAATACGTGTCTTTCGGATCGCTTGCCCGGGACTTAATATTTCCACCGGGTCTCCAACCCGGCATTTGTTACGAACCGCCATCAGCATGTCACCGTCATCAGGCGCGGTCAGAACCTTGCCGATAAACCGATGGGTTTCGGTTGCCATTACAAAATCCAAATCGGGCTGGGTTTGTTGCGGATCATCAAAGTAAAACCCGGTACAAAATCCCCGGTGGTCGATTCTGGTCAATTCGACCAACCATTCAGGCTGTACAGCGTAGCCCATGGGATCCTGATAATATCGATCGATAGCCTCCCGGTAGACCTTTACCACCGAGGCCAAATAATTTATCCCTTTCATACGGCCTTCAATTTTCAGGGCCGAGACACCAGAGTCGATCATTGCAGGGATATGTTCGATCATGCAGAGATCTTTAGAGTTGAAGATATAGGTGCCCCGGTGGTCTTCGGCGATGGGCATATATTCCCCGTCACGGAGTTCTTCCACCAGGGCGTATTTCCAGCGGCAGGGATGGGCGCACATGCCGCGGTTGCTGTGGCGGTTGGCCATAAAGCTGGAGAGCAGACAGCGGCCTGAGTAGGCAATGCACATAGCCCCATGGACGAAGGCTTCGATCTCAATTTGGGTCTGCTCACTGATGGCTTTTATCTCGGCCAGGGTCAGCTCCCGGGCCATGTTGACCCGGCGAACCCCCAGCCGCTCCCAGAATTGGACGGTTTTATAATTGGTGCTATTGGCCTGGGTGCTGAGATGCAATGGTATCTGCGGCAAAAGTTCGCGGGCGGTCAGAAAAACACCTGGATCGGCCACGATAATGCCATCAGGCCCCAAAGCGCCCAATTTTTCCAAATACGCAGCAATATCCGCCTGTTCATCATTGCGCGCATAAATATTGACCGTCACGTAAACCTTTATACCGCGATCATGGGAATAAGCGATTGCCTGCTTGATTTCATCCAGGCGGAAGTTGCCGGAAAAGTTTCTTAAACTGAAATCCTTTCCGCCGAGGTAGACCGCATCAGCGCCGTAATGAATAGCGATTTCCAGCTTTTCAAAATTGCCGGCCGGAGCCAGCAGTTCTACTTTATTAGATTTCATATTTCAGATTCAGATTGTCTCGCAAAGACATACGGGAAAGGTATTGCAATCAAGTCTCCCATAATATAAGTCGCGAAAATTATGACATGCAATAGCCCGTAGAATGGAAATTTGCCTGCAGCCAAGAGGGGTAGAAAAACACCAATAAACCAGAGTACCTTATAGCTAAGCTGAAGCAACAAAACCGGTAAAAATTTCAGAGGAGCGCGAAGACCGAATATAGATAGAATTCCGAACGACAAGTAGACACTTCCGGTCACTCCGAAGATGAGTGGGTCTTGATTTGGCCACCCGAAGATAGATCGCATCACACCTGGAAAAAAAATCATTCCCAAGCCAAATCCTCCAGCGCCGACAATGGTGTAAATATACATTCCCTTGATCCAACCCCACCTAACATTGATCTTGTCAGACATGGCGAATCCTCCGTCTTGAAATGAGTTATCTTGATAGCACGATTTTATATGGTTGTCTTAGTCCGACCCCAAATGTTATCTCTTTTCTTCTCTCAGGCTTCCTTCAGTCATAAATCAGTTCGAGGCTGCGTGAGCGCCAGTCGAGCACTGCGGTATGCTTGAACATTTTTTCAGCGAGTGCGCCGAATTCGTCGCTTAACACTCCGGCGGCGAAGTGAGAAAGAAAGCGCGATTTCAATTCGGCCCGCGCCCGGTCGACGCCGATTTCATCGTAGGGCACGGAAGCCAGCAGCAGAAAGCCGTCGTCCGGGATGCGACCGGCTTTCATGTTGTCCTTAATAATTCCTGCAGCTTTGCGCAGCGGATCGGCCAGGTCCGGACTGTAGGGGCCAATGATCAGCGCGATATTGGGGGTATGCAGGAAGTCGAATCCGCGGCCCAGGCAAATCATCCATTCGCGATGTTCTATGTCCAGTATCCGTTCGTGTCTCCGTGCCTGTTCGCGCACTTGCGCGATGTGCTCAAGGTTGCCGTACAATAACGGCAGGAGGTCGGCGCGCATCTGGGTCGGCATATCGGGAAGAAGATCAGCCAGGCGCGGTTCCAGTGCCGTTTCATCAGGAGCGGAAATATCAGCCAGATCGAGAATTGTGTTATCTGTGCCGTGGATAGCCAAAGCTTCGTCGTCTGTTTCGAACCCGCATACCAGCGGATAGACCGAGCCGTGGCCACTACCGAAAATGTGTTCGACCTGGCTGCGAATCTCGTGGGTGTGGGCTATTGCCGCTTTGGTGTCGAAATCGAAACCCGCACATCCGCGCAGCGGGTTGCCTTTCGACCAGTGGTAGGTAATCAGGATAAGCACCCGGCGACCGGTACTCGTCATGCGCAGGACGTGATGGGATAGCACTTCACCGAGGTGCGGCCAACCCAGATCAAACATGCCGCCGAGATTGCGGAAGGGCATCAGAATGCCGATGGGTGTGTTGGTCGCGATCGGAATGTTAATGCGACCGTCCATGCACTTCAACACTGCAATCGCCGTAGGGTGTTCAGAGAGATATCGTTCGCGCGCCAGCCACGCTTCGGGGCTGCGAAAAGTTTTACCGTGACGATGGGCGAGTTCGAACAGCCATTCAATACGCTCCGCAATGGGCTTGCTATGAATATTGCTCATAATTTCCGCTCCGACGTTTGGTGTGAGCAGCGGTCCTAATAATTGTCAAATCTTGATCAGTGAATAATCGCTTTTCTATAACCACAAATTAAGACCCGACCCCATGTTTAATATGGACGTCCCTGAGATTTCGTTGGGAGTTCATTTTGTGGCCACAGCAAAGAATTCCACACCTCGCTTGCGGGCCGTTTCCACCTGCTCCGGAACATATGTCCAGCCTGATTCTTCTAGAAACAGCCCGAGCTCTTCGGGTCGAATGCTCCAGGTCCAGGGTTCTCCAGCAGCCTTCTGAAGCCACAGCATCAACCCGGTCCATGGGCCGGCATCAGGCCGGCCATCGGCTCCGGTAGGGATATAGGTAAAGGCAATCCGGCTGCCGACACCGACAATTTCAGCACATTGACAAAATAAATCCCGGACCGCTTCGGGATGCAGGTACATCACCAGGCCCTCAGCAACAATGACGGTTTGTGCATTCTGGTCCCATGACGCGTTGGTCAATAGAACATCCACCAGCTTCCGTTTGCCAAGATCTTCAGCAATTAGGAATAGATTGTCTCGCTGTCCCATCGCCTCTATTCCTTTAGCCTTGAGACGGGCTGTCGCCGGGTGATCGATTTCAAAAAAGTTCACCCCGGAAAAATCCGGCGCCAACCGCCACCCCATCGTGTCGTAACCGGCCCCCAGAACGAGGATTTGGGTAGCGCCAGCGCCAATGCCATCTTTCACCTGGCGCTCGCAGAACGCCTTTCTGTAACCAAAGGCTTCAAACTGGCCCGGCAGCATCCAATCGAACGCTTCGTAGAAAGAAACCATTCGTTGGGAGCGGGACCATCGCATCGTTCTTGCTCCAGCCGCCCCGGAAGCAACGAGTAGTTTCTCCGAAGCCTCCGCAATACCGGAAGGAAGAATCCTATCCATCCCCGGTTTTGCCGCCAGGGTAACCATGCTCAGGGCAACTTTGTACGCCGTCCTACTCGGTTTGTCTTTGTGCACGAAGACCCCCTCTAAACAGAACATCCGCCATGACGCGCAGGAAATGGTCGCGAAAATACGGGGTGCTGTTGACAGAATTGACTTATGAACGAACCAATCTCATTATTCTAAGTTCTTTTCTTACCGCAAAAACCGCACACATGCCATGCCTATTCTTCCAGTAAGTCAACTTGGTCAACAACAGCCCCTAGATTTCCCATCGTTCCTATCATTTTATAGGTTTAAACGTGTTCGGGATTCGATGCTGAGATCGACTCAACCAGATCTGATCAATCCGGTGAGGTGTTTGACGCGGTTGAATACGGATCTTGTGATCTCCGTTGATGCTTCAATTCGATGGCAATGGGATTATCGCTATCACTTGCCCAACCGTAGACACCTGCCGGATGGATATCCAGCCAATTCCCCAACCGGGCACGTCCCTTTTCGGGTTCCGATCTGATCATCCACCTGCAACCAGACTGAATCTGTCTGGTCGCTGTTTATGTCGCTTTTACCTCTTAACCAGACAATGTACCGACCCGCCGGTGCTGAAAAACGCATCTCAACATAAACCTTTGGTTGCGATTCTGCCCGTTGATTCGCTCCTGAGGAAAACTCGATTGCCTGGCCGATTGAAGCCGCTTCATCGTTGACCACACGAACACCGGTTGACGACCGATCTGTTATCGATTCGCTGTTTAAAATGATATCCTGGTCAGGATCATACATCAACGGCATTGGGGAGCGGTCTCGGCTTGCGCCGGTGATTTGATTAACGACCGCAAAAACGATCAAACCAATAACAGCACATGCAAGATAATCAAAGCGCTCCTTTTCCGAAAGATATTGAAAAATGGATGGGTCGTCTTCATCCCGAATAAAAAGCGGAACAGCTCGAATTTTCGAACAAGGAGAGTATAAAGTGTCATGATGATGATAAAGGAGCTGGTAAAAACGATCGCCCATTTTAAGAAATCATGAATCTCCCAGGTCATTACGAAATAGCCGATACCCAACAAGACAGTCTGGTGCAGAATAAAAAAAGGCAGCACACCTTCATTGGTATATCGCAGGATAGGACGATCAAAAGCCAGAAACCGCATACCAAATCCGAGGATGGCAAACAGCCAACTCCAGGCACTGAAAAAGGAGAGCAGGGTATAAATCCAATCGCTGATCCAGGCCGGGAAAACCACACGTGACGGGCTAAACAACTGGTATAGGTATACGGCCGATAAAACCACGCCCAGCAAAAGAGAAATCCAGCGCTGATTTTTAATATGCTGTTGGAGTCGATCACTGGACACAATCATAAAGCCGGAGATCAGAAACCAGAGATAATACAGAAACCCCCAACCGCCGGCGCCAGCATCCAGAACTGCCTGTGGAATAAGCGCTTTCATGATCAATAGCGGAATCGAAAACCATAGATACATCAATCCCGGTATGGCAAACAACGTCGTGATCCGATTCAGAATCTTCCGCCCGCTTCCTTTTAACCAGATAAATAAGCGATAGCAGATCAGGCAGTAGAAAAACAAAAAGAACAGATACCAGAGATGCATCCCGTGAAATGCAAAATTCCCCGGCATGCCTATCGCCAAATAAACACCGTTGAAATATTCGGGTAAAAATGAAAAGAAGGATCCTGAGAATTGACCGTGAGTTAATCGCTCCAGGTAAACTTGCAAGGCGCTGTGCGTGACCGACGCGACAAGAACCGGAATCATCAGTCTCAGAAACTTATCGACATAGAATCTCGACCAACCGCCGGATTTCCCGATTGCATAGAATAAGCTCGCGCCGGAGATGATGAAAAAGAGCGGCATCATCCAACGGGTGGCAAACACGTTCCATATCTCCACCCAGACAAAGGTATGGACATTCTTAACATGCCAATCGCCCAGATTAAAGAATCGGGTGCTGTGATAAAGAAAAACGACCAAAATGGCCAATACGCGAAGCCAGTCAAGCTCATACCTTCTATTTGACGTAACTGTAGTCATCTGAAAACTCATGGTATATTTTTTTACAGTGAACCAGGCTTACCAGTCAGGGAATACACTGGAGTCACATCTTAAATGTTAAATGATTATATCGAATATTTAATATTTAAGATGCGACATAATATTCTCTTCCATCAATGCTCACCGACTTCTTTGTTCGGTAACAGGGAACCCAGTTGATATTCAAGGATTATCGTTCCAAAAGCCAAATGCCCACTCACTAATCAGAGCGCGCCCCCATTCTCTGTTAAACACCAACATAAAGCCCTTTGCCAAATCGAACGTTTCGGTATTTACTCAATCGGTTCAATACAAGACGGATCATTATTACGTGTCGAGTTAACTTGCTTCGATACGGGATAGCTCACCAGTTCAGTAACAATCTCATTTTTCAGCAAGCGGCCCAACTCAACCACATTCTGATTTTCTGGATCAAGCCATGATTCATATACCTGCGGTTTAAGGATGACCGGCATGCGGTGATGAATTTCGCGGATTGACTCACTGGCCCGGGTGGTTATGATAGTGCAGGATTTGTAGCTTGAATCTCGATCATCTTTATCCCACGTCTCCCAGAGTCCTGCAAAGGCGAATGGTTTGTGGTCCGGCAATGTAATGAACATGGGTTGCTTGCGACCCTTTTCACCTTTCCATTCATAAAATCCATCTGCAAGTATCAAGCACCTTCGTTTCTTGAAAGCACTGCGAAAGCTCGGTTTTTCAGCAATTGATTCTAAACGGGCGTTTATCATCCTGCTTCCAATTGAGATATCTTTTGCCCAAAAGGGAACCAGCCCCCAATGAAATTTAACAAGCCAATTTTCACCTTCGTATTTGGCAATGGCAAGTATTTCCTGTGAGGGAGCAGCGTTATAATTGGCTATTGCTTCGCATGCGGCCTTATCAATAGGAAAAATGCCTTTTAGTTCATCCAGGCTGCGAAATCCAACGAATCTGCCACACATTAGAATCACTCTCGTTTATGGTTTTATCCTATCCTTCAACTTCCCCGAACACCAGAAAGCAGCGCCTGGGAGCCTGGAATCGAATATTAACTATTTAAGACCTGACCCTCATACTACTTAATTCCAGGCCAATTGGCTGCGTATGTGCCAATAACTTTCGGCGGGTTCCACCAACGTATCCAGCATCTCTGCCAATGAATCGTTCCATTTTATCTTCAATGCTTGCAGGTTGGATTTCAGATGCTCGATGCATGCGGCACCACTCAAGACCACATCAACAAACGGCTGGTTAATAACCGCGGCCAGGGCCATACTGTCCACCGTGGTGTTTTGGGTTTCTGCCTGTGCTTGCAGTAGGGCCATCTTCCGTTGAAATTCGGGAGAATCGTTTCGTGAGGTCAAACGACCGTTGGCCAGGCCTTCCTTAACAATAACACCAATTCCAGCTTCGTGAGCATCTCGCAGAGCACTCGTAGCCGACTGCTCCAACAGATTCCAGGTTGCCTGCACGGCCGAAAAAAGCAGAACACCATCAAACTCAATTTCCAAGGCACGCCGGATCGTGTCCGCCTGCTGCGGTCCACTAACCGAGAAACCAATAATCAGCCCGGCGTCACGCAATCGAGCCAGTTCCAGCAACACCGCCTCGTCAGCCAAAACGCCACTGTCAAGGGTCATTGAATGAATCTGGTACAAATCGAGATGGCCCCCGAGCAAGGCTCTGCTTTCTAGAATCTGACGCTGTAACACCGGCAGAGAATGCTCTTTGATTTCATGCTTCTGCCCTTTTGGTAGATTGACCTGCCAATCCGCAGCGTAAGTGTAACCCCATTTGGAGCCAATGGTACACTCCTTTTCTGTAATGCCCCGTTTCGCAAGCCATGAATGCAGGAAGTCTTCCGCTTTTCCGTATGATCGGGCCGCATCAAAATAGCGAATACCAGCATCCCAGGCCGCATCCAATACGCTATGCGCCTGTGCTTCCATCGCGGTGACATCGTGATTGTAATTCAAGTCATCCCCATGCCCCAGATTGATATAGCCGGGCCGTCCTAATGCGGCCAGACCCAAGCCCATCGGTGTAACTGACAAATGACTGTTACCCAGCTGTTTTCTGTTCATATTTTTATGTTCTATGAAAATAGGGATCCGGTGTCAAATCTTGATCAGTGATTAAGCTACTCATACTTGTCACAAATCAAGATGCGACCCCTTATTTTCACTGTTTTTCTACGAAAGTTATGAATTTATGGACGTCCCCAAGATCCTACTCCGGCTGATTTTTCCTTAGAAGTTCAAAATGAAATGACCAAATGCCCCCCAAATGCCCAAATGCACCAAATGCCACATTACTGTTTTCTCTATGCGGCAACAGGTCTAATGTCCTCAAAAACAGCTTCATTTAGCTGGCTGAGCTCCCAATTGTTTTGCAGGTTTAACCAGAATTGAGGACTTCCTCCCAGGGCCCTGGAAAGCTTCATTGCCATTTCAGCACTAATGCCTCTTTTGCCTCGGCATATTTCATTAATTGTTTTGGGCAACACGCCTATATGTTTTGCAAGGCCTGATTGAGTAAGCCCTTTCTCATCCAACTCATCCTGTACCACTTCGCCAGGATGTACAGGCGTAAAATGCAATTTTTTCATTTCATGTCTCCATTTCTCTTAATGATAGTCGACAATCTCGACATCCAATGCATCTACATTTTCCCATCCAAAACAAATACGGTACTGATCATTAATGCTAATGCTGTACTGACCGTTTCTATCACCTTTCAATTTTTCGAAACGATTTCCCCGGATTCCGGTATATCGGTCAAGGAGATTTTTGTAATCGGCTGAAACTGAATGTAGTGTTTAGATGGAGAGAATGTGGTAATTTCAAAAAATCAGATCTTTATCGACTACCGTTCCGGCCTTGATGACGGCTTGTGAGTTCTGCCGGTTTTTTATGCTTACCGAGCCTTTTATGGTCACGTTTTTTTCAAAGCGCACGTCGCCTTCGACGGTCAGAGCATCGCATTCCACCAGGGAGGGGGCTCCGGCCGCAAAGCGTTGGTCGAGATCGTCGATTTTGGTGTAGTAGTCCGGGTCGAGTTTTACTTTGGTTGCATCCGGTTTGTTGTTTTTGATTCGGATGGGATTGATCCGCAGGCTTTCGTCTTCGGCGTATACAAAACAGTCGGAGCGCACCGCCAGCAGATCGCTGCAGGTTTTGACGGGATAAAATCGGTGGCGGGGAACGTTGACCGCTGTGGCCCCTTCAAAAAGCGATATGGCCGCCCCCATGGCGGACTCGATCTGGTAAACCGGCGGGCTGGCTTTATCCCGCGGGTCCAGGGTTTTGGGGTTGAGGATCAGCGGCAGGTGGATCATTTTTTGCTCATCGAAAAGGGTTTTCAATGCTTTCAGATTGACCCAGACACTGTTGGTATTAAAAAACCGGTAGCGCTCAATGTCCTGGAAGGCATCCAGTTCAGCTTTGGGACACTGGGCGGCTTCCCTTAAAATCAGGCGGCCGTTTTTATGGCGGGCCAGGTGGCCGCCTTTTATATCGGCCGGTGTCTTTTGGGCCACTTCCATCATAAAGGGGAACTGGTTGTCTGCAAAATAACCTAAGCAGTGATTCATCCAGGCGCGCGCCCAGGTTGTCGGAATTGGAAATAAAGGCATACTGGATGCCGTCATCCAGCAGGGATTGCAGCATACCCGAGGTTAAAAGGGCGGTGTAGACATCGCCGTGGCCGGGGGGGTTCCACTCCAGTACCGGTTTCGGGGGCCAGGTTGCCGGTGAAAAGTCCTGCTGGAGGATTTTGGGGAATTTGTGCTGCACAAAAGTAATCGGGAAATTTGACAGATTCAGCTTTGAAAGGGCCGCCAGGGTGTCATCCTGGGTGCTGAAGCTGTTCATAAAGGCCAGGGTGACCGTGCTGTTTTCGGCCTGCCGGATGATGATGTCCAGAAAAGACATCCCGCTTTTGACTTCGATCAGGGATTTGGCAGCGGTTAAGCCCATGCTGGTGCCCAGCCCGCCGTTGAGAATGATGCGCACCGTCTGGTCGAAGACATCAACACCTTTGATGCCATACTCAATTAAATTAGCGTAGGATTCAATCTCATCCGGGGCCACCGGCTGAATTTCCCGGCCATAAACCAGGCCGGTGGCACCTTTGAGCACCTCACCGTAATAATAGGAAAACGTATCGATCACCAAAGGCGGCAAGCCTTCAGATTCCATCTTGGAAGTAAAAGCCGGTAAATGCTCTCTAATTTCCGAAGGCTCAATTTTACTGTTCACAGTTTCTGGTCTCTGGTTTCTGGTCACTTGTCCCTGGTTCCTGGTTGTCGTTCCCAGGTAGCTGGCTGCTGGTCAGCTGATAGTCAAAATGATACGATCCTTTTTTACTTTGAGCTTTCAGCTATGAGCTTTATTTCCGCATTCCCACTTCGGCATTCTTTATATCTTCTCTACCCATCCCAGCGGATCCTCGGCTTTGCCGTACTGGATGCCGGTGATGGCGTCGTAGAGTTTTTGAGCGATGGGACCGGTCTGGTTGTCGTTGATGGTGATCACCTTGTCACCGTACTTTATTTCTCCCACCGGAGAGATGACGGCGGCCGTACCGGAGCCGAAAGCCTCTTTAAGGCTTCCGGCGGCATGGGCGTCCATGATTTCGTCAATGCTGATTTTGCGTTCGGTAACCTTTTGACCCCAGTGTTTGGCAAGCTCGATCACCGACTTACGGGTAATCCCCGGCAGGATGCTGCCGTTTAGCTCCGGGGTGATGATTTCATCATCGATCACGAAAAAGATGTTCATGGCACCCACTTCTTCAAGGTATTTCTGTTCGACTCCGTCCAGCCACAGCACCTGGGTGTAACCGGCCTCGTGGGCCCGTTCGCCGGCCAGCAGGCTGGCAGCGTAGTTGCCCGGGGTTTTGGCTTCGCCCACGCCGCCGCGCACCGCGCGAACAAGTTCCGAAGTTACCAGGATCTTTACCGGGTTGAAGCCCTCCGGATAATAGGCGCCCACCGGCGACAGGATAATAAAATAGCGATAACTATGGGAAGCACGCACACCTAAAAACGGATCCATGGCAATGATCGTGGGGCGGATATACAGCGATGTTTCGGGTGCACCGGGAACCCAGTCTTTTTCCAGAGTGATCAGCTGCTTCAGGGATTCCAGGGCAAAGTCTTCATCAATTTCGGGGATGCACATTCTGCGGCAGGAGCGATTGAGGCGTTTGATATTCTCCTGGGGCCGAAACAGCTGGATCTGACCGGAATCCGTGCGGTAGGCTTTTAGGCCTTCGAAAACACCCTGACCGTAGTGTAGAAACATCGTGGCCGGATCCATCTCGATTGAACAGTAGGGCTCTATCCGCGCAGCCTGCCATCCACCGTCGAGGCTGTAGTCCATGTTAAACATGTGATCGGTAAAAAGCGTCCCGAAACCAAGGTTGGTATCATCCGGTTTGGATTTTAAATTTTCGCTGCGCGTGATCGATAGTTCCATTGTGTTCTCCTTTTGCAGGCAGGCTGACAGGGTGTATATAAAATTTGGCTATAAAAAACAATTCGCTTTTATTCTATCGATATAGTATATTGCGCCCATAAATCAAGACCTAAATTGAGCAGTTCAAATTTAATAAACGAATCTTTTTGCTTTGTTTTCAAGGAATTCAAGCGATTTGAAAGGAAGGACATAATTCATGGACGGACCCAAAAAAATGGCCCATGTCGAGCCGGTCAGACTCGACAAAAACAGTAAGTTCCAATTCAAATGCCACAAAGGCGTCAAATGCTTCACCGAGTGCTGCCGGGACATTAATATCATTCTGACCCCATACGACATCATTAAATTAAAAAATCGGTTGGATCTTTCGTCAGAGGAATTTTTAGCGATTTATACCGAACCGCAAATTCTGGAAAAAACCGATCTGCCGGTTATCACCCTCAAATTATTGGAAGAAGAAGGATCGGACACCGACAGCAAGGCCTGCCCCTTTGTGCGGGAAGACGGCTGCCTGGTGTATGTCGACCGGCCCACCACCTGCCGCTACTATCCGCTGGGGGTGGCCTCCCTGAGCCACAAAGAGGATCCGGACGGCGACGAGTTTTATTTTTTTGTCCACGAGCCCCACTGCCTCGGATTCGAGGAGGATGCCAACTGGACGGTCGCCGAATGGCGCGAGGACCAGGGGGTGGATATTCACGACCAGATCAATGCCGAGTGGACGGATCTTATGGTCAGAAAGCGCTCCTTTCCACCGAACATGAAATTCACCGAACAGACCAAAAAGATGTTTTTTCTCGCCAGCTACAACATCGACAAGTTTAAAGAATTTGTATTCGACAGCTCCTTTTTGAAACGCTATGCGGTTGACGCTGAAACCGTTGAGAAGATCAAAAATGATGAAATTGAACTGCTGCAGTTCGGCATGAAATGGCTCAAATGGCTGCTGTTCAAAGAAGGGGATTTTGAAATTGTTGAGGAAGAGCAGAAATAAACACTGAAAAATCGTTATCAAACATCAACAAAGCCGGTTTACCAAATGTTCAAGGTAAACCGGCTTTTTTATTAACTAATAGACTGGCTACAAAATCTTTAGGCGCTCAACGAGTCCGGCTGGGTTTGCCGGTATGCCGGTTGAGCCCGTTTGCCTGTTCAAAAAAGCAGGGCGGGCCACCGTGCCCGCCGGAGGCCGGTCTGTGTGCGCACCAGAAAAAAGGTCGGCACAGAAGCCGACCCTACTGTAGATCTGGCAGTCTATAAGATTTTAGTCATTTTTACTATGAGCTCTATGCTATGAGCTTTGAGCTATCTTGCCATCGGACAAAATATGAACGCTCTGTAACAAGTTTTAGTACTCCTCGTAGAACAGCCCCTCCCAGCATTTCGGATCTTCCAGCCGCTGGCCGATGTCGACATTGAAAAACTCCGCGATGGGCTGCAGGATTTCGGGTGAACCCGTATGAACCCTGCGCAGTCCTTCGAGCACGACGTTCAACCCGTTTTGGGTCAGTCGACCCAGGGGCGGTCGGCAGCCACCGGAAGGCATTCCCAGAATGGCCATCATGGCCTTGTAGGCGGCCGGGTTTCGGGCCCGGCAGAGCACATCGCCATAAGGGGTTTTTTCAGTGGTTGAAACGGTGACCAGGCTGAACAGGGGTTGAAGTTTGTGCATCATGATACTGGCCTCCGCCTGGTTGCCTTCATTCACCAGTTCAACCATGCGGGTCAGTGCTCCGGGAGCCACGTTGGAGGTCACCGAAATAGTACCCGTCGCCCTGATTTGGGGGTCAATCATCATCTCAAAGGTCATGCCGTCATCACCCGAAAAGATGGTATAGTCATCACCACAGCATTCCCGGGTCCGGCGCATGTTGTCTAAATTCGCGGTTGCTTCTTTGACGGTGCTGACGTTCGGGTATGATTTATACAAAATGGCCAGATCTTCTGGCAGCATCTGGCTGCCGGTGCGGCCCGGGATGATATAGGGTATAATTTTAAGATTCGGAAAAGCAGCGGCAATGGGTGCTACGTATTCCCTGCGAATTTCAAGGGAGCTGGGCCCGTTGTAATAGGGATCCACCAGCAAAACCGCATCGACACCGACTTCGACCGCATGTTTGGTGGCTTCCAGGGATTCGGCTGTATTGTTGCTGCCGGTGCCGGCAATACAGATGCAGCGGTCTTTGGTTTTTCTAGCGATGGCCTCGATGACCTTATTGTGCTCATCCCAGTTCAATACCGGACTCTCACCGGTGGTTCCGACAGCCACAATACCGCTAATTCCGTTCTGGATTTGAAATTCCGCCAGTCTGTCCAGACCGTCATAGTCAATGCTGCCATCATCCATAAATGGTGTTGCTATGGCTGTGAAGCATCCTGCTTTCATACGCACCCCCTTTGAGACCATTTGAAAATGAACATTTTTCAACAGCCTCACGATCGTAACAATATATTGTTTTGTAGGGACAAATAGCGTATATAAAGGAGCCTTTGCCCTATATATAATGAAACGGTAGTTAAAAGGCATACTTATGTCAAGGAAAAAGATAGCCTGCTAATTTCCCTTGACAAAAAAGGGGCGTTGCCCTAGAAAGCCGAATCGTTTTTTGACAAATCCGACAGGTATCGTTATTTTGACCCAAAGCGTGCATAACAAAAAATAGAAAATTAATTAAGGAAATCAACCATGACCCAAGCCAAAAACGCGGAAGAATATATCGCCCAGCTTCGGGCAGCCATTGCCGGCAACCCGGAGTGCGGAAATTCCCACTATAACCTGGCGGTCGCTCTCATCGGCCAGCAAAAGTATGACGAGGCTGAAAAGGAGTTGTTTGAAGCCGTTGAGAACAGTCCCGGAATGGCGGAAGCCTATGTTTTGCTCGGGGGCATTAGCCTGCAGCGTGACGATTTGGAAGGTTGCCTGAAATACAACCGCATGGCGACCAAGGCCACCCCCGGTTTTGCCGAAGGCTACGGCAACATCGGCTTTATCGAGCTTCAAAGGGGAAACGTCGATGAGGCCATCAAAAATCTGGAAAAGGCGACGACCTTCAATTTTAGGTATATTCAGGCCTTTACCAATCTGGCCAATGCCTATTTGATGAAGGGGCGCGTGGATGACAGCATCGAAATGAACATAAGGGCGCTTGAACTCAATCCGGATTTTGCCCCGGCCCACAATAACCTGGCCATCGCCTATCTCGAAAAAGGAACCCCTGATCTGGCAGTCGAGCACTGTGACAAGGCCGTGGCCCTGGGATATGAAATGGCACCGGAAATTCTGAAAGAGATTGAGGAAATTAGAAATAAATAACTCCATTTAGGAATTTAGGAATTGGGGAATTTAGGAATTAAAACAATGGAATACTGCTCATAATTCCTAAATTCCTTAATTCACACGTCCTCAATTATCTTCTTCTACCATGCCACCCAAACCAACATTCTCCGACTATCTTTACGACACCACCACGCCGGTCGACAGCAACCACCCCTCCTGGCAGCAGGCGCTGCCGCTGTCCCGGCATTTGACGGGCAAAAATGACGGCCTTTCCTTCAGCCATGGAGATTATTTCCTGACCATTCGCCGCTTCCTTGAAAAAAACGATTTCGGCCTGCTTACCCGTGCCCTCGGCCAGCGCCTGCAAAAAAAGGTGATGGCAGCGGACATCCGTGAAATTGGTGTATGCCTTGCCAAACATGGGGAATTTTATCACCCGGCCCGCCTTGAGGTCTCTGTCGGGCAGCAATCAGCCGGCTTCGTGCTCAATGTGGCGGTATCCGACAACGGCATCCTGACCCTCCATGAGGAATACCACAGCTTAAAACGACTCAACGACGAATTTACCCCGTCATTTATACCCCGGGTCTACGGTTTCGATGAAATCGAGACCGCCGGGCACCGGAAAATACCCCTGTTCCTCGGCGATTGGCTGGAAGGTTATCACGAATTTCATATTACCGGTGACCCGGCAGGAGATGCCGCAAATATTCGGGTCTGGGATGGGGATGCAAACCGGGCCTTGCTTTCAACCGACCAGCAGGCGGAAATTTACCGCCAGGCGGCCAGGATCCTTACCTATTATTATAATGTGGAATCTTTGGAACAGATTTTTGCCTTCCATCATGCGGCCGGCGATTTTATCGTACGGATTGAAAATGACGTTGTGGACCTCAAGCTGATTACCGTGCGCCGCTATGCTTCGCTTCTGAGGGATCAGGACAATCTTGAAAATGGCAGCCCGGATGTTGAAACGATGCTGCAAGCCTTATTGCTGTTCTTCCTGGGCCTTTCAATCCGCATGCGCCTGGACCGCGTCGATGGGGTGGGTGACATCGTCTGGGCCGATCGCCTGGCGGTTGCAGCCACCCTTGAGGGTTTTTTCGAGGGCCTGATCCTTAAACCCCGGATCCCGTCCTTACCGGATACCATTGACCGCTGTTTCGCGTATTTTCTTTCTCTCTGCTCTGGAGACGATATCGGTGATCTGTGCCGATCCGTGGTTCAGGCCATGGACCCCAGGGACCCCGAAGCCGCTTTCATAAGGCAGAATCTTAATGAGCATATCACCTCACTTACCCGCTCCATCGAGCGGTTTTTTAATCACTCCTGAAGGATCTTTCCGGCTGGTGTTTGAGCTGCGCTGAAAACACTATATAATGGGTTTTGACACGTCCTTACCCCCAAATAGGGGCGGTTTTGTAATTTCGAATTTTTTTAACGCCTTAAGTTGGTCATTCGGTGCTTTTTTATTGACAAGACTGGAGATAAATTTTATATCTGCCCCTTGATTGAAAAATTGAAATATTTCACCAGAATTGAAAAATAGATAGAATAATCCAATCATTGAGAGGAGGTGACACCGGCAATTCCCACGCAAGGAAGAATTTTTCCAGGTCCTATGTTTTAATATCAATAAATAATGGAGGTAACTAATGGCAAAACACAAAACCCCTATGTTGGACCAGCTTGAAAGCGGGCCGTGGCCAAGCTTTGTGTCTGACCTCAAGCAGCAGGCCGAAGTGAGGGCCAAAAACGAGGCTAATGTGGAATTCCAGATTCCTGAGGATGTCGTGGAGGATCTTTTGGGCGTACTGGAACTTTCTTTCAAGCACGGCCGGACCCACTGGAAGCACGGCGGAATCGTCGGCGTATTCGGTTACGGCGGCGGTGTTATCGGCCGCTATTGCGACCAGCCTCAGGAATTTCCGGGCGTGGCCCATTTCCACACCATGCGGGTAAACCAGCCCAGTGGAAAATTTTATACCGCCGAGTATCTGCGACAGCTCTGTGATCTGTGGGATTTTCGCGGCAGCGGTATCACCAACATGCACGGATCCACCGGAGACATCATTTTTCTGGGAACCACCACTCCCCAGCTGGAAGAAATCTTCTATGAAATGACCCATAACATACAACCAGGATCTGGGCGGTTCCGGCTCCAACCTGAGGACACCTTCCGACTGTATCGGTAGCGCCCGTTGCGAATTTGCCTGCTACGACACCCATGCACTGTGCTATCACCTTACCCAGGAATACCAGGACGAGCTTCACCGGCCGGCATTCCCCTACAAATTCAAGTTTAAATTCGACGGATGTCCCAACTGCTGTGTGGCATCCATTGCCCGGGCCGACATGTCATATATCGGAACCTGGAGAGATGAGATCCGCATCGACCAGGAAGCGGTTGCTGCCTATATCGGCGGCGAAATCCCGCCCAACGGCGGTGCCCATTCCGGTCGCGACTGGGGTCCCTTTGATATCCAATCAGAGATCATCGATAACTGCCCCACCGACTGCATGTGGATGGAAGGCGACAAGCTGATGATCGACAACAAAGAATGTAACCGCTGCATGCACTGCATCAATGCCATGCCCAGAGCGCTTCGGATTGGAAACGACAGAGGTCTTTCAATCCTGGTAGGCGCCAAGGCTCCGATTCTCGATGGCGCCCAGATGGGCTCCATGCTGGTACCCTTTATCAAGGCCGAGGAACCCTACGATGAAATTAAAGAGGTCATCGAAGGAATCTGGGATTGGTGGATGGAAGAAGGCAAGAACCGTGAACGTCTCGGCGAGCTCATGAAACGTCAGGGCTTCCAGAAGTTACTCGAGGCCACCGGAATTGATCCCGATCCGCGCATGGTACAGGAGCCCAGATCCAACCCCTACATCTTCTGGAATGAAGATGAAGTCGAAGGCGGTTGGACACGTGACATCAACGAATTCAGAAAATATCATCAGAGATAGGGGGTAAAAATATGGCATTTGTATCTTCAGGTTATAATCCTGACAAACCGATGGAAAACCGAATCAGCGACATCGGACCGAGAAAATTCGATGAATTTTATCCGCCGGTGATTGCCAAGAATAAAGGCAACTGGCTGTATCACGAATACATCCAACCCGGCGTTTATTATCATGTGGCCGAATCCGGCGACAAGGTCTTCACGCGTAAGGGTCGGCGGTGCCCGTCTGATGAGCACCACCCACATCCGTGAAATCTGCGAAATTGCCGAAAAGCATTGTGACGGCTACATGCGTTTTACCACCCGCAACAACATTGAATTTATGGTGGACGCCGAAGACAAGGTCAAGCCGTTGATTCAGGACCTTGAAAGCCGCAAGTTTGCCGGCGGCAGCTTCAAGTTTCCGGTGGGCGGAACCGGTGCCGGTATCACCAACATCGTGCACACCCAGGGATGGATCCACTGCCACACCCCGGCCACGGATGCGTCCGGCCCGGTCAAGGCCACCATGGACGTGCTCTTTGACGATTTCAAAGACCACCGACTGCCGGCCCACCTGCGGGTGTCTCTGGCCTGCTGCCTGAACATGTGTGGTGCGGTTCACTGCTCGGATATCGCCATTCTGGGATATCACCGCAAACCGCCGCTGCTGGACCATGAATACCTGGACAAGATGTGTGAAATTCCGCTGGCCATTGCCGCCTGCCCGACGGCAGCCATCAAACCGACCAAGATGGAAATCGACGGCAACAAGGTCAACAGTGTGGCCGTCAATGAAAGCCGCTGCATGTTCTGCGGCAACTGCTACACCATGTGTCCCTCCATGCCATTGGCCGACACCGAAGGTGACGGTATCGTCATCATGGCCGGCGGCAAGGTGTCCAACCGCATCAGCGCACCCAAGTTCTCCAAGGTCGTTGTAGCTTTTATTCCCAACGAAGCACCGCGTTGGCCCCAGACCACCGCTTGCATCAAGCAATATCGTGGAAGCCTATGCCAAGGACGCCAAAAAGTACGAGCGCCTGGGTGAATGGGCCGAGCGCATCGGATGGGAGCGGTTCTTTGAAAAATGTGAACTGGAATTCACCCATCATCTGATCGATGATTTCCGTGATCCGGCTTACTTTACCTGGCGCCAGACGACGCAGTTCAAGTTCTAAGTGTTTCAACCAAAAAAGGGAGCCCTACTAATAAACGGGCTCCCTGCATTTTATTGAAAAGAGGTTAACCATGGAGTACGAGGAAGCAAAAGAAAAGATCGTCGCCGGTCTTACAAAAAAAGCCAAAACCAAGTCCAAGTTTTATTTCAACGACCTGTCCAAAATTTTGGAAATGAAACCCCGGGTGGCCAAAAAGCTGATCAACCAGATGGTGACCGAAGGCGTTCTCGAATACTGGTCCAGCGGGAGCACGTCGATGTACGGCCTCAAGGGTGCCGGCAAACAGGCAGACGCAGAAGCACGAAGATTAGTCCGTTATTTTTGCTCTGATTCATGAAACATAATCAATGCAACCAATTGCAATGGAATTTCCCCGAATAATTATTGCCGCCCTGCGCGGCGGATCGGGAAAGACCTTATTGTCGATCGGAATCACGGCGGCCTTGAGCAAGTCTGGTAAATCCATCGCTCCTTTTAAAAAAGGTCCGGATTATATTGATGCGGGCTGGCTGGCACTGGCTGCCGGCCGGCCCTGCTATAATCTGGACTCTTTTCTTTTAGACCAGGACCAGAATCTTCAGTCCTTTCTATCCCATTCCACTCATTGCGATATTTCCGTTATCGAGGGCAATCGCGGTCTTTACGACGGGATCGATCTTGAGGGCAGCACCAGTACGGCGGAGCTTGCCAAGCTGATCAAGTGTCCGGTGGTGTTGTGCGTCGATTGCACCAAGATCACCCGCACCATGGCGGCGATGGTAGCCGGGTGCATCCAGTTTGATCCGCAAGTCTTTATCAAAGGCGTGATTCTCAACCGGGTTGCCAACGCCCGGCACGAAAAAAAACTGCGCGACACCATCGAACACTACTGCGGTATTCCGGTCCTGGGTGCGATACCGAAACTAAGCCAGCAGCACTTTCCCGAACGCCACCTGGGGCTGGTCCCAACCCCTGAACATGATTGGGCCAGGGATTCCATCGATGCTGTCGTCAAAATTGCCCAGGAGCACCTGGATCTGGATGCGATTGTTGAAATTGCCGAGCAAGCACCAGTTCTCAGAGGACAGAGGACAGACGACAGAGGGCTGACGCCTGAAGATCGAGACCAGGAACCAGCGACCAGTGACCAGAAACCAGCAGCCAGCAGCCAGAAACCGCGTATTGGTATCCTCAAAGATTCGGCCTTCCAGTTTTATTATCCGGAAAATATCGATGCCCTGACCGCCGGGGGGGCTGATGTCGTTTTTATCAGCCCGTTAAAGGACAATGAACTGCCCGATCTGGACGGCCTTTACATCGGCGGTGGTTTCCCGGAAACCCATGCCCAGCAGCTGGCGGACAACACCGGATTCAGCGCCCGGCTAAAGGATCTGGTCGAGGACGGCTTCCCCATTTATGCCGAGTGCGGCGGATTGATGTATCTGGGAGAAACCCTGGTTTTGGAAGGTAAATCCTATCCCATGGCCGGAATTTTGCCGCTGACCTTTGATTTTTTCAAACGGCCCCAGGGACATGGATACACTATCTTCAAAGTTGAACGGGAGAATCCCTATTTCGAGGTCGGCACTGAAATCAGGGGCCATGAATTCCATTACTCCCGGGTGTCCAATTGGACCGGAGATAAAAACCAGCTGGTTTTTCATATGAAACGGGGCGTGGGTATCGATAAAGATCGCGACGGCATGGTTTATAAAAATGTCCTGGCCACCTACACCCACGTGCATGCGGTTGGAACGCCGCAGTGGGCAGAAGCTCTCGTCCGCAGAGCCACAATTTTTAAAGCACGAGTTCGTTTTTAACCACGAGGGGCTAAAAAATTGAACATCGAACGTCCAACATCGAAAGTTGAACGATGAAGGACAGCCCACCGCGGCATGCGGCAGACAGCCTACAGCGGAATGCATGCACAAGCACCGAAGCTAACTATCCGGGTCAGGATAATACATCAAGTCTTGAAATTAAATCGCGGAGCGAAGCGACATCATTATTCGATGTTCGATGTTGGACGTTCATTTTTCAAACCGATTGTGGATGATATGAATAGGGTGCAAGAACATGTGATTCGCCTTGTGGCCGGTTCGGCAGTCAGGGTTTCGCCGCCGGCGCTTGAAAAAACCTTGCGTGCAACCCATGGCATGACCAAACACCAGGTTAAAGCCGTTATCCGCGATCTGGTTTCCGCTGGTGAGTTGGTCTATACGTATGAGTTTGGATCCACTTTTCTTGAGCTTTCCTTTAACAAACCGGTTCGCGTGTCAACCCATGTGGTATTAAAACCGCCAGACCATCATTTTCAGCCCCAATTCCAGGATGTTGTCATTCAAATCAAGCCCGGTGCCGCCTTTGGCGACGGCCGGCACCCCACCTCACGGCTGGCAGTCCGGGGCATCGAGGCCGTCCTGAAAGAATTTAAATTGGATATGACTGCGGATCAAAGCCGGGTTTTAGATATCGGCACCGGTTCCGGTATCCTGGTACTTACGGCTGTAAAAATGGGTATTGACAGGGGCGTGGGTATCGATATTGACCCTGCCGCCAGGTCTGAAGCCAAAGAAAACGTTTCAATCAACCGGCTGGCAGAGCAAATTGAAATTTCAGATCAATATCTTGAATCCATCGAAGGGCCCTTTAATCTGGTGACCGCCAATTTACGATACCCGACTCTAAAAAAAATATGTTCCGTTTTGAGGAAAATTACCCATCCAAACGGATTCATTGTTTTTTCAGGAATTCGCTGCCATGAATCGGCTGATCTGATAAAGGCATATGACAGAAAAAATTTTGAATTTCTGTGGCAGGATGAAACCCAAGATTGGGCGGGAGTCGTTTTCAAACGTGTCGAATAGATTAGGTATGCTGCAAAAATAAAAAAGGGTAAGCATCTTTTGGATACTTACCCTTTCCTTTTTTGTAGTTTACTTAATTACTATTTCGTTTTCGGATGGCACTTGGTACAGGTGGTCGGTGCCTTTTTGGGCTTATACTTTTTATTGAACTTCTTGTGGCAGCCCTTGCAGTTCGCATGCAGTGCTTCGGCGTGGTATTCTTTTATTTTTTCCTTTTTGGAAAGTTTCTTTTTGGCCGCCTTGCCCTTGGGCGCTTCCGCCGGTTCTTTGTGGCATTCGATGCATTTCTGAACATCGTCCCCGTCTTTTAACTCTGTCAGGGGCTTGCCATCTTTGTCATGGTGGCATTCACCGCACTTGTTTTTGTAAAGCTCCGGATAGTCCTTGGAGTAAGCGTCGGAATGCTTCTTGTGTTCGAACTGGACAACCCCTTTTTTATGCTCCTTGTACGCCGGATCCGCCAACGGAATAACATCTGGAGTTGCTTTGGCATAGATACCGGCCGCAATAAACAGGGTGGCCGCGACTACCACCGATACCCGTAGAATTTTTTTCCTCATAACCTCTCATCCCCTCCTTATCCGTTCTAATTTTAATCATGCCATACATAAAACCTGAATGATTTATTTTTATCAGGCCCGTCCTGTTCTGTCAATGGTAAACAGCAGATTCATAAAATATATAACCAATTGATATAACTTGATTTTTAAATATTTTTGACGGGATAGATTCCCGTCTGCTGGCGCGCTGAATGAGCCATCACATAATTAGACGGATGAAATCGTAAAAAGGTTTACAAAAATTTGCTTTTTTTAGGCTATTCCGCTTCTGGTTCAGCCTCTTTGGGCGCAACTTTTTTCTTGCCAAATATTCTGGCTCCGATGATACTGACTTCATACAGAACCATTAGCGGCAGCGCCATGAGGATCTGGGTGATCACATCCGGTGGTGTCAGGATAGCGGCACCGGCAAAAAACAGGAGCAGGGCATATTTGCGATTCTTTTTTAAAAAATCAACCGAAACGATGCCCAGTTTGGCCATAAAGGTTAAAACCAGCGGAAGCTCAAATACGAGGCCAAAAGCCAGCAGGAGCTTGGCGGAAAAGCCGAAATATTCCTTCATCGAGGGCAGGGGCCGGATGGTCTCGGTGGCAAATCCCATAAAAAATTGAAACCCCCAGGGAAACACCACAAAATATCCGAAGAGCGCACCGCCGATAAAAAAGAAAGAGGACAGCAAAACAATGGGCATCATCATACGGCGTTCATTTTTATACAATCCCGGGGCCACAAACATCCAGAACTGATACAAAATGATGGGGCTGGACACGATCAGCCCGGTCAAAAAGGCCACTTTTAAATAGGTGAAAAATGCTTCCGGAAGGCCGGTATAGATGAGGGTTTCCCCCTCTTTCATCACATTGATCAGGGGTTGGACCAGAATCTTAAACAGGTGCTCCTTGAACCCAAAAGAAGCCACAAAACCGACACCAATAGCAATGAACACGGTAATCAGTCGTTTGCGAAGCTCTTCCAGATGAGAGGTAAAGGGGAGTTTTTCATCCTCGATCATCGTCAACAGATCCTTTTAGTTTATCTTTATGGTCTTCAGCGGTCGCGGGACTCTCATCTGCCGTTTTGGTGTCATGGGGAGGCGATGATTCATCGCCATTATCCAAATTATCAAAGGCCGTTTTTAAATCTTTTAAATTCTCAAAATCATCTGATGGAGGCTCGACCCCCTCTTTCGGATCTTTCTCCTCTCCAGGGTCCCTATCGGTTCCGGCTTTATCGAGTTTGGCCTTACCCTCCGAATTTCTTTCAAATTCCGGTGTCAGGTCCACCGCCTGTTTGACATCCTCATTGATATCATCAAAGGCTTTTTTCACCTCGGTCAATTCGTTGTCGATTTGCATGGTTTCTTTGAATTCACTGGTTGCCTTTTTAAACTCCCGCATTGCACGGCCCATGGATTTGGCCAGATCCGGCAATTTTTTGGGACCGATGACAATCAGGGCAATCGCAAGGATCAAAAGCATTTCAGGCATGCCGATGCCGAACATAGGTAACTCCTAATAAAAGTTCAAAGTGTTTACAGAAATTAGCTGAAAAGACTGTTTTTACTTGTTTCGACCAAAAGTGTCAAGGCAAACGAACATGGTTCGATAGCCAGTATCGCGTATCGAGTAACGAGTGACCAGGAACCAGCGATCAGAAACCAGCTTGCTCTCCGTAGCCCGCAGGGCGAAGGGGGGGAGACCAGGAACCAGAGGCCAGAAGATAGAGACCAGCATCAAGAGCCGGGTTTTAGCACCAGGAAGTACAGCTCACCGGTGTGTTTCAGATGCCCGGCGGCTATTTCGGCATAGAGCCCGTTGCCCCAGAACAGGTCTGCCCGGCCCGGTCCCCTGATGGCGCCCCCGGTATCCTGATTCAAAGCAAAGCGGGTAAATGGCAGCCAGCTGTGAATTTGTCCGCTGCTGTCAACCACCGGTTTTTCGGTTTGGATGAAAGCCAGGGCCGCCGGAGGAAATATGCGCCGGTCCAGGGCAATGGAGCGCCCCGGTGTCAATTTGACATTGATGTTGCCCAGCGGGCCTTCGGGCTCGATTGTAAAAAACACATAGCTGGGATTATGATTTAGAACCGTATCAATTTCCTCCGGGTGGTTGTGCAAATATTCACGTATTTTTTGCATGGACATTTCTTCCACCGAAATTTTTTCTTCATCGATCAACAGCTTGCCGATACTGCGATAGGGTTGACCGTTGGTGGTTTGGTAACCGACATTAATTACCTCCCCATTATCCAGATACACCTTGCCGGATCCCTGGATTTGCAGGAAAAATATGTCCACCGGATCCTCCACCCAGGCCAGTACTTCGGCCCTGCCTTCAAGGGCGCCTTCAGAATCGATTGCCCTGCGCTCATAATAGGGCACCACCGTTTGATCTGTATAGCGGCCGATAATTTTCTGGCCGCTGTATTTTTCGTTAAAAAGTGACAGATCGATGGCAATCAGGTCATCGGGTCTGGAATAAATGGGAAACTGATATTCCTCACCACGGATTAGGCTGCCCCTCAAATGGGGTTCGTAATACCCGGTATATAAAACTTCGCCCCAACCGTCACGACCCACCGATCGGTAAACACGATAGTTGGATTGAATAAATTTATTTAAATCCTGTCTGGATGGTCGGGTTTGAATAAAATCTAAAAATTGCTGCAGGGAGACAATCATATGGTCGGCGGTATAGCGGTCCTGGCCGAAAACAAACTCGCGGCCGGCAGGAATTTTTTCAAGGTAAGAAAGGCTTTTTAATATGCTGTGTTCCAGGCCGCTGTAGCCCATATCGTCCGAAAATTCCGGAAACGACCAGGCGGAAATCTGTTCCATGGCGGCTTCTTTGGCCGGCTTTTGGACACTCGGCGTACAGCCGCAAATCACGAGGATAGCTACCGCTATAACTGTGTATAAAACTTCAGTTTTTAGTTGCATAGGCCCTAAAAAATTCCTTGGTTGTTTATGATTGTGTTCGGTGTTTGGTATTTAGTGTTTGGTTTGGCCAATCCGATACTTCTGAAATCCCACAAAACCCTAAATACAAAATACCAAACACTAATGCCATGGATTAAAACTGCCACCGGGCTATTTTCCTGTGGTCCTGTCGCGAAAACCAAATTTGCTAATAATCATGGCCTCCTATACGTCCCGCTCTTTCCGCCTGATTTTTCGAGCAGTTGAATTTCAGAAATTCTCATTTCGCGGTCATAGGATTTGCACATATCATAAAGGGTCAGGGCCGCCACCGACACGGCGGTAAGGGCTTCCATCTCCACCCCGGTTTGATCGATGGTTCGAACGGCAGCCTCGATTCTGATGCGATGATGGGTTTCGTCCGGATCAAAGTCCACCTGAACATGGGTAAGATGCAGGGGATGGCACATGGGAATGAGTTCCGATGTTTTTTTAGCCGCCATGATTCCAGCAATCCGGGCAGTTTCCAGCACATTGCCCTTTTTGACTTTTTGATCCCGGATCAACTGAAATGTTTCCAGCTTCATTGAAACCAATCCTTCGGCCACGGCCACCCTTACGGTGGGTTTCTTATCGGTAACGTCAACCATCCTGACACGACCCTGGTCGTCTATGTGAGTAAATGAAGACATGAAATTCTCTCTATAATTTTTGTTGATTTTTTATTCGGTGATTCAAACCACCAAACTCGCCAGGCACAAGGTGTGTAAATCGCGTTGCGGGTTGCGCGTTGCGGGTTAAAATCAGAATTCTCCCATCTTTCAACTCGCAACTCGTAACCCGTAACACGTAACGCATATTTCGTCACTCGGATACCAAGTTTCAGCGGGGCAGCTTATCATACAAAGAATTCCGTCTTACTGGTCACCGTGCTTTTAATTTGATTGAGCGTATCCGTTAATACCTTGATAACATTTTCCCTGATATCACCGGCCACCAGCAGCAACATCACATCGTCCCCGACCGCAAGATCCCTGTCCTCGGCAATTTCGACTTTGATGTCCATGATACCTGCTATTTTCTTTTGCGCGGAGACAATGTCAGCCAGATTTTGATGATCGACAGCTACTCTGAGCCCCTTGACCGCACGCCCGTCGCGCGATGTCCCCCGCACCACCCCATTATGGCACAAAACCATCCCCACTTTGTCATAGTCTGGATTCTGCTTGATAGATTCCATCATGATATCGATATTCATTTTACCGCCTTGCTCCTTAAAGCATATATACTCATAGCTCAAAGCTCAAAGCTCAAAGTATAATAGGATTTTATCATTTTGACTATCAGCTATCAGCTGCTATAGTGCTATGCTCTTTACGTTTTTCCCTTTCAGCTTTGAGCTTTCAGCTATGAGCTATCATTGCGTCCGCCCTTGCCAGATCCTCGGGGGTATTGATGTTAAAAAATGATCGAAGCTCCGGATCGACGCTGCGCAATAGATCTTCCGGTATATTTTTAATCCGGTTGGAGCGAAATGCCCATTGAATCTTTAATTTGTTGGCCTTGAGGTGATCTTCGGCCGGCTTAAGGCATCGTTTCGAGTAGATGGCGCACAGCGGTTCAAAGCCGGCCGCGGTTTCCGGCATAATGATATCAATCTTTTCTTCAATTTGTTCAACCAAAATCTTAACCAGCTCCTTTTTTAGAAAGGGCGTGTCACAGGCCGAGAAAAAAGCATAGGGATTGTTGGCGTAGAAAAGGCCGGTATGGATTCCCGTCAGAGAGCTTCGCAGGTCAAAAATATCGGTGACGATGGTTAAATCCCACTGTAAGAATTGCTCGGGATCGTTGGTCACCAGAATGATGTCATCGAAAAGCTCTGAGAAAACACCCAGGAGCCGGTCTATGATGCGCCTTCCGCCGATACTGCTAAAGGCCTTGTTCGTACCGCCGAATCGCGTGTTCAATCCGCCGGATAATATCACTCCGGTGCAGGGAAATGTCATTGTTTAGATTTGTATTAGTATTTGGTATTTAGTGTTTGGTATTTAGTGTTTGGTATTTAGATATCTGCACCAACATAGAAAATATAACCAGCAAAATCAAGATAAATTCAAGGGGGTTGCCGGTCAACAGATGGCAGGACATATTAGCTACACGGCTCAAAGCTGAAAGCTCAAAGTAAAAAAAGGATTCTTACGATTTGGAATTTGGCCCGGGGAATTGCGGATTTCGGATTATTAAAAGGATGATATCTAATTATAAACCTTGAACCCTGCGCCGTGAGCCTTGCGCCTTTGCCTTATACCCTCAACCTTATAGTTTTAAAACCAGCAACCAGGAACAAGAAAGTAGCGGCTAATGACCATTTTTAAATTTCCTATAGAAATCATGGCAAATTCCGGTTATAAAACCAATATTCCATTAGAGTAGGGTGGGCCACTGTGCCCGCCGGAGTCTGATCATTGCGAGCGCCGGAAACGGTCGGCACGGAGGCAGACCCTACGTGATACAGGCCTGTCAATTGGTCAAATAGATTAATATCCTTCACACTATTTAACTAATCAACTATTCAACTTATCAAATTATGAGCACCCACGAACACAAAAAGCATGCACCGCGAAAAGTTACCATCGGTATCATTACGGTTTCAACGACCCGGGCCCTGGCGGATGACACCAGCGGGAAATGGATCAGTGAAACAGCCGCCGCCCAGGGCCATCGTGTTCTCTATCACCAGGTCATCCCGGACGACGCTGATATCATTGCGTCTACGGTACAAAAGGTCATCCGCAACGAACGGCCCCAGGTGATTCTGATGAGCGGCGGGACCGGCATAACCCCCCAGGATGTCACCATTGAAGCGCTAAGCCCCCTGTTTGCCAAAGTCTTGACCGGTTTCGGTCCGCTGTTTGCACAATTGAGTTTTGAAGAAATCGGGTCGGCCGCCTATTTGTCACGCGCAACAGCCGGTGTGATTGAAGATACGGTGGTGTTTTGCATGCCGGGTAGTATCAATGCCTGCAAACTGGCCTGCCGGGAACTGATTTTCCCCGAGCTGGGCCATCTGGTCAAGCATGTCATGGACTAGTGGCTGGTTTCTGGCCTCTTGTCCCTGGTCACTTGTCACCCTGCTTCGCCCTTTGGGCTTCCGACTTCGCTAATGCTTCGATGGGACAAGTCTCAGGGCAGGCTGGTCACTCGTTACTTGTCATTCGTCTACTTGATTGCATCGGTATAAGGTTCAAGGTAGCGGGTATAAGGTAAAGGTGCAGGGCTCAAGGTCTATAATTAGATATCATCCTTTTAATAATCCGAAATCCGCAATCCAAAATCCAAAATCGTAAAAATCCTTCACACTATTTGACTAATCGACTATTTAACTAATTCACTTTAATAACAACCAACGTTTCATCGTCTAGTCTTTCGGCCGGATACCGAAAGCGATTCAGGGCGTCAAAGATTTCTTTTAAAAGTTCTTTGGCCGGCTTGGCGGCGTGATCGCGGACAACCGTCATCAAACGGTCGTTACCGAAATATTCACCGTGTGAGTTGTAGGCTTCTTTGATGCCGTCGGTTCCGATTAAAATAATTTGTCCGGAGTCGATGCCGATTTCGGCCTCTTCGTAATCCCAATTATCCATCACTCCCAATGGCACCCCGTCGCCCCCCAGCATCTCAAAGGAATCCGTAGCGGCGTCATAGATAATGGCCGGTTCATGACCGGCGTGCACCCAGCGGAAGCGTTTTTGGTTCAGGTCAATCTCGCTGTAAAACATGGTGACAAACAGGTTGAGCTCTTCAATATCCTTTACCAGGCTGTTATTTACATGGCTTACAATCGCCGGGCCGTTGCCGGGGCTGAGGATGCGCTCCCGCAAGGAGGCCCGCACGGTGGTCATCAGCAAGGCGGCGGAGATTCCGTGCCCGATGACATCGGCCACCACGATGCCGACCTTTTCCTGTTTCCAATCCCCGGGCTGGATGAAATCATAATAATCGCCGCTGGTTTCATCACACCAGATGCTTTTGCCCGCAATGTCATAACCGTCTACATGCGGGTCGGATTTGGGCGCCAACGTCTGTTGAATCCGGCTGGCCTGCTCCAGGGACATTTTGACCTTTTTCATCTCGGTCTGGCTATCGGTGGTGGCGCGGTATTTATCGATCCCGCTCTTGATTGCCTTGCCCAGTGTATCGGCCGGACATGGTTTGGGATGAAACTGGAAAATACTGCCCTCGTTGACGGCTTGAATGGCGGTGGACATATCCGCAGAGCCGGTCAGCATCATTCGAACCGTATCGGGGATCCACCGTTTTTACCTTGCATAAAAAGTCAATGCCGTTCATCCCCGGCATATGGTAATCTGAGACCACAACGGCAAAGGGTCCCTTTTCATCGATGATTTTCAAAGCTTCTTCCCCGCTCAGGGCTGTTTCAAACCGGAATTGTTTTCTCAATTGACGCTTGATAGCTGCCAGCACCTTGGGTTCGTCATCTACAAGCAGTATTTTATCATTCATTCTCTCAATTCCTTTCGGCTAACTCACTGCAAACCTGGCGCCATTCAGGTAATCGATCGGCTAGGCCCAATTTCTCCAGGTATGGTGCATCAAATTGCAAATCAGTATCCCCATTGATTGCGGGTTGACCGTTATGGTCGATGGCATTGCCGATATGAACGGCTGTCAGCAGCCCCATATTCTGAGACATACTGTTGGTCGGGCAATGGTGAAAGGCGATGGCTTCAATGATGGGTGTTTCCAGGTTCCAAAGTCCCATTAAATAGGCGCCGATTTCAGCATGACTGGTTCCAAAGGCTTTATACTCCATATCCCACAAATTCTGGCCCGATTCTTTGGCCGCTGTCATAACCTGTTTGTAGGGTTTGGGGAAATTGGTCAACAGGATCAGCTTGCCCAAATCGTGCAACAGGCCGGCCATCAATGAATGATTGATCAGGTCTCCCCCCAGCTTTTCAGCTTTAACGATGGTTTTGGTATAGGTGCTGACGGACATGCTGTGGGAGAAAAGCGCGTCAATATTAAACCAGGAAAAATTTTGCTGGCTGAATTCAGAAAAAATCTTGACGGAAAGCACCAGGGCTTTGATGGTTTCCAGGCCCAGCAGCACCACCGCTTCCTGGGGGCTGCCGATTTTGCGCGACAGCCCGAAAAAGACGGAATTGACCACCTGCAGTATTTTGGCCGTCATGCTGAAATCTTTGGAAATGGTGTCACTGATTTTTTTGATCGATGGATCTTCGGATTGCATTTCCTCAATAATCTCGCTGTATATGGAGGGCAGGCTGGGCAGGGACTCGATTTGCGATACGATTTTTTTAACCGATTCATTGTCCAGAATATCCCGCAGGGCAAACAGTTTGGCGAGGGTTTGCTTTAAGATCTCAGCATCACAGGGTTTGGTCAGATTTTGATGGGCGTACTGGACCGACCGCAGGGTCACCTCGTGCTCCGTGTGCCCGGATAAAATAATGCGTACCACGTGGGGGTGCCGGTCTTTTACTTCGGTCAGCAGCTGCATACCATCCATTTCCGGCATCTTCAGGTCGGAAACAATGACATCCATGGGTTGTTGGTCAAGGATGTCCAGGGCCTCCTTGCCGCTGGAAGCAAAGGCCGTGTCCCATTCTGCTCGCATTTTGCGCAGGGTGCGTTGCAAGCCCTTCAGTACCAAAGGCTCATCGTCTACAAACAGTATCTGTTTTTTTGCAATTTCATTCATTATCTGCTGTTTCCGCCTCAAGCGGCAGGCCAATGATAAATGTGGTGCCCTTGCCCTCCTGGGATTCCAGGGTCAGGGTTCCGTTGTGTTTTTTGACAATCACGGAATGCGATATGGCCAATCCCTGCCCGGTTCCCTTGCCGGGTTCTTTGGTGGTAAAGAAAAGATCAAAAATTTTGTGCCGGATGTCTTCCGGGATGCCGGCACCGGTATCGCCGATGTAAATTTTTAGCCTGGTCACCTTCGTGAACCGTACGGATGTGGATGGTGCCTTTCTCAGATGGGTTGTCTTTATTATTCTCAGCAATGGCATGGGCGGCATTGACGATCATATTTAAAATGACCTGGTTAAATTCAGCCCGGAATATGGGCACCAGCGGCAGGGATTCCTCAAAGTCGGTCTTCAAATCGGCGACGTATTTCCATTCGTTGCGGGTAATGGTAATGGTTTTTTCGATTTCCTGGTTTATGTCCACAGACTCTTTGGCAACCATGCCGGGATGAGCAAATATTTTCATGGCTTGAACGATTTTGGCAATCCGCTCCACTCCCTTGAGGGAATGCTCGATAGCCTGCGGGATTTCCTCCTCCAGATACTCCAGATCAATTTCCTCAATCAATTGTTCAGTTTCAGCTACAAGCTCATCGGTCAAAGAATTCGATCCGGCGGCTGCCAGGGCTTCCTGTTGCTTCTTGATAACCTGGATTAAATCATCAAATGAATCCTGAAAAAAGCGGGTGTTGTCCCCCACAAACTGAACCGGTGTGTTAATTTCGTGGGCGATACCGGCCGCCAGCTGACCGATGGCCTCCATTTTGTGCGACTGCTGCAGCTGGGATTCCATATTTTTGCGATCGGTAATATCCGCCCCGATGATGGTTAAACCAAGAATGCTTTTATTGTCACCATTTAAAGGATTGACAGTTAGGCCCAAAAACCGTTCATCACCCTCCGGTCCGCGAAATCCGACGTCATCCACCCGCATGGGCCTATTATTAAAGCGGCTTTGAAGGATCCCGTCGGCAATTTTATCCCAATCCCACCCAATGCCGCATTGGCTTACGTGCATTCCCATGACTTCGTTTGCGTTTAATCCCAATACCTCTTCGGCTTTGGCATTCCAAAGGATAATGTTATTATCCTGGGACAAGCCGATGATAATCGTGGGCAGGGAGGAAATCAGGTCCTCAATTGCATTTTCGACCTCTGAGGTTGCGTCGGGGGTCATTTTGTTTTCACGGACACTGCGCCCCAGCTTTTCTTTGATGCTGGTCAGTTCAGCGGTGTAGGCACTGAGTAAATTTTGCATTGTTTTCATAAGCTTAATAACAATATGTCAATGGTTATGAACCGGTATAATTTCTCTGTGTGCTCCCACCGGGGCCCGCTTCCAGCCCGTAGGGCTTACAGGCCGGAGGCTGAGTGCTCAGCGGTATGATTTTCTTCTGTTTGCGTCTCTGTGGAATTCCCTACTTCGGCACACTGATGTTATCGGCAATAACAACAGAATCTTTAGTTTCTTTTAACCGGTGGGGGTATCGACCAAAAAACTTAAATTCATATACATATTAGATGGTTATAAAAAACAACCTGGCCGGCGCCACCAGGAAGGGGCACCTTTTTGAGATGGCTTCCAGTCTAAAATCGTGTATGATGGGATTCATAAAATTTAAGCTCTAAGTCCGGATGGCTAAAATTATGAAAAGGCGTAGATTCAAATCCAGCGTGGAAGCTAAAACAGTTGAGTTAAAAAGTGTCGGACCCATTCAAATGGAGCGCAGTCGCCGGGCCAAACATATCAACGTTTCGGTAAGGCCTTACAAAGGGGTGCGGGTGGCGGTGCCAGTGGGGGTTTCATTTGCCAGTGCCGAATTGTTTGCCCAATCAAAGGCGGGATGGATTAAAAAACACGTTGCCAAAATGGAGCAGATGGAGCGTGCGGCCCGGATTTTATCGGAAAACAACCCGATTGATCGACCGACAGCCCGCAAACAATTGGTCGACCGGCTCAATTACCTGGCACAAAAGCATGGCTTTAAATACAATCGGGTTTTCATAAGAAACCAGAAAACCCGCTGGGGAAGCTGCTCGGGCAAAAATAATATTAATTTGAATATCAATCTGGTCAGATTGCCGGATGAATTAATGGACTACACCATATTGCATGAACTGGTTCACACCCGCGTAAAAAATCACGGGAAGCGTTTCTGGGCGCAATTGGAACGGTTGCTGGTCGATGCCAGAAAACTGGACCGGGCACTCAATGATTATAATTTGATACTGTTTCAGTGAGGCCTTGAAAATGATTGTCACTGCCGCAGAGCAGACTGTGTTGCTAATGACAACAACACATGAATTTTTCAGGTACCATCGGGTTGAATCTGCAAAGAATCATTGATCCGGTTGACCAGGTTGGCCAGGGCAATCACCATCGTCAACTCAACGATTTCATCCTCGGAATAATACCTTCCAATATACCCTAATACGTCGGCATCGACTGCCGTGGCTCCGCGGGTAATGATATCCGCCAGGCGGATGGTGACTTTTTCTTTTCCGTCGAAGGCTTCGCTGCGCTGGTAAAATCTCAATGCCTCTATTTGCTCGTCGGTGACACCGGCCTGCTCGGTGCAGCTCAGCCGGTGCCTGCTCTTTGGTTAACGGTGTCGGAACTCCCATGGAATAACTCCTCTCATTGGTCGAACCAGTCGGAAGCTGAATAGCGCTATTAATTCTGAAAATCAGTTCATGGTCACGGCCCAGTAGAACAAAAAATTAAGTTTTCAGTCAATCCATATAAATTTAAGCCTAGACTTTTATTTTTGTAGCTGTTAAATTAAGTTGAAATATACCGAAAATTTTGCTTTATTGCGTTAATTTGACTTTTTGCTGAAAAACTCGATTCTTTTGGAGACAACTTCCCATAAATTTTCTAACCCATTATATTAATTACATAACTTTTCTTCTGTCCTATGCAAGGTAACAATGACCGTATTTGTTGCGACCAGCAAACGCTTTTATGATGAGGCCGAGCAATTAGTTGAGCATATCAAGGAATGCGGCGTGATGGTCCATCACCCCTATTTCCATCTTGACCCCACGGAAGTTGACGCTGATCCTGAATTTAAGTCCCGGGTTACCTTGCAGCATTTTCCGGAAATTGATGATTCTGACATATTCTATGCCCTGCTTCCGGACGGCTATATCGGCTGCAGTGTTACCATCGAACTGGCTTATGCCTATGCCAGGGGCAAGGAAATTGTTGTGTCGGAGGCGCCCGCCGAGTTTGCGGTCCGGGCGCTGGTGACCGAAATCAGCACTCCGGATCAATTCATCACCCGCTTTAAGCAAGGGTGATCCAAACATATACTTAAAATAAGAAAGGGGGTGAGCAAAAGCACAAATTAAGAGAACCCCGGAGCCTTTTCCGGGAAGCAATTGATATCCTGTTCAGACCCGTTTTACGTTTCGGCCTGAATCTGCCCTTCCCTGCATGAACGTGTTGCCGACAATTTTGTTAGAATCAATTTCAAAAACCCAATCCTATCTAACCGATCTAAAGGAGGTCGCACTATGAAAAGAATTGCCCTGACTGTCATGATTGTTCTTTTCTCAGTCCTGTTTGTTTTTAGCGCAAGTTATGCCAAACCATTTAAAATTGCTGCCATTTTTCAAACCGCCATTGAGGAACCGTGGGATGGCGTGATCCACCAGGCCTGCCTGAAAGCCCAGAAGGAAATGGGCAATATCGAATATGAGTTCACCGAAAAAATAGCCGCTGCTGATTTCGAGAAGGTTTTGCGGGAGTACGCCGAAAGGGGATTTGACCTGATCGTGGGCGATGCCTTTCTGGCGGGCGAAGATCCGGCCCGCCGGGTAGCCAAAGATTATCCCGAAATTGCCTTTGCCTTTGGATCGGAGTTCGGTGCGGTGGCCCCGAATTTTTCGGTTTTCGACAATTGGATTCATGAACCGGCCTACCTTTGCGGCATTATCGCCGGCAGGATGACCAAGAGCAATGTGCTCGGTGTGGTTGCAGCGATTCCCATCGGCGAGGTAAACCGCCTGGTGAATGCATTCAAGGCCGGCGCACTCAAAGTCAATCCGAAAGTCAAGGTCAAAATCTCCTATATCGGCGGCTGGTTTGATCCCCCCAAGGCCAAGGAAGCCGCCATCGCCCAGATTGAAGCCGGAGCGGATCTGATCTACGCTGAACGATTCGGCGTCTTTGAAGCCGCCAAAGAAAAAGGTGTGCTGGCCTTCGGCAATATGTCGGATCAAAATGCCCTCGCACCGACGGTGGTCATTACCGGACCGGTATGGGACATGTATCCCACCATTAAGTTCGCCATTGAAATGGTACAGAAAAAAGCCTGGGTATCCATGGATCTGGGCGGTTGGTCGATGATGGGTAAGGGTGGCTCCCGGCTGGCTCCTTTTCATGATTTTGAAAAAACCCTGCCGGCAAGCGTGCTCAAAGAGGTCCGAGACCTTGAGCAGAAAATTATAAACGGCACCTACCGTGTCCCGGTGGATGAGCAGAAGCCGGTATCCGATTAAAACCGGAAATCCGAAATAAGAATATCGAAATTCGAAACAAATTCGAATACCAAAATTCAAATGAACCAAACAGAATTATAGCCGCATTATCACCAGCTCGGTTTTGTTTTGGTCATTGGAAATTTTTTATTTAGGATTTGTTTCGGATTTGCGTGCTTCGGATTTCGAATTTATCATACAGTTATTGGATTTAAAGCCGAGCTATAGGAAATTTGATACATCCAACCTCTGAGGTTTATTAATGCCAGCAGCTCCCCAGCCAATGGTCAGGATGTCCGCCATCACGAAAACTTTTCTGGATGTTACGGCCAACAATAATGTTAACCTCGACCTCTATGCCGGAGAAATCTGCGCCCTGCTGGGAGAAAACGGGGCGGGCAAAACGACGTTGATGAATATCCTTTTTGGTTACTACTCCTGTGATAAGGGTGAAATTTTCATCAAAGGCAATAAAACCGATCTCTCATCGCCCAAAGATGCCATCGCCTGTGGCGTGGGAATGATTCATCAGCACTTTGCCCTGGTTCCCTCTCAGACAGTGCTTGAAAACATCGTCATCGGCACGAATACCGGCAAAGGCCTGTTTCTGGATCTAAATACGGCCCGCCGCAAGCTGCTTGCCCTGGAAGAAAAGTTCGGGCTTCATGTTGATCCCGAAGCCCGGGTGTGGACCCTGTCGGTGGGTGAACAGCAGAAAGTCGAGATTCTCAAGGCCTTGTACCGGGAGGTGGATATCCTCATCATGGACGAGCCGACGGCCGTCCTGGCCCCTGCGGAAACCGAAGATCTTTTTAAAACCCTGAAGTCCTTTGCAGCCGAAGGACGGTCGGTTGTTATTATTTCCCATAAATTAAACGAGGTGATGGATATTTCAGACCGCATTGTGGTTTTGAGAGCCGGGCAGGTTGTGGCCCAGCGCCATACCACCGAGACCAGCATCCGGGAGCTGGCCAATCTTATGGTGGGCCGGGACCTGCTGGAGGACATCGCCAAAAAAGAACTGCAACCCGGCAGCCCGGTGCTTGAAATCCAGAATCTGGATGCGTTAAACGACAAGAACCTGCCGGTCTTGAAAAACCTCAACCTGGTGGTCAGGCAAAATGAAATTTTGGGCATGGCCGGGATTTCCGGCAACGGCCAGCGCGAGCTTTCTGAAATCCTTTTCGGCCTGCGGGGTCCAACCCGCGGCGCCATCCTAATTAACGGCAACCCCCTGAAACCCGGAAGTCCGAAAGCGGCCATCAAATTAAAGATGGGCCGCATACCCGAGGACAGGATGGATACCGGTCTGTTGATGGATCTTTCGGTTGAGGAAAACATGATTCTGGAAGACCATGCCTCGGCCGAGTTTCAGACCTGGGGTTTGATGAAATCGAAAAGAATTCACCGCTACAGCGATAAATTAATCGACGCATACAACATCGCGACGGCCGGCCGGGATGCCGTCACCAAAAGTTTATCCGGCGGCAACCTGCAAAAAGTGATGCTGGCCAGAGAGCTGGCCGGAAAACCCGCGGTGGTCATTGCTTCCCAACCCACCCGGGGGCTTGATGTCGGCGCCATGGAGTATATTCACCAGCGAATCTTGCAGGAACGCGAAAGGGGCGCCGGCATACTCCTGATATCCGAGGATTTGGATGAGGTATTTGCGTTAAGTGATCGGATTGTTGTGATTTATGAAGGGGAAATTATGGGAGAAGTGTCCGGTGAGAATGCCTCCCGGGAGCAGATTGGTCTCTGGATGAGCGGGGTACACCAATGATCCGATTCAGGCTCCAAAAGCGCAAGCCGCTGCCCGCCTGGGCCAAAATCGTTATCCCCATTGCGGCCATTGTGGTGACCCTCATCCTTTCTGCCATTCCGATCCTAATGGCCGGCGGGCAACTGTGGAAATCATACTACTATCTGTTTTACGGTGCACTGGGTACCCGGTTCAACCTGCTGGAAACCTGTGTCAAGGCCAGCCCGCTTTTGTTAACCGGCCTGGCGGTGGCCTTTGCATTCCGGGCCAAGTTCTGGAATATCGGCGCCGAGGGGCAGCTTCTGGCCGGCGCCCTGACGGCCACCGTGCTGGGGGTCAACCTGGGCGGCGTGCCCCCTTTCCTGGTTTTGCCAATCGTCATGATCGGGGGGGTTCTGGCCGGCGGCATCTGGGCGGCCATACCGGCGATACTCAAGACCAAACTGAAGGTCGATGATGTGGTCTCCACCCTGTTGTTGAACTATGTCATGATCCATATAATGGGAGCGCTTCTTTTCGGACCGCTGCAGCAGCCCGGCTCGAGCTGGCCTCGCTCGGCGGCCATCATCAAAGCCGCCTGCTATCCCGTTTTGATGCCGCGCTCGCGTTTCCATATGGGAATCCTGGTCGCTCTTTTTGCCGTCTTTGTCATCTGGTTTATCAACCAGAAGACCACCTTCGGGTACCGCTCCAAAGCCGTGGGCGTAAACATCAGGGCCGCCCATTTCGGCGGTATCAATACCACCTCGGTGATTGTGTGGACCGCACTGATATCCGGCGGGCTGGCCGGACTGGCCGGGGTCGGAGAGCTCTGCGCGATTCAATACCGCTTGATAATGGATATTTCACCCGGTTACGGGTATTCCGGCATCGTGATCGCCATGCTGGGCAACCTGCACCCCGTGGGGGTGCTCTTTTCGTCACTTTTTTTCAGCGTCGTTATCGTCGGTGCCCAGACCATGAGCCGCATGACCGGTGTGCCGAGCTATATCGCCGAGGTTATCCAGGGGATGTCGCTGATGGTGATGCTCATTTTCCTGCTGTTTACTGAATTCAAAATAAAGGTGATGAAGAAATAATGAGCGAGCTTCTCGATATTGCTTTTATATCCGGTCTCATCGGGGCCACGATGAGAATGGCCACGCCGATTATATTCGCCACCCTCGGTGAAATTATTTCCGAGCGTGCCGGGGTGCTGAATCTGGGCATCGAGGGTATCATGCTGATGGGCGCCATGACGGGGTTTCTGGTCACCTTTTCATCGGGTTCCATCTGGCTGGGCGTGCTGGCTGCCGCAGGGGTCGGCATGCTTCTGGGTCTGCTGATGGCCTTTCTGGCGGTTTACCTGGGATTGAGCCAGCATGTATCGGGCCTGGGGATTACGCTTTTTGCCACCGGCCTGGCCATGTTCATCTACCGGCTGCATTTCGGATCTCCCACCGTGCCGCCGATCATCCAGCCCTTCAAGCAGATCACGATTCCGCTGCTTTCCAAGATTCCGGTGATTGGCCCGGGCCTGTTCACACAATATTCACTGACCTATATTGCCTGGCTTCTCATTCCGATCATCTCGATTTTGCTTTACAAAACTAAAATCGGCTTGAAGATCCGGACGGTGGGTGAAAACCCCGTGGTGGCCGACACGGTCGGCGTCAATGTCCTGTTAACCCGTACCCTTTGCCTGGTTGCCGGCGGCGCCCTTATGGGGGTCGGCGGCGCCTTTCTCACCCTGGCCCATCAAAACATGTTTTTGATCGATGTGATTGGCGGCCGGGGATGGGTGGCCATTGCCATGGTTATTTTCGGCAACTGGGACCCCCTCAAGGGTGCCTTTGGGGCGCTTATCTTCGGTTTTCTGGACGGTCTCCAGCTAAGGCTGCAGGGCATGGGTATTGCCGTTTCATTTCACCTCTTTCTGATGATTCCCTATCTGCTGACCATTGTTGCCCTGATCAGTGTTTCCAGAAAAGCATCCGTGCCGGCCGGGCTGTTGAAACCCTACCGCCGGGAGGAGAAAGGCGGGTAGCTCCGGACCTGTCTGGATAGCTTATTGTGTCATTGTAAAGCACTGAATTATCAGGTATACGTAGCGTTACGTGTTGCGCGTTACGTGTTAAAATCCGAATTTACTCATTCTCACCTCGCAACCCGTAACGCGCAACTTGTAACTCGAAGTTTGCTTTTCCTATACAATTACGAAACTTCTTGAGGTAACCATGATAGATCTAGTTATACGAAACGCCAACCTTCCCGACGGACGCACGGGTGTCGATATTGCGGCTGACAACGGTCGCATTGTCGACGTCGGCCCCCGGCTCGAGGTGCAGGCCGATCGGGAAATCGATGCCACCGGCCGGCTGGTCACCCCGCCTTTTGTGGACAGCCACTTTCACCTGGATTCTACCCTGAGCTATGGTCAGCCCCGGGTCAACCGCAGCGGCACCCTGCTGGAGGGCATCGAACTGTGGGGGGAATTAAAATCAACTCTTACAGCCGACAACATCAAAGCCCGGGCCGGTGAGCTTTGCCGCTGGGCCATTGCCCGGGGTACCCTGGCGATTCGCAGCCACGTGGATGTCAGCGACGACAAACTGGTGGCCGTCATTGCGCTTTTAGAATTGCGCGATGAAATCAAACCTTATATCGATTTGCAGCTGGTGGCCTTTCCCCAGGACGGTTATTTCCGGCACGGCCCCAGTGCCGCCAACCTGGCGCGGGCACTGGACCTGGGTGTTGACGTCGTGGGCGGCATTCCCCATTTTGAAAGAACCATGGCCGAGGGCGCAGCCTCGGTAAAGGCCCTGTGCGAAATTGCCGCCGAGCGCGGCCTGCAGGTGGACATGCACTGCGACGAAAGCGACGACCCTCACTCGCGCCATATCGAAACCCTGACATTTCACACCCGGCGCCTCGGCCTTCACGGGCGGGTTACCGGCTCCCATCTGACTTCCATGCATTCCATGGATAATTACTATGTCAGCAAGCTGTTGCCCCTGATGGCCGAGGCCCGGATACAGGCTGTTGCCAATCCGTTAATTAATATCACCCTCCAGGGCCGCCATGACACCTACCCCAAACGGCGCGGGATGACCCGGGTCAAAGAGCTCATGGAAGCCGGTGTCAATGTGGCATTTGGCCAGGATGCCCTCATGGATCCCTGGTACAGCCTGGGGTCCTACGACATGCTGGAGGTTGCTCACATGGGGTTGCACCTGGCCCAGATGACGGGGGTTGAGCAGATGCAGCAAATGTTTGCGGCGGTCACAACCAACGGAGCAAAAGTGCTAGGGCTGGAAAGCTACGGGCTTGAGCCGGGGTGCCAGGCGGATATGGTGATTCTTCAGGCAGCCAACCCGCACGAGGCCCTCAGATTGAGGCCGGCCAGGCTCTTCGTGATTCGCCGGGGAACAGTGATTGCCGAAACGCCGCCGGTGGTCAGCCGGCTGGATCTGGAGGACGGTTCATACGAGGTGAATTTCTGTTTCCCGGGCAATGGTATGAATGGAGAATGAAAATGGATAAAGAAGAAGAAAATAACGAATTAGAAAAACTTCGAAACAGTGAGAAGCATTATCGAATTTTGATGGATGAATCCATGGACCCGACCTTCTCCTTTTATGCTGATGGGACTTATCGATATGTAAATAATGCTTTTGCCAGGGGTGTCGGAAAGACTGTGGGTGAAATTATTGGCCACAAAATTTGGGATGACAAGGGGTACTGGAATCAGATTGAAGATGTTATTCAACAGCGTTCAGATGCTCTGTTCAGCCATGCTATCTGCCCTGCTTGTGCAAAAAAACTGTATCCGGATTTGGGAATTTAATTTCAATGCGTACCATATAACCCATTACACCCAGCCAATTTATACTCAATTTGGTTTCAAGTACCTGGCGACTGAATTAAAGACTTCCTGATGTGCACTTTCCAGCCGGTTTAAAAATCCATCCGATCGCACGATGGGGCTCCAGAGCGAAAAGTCTTCTCTGTCAAAGTCCATTCCCACCGCCAGCATATCGCTGAGGGTCTCTACCAGGTGATCTTCCGGCTTGTAAATGGAATCGCCGATATCGCCTACCCAGCAAAGGGGGGTGCCCTGGTAGCGTTCATTCAAATCGTGGTAAAAATGGCGCGTGACGATGGTTTGGGGCTGAAGGCCAAGATCGGTAAAAGGCATGGTCACGCCTTTTTCGGCTACCTGTATCAGCGCCCCGTTGAAAACCGGGATGAGTTCGACACGGTGCTCATTGCATATGCGGCAGATCCCTTCCAGCCCCTCGAGGCTGGCGCACACCGGGAAAAGGAATATTTTTTTGGGCTGGTGGTGCTGCAGGGCCTCTTCAACAAAATAGTTCAAGGTAGATCCCGAAGCGATGCATTCTTCCATGATGATCCAGGTTTCGTCCGGCCACCACTCCCCGACAAATGAGCTTTCAACAATGTTCCAGCCGCGGGAGCCGGACGTGTCTTCAACCCGGGTCAGTTTTATATAAGTGGTGTCCAGGAGCCGGGAGCGGTGCAGCGGAGGATTGGCGTCCAGCAGGTCCAGCGGGCGCCCGCCCCAGAGGATGACAAACTGCGCCAGATTCCCATCGAACATCCGCTCGAGAAGGCGCATCATATCGTGGCCGACTTCCTTGATCATTAAAAACTTTTCGGCTCCGCAGGCCTGGCGGCTGAGCAAAAATTCCTCGCCAAGCCCCCGGCCCGGAAAATCAACCACATAGATCTTATCGGGAAGACTCCGACCCCGGAATGCTTCGTGCTGGGTAATCTCCTTTACCAGCCAGATGTCTTTGCCGCCGCGCGACATGACGATTTCCCCGACGTCTTCGAGGTAGATCCGGCTTTCATCCACCTTCATAAAGCTCCTCCTTTATAAGCAATAGCCCCTAAGGGCTAATTCGTAAGCGCAATAATGCGGGCAAATATAAGATAAAGACGGTGCCGTGTCAATCAGCAGAAAGGTATCTTGCGTTGATACCAATCGGGTAGAATGCAAACGGATAAACAGGTTGCCCGTTGGCCCGTTTACCCGTTAGTCCGTTAGCCGGTGACATAGTTGAATCCGGCCGTCATCCTTTTTAACGGGCCTAACCGGCTCAACTGGAAAACCGGCAACCCTCATTTCACAAGGTCATGCCACCGTCCATGATCAACAGCTGGCCGGTCATAAAGGCGCTGGCGTCATCGGCCAGATAAACCGCCGCCGCCGCGACTTCTTCCACAGTTCCCAGACGGCCCATTTTATGCCGGTCTACAATGGCGCTGCGGGCGGCCTCCGGATCCGGGCTTGACTCCAGGCGGGTGTTCAGGCCGGGTGTTAAAATGGTGGCAGGGCAGATGGCATTGCAGCGTATCCCGCGGTTCACATAGTCAAGGGCCACCGATTTTGTAAGGCCGATCAAGGCCCCCTTTGAGACCCCATAGGCAAACCGTTCAGCGGCCGACGAAATACTGGACAACACGGATGCAATGTTGATGATGGTCCCGCTTCCTTTGGCGAGCATAGCGGGCAAAAAGGCCCGAACCATGTTATACGCGCCGGTTATATTCACATCCATTGATTGCCGCAGTTCCTCATCCGTGCAATCAAGGATGGTCCCGGTGGCCACATAGCCGGCATTGTTGACCAAAACATCGATATCACCGATTTTTTCCGATGCCAGGGAGGCTCCGCCGGCATCGGTCACATCGAGTTGATGGAGTTGAATGCCGCTGACATCCGCCAGGTCCCTGAGGGGTTCCATACTTCTGCTGGTAGCCCAGACCCGGCAGCCTTCGCTTGCAAAGGTTTGTGCGATAGTGCGGCCGATTCCCCGGCCGGCTCCGGTAATCAGGGCGGTTTTGCCTTTTAACCGATTATTCATAGTGGCCCCTTTTTAAGGTTGACAATAATATGGGTTTTATTATATGTTTTTCTATATAATTTTTTATATTTCAAATCAACTCTTATTTGGAATGGTTTATGAAAAATGTTCAGATCAGCTTTGATGAGGATCTTCTCAGGACCATCGATCAATTTGCGACCACCGTACAACTCACGCGCTCCGCTGTGGTGCGGGAGGCCGTAAAAACATGGATCCGGCAGGCAGAAATAAAAAAATTTGAAGACACGTGGATCCAGAAGTTGAAGGATAATCCGGAGGGTCTACAAGATTCTGAAGCCTGGTCGAAGGCGGAAAAGTGGGGTGATGAATGAATCGCGGCGAGGTGTGGTTGATCGATCTGGGGGGACGGGTTGGCACCAGACCGGTTCTCATTCTAACGAGGCAAAATGTTATAAAATATCTCAACAAGGTCATCGTTGCCGAAATAACCACCCAGGGCAAGGGATATCCTACCGAAATATCTATCAATCAAAACGCCAATTTACCAAACCCCTCTTTTGTTCAGGCAGATAATCTGCACACCGTGCCCAAAACACGGCTTAAAAAATTTCTCGGTGCGCTGAATCCGGAAACCATGCTGGCGGTATCTCAAAAAGTTGTATTAGCTCTGGAGCTTGAAAACGCCATGCCGGGAGAGTAATCCAGTATCATGGTTCTACGATTTATTTCTTCCGGACCAGAAACTATCTCAAATGTTGCAATCATTTCCCGCTGGTATCTGTAATGGGATCCTTTAATAATAGACCCGATATTTACCAAATCAGCCTGGAGGGCCAGGGGATTGGTTTCATAAATTCTCTCCTGGGAGGGGTTACCTATTCCTATACATCCTTCTGCCGGTATTTATCAGATCAAGACCGCCTGCAGCCAGTCTATTTTGAGTTAAAAAAGAGGCGGGGAAGCAGGGTGAGCCTCCGCAGTGCCGGGTTTAACCACGGGGCAAATGAAATCGTATTTATTCGAACTGAACCCTCCGGGCAGACCGTGATGGATAGAGAGCCCATGAAGACGGATCGAATTTATGAAGATTATCTGACGCTTTTTTATAACTTCCGCCACGGTTATTACGGTCCCCTGCAAAGGAACCGCCAATACCGGCTGCCGCTGGTTACAAAAAAACAGATGCTGCCTGTAACGCTTCATATCGCCGATATTGAAGCGGAAAAAAAATTCCGCCGCCGGGAATTAAATCCGGCCGACAAAGATTTTTTCATACGGTTTCAAATCAACCCCGAAGACGTGTCTTCGGGTTCCGGCGAGATCATCGGATGGCTGTCTTCCGATGCCACCCCCATGAAGGGCACCATCCAGGATGTCGTTTTTTTTGGCGACCTCTGGGGGGATTTGATCAAAAAACAGGTCGTAAAGCCGGACCAAAAAGTGAGGGTTCCCGCTGTCGTCAAGAATCTGTTTTAAATTCAATATATTGGAATGCTGGAATTTGAACGCGTTACGGGTTGCGGGTAACGCGTTCAAATCAGATTACTTCCTTATTTAGCCGTCAAAACAGATTTCAGAATAAGGATTGCCGCATCTGCTCAGGTGGAATCACATCCGGGTCGCCGAGGCCCAGGTTAATGACATCCTTGCCCTCATCCGTCATTTTGGTCAAAATGACGTTCATGGCGGTGCCAGGATAGGCTTCAAAATCATTGAGTCGTTCGGCTAACTTCATTTTATCCCTACCTTTTAGATAGTATCTTCGTTGTCGTATATATTGGCAATGCAGCAGGTAAAGGTGGACGGCCCGTCACTGGTGTTTTTCATGCCGTGGGGCTGCATACTGGGAATATAAATGGAAGTCCCCGGGCCACAGATGGATTTGATTTTTAATTCATCTGTTTCGGGGTCGAACTCCCAGCACTCAAACTCACCGGAGATAATGAACATGGTCTGGTGGTAGAAGTGGTTGTGAATCGGGATCTGGCCCCCCGGCTGAATGGTGAAAAAGCGCAAGCCGTATTCAGGATAACCGTTGCCGTCGTCTCCATGTTGTGACAGCCACCGGATACTGGTACCGATGACGTCGTTCATCTCGCCCCGGTAAGGGAACTTTTCGACTTTCTTATCTTCGCAATCTTTCCAGTGTATTACTTCCATATCTTTTCCTCCTTTATATAATTATAAAGAAATTCGAACTGATTTACTCGTTTTCAGTTTTTCCAAGATGAATTGTGGAAAATCCAAATCACAAAATCCAAATTCCAAATAAATCACAAATTTCAATGATCAAATGACTCAGAGCGGAGATCGCACGACTATGTGCTCAACGAGTGGCGATCTCACTGCAGGTCAAAACATGTTTGGATATTTGGAAATTGGAATTTGGATATTGTTTGTTATTTGTAATTTGGTGCTTGTAATTTTATCGATGCAACCATACTGGAATACCCAAACAATACATCCCACCTATGATAACCCCATAATCTTGTCTAGTGATACTTTCACATGGGCCAGGGTCGCGGCCTGGAGCCTGACCTCGTCTTTGGTTTCAACAGCCTCGAAAATTTCCAGGGCTTCGGTAAAAAACCGTTTCGGCTCTATTTGCTGGGGCCCCGAAAGCCAGAACCGCAAATAATGGGCCAGCAGTCTTTCGAGCAATTGGGCCAACTGCTGATTGCGGGTTTCCCGGTACAGCAGCCGGTGAAATTTAAAGTCCAGCTGCACAATTTCTTTTTTGGCTGCATCTGCATCGACGGCCTTGATTTCATCGCGTATTTTGGCCAATTCAGCCAGGCCTTCCGGGGTAATGCGATTCATGGCCCATATGTTGGCCTGGGTTTCCATGATTGAACGAATCTCGGTGATTTCGCGCATGCGATCAACGGTCAACGGGCTGACCACAAAGTGAACGCCCTGGCGGATGACCCATTCTTCGACATTGAGCCGGGTGAGGGCAATCATGACCGGGTTGCGGCTGACACCGTATGACGCTGCCAGTTCGACCAGATTCAGCGTCGATCCCGGTTCGAGATCCAGCCAGATGATTTTTTCTTTGAGGTCTTCATAAATTGCAATGGGATCCATGGCAGCAACCACCTTCGGGACAAGATTTGTAATTGGCCTAAGAATGTATACATTATGCGTTCATTGTGCGTGCAAGTCAAGTGAAAATTTCTTTTTCCACCTTAAGCACTTTTTTTGAATACAGATTTGCTTGTTAACTCGCGTTGAATAAATTATTATCTATATTACAGGACAATTTCAGCCAGCGGCGGAAGAATATCGGACGGCCGGAATTTTTCGAATTATTAGTATATTGAAACAAATACAGCCCAGAAGGACAAAATCAATGAGCCATCAGTCTCCGTTTTTTGCCAGCATGGTCGCCCGGATCAAAGACTTGTTTGCCCCTCCGATTTTTGAAGAAGAAGAAAAATCACGGATTGCCAGAATTCTCAGTATCATCCTGTGGTCGATTGTCGCCGTGGTGAGTGCGTTGATATTGATCTGGCTGGTAACGGGCAAACCGATGAATTGGGCCCCTACGCTTTTGTGGCCAACGGTGTAATTATAGCTGTTGCCATCGGCCTGCTGTTTCTAATCCGCAGCGGCCATGTAAAACCCGCCGGCTTGATTTTTGTCATTTTTTTATGGGCCAATATCACCTTTCAAGCCTTTACTTCCGACGGCGTGCGCGGCTCGGCAGCCATTATCTACATGACGATTATGGTGCTTGCCGGCCTTTTGGTGGGCTGGAAAACAAGTATCGCATTTGCTGTTTTAAGCACCATTAGCATATGGATCCTGGCCCACGCTGAAATGATCGGTTTGACCATCTTTCAGACTCGACGGACCCTATGAGGTGGCCATGGAGGCAACCGGGATGTTTATCCTGGCGGCCATATTTCTCACCTTGACCACCACCGGTCTCAGCATCGCCCTGCAGCGGGCCCGCAGCAGTGAAAAATCATTAAAAGAGAGCAACCGGTCCCTGTAAAAAAAATTGGCGGAACTGGCCCAACGGGAAGAAGAATTGCGCGAGAGCGAAGAACGCTTCAGGGTTTTATTTGAACATGCGCCGGATCCGTTTTTCTTTCTTAAAACTGACGGTACTCTGGTTGGCGGCAACAAAGCCGGTCAACAATTTACCGGCTTACAGGGATGACGAAATGGTCGGAAAAAATATTCTGGAAATAAGGCCTCATTGCCGCTGAAGATATTCCCAAAGTCGCCAGAATTCTGTAAACAAAGCCTGAACGATGAGCCAACCGGTCCGAGTGAATTTGCCCTGCTTCCAAAGAATCGGCGAGCCGGTTTATGCAGAGATATCAACCCATCCGGTCAACATTAAAGGTGAAAAATTTGTACTGGGCATTGCCAGGGACATTACCGGCCGCAAGCAGGAAGAACAGGAAAGAAAGAAACTGGAAGCCCAGCTCCAGCAGGCCCAAAAAATGGAAGCCATCGGCACGCTGGCCGGCGGCATCGCCCACGACTTCAACAATATCCTGGGGGCCATCATGGGGTATACCGAACTTGCATTGCATGAAGCTGAAAAAGAGTCCGGGGCTTACCAGTATTTGCAGGAGGTTTTGCATGCCGGGAATCGTGCCAAAGACCTGGTCAAGCAGATTCTTACCTTCAGCCGCCAGACCGAGCAGGAGCATAAACCGGTTCAGGTAAAATTGATCGTCAAAGAAACCGTTAAGCTTTTGCGGGCGTCTTTGCCGGCCACCATCGAGATCCGTCCAGAATATTCAAAGTGATGCCCTGGTAATGGGGGATCCGACCCAGATTCATCAGGTCATGATGAACCTGTGCACCAATGCCGGTTATGCCATGCAGGATCAAGGCGGCTGCCTGACGGTAGGCCTGAGAAAGGTGGAACTCGACTCAGAATTAACCGCCAACTTCGGAATTTGAAACCCGGCCCCTATCTACAGCTGACCGTCAGCGACACCGGCCCGGGTATTGCGGCAAGCGAACTGGATCGAATCTTTGAGCCGTTTTTTACCACCAAAGAAAAAGGTGAAGGCACCGGTATGGGCCTGGCCGTTGTTCACGGGATTGTGACCGGTCATGGCGGGGATATAGTCGTGCACAGCCAACCGGGTCAGGGAGCGACATTTACGGTCTTTCTTCCCGCAGCCGAGAGACGGCTCAAACCGGAAAATCAGGATGACAGCGACCATACCCACCGGGACCGAGCGCATTCTTTTTATCGATGATGAAGCGGCCCTGGCAACTGCTGGAAAACGGATGCTGGAGGCCCTGGGATATGAGGTCGTCACGCGAACCAGCAGCGTAGAGGCCCTTGAGCTGTTTAAATCCCAACCCGACCGGTTTGACCTGGTGATCACCGACATGACCATGCCGACGATGACCGGCGACAAACTTGCCCGGGAAATGATGACCATCAGACCCGACCTTCCGGTTATTCTGTGCACCGGATTCAGTGCCAGGATCAGTGAAACAACCGCCCTGGATCTTGGTATCCGGGCCTATGTGGCCAAGCCGGTGCTTATAAGGAAGATTGCCAAAACCATCCGCATGGTTTTGGATGAAAAAATTTTAAAGCCTGTTTGAGACAACAGGCCGGTATCGGTATCTCGAATTTTAATCCCGGTCAGCCTTTTAACTGATAAGTCGGGCGTTGCCCTTTTTGCTCATAATAGGGCATCATTTGAGACACGAGCTCGGCAAGCTTTTTTTCTCGATTTTCCGGTGATGGATGGGTGCTCAGAAATTCGGGGGGACCTTTACCGCCGACTTTGGCCATCTTTTGCCACAGGGTGATCGCCGCGCGCGGGTCGTAACCGGCTTTGGCCGCCAGCTCGATACCGATGCGGTCGGCTTCGGACTCCGCCGAGCGACTGTTGGGCATCTGGACAGCCAGGGCGGCTGCCAGTGAAGCCCCTGTCAGGGCCAGGCCCTGGCGGTCTCCGAAGACTCCGACTGCGGCCACCCCAATCGAACTGGCCATGGCCACCGACATCTTTTCTGCTGAGTGCTTGGCCAGCGCATGGGCAATCTCGTGGCCCAGAACCTGGGCCAGTTCGTCATCCGTTGCGTTGAGCTGGGTGACCAGACCGCTGTAGAGTGCCATCTTCCCGCCCGCCATGGCCCAGGCGTTGACCGTTTTG
>CAVXZZ010000024.1:0-102345 GCA_963766255.1 uncultured delta proteobacterium
GCTCTGTGGGTTTGGGCAATTTTCCTGATGCCCTGAATCACTTCTTTGTTGGCACTTTCCCCGATTAACAGGCTTTTGGTTTCATAGGCCAGCCAGGCGGCTGTGCCGGCCAGAATCAGGCCGATGATGATCGAGGCAATACCATCATAAATAGGATTGGCAGTGATTTGACTCAAAAAGATCCCCGCCGCGGCAACGATGAGACCCAGCATGGCCGCGGAATCTTCAAAGAGCACAACAAACATGGCGGGATCCTTACCGCGTTGCACAGCCTTTAAATAGCCCCATTTGCCCTTGGCCTTGGTAAATTCAGTCAGGGCAAAATACCAGGCGGCGCCTTCAAAAAGCATCGCCAGGGCCAGCACAATATAATTTAAGTAAGGATTTTCGATCGCCACCGGGTGCAGAAGATGATGAACGCCCTTATAAATCGAGACACCGGCACCTACGGCAAAAATCAGAATGGCGACAATAAAACTCCAAAAATAGACTTCCTTGCCGTGACCGAACGGAAATTGATCATCCGGCGGTATCGCGGCCCGGCGCAACCCGTAAAGTAAAAGAACCTGGTTGCCGGTGTCCACAACGGAGTGCACCCCTTCAGACAGCATAGCCGAACTGCCGGTAAATCCAAAGGCAATAAATTTTGTCAACGCAATCAAGCCGTTTCCGGCCAATGCAGCGAAGATGACTTTTTTAGAAGCAGCCGAAGCCATTTAATAATCTCCACGATTTTTTCAGAAATATCAGTTTATCCGCAAATTGATTTGTCACTGGGGAATCCAGGCGGATTCAAACTGGACTCCTGCCTTCCAGACTGTGCCGCAATTCCAAAAAGCACTTAATTTCTGCCTGTCATGCCGGACTTGATCCGGCATCCAGTAGTGTGGCATAGCGCAAAGAGCTGGATTCCGGATCAAGTCCGGAATGACAAAATCACGAATTGCGGAGTTTTGACAATTGCGACACAGTCTGTTTTGTGGGAGCGACAATAATTTTGAAGTTTATTTTTAGGACTCAACAATAGATAATAAACGCGGCCTGGGGGGTCAAGAAAAAACAAAGGGGCCGGCCCAATCAAGCCTGCCGGCAGAGTGTCTCCTTGACAATACAGCCGGCATCCTGTATCTCAACCCCGGTGGTAATTTGCCGCCGAACAACTGCTGTGATACCGGATATCATCATGCCATCTGACATACCGACACCCCCGCGCTTCATGGAGTGGAAGGATCTCAACTCCCTGGTTGGCTCCATCCGAACCCGCTCCCTGGTCGCACGCCCGACAACCATCGAACAGTGCCGCGAGACGCTGGCCTACTGCCGGGACAACGGTATGACCCTCTGCGCGCGCGGGGCCGGGCGAGGCTACGGCGACCTGGCGCTCAACGACGGGCAGGCTCTGCTGGACATGAGCGCCATGAACCGGGTCATCGAATTCGACGAGGAGGCCGCCCGGATCACCGTCGAAGCCGGCATGCGAATCATCGATATCTACCAGGCCGTTCACCACCGCCTGCTCACGCTGCCCGCCAGCCCGACCGAATCGCACTCCAGTGTTGCCGGCGCGATCTGTGCCAACGTCAACGGCAAGGAAGCCTGGCGCAACGGGAGCTTCGCCCAACAGGTGGTGAGCCTCAAACTCCTGCTCGCCGATGGTGAGGTGCTCACCATCGACCGGTCCCATGATCTCTTTAACGCCGTCGCAGGCGGCATCGGGCTGCTCGGTGTCATCGTGGAAGCCACCCTCCAGCTCCAGGCAATCCCATCGCCTTTCGTCGAAATCAACCGCATCCCGGTCTCCGATGTGGACGCATTGCTCGAAACGATGACCCGGGTTGAATTAACATACGATGCGGCCGTCGTGTGGGTGGACGCCTATGCCCGTGGCCGCAAAACCGGACGATCCGTGATCCACACCGCGAAATGGATTGACAGCAGCGAAACTGAGGCACAGCGTCGCCAAATTCTGGAGGCAGGCTACAAGCGCCTTGACAATCACCGGCAATTCGGTCTTGCGCTTCACGAAAAATTCGGCCCCGTCCTGGCGCTCATGCTGCACGCCCAGCGCCCCATGATGAATTTATTCAACCGGCTCTACTACGCCGGGGGCCAACTGCTGGCGCTGGCGGGACGCTCCTCGAACACCGAGCTTTTCCTGCGCTTCGCCTTCGAGGCCAGTTTTACGGTTCCGCCGGCCCACCTCGTCTGCGGCCAACGCGGCTACACTGTCCAGCTCACCTTTCCGCGATCCAGTGCCCGTGAGGCCATCATCGAATTAATGGGCATCTGCCAGTCGTCGCCCTGCCCGCCGGTCACGACCATCCTGCGCGCACACAAAGCGGATGACTGCCTGATATCGTTTTCCGAAGACGGCTACAGCCTCAACTTCGAGTTCCACCCCAAAAAACACTCCGAGGCCGCCAGCCGCGAGGCCGTCGACCGCCTGATCGATGCGACCGCTCGCCGCGGCGGCAAAATTCATCTTGCCAAGGACCAGGTCCTGAGACCCGAACAATTCTACCGGATCTATCCGCGCTACAAGGATCTCCTGGCAATCAAGCGTCAGCTCGATCCGGAAGGTTTGTTCACCTCCGACCTGGCACGCCGTGTCGGCATCGACCCTGTTTTAAACAAACAGTGGCCTGAGAAAAAGAGGTAAATTATGAGACTGATTCGTCTGACCAAAAAGATCGGTACACCCAAAGTTTTAGGGGAAAACCCGGAGTTGGATATCAATTGGGCCTCGGGCCCTGGCTTCAGAAACAGTCCCGAAGATTATTTTTGCGTGAAAGTCGAGGCCGATCATCACGATTTTGATTTGGAATTCAATGTTGAGGAGTCCCGGCGCCTTAAAGAACAGCTGGATACATTTTTACAATTTATCGATGCGGGAGAGAAGCGCTGGGAACCCGGTGACTATTTTAAGAACCTTAAAAAAAAGAAGCCCCAGAAATTTCTGTAATTGGTGAGGAAAAAGCAATGACTATTTGGCTGGTGAGCCTTATTTTAGTGGTGGTGATGCTTTTGTTGATAACCGAGAAGGTGCCGGTGGACCTGACGTCAATCGGTATCATCGTCGGTTTGGCCATCACCGGCATTTTAACACCCACCGAGGCCATCGCAGGCTTTGCCAGTCCGGCGGTCATTACCGTTGGGGCCATGTTTCTGATCAGCGAGGGCATGATTCGCACCGGGGCCGTCCGGTTTATCAGTCAAAAGATAGCCGATTATTCCCGGGGCAGACCAACCCTGGCCATATTTTTAATCCTGGTTATCGTGGGCACGGCCTCGGCCTTTATTAACAACACCCCCGTGGTGGTCCTTTTTATCCCCATTATTTTGAGCCTGGGCTGCGAGCTGGGTTTCAGCCCGTCCAAAGTTCTGATTCCGGTTTCCTACGCCTCTATTTTAGCCGGCACCTGTACCTTGATCGGGACTTCCACCAATATCATTATCAGTGATTTGAGTGCCTCCAATGGCTTCGGATCTTTGACCATGTTTGAGCTGTCGCCGCTGGGGGTGCCGATTGCCCTGCTGGGCCTTATTTTTCTGATATTTGCCGCCCCGAGGCTGATGCCCAACCTGCACAATCCGGTATGCGAGCTAAAGGATGCCGAACATCGCCGCTACCTGGCCGAACTCCAGGTCCCGCGCGGCAGCCGAATCATCGGAGAAAACCCGAAAGCTTATTTCTCACAAAAATATCCGGACCTGGAAATCCTTGAGCTCATTCGCTACTCCCACGTGTACTACCCGGATCGTGATAGGGTGAATATATCGCCGGATGATCTTTTGCTCGTGAAAGGTTCGGCCGATGACCTGGTTGAAATCCTTCACGGCGACCTGGTTGAATTGCCGATGGCTGAAGAGGGGTTGAATTTCGAGGCCGAAAAAAAGGATTCGTTAATCGTAGAACTGATCATTCCGCCCCAATCGTCGCTTCTGGGCCAACGCCTGGTAGCCAGCCGACTGCAGCGGGACCCGGATATCCATATCATCGCCATCAAGCGCCGGGAGCTTCATTATGCCGAGCCGCAAGTCAAAGACATCCGCTTGAAGATCGGTGACATTCTGCTGGCACGCCTGCCGGAGTCATCCCTCGAACGACTGCGCGGCGGCCCGGATTTCATCATCGTGGAGGATGTCCATCACGAACTCGTGCACAAGCGGCTGGCGCGTCGCGCCGTTGTGATATTCGCTGCAATGGTTGTGGCTGCCGGCACAGGGCTGGCAGACATATTAACCTGCGCCCTGGCGGCTGCCTTTCTGATGATCCTTAGCGGATGCCTGCAGCTGCGGGATGCCTATCGGGCGATAGACGGCCGGGTCCTTTTAATCATTATCGCCATGATTGCGATGAGTGCCGCCCTGGAAAAAACTGGCGCCTCGGCATTTTACGCCAGGGAATTTCTTAACCTGTTCGGCGGCCTGGGCCCGGCTTATGTCTTAGGCGGCATAATTTTGCTGACCAGCATCAGCACGCATGTGTTAAGCAACAATGCCACGGCCATCCTGCTGCTGCCGATTTCAATCGCGGCTGCCCAGGGACTGGGGGTCGACCCCAAACCGTTTATCATAGCGGTTTGCTTTGGCGCCAGCGCCTGTTTTGCAACTCCCATTGGTTATCAAACCAACCTGCTGGTTTATGGCCCCGGCGGCTACCGCTTCAGCGATTACTTAAAACTGGGCATACCGTTAAATGTGCTGGTGCTTGCGATGGGTTCGCTTTTCATTCCCATGATCTGGCCGTTTTAAGGCTATTTTAGGTGCCCCTTTTTTGTGATGCAGAGAAGTTTGAGCTTAGAGACCGTCAGGCTAAATATCTCCAGGCTTCCTCTTCACGGATGTCTCGAACAAATACCAGGGCGGCAAGGGATTTTCCATAGGGCACAACGCAAACATTGAGCTCGACATCAATTGTAAAACCGTCTGAATGAATAATCTTGGATTTATAGATGCGGGGTAAATTAATGCCTGAGATCCTTTCGGAATAGCGCGTGGTATTTTTGATAAATTCTTCTTCGGAAATAAATTTCTTCAAGTGCGCGCCGATAAGCTCTTTTTCAGACAGACCGGTCATTTTGCTGAAGGCGGGATTTGCATATTTGACGATGAAATCGTGAATGATGGCAATTCCGTCCCTGGCGTGCTCGACAAGCGCGCGATAGGTATCTTCAACATTCCTGCGGTCCTGGGTTTCCTCATCCAGCTCGCCCGCCCGCTTTTTTACTTTATTTTCAAAATTGTCCCGATAGCGCTTCAGCTCCAGGTGGGTCCGAATCCTGGCCCTGACCACGGATGCCTTAAAAGGCGTGGTCAGGTAATCCGCGGCGCCGAGTTCAAAGCCCTTTGCTTCCGTGTCTTCGGTGGTCGGCTCCCCAAGGAGGATAACCGGGATATCCCTGGTGGGCTTGCTGGGATTTAAGCTGTTTGAAAACCTCGGACAGATCCGCAGCCGGCAGCATGTCGTTGAGCAGGATTAATCCGGGGGGATCGGGAGATGAGGCCAGCCGGATGGTTTCCTTGGCGTCGGCAGCGACGCTGATGTCATAATCAGGGGTCAGAATCGTCTTCAGGACGTTGACGTTTTGCGGATTAGCGTCTGCAATTAACAGGTGTTGTTTTGATTGCGAGCGATCCATAGCCTTGGGTGGGGGTTGGTTTTGGTTTCAGCGGTTTGACGGCTAACAGCCTGTTGAACCGAACCGCTTATAAGGGGTTGTATCAATATTCATGGGGATTGTAAATAATTGTTGTCAGCGCCCCCCCCGGCCACGTCGTTTACTATTGACTTCGTAAAAGTTCATATGCTAAAAATCTGACGCCCTATTGAAATGTGGTCCCATCCATGCAGGGGAATATAAAACCGATGAAATTATTAAAACCGAAGCTAAAAGATTATCCGGGAAAGCTATATCGAGCTTAACAGTGAAAATCAGGATCTTGATTTTGAAGAAGCAAAGGATTTTGCAAAACAAAAGGCCAGGGGAATCTGTGCCGATCCGATGCTGCTGTCCTGGTACCAGGGCAAAACCGGCGAGTCGTATCCAAATGCAGAGTGCGGCCCCGGTGATAAGCCGGCCTGGATTGTTTATGCAGAATCCCGAGGGGGCGACCTGACAATTGATATCAACCATGGGCAATACGTATTTATTTACCTTGCCATTTCCTGATACCGAAAGGCGGACAGCCAAAGGCTAAATTTGAACATAATTTAAATAAGGGGAGGAGATCAAATGCCGTTTGATTTTGAGGGGTTTAAACCCGCATACGAAAAATGGGTGCAAGAAAGCCTGCCGGATTACAAAGCCGGCAATATGAAGGAAATCGTCAAAAAGTACCCCTTTGTCGCGCCGGATGATATTCCCTGGACGCCTTACAAGGGTCAACCGTCAAATCAGACCTTCGCCCTGGCTACCACCGGCGGCCTGTATCTCAAGGACAGTCAGCCGCCGTTTGATACCGAGTCAATCCACGGCGATGTATCCTTTCGCGAAATCCCCAACACCGTTCGTCAGCAAGACATCGGCATTGCCCATTTGCATTACGATCACAGCCTGACCGAGGAGGACATGAACATCGTCTTTCCCATCCATCGCTTTGTGGAACTGGAAGCCGAAGGCATCCTCGGCAAGTTGACCGATACGCAGTACAGCTTCAGCTATGTCAACGACGCCGTGTCGTTGGCCACCAAAACGGTTCCGGAATTCATTTCCCGACTCAAAGCCGCAGGGGTCGATGTCCTCTTTCTGGTGCCGGTCTGACCGAAATGCCATCAGACCGTGGGTCTGATTCAGCGCCTGGTGGAGGAAGCGGGAATTCCCACCATCTCCATGGGAAATGCCGCCGATCGAATGGCTCACATCAAGCCGCCCCGGGCCATGCTGGTCAAGTTTGCACGCGGCAGCATGTTCGGCGAACCGGGCAACGTCAAACGCCAGAGACGCATTATTATGGATGCCCTCGAAGCCTTGCGGACCATGACCGAACCGGGAACAATTCAAGAGCTGCCTTACCGATGGAAAAAACCGGATCCGGAGTAAGCGGGGAAAAAACAGAAACACGGTAAAAAGCTCAAGGGCACCCCAGAGCATCCCCTGACCAACCCGGTTAATCAGCCGCTATAAAGAGTCAATTATACGAGGGGTTGGGCAGTTTCCTCTCTCCTGTAATTCCCGCGAAGGCGGTGGTTCGACAGGCTCACCACCCTGAGCAAAGTCGAAGGGGAATCCAGGGCGCGCTGGTTTGCTGAACTCGATACCCACCGGCGCGAGCATAACAGAAATATCACCGACTGTTGAATTGTATAGGAGTAGCATATGGCCCGCAAACCCAGCGGCATACGGTACATCCCCGGCAAGCGCAACCTTCTGGTCATCTCACCCCACAGTCCGGTCATCAATGGCGTATTTGAAAACGATGCGCGCACCGGCATCATTGTCGAAAATATACAGCAGGCACTCGACTGTCATGCCATCATCAATGACCTTTTTTTCAAACCCAAAGGGCCGATCACCAAAAGCTTCGATAACTATTTCCTGGACCTCTACCGCGCCGACCATTCTAAAAAGGTCGCCGGCTACCTCAGCCGCATCGAAGCCATCGTTAAAAATGGCGCCAAGAAATACGTTCTCTGGGTTCACGGGATCACCGATGACGTCGCCCTGGCCCAGGGGCAGGAGCATAAGTCCCTCGGGCTGTTCGATGAAGCACCGGAAAAGCTGCAGGCCCTGATCGGCTATGGCCAGGGCGGGGATCCCAAAACCGGTGACACCCGCAGCCGATATTCAGCCCGCCAGGAGACGGTGGAGGCCTTCTGCGATCAACTGTGTGCCGCCGGGCTGACCACCCTTTTAACCCACCCGGCCGGGTCGAATTACCGCGGCCGCGATGCCAAGCGCCTCAACCAATGGTTCAACCAGCAGGGTTACGGGTTTGACAGGGTCGAATCGATGCACCTCGAACTCAGGGAAAACGGGATTCGCGACACGGAGGCCAATGCCGTCAAAACGGCCGAAATGATCGCCGCGGCCCTGGGGTTGCTTACGCAAGGAAATGCAGGCCGATCGAAAGGGCAATAATATATGTATGACATTGCCATTAAAGTCGCCCTTGATATACAATAATCTGTTCCGGAAAGTCATACTGCGCAGTGGAATCAGGAGTGTAAAGCTGGTCAGACCGAATGAATAAAAAATGCCTTATTGACCACAGCATTTTTTATGCTTTTTGCCGCTTCCGCACGGGCAGGGTTCATTGCGCCCCACTTTTTTTTCGGACAGCCTGGTTTTTTGCGGATTCAACAACACCTCCAGGTCGGTAATATCCTCGGGTTTGTCCGGCTCCAGTTCAATTTTATATTTCCAACCGTTTTTTTCAAATATTGATTTCAATTCCGCCGCTCTTTTTTTTGTTTGCACATTTACAATAGCGGGATTCTTTTCAGTGCCGACTTTTGCCGTCTTTTTACCATTATATATTTTTTCCATCTTTTCACCATTGGGAAGCAGTTATCGGCAAGACGTTCACCTTGATTTTATCTAGGGTTATGGGAAAGCTATAATTATATGGAGCCCCAATTCCCACAGATATAGAAGCGAATTTATATCATTGTGCTGTAAACGCCGAGCCCATGGGCAACACTTGTGAAGGCATCGGATTGGTTGATTTTTTCAATTCCAAAATTATCCGAGAATAATTTATTAATAATGGGAATAAACGAGGAGCCCCCGGTCAGCGAAACGATATCGATATCCTGACGGGTAAGGCCGGCCTGGGACAGCACGGAATTAACGCAATTTTCCAGTTCTTCAATTTTGGCTTTTATATATTCTTCAAATTCTATTTTTGTGATTCTGTCATTAATATCAACTTCGTAGTCATTGAATGCAATCGTTGACTCAGGTGAAGAGGACAATTCACATTTTGATTTTTCAATGGATTGAAAGAGCAGGTACCCGAAATTATAATCTATGAGATCTTCAAGATTCTGAAGCAGCACTTTATCATCGTTTGATGCCAGATATTTTGTCTCTTTGATATAGCCCATATTTTTGGCGCGCGAAGCAGGGGTATCAGGTGCCAACCCCTTAATTTGCCCATCGTATGGGAAGACAGCCCGGACGAGTTCCCGCTCAGGGGGATTGGACCTTAACGTCTTTGCCGAATATTTTGCAACTTTTTCCCATAATTTCAGAATCAAAGCTGTCGCCACCGACAGTGACCCCGGCCGTTGCGAGCACATCTTCTGAACGGTTATGCCTGTGGCCGTTGCCGTTGCCTCCGTTAATCTTTAAAATCGTAAAATCAGAGGTGCCGCCGCCAAAATCTCCGACAAGGATCTTTTTTTCCTGATTCGATTGAAAACTATTTTCAAAATTAAGGGCAGCGGCGATGGGCTCCAACTGCAGCCTGATATTTTTAAAACCCGCCATCCTGGCGGCTTCCATCAGGCGCCGTTCGGCAAGTTCATCCGCTTCCCTGTCTTCCGAAAAAACAACCGGCCGGCCTAAAACCAGATCATCGACTGATGCGCCTATGAGTTGTTCCCCGCGGGCCTTGATGATTTTTAGGATCAAGGAGATCAATTGCTCGATGGTTAATTTTTTCTGTATATTTCAGTTCTTTCGAAAGTCGAGTCGGGAAAGAATGTTTTTATGGATTGCAAAAATCGCCCTTCGCCGCCGGTGTCGATATAATTTTGAACCGCCTCATGTCCGGCATATATATTTCTATCCTGATCTTCGTTATAAAAATACAATACGGATTTTAATGTCATGCCGGCGGTATTATCCTTATCGATGTCAAGAAGGCGGACCTTTCCATCAATATTGACGGAAAGCGCGGAATTCGAAGTGCCAAAATCCAGGCCGAATACTGTACTCATGTAAGATCTCCTGTTCTAAATTAGCAATACTTATATTTTGACTTTGAAATCAAAAATCAGTACAGCAATATAATCCCTAAAATCTTAAAATCAATGCAGCACCCGACAAAAAGATAAAATCAAAAAATGGGGCTCAGTCCTGATTATGGCAAAAAACATTATCAAATTCGGCCTGTTGGCCCGGTTATTGGCAAACCTCAAACTGCTGGTACCGCTGGTGAAAGACTACTGGACAGGCGCCTACCGGGATGTACAGGCTAAATCGATTGTCATCTTCGGGGCGGCAATCCTTTATATAATCAGCCCGATTGACCTGATACCGGATTATATCATCGGACTGGGTCAAATTGACGACATTGCCATTCTGAGCCTGTCTTTATATTTTCTGGAAAAAGATCTGCTAAAATACAAGGAATGGAGGGATCGACAGGGATAATATTAGAAGCTGTCTCAACAGTGTATGCAATATGTGCAACCCTGTGGCGCGGGGTCCTGACGGGGGACCCAGGCGCCACAGCGGTTTTGGATTGATCGGAAAAGCTAGTCGTTCATGGTGTAAGCTTCTTTAAGGCTGAGAACATGCTTTTCCCAGATCCGGTTGAAGCGCTCCGGGTTGACCACCGGTTTTTTGATTATCTTCATGCAGATTGCCATCTGCTCGGGCGTGCTGCTGGTCTTGCTGTAGAGCTGAAGGGCGAACTTGGAAAAATCCCGAACCATGAAATCGAAGATCTGGTCCATCAGGTCGTCTGCCACCGCATCGATTTTGGCTTTTTCGATGAGCAGCTGGCCGTAGGCCACCAGGGTGAAGAGTTCCCCCAGATTCAGCAGAAAATCGATATCCTTGACCTGGTCCTGATTCGGCGGGGCGGTCATCAGCAGCTCCACCAGCAGGGCGATCTGCTCCTTGAATATCCCGATATTGGGAAGATCCAGGCTGTCGTAGGCAAGATGGTAGTCGTGAAACTGGATTTTGCCCAGCCCCTTGGTCGGCCCCTGGTTGAACAGGAAATCGTCGTGGACCGCCGCATCCACTTTGCCGATCTGCGGGAACTCGCCGGGGTTGAAGAAATAGTTGGCCATGAACTTGACGATAAGGGCCATGTTGACGTGGACGGTGCCCTCCAGTTTGGGCAGGGCGCGGATGTCACTGGCCGCCATCTCGAAGTAGGTGTCCTTTTCAAAGCCTTTGGCCGCGATCACGTCCCACAGCAGGTTGATGACCTCCTCGCCCTGGGTGGTGACCTTCATCTTCACCATGGGGTTGTAAAGCAGATAGCGCCGGTCGTCGGCCGAGGCGCTGCGCATATAGTCCGACGCCCGCGAGGCGAACATGCGCATGGCGCAAAGCCGGGCATAGGCATCCACGAACAGCTGGCGGATATGGGGAAAATCGATCACATAATGCTTAAAGAGAAAACGGCCGGCGGCGTGGTTGATGGCTTCGTAATAGGCGTGGGTGCAGATGCCGATGGAGGCCCAGCCCAGGTTATACTTGCCCACATTGATGGTGTTCAGGGAGGAGTCCCAGGCCTCGGTGCCCATTGTGAGAATGTCGTCGTCGGTCAGGGGGTATCCGTGCAGGGCATACTCGGAAACATACATCTGGGAACTGACCACATTCTGGACGCATTCGTAGTTTTCGTGCTGGGAATCCACCACGAAGAAGACGAACTCGTCGGTTTCTGAATTCTTGGCAAAGGTGGAGACCAGAGCCGCTTCGTTGCCGTTGCCGATGTAGTATTTGCCGCCGTCTGCCCGGTACTGGCCGCCACCCAGGGGGGTCAGGGCCATGTCGCTGGCATACAGGTCCGCACCGTGCTCTTTTTCCGACAGGCCAAAGGCAAAGATCCCGCCCTCTTCCAGCAACCGGGCTGTTTTTTGCTTGACCGCTTCATTTTTCCCCATCCAGATCGGTCCCAGCCCGAGGATGGTTACCTGCCAGGCGTACCAGTGGGCCAGGCTGTAAAAGCTGAGGATTTCGTTGAAGTCCATATTTCGAAAGGTATCCCACCGGCACCCCTCACGACCGTATTGGGTCGGGGTCAGCAGGGTGGAGAAAATGCCCTCTTTTTTGAGGAACTGAATAAAATCATCATACCAGACCCGTTCGTAGTGTTCTGCCTTGAGTTTTTGCTTGCCCTTGGTCTCAAAGAAATCGATGGTCTTTTTCATAATTTCCCTGGATGGCTCATCCAGGTGTTCGAACTGCGCCTTTTTCGGATTGAACAGCATAGAGGGTCCTCCTCGCATCTTCTTCTTGCCGCCGATGTCAATCAGTGCGGATATTTTTCAGGCTGTTGGACAGCGGCCCCGTCGGCAACGCTGACATCAACCCCCTATCCCAACAAAACGGTTTCTGTCAATGAATAAAAAATAGATCTCAGGAAGCCGGGAAACAAAACCGGGGCAGCAGGCCGTTTGGGCACAGCCTTTGACATTCAGGCATTGTTTTGATAATTAGCCCACGGTAAAATTTGAAAAAATGAAATTTTCTTTCCCGGACCGAATTCTTTCAGGCAATGACTGAAACACCCAAAGCATCAAAATCGGAGAACCGCGGTTTTAAGCCGGAATTATTTGATGATTTCAAGCGCCTGGCCGACTATTCGCAGGATGCCATTTATCATTATGATATCGGTTCACAACGGTTTATTTTCCACAATATAAAATTTCGATTCTTTTTTCGGTTGGAAAATGAATCTGAAATTGCGACACCCTCGCATAAAATAGTCAAATCCATCCATCCCGAAGATCGCCAACAGGCATTCAACGCTTTAAACGAATCATTTGATGCCGGGCATACTGAGGGCGAAGCTGAATACCGCGTTTTATACCCGGATGGCTCCATTCGCTGGCTGCATGATCGCTGGATCGTTTTACGGGATCAAGATGGCAAGCCCCTCGCAGTCCAGGGATTCATTCGTGACAACACCCAGCGCAAAATTTCCGAACTTCAATTTATCGAGAGCAAGCAAAACGCCCTGATTGGCAGTTATATTGTTCAGCAAGGCAAGTTCAAATATGTCAATCCTCAATTTATCAACATCACCGGCTACAATGAAGATGAACTGATAGATAAAAACTCGATGTCGATTGTCCATGAAGATTATCGTGAACACGTGCGCAAGAGCGCTGTGGCCATGCTCAAAGGTGTAAACCTCACGCCCTATGAGTTCTGCGTTCTCGACAAAAATGGTTCGACCCACTGGGTAATGGAAACGGTAACTTCGGTTGTTTATCAGGGCAGGCGCGCTGTTCTGGCTTATTTTATGGATATTACCACCCTTCATCAAATGAAAGACAACCTGTCTACTCTGGGATTGATGGTTGGAACCATATCACATAGTTTAAGAGGGTGTTTATCAGGACTGGATGCAAGTCTTTATCTGATAGAAACAGGCTTTTACCGCAACCGGCCTGCCCAGATCGAAGAGGGCCTGGACGTTACCAAACTCATGGCCGACCGCATCCGCAAGCTGGTTTTGGATATCCTTTACTACTCAAAAGAACGGGATCTGGCAATTGAAGAAGTCGAAGTCTGGCAATTTGCCAAAGAAGTTGCCATTCAGATTGAAAGGCGCATTAAAGCCGCCAATATTCGATTTAAAACCGACTTTTCCTACGACTCCGGGTATGTTGCACTTGATCCTGAAATAATCCGCGCCGGGTTAATAAACATACTCGAAAACGCCATGGAGGCCTGCATCGAAGACAACCGGGACATCGCCCATTGGATACATTTTTCTGCAAGTGTCGATGAGGCCACAGTATATTTTGAAATATCAGATAATGGGCCCGGGATCGAAAAAGAACAGGCAAGCGAGATTTTCCGGCTTTTCAGTTCCTCTAAAGGCAACAGGGGTACAGGCATCGGGCTCTTCGTAACCCGCAAGGCCATCCTCAAACACGGCGGCACCATCACGGTAGATTCCAGCCCGGACGAGGGTGCGAAATTCCGCATAACGTTACCGCGCAACCCGCACACGCTCAGCTAAAATTGTCTGAAATCTTCCAGAGTCCGCCCCCGTTGCATTTAAAGAAATTATTGCCTGTCGAAAATCTTGATTATGGACCGCTTTTAATCTACCCTGGCTCATCTCACCGGGACATGGTATGGAGCGTTCAGATAACATTTATTTTAATACCGGTGGTCGCCCTACTTCTGAAAGGTTAAGCATGCCAGGCTGGCGTCAAAAATACTACGACTGGTTTTCCAGATTCTACGATCGCTTCGTAGCGATGCATTCCTCCGATCCCGGTGGCAGCCTCAGAGCGCACCTGGCCGATCAGACCGGCCTTTCTGACGGTGACCGGGTGCTGGATATCTGCACCGGCACCGGCTCGCTGCTCTTAAACCTTAAAAACAAAACCGGAACCGGCGGTATGGTGGTCGGCATTGATTTTTCGGAAGGGATGCTAAGCGCTGCCGGAAAAAAGACGGGGGCAGCGCCGAACATCTATCTGGTCCGGTGCGATGCCGGCCGTCTCCCGTTTCGCGAAGCGGCCTTCGATGCGGTGACCTGCACCCATGCATTCTACGAACTGAAGGGTCCAAGCCAGAAGGCCTGCCTGGAGGAAATCGGCCGGACCCTGAAGCCGGCCAGGCCCTTTCTGATGATGGAGCACGAAGTGCCGTCGCGGCCGTTGATCAGGTTCCTGTTTTATGTACGGATGTTTTCGATGGGCAGTACGCGGGCTTTCCAGATCCTGAAACACGAACAATCGCTTCTGCTGACCTATTTTCGAACAGCCGTAAAAAAGCGCACCCCCACCGGCAACTCAAAAATCTGGATCTGCGAAAACCAATAGCCGGCCGCTTCCACTTTAACCAATACGGGGACGGTGTTGTTTTTGTGCTTTTCTAACTTTCAATGATCGAGATTTATGGGATGGTCATGAAAATATGCATTTCAAGAATGGTATCCGGGCTTGATCAGTGATTTATTCACTAATATATCACTAATCAGATCGCGACCCCATTTCACTTCCGCCCGTAATCCTTTACAAATTCTTCAACAATGTAGTCGTGAATCTGCTTCCTGGCGTCCTCATTGGGGTTGTTAAAAGCCAGCCCTGTTAATAGAAATAGATTTTTATGGGTGGGTTTCTTTGCCCAGTCCAATCTGCAGTTGATCCAGGCGGATTTTGCAAAAAATTTTATGGTATTGTTCAGTATTAAGGTTTCTAAATTTATACTCAAATTTTCTCTAGCAGTGGAGAGCTTTTCAATCAGTTCCTTTCGGCTCTTGGGAACCTCTATACACAGGCCGCTATGGCTTATATTTTTAGTGGTTGCAGCATAAGTTTTAGCCGGTTGATCTTCGGAAAACCTGAGTCGGACTTTTAAGACTTTATTAAGCCGAACATAGGCTCTTCGCTCTTTGCCGTTGAATCCATCCCACGCCATCTTTTCTCCTTTTAATCGGTATTTGCATGTGATGCCTATTAGCTTTGCATTGGCCTTTCAAAGCCAGCACTAAGCTACTACAGAACTTTGATTACCAACAATGTTATGTCGTCTTGCCTCTTGAGCGGAAATGGGATGTTGTTTTGTGCGTTTAATTATTATTTCGGCAACTGCAGGCGCGCCAGGCAAAAAACGTAGCTATTAAAGGCGTTGGCAGAAAAAAGGGCCGATTTTCAGCTTTCCTATTCCCATGGGGTCGCCCGAAATAGAATAGCAAAATAACAACACCGTCCCCTAAGCTGGGTTGCACATCTTTATCAGTATGCTTAGTTTTTTATATCGACAATGACCATTATGGCTGAAAAATGATGAACGCCTGCAACACCAGATGGCCGCTATGGTGGCTGTCAGATGGAGGATGCTGATATGAATAAAAGAATTTTTTCAAAAACGATAGTGCTGATTGCCATAGCCGTCTTCGCCTCAGCCGGACCTGTGTTCGCGGATACAAGTAAACTGATCGGCCAATTGGTGGATCTGCTGGGTGTATCCCAATCACAAGCCGAGGGAGGCGCTGGAGCGATTTTCAAAGAGGCCAAAAACAACATGAACACCGGGGACTACTCCCGGCTGCTTGGCGCAATCCCCGGTATTGACTCGCTGATTAAATCCGCTCCCGAAGGCAGCGGCCTGGGAGCAAAAGCGTCTTCCCTGTTCGGGGGTTCATCAGAATCCATGAAGGGCACGGCGGCTCTGACGGACAGCTTTTCCAGCCTGGGTTTATCGCCGGATATGGTCGGAAAATACACAGACGTCATTTTGGATTATGTGCAATCCGAGGCCGGCCAGCAAACCATGGCACTTGTGAAAAATGCCTTGCTGTAAGGTTTCGATCGGTCCCGACAACCTTAATCAGAATGAGATTTGAGGGCTTGCAATGGGTCTAAATGATGAATTCAAAAAGATGATTACAGAATTAGCGACAAAATTTACGCTTCCGCCCATAGCCGACATTTTCCTCCCGCCCTTCCATCAAGGCGGCCAGCCAAAGGATGCCCAGTTTATGGCCATCGGTCTTGAAGGCGGAGCAGTCGGGGTCAGCTATGTTCTGCTGCCTGATGATAAATTGGAGGCGTACACGGCGTTGCAGCCGGATGATTTTGTCGGCAAAAACCCGCACCGATTTGCCCTTGAATTTGGCCATGACGACCCGCTTAAAGAGATGATCGGCCTGTCGGCCATTAATGCAGTTTGCCAGCACGTAATGCGGGAGACTGATTTCGCGGTTGATTCCGCCACCGATTCACTGGGACTGCTGGCGGTCTCCGAAGGCGACCGGGTCGGCATGGTCGGGTTATTCTACGGATTGATCAAAACTATCAAGGAGGCCAAAGCCGAACTGGTCGTAATTGAAAAAGATGAACAGTTGATTCAAAAATATCCCGATTTGCCGATTACCCTGGATGCCTCGCAACTGAGCACCTGCAATAAAATCCTGTGCACCAGCACGACCATCATGAACAATTCTCTGGATGAGATTCTGGCCCATTGTTCACCGGATGCTTTTGTCTCGATTATCGGACCCACGGCGGGATATTTCCCGGACCCGCTTTTTGCCCGCGGCGTCGACGTCGTGGGAGGAAGAATCGTAAAAAACGGCGAATTGTTTTTGCAGCAGCTAAAAGAAAAAAAACGCTGGGGAGAAGCCACCCAAAGGACCTGTTTTCAGAAAGAGAACTACCAGGGAATAATTTGATAGCTGATTAAAAAACCTCAAACCCCCCACAACCTATGGGGACGAACCTATGGGGACGGTGTTGTTTTTGTGCTTTTCTTATTACCGAAAATTATTTTGGCAGATAGGAGCTTAGAAACCTAACTGAATTGCCCCCCATCACTTTCTCGATCTCTCTGTCCGAGAAACCATAATCCATCATTTTTTGCGTTAATACGGATAGTTCGGAAGTGTCAAAAGCGGTCGTGGTCGATCCGTCAAAATCCGAACCCAGGGCAACGTGGTCTTCGCCCACCAGGGCGATGGCATAGCGCAGCGATTTGACGATTGACTCCGGGCGGATGTCGCATACCGCCCCATCCCAGTAACCGATGCAGATAAGGCCGCCTTTTCCGGCAATCCGCTGCATCTGTTCATCGGATAAATTGCGCTGGCTCTGGCAGGTGCCATGCATACCGGTATGGGAAACAACCACCGGGCGTTTGGCGATCTTTAAAACATCATCCACCACTTCCGGCGAGGAATGGGCGACATCGATGATAATGTCGAGCCTTTCCAGCTCACGCAACACCTGCCGGCCAAACTGGTTCAATCCTTCACGGGTGGTGCCGTGGAGGGAACCGCCGAGCTCGTTGTCAAAAAAATGATGCAGACTGATCATCCGGTAGCCGGCATCGTATAGCCCCTGTACATTCTCCAACTTGCCTTCCAGGCAATGGCAGCCTTCGATCCCCAGCAGGCCGAGAACCATGCGGCCCGATCCATTTGACTTTGCTTTAGACCGCATCTGGAGCGCTTTGATTAAATCACTTTGTCTGCGAATAATTTGTAAGCGCTCCGGTTCTTTGGAAGCATAATCGTGCAGGCGGCGCGATTGATAAAGGGCGCGCTCATAAAGGCTGGACCAGGTGGCAGGCGGCCACAGCTGGGCAATTGCCAGGCTTGTTATTTATCAGAATCAGCGGTGTTTGATTCGTAGTTCTGCCCTTTCGGAGATTTGGTGACGGCGGTAAACATCTGCAGCGCGACATTACCTTCCGCCAGCCTGGGAATATCCATGTGGCCGAAATTGGAGCGCTTCAAAAGATTTCGGTTCCAGAGCAAAGAATCGCGTGCCAATCCATGATAATCAGTCCATCATGGGTCTTTTGAGCGGCTTGACTGATTTTATATGGCGGGTGCGCCACAACTTTATTCATGGATTTTTCAATCATCCCCGGTCCGACAATAAAAAAAGCGCTGACACAGGGGGAAAAAGTGAACCCGTCTTCAGAGAGCGGCACGTTGAAAGCGAATATCCGGGCCAGTTGCTATGCCAAGACACATTCTATGTCGGCCGCCTCAAGGGTATAGGACGGATATACCTGCAAGCGGTTGTGGATACTTACGGCAGCTTTGCCTTTGGCAAATTATACACCAGCAAGCGCCAGGAGACCGCCGTCGATATCCTCTATGATCACGTGTTGCCGTTCTATCAACAGCAGGAACTCAAAGTTGAGAACATTCTGACCGATAACGGCACAGAGTATAAAGGCCGGCCGATGATCCATTTGTATGAGATCTTCCTTGAGTTCAATGACATCGAGCACCGTCACACAAAAATCGGCAATCCCAGAACCAACGGATTTGTCTAACGTTTTAACCGAACCGTGCTTGATGAGTTCTTCCGTTCAGCTTTTAGAAAGAAGCTCTATGAGACTCTCGAGGCGCTTCAAATAGACCTGAATAAATGGTTGCATCATTACAACTATGAGCGCCCTCATCGTGGATATCGTAACCAGGGCCGCCGGCCCTTTGAGACAATTGAAATCGGAAAACAGTTCCGTGAACAGAAAATGAAAGAGGCAGCTTAAATCAACTAAACTGAGAGGGCGATCTGTTTGGTAAGATTTTGACTTTTACACATTACCACTAAAAATTGTACCCGCTACCCCAAAAAGCCTTTGCATTCAATTACATTAAGATGGCAACCATAATTAACGCAAATATGATTATAAAATGACCATAGAATATCATTCTATATTTATTCTTCCTACCTGTATCAATTTCCTTACCAATTAAATCATACATATCAAAGTAGTCGTTTAATCTAAACCAAATTTCACTATCATAAGCATTTTTCTTTAAAATAGATTTTATCCATAGGAATAATATATTCGCAACAATAATAAGTCCAATTATTAGAGAAATTTTGGTTAAATTCACTTTAGTTAACTCCTTTAGTTGAAATGGATTTAATTGAAACCTGATACAATTAGTAGAGAGTACTCCAATCTAAACTTTTGACTCTCTTCGATATATCAATGGGTAAAAAACTGCGGGATACGCCTATATTAAGGCATAATACTCTTCCGTTAGAAGACATTCCTGTATACTTTCCTAAACCAATATTAATATCAATTGGCAGTTCTGTTGGATTACATTCAGGGAATGGATGATCGAAACAAAAAGTAAACCCTCCACCAATTTCTATATCTGAGAATCTATCTCTAAATGAGACATCGTGGGCGTGTCAGATTTCCACGTAAAATTTAATGGTCCAAAAATTCCCCCGAACCCCCATTCAAAAAGGCCTAAAGGATCAATTAAATTAGCTGGATTATTCGAAACGTATTTATAACCATGCAATTTTTGTGGAGTTTTTAACATGGTGGGTATTAGATAAGAAATCCAGCTTCCCCGAAGTTGAACAGAATGACTTGGATCCGCCCTCAAATACCGCCCAGTCTTCGGATAATAGTATCGGTGGTAATTATAGTGCGTCCGATTTCCCCATCATAGTACTGACCAGCAAACCTAAAATTATTCACAGCCACCGAACTTGACCCTATATCCACCTCACCAAAAGGCCTGTAAGACGCCTCCCATACAACCCCTCCTTTATCATTGGTCATTAAAATCGGTGTGCCAAGGTAATTGTTTAAATAGTAGTAAAAATCTCCATTCTCAGCATCCACCCTGGCAATCCGGTTGCCGAACATATAAAGGTAATCAAATGACAAAGTGCCATCCAGCAGCCCCTCGGCAATGATATTGCCGTCAAAATCATATAAGAATACGGTTGCTTTCCCAGAGGCAGTCTTGGTCACCCGCTGCCCCAATCCATTGTAGACATATTCTCCTATAATGTCAGTGTTTTTCTTAACCTGGATCAACCGGTTGTTCTGGTTGTATATCAGGGTCTTATCGCCTAACCCGGTTATGTTTCCGTTTAGGTCGTACGTGTAACCAACGGCCTGGGTGCCGGTTACTTCCTGCAGCCTGTTGGTCCCCGGATAGTACTTGTAGGTTTCGATTTGGGAATCGATGATTCTTGTCTGGCGGTTGCCGACCTTGTCATAGGTGTAATTGATGGTTCCGTATGTGCCGATGGCCTGTTTCAGACGTTGCAGGGAATCATAGTCAAAATCCTGGTTGAACCAGGGTGTGTTAGTCCCGGCAATCGAAACAAGGTTGCGGTTGCTGTCATAGATATACTGCTGCTCCATGAAAGATCCGGGATTTGCCACCTCCAGGCAGGCGCATTCACTGGACTGGTTGTTGATGATCCCGCCAAACCCGGTGTTCATCCCCGATGGCCTGCCAAAGGGGTTGTAGGCACTAATGCTGACAAGGGTGGTCGTCAGGGAATTGGAGGTGGTGGTGACATTCTTTATTTTTCCCGAATCATACCGGGTGTAGTCAGTGCTTCTGCCCGATGGATAGGTGATGGTGTTTAAACGTCCGCCCGGTGAAAAATTTCGGCTAAGCTGGTAGGCGATATTGTTGACGGTGCTAATCTTCGACACCGCGCGCCCGCGACCACTGTATCCAAATGTTGTGCTGCCTGACGGGTCGGTCATACCGGTGCGCCTTCCCTTGCCGAACTGCCCCTGGTCGTAGGAATAGGTGATGTTCTGGGTGGGGTCCGGGAACAAGACGGCAGTTAATCGATTCAAGCTGTCATAACTGTATTCAGTGGTGATCCCGTTGGCGTCGGTCTTGCTGACCAGGTTGCCGGCTTCGTCATAGGCATACCTGGTGGTGCCTGTATCCGGTGACAGGGTTGTGACCACCCGTCCCATGTCGTCGTATTCATAGATGGTCTGGTGGTTTTCGGCATCGGTGACCGAGCTTAAGTTGCCGTGGGCATCGTAGTCATAGGAGGTGACCACATCACCGGGGCTGTCCATGGTCTGGATCACGTCTTTTAGCCGATTGAAGACATCATATTGATATTCGGAGGTATTGGCCTCGGGATCGGTCATTGACGCCATGTTGCCGGCGATGTCGTAGCGGTATTCAGTGTAGGTATCGTCAAAGTTGATGGCCCTGTGCAGCTTGCCGGGGATATCGGGGCTGTCATAGCTCCAGCGGTTACGTGAATAACGGGCTCCGGTCGGATCGTGGCGGCTTCTTTCGATCAGATTCCCCCGCGCATCGTAGGTATGATGTATATAGTTGTTGTCAAAATCATAGATCCGGGAAAGCCTGGCATAATCTGCATCATAGGCGAAATTTTTATAAACACCGTCTTCATCGGTGGTGGTATCGGGCAGGCCGGCGGTATTGTAGGATATGCTGGCGGAGCTTTGATCCGCATCGTGGAAGGTGGCCGTCACCCTGCCCCGTCCGTCATAGCTCAACTTCGTGGACTGGCCGTTGACATCGATTACTTTGCCCGGCTGCCCGGCGGCATCGTATTCTAAAAAAGATGTAGCACCGATCAAGGGACGGATAACCGTATCCAGGTCACCGGTGACAGGGTCGTAGCTAAATTCGGTGGTGTCGTCGCTGCCGGGCAGCGGCCCGTCAACAGCCAGCACCCGCCCGCGGTCATTATAGGTGAAGCGGGTGATGGTTTCGTAAGCTGTGAGATCACCGTCCCGGTTGTGCGTAAACCCCTGCTCGATGATGCGGTAAATCAGTCCCGTGGGATTTTCGTTGGGGGAGTCATCGCCGTCATCATCAAAATCGAAGATGGTCACCTTGTTGCCCGCGCCCAGGACACTGGCTTCGGTCCGGCTTAAAAGGGCACTCATGCGCGGATGATAGGTTAAAAAAACCTTGCGCTTGCTTTCGGTGCCGGCTGCCAGGATGATGCGCCGGGGGTTGCCGCGTTTATCATAATTGCGGTATTTATAGATGGTCTCGTTGGCATGTTTCACCCGGACAAGCCGCAGCTTATTGTCATAGCGCCACTTTATCACCGGGGTGTCGGTGTAGGGCGGACTTGCAGGCCCCTGCATGGCAGATAACCGCCTGTGTCCCTTGATGATCCTTAAAACATAGGTGCGCTCGACATCATAGGCATCGGTCACCTTGACCCGACGATCACTGACATAATCAACAGCCACCCCCCTGCCATTGGGGCTGAAATTTTCGATGCAGCGATCCTGATCGTCGTAGGCCCAGGTGTTGATCAAATGCCCGGCCCGGTTGTGGATGGCGGTCAGGTTGTGAATATCCTGCCCATCCGCGTAGGTGTAGTCAAAGCCGCTACCGTCGGCATAGGTTACGGAGGCAAGGTTCAGGTTGGCGTCGTAGCCAAACATCACCCGGATGCCGTCTGCCGCCACTGCGGTGACAGGCCCGGCAATGGATTCGATCAGGTCATTTTCGTTGTAGTTAAATGTCAACCTGCGACCGCTGGCAAGATCGGTGACGGTATACAGGCGGCCCTGGCTGTCATAGTCCAATTGGAGACGGCTGCCCTTTTCATCATCGATCCACGACAGCCGGCCGGTTTCCGAAAAACCGTAGCGGCTGCCGTTTAAACGATGCCAGATAAAACCGTCTGTTTCGGTGGTCACATGGGAGCGTTCCTGGAAAGCGCCCCCAATCACCCCGTGGGTTTGTTTACGAAAGTAACGTCCCCGGCCGGTGGCATCCACGATGCGGATATAGGTTTTCCTGCGGAATTTATAAGAAGGATTTAATATGACCGAATAGGTGTGGCTCCAGCCAGCGCCCAAAGATTGCGCAAAAGATGATTGGCTGTTGTAAAAGGCTGAAAAGCCAAGCCCCATGGTGTGGGCAGAGGCAAAAAAAACATCGGCGCGGGACACAAGGCTGTTGCCGTTTAGGATGCGAACGGTCTCACCCACCAGGCCGCCGCCGCCCTGCTGCTCATCAGGTGAAACCCCCAGGTCAACATCCCCGGGTACCGGCCGTAAAAACTGCAAGATTTTGGCGCCCCAGTTTGCAGCCAACAGTTCAAGATCCGGGTCATCAAATCTCTTTGAAAACTGCTTAAGATCTGGGCCGTTGATATTGCTGTCATTATTCGGGCCATACCGGTAGGCCGCCGAGGTATCACCGGCAACCAATGAACTGCCCAGCAGCAAAACCAAAACAATAATCAACCCCGGCAGCACTCTCCTCAACGCCATGGCATCCCCCCCTTTTTAAATCAATCCCCATCATGGTCCCTCAAAAAGCCGTCATCCACCAGATATCCCCCAACGCCGGGCGGACCACCGGACCACAAAATTATTTCAACTTTTTGGAATAACTGGAAATATAAGGATTGCACGGTAATCAGCCCGCTGAAAGCTCTAATCTCAGCGCTGTCAAAAACGCAGGCTCATGGGCCACCATGCATGTTAAAAAGCAGGGCGAGGTATCAACTTCTATATGAAAATGTTGAAGCGGTGTCAATAGGATTTATAGTCATTTTTTTGTCATAAAATTATGAAACAAAGAAATTGAAAAGCTGGAATAAATAATTGTCCGGAATACCATAAAAAATCAGGAGCCTCCATAAGTACTAAAGATTATCGTATCTCAAGAATTGCAGATGATTGTGCATGCAATGCCGAAATCATACAATTTGTATCTGAAATGAACCTTGTTCGGTAATCGTTAAGTTTCCATCTCCCTCCGGCCGACCTTGCTTATAACGCGAACCATTTAACGCTTAACGTTAAGCAATTAGTGTTATATATACTTACGTATGATAAGATCATTTAAATGCAAGGAAACGGAGAAAATATGAAAGCAAAAAAAAATGATCCAATTCATCCCGGCGAAATTTTGCTTGAGGAATTTCTCAAGCCCATGGATCTCAGCCAAAACCGGTTATCACTGGACATCCGCGTACCTGCACGCAGAATTAATGAAATTGTCCTGGGAAAAAGACGCATCACGGCAGATACCGCCTTGCGGTTGGGACGTTTTTTTGGTAATTCGCCTCAGTTTTGGCTTGGTTTACAAATGGACTATGACCTCGATGTTGCAGAAGATAAACTCAGCCATCGTCCCGATCGAGAGATTCAGCCTTATGCAGCCTAAAGGTATTGGTATTCCCATATTCTCAATAATTTGTACTTGAGCGACCCTTGTTCTGTGCTATATGTCTGTTACGAAATTTTTGATCTGAAAAGTTATGCCGGAATATCGATATGGATACCATCGCAATGCCGCCTGTAATGAAAACGACTATCGCCAGCAGCAATAAACTGCCTCAATTTAAGACACCAGGCGTAATCCTTTTAATAATATTTTGCATTATCTATCCGGGAATCGAAATGGATGCCAAAAAGGATGCCCGGGGGAATCCCGGCCTTTTCAATATAAAGGCATTGGCGAATCCCAAGGGTAAGCCCCATTGGATGAAAGGGCCGTTAAATGTTGATATTCAGTCAATGACCATGACTTCGGATTCCACCGGCCGAAATCAGATTCTTATAAAATATGCTTTGTTCGGCACCAAGCATAAACTTATAGATCCGATCCCGATTGAAAAGCTGATCAAAGAGTAGCCGCGCGAGGCCCATATATACTGCCGGGATATCATTCTGACGCAGGTGGTTGCCGTTGCCGTCGGGTTTGTCCCCGCGAATTTTTAACTGAGACCGATACGCTGCCCTGACGCCTGAACAGAGGGAACTTACATGGATCCAGACAAAGACAATGGCCGATACGCATACACTGATTCGTGGTGGCGACCGCGTTTTCTCGATCCGGACACTGATAAAGCCTTCAGGCTCCATATGGACGCGTCCGCACTGTCCAACGCCCGGATCGTTCTGTTCATCATCATATTTTTCTGGATCGGCTTTGTGGGGTTCGATCAATTTTTAAGCCCCGCCTCAAAATCCAGGGTTCTGGAGTTGCGTTTTGCCATCGTAACCCCGCTTTTCCTGCTCCTGGCCGCTCTATCTTTTTATAAAGCGGCGGCCTCGTTTTATCAGGCCATGATTGTTTTCGCAGAGTCCCTGGCTTTTGCAGCACTCATCCGGGTTGTGGCCCTGTACGACGATTTCGGACTCCTCACCGGTCAACTCGGCTTTCATTTATCCATGCCAAGCCCGGACGCCAAATTTATCTTTGTCATGATCTGGATAATCGTCATTTTTATCGCCTCCCTTTCCGCCAGAATAAGAACCCAGGCGGTCCTGATACTGTCGGCGATCCTGGGCCTGGCAATCGCCGCTGCTGTCTATGTTTTCAATCCCTCTGCTCTCTTAATAGCGATCGCAGGGCCGTTTATTTTTGCGTGCATTACGGCGGTGTATGCGGGCTCATTGATGATGCAGCGCCTGGCACTAAATAATTTTCGCGTATCCAAGCTTCTGGAGGGAAAGTCCCGGGAGCTTGAAAAATCGTTGGAGCTGCTCAAAACCATGTTTGGCCGCTACCTTTCCACCGAAGTGATGGCATCGCTCATCGAAAACCCGTCGGCCCTGGAATTAGGGGGTGAAAAGCGCACGGTTACCATTATGATGACCGACCTGAGGGGGTTCACCGCCATGGCCGAGAGCCTCGAACCCGAGCAGGTGGTTCAAATACTCAATTCTTATTTTGAGGTGATGGTCGAAGTGGTCCTGAAATACCAGGGCACCATCAACGAGATCATTGGTGACGCCCTTCTGGTCATCTTCGGGGCACCCCAGGAAATGCAGGATCGGGCCCAGCGCGCCATCGCCTGCGCCATCGAAATGCAAAACGCCATGGCCGAAGTCAACGAGCAAAATCGCGCCCGGGGTTTGCCGGAGCTGGAGATGGGAATCGGCCTCAATGAGACCGAGGTGATCGTCGGCAATATCGGTTCAAGCAAAAGAAGCAAATACACCGTGGTCGGCAGCGGCGTAAACATGACCAGCCGCATCGAGTCATACAGCGTGGGGGGCCAGGTCCTTATATCGGAATCCGTTCACAACGAGGCCGCAGATGTTTTGCGCATCGACACCCAGAGGGAAGTATTTCCCAAAGGGGCCGCGACCCCGCTGAAGATATTTGAAGTCGGCGGCATTGCCGGGCAATACAACTTCACCCTCGAAGGCAAAGATTCGTCCATGGTCAACCTGATTCGCCAGATCCCGGTGAAATACACGGTGCTTGAAGGCAAAACCGTCGGCAAGATGGATCTCCGGGGTTCCGTGATCCGGCTTTCAAAAAAGAGCGCCGGGATTTCCATAGATCAACCCGCAAAGATGCTTAGCAACCTCAAGCTGAGCTTAATCGATGTGGACGCCAAGCTGGCCGCCAGGGCTTTTTACGGGAAAGTAATCGAAGCCCCGGGGCAAAATGATCAGATCCACCTGGTGCGTTTTACTTCAGTGCCTTCAGAGGTGGATGCCTATTTCCAGTCCCACCGCCAGCATGCCCAAAACCTCACCAAAGCCACAGTCGATTGATATAGGAATACGCAGATGCCAAGCTTTCGCAGCAAACTTTGCCGGATGGCGATAAAGTATTACCTGGCCCCCAAAGTCCATGCCAAAAAGACCATGGCCGAGAAACGAAGGGTGGTGGAAAATTTCGCAAAATGGGCGGTGCTCCCCTCCGATGCCCGGGTGGAAAAAATTCAAATTAACGGTATTGTTGCCGAGTGGGTTTCCGTGAAGGGTGTTTTTGAAGATAAAATCATTTTATACTTTCACGGGGGTGGATACAATATTTGCTCGCCCAACACCCACAGAGAGCTGTGTGCCCATATTTCCAGGGCAAGTTCTGCCAGGGTATTGCTTCCGGGCTACCGCCTGGCACCCGAAAACCCCTTTCCGGCTGCCTTAGATGACGCTGTATCCGCCTATCGCTGGCTGCTTAACACTGGGTATTCAAATAAAAACATCTCCATTGCAGGTGATTCCGCCGGCGGGGGCCTGGCCATCGCGGCCTCAATCGCGCTGCGCGACCAGGGGGACCCTGCGCCCTCTTCAATTGCCTGCATTTCTCCCTGGGCGGATTTAGGAATGTCCGGTGCCTCGATCAAAACCAACGCCGGGATCGATCCTGTGGTGACCCTCGAGGCATTGCAGCTGATGGCGTCAAATTACATCAAGGAAAACGATCCCCGCACCCCTCTAATCTCACCGGTATATGCTGATCTAAAAGGGCTTTCTCCGCTTTTATGCCATACCGGCACTGCTGAAATTCTACTGGATGACTCGCAGCGCTTGGTGGAAAAAGCAAAAAATCAGGGAGTCGATGCAACATTAAAAATCTATGACCGGATGTGGCACGTGTGGCATCTGGCACCCAGGCTTATGCCTGAAGCTCAAAAAGCAGTAAAGGCTTTTGGGTCTTTTATCCGCGGTCATTTTACTGGCTGATTGCTATTAAACAGGAGCAGTCAAATTTGTAAATACGGTCCACTATACCTCACCCTGGCAATACTCCAAACAAAGAATGATTCCAAAAATATACACCTCCCGGGCAGATTGAAATTTATGGGAGCTGCGGATAACCAAAAAAAGAAGTATACAAACGAGTTGACAAAGGCATGAACCGGCCAAATCTTTTTTGAACTGATTCTTAAACCCAAAAAATTTAAAGGAGCTCCATTATGAAAATAAAATCCCATCTTAATATTGCCGTTACAGGCGTCCTTTTCAGCCTGATGGTTAGCGGCCCTGTCCTGGCGGCCGAGGTTTTGACGGTCGAAGATTTTCAAGAAAATATTGTCACCGAAGAACAACTTGTCAGAACGGCTGATAATGCCATCTTTTTGTTTGATGGGTCCAGTTCAATGGGCGATATGTACAAAGATACCAATACTTCAAAAATTAGCATTCTAAAAGATTTTTTGCAGGAGCGAAATACGTATCTTCCCGACCTCGGGTATAATTTCGGCCTGTATGAATACGCACCGAAGTTTAAGGAAGTCTACGGCGTGCAGCCCTATGATCGGCAAAAGTTCGCCGCGGCCCTTGACCAGCTGCCATCGAAGGCAGACGGACCAACCCTGCTGCAGCGGGGACTGGTCAAAATTGAACCGGTGCTGCAGGGGCTGTCCGGTCGCACCGTGGTGTTTCTTTTCAACGACGGCACCTACTCAGATTCTAAAGACCCTGCCAAAAAAGCACAGGAGCTTGCCGATAAGTATAACGTTTGTTTTGTCATAATCGGCACGGCAGATACAAAAGCAGCCGAGGCCATGTTACAAAAAATGGCTGCGGTGAACGAGTGTTCGCGTGTCATCGATTTTGAAACCTACATCGCCCGACCCGAATATAATTCCGGCGCATTGTACGTTGTCAAATCAGGTACAAAAGTAGTCACAATCAGTGACCGCAAGATTGTCGGGCTTAAAACCGACAACATATTGTTTGATTGGAACGAGGCGATTTCCGACAAAGTCTTTAATCAGGAACTGGACGAGATCGGCGCTTTCATGCAGAGCCACCCGGAAACTTTTGCGGTTCTTGAGGGCTATTCAGACAATACCGGGAGCGAGGATTACAACCTGAAGCTGTCACGCCTGCGGGCTGAAAGTGTGGCCAACTACCTGAAGAATAAGTTTAACATCGCGGATGACCGGCTGGTGGTTTACTGGTATGGGCCGGCAAACCCAACCGCCAGCAATGATAACAGCACAGGTCGCGCCCTAAACCGCAGGGTTGAAATTGCAATCGGCGGATTGAAGTAGCGCTAAATCTTCAAAGCTGGGAGGAGCCTGGTCTTCTCCCAGCTTTGTCTCTATATGCACCCTGGCACGCACCCGTAATAAGGTTCGGTGTCGGCGGAGTTGACTTGCTGTTCAGGCTCTAAACCCCGCCAGGCTGCAAATTTAATGAAGTCCCCTAAAAACAAAAACCCCGCTTAATATTTCATTAAGCGGGGTTTTCGTATTCCGGTTTCTGCCTCCCGTCGGGATTCAACTCAAAAGTTTTTATCTATATTTTCAATCTGATGCTCATTTTTCATGTGTTTGCTGAAAGGTTTTGACAAACCCGAGCATTGTCGACTATTCTCATTCAAAACCAAACCCCGGCATGACGGTCTATTTGGCAGGGAGTTGCAGAGAAGCAATTCTGATTGATTTGATCGCTAAAATGGATCGGGTAATCAATTTTGGGGGCCTTAACCTTTCTATAAAAAAGGGGCATGAGCATGGACTTACCGCGCATTAGATACAGAGGGGATAAAGAGGATGTCGAACTGCTGTTTAAGGATTACAATCTTGAAGGCATTATTTCAACCTCAGAAGAACGGCAAAAAATGGAAGAGTCCAACTTTCGCAATCAACTGCTGAAAGATGGCGCCTTTTTGCTGAGCAAACCGATTTCGCCGCGCATATTTGATATTGTCACAGAGACCAAAGAAAAGCTCAATCTGGACGGTGAATATGAGGTCTTTTGTCTGAATTCAAGTACGATAAATGCGTTTGCCTATGTTCAACCCGCAGAAGAAAAGAACTTTTTTATTGTCGGTATGACCTCGGCGGCCCTGGAGGAATTGGAAGACCTGGAAATACAATTCATCCTGGGGCATGAGCTCGGGCATTTCTTGTTTGAACACAATCGAATGAACTACCTGATCAATCCCAACAAAAACAGCCAGGGCGTCACCCTGCTGCCGAGCATGGGCGAAAGCATATTTTTAAGATGGCGCAAAAAATGTGAAATCAGTGCGGATCGGGTTGGCCTCCTGGCCTGCGGCAATTTCGAAAATTCGGCGCGCGCTATGCTGAAAACGGCCTATGGCCTGAGCGGGAAAAATTTAAACTTAAACGTTGATTCACTTCTTCAGCAAATAGATGATTTAAAAGAAGAGCCCGAAGCGCTCGAGGTAAATTACCGCTCCCATCCTTTGATGCCGCTGCGGTTGAAAGTCATGCAGATGTTCGCGGAGTCCCCGATATTCAAACAAATTGTGGAAGGAAAATCCGATATCTCCGATCAGGAGCTGGCCGACCTGGAAGACCGTGCCGATCAATGGGTCAACTGGATAAAAAGATATCCCCGCCGCCCGATCGATCTGGCTGCCATGAAGCTGGTAACTGCCGCGGGTATTCAGCTGATCATGACAGAAAACGATATTATGGACGAAGAGATCAAGGTCGTTATCCAGATACTGCACAAATATTTTACCGATGAGCCCGGTGATGTCATCAATGAGATTGTAAAGAATATGAAGGGCATTGATAACCTGATCGATAATTCCGTAAAGGAAATATCCGAACAGGGAAACGACAATCACAAAGCATTTGTAGTTGCCCGCCTGGCCGATATCGCCATTGCCGACGGAAAATTGATGAAACCCGAAGGCGGCATCATATTCGATATCGCAAAGAAATTAGGATTCCAGGAAAAAACAGCCTATTCCATCGTGGTCGAGGCCATGAATTCGGTAGGTTTGGCAATCGACTGGAAAATGAACACCCTGGTCAGAGGCATAAAAGAACAGTTGCTGGAAAAATATTGATATGCGCAAGGAGCCCGTGCGGAAGCTATGGTAGAACCAAATATGAGGTGACCATAAATAAACCTCATTAGACGGCGTACTTTGACCACTCATTTTTTTTCAAGGTGTCAAATCAAGTTCGTCCTGCGGCAACTACCGCACAAAAACGAGACCGTCCCTATATCCATAGGCAGCCTTACCGGATACGATCGGTGGGATGGCTCTGGTTTATCGCCCGGTTTGTGCTTGCACTGCCATCATATTTTGAAAAAACGATCTGCCATAGCTGGTTTCGCCGCGCCCGGAAACTGCCGGCGCATGAAAGCAGGTAGTAATCCCACATCCGCTGAAACCGCCGGTCGTAGGCATCCTGGATACAATGCCAGTTGTCGGTGAAATTCTGGTGCCATGCTAACAGGGTGGGATCGTAGTGGGGGCCGAAGCTGTGCCAGTCTTCAATAATAAAGATACCTTCAGCGGCTTGCGTAATCTGCCGGGCCGATGGCAGCATCGAATTCGGGAAAATATATTTTGCCAGCCAGGGGTCCACGGAGCAAACCGATGTGTTGCTCCCGATGGTGTGCAGCAAAAACAGCCCATCCTCTTTCAGGCACCGATTGGCCACCTCCATGTAGGTTCGGTAATTCGTATACCCCACATGCTCGAACATGCCGATCGAAACAATGCGGTCAAAAGTTCCTTGAATATCCCGATAATCCTTTAGATCGAAACACACCGGAACGGATGCGCAGCGTTTTTGAGCGAATTTGACTTGCTCCCCCGAGACCGTAACACCCGTCACCTCGACCCCGTATTTCTCAGCGGCGTAGATCGCGAAACCGCCCCATCCGCAGCCGATATCCAGCACCCGCATGCCGGGCTCCAACCCAAGTTTGCGGCAGGTCAACTCGAGCTTGGCCTCCTGGGCCTTGTCGAGTGTGTCGGCCCCCTGCCAGTAGGCGCAGGAGTAATTCATGCGCTTGTCCAGCATGACCGTAAAAAGATCGTTGCCGATATCGTAATGCCATTGACCGACTTCAAACGCCCTGGCCCTGCCATAGATTCTTTTCAGCCGGACTTTAACCGCCGCCCGCAGGAGAGCCTTCGATTTGCGGATCTTTTTATCGAGCCGGGCCGCCATGATTCGCTCGAAGAACTGATCCAGCGCTTCGCAGTCCCACCAGCCGTCCATGAAGCTCTCTCCCAGAGCCAGAGACCCCTCTGCAATGACCCTCGGGTAAAACTCGGGATTGTGAATCTGGATATCGCAGGGTGCTTGCCCGTCGATCTGCACGCCAGCATGGTCAAGAAGTTGTTGAACCAGCCTTTTTTCACCGGATGATTTCATGGCATGTTCTCCTTTTCAGTTGAAAGCGAAGAACAGAAAATGGGAAAAACAACCTCTCAAAATCTAAATTTTGTATTTGCTGATTATAAAACAGCAAAACCCCACCGCTCTGATTTAAAAGTGGGGTTTTGGTGATTCGTCCATGGCAACCTCATTATTTAGGGTTAAACCATTTGTATTCTGCTTAACTGTCTATCATATCAGTTTTCACGAAGTCAAGATCGAAAGAAACTGGGGTTAAGGCCGACAACTAAAACGTGAACCTAAAAACAAGGCCGATTTTCGCCCTTTGATTGCCTTTCCACTATCAAAAAGATTCATTTACAGCTTTGTTTCCCAATTATTATCCACTTTTGAGTGCTTTTCCGATCTGATTGCGCAACAATCTCAAATATTTATACCTCCAAATTATTACTATTTTACAACCGTTAAAAGCATTTTAAACCGTTCGACAGCGTTGACGGAATGGGGGATATTGGCCGGCATGACCACAACCTCTCCCGCGCCGACGGTCATTTCTTTCCCGTCGATATTAACCAGGGCGTTACCATCCAATACCTGCAGCAAGGCGTCACCCGGGGCGGTATGCGTGCTGACGCCTTCCCCTTTGTCGAAGGCAAAGAGGGTTATGCTGACAGACGGGTTCTGTGCAAAGGTTCTGCTGACGACCCGCCCGTCCTCATAATCAACCAGATCAACAAGACGATGGGCCTCGGAAAAAGCAATGTTTTTTATAAATTCCGGCTTGTCCATTAAATCACCTGCCTGCGGGTTATGGCCGAATTCTTTCAGCCAGTTATGAATTTGACCTTTTGACGGAACTGCGCCCGAGCCCATTACCTTGCCGTTGATTATAAGCGCGGGTGTCGTCTTGACCTTGTATTCTGCAATCCGGTCGGCATCTCTGATATGTTCCAGGTCGGCCGCCAGGCCTATTTCAGTTAAGGCTTGCATGATCTGATTTTCAAGGCTGTCACAAACCGTGCATCCTGCCCCCAGAACCTTGATCTCCAGCAATTCTGATTTCTCTTCAGCAAAAGGCTGGCCGAGATATTTTCTAAACTCCCTGACAAAAGCGCGGCCGTATTTTTCCTGCGCTATTTTCGGGATATAATTCTTGTTTGACAATCGCCGTAACAATTCTTCCGCCACTGCCTCATCAGGCTGATTGGCATGGGTCTCGCCCAGCGCCTCAAGAGCGTGCTTAAGGCCCACAATTCCATAGGTGTGTTGCTCGATTTTTATCTGAGAGATGTCAGATTGCCTGGTATTCATTTGATATACTTCCTTATGGGTATATGCAACTCTTCGACTTGAAGCCCTCAACTCATGCAACCCGGACAATTTTCCCGGGTGTTAAAAGCGCATTGATCATCAGGCATCCGGTCTATGAAGGGAGACTATACCAGCACAGGTTGGATTTTCCTTTGACTTAGGTCAACTCGCACCTCTTTTGCAGGAACAAAGGGTCGCGTCTTGATTTATTACTTATGGTGCGATGATGAATCACAATTCAAGCTGTGGCCACGTAGATTTTTGGCATTACAGTGTGACATTGTCGACATTTTTCGATACACTGTTCACAAAAACGGTTTTCAATATCGGCTAATCGAATGTATCCTGACTGAAAGCAACTCCTGAATGCGACACAGATCTTGGGTCTGCATCCTCGTGCTTCCCGCGGTATCGATCCGGGTGCTGCAACCGGACCTGCCGCCTGGGGAGCAGAAAGGGCAATAACTATGGATCTTGATCTTCTGAGGAAAAAGCAGGGATTTATCTGCGACATGGACGGGGTCATCTACCACGGAAACCATTTGCTGCCGGGGGCACAGGCCTTTGTGGAGTGGCTCAAGAAGGAAAGCAAGAAATTTCTGTTTCTGACCAACAGCAGCGAGAAGTCCCCGCGTGAGCTCAAGGAAAAACTCGACCGCCTCGGCATCCAGGTGGAGGCGACCCATTTTTACACCAGCGCCCTGGCCACAGCCAGCTTCCTGGCATCCCAGCGTCCCAACGGCAGTGCTTACGTAATTGGCGAAGCAGGGCTGATCAACGCACTGTACGAGGCCGGTTTTTCCATGAACGAAATCAACCCGGACTACGTGGTGGTGGGAGAGAGCCGTTCCTACAACTATGAAAAGATCGAACTCGCCGTAAGGCTCGTCCGAAACGGCGCCAAACTCATTGGCGCCAACCCGGACCTGACGGACAAGCTGGGCAAGGACTTCGCCCCTGCTACCGGCGCGCTGATTGCCCCCATCGAACTGGCCAGCGGTACGAAAGCCTACTTCGTGGGAAAGCCCAACCCGATCATGATGCGCCACGGCAGAAAGTTACTGGGCTGCGAGCGGGAGGACACGGCCATTGTCGGTGACCGGATGGACACGGACATCATCGCCGGTATCCATTCGGATATCGATACCGTGCTTGTGCTCAGCGGGGTCACCAGCGAAGAAGACCTCAAGCACTTTGCCTATCACCCGCGATACATTCTTTCCGGGGTGGGAGATATTCCGGGATGATGGGTGTTCCGCGGTTCGCCATGACAGGCCATGTCGGGGAAGGTTGAATTTACGGGCCCAGTGGTTGGTCTTTTCTTAAACTGCCCATTTTGGGGTCAAAAACATCACTTTAAGCCGAAAAATCCGTCCTGTTTTCAGTATATCTCTATATAAGTCAAATACTTACTGTGGTCCGACCCCGGATTCCCCAGATTCCAAAGCCTGGTGGATAAAGGTCTGGTCGGTGAGGGCTTGCAGAAATGCGATGAGTTGTCTCTTTTGCTCCGGTGTCAGTTTGAATCCAGCTATCAGCGGGTCGGTGTTGGGGCAGGTATCCGCGGCTTGAGGGTTGGCGCAGGAACGGCCGCCTGCTGCATAGTGATCCAGGACTTCCTCTAAGGTGGCAATGCTGCCATCGTGCATATACGGAGCGGTAAGGGCGATGTTGCGAAGGGTGGGCGCCCGGAATTTGCCCATATCACCGTGTCGGCCGGTGTGGCGGTGCAAGCCGGTGTTTGGCTGCGGATACGCGCCGGTTCCGTCTTCACTATAGAGCCCTGTGTTATGAAAACGTGCCTCGGGCAATTTGGATCCGGCGTACTGAATCGGCCCGGAAAGGTTAACCCCGGCGTGACAGCGAAAACAACTCAATCGTTTGGAAAAAAATAACCGGGCCCCGGCGCGCTGTTCCCTGTCCAGTGCACCGGGATCTGCGCCATACGCCCAACGGTCATAAGGCGAGTTTCCCGAGATCAATGTGCGCTCGAAAGATGCCAGCGCGTAGATCACATTGCGCATGGTCACTTGAGGTTTGTCCTGCGGAAAGGCGCTGTGGAAAAGCTCCCGCAGCCGACGGTCATTTTTTAAACGGTTTAAAATTTCTTCTTCGCGACCCGTTACGCCCATTTCCGGCGGTTGGGTGTTATACAGGGGGATGAGGATCTGGTCTTCGAGACGTGTAAGGGAGGGGTCGTCCCATCCTAACGTGGCATTGTAGGCAACATTGGTCAGCGACATGGCCGAGCGGGGGTGGATGTGGTTTTGGATGCCCCTGGCCTGACCTCTACCATCGGTGAAGGCGAGTTCGGGTTGATGACAGGTGGCGCAGGAAACGCTGCCGTCGCCTGATAAACGGGGATCGAAAAACAATTGTCGACCAAGTTCCACTTTTTCCCACGTCATGGGATTGTCAGCAGGTACCGCAGGGATTGGAAATCCCTGCGGTACCTGCCAGGCATATTTACCTTGCCGTTCAAGATTCGCCGCCGTTTTATTTCTCAGTCCAGGGTCACAGCCGGCCACTAAAAGCATCATGGCCGCGGCGGCTACCAACCTGTTTGCAATCACCATTCTTTTGCCAATCCGTCCAGCCCATCCGGCTCCTCACCAGAGGCAATGGCTGCCTGAAGCGCATCCGCAAGCCGGCGATCGAGCCGGGTCAGTTTGCTGTGATCCTCCAATGCCAGGTTCTCATTGCCCATCAATGCATGCAAAACGCCGCGATACATATAGGCCTCTGCCAGGTCCGATTTGAGTTCGATGGCGCGGTTGTAATGACTCAGCGCCCGCTCGTAGTTGCCGGATCCCTGCTTTCGCAGCGAGTATCCCAGGTTATTGTGCGCCTCGGCCATACCGGGGTTCTTTTTCAGCGCGGCTTCGAACTTTTTTGCCGCTTTTTCGTACTTACCCTTCTGCATTAATTTGACACCGGAATTATATTGAGAAACACCGGGACGCGTGTCCTCGGCTGGCTTCGAACTGCTGCCCGCAGCAAAGGCCTCTCCCCAAAAAAATAGCAACACCACACCTGTGGTGAAAAGAACTGTCAGCATTTTTTTCATGATATCCGTCTCCTGGGTCAGGCAAATCGCCTGACGTGGTAAAGTCGTTTTTGTCTGATGGGTAAAAATTAAAACATGAAATATAATAATTATCCGGGAGGAGGTTTTCAAGGTATGGGTCAATGGAATGACCATTATTTTAATAATAGGCAGAACAAGGCTGGTGGCTGGTTTATTCTTAAACTGCCCATTTTGGGGTCAAAAACATCACTTTAAGCCCAAATAAGGGGCCTGTTTTTAGCAAATATTGCTTATTGTCAGATACTTACCGTGGTCCACCCCAGATTAATATTATTTACTTTCTTTACTTTTTGTGTCAGGAGCGTACCTCTTAACGACATTGCCAAATTTTTGAAGACCTTCTTGCGTCCCTTCAAACATATCTGTAAAATCGTCATTTCCAAATAAATTAGCACGATCGCCCGATGTAACTTTTGCTTTTTTTAACTGCACCCAGATTATAACAATCCCTTGCGCTATACAAATCGCTACGAGTACCCATAACGACCATTCGGAATTTATCGCTTTGCTTGTAGCACCAATACGCTCCTTCAACAAAGTCACTAAAATAGATATTGATAGAAAACAGATCATCGGTATCGTATAGTAATATGTCATCCAACGAGACATCCCTTTCCCCTCTGCAGAATACATCATCATCGCTCTTACAGGTGGTAATCGCTTATTGTCATATTCATTTTTGAGGCCAATTAGAAATACTGAATTTAATAAGCGTTGGTAGACGAGTTGATCGTTAATCCATAGAATTAGAAGCCCCATTGTCGCCATCAAACATACAATACCAATCAATACTGAGCTTGGAACAAGCCAGGTAGTATCTTTACTTGTCTTTATTAAAACGGCGATTGCTCCAAATGCTGCAAGAAGCCAAGTCGCAGCTCTGTTGCGGATTCCAGCCTGGATACTATTGAAATGACGCTCTGACTCTACGAATTTCCAATATTCTTCACTTGAGTTCATAGATTTTCTCCAACTGTTTCATTCATGATTTTTGTTTATGTTCCCAGAATAAATGGAATTTTATGAGGATTCGGCAAACATGTTTTATTATTTTACAACGCCCTCATAATCTCCAATAGGGTTAAATTCTACCCAAATACAATCAGAATTGGCCATATTCGGTGTCAAACCTTTAATAGTGAATAATATCTATAGAATTGAGCATCGATTCACAATTCAAGGTTTGACACCTTGATCTTTTCCGCAAAAAGAAGGCTGGGTCAATTAAAAAAGAGCCGGTTGTAGCTACCCTAAATATCCCTTTTTAAAGATTTCTATGGAATTTTTAGGGATTTCTTTGTTTTTGACTGAATTGTGATTTGCTAATGGGCTAATGGGGTCGGACCTAATGCCTAATGGACTAATGGAGCTAATGGGGTCGGACCAAGCTATGTATCTGAAAATATTAGTATAGATTGAAAATTATTGGTCGAATTTTACCTTAAACAGCCTATTTTGATGGTAAAATAAGAGGTTTAAGAATTATCCTGCCAATAAGAACTATTTATCTTTACATCGCAGGCTCCTGCACCCTTTCAAAACCCACGATTATAGATGCTGCTAAAATCGGAGATTTCTCCCGAGGATGCTGTCGCTCCGGTTTGTCTGTGATGATCCTGATCTTGACCTTTAATCCTAAGCTAATTTTTACTTTTTCAATATAGGAAATGCCGATTGGCACGGGGCAGAAATACACCTCGTTAGACGCCTTATTTTGACACCAAAATGGCGACCTTAAGACCTTATTTCAGCACCATTTTTGCATTAAGTCTTTTGAAGTCAATATATTACCTTGCTCCGACCCCAATTGCCGCGTGTTCTATAAAGGAAAGTGCGAGGTGGCAGAGCCAGGGAACTTCAGGCTATCAGTGTTATTTCAAATGCTCTTCCGTATACAGAGACAGCTCGATCATGCGTTCAAGCAGTTCGCCTGTCGGCAATCCCGGAAAATTGTGGCGAACGGGTTCCTTGCAAAACAGGCGGCAGATATAGCGCGGCTTACGACTTTTCTGTTTACCGGCATATACAAAATCCCTGTGTCCGTTGTTGATCACAATCACGTTTTTTTCCTCATCGTAGCGTGAACGCCAGGTTTCACCCGCGCCCGACGGTAGGTATATCCCGGAAGCCCTTTGTTCGCTTTACCGGTACCGGTCGCCGGGTCAATCAGGGAATCGGTGACGGTTATCAGGGCCTCATCCCGGCAGGTTATCTTCCCCTGTCGGACAATCACCTCCAGCGTTGTCAGGCAGGGCTCGGCCGGTGCAATGAAAGTAATCGATTCGCGGTTATTCTCATCGAGTTGCCCCCCGCCGTCTAAAATGCGCCATTGATATTCCAGGTTTTCCAATACGACCCTGCGGGAGCGGTCCCTGCAAAACGGCACGGAATTTTTTGCGCCTGTCAATCGGAACGACACTCGATTTAGGAGAGATCAGAGCACTGAACAAAGGGCCCGCATATTCAAAAAATTTCTTTTGGGTGCTGTCATCGTCCAGCAGTTGCAGCGCATCTTCAGGGTCTCCAGTTTCACGATTATTTTCTCCCCGGGAATCTGCACGCACGGCCCCGCTGGAAAAAAGCCCTTCCGACTTTTTGGGGGGTTTTCCGCCATAGATATCGAACCAGTCATATTCCTCTTGCGGCAGACGCAAAAAAGCTTCCTTCAGAGCGCGCTGAACCCTGCGCAAAACCCGGCGGCTGGACCGCTCCTCCTCGGCCTTGCGCTGTTCTTCCATAATGCCTTGAAGCTGCTTTTCAACCGGGGCCATTGCCCGGCAGAAGGCATCGAAATGATCGTCCAGAATAATGCCCTGACGCGTCCCCGGGGTAACGATAAAAACGGCACGTCCACGATGCCCTGGAGGTAGCCGGCGGTCCAGGGCTCCTGTCCAAAGTGATCCAGATCCGTAATCGATGGCAAGACGCGGGTGCCGCGGCGATACAGGCCGACGCGGTTTACAGCGACCGGATCGCTGAGATAGATTTCAAGATAAATATCACTCTGCCCGGTTTCACCCGGCTTGAGATTGTGCAGCAACCGCCCCGTGAATTGCCGCGGGACCACTACAAACTCTTTGCGACCGGTGCGGTCAATTACCTTGACCGTCACACCTGTATCCTTGATACGGTCTCTGAGTTCAGAGGATAGATAGCGTTGAATTTTTTCACCGGTTAATGACCGCAAGCCCGGCAGGAGGGGGTAGACCATCAAGTCGGTCCCCTTAAATGGAAGCAATATTCGCTTCCTGGAGACCGTAAAGTTGGGCGAATCTTTGGCCATGGTCATCTGGTAAGGTTTCCCATCAGCGCCGCAGCAGCTCATGCTGATGTTTTCACCCACCGTCCAGAAGCTAAGAAGTCCGATACCGAACTCCCCCTGAATCCCCCTGGCGCTCTCCGACTTAAACTGCCGCTTGATGGAATCACAGATATGGGTGGCCACGCGGCGAAAATCCGGCCGCCCCTGTTCATTCCGCGGGATGCCTTCGCCGTCATCGCTGACCTTGAGATAGAACGCTCCCTTTTTTTTGCCCCTGACAATAACGATTTGCCTGGCGCGGGCATCTATGCTGTTTTCGACAAACTCGGCAACCGCCTTCAATGGATTGGCTTGAGAATTGGCGATGATACTGATGGCGTTCCAGTGATCGGCAATTCGAAGCTTGCCGGAATGAACACCCTTTTTTTTCTTTTTTGGGAAGATTCAGGCACAGCTCACCTCAGGGTAATTTTGAAATGCTTTTTCCACCCGATGACCTGGCCGTGTTTTCGGGGAAAATTACGGTCTCCGCCATAGACCAGATAGAAGCATTCGTCGGGTGCTGAAGATATACGCTTTAATTATCTAAATTTATTAAATAAATATTCGTTTGTGTGATTTTTCGCCCAGGGCACGTGGAAACATACTTTTTCTCATAATCCTTTAATAACTTAACAAATTAGGAAAGTGAATCCTATTTTGTCAAATTATCTCCCTTCCAGGTGGATGCCATGGTTCTTCAATCAAAAGCCATCCAGCAGGGACACGCCTTTTGAAATATCCTGCAGGGGAACGACTTCCACCTGGCTTGCTAATGAGAACCGTTGAATTCCCGGATAAATTACAAACACATGCTGCAGGTTCAAATCATCAAGAGCGATCCGGATAGATGGCGTTATGCGGGGTGCATCCGAACGCTTGCACTCAACGCCGTAGAGGGCGTCGCCCCGACGAATAATCAGATCGATTTCTGCCCCTTGATGTGTGGCCCAAAAGAAAAGTTCGTCGTGAGGCTCCGTTTTCAACAACCTGCTCGATAACAAAACCCTCCCAGGAAGCGCCCACCTTGGGATGAGAAAACAGGCTCTTCATGGAATCGAGACCCAGCAATTGATGCAGGAGTCCGCTGTCGCGCACATAAATCTTGGGCGATTTCACCTGGCGCTTTTTCAGATTGGCGTGGTACGGCTGCAATTGATGGATCATGAAAGCATCCGTGAGCAAATCTAAATAGCGCCGTGTGGTTGATTCACTAACGCCAAGCGCGCGGGCAGGTTCGGCCGATTTCCAAATTTGCCCATGGTAATGCGCCACCATGGTCCAAAAACGCTGAAGGGCGGTTGCCGCGACACGCACACCCCACTGGGGAAAGTCACGTTCAAGCAGTGTTTGGATAAAGTTTTTGCGCCATGCAATGCTATTGACATCACTTTCGGCCAGGAAGGAAAGCGGAAGACCACCCCTCAGCCACAACTGCTGCTCGGCTTCAGAGCCCAACTCAGCCAACGAGAATCCGCCGATGACAATACGCTCCATTCTACCGGCAAGGCTTTCCGAAGTCTGGCGCATGAGATTGCCGGAGGCACTTCCAAGAATGAGAAACCGGGCCGGTGTGCCTCTTCGGTCGCAAGCACCCGCAGTACGGGAAAAAGATCTGGGCGTCGCTGGATTTCGTCGATTACGACCAATCCCTTCAGTGGTCTCAGCGCGGTCATGGGTTCATCCAGCCGGGCCAGACTCGCCGGGTCTTCCAGATCAAAATAGTTGACGGAATCTTCTTCAAGCAGTTCGCGGGCGAGCGTGGTTTTACCGCTTTGGCGAGGCCCTACCAATACAACAACGCGGCTGCGGGCAAGGGCATTATGAAGCGCAGCAAGTATGGATGACGCTGGATCATACACTACAATACCATGAAAATCCTTCATGTCAAGATGGATTTTCATGGTTATAGCTCGATCAGCAAAATCCAGGATATCGCGATAAATGATTAATGGAAGTTTATAATTTTACGGTCCTATAAACAATAATAATGGCGTAAATAGGGTCGGACCAGGGGTAACATACCGTTGTCTTAAGCATTGGTCTATGAATAAGCCCGATTTTCAGCCTTAGAATGCCAATTTTGCCATCGAAATGATGCATTTAAGGCTAATGGGGGTGGCGCATGTCCAATGATAGGACTTTTTTTAAACCGCCTATTTTGGTATCAAAAACATCAATTTAAGACCAGAAATCAGGTGATTTTTTAACATAAAACATTAATTGTCAAATATTTAGCTCGACCCCAAAATCACAATATTTTCGTAAAACAGGATGGGGACTGGAAAATGGCACACCATCATGCCGACACCACAATGGGATTGCCGCCAACACCAAAAGGCGAACCCATATAAAGCAGCCGGATGGTGTCGTAATTTTATTACAGTGCTACCCGGAGACGACTTCGTATGGTGGGCGTGCTCAATTCTCTTCTTAGTAAGTGCAATTAGTCAAGGGCGTCCACTTCAGCCATGATGGGTTCTGCGGTTCGCCATGACAGGCGATGTGACCCTTTTCTTTTCCCCAAAAATAGGTAGATAACTTGAAGTGGTGGCGGTTCTTTAGAGAGCATAAAAGTGGTGATTGAAAATCACCCGGGCCTGGGGTATGTGAACCATATGAAAAAATCCACAAAGAGCCGATTAACAGAAAAACAACTAGCTGTTTTCCCAGGAAATACCCTTTTTGATAAAATTGCCCGGGCTGTGTGCCGGGCAGGAACCCTGCCCGGCAAAGAGCTGTTTGAGGCATGGGAGGTGGCACGGCGGGTTCGCAGGAAATACCGGGGCGGCAGAGTTGTGGATCTGGCATGTGGGCATGGCCTCTTAGCCCACATCATGCTGTTGCTTGATGACAGCTCTGCAGAGGCCCTGGCTGTTGATCGGGATTTTACTGAGAATACAAAAAGGCTTTCAGAGATCATTATTGACAGGTGGCCACGTCTGAAAAACCGCATCCATTATCTGAACTCCCGTGTTGAAGACATTGACTTGAATCCGGATGACATTGCGGTGTCTGTGCACGCCTGCGGGCAGCTGACCGATACGATAATTGAGACCGCGGTGAATGCCGGCGCAAAACTGGCGGTACTGCCTTGTTGCCATGACACAAAAGTGGGTGACCTGGGCGGACTTGAGGGATGGGTGGATGGTCCCCTTGCCATTGATGTCACAAGGGCTGCGCTGCTAAGGGCTAAAGGGTATTCCGTCATCACCCGGACCATAACAGAAGAGATAACACCTAAAAACAGGCTGTTAATGGCGCACCCAGAATAAAACGAATTGGGCCGATTGAGATGGAAAAAGGTTACTTCACGACCACTGCATCCTCGATAATGACATCATATCTGTATCCGGCACCAAAATCTTTATCAGCAGCCAGGACACCTTCAAAGGAGATGATGCTGCCCTTTTCTGCAATGGTGGATGAGGTAACTACCAGATCATGGGTATTTGTCGCCGGCAAAAGACACAATTGCGCGGGAGCTGCCGCTGGATGATTGTAAAGGCATGCCGTGAGGGCTCATCCCGGATTGAACGGCACCTGAAGAACCGCCGTTAGCACCCCCCGAAGTCATAGCGGTCTTATTATCCGAACCTCTGACAAAACCAGAGGCAAAGACGATGGACTCAAATGTCCGGTTCAAGGTTTTACTGCTAAAATTAGTCATAACCGTGCCGCCCTTCAGCGCAATTTGCTCTCCGATCTCCAATTGGGTTTGGGGAACAGCGGCCCAGATTTGATTGCCGGCCCCATCATCCAGGCGAACATATGTATAGACGCTTGCATCTTGTTTCTCTACTACTTTTCCACTGAATTCTGCAAGTTGGGGATCAGAAGGAGTTTGAACCGGTACCTGGCTCTGCTGTCCGGCCTGAGTCGATGGACTGGTTTCAGAGGCATCATTTCCGCATGCGATCAAACCGGCGATTAAAGCCAAGCTGCTTAAACAACACCCTATTTTCCTTATGTTCATTGTAGCGGATCTCCTATTTATTCATTAATTAGTACGAAGTCCGTTTTGAGAATTTTTAACATAGCAGTTTCTATGGAATTTTTCACGGCCTTTTCGTAAATGGGACAAGGTTTATTCTCAGGATGATGCGGATGGTGTTGTTTTTGTGCGTTTCTAATCTGTTGGAACTGCCAATTGGAACTGGTGTCCAATTGGAACTGTGGAACTGGGGTCGGACCAAGGCAGGACGTCGCCAAATAGGACGTGAGCCTAAAAACAAGGACGATTTTCGGCCTTAGTTTGCCTTTTTTACCGTCGAAAAGATACCTTTATTAATCAGTTCAGCAGGTCGTGCTCGAGGGCTTCAATTTCGCGATCGATACGATTGGATGCCGGGGTGAAACTGGCGAGAAGTGAATAGGCCAGCGGGACTAAAACCAGGGTCAGGACGGTGGACAGCACCACCCCGGAGATGATGACGATTCCAATGGTGAATCGACTTTCAGCGCCGGCCCCGGTGGCCAGGACCAAGGGAACGGCTCCGATGGCAGTAGATACCGAAGTCATCAGCACGGGTCGCAATCGCGTCCGGGCTGATTCCAGGATCGCCTCTGAGACCGATTTTCCCTTGTTACGCAGCTGATTGGCAAACTCAACGATTAGAATGCCGTTTTTGGCTGCCAGTCCGATGAGCACCAGGATACCGACCTGGCTATAGACATTGAGAGAGCTTCCGGCCAGGTAAAGGCCGCCCAGGGCCCCCGCCACCGCCAGCGGCACCGTCAACATGATCGTGAAGGGATGCACGAAACTTTCGAACTGCGCGGCCAGCACCAGAAACACGACCAGCAGGGAAAGACCGAATGCAAAGACCAATGCGCGGGAGGCATCTACAAACTCGCGAGACTGCCCCTTGAAGTCGATGACCGGTGCGCTGCCCAGTTCCTCCCGGGTAATTTTCTCCAGGTATGCAAGTGCATCTCCGAGCAAATAGCCGTCCTGGAGGGTCGCAGTCAGAGTGATAGCCCGCAAACGGTTGAAGCGGTTCCTGGCTGCCGAATCGGCAAATTCTCTCAGGGATACCAGACTGGAGAGCGGGATCAGTTCACCGCGGCCGGTTTCCGACCGGACGTAAATGTTGCGGATATCAGTGGGTGTGCTCTTTTGCTCGCTTTTTCCTTCGAGGATCACATCGTATTCTTCGCCTCGATCAATGTAAGTGGTTACCTTTCGAAAACCAAGCATGGTTTCCAGGGTTCGACCAATCTGGGCAATACTTACCCCCAGATCGGCGGCCCGATCTTTATCGATGATGATTTCCAATTGCGGCTTGGTTTCTTTATAATCACTTTCCAGGTTGGCAAGCCCGCTGTTTTCTTCGGCACGTGCGATCAGGGTGTCACGCCAGCGGGCCAGTTCACCATAATCGCTTCCGCCCAGCACGAATTCCACCGGCTTTCCGGTTCCGCCCCCCAGGCCGCGACGCGCAACGGAAAAGGCACGGTATCCAGGCAGTGCCGCCAGCTTGCGATTGACATCTAACATAATCTCCTGCATGGAACGGTTGCGCTCCGACCACTGACTGAGCACCACGATTCCCCGGACGCTGTTGACTTCGTTGGTGCTTGAAAAAGAAGCCGGCAGTCTCAGCAACACACGGGTCGCCTCACCATTCTCATACAGCGGCATCAAGACTTCTTCCATGCGTTCCAGCATTTCGAAGGACTTATCAAATCCAGCGCCCTCAGGGCCGTCGGCGATCACGAAAAAAGCGCCGCGGTCCTCCAACGGAGCGTATTCCTTATCGATTAGGGAGTAAAACAAGGGGATGGCGGCCAGAATGAACGCAAAAAAAACGGCGACAACCCATTTGCGCTGCATCAGCCTGACCAGCAGGCCGCCGTAGCGTTCTGCGGCCGCTTCCTGCAGGCGTGTTAGCCGGGACTGATTCGAAGACATCCCTTGAGGTCGCGGCTTCAGGATCCAGGAACACATCATCGGAGACAGGGTGAGAGCAACAAAGCTCGAGAGACACACAGCTCCAGCCAGCGCAATGGCGAATTCAGAAAAAAGCCGCCCGGTGTTGCCCTGCATGAAGGTGATCGGAACGAAAACCGCCAGGAGCACCAAAGTGGTGGCAATCACGGCAAAACCGACCTGGCGTGTCCCCCTGAGTGCCGCCAGCAGAGGCGGTTCTCCCAGTTGAATGCGGCGAAAGATATTCTCCAAAACGACGATGGCATCGTCCACCACCATGCCGATGGCCAGTATCATGGCCAGCAATGTCAACAGGTTGATTGAGAAATCCATTATCGATAAAACGGCAAAAGTGGCGATCAGGGACACGGGCACAGTAACGGCCGGCACGATGGTGGCCCGCAGGCTGCCGAGAAACAGAAACAGCACCGCTACCACCAAAACGGCCGTGATGGCCAGGGTTTTGTATACCTCAAGAATCGAGGCCTCAATGAAAACGGAAGTGTCGTAGCTTTGGATCAACTCCATGCCTTCGGGCAGGGTTTCGTTGACGATAACAGCTTCCCGCTTTACGGCATGGGCCACATCGAGGGTATTGGCTTTAGACTGCCTCACGACTCCGAGACCCACCATCGGAATACGGTTGCCACGCAGCACGCTGCGGTCGTCCTCAGCGCCCCGCTCCACGAGTGCCACGTCTCGCAGACGAATCAGGTGCCCGCCGGCGCCCTGCCGGATCACCAGCCGTCCGAAATCTTCAGCGGAATTATATAAACGCTTCACCCGAACGGTAAACTCTTTACGCATCGATTCCACGCGGCCTGCGGGAAGCTCCACATTCTGGTCTCGCAGCGCCTGCTCGACGTCAGCAACGGTAACATCCTGGGCGGCCAGGGCCGTTTTGTCGAGCCAGATACGCATGGCGTAACGGCGAGCGCCGCCCACCCATACCCGCGCGACGCCGTCCAGCACCGAAAAGCGATCGACCAGGAAGCGTTCAGCATAGTCGGTGAGCTCCAGTCCGTCCATTCGATCGCTGACCAGGTTCAGCCACATAATGACGCTGCTGTTGGAATCGACTTTAAAGATTTCGGGAGGGTCGGCCTCCTCGGGCAGGTTGTCTAAGATGCGGGAAACGCGATCCCGTATGTCGTTGACCGCGGCTTCTAGGTCCCGGTCGAGATAAAATTCCACCGTAACTTCGGAAATCCCGTCACGACTTTCAGAATCAATCGAGCGGATCCCTTCAATACCGCTGATGGCGTCTTCGACGATCTGAGTCACACGGGTCTCGACGACCGCTGCCGCTGCACCGGGATATCTGAGATTCCACCGAGACCACCGGCGGGTCGATATCGGGGTACTCCCGCACCGGCAGTCGCTCGAAACTGATAACGCCGAACACGACCAGCAAAAGGCTGAAAACAGTCGCCAGAACCGGGCGTCGGATGGATATATCGGATAGGAACATGACCGGCACCTAATACTATGACCTAACCGCAGAACCGGAGAGGCGGCCGTCTTTGCGAATTTCGACCACATCGACGGAACTGCCCGGCCTGACGCGGGTAAGGCCCTGGAGGATCACCTGCTGGCCGGCATTCAAGCCGCTGATCACTTCAACCCTTCCCGGACTTCGCCGGCCCGTAACGATCTCTCTTTTTTCAACCGTATTTTCGGTCGTTACCACCAGCACGAATTTTTGATCCTTATCCAGAATCACGGCTTCCTCGGGGATAATCAGCGATTGGGAGCGATCTTTGATCAGATCCACGGTCAACAGCATGCCCGGTTTCAGCAACCGATCCGGATTGGGAATCTGGGCGCGAACCGTCAGAGTTCGTGTTTCGGGGTCGACGCGGCTGCTGATGGCGGATACGGTGCCGCTGAAATTCCGTTCCGGATAGGCGGGACTTCGCGCCGCAACATTCATTCCGTTCTTCAGAACGCCAAGGTAAGTTTCCGGTATAGTGAAGTCGAGCTTGATGATGGTGGTGTCATCCAGGGTTGTAATCACCGTGTCCGAATCCACCACGGCACCGCTGCTGATCTGGCGGATGCCAAGAATTCCGGAAAATGGGGCCCGTATCGTGTAATCGCGCAGACGCACCTCAAAAAGCGCCACCCTGGCTCCGGCAACCTCCAGCAGGCTGCGCTCTTCATCCAGCTTCGAGCGTGAGGTGGAGTTGGTCTTTGCCAGTTTGCTGGTTCTTTCAAATTGCTTTTGTTGCTCGCGGAGCGTGGCTCTCGCCTCTTCCAGCAGATATCGGGCTTCGCTGTCGTCCAGTTTTACCAGCACCTGGCCTTTGCGAACCGAGTCGCCGTCTTCAAAGAGAATGCCGACAACGCGTTCTTCCAGGGTGGGGGTAATCACCACCGACTCATTGGCCCTGGTTGTACCCAGGGCTTCCAGTGTTTCCGTGAATGTTTCGTTGACGGCGATGACGGTTATCACGGGGACCGGAGCCTTTGAGGGTGTGCGCGCCAGTGCGTATCCAGAGGATTTTTCCCCGCCGTCTTTCAATTGTGGCAACAGTAAAAGGCCTGCAGCGAAGAAAAGCGCTAAGAAACCTGTTATTGGAAATATATGTTTTTTTTGCATGGGCATTCTTCAAAGGTGCAGTATGGTTATTTGCATGTTCATTATAATTATTAAAATGCGCCACCGGGCTGATAAACATCAGGGCGGCCGCAAGGACAATACTAAATATCTTAATCATCCTTGTGGTTGAATCAAGCGAAATGCTTCAAAATTCCAGCTGATTCCGTCGATTGTCGTCTGACTTGTAAAAATGGGGTCTAAAACTCAGTGTCAAATCTTGATCAATGGTTTATTATTTGTCTTTTAGTCACTAAGCAAGACGCGACCCCATATATCATTTCTATCTGACTTGACTGAGTCAAACTAATTCTTATCATATAATATGTCGGCAAGATGGAAAGTAACCTGTTTAGACGAAAAATTATATCTTTTTAAGTACGTGGTTCCGGCTTAGTGGAATGCCTAACAGGGTGCTGCAAGCCATATATGCAGCGGGATACAAACAGAGTAGAAAAGAAAGGATTAAACATGCAAGTGCAAGATTACTGTAAGGCCATGCTATCAGAAGTGACAGCATGGAAAGAGAAACTAGAGGCTATGAAGAAGGTCGCTGACAGCTATGGAACAGAGCAGAAGGAAAAGATTCTTCCCCTTATTGGACAGCTGGAGCAGGAAGTTGTCAATGCGCAGATGCGTGTAAAGAATCTCGAAACAGAGTGTCCGTCTGACTGGTCACCGATGAAAAATGAGCTTGATGACCTCTTTGGCACCATAGGGAGCAGTGTCGACCGTGCATGGCGGGACCTATCTCCTGGCGAAGTCGGAGGATAAAACCTATAAAAAGGGAGAAGCTCCTGCTTCTCCTGCGTGTATGAATTAGCTTGGAGTTATGTCTTATCGACGGCTGTCTGAGAATCGCGCGTGCTGGCCAGGCAAAAAGCAATCTTATAAATTTGCATTTTGGGGACTGGCAGGCTGCCGTCTGTAAGACTTATCAAGGCTCTAGTTGATGTGATCCGACGGAATATCATTGTTTGGCGCCTAACGAAAAGGGGTCAGATCTTTTGATTTGACATATTATCGATATGCTCTAAAAATTGATCAAATTGTTTCTTCAATTTCCGGCTTGGTTTTAATTTATTTTTCAAACACGCTCGGTTCTGGCTGACGGTGCTATAATCTACTCCAAAGATGACGCCGATTTCTTTCTGCTTATAGTTACTGTAACGATAACTTAGCTCATGGGCCATCCGTCTCAAATCCTTAAATCTTGGTCTGTTACAGAAATATCCTCGCGACCGTTTCCTCGATACATCAAATGATAATTCACACCAGGATACTGTATTCTCAGCGGCCTTGCCATGGCTCTTTCAAACCATATTCATCTGTTGTTGGCAATTTAAAAGATCTGACCCCTTAATAAATTCTATCTGATCCATTTTATCGCTTTATATGGCTTAATCACATGAGTCCATATCACTTTAATGAATGAGGAGGCCTGAATTATGGGTTTTGTTACAACTTTAGAAGAGGCCGCTGATAATTATCGTGAAAATGCTGAGTTTTATGACGCCGAGGCATTAACTGTTTATTTTGAGACTAAAGCTGCAATTGTCGAGAAATTGCTTCCCCCGCCACTGAAGCCTTCGCCAATACCATTCGGAGCAGCTTTTGTTGCCAATTACCCTAAGACCAATTTTGGCGTGGCCTATCGGGAAAGCGCTCTTTTTCTATTGGCAGAGTACAATGGAGAAGAAGGCGCCTTCTGCCTTTCAATGCCAGTTACAAATGATATGGCCATGATAGGCGGCAGAGAGGTATTCGGGTATGCGGATTGTATCGAATAAAATTTCTGTGGGTTGCGGTCATATTAATTGAAAATAACCGAACGGAGGAAATAATGGAAATGAAAAAGGTTTTGGCGGGATGGAGCAAGATATGCCCTGGCTGCAATATAGGGCGTAAATATCCGGATTCATTAATCGGCAAGAAAGTGAGAGATCACTGGGAAAAAGGTTGCATCTCTCATAACGCCTATGTTGAGGTTTACGGCGAAGAGTCTTCGCCGAAGAAAGACAACGAAAAACCCGACAAAAATTGATAAGGAGGCAACAAAATGAAGGCAAAAGAAACAGCAGTGGTTCTAATAGAATTTCAAAATGATTTTTGCAAAGAAGGGGGCAAATTACATGGCGGTGTACAGGCGGAAATCTCCCGACAGAATACAATCCCCAACGCTATGAAATTGGCCGAGGAAGCTCGTAAAAAAGGTGCGCAGATTATCCATTCCCCTTTTGTATTTAATGAGAAATATTTTGAAGATCATCAAATGCAGGGCATTGTCAAAGCTGTGGCAGACACTGATGCCTTTCGCGAGGGAACTTGGGGAGCAGAAATCATCGACGAATTAAAACCGCAGGAAGGGGATAAGGTTGTCGGCGGTAAATGCACCTTATGCGGCTTTAATAATACCAATTTGGACGAACTGTTAAAGGAAGGCAATATTAAGAACGTAGTTATCGGTGGGTTTTTGACCAATTTCTGTGTTGAAAGCACCTCCCGTACAGCTTATGACAGGGGCTATGGGGTTACGGTAATAAAAGATGCTACCGCTACCAATTCAGAAGAAGAGCAAAATCACTCCGAACAGAAAATATTCCCGCTGTTGGGGCAGACGTTATCGGTGGATCAATTTATCAGCCAACTGGAAGAATAAATAGTAACGAATTCCCTTATGGGGAAACCGCGAGGACCGGGTCGGACCAGGGCAACATACAGTTATCTTTGGTATAAGCCTGAAAATTAGGCCGATTTGCTACCTTAGAACGCCAATTTTGCTACCAAAAAGATGCATTTAAGGCAAATACGGGCGGTGCATGCCTGGTGGTTGGTTTATTCTTAGACTGCCCATTTGGGGGTCAAAAACATCACTTTAAGCCCGAATAAGGGACCAATTTTAATAAAATGCTATTAATTATCAGATATTTACCGTGGTCCGACCCCAGTTCACCATTGCACAGAAAAGCATCAATAACTATAGAAAAAGGATAGAAAAATGCAGAATCGCAAGTTTTTTTTGGCAGTGTTGGTAGTGAGTTTATTCGTACTGATCAGCGTCATCCAGATCATCGCCGGTGATGTCGAAACAATAAACATAAACACAGCTACAGCGAAAGAATTGATGCAGCTCAACGGAGTCGGTTCTAAATATGCAGACAGAATCATTGCGTATCGCGAAAAATACGGCCCATTTAAAACGCCGGAAGAGATAATGCAGGTGTCGGGAATCGGTCAGAAAACGTTTGAAAAAAACCAGGAAATTATCATTGTCGAAGAGCCCCAAGATAAATAGAAGCGGCTTCAAAATTTCAGATACGAGGTTCAACCTACGTTTAACCACTAAGAAAATTTGGCCAAAATATTTTTGCCATCTTTTGGGTAAACGATGTCTTGGCATTTGTGACTCATGCTATAATTTTTGTGTCCTTTTTGCAAAGCGTCTTGTCATTTCAGGCTGGATGTGATCGAGTTGTTCTCGTACCAATGAAATTTACCGAATGAATCAAAAATGTATAAGTATTTGAATATATTATATATAAATGGTGGAGGCGGCGGGAGTCGAACCCGGGCCAATGTCAAATATTATCAATAATTTCAATATATTAATTTTTTGGTGAACAACGTCTGAACAACATGTGAACAACTTTTTTGTTTATTAATTGATTTCATCTTAAAGCAAATAGCAAAATTTTAGTCATCTCTATCCGCAAGAACCAGCTGATCATTTTCCAAAATAATTGCAACAGATGTTCACTGCTCAACCATTTGACACTTATTCTTAAATATGCATATGGCATAACAGCCGAGAAATTTTAACATTTCGAATTCATTCAAGGTGATCATGAAACTCGAGACCGATTTAAAAAAAATTAAAACATTATCTGAAAAAAATGAGCAAAAGAATTGGGATTTCCGGGCATTCCTGAAGGGGTATGATGCGACTATCGAAGAAATGGACGTGATAGTCCATGAACTTAACCAAGGAATTTCTTCAGAAATCGATTGCACAATATGTGCAAACTGCTGCAAAAAAGTCCAGCCTCTCCTTGATCGGGAAGATATCAAGAAATGCTGCGAAGGCTTGGGGATTTCGGTGCCTCAATTCAAAAAGAAGTATCTGAAATTCGACAAAGAGGAAGGAAACTTTGTTTTCAAGGAAAAACCCTGCCCGTTTTTGAAAAACAATTTATGTTCAATTTATTCGCATCGTCCAAAAGATTGTAAATCATATCCTCATCTTCATAAGAAAGAATTTATTTTCAGATTATGGGGTGTCGTGGAGAACTGTTCTATTTGCTCTATTGTCTTTAATGTCTATGAGCAACTCAAAGAAGAACTCTGGTATTCCGGCGATGGTAGGTTTGAAGATGATCAGGAAGGTATTTGTTTTTGATACTTGAAACAGGGACCGATGATGTAAAGCTTTTCAAATTGGAAATTCATCAATGACTCCGTATGGCTGCATTTGTTCCCTTACTGCCCACTTTATCCGCGTCAGCGATATTTTTTCCAATGCCCTCAACAGATTGCAATTCTTTACTGGTTGCTGTTACGACGGCCTCCACACTTCCAAATTCATCCAGCAACCGGGCCGCTCTCTCGCTGCCGACACCCGGCAGGCCCTGTAAAATGAAAAGCTGTTTCTTACGCTTACCTTTCGGTCGGCTGCCGTGTCTTTGAACTGCCCCTCTGGCAAGGGATTTGATCTGCCGTGCTGTATATAAAATCAAATGGGCAGATTCAGAAGGACTTTTGGACCGCAAAACAGGAACTCCTAAAACTATGCTGACAGTAATAAGAGCTCCCTGCATTGCCTCTCTGCGAATACCGGTTTCGGTCAGTTCTTTCCCTGTACCTTCTAATAGCAACACACTGTTATATTTTGAGCTAACCAATCGTATCGCCTGGCTGAAAAGTCTACCGTCAATAATGGATAACGCAAAGTCATTCAGCGTCTTTCTCTCAAATACCAGCCGATTGTCAACAAGGTAATCTCCAAGAGAAAGGCGTTTAATACCCACAGAAACATTTTTCATTTCCGACAGAAACTGTATGACTTCGCTTTTTCTTTCACGATCATCAGCAATTACGGATATTCGATAGTCATTTTTGCTCATATCAGATCTCGAATGTATTCTGAAACGATGTCTATCATGTCGCATGATCGCATTTGGTCAACAAGTTCCTTAATAAAACCGGCGACATCCGCCTGGAGGTCAGCATCCGGCCCTGCATACTGGAACTGGGCGACACGGCTTGGGCCAACGCCATCAGGTTCCGAAAAGTCACGATTCAATATTTCAAGCGCCTTTTTTGTTTCCACCTCCTTGAGCAATGGGCTGAGGCATTTGCAAACGTCATCCACGCCACTGCCGTAATTGCGGATCACGAAATAAAGATCATACGCGTCTTTGTTCTCACCCCTCTGATCAAAAGCCAAGGCTTTCAGCACGACGAATGCACCCGGGCCACACACCCAAATTTCGCGATTCGCCTTTTCACCCAACAGTGTGAGACCTTTCAAAGAAACCTTCTTTTTATCCTGAAAGGCCAAGCGAAGGCCTGGCGTTATGACCGCGGCAAAATCTTTTTCGATATGGCGTAGATCCCCTCCTTTGTCAGCTGCAAGGCTTGGCGGAATCAAAAAATCTACGGTCACCTTCAAATCAGTGGCCGGCGTAATCTTCCATCGTTGCAATGCAGGATTGCCTTCTTCGTTCTCGTCCGGCTTAAAATCGGCTCTGTAAAGTCTAAGCGTAAGATCCTCATATCGTTTCGTATCAAGGAGGGCTAAAGAAAGGCCCAGATCAAGGTCCATGGTTCCGATATGAACATCTTCGCCTGCTGGAAGCGATTCATCCGGAATTAGGAGCGAAGGCACCAGTCCGCCGACGACCACAAGATCATCTAAAAGATCGCCGAGTTTCGTGGCAACATAGAGGCAGGTTTGCCTCACCAACTCTACATCTTCTCTTTTGTAATCAAAGGCAAATGAAGGTTTTTCAGGCATCCCGCCCCCATTTCAAGATTTCCTGGCGAAGCATCGAAGCAGCTTCTTTCGCTCTCTCCGGATGCCGCTTGAGATCAAGGTATATCTGTACCGGGTGAACACATACAATATCATCGCGGGCTGATGATCCATGGAAAACGCCTTTATCGTTGGGAACAACCAGCCAAGTGTTGGCACCGCGATCGTCCTCCCGGAAATAAAGCAGATCGAAAAGATTTTTTCCGGGCGGATCAGCTAAGAAAAAGGTGGCCAAACGAAACATGGCAAAATGGGTGTACTGCCAGGCTCCGGCCAATCCGGTTGCCGCGTAATCAATTTGTTGCTCAGCCAGGGTCTGGGACATCCGTTTGAGGAGTTCCTCGCCCGATCGTGCGGCAATGTGTCCTTTAATGATTTGATGCTTGGAAAAATCATAAATCTCAAGCCAGGCATCAAGAAGCTGATCCGGATCCGACGGCCTCAAAGATCCTTGATCGTCTCTATCGATCAGGTTGAGTTCTTCCAGTCTGCGGACAATTCTGCTGGTATGACCCTCATCCAGACCCGTTATTTGCGAAAGCTCCCGCTGATTGTAACCTTTTCCCGGCTCAATAAGCAGTTGTCTCACAATTCGAGCGCTTTTTGGTGCAAATACAGTGGACGGTCTACCAACCTTTTTAAATCTGTTCTGTCGGCCTTCGACGTGAATCAAGAGTCTTGGAGCTTTGATGTGGGCATTGCCCGAAAGATCAATCCAGGACAAATCGTGATCCTGGCAAAAATCCATTCCTGATTTACCCATGTAAGGCACTACGATCAATGGAATGGAGTCCTTTTTATAGGAATCCTTAATTTCTGAGATCTGCTGCAAGGCCATAAGTAATGGCGCTCTTGCGGCTGTGCTTTTACACTCCACTAGGAAATGGAACCCGGAAGCTTTCACCAAAAAGTCCGGACCGATTTTACCCTGTTGGGGAACAACATTCACATCGCTTTCCGGTAACTCAAGAAAGTTGGCGAGAATACCGGGGACTTCCGCCATGGCTTGTTTTTTAATTGAATCTTTCATAACTTGACTAAATAGACTAACTTGCCAATTTTGTCAAGTATATATATTTAGACAAGTTCGGAAAGACATTTTGCTGCTTGTTTAAATAGCCCCACTTGCAAGCTTTCGCAATTTTGCCATTTTGTGCAGGTTTTTTTTAGATTGGAAATTAGGCAGCCTTAACTGATGGTGAGTTTATTTATAAAGAAGGATAGAAGGGATTATTTTAAAGCAATGGAGTTAGTGATGAAAAGAAATGCAGAATTTTAGCAGACAAGCAAAATCTAAATATTGCTAATCTTCATCTTCACCGCGCTGGTAAACTTCTGAACAACCGAAAATAAGGTATTTAGGAGTGCGGCTATTTCCTAACTACTTGATATTATTTAAGATGAAAATGGTGGAGGCGGCGGGAGTCGAACCCGCGTCCGCAAACATTCCACTTGGGCATCTACATACTTATCCTGAATTTTGAGTTTCGCCCTTTACGTCTCCTTCAGGCAGGATACGTTAAGGACTAGCCCGCTAAAGTTTCGCCGATTATGATGCAGGCAACCATAATCGACTATCCCGCTAGTCGATGCCCTTATCAGGTCCGCAGGATTAACCTGACAGAGCACTGGCTATTTATGCAGCCAGAGCATATTCATAATCATCTGCGATTATGTTTAAGTTCCCGTCGGATTTACGAGCTGACAGAAATGCTCGGTATGCAGCCAAAGCTTCTTTGTCCCCGTCGAAGCCGTTTCGCCCCCAAATGCAAACTTCGTTTGCAGCTCATAGCTGAAACTGAAGCTGAACGTTGGTGTGTGGTGGGGTATGTAAAAGAGCAGAGTTGGTTGTAAAATAAGGGATATCGGGGATTTTGTCAAGGTTTGCTGGTTCCGGGCTGCTGGTTTCTGGTCACTTGTTACTCGTTACTGGTCTCTTGTTACCCTGCTTCGCCTTTGGCTTCCGACTTCGCTAAAGCTCCGACGAGACAAGTTGCAGGGCAGGCTGGTCTCTGGTCGCTGGTTCCTGGTCACTTGTTACTCGTTACTTTTCACTCATCACTATTTACTGTTTCTAGTGGACGACCATTACCGGGCAGGGGGCGTAGTGAATTACCTTGCGGCTGACGCTGCCTAGCAGGAGGCCTTTTAAGCCCATACCCCGGGTGCCCATAAATGATATCGCCTGGATGTTTTTGCAAAATTTAAGATCGATTGCCCCGGGTCTTTCTGCCCGATATACCCAAATGGGGATTCACAGATTTCAATGGCGGCATCCAGAATTGACTGCCCCGCGCACTTGCGTTTGGCGTACAGTTTCTCAAAATCATCATACCCCAGCAGATCCGATGTGTGCGCAAAGACATGCACCAGCCACAGGGTGGCCCGGTAGTCTCCGCAGTGCGGCGTAGGCCAGTGCTTGTGCCGGATTCTGAGCCGTCAAGGGCCAGAAGAATATTTTTGAACATCGAATGCCTCATCTTTTTACCAGGGCCACTCATATGGAACGTCCCGGCTTGCGCCGGGACGGGGTTCAGGTTTAAAGTTCGGTTTCAGCCACTTCCATGACCTGGCCGGTGCCGATGGAGGCGTAGCCCTCGTATCCGGCAGCCGAAGCATTCAATTCATAGCTGCGGAGCAAGCGCTCGCCCAGAATCGCTGCCAGGTTTTCGAACAGGGTGGCGCTGCTGGCGGCATCTTTTTCGATGACCGCTTGCAGCCTGTTTTTGTCGAACCGGAGCAGCTTGGTGGGATTCATACATTCAGCCGAAGCCGAGTAACTGGGACGGCCCACCAGGCTGGACCAGCCGAACACCTCGCCGGCATGGGTGGCCACGTACACCGCCCTGCCGGTCTGCCCCAGGCGTCAATTTAATGCTGCCCGTTAGCAGAATAAAAAGCCAGGCGGCCGGATCGCCTTCGTGAAACAGGATTTCACCGGCCGGGTAGGATTCTGTTTCAGCGCAATTCATGATTTCATTGATGAAATCCTTGTTCAATGACCTGAAAAGATCTCTTTGTTTGAGATACATGACTTTTCTCCTATATAGTAAATAGTTAAAAGTTTTAGAGAATAAAGGAAAGCTTCAGGCAGCCAGGGGAGACCTGCGATTTTGATAGTAGAATGGGAGATCGGGCTAGCAGCGTTTCAAGATGAAAAATAACGGGATGGTTTATCAGGAACCGGGACCGAACCGGGGAAGATCATCACGGGCCGTAAAACAATCGCTCAAACATCAGCAATTCATAAGCGCCGTCGATCAGATTTAGGGCTTTTCATTTTTCTGAGACATGGAGCCTTGCACGCAATGTATGCGAAAGATCGATACGTTTAAAGCTTTCAAACCTAAAGGTAATATTGGGTGGCGAGATGTCAAGATGCTGATTGTCTTGTGTTATAGCGGTTGTCATAAATATGTTCCGATTGCTATATTTTTAACAGACGGCACTGCAATGTGTAACGGCTTGAAATTATAATAAACATGACAACCGCTATATTATTTTTTTTATTAAAAAAAATCTAGACTTTTACGGAACGATGTGCCATATGTTAATCAATGGCACGGGTTTTACTCATCGCCAATCCGGAAAACGCGACTATCGAAGAGCTCAAGCAAGTTTCCCGGGTGGGTTCCAATGAAACAGCTACACGCTGTAGCGCCATCCAGATGCTGTTAGCTGGTGCCGACAGACAGCTTGTCTGCAAGGCACTGCTGGTAACCAATCGTGCCTTGAGAAAGTGGATTAACCGTTTCAATCAGTGTGGTGTCGACGGGCTGATTGTCAAAAAGCGACCAGGCCGAATGACCATTATCAAGGATCAGCAGGCACCGCAATTGGTCCAGCTGATCGATGAGCCCCAACAAGCCCAGCGTAGCTTTTGGACCGCCAAAGCCTTTCATGGCTACATTAGTCAAACCTATCAGATCCAATGCAGCTATGAGACGGTGGTACGGTTTTTTCACAAACAAGGCTATGCGCTAAAGACGCCCCAGCCATGGCCGGACAAACAAGATGAGCAGTTGCGTGAAACGTTTTTGCATAAACTTGAGCAACTGTTCAAGCGACCCGATGTGGATATCTGGTTTGCCGACGAGTCCGGCTTTGAGGGCGATCCGCGTCCCCGAAAGCGCTGGGACAAAAAGGGTCGAAAAACCCGGGTGACCAAAAATGGCGGCCATCTGCGCATCAATGTCATCGGCATGGTCTGCCCGCGCAGCGGAGAGTTTTTTGCCATTGAGGCATCGCATTCTGACTCGGCTACCTATCAGGCGTTTTTAGACGAAGCTGATAAAAGTATCTCATTTCAAAGAACAACTAATATTTTGATTATGGACAATGCCTCATGGCACAAACGTAAAACAACCAATTGGCATAACTGGCAACCGATGTACTTGCCGCCGTATTCACCCGATCTCAACCCGATAGAACGCATCTGGCTAACGATGAAAGCACGCTGGTTCAATAACTACGTCTGTAAAAATGAAGAAAAACTATTAGAGCGTTTGGATAAGGCCATATTAGACGTTATCGACAACCCACACATGACCCAAAAAACCACCGCTATCGGAACGTTATTTTGACAAACGCTCTACGGGTTGCGTGTTGCGGGGCTTGGCAGGAGAAAATTGAAGAAAGTTTAGGGTTGGTGTTTTAATTAATAACGCCTTTAAGAATAAAAAACTCAAAAGCAGGGTCTGAAAAGACCCTGCTTTTTTTCCTATTTAAAATGAACCGGCAGCTCCATCTCGTCGTCGAACTCCGGGCGGTCGGTGGGGTTGTCTTTTTTGAATACGAGGAACCCGCGGCCGCTGGCGGCCGGTTTTTTAAAGGTGAGGGTGCCTTCAAAGGGCACAAATTCTTTGGTCATCCATGGGCCCCGGGCGGTGACGTATCCCCGGGCGATGACGCGGCCTTTGGGGTCTTTTAGGATAAGGGGAAAGTCGCCCTCGAAAAACCAGGTGCCCCGGGCCTGGCCCCGGATTTTAAGGGGTGATCTGACGGCGTCTCCCGGTCTGGGGGATGCCACCACGATGAAATCCGGCCGGCAGTTTCCGGCCGGCCGGACCCGCACCAGCCGGGTGGCGAAAAAGGCGGTGCTGTAGTCGGCCCCGAAACCGTCTGACGGCGGTGCTTCGATGTTGCCAGCCAGGGACATAAATAGCGGAGTGTAGGGCCTGGCTTTCGGCAATGCCCTTCCATAGGCGGCCGCAATCTCCTTTAAGGCCGGTGAATTCCCCGCGAGCCAGTGTTCGTCTTTGCTCGCGCAGGGCAGAAAGGATCGCACTTCATGGCCGATGGTGACCCAGCCTTCCAGCACCTGCTCCTGTCTGGCATCAGGCTCTACAGGGGTTAATTTACCATCAATGAATCTCAGCTGGATCGTTTTGCGGACCGTAGGAGGGGTGCTCATGGGCTCGATGGGCCGGCGGTCAAGATAGTGGGCCTCCACGAGACCGTCGTCGAACCTGACAAACTGGGCGATGATACGATCTCCCAGCAGATAGCCGGCGGTCCCCCTGTAGCTGCCATTTTGATTGATGGCCGCAGCGATGTAGTAGAAGGTGCCGGAGCCGCCGGATTCATAGACGATGACCACCACCGCGTCCTCATCACCGTCATGGTCAAGATCGCCAAAGAGCGGCCGGCCGAAAACCGCGGCCGTGATCCAGGTCGCCGAACCGGGGGCGGCCGCGGCCGAAAAGCGCCCGTTGACCAGGGGCACGGCCTGATCTTCGATGGTATAGATGGTATTTAAGGGATCGGCCCCCGACGGTGCCGGCGGACGGGCGGCATCTTTCACCCCACCGGCACAGGCGCTGCCGATGACGGCCATCAGAAAAAATAAAATAAGCCGTGCAAAATCTCCTGTCATGATCCTGTCTTTCAAAGTGCTCCTATTCGTAATTACGGTTACATATTAGCAGTAATATTTTTTCACCACAGAGACACGGAGGGCACAGAGGATATTTGTCTTCTTGCCCATCGGGAGACGGCGATGGGCAAAAAAACCTGCACTTTGGGCGATACTGCTCTGCTTATTAGAACTAAGAATTTCCTTATGTTCCCGCATTGATGCTTTCCGTTTGCCGTCTTCTCCCGGCAAACGAAAAAATACATCTCCGTGCTCTCAGTGCCTCTGTGGTGAAATCAAATTGTCGTTAAAGTTTCAATAAATTATACCTTACCGTATGTGTGAAACCATGTACTACCTGAATCTTCCATGAAAATTAATGAGATGTTGAAATAATATTAAATAACGACAGGTTGAAAGAATTATAGTAGTAAAGTCAAATACCAATAAGTAAAAAGGATGTTGGTCGATCTTATCTCATTAATTTTCACCCTGCGGGCGAGCCGGAGGCTTTCATCTGCCGCGTTATTAAGAGCTCGGCATAGTGTACTATAGCCAAGCCCTTAAGTGCCTTGCATATGAAAGCCTCCGACTCGTGCAAAATTCAGGTACTAGGCTTCGCGCAATTTAGGCGGTAAAACAAATACCCTCCTCAGCCCCTCCTGCAGTGAGATGGCTTCTTCCGGGCAAAACCGTGAGCAGACCCCGCAGCCCAGGCAGGCATTTTCATCGCGCTGGGCCACATCCTCGGCATTGAGAGCAATGGCATCGGTGGGGCACCATTCCACACAGGTGCCGCAGCCGCTGCAGGTTTCCTCATCGATCACCGCCAGATGGTAGGTGGAATTGATCATCGGCAGGGTGCCGCTGCGCCAGAGCTCGAGGGTGTCACAGCAATCCTTGCAGCAGTTGCAGATGCTGGTTTCGGGACTGGATTCCCGGGAGCCGGGGTGAAAGGCCTTGTGGATCAACCCGGCGCCCTCGGCCTCCTGCATGATCTTCAAGGCTTCCTGTTTGGTGATTTTTTTGGCAAACCCCTGGGCCGCGGTGTGGCGGGCCGATTTGCCGAAGGTAAAGCAGTTCAAGGTCGGCGCCGAAGTGTCGCAAGGGTCCCCCAGCAGGCTTCGCCGCTGGCGGCAAAAGCAGTAGCCGACGGCGATGTCGTCAAACTTGTTGATGATGTCCTCGACGGTCTGGCTGGGCAGGATGAACTCTTCGGAAACTTCCAGGCTCTTGTCGACCGGAATAATCGTGATCGGCCGACCGTCTTCGGCCACCCGGGTGGGCACGGTGCGGTCGGCGGCCGGGGCCTGGTTGAAAAGCGGCATCAGGGCATCGTAGTTTCCCTGGATCTCGGCGCGCAGTTCTTTCAGCAGCTTTTCGAACAGCAGGGCCAGGTCTTTTTCTTCCTGGCTGCCGGTCATCGGCACCATGAATTTGTATTCCATGACCCCCACCAGCATCAGCGGCAGAAGCCGGTAGATCATAACCCCGGCCGAACTCGGCTGATTGAAAACAAGCCCTTTTTTCGCCAGGCTGGTCGCCAGCTGATCGACTTTGTCAGCCCCAAACCCGCTGGACGCTGCCAGCTGCTCGGCTGTCTGGGAAGGCTTTTCGCGAAAGGCATCTATCAGGTCCAGTTCCCCGGCATTGTCCCCGACAACCGCCTTCACGATGGCAATGGCCGTGTCACTGACCGGAAACTGAACCATCCCCTGTTTGCAGATCACTTCCGCTGCTTTTCTGAATTTTTCGTCCATGCTTAGATCTCCTCCTTATAGTTCCGATCAACACAATCGCTTATCAGTACATAATCGCTTAAATCTTGCCATGCTCGCAGCTCATAACTCAAGGCTGAAAGCTCAAAGCTGGTATTCTGAACGTCAGGCTTTGAGCTTTCAGCCCTATCCTTTAACCTATAGCAAATCAGCCCTCCAGGTCAATGTCGGATGCAATCAAATATGAAATTGGATGCCGGCCTGGGGCTGCGTTTCTGGGCCAAAGGCCGGGTGCACGGATTGACTTCGCCGGGTCGGATGAAGGCGCAAAAGTTGCGAGGATGGTCAGCCAGCCCTTCCAAATTTTAGTCCAGCAATGCAGCCCAATTCTGAAAAAAATATTCACCGCAGAGACGCAAAGATCGCTAAGTATTATATGTTTATGTTTTCCGCTGAGACGCCGGAAAACATAAAAACCCATTGCCTTTGGTAAATATTCCTTAAAAATATCCAAATAGCCGACGAAGTGCTCCCAACCCTGGTAAATTGGGCCTATGGAATCCAACGATTGATGCACGAAGGGCGAGTTGCCTTTTGCTTTCAGTCCTCTCAACTGAAAGCAAAATACAAAATATCTCTGCGTACTTTGCGTCTCTGCGGTGAATACATCAGGCGGTCTGTTTTACCCATCACCGGAAGGTCGCCGCCTCGGGAAAGCCGTGCCGCAGGGCGAGCTTCTCAAACATGTGGGCCATGCCCGCCCCCAGGGAAAACACCGAACCGATGTCCAGATTGTCGTCTGCGACTTTATCAAAGAAAAGATTGAGGCTGGATGCCAGCCCGTCCTCGGGCTTCCAGTAGCAGACCATCATCGGAATGCGCGGCAACGGGTGCAACACCACCGAGATGTCGGATTCGAACTGCTCCTCCACCTGGCGGCCGCTGAAAATGTGGACCAGGTCGTCAAAAAGATCGGTATAGGTGTCGGCCACCTTTTTCATGGGCTCTTCACAGCGTTTCTGGAACAGGGGATAGCGCTCTTTGCCGTCTTTCAACTCCCGGAAAGACGCCCAGCTGCCCGACGGCGGCAGGCCTTTGCCGTAAAGGACATAATCGAAAAACGGGCCGGCGACCCAGGCATTGACGTGGATATCCGCGTAAAGTTTGCCCCGGGTGTCGACGCTGAAGTTTTTGCCCAGCACTTTGAGTGTCAGCCGGTCGCCGGCAAAATCGGCACCGATTCTTTCAGCGGCTGCCGCCAGGTCGATTCCGGCGACTTTGGCCTGCAGCCTTCCCAGGGCCTCCTCCCGTTCCTGCTCGACCGCCTTCCGGTTTCCGGAATCCCCGCTGAAGCGTGCGATGGTTTGCCCATCGAGCTTCGGGCACTGGTCAAGCTGCTTGGTGCCCGTGAAAACCGCGCCGGCAAATGCCAGGCAGGTCTTTTCACCGCACTCGCGGCAATTGGATTTGTCCAGCAGCTGAAATATTTCCATGGCGTTTTTGGGGTGGGGCATCGGCTCTTATCCTTAATGTTATTTGACAATCGCTGTATTGCCGGAAAGATTTATCTCAAATTACGAATGATGGCCGGGTTTGTCAACGCCCCTTTGCCCCACGGCAGCTGACCATCAGGCACTTTTGGAAAGAAAAGGTTGAATTGAAGCACACCAAATATTAAGTATGGGGGCAGCTTTAAATAAATTTTCAGGTCTGGATTTAACTCAAGACTGGAGGCTCATATGAAACGCGGTGTAAAAATTATTTTAACCCTGTCAGCCGTGCTGTTGATCGCAGTGATATTGGTCGCCGGCTGGCTGTTTAGCAAAGCCGCCCCTATCGGCACCGGCTTTGTTGCCAAATACCTGTGCTCGAGCACCTTCATCTCAGGCAGGGATCCCGAGATCGTGCTTGTCGAAGATATCAAACCGGTCAACCCCCTGGCCAACATTGTCAGTTACCGGATAGACCGGGAGCAAAAATCGGTGTCATCCAGTTCCTTTGGATTATTTAATTTGACTGCCATATACCGTGAGGGCTGCGGCTGTGCACTGGTGATCGGCACCACCGCAGATGACATGGCCCGTCAGAAACTGGTGCCGCCCAATTTCACAAAAGCCCGGCCCCGACACCGTGCGGATCTGCCCTGGCCGGACGGCGGCCGGGGACCGGTTGATCCCTCCGGCATGGGGGTGGACCGCCAAAAACTCGAGGCCGCACTGGAGGCGGCCTTTGCCGAACCCGGACCGGAAAAACCGCGCAAGACCCGGGCCGTGGTGGTTGTCTATGACGGTCAACTGATCGCGGAACGATACGCCCCCGGATTCGACAAAGACATGCCCCTGCTGGGATGGTCCATGAGCAAGACCGTTACCAATGCCCTGGTGGGAATTCTGGTCAAACAAAAACGGCTGGATATCATGCAGCCGGCCCCGGTGCCGGCCTGGCAAAAGGCGGGTGACGACCGCAAAAAAATAACCCTGGATCAACTGCTGCGGATGAGCAGCGGTTTAAAGTTCGAGGAAGTCTATGCCCCCCTTTATGATGCGACCTATATGTTATACGGCAGTTATGATTTTGGCGCCTATGCCGCCGCCCAACAGCTTGAGACACAGCCCGACGCCAAATGGTATTATTCCAGCGGCACCGCCAACATCGTCGCCGGTATCGTCCGCCGGGCAGTGGAAAAAGACCATGAATACTACTACCGGTTCATTTACGAGGAATTAATCGACAAAATCGGCATGTTCAGCGCCGTGCTGGAACCGGATTCATCCGGAACTTTTGTGGGGTCGTCCTACACCTTTGCCACCCCCAGGGACTGGGCCCGCTTCGGACTTTTATACCTGCAGGACGGGGTCTGGCAGGGCGAGGAAATTTTGCCCCCAGAATGGGTTAAATACACCACCACGCCCACGCCGAAAGCGCCTCGCGGTGAGTATGGCGCCCATACCTGGCTCAACGCCGGTTCGGCAGACAACCGGGATGACCGCAGATGGCCCGCTGCACCCACGGACGCATTTGCGGCCCTTGGATTTCAGGAGCAAAAAGTCATTGTGATCCCTTCCAGAAAACTCGTGCTGGTTCGATTCGGCGCCACCTCGGACAGGCAAACATGGAACACGGATGAATTTATAAAAAATGTCCTGGCGTGCCTGCCTTAATTTGCATGTTTCGAGAAATGCAAACATGAAAATTAGCTGATAGCTCATGGCTCATAGCAGGTAGTTAGAAGGAGTGAATGATGAAATCGTCCCAAAAATTTATGGCCGGCGCGGCCATCGGCGTGCTGATGATATATCTGGCCGGCGTTCCCAGCCTTCTATTGGCTCATGGCTGGAAAGCGCCCCGGGAAGCGGCCGACCGCTCCAACCCCGGCGCCGGGAACCAGGACTCTGCGGCCAGGGGTAAACAGTTATTCCAGCACTACTGCGCCCTGTGCCATGGTAAACAGGCGCGTGGCGACGGCGTACTGGCAAAATAATCTGAAAACTAAACCGACCGATTTAGTCCAGCGCGCCGGTCACCATTCCGACGGCGATTTCGCCTGGAAGATTACCAATGGCCGCGGGGATATGCCGTCCTTTAAAGACCCGTTGGCCGAAAACCAGATTTGGGATCTGGTGAACTTCATACGGCAATTATAATTCTGCGCCAGATAAAAATTCCCCTGTGCCCTTTTACAACGGGGGGATTTCACCAATGATCAACCGCAAGATAATTTTAGAATTGGGTCAGCTGTCAATCGGGGATTCTCAAATCTGAATGCATGCTGATATGGCTTGCCAATGTACATTTGTCCATAGGGGGGAGCTTGCCGGTTGGCCGATTGAGCCCGTTGGCCCGATTGCCGGTTGGGTTACCCGGTGTTGCGGATTACATATAATAGATGGAAAGAAAGAACAAGCCTACCAGGCTCCCCGGAATGGCGAGGGTCAGCTTAAACAGTACCCACCACGAGGTAGGCTCAAAGGCATTTAAATCCGCCGGGGAGTGGCCCATGGGAAAGGGGATAACGGTGCATCCGCCGGCAGTGGACACGGCGCTCGCGGTGCCGAGGCCGGCGAGCTTTTTGAGGATCATTTTTACCAATACCTGATCGTCCAGCAATTGTGCTTTGCGCATGAGCTGGAGGTAAAAATCGCGCTTGCGTTCAAAGGTCTGGGGTGTATCTGCCACAGTCTAGCCTCCTTCGATGTCAGCGGTGATGGTGGGGTGAGACGCAGAATCAGCAGCCGGGCCGCTGCTCATAATGTCACCGATTTTTCCGGCCAGATATTCAATCAGCTCGAAATCTTCTATCCCTGCCGCATTTTCGAGCATTTCCAGATAATTTCCCAAATCAGGAAACATGTCAAGAACCTTTTGCGAGAGCAATACGGCGCCGTTGCCCACGCCGACCGGCGCTGCTTTGCCATCATCGGCCGCCATGAGCTGTTCCGGGGGACTGACAGGCATTCGGCAATTTGCCTGAGATCATCCTCGGTCGGCCGCTGCCGCCCCAGCTCGATATTTTTGATCTTGGTGCGCCCTGAATCCATGTTCGTGTTGAACGCCCGGGAGCCGAGCTCGGCCTGGTTGAGGTTGGCCCGCTTTCTTAAAATCTGAATAATTTCAGGTTGGGTGAGTTGCATAGGGTCTCTCCTCGGGTGAAAGTGGATGGATGCTTGATTCGTATTGTTTTCGAACTATGGCTGAATCAGATAAACCTTTTTACAAATTGTACCAAAAAATGTCAATAAAGACTTTCATAGTCGGCTCATAAAAGATTGCAGATAGGTTTGCTCCTTAACCGTTGGCCGGTTGGCCCGTTAGCCGTTGGCCCGTTTCCGCGTTTGCCGGTTAAAAATAGGAGCTTACGTTCAAGAGCGAGGCGCCGATGGTGACCACCCTCCCATCAAGGGAGAAGAAACGAGTTGGTGTTAGACGGATTGTTTTGGCGAGTAGTTGTTGGGAATTACACTAAAAGTGGCATCAAGACCCCATAACGCGTCCAAAGACGAGACGTCGATTACGGTTTTAAAGCGGAGCGTACATGAAGTACGTGAGCATTTAAAATCAAATCGCAACGCAGTATATGGGCGTGAGATGGGGTTTTGATGCCACTTTTAACGGAAGCCGCCGCGGCGGTATATGCGCCAGGCCACCACCCACATCCCCAGCAGGGGATGGCGCCTGAGGCGGGGCTCCACCGCCACGGTGACGCCGGAGTGGCGCTTGATCTTCCACAGGATGTAATCGATACCGTTGTCGAAGGTGGCCAGGCCTTTGACAAGCCTTAACACAGACAGCAGTTTGCCCTGCCAGGATCGCAGGCCCCAGGCCAAACGGCTGGCAAATCGCTCGCCGCTGGAAATACGGGCCCGGTATCGAGGGGGATCGGTGCCGGCAAGGGCGGCAACCGGATACAAACCCGTATCCATGGCAAGCCGGGTGACCTCGGCATAGTAGGCCGGGGCCGCATCAAAAAGGTGGGCGCCCTTTTCCGGCCGCTCGGTTCTGAGCTCGGCGCCATAGGAAAGCGCCAGCCCCCGGCCCCACAACTGCCGGGCGCCGAATTCGGCGGGTACCCGGGGCAGCGCGCGCCGGGTAAAGGTTAACACGGATTGGGCCAGGCCATCGACCATCAGCCCGGCCACCGCTTCATTGCGGTGGTAGAGGATGGCGGTCGGCTGCGCAAACCGTCCCCAGAGATAAGAGTGAAACCAGCGTCGCGAGGTCCCCTTTTGAAAATCGGCCAGGGACAGGACCGCATATTTGGTCCTGACGGTCTGCCCTTCAAACGGACGCTCCAGGTAAAAGACATTGGGCGGCAAAAGGGCATTCAGCATGGCCGGTACCCGTCCTGAATAGGCGTGGCGATAGCTGTCCACCAGCAGGTAAAGATCCACCAGCCCATCGAGGTCGTCACCGCTGCGCAGGCAGGAGCCGTAATATAAAATGCCCTGGGCAGCCCGGCCGTGGCGGGCAAGAATTTCATCAATTAAAACCTGCACCGCCGGCGACGCTTTGCGAAACACATTGCGCTCGATGGCGCTGATCAGTTCAGGCGGTATTTCCATGGCTATAACCGTAAAAAAGCGGCGGTGGCGCCGGATTGCACCACAGTTGGCTCCCGGCGGTTTGCAGGCGTGTAAAGCTGTCCGTCAAGGGTAAAGCCGCTGTCAAGATTGAGCCTGATTTGGCTGGCATTGTGGCTGAAGTAACCGTTGTCCGGCCTGGCGAGGCGGTTATTGCGGCCCCGCAGGATAAACGGCAGGGTTTGCAGCAGATGACGGGGCCGGGATCGCAGGGCCGTATAATGCAAGGCCGCCGGTTCATCCCCCCAGTAGGGATACAGGCCCAAAAACAGCCGTTCCAGGGTACTGACCAGAAGCAGCAGGCAGTCCAGCTCCTGGGGCGGTTTATCATCGAGGGCGATGGTAATCGGAACCGATGATATAAAATTACTGCGCCGGAAAGCCGCCGCCCACAGGAACCTTGCAATGGTTATGCCGGGGCCCAGCTCACCCCTCAAACCCCTGGAATTCACGTTGCGGTGGAAATATTGAATCCCCTGATAAATGCCGGCGGTCCCGAAAAACATTCCATAACGCGGATCGTGACCGGGGGCTTGCACCTGCAGCACCGGACGCCGGAGGATCACCGGATCGCCCTGCCCGCCTTCGGCCCATCTGAAAATCTTCTCCAGGGCTTTGACGGGGGATCCGGCAAATCCGACATCCCGGGCGGTCATGCTGGTGGTGCCCGACTGCAGCACTGCCAGCAGGGGCAAGGTTTCAAATGGCCGGTGGTGCAAAAGGGCCGTCAGGGCCGCCTGCACCGTACCGTCACCGCCGTTGACCACCACCAGGTTGACATCGTTGCGGGCGAATTCCGCCAGAGCCGCTAAAACGTCCGGTGGTTTACGGACATCACACTGGGATGCCCGGGGGTATTGCAAAATGGTCCGGCGTATCCCCGGCAGACCGTTTTTGTTGCCGCCGCTGGCAGGGTTGATCAGAACACCGATGCGGGGAGTGTGCCCGGGCGCTAAAATATCTGATGATATGGTTTCTGTCATATATAAAAAAATTTAGGGTTTAGCCTTCAGCATTATGGCAACAGCGAACCGCAGAACCGCAGAATTTCGAATATCGAATGTCGAAGGATGGTATCGCTTCGCTTTATCCATTTTTTAAAAAGAAAAGACCGTACCATTAATTTGATTCTGATATTAAATCAGGGGTTCTATAAATTTTCCTATTTTTGCAGTTCTAATGCTTGTAACAAAATCCGCCCTGTCTTTAAAATAGACAGTAATTCCTTCCTTCGACATTCTGCGGTTCGATGTTCGATATTCTGCGGTTCTCTGTTTTAATAACCCTGAACCTTATCTATTATGCGTAAACAGCCGCACTGCCAACGATCCTTTGTACGGGGGCTGATCGACTTCTTTTAGCCAGGATCCTAAAGGCCCGCAATTGAAATGAACAGAACCGGCCTGGGCCAGCCGCAACATAAGAAACAGGGTGGTCGCAATCGTCCAAAGGGCAACCGCTAGCAGTCCAAGGTCCGGGCGTCCCCCCAGGAAGCTCAGGGTCAGAAAAATCATATTCGGATTGCGCCGAGCGGTAATCAACCGGAAATAGGAATCAACCGGCCGCCAGCAAAATAGACCAAATTTCCCCAGCCAGGCCAGAAACACACCCTCCACCAGCCGTCCGATCACGTATCCGGCAACAATCAGCCAATAGACGGCAGCAAGTGACACCCCGATAACATCCAGTTGGGTGGCACCCAGGCCCACCCCCCAGAGGATGTACCAGATGGGCGGATGCACCAAATCAATAAGGTGATCAAAATAATGCCCAAACCGGCTGGAGGTTACCGTAACCCGGGCCAGCTTACCGTCCACAGTATCTAAAAAGGTCATCAACCAGCCTGCCAGCAGCCCCCAGCCATACCATCCCCGGGCGAAAAAAAATCCGGCCATGATAACCAGAAGCAAACCGATAATGGTAATGTGATTCGGCCGCAGCCCCAGGTGTACAGACTGCCCTACCACCCATCGGGCGGGACACGGCCAGGCCCACTTGGTAACCAGGTCGGTTACCCCTTTATATGACCAGTCAAAAAGCCTTCGCTCCAGCTCGGGCTGATTTTCAGCAGTAATCGGCAGCACGAATGGCGGTTCGAACTTCAGTAAACGCTGTTGAAAAGATATGGAAAGCATCTCCAGGGTCTCAGTTTTTATCTCCGGCAAAGATCCAGCAGCGGCGGTTCCATCAAGAACCTCCGCTGCCCGGGCGGCCAGATTCGAAGAAACCCTGGCAGCCACTACCACCATGGCCCGGCCATCCCTGACCTGCAGCAGCAACTCCTGGGAATCAGCCACATATTTGATCACCCGGTCATCAAACAGGTAATCGCCCCGCAACAATATAACCGCACCGGTTTCCGGCAGTGATGCAATATCATCGACGATATCGGTGACACCGGCGCTGTTGAGCACCCGCCGTATACGCTGACGGGACGTCAATCCCCAGTGTTGCACCGGGCTGTCTTTGATAATGTGTGCATAAATTGTCATGGCAAATTTTCCTATCGGCGTGTTGCAATAGATACACAATTCCTATACAACTAGGTTCGCTTCGCTCATAAGTTGAATAATAGAAGTAGCATAAACTCTGAACTTGTAGAAGATTATTATTTTCAACATAATATACGATATCTGGCAGGGTAACTTTTGATGGTTTCTGTAACGTTTGATGCTGATGACATGGCCGGTGCCCCCTCCGGCGGCGAAACCTTTGCACTGGCCCATATTTCCGATCCGCATATATCCTGTATTGCCGGTATCAAGTTCGGGGAACTTCTGGGCAAACGAATTTTCGGGTATCTGAAATGGCGACTGCACCGCAGCACCGAGCACCGCCAAAGCGTTCTCACGGCACTGCAACACGACATGGCCGATACCAGGCCCGATCATATTGCGGTTACCGGCGATTTGACCCATCTGAGCCTGCCGGCTGAATTTCGCCAAACCCGCCAGTGGCTGGAGTCATTGGGAACTCCTGAAAATGTTACCGTTATCCCCGGCAACCATGATGCCTATGTTAAAGCCGCCCGGCCGCATTCCCTGGCCCACTGGACCGATTACATGCTCTCAGATGACGCTGATTTCGGAAACACCCCCGCGTCAGGCTTTGAAAGCATCTTCCCCAGCTTGCGCATACGGGGGCGCATCGCCTTGATTGGTGTCTGCACCGCTCTACCGACAGCGCCCCATCTGGCCGTGGGCACCATGGGCAATCGGCAGCTTCAAACACTGGAAAACCTTCTGGCCGATACCGCTGATCAGGATCTTTTCAGAGTACTTATGATCCACCATCCGCCGGCAACCGGCACAGTCAGCTGGCGCAAGCGGCTTACCGATGCACACGCCCTGCAGTCGCTGCTTGCCCGTTACGGAGCAGAGTTGGTCCTGCATGGCCATGCCCATAAAACCGGCCTGGGCAAGCTAAAAACACCGGACGGCCATGTAGCGGTCATCGGCGTACCGTCAGCGTCAGCGCCGGGTCGCACGCTGCAGCACCGGGCGCGGTATTTTACCTATCACATCACACCCCGGGCCTCAGGCTGGCACTTGCGGATAGCCGCGCGTGTTTATTCGCCTGATAATAATCGATTTATGGCGGAGCATGAAAACCCGTTCAGCCGGCTACCATAATCGTACGGCGCAATCGCCACAGGGCGATACTGGAGATAATCACCACCGGTGCCATGGCCGTTACAGCCGGACGGAGGCTCAGCAGCAGCCCCAGGTGGACGGATAGCTGGTCGGCAAAATAAAGGGCAATCCCCACAAAGGAGCCTATCACGATCCGCTTTCCGGCAGTGACCGTTCGGCTTGATCCGAAAATAAAAGGAAGCGCCAGTAAAATCATCGCCCCGGTGGTCAGCGGCAGGCTCACCTTACGCCACAGGGCCAGCGCATAACGATCTGCATTCTGTCCGCTCTTTTTCATGGCCTGGATATAGCGGTACAAATCGGGGGCGGACAGGCTGCTGGCCGGAAGTTCCAGAATATCGACCTGGTCTGAGCTTAGAAAGGAGTCCAGTGCAAGGCTTGCTAGCTGCCGGGTCACAATACCCTGCTCGGTAAAGGTTTTTAAGGTGACTCCCCGCAGCAACCATTGGTTGTTTTCCAGGATGTTCGCCTCCCGGGCATGGGTAAATTTCTTTAACCGTCCCCCGGCATCCGTTTCAAATATTTCAACATCTGCGGCGGCCCCACCGTAAAGGGTCTTGCCGACGTGGATGAATGAATCCCCCCGGCGGGCCCAAAACCCCTGTTTGGTCACGGTGACACCGGTATCGGAAAGCGCCCGGGAACGTCGGGTGCGGGCCAGCTCATCCATGGGGGGCACCACAAACTCAGCCAGAATCAATGTTGCCAGCATCAGGATGGCTCCGGTGGCCAGCACCGACAGGCATATCCGCCGGATGGACATGCCACCGGCCTGCATGGCGAGAAGCTCTCCGTGGTCAGCCAGCAAACCCAGCGCAACAATCCCACCCAGCAGGGTACTGATCGGTATTAAATCAAGCATGCGCCGGGGCAGGGTCAGGCAGATAAAAATGATCACATCCGAGATTTGATAGCTGCCTTTGCCGGCGTCACTCAGCTGGGACACCAACTCAAAGAAACTGAACAGCACCAACAGGATGCAGATTATCAGACCGAAGCTTCGTAAAAAGGAGCTGCCTATGTACCGATCCAGTGTTTTCATTGTAACCGTTCACCGGTGCTTGATACGTTAAACTTGCCAACGGGTGACAGACACAATTCATCTGTTTTATCAGCCGATAACGGTTCGGATTGGACCTCAACCCTGAACCTTTGAACCTTGAATCCCTGAACGGTGCGTTATCTCCGTCGCCAGCGGAACACCCCCGACGGCTGCCATAACAGCAGCAACAACAATCCCGCCAGCAGCAGCTGGACCCACCATATTCCAGGAAAGGTATCGAGGACGCCCTTTTCGACCCACTTTTTAATGATGGCACTCAGGTTGTAATAACATGCAAAAATTACCACGGCCACCATCACTTTGGCGTATTTACCCCGCCGGGGAGACGAGCGACTCAGGGGGACACCGATCAATGCCAGCAATATTGTCGCCAGGGGTGTGGACAACCGCCATTGCAATTCGGCAATCTCCTCGCTGTCATCCGAAAATGCGAGGGAACCGGTTGAGGCTGCCTTGATGCGGTACTTGGGCTGGATATTTTCATTGGGTTCCAGGGGCATGGCGGATTGCTCAAACTGTATGATGCGGCCTTTTTCTCCCTGCCGGGAAAAGTCATACAAATAACCATCGGTAAAGACGATGATTTGTTTGCCGGTGGCTGGCTCCAAATGTTGGCTGGCTTTCTGGGCATAAATAACCTGCAGATCGTCATCGCGTTCGGTTCGGATAAAAACCCGCCTGGCTTTATTTTCTTGCTGATCCACTTTTTCAGCGAAAATAACCCGCTCACCGTCCGCTATTTCATAAAAAGTCCCGCCTTTCATGCGCGTAAGATCAAAGCTGGCCTGGGCCTGGGCCCTTAAGCGGAAAAACTGGCTGTAGGCCCAGGGACGGATATAAAGTGACAGGCAGGAGATGAAAACCGCAATCACCAGGGACACCAAAAAAACGGGCCGCAGCACCCGGGCCCTGCTCACGCCGCAGGCAGACAGAGCGGTCATCTCGGAATCTTTGTACATCCGCCCGAAAGCGATGACCACAGAAAGATACAGGGTCGTTGGCAGCAGCACCTCCAGGGCAATGGCAATTTTGAGCCCAATAAAAAAAATGACCGTGGTGCCCGGAAGCTGACCACTGACGGCATCCGCCAGATAGCGGGTGGCGGTGTAGCATCCAAAAATGAAAATCAAAACCACACAGATTGTCATCGTGGGTTTAACGATTTCCCGCATTATGTAACGGTCGATAATCAACTTTTTTCCATTTAAAAAAGCGTTCCTATGCATTTTAGGCTCAGAACGCTTCATCGGATTTGGGACAATAAACCACTGCTGCAAAAGCAAAGATGTAGATTGGAGCTCCGGATGTAATCAAGTCTTAGCCTGGCCTTAATGGGACGAGTGGCCGGTTATAAAACATTCACCCCGGTTACCCGGCTGGCATCTTTATCCAGCCCGCCCTGGCGGTGGACCCCACAGGCGGCCACAACGCCTTCAGCCAATTTGAGATCTGCGGGATAATCGACTTCACACCACTGCAATCCCTGGGTTGAACAGGTTTGTACCGGCATTGTTTGGGCCAGCTCATCAATCACCGATAAATACCATTTCTTCCGTGATGACGGGTCGCGCAGGGCCTTTTCAAGGGCATCACGGAATATCATGGGCCCCCGCTCACGAAACAAAATCATCCCGATGGACTCCCCGTCTACTTTATCCGGCAAAAGATCCTTTCCAATTCTGACCAGTCGCCGGTCGTCCAGTTCGACCTTCATATCATCGTCGTCATACTGATCTTTATGGCTCACGACCACGGTCACCGGGTGGCTCCCGGTTTCAAGCAGGCGTTTGAGCACGGCAGCCTCAAATAAGGTGTCGCCATTTAACAAAATAAAGTCTGAGCTCATCTCATCATGGGCGGTCCAGCAACTGACCAGATTGTCGGACACGGCATAGGCTTCATTGTAAATGGTTTTGACCCTGCCGGCGCCATAGCGCCGGCGTAAAATTTGTTCGACCTTGTCTGCACCATAGCCCAAAACAACATTCACCTGGTCAATTCCGCATTTGGCAAGTTCATCAATTTGCCACTCAATCATGGTTTGACCCTTGACGGGCAAAATGCATTTCGGGCGATCAGCAGTCATCGGCAGTAAGCGCTTGCCCTGCCCTGCACTCAGAATTACAGCTTTCATAGGAAACGTTCCATATCAAATCAAATCAATAACGATTAACAATAAAGAAACCGATTGGAGAATCGGATGGGTTCGCAGGTCCACCGTTACCGAATATCAATAGGTAGTCCGAGGGTTTTATCAAAAAAGCCGATGGCGTTTTCTAGAAGTTCCTGAAAGTGCCCGACTTGATCGGGCGATAGGCCCAGGGAGACGGTCACGGTACTAAACACCTCCGATTGGGTGCGCTTTATTTCCTCCAGCACCTCTCGCCCTTTATCCGTCAAGGAAACCGTGGTAACCCGCTGATTTTCAGGAAGTATTCTTTTATCAACGAGCTTTTTATCCTTCCATAGCTTGGTAATTGTCGTCGAAATCGTGCTGTTGCTGACCGTGGGGTAGAGATTTCCTATTTCAGAGATACTCATATTGCCCCGCATGCCGACAAGCTCCAGTATCAGGGTTTCACGGTCCGTTAAATCACCCACTTTTTGTTCAGAAATTTTAGAGGCAATATACAGCCGCACCCTAAATGCCATATCATAAATCAGTTTTTCGGTATTTTTTTCCATCGGCTCCCCTTGGTCAAGTCTAATTATATCTTCCTAACAAAGCCACAAAAGTATTTATAATACAAAAAATATGATTTGTAAAGAGTTTCTTTTAAGGAAATTAACGTTTTTTTAATAATTCTAGTTTTGAAATATTAAATAATCATACAATTGATAAAATGAAGCATTGAACTGCGTTCATAATCGTATTCAAAATCTTTAAACCACAGAAGTAACTTGCGCTAAACCAGTATCAATCGGTGGATAACTGTAATTATCAAGATTAGGCCTGGCCCAAGAAAAACCATCGGCAACTGCAGATCTGGCATCGCAATATAGAAAAAGGGTTCCTGGATGTCAATAAAAAGGGATAAATCCCGTTTTGCTCGACCCAATCGGCAGTATCAATGAATGATTGGAGACAAAATCAGATTGGATGGATTAGGGGCCGATGGCTTGATACCGCTTTGCATATTGACCAAACCTGCCAAGCTGTGTATCATGCTGTTTCTGATTTCCCCGAGTGATTGTGAAACCGCTTTCTACCAAGGTGAGACAAGCGCCATGGACTCTGTTCAGAAACAGCCGTCCCCCCAGACAAACAATTTAAGCCGGCTCAAAATCGTAACGGTTGAGGGACGAGGTGCGCTCAATGATTTTATCGGCCTGCTATGGCCGCTTTATCAAGACGATCCCATGTGGGTTCCTCCACTGATTCTGGAAAGACGCTCGCAGCTGGCCCCGAATAATCCCTATTTTGAGCATGCAACCTACAACTCCTGGATCGCTTACCGGGACGGAAAACCGGTGGGCCGAATCAGCGCCCAGATTGACCAGCTTCATCTCGATCGGTACCAGGACGCCACCGGATTTTTCGGGATGCTGGAAGCAGAAAATAATTCGGCAACTTTTCAGCTACTGATGGAAACCGCTGAAACCTGGCTGCGCCAAAAGGGAATGCGGCGCGTGGCCGGGCCGTACAATCTTTCCATCAACCAGGAAGTCGGGCTGCTGGTAGACGGATTTGACACGCCGCCCGTGATGATGATGGGCCACGCGCTGCCCTATTATGCCGAGCGTGTCGAGGAAAACGGGTATCGCAAAGAAAAAGACCTGCTGGCCTACATCATCGATGCGGATTTTGAGCATCCGCGTGCCATGCAGGCGATTACAGCCCGGGCTAAAAATCGTGTCCAGATACGTTCCTTGCAAAAATCCAATTTCAAAAAAGAATTGGAGATTATTCGAGACATTTTCAATGATGCCTGGTCGCAAAACTGGGGGTTTATCCCGTGGACCAACACTGAGTTTGAGCATCTGGGAAAGGATTTGAAGATGCTGGTTGATGAAGACCTCGCACATATTGCCGAGGTGGACGGCGAGCCGGCAGCCTTTATGGTCGTACTGCCAAATATCAATGAGGCTATCCGGGACCTCAACGGAAGATTGTTGCCCTTCGGATGGCTCAAACTTCTCTGGCGTCTTAAAGTTAAATACCCGCAAACTGCCAGGGTGCCTTTAATGGGCGTGCGCCGCCGATACCATGACAGCCTGCTGGGAGCAGCACTCGCATTTACGCTGATTGCCGGGCTGCAACCGCCTGCCATCAAGCACGGCATCAAGGAACTCGAGCTATCCTGGATCCTTGAAGAGAACAGGGGAATGCGCGACATTCTCGAAGCCATCAACGGCCAAGTCTATAAAACCTACCGTGTATATAGTAAGGAACTTGAATGAAGATTAAAAGATAGTTGATTGGTAGATTAAGTTGATTAAGTTGATTGTTTTTATTTAGTTGATTAAGTTGGAGCTTCAGAACTATCAGATCTTCTACTTAATCAGCTATTTAACTTAATCAACCAATCAACTTTCGTATCTTAACCAGTCAACCAATCAACACAATCAACTATCCTTGTATGAGCCAACCCCAGCAAAAATTCACTGCCGTCGTGCTGGCGGCCGACCGTGGACCGGATGATCCCGTGGCCAGGGCTGCCGGTGCACGGTGCAAATCAATGGCTTCCATCGACGGAATTCCAATGGTTTTTCGAGTACTTGATGCCCTGGCTGCATCCACGCAAATAAACTCACGGGTCCTCTGCGGGCCACCCCAATCCATAATTGACCTTGAACCCGATCTAGCTGCACGCATATCATCAGGGGAGGTCAAATGGGTTGAAAATCAGCAAACCCCCAGCACCAGCGCCTATGGTGTCCTGCAATCTTTGCCGGAGCAAACACCGGTTTTACTGACCACAGCCGATCATGCCATGTTAAATGACGGTATGATCGATTATTTTTGTACCCGGGCCCGCAACACCGGTTGTGATGTTGTTGCGGGTCTTGCCCGTTATGAAGTGGTATCAAAAGCCTATCCTCAGACCCAAAGAACCACCACCCGTTTGCAGGAGGGTTCCTATTGCGGCTGTAACCTGTTTGCCTTTCTGACCCCCCGCGCACGCCGGGCCGCCGATTTCTGGCGCCAGGTCGAAAATCAGCGCAAAAATCCCCTGCGCGTCATCCGTGTCCTGGGAATGATGGCAATGCTGCGCTATCTGCTCGGAAAACTAACATTGGCTGATGCTCTGGATCGAATGTCGCAACGTCTCGGATTCAGGGCCGGCGCAGTGATCATGCCCTATGCGGAGGCTGCCATCGATGTGGATTCGGCCGCGGACTTGAAGCTGGTTGGAGAGATTATAGCCCGCAGGCAGGGGTGACGTATTCACCACGGAGGCCTATGGTGAATAAGTGAGAAAATAAAGGAATGGATTCTATCTTAAAAGACCTAATTTAGACAGGATTTACAGGATTAATAGGATCTTTTTTTTTAGTTTCTTCCGGAAACTAAAAAAGAAAAAAATAATCCTAAAAATCCTGTTAATCCTGTCTAATATGTTTTCATAAAAATCGAATCCATTCCTTTATATTCTCCGTGATTTTCCGTGCGCCTCCGTGGTGAACAGTCTGATCATCAACTTAAAGCGGCCACCTTCCGTTGCGGATTGTCAGCTACCCACCGCGCAACTCGGAACCTCTATTCGCGACCTGACACCTGTCTGCCCTCCGCAGCCTGTAAGGCGAAGGGGGGACACCTGAACACTGCTTATCCCCAAGCATAATTTTTCTGTCGGGACCGAACAGGTTGATCACCCTCGTATATTGCGCGCACCACCTTTTGAGCCTGTTTGAGATCGGCCGGAAAATCGACCTCACACCATTGGAGTCCATTGGCGGAAATCGTCCACACCGGTAATGATTGCGCCATCCTTGCGATAACCGACAGGTACCACTGCTTATTTGCTAAAGGGTCCTGGAGGGCTTTCTCGACGGCCTTGCGGAACATCAAGGGTCCTTTTTCGCGAAATAAGATCATCCCGATAGATTCGGCATCGATCTTGTCAGCAGCCAATTTCTTCCCGATGTTAATGAGTCGATCTCCCTGAAGGGAAACCTTCATATCATCGGCATCATAGTAGGGCTTTTTATGGGTAACCACAGTCACAGCCTGAACGGGTGCATTCATTAAGCGCCTCAGCACAGCCAATTCAAACAGTGTGTCACCGTTTAGCAGCACAAAATCATGGTCCATTTCATCACGGGCCACCCAGCAGCTAAAAAGGTTGTCGGCCCAGGAATAAGTGGGATTATAAAGCACCTCCACCCGATCAGGCCCATATTTTTTATGCAGCAATTGCTCAACGCGGTCGGCATGGTAGCCGGTGACAACCCCAATCCGGTCAATACCGAATTTGACGAGTTCGTCAATCTGCCACTCGATTATCGATTTTCCTTCAATATTTAGCAAACATTTCGAATTGTTAGCGGTCAGAGGCAGCAATCGCTTTCCCTGACCGGCACTCAGTATCACAGCGTTCATAAGGCTGGCTCCTTTTCAAATCGGAATCCGCATGATTTTATGAATTTTGTGGTTATACTCTCCATTGCACACAAAATGACAAATTTGCCGGGGCGGAGCTGCCGGCGTCAGGGTGACAAAGTGCCCGCTTCATGGAACTCCAGCCCGAGCATTTCATTAAATTGTCCAATGGCATGCTCCAGAATATGCTGAAATGATTCACTCTGCTTAACGGATAAACCCAGAGAGGTGGCAACCGTCTTGAAGACATCCGATTGATTCTGTTTGATCTGCTCTAATACAGAGTGTCCTTTTTCCGTTAAATTAACCGTTGTAATTCTTTGATTTTCGGGAAGAATTCTTTTTTCAACCAGTTTTTTGTCCTTCCACAACCCGGTGATCGTGGTTGAAATTGTGCTGTTGCTTACTTTCGGATAAAAATTCCCGATTTCGGATATGCTCAAACTGCCCATGGTGCCGACCAGTTCCAAAAGAAGCGCTTCGCGTTCACTTAAATCGTTTAAGCGCTTATCTTCAGAGACTTTAGAGGCAATATATAACCGCACTCTAAAAGCCATTTCATAAATCATTGTTTCCGTCACCTCAGTCATCTATTCCTCCTTAGAGCCAGCCTAAAATTTAATAATTTAACTATTAATAATACAAATATTCCTATTTGTAAAGAGTTTATATTAAATATATCATTATATATTAATACTTTTATTTCTAAAATATTTGCTATAATAACTCTTGACAAACTGAAATATAGGGCTATAATTGGGGAAAGTTAAACATTTTAGATATGAAAATGTTTTGAATTTTAGTATTATTTAAATAAAAATTATTTTGAAAAATAAACTCTTGACAAACTGAACATATTTATTTATATTTGATCAAAATTCAAAACAATTCGAAAAACCAAATCTATCGCCATCGTTTTTTCGAATTGATCGCAAATTAATTAAGTCCTTAAAAATGATAGATATTTCGGCACAAATTTTGCACCAAAGTTACAGTTTCTGAAATACGTGTGTTGCTTTACAGTTTGGGAAATACGTGTTAAGCTTTTAAAGTCCGATATCAGGCTTTTGGAGACCTGGTGAGGACCTAACGATCAATCCTTTAAAAAAAATGTCAGCGGTTTGACATTTAAAATCAAATCATGTAAAAGGCGTACATCGGCAGAACCACCTTTCCAAATGGCAAAGATTCGGAACTTTACAGGTGAGACGCAGATGTCATACAGGCGCGAATGTTCAAGGGAGGTTTGAATGCGCGCGCAGATTTGATTCACATAGGAGGCTATAGTTGCTATGGACGCTACCCCTGCCGCTAATAATCTGCCGCTGAGAATTGCAGATTTTACGACACTAGCAGAAGCTCTTGATTACGCCGCTCTGGGAGAGACCGGTTACAACTTTTACAACGGCAGCGCTCAGCTGTATGAGAGCCTGCCCTATCTAAAGCTGCGGGAAGAATCGCTGGCACTGGCACGCCGCCTAAAGGGCCTGGGAGTCAACCGCGGTGCGAGAGTTGCCCTGGTTGCTGATACCCAGCCGGATTTTATGCGTTTCTTTTTTGCCTGCCAGTACGCAGGCCTGGTGCCCGTGCCCCTGCCGGCCTCAATCCACCTGGGCGGCAAGGATGCCTATGTATCCCAGTTGAAGCGGCTCCTTTCCATTTGCCAGGCCGAAATCGCCATGGCGCCCGAAGATTTTCTACCTTATTTAAGTGAGGCCGCTGAGGGCTTAAAATTAAGCTTTTCCGGCAGTCCCAAGGAGTTTGGCGATCTGCCCGAATCCGATGAACCCCTGCGTGCTTCGGAACCTAACGACGTTGCCTACCTGCAGTATACCTCCGGCAGCACCCGGTTTCCCCGGGGGGTCATGATCACCCAGAAAGCGGTTTTGAGCAACCTGTTGGCCATCCTTAAATATGGCATCCAAATTCGACCGGGTGATCGAGCCGTATCCTGGCTGCCTTATTTTCATGATATGGGGCTCGTTGGCCTTGTCCTGGCCCCCATGGCGGCCCAGATAACCGTGGATTATTTGAACACCCGGGACTTTGCGATGCGCCCGCGTCTGTGGCTGACACTGATGTCAAAAAATCGGGGCACCCTTTCCTTCAGCCCGCCCTTCGGTTATGAACTGGCCGCCCGGCGCGTGCGCGAGAAGGAAGTCGATACCTTCGATCTTAGCGCCTGGCGGATCGCCGGCGTCGGGGCCGAAACCATAAGGACCGAATCTCTTGAGATGTTTGCCGACCTGTTTGCTCCCAGCGGGTTTGACAGGCGGTCATTTGTAGCGTGTTACGGTATGGCGGAATGTTCCCTGGCCGTGACCTTTGCACCCCTGGGTCAAGGTATCGATATAGACCATGTAGACGGCAGTGCACTGGCCGAAGAGCAAAAGGCCCTGCCTTTGCATCCAAACCAGGACAATACAATAGCCTTTTCCAACAAATTTACCAACTGTGGCGCGCCCCTGCCGGGGTTCGATATAGAAGTCAGGGATGATGCGGGTCGCGTTTTGCCCGAACGCCATTGCGGCACCCTTTTTGTTCGGGGGCCCAGTGTCATGTCCGGTTACTTTGGTGATCTCAAATCCACCCGGGAAGTTTTGTCACCCGATGGCTGGTTGAATACCGGAGATCTGGCCTATTGCGTTGGCAACGGCATCGTGATCACAGGCCGTGAAAAAGATTTGATTATTATAAACGGCCGCAATGTCTGGCCCCAGGATCTTGAATACCTGGCAGAGCAACAACCTGAAGTCCGCACAGGCGACGCTTCGGCCTTCTCGGTGCCGGGTCAAAACGGAGAAGAGCAGGCCGTTATAATGGTCCAGTGCCGGGAATCAGACGAAGCCAAGCGTGCCGATTTGCAGGAACGCCTGCACAGTCGGATCCGGCAGGAGTACGGCATTGACTGCCTGATTGAATTGGTACCGCGAAATACCTTACCCCGAACGACTTCTGGAAAGCTGTCTCGCTCCGGAGCGCGGAAGGAATATCTAAAGCGGGTCGCTGCTGAACAGTTAGATGCGCCCCAGGGGACCTATACGCCCCTCCGCTCCGCCAGAGGGCTGTCTAGCCTAAAATTTAAAGCCAATAGCCATCTAAATCCATGAACCATAAACCGGTCAAATTATCTATCAGACCCGGCACAGGATGGCTATTTCAAAAAATTGGGATCGAGGAAAGGCCAGCCAGAAAACAAAATGGAAAACGTAGTTGCAATAACCGGTGGCACGGGATTTATCGGGGGCACCCTGATCAAACGGCTGGTATCCACCGGCTGGCAGGTTCAAGCCTTGATCCGTCCCGCATCCATCCATAAGCAGCCAAGCGATGGCGCGGTAAAGTGGATCCAGGGCGATCTTGAAGATGGGGACAGCCTGGGGCAGCTGGTGCACGGCGCAGATGCGATCGTGCACTGCGCCGGTGCGGTTCGCGGTGCCACCCCGGCCCATTTCAACCGCATCAATGTCGATGGCGTTGCACGATTGGTCCAGGTTGCCATCAAACAGCTGCCGCCGCCGCGTTTTTTGCTGATGTCGTCCCTGGCAGCCCGGGAACCCCAGCTGTCGGCTTATGCGTCCAGTAAACAACAGGGAGAACAAGTGTTGATGGAAGCATCCGGAAATATGGAATGGGCCGTCTTTCGACCGCCCGCGGTCTATGGACCGGGTGAGCGGGAAATGATGCCGGTCTTGCGCTGGATGGCCAAAGGTGTTGCACCGCTGCCGGGATCCGGCAAGGGCCGGTTTGCCATGCTCTACGCCGAAGATCTGGCTGAGGCGGTGATACAATGGCTGGATCGCGGCCGCGACCAGAAGTTGACCTATGAATTGCACGACGGGCATCCCGCGGGCTATTCGTGGCAGGAGGTTGTTCAAACCATTGCACGCTTGCGCGGCGCACCGGTGGCGCGCCTGAAGGTGCCGCTGGCCCTGATGAGACTGATTGCCATAATAAACCTTGCAGCGGCGCGCACGATCGGCTATGCACCCATGTTGACGCCCGGCAAAATTCGCGAAATAAGCCATCCCGACTGGACCGCAGACAACGCGGCTTTATGCAAGAGCACCGGCTGGTCACCAAAAATTGACCTGGCCGAAGGGCTGCGCCGCACCTTAAAGCTGGGGGATTCCCCAAGAATATGAAACATTCTTATGTTACGATTTTTAAATTTTATACTTAATTTTGTCTTGGGATAAGGAGTACCATGCACATGCAACTTAATGAGAAACTTTTTAAAGAGCTAACCGCGATCCTCGCCCCGTTCGTCCCGCAAGGGCAGAAGCTCAACGAGGAAACAGATATGATTGCCGACCTGGGCCTCGACTCGTTAAAAGTAATGAAAATTGTGGAAACCGTTGAGGACAGCTTTGATATTTCAATACCTTTAAATATACTTCCGGAGGTCCGCACGGTGGGAGATTTTGCGGTTCAAATACAGAAAATAATCGGGGAAGAACGATAATGACTATTTTTGACAAATTCCAGCCGCTGGCCAAAGCCCGGCAGCAAATCGAGCAAAGTGCCGGCGACTTTTTGAATGTTGTGATGCAGGAGATCATTTCCGGTACCGAAGCGATTATCAACGGACGCCGTACGATCCTGGCCGGCAGCAACAACTACCTGGGGCTGTCCTTTAACCCTGATTGTATCGATGAGGCCTGTCAGGCCGCCCGCGAAGAAGGCACCGGCACCACCGGGTCACGGATGGCCAACGGAACATTTTCCGGTCACGTGGCCCTGGAAAAGGAGCTGGCCGAATATTTTGGCCGCCGGGGTGCCATCGTATTTTCCACCGGCTACATCGCCAACCTGGCCATGCTATCCACCCTGGTCGGGCCCGGCGAAGTGATCCTGCTGGATGCCGACTGTCATGCCAGTATTTATGATGGTTGTCGTCTCGGTGGCGCCGAGATCATTCGGTTCCGACACAACGACGCGGCCGATCTGGAAAAACGCCTGGGCCGCCTTGAAAAGCGCAACACCAATGTGCTGGTTGTGGTCGAGGGTCTCTACAGCATGCTGGGAGATCGTGCTCCTCTGGCGGACATCGTATCGGTGAAGCAAAAATATGGTGCGTATTTGATGGTTGACGAGGCTCATTCCCTGGGTGTCCTCGGTGAAAACGGCCGCGGGCTGGCCGAGGAAGCCGGGGTCGAAGCGGGCGTGGATTTTGTGGTCGGCACCTTCAGCAAAAGCCTGGGAGCCATCGGCGGTTTTTGTGTCAGCAATCATCCCGAACTCGACCTGGTGCGCTATGCCAGCCGACCCTATGTCTTCACGGCATCGTCATCTCCGTCGATTATCGCTTCAACGCGCAGGGCGCTCCAGATATTGAGCACAAAACCGGAGTTGCGTCATCGTCTCTGGGACAATGCCAACAAATTATATTCGACCCTGCAGGATTTAGGCTTCACTCTCGGACCGGAAGTGAGCCCCATTGTTGCAGCCCGTTTTGATAACATGGAAGAGGCCCTGGCCTTCTGGAATGATTTATTGGGACGGGGGGTCTATGTAAATATGGTCTTGCCGCCGGCTACACCGGACGGAAGCTGCCTGCTTCGCTGCAGTGTCAGCGCCGCACATACCGAGGAGCAGATGGCGCATATTTGCAAATCGTTTACGGAAGCCAGGGCGTGAGAATAGATAATGTCAAATTTTGGTAAATAATCGCCGGCTTTTTTAACCCTGAAACATCGACTAAAAAAAGAACTGCTGCTTTAAAAATATTATGCGCCTTTTAATAACATTAGTGCGAACCTATCCCAAGCATACCACTATCATGGTGGCTTGCTTGCTCCTCGCCGGTATTCTGGATGGTATCGGGCTATCTATGTTGCTGCCCTTGCTGGGCATCGCGGTTAAGACGCAGTCCGGTTCCGGGACCGTCTCAGCCGAAACCACCCATGCAGTCGCCCCCGCGCTGGAACGCCTGGTGTTAAATGGGTTATCAGCCGTGGGGATTTCACCCACGACCGGGGTGTTGCTGCTCATCTTTATTGCTGCCATCACCCTCAAATGCATCATGATGCTGCTGGCCAATAAGCAGGTTGGTTATACCGTCGCCCGGGTTGCGACTGATTTACGCCTCGAAATGCTGCGGGCCTTGCTCGTCAGCCGCTGGCAATATTTTCTCAAACAGCCTCTGGGCAGCCTGGCGAATTCCATGGCTACCGAATCCAATCGGGCCTCCAAAGCTTTTATGCACGGCGTTATTATGGTATCCGATCTGATCCAGGCCCTGATTTACGGCATTATTGCTTTGCTGGTCTCCTGGGAAGTCGTGCTTGTGTCGCTGATAGCCGGCAGCGGCCTTCTTTATGTCTTAAATCGTTTTGTAAAAAAAGCGCGCCGTGCCGGTTACCGTCAAACCGAGCTGTTAAAAACGTTGCTGTCGTTATTGACCGACACCCTGCAATCGATCAAACCGTTGAAGGCCATGGCCCGTGAAAACGTGTCTGACTTTTTGCTGGAAAAAAAGACCACCCGGCTAAACAAAGCGCTGCAAAAACAGGTCCTGAACAAGGAACTTTTGAAATCCCTTCAGGAGCTTCTGGTAACGGTCATTCTGGCCGTCGGCCTTTATATAATGATGAGGTACTGGCAGATGCCCCTGGCCAGCATTCTAGTCCTTGCTATGCTGGTCTCAAAGCTGTTAAAGCAATTGGGCAAAGTTCAGACGCGTTACCAGGAAATGGTCATGGCTGAGAGTGCCTACTGGTCGATAAAAGATACTATTGAAGCCATGAAACTTGAACGCGAACCTCTGACCGGTTCCCGCACTGCGGAACTCAAACGGGCGATTCACCTGAAAGATGTGGATTTTGCCTACGATGACCATAAAGTATTGCAAAACGTATCTCTGACCCTTCCGGCCGGCCAGATTACCGCTATCGTGGGGCCGTCGGGATCGGGCAAAACGACGATCGTGGACCTGGTAACCGGATTATTGCGACCTCAAAAGGGAGAAATAAGGGTCGACAATGAGTCATTGGAACAGGTGAATCTGAAAAGCTGGCGACGAAAGATCGGCTACATTCCCCAGGATACGATCCTGCTGCACGATAGCGTCCTAAACAATATCACCCTGGGAGATCCTGAGCTTGGCGAAAAAGATGTTGAGGATGCATTACGGTCCGCCGGTGCCTGGGAATTTGTCAGCAGGATGCCCGAAGGACTCCAGAGTATTGTTGGCGAACGCGGCGGTAAGCTGTCGGGCGGCCAGCGCCAGCGAATAGCCATCGCCAGGGCAATTGTACAAAAGCCCGAGTTGCTGATCCTTGACGAAGCCACCAGCGCTCTCGATCCCCAGAGCGAGGAGGCCGTCTGCGAAACTTTGCAAAATCTTCGGGGACGGCTTACCATTGTAGCCATCTCGCACCAGGAGGCCCTGGTAAAGATATCCGATAGGACCTACCATGTGCAGAATGGAAAAATTGTGACCACGGAGGATCGCTCCGGAGACGATTTTCATCGCAAAGATAGCGATGCGGAACCGGTCGGCAAGCCACGCGAGGCCATCAACCCGGAAAAAGCGCTGTGAGCAGGATTCTGGCTTGGACCAAGGGAGGAATAAAGTTTGCCCCAGTTAGAAAAAATAAAGGATATTAAACCCATCATTCGTCGTATTCGTCTGGTGGCCTTTGATTTCGACGGAGTGTTTACCGACAATATGGTGTATGTGCTTGAAGATGGCACCGAGGCCGTGCGGTGTACACGCGCTGACGGCATCGGTCTGCAAAAACTTAGACAGATCGGAGTCGACACAGTTATTATCTCCACTGAGGCCAATCCGGTCGTCTCGGCCCGGGCGCGCAAGCTAAAGATTGATTGTGTTCAGAATTGCAAAGATAAGCGCGGCGTCCTTGAAGACCGAATTGCCAGAACCGGGATATCACTGAACCAGGTGGCCTTTGTGGGCAACGATATTAACGATCTACCCTGTCTGGCCTGTGCGGGCCTTCCGATTGTAGTCAAGGATGCCCATCCGGATGTAATCCCGGCCGCTCGTTATCAGACCAAAAATCCAGGGGGGCACGGCGCCGTGCGGGAAGTTTGTGATTTAATCGCAGAAACGCTTCGGAGTGACGATTGACGAATATTATTAAAAAAGTATTGGACCCAAAAATAAACTGACATTCGCAAGGAGGTATATTATGCGGAAACTTACAATCGATGGAAAGGTCATTCAAGATGATGGCAATTGCTATGTAATAGCTGAGATCGGCCACAATCATCAGGGAAAACTCGAGACCGCCAGAGAAATGTTCAAGGTAGCCAAGGAGAGCGGTGCCGACGCCGTTAAATTGCAAAAACGGAACAATCGCGAACTGTTTACCAAGGCTGGATATGAAAAACCATATGATAATCCCAACAGTTACGGCACAACTTACGGGGAACATCGGGAATATCTGGAGTTCGGCGGAATAGAATATAAGGAGCTGCTGGATTACGCAGAGGAAATTGGAATTACGTTTTTTTCCACTGCTTTTGATTTCTCCAGCGCGGATTTTCTGGCGAAACTCGATATGCCGGCTTACAAGATTGCCTCTGGTGACCTGAAAAATATTCCGCTGCTCACCCATATTGCTGAATTTCAGAAACCAATGGTCCTCAGCACGGGCGGGGGCACCATGGATGATGTCAACCGCGCCTATGACGCCATCATGCCGATTAACCAGCAGCTTTCCATTCTGCAGTGCACGGCCGGGTATCCGGCTGAGTTCAACGAGCTGAATTTGGCGGTGATCACCACCTTTCGTGAACGTTTTCCCAACACGGTGATCGGGCTGTCGTCCCATGACAACGGCATTGCCATGGCGCTGGCCGCTTATATCCTGGGCGCCAGGATTGTCGAAAAACATTTTACCCTCAACCATACCTGGAAGGGCACGGACCACGCCTTTTCGCTGGAGCCCATCGGCTTTCGAAAAATGGTGCGTGATTTAGAGCGGGTAAAAGTTGCCATCGGTGACGGGGTCAAGCAGACCTATGAAAGCGAAAAAAATCCCATCATTAAAATGGGTAAAAAGCTGGTGGCCGCCCGGGATTTGCCGGCCGGTCATGCCATTCAACGCGAAGATATAGCCTTCAAATCACCTGGTGACGGTCTGCCGCCCTATGAGTTGGATAAAGTCATCGGGCGGGTCACCCGCGCAGTCATGAAAGAAGATGATGACATCACCTACGAGGCGTTAAACGGGTCCGAGAATCTGGCCAAGGCGGTATCGTGAAAAACATTTTCGATTTAGAAAATGAAATTGCAGTCGTTACGGGTGCCCTGGGCAAATTGGGCGCGATATGGATCGGTGCTTTACTTGAGGCCGGTGCTTCGGTTTTTGCACTTGATTTGCCGGGAACCCGGGTGTCGGATGATTTTAAAAAACTGCAGGCGGAATTTGAAGATTCCCGTTTATCGCTCGGCCGAACGGATGTGAGGGATCGCCCGTCACTGGAAGCAATTTGCACCGAATGCCTGCAGACGCTGGGGACGCCGTCCATACTGGTAAATAACGCCGGTATCGACCAGCCGCCGGCTGATGCCAGCAGAGGCTATCGTATAGAAGAGATCCCGCTGGAGGTAAACCGGGAAATTTTTGAGATCAACACCCTGGGGCTATTTTTAGTAACCCAGGTATTTGGTTCTCAAATGGTTAAAGCGGGTCGCGGGTCCATCGTCAATATTGGATCCCTTTACGCCAGTGTGTCGCCGGATGGGCGGTTTTACGATCATATAAAAATGGATCCGCCCTTTTTAAAACCGCCGGCCTATGGGGCTTCCAAAGCGGCGGTGATCAATCTGACCCGGTACCTGGCAACCCTGTGGGCGCCCCATGGCGTGCGGGTCAACGCCCTGTCGCCGGGTGGTGTGCTCGGCGGTCAGGACGATGAATTTAAGCGCAAATTTTGCAGCCGGGTACCCCTGGGAAGAATGGCGACCGAAGACGACCTCTGTGGTCCTTTGCTTTTTCTGGCGTCACGCGCATCATCGTATGTCACCGGCACCGAACTGGTTGTGGATGGCGGTTTCACAGCCTGGTAATTTGGTTAAATAGTTGATTAGTTAACTGATTGTTAATTTTATCAAAAATCAATATATTTCTCTACCGTAGGAGCAGAAATGGATTCAAATATAATTCCAGATTCGATTCCCAACTGGATCAATGGCCGGGAGGTGCCGGCAGATTCCCAGGATTGCTTCGGCAAGTTATCGCCGGACAGCGGTCGGCAAATATTCAAAGTGGCCCGCTCGGGAGCCGATGATATTCAAGCCGCTGTTAGCGCAGCTATAAATTCCCAGCCGTCATGGGCCGCACAAACCCCGGTGCAGCGCGGTGATAAATTGTTCGAGATTGTCCGGATCATGCGCAAGTATCAAAAGGAGATCGCTGCTACGGTGGCCCTGGAAACCGGGATGGCCTATAGTGCCGCCCTGGGCGAAACCGGCGGCGCCATCGCCCAGGGAGAATTTGCGGCCGGTGAAGGCCGCCGTTTTTACGGACGAACCATCACCAGCGCCGTGGCGAACAAATATGCCATGACCGTGCGGCAGCCACTGGGGGTTGCCGGACTGATCATCGCCGCCAATACGCCGATTGCCAATGTGGCCTGGAAAGTTTTTCCGGCCCTGATTTGCGGTAATTCCGCCGTATTGAAGGCCGCCGAGGATACACCGGCCACAGCCTGGCTTTTTGGAAAAATCACACAGGAAGCCGGACTTGCCCCGGGCGTACTCAACATCGTCCAGGGGTATGGTATAGAGGCCGGCGCGCCGCTGGTCGCCCATCCGAAGGTTGATGTAATCAGTTTTACGGGGTCTGCCGCTGTCGGCCGCCAGGTCGCTTCGGTGGCCGGCCAGAGATTGGCCAAAGTTTCCCTGGAATTGGGCGGCAAGAATCCCCTGGTCGTTTGTGATGATGCGGATCTGGAATCTGCTGTTAAATGGGTACTGCTCTCGGCTTTCAGCAACGCCGGACAGCGCTGTGCCTCGGGAAGCCGCATCATTATTTTTGATGGGGTTTATGAGCAATTCCGCGATATGCTCGTCGAAGCCACCGGTAAGCTCAAGGTCGGCCCGGGAGATAATGACGATTTCGGACCGGTTATTAATGAGAAGCAGCTGATAAACATGCTGGCAGCAATCCAGGCAGCCCAACAAAATGGGGCCGTCGTTCTGACCGGCGGCAGCCGGCTGACCGACGAAGCCCACGCCAACGGTTTTTATCTGGCGCCCACGATTATTGAAAACGCAGCACCCGATGATGAATTCTCCACTTCTGAACTATTCGGACCGATTACCAGTCTGTATCGCGTCAAAGATTTTGCCGAGGCATTGAAATTGTCCAATGACTCCCCATACGGTCTGACGGCCTGTATTCACACGCGCAGCATTCATCGTGCCTCTGAATATACCCAAAAAGTACAAGCAGGGGTGGCGGTGGTCAACGCCGGTACCTTCGGAAGTGAACCGCACATGCCCTTTGGCGGCCTGAAACAATCCGGCAACGGGTCGCGGGAACCCGGCACGGAAGCACTGGATGTGTATTCCGATTTAAAGAACATAATATTTAATATAAACCCGGAATTGCTTTAGTGTGACAACAGGCGTAGAACCTGTTTTGCTCTTTATCGATTACTGAATACAAGGATTTGAGAACAGGATGTCTGATCAACAACCCAATATCGTTGCCTTGATCCCTGCGCGGTCCGGCTCCAAGCGCGTGCCGGATAAAAATATCCGCCCGCTGGCCGGTCACCCGCTAATGGCTTACAGCATCGCGGCCGCCGTGCAGAGTAAGATTTTCAGGGCGGTTATCGTATCGACGGATTCACAGCGGTATGCCGACATTGCCGAACATTACGGTGCCGAAGTTCCCTTTTTACGCCCGGCGCAAATTGCCGGTGACACGTCTCCGGATATTGAATGGGTTGAGCATACACTTAGCCAGCTGCGCAGCAATGGGCAAGACTATGAATACTTTAGCATTCTGCGACCGACCAGTCCCTTTCGACTGCCGGAAACCATCCAGCGGGCATCCAAGCAATTCCTGGCAGCCGAAGGGGTTGATTCACTGCGGGCGGTGGAAAAATGCCAGCAGCATCCCGGTAAAATGTGGATCGTGCGGGGACGCCGCATGCTGCCGCTGTTGCCCATGGGCCCCGCACAGCAGCCCTGGCACAGCAGCCAGTACCCGTCGCTGCCCGAAGTTTATGTCCAAAACGCCAGTCTGGAGATTGCCAGAACAGGGGTGATTTTCGAAGACAAGACCATCGCCGGAAATGTGCTGATGCCCTTTTTTACCAAAGATTCGGAAGGATTTGATGTCAACAGCGAATATGACTGGCAACTGGCAGAACACATGGTCCAAAAAGGTGAGGCAACATTACCCGGAATCACACAACCATCTTACTTTTAAAAAGAAAATAGTTCACCACAGAGGTCGCAGAGAACGCTGAGAAAAACACATAGCCATATTAGAAAAAAAGTAATCCATAAAAAGAATATTGAGACTCAGCCTAGCAAAGGATATTTTTCATATAAGATCACTCTGCGCCCTCTACGTTCTCAGCGGTTAACTTATTATTTTTACGCAATAAAGGAGCACCGGATATAATGATTGAGATTAAATTAATTCCAGAAAATGAATTTCAGCGAGTCCGCGAAGCGAACATCGACAAGTATGCACGGCTGGCGCTGATTGCCGACATGTGCAGTGCCAATGCGCTGGCCACGGTGAAACGCGCCGGATCCGGACATCTGGGATCAAGCCTTAGCTGCCTGGGAGTCGTCACTTATCTGTACCACTATGAAATGAACATTGCCCAATTGGGCGTCAATCATCCGGACCGTGATATTTTCTTTTCATCCAAGGGTCATGATGTACCCGGACACTACGCTGTTTTACATTCTCTGGGGCTGCTGGATGAAGAGCAGTTTCAGCATTTGCGACGGCTTAACGGCACCCACGGCCACCCGGATGTCAGCATCCCTGGAATTGAAGCCAATTCAGGCTCACTGGGAATGGGTATTTCAAAGGCCAAAGGCATGGCCCTGGCCAAAAAAATGAGCGGCGCCAAAGGCCGGGTGATGGTGATGACCGGCGATGGCGAACTCCAGGAAGGCCAAATCTGGGAATCATTGCAGACCGCAGCTTTTCAAAAGGTAACTAACCTTATCGCTATTGTCGATTATAACAAAATTCAAACCGATAAATCCGTTAAGGAGATTATCGATGTAGGCGACCTTTCCAGAAAATTCGAAGCCTTCGGCTGGCATGCGGAAAGCTGTAACGGTCATGATTTTGCAGAACTGGAAAAGGCCTTCACCCGGCTCAAGCAAATCAATGACCGGCCCAAAGTGTTGATTGCCGACACCATCAAAGGCAAAGGGGTCTCATTTATGGAGGGCCCCCAGGCTTTAAAAGACGGCAACGGTCTGTATCCATGGCATTCCGGGGCACCGGATGACGAAACGTTCGAAGCCGGGCATGGTGAAATTGTCGACCGCATAAATGCCCGGCTTGAAGAACTGGACCTGGCACCGCTGAACTCCCGGGTCATGGCAACCCGGGAGAGGAATCGCGTCACGTTAAAAGACACCGCCGAAAAAGTGGTCAGCGCCTACGGTGAGGCCCTGTTAAAACTTGGCTCGCAAAGAAAGGACATTGTCGTCCTCGATGCCGACCTGTCGGCCGACTGCGGGTTGCGGCCTTTTGAAGAGGCCTATCCGGATAGATTCATTGAAAACGGCATCGCCGAGCAGGACATGGTATCCGCAGCCGGTGGACTCGCCCTGCAGGGGTTTCTGCCGATTGTCAATTCGTTCGGGGTATTTCTGGCATCCCGTTCCAATGAGCAAATTTACAATAATGCCACCGAAAAAACCAAAATCATCTATGTCTGTCACTATGCAGGACTCATCCCGGCCGGGCCGGGAAAATCCCATCAAAGCCTGCGGGATATCTCTTTGTTTGGTGCACTGCCCAATTGTACCATCATAGAACCGTGCAATAGTTTAGAAACCGCGCAGGCCCTTGAATGGTGCGTAAATCATGCTAAACAAAACTGTATGTTGCGCCTGATAATTTCTCCGTCGCCACGCAGCATTGTTCTGCCGGATGATTATCACTTTTCCGTGGGTAAGGGCACGGCCCTAAGCGAAGGAAACAATGCCGTTCTATTTACCTATGGACCGGTCATGCTGCATGAAGCGCTTACGGCCGGTGAATTGTTAAAAGAAAATGATTTTTCACTCAAAGTTATTAATTTGCCCTGGTTAAACCAGGTCGACATCAACTGGCTTGAAGAAAGCATTGCTGACTGTGACCTTATTTTCTCTTTAGACAATCATTCCCCATACGGAGGTCTGGGCGATTCTTTGCTGAATGCTTGCATGTCATCTAAAAGCTTGCGGCATAAACGGCTGCTGAAATTTGCAATTGAAGATTTTCCGGCCTGCGGCACGCCAAAGGAAGTGCTTGGTTACCACAAATTAGACGGCCGAAGCCTGGCAACGCGTATTTTAAGTGCCAGGGACAAGAACTTAGCAGGCAAGGGTCGGAGGTCAATCAAGAACATGGCAAATTCAAAACTATTGCTGCTAATGCCTGTTGAAAATCAGGTAAGGGAGCTGGATTCCAAACTGTTGCTGGCCTGCATTGCAGCACGGCGCGGGTTTTCGTCAGTGATCGGTTCACGCCGGCAGCTGGACTTTCAGATTGCCTCGTTTCCAAGGGGTCTCTACCTGTCTAAGAGCATGACCGTTCGCAGCATCAAGATGTTCAAGATTTTGCGCAAGCTCGGCCATGAGATCGTGGCCTGGGATGAAGAGGCCCTGGTACACTTGCCGCCCGAGATCTATTTTTCACGTCGACTCTCCGTCCAGGCAATGCAATATTTGTCCCATTTGTTCGCCTGGGGTCAGGACAATGCTGACTTGTGGCGACAATATCCGGAACTGCCACCCGAAATTCCTATTAATATTACCGGAAATCCGCGCAATGACATGCTGCGACCGGAGATGTACGGGTTCTTTGAAGATGAGGTCGAAAAGATCCGCAACACTTATGGCGATTTCATCCTTATCAATTCCAATTTCAACCACATAAATGCCTTTTACCCGGTCCAGAGTCTGTTTTTACCCGTGACCAAGCCGGGTGAAGTGCCCAAATTCGGGCGGGCCGCCCGGGGCATGACCCGGGAGTTCGCCGAAGGATTTCGGGATCACAAACTGGCCATTTTCAGGGATTTCAAACGACTGATTCCCACTCTGGAAAAGGCCTTTCCCGATTACACCATTGTTGTCCGGCCCCATCCGACAGAAAAGCATGAAATATATCACGAGATTGCGGCAAGTTGCGAGCGGGTGCGCGTGACCAACGAAGGCAACGTGATTCCCTGGCTGATGGCCGCCAGGGCCCTCATTCATAACGGCTGTACCACGGGGGTCGAAGCCTTTGTTATGGGGGTCCCGGCTATTTCCTACCGGGCGACGGTCAATGACTACTATGACTATGGCTTTTACGAGTTACCCAACCGGCTGAGTCACCAGTGTTTCGATTTCGAGGGTCTGCGGGCAACCCTGGAAAAGATTTTTGCCGGAGAACCCGGGGCCACGAATGGAAATGAAAGGCGCTCACTTATTGATCACTACCTGGCGGCCAGGAGTGGGCCGTTGGCCTGTGAACGCATCATTGATGTTCTTGAGGAAATAACAGCCGGCCGGTCACGGTTGCCAAAACCAACTCTGAAGGCTCGGGTGGATGGCCACCTCAGGGCCACAACACGCAGATTAATAAAGCGGTTTCTGTCTTATCTTCCGGATTCACATAACCGGCCGGAATTTCATCGCCACCGTTATCCGGGCATTTCGCTAACCGAAGTTCGCGATCGGGTATTACGAATCAAGAAAGCGCTCGGAGACCGCAATGAGTTGGCGGTAGATCAAATCTCGGAAGAAATCTTTCAGATCGGTCCGCAAATGATGGTAGAATCTCATTTTGCAGATTGGGGCGACGTAACCCCTATGATAACTTCACTAAGGTAGAAAACAAAATTGTCACCTACCCCAAACTATGAAATCCATTTCGGTGGCCCCGACCAACCGTCAGGAAGGCTGCGCGATCTATTGGCCGAACGCATTGAAGCCGTTCCAGCGGGCGGAGCAATTGACTGGGTCACTTACTATTTTCGCGACCGGCGGCTGGCGGAGCAGTTGCTCCGTGCGCATCGCCGGAACGTTAAGGTGCGGGTGACCCTGGAAGGCAATCCACATGTACCTGACGCCAACCGCGAGGTGGTCTCCTTGCTCTCCGGAGCCCAGGGGCTGGGCAAGGGGTTGCGGACCGTATATTTGCCGCCACGCGTGCCGATGCCGGGCAGAAAGATGGGGAATCCGAACCTGCACGAAAAGCTTTACTGCTTCTCTCATCCTGAGCCCGTCGCTTTCATCGGATCCTTCAACCCGTCCGGAGATGATCCCGAGGATAGACCGGACATTATCCAGGAAATCGGCGACCACAATCGCGCGCACAATGTGCTGGTCGGCATCAACGAACCGGCCCTGGTTGACGGTTTGGTGACCCATGCGCGCTGGATGCACGAGGCACGACACGGGGTATGGGAGCAATTCTTTGCAGACGGTAACCGTGCCCTGCGGGGGACGAACACTGAAATTCACTTCCTGCCGCGAGCCCGATCCCATCCGGCAGCACGCTTCCTCAGCCGCTTCGGCGGTGGTGCCCGTATCCGGGTGGCGGCCTCGCACCTCAATGGGGCAACCTCTATCAGAACCATGTTGAGACTCGCCCGCCGGGGGGCTTCAATTGAGATACTGGCAGAGCCGACGCCCAGGCGCGTATCCTTAAAGGCCGAAAGAAGGCTGGCCGCGGCAGGGATCCCATTTCGACGGGTTACCCATTCCGAAAATTTGCCGATGCATAATAAATTTGTCTTGATCGAAAACAACAGCCAGCGCTGGGTTGTTTTCGGCAGTTATAATTGGTCGACCCTATCGTTTTGGATCAACCAGGAGATTTGTGCTATTTCCAGCCAACCGCAACTTTTTGAAGCCTTCGCTAAACGCTGGGAAGTATTGGAGGCCCAGAATTGAAGAATTCACTCATCATACCGGTGGAAAACCAGGTGCGCGAATTTGATCCCAAACTCTTATTGGCATGCATTGCAGCAGGCCGGGGGTTCTCCACGATGATCGGATCACGATGGGAGATAGACAACCGAATTGCCTCTTTCCCCCGGAGCATATACCTTTCCAAAAGCATGACGGCCCGCGGCGGCAAAATGCTCCGGATCATGCACAAGATCGGACACGAGATCGTGGCCTGGGATGAAGAGGCCCTGGTGCACCTGCCACCCGAAACTTTTTTTTCGCGCCGGATCTCACCGATAGGAATAAAGCACGTTTCCCATCTCTTCGCATGGGGGCAGGATAACGCTGATTTATGGCGACAATATCCAAGCCTATCGCCCGAGACGCCAATCCACATTACGGGAAATCCACGCGGTGACATGCTGCGGCCTGAGATGCATGACTTCTATGCCAAAGAAATCAAAGAGCTTCGCAAAGCCCATGGGGATTTCATCCTCATTAATACGAATGTCAATCACGTCAATGCTTTTTATCCTCACCAAAACCTGTTTTTGCCGGTAAAACGGCCCGGTGAAGAACCGCGCTTCGGCAAGGCCGCCAGAGGCATGAGCCGGGAATTCGCTGAAGGACTGCGCACGCACAAACAAGCAGTTTTCAATGACTTCAAGAAGCTCATTCCGTCTCTATCAAAGGCCTTTCCGGAGCGAACTATAGTCGTCAGACCTCATCCGACTGAAAATCACGAGGTCTATCGCAAGATTGCTGAAACCTGCGAGCGCGTGCACGTAACCAACGAGGGCAATGTGGTGCCCTGGCTTTTAGCTGCCAAGGTACTTGTGCATAACGGATGTACAACCGGGGTAGAAGCATATGCCATGGGAGTTCCGGCAATCTCATACCGCAAATCGGTCAATGATTATTACGATAATGGCTTCTATCGTTTACCCAACTTATTGAGCTACCAGTGTTTCAATTTTGAGGAGTTGCGCTTAACTATAGAGAAGATTTTTGCCGGTGAACTCGGTGCTGCGGATGGAGATGAAAGACAATCGAACATCGATCGCTATCTAGCAGCCCAGCACGGTTCGCTGGCATGTGAGCGGATCGTTGATGTTCTTGAAAAGATGATGGCGGGTCGCTCTGAATTACCGAAACCGGATTTACTGGATCGGCTCGAGGGCTGGTCTGTTGCCAACGGGCGCCGCCTGGTAAAGGGGCTATTGTCATACCTCCCCAATACCCACAATCGACCGGAGTTTCAGCGCCATCGATTTCCGGGTATCAGCCTTGACGCACTGAACGAGAAAATAGAACGAATACAGCAAATCCTCGGAGAAGATAACAGGTTTAAGGTTGAGCAGCTCAGCGACGTGCTCTTTCAGATTTCCACCTGAGCAGCTGAATCTATCCCAGGAACCTTTGTTGAATGCCGACGGAATGGCTGTCAAGGTTGACACCGCACTGGAAAAAGAAAATATGAAAAATCTCGCAAACATAAAAAACGCCAAAGCGTGCCTCATCATACCGGTAGAAAACCAGGTGCGCGAGCTGGATCCCAAACTGCTGCTGGCCTGCATTGCTGTGCAGCATGGGTTTGCCGTCATTATCGGATCTCACCGGGAAATAGATTTTCGCATCACGTCTTTTCCGAGAAGTCTGTATCTCAACAAAAGCATGACGGAACGCAACCTCAAAATGTTTCGGATTATGGAGAAAATAGGCCACGAGATCCTGACGTGGGATGAAGAGGCCCTGGTTCATCTGCCGGCAGAAACTTACTATTCCCGCAGACTTTCGCCGACCGCAATTCGGTACAACTCACACCTGTTTGCCTGGGGCGAAGACAACGCCGAATTATGGCGGCAGTATCCGGATCTTCCGGCTGACATGCCGATTCATGTCACCGGCAACCCACGCAGTGATATGCTGCGCCCTGAGTTGCGGTCCTTTTACGACTCGGAAGCAGACGAAATACGAAAAACCCATGGAAATTTTATCCTGGTAAATACGAATTTTAACCATGTGAATGCCTTTTTCCCGGCCCAGAATCTGTTTCGGCCGGTAAAAAAGAGCAAGCGAAACACCAAAATTCGGAAAAGCCGGCCGTGGGTATGAGCCGCGAATATGCTGAAGGACTGCGGGATCACAAACAGGCCATTTTCAATGCCTTCAAGGAGTTGATTCCGATCCTGGACCGGAAATTTCCGGATCACACAATCATCGTCCGACCGCATCCGACGGAAAATCAGCAAGTCTACAAGGACATCGCCAGGAATTGCCAGCGGGTCAGGGTAACCAATGAAGGAAATGTGGTGCCCTGGTTGATGGCGACCGACGTCGTTATCCACAACGGCTGCACCACCGGTGTGGAGGCGTATATGATGGGCGTTCCGGCAATATCTTACCGGGCACAGATCGATGAAACTTACGATATGGGATTCTACCGGCTGCCCAATTTGATCAGTCACCAGTGCTTCGATGTTGATCAATTGCAGGAAACACTCACAAAGATAATAAGGCGGACGAACTTGGTGCCGCCGATGGGGATGAACGCCGGGCGCTTGTCAACCAATACTTGGCGGCCCAAGACGGCCCGCTGGCGTGTGAGCGGATTGTTGAGGTCCTGGTGAAAAAAATGGAAGACCAGCCGGAACTGCCGAAACCACCACTGAGCAACCGACTTCTAGGAAGGGGCTTTGCCGACTGGCGCCGCCTGGTAAAGTATGTTCGCAAACATCTGCCGGGAAAGCATGCGCCGCCGGAGTTTCATCGCCATCGTTATCCCGGCATTTCGCTTCAGGAGTTAACGAACCGGATATCAAGAATTCAACAGGTACTCGGCGACACCCGCACCATAGAAGCAGAACAAATATCCGATCAGATCTTTCTTGATGACCGCCGTTAGTTGACAACCCACTGGGTGATAGTCTATCTGACAACAAATTAGAAATTAATGATTTTTGAAATTGAGTATCGAGTTTGCAAAATAGGAGGCTTAAATGAAAGTCTTGATTTTAGGAACAGGAAAAACAGGAACGACGGTCATGGTGTATAAAGTCGCCGGCGGACTGCCAAACTGCCATGCCTTTTCGGGTGGTCGCCCGGGCAAATATGTCGGTGACTACGAAAATGCAGTCTACAAGCATACCTATGAAGAACGCAAAGGCAAAAGTTTTGAGATATTCAAGGAACATTTAAATAAGGAACATTACGATCGTAAAATCTGGATGGCGCGTGACCCCCGTGATGCGGCCGTCAGCCGCATGTTATATCGATGGCATAAGGGCTTTGAGGGAAAAAAGAAGCAATACGAAGCCCATCTGGATCTAGTCCTGAAAAAAGAAAAAGTTCCCACCTCTGTAGCATTTTGCGAAATTTGCCGCTATACCGGGCACAATGGTTGGCCCCGGACTGTTGAACAGGTGGTTGAAGAGGAAGATAATCGTTACCAACAAATGGTTAAATTCGTAAAAGGTTTGGGAAGTGATTGGTTTCTGCTCACTTTTGAGGATATGGTCGCCGGAAAATTTGAGGCCTTGAATAACTATCTGGGATTTGAGGTCCAGGCCGATGCAACCGTCCCGAGTACATCCGGCAAGGCCAAAGTGATTCGTAAAAAATCCAGCGGCGACTGGCGCCATTGGTTCACGGCAGAAGATGTTGAAATTTTTAAACCGGCTTTTGCACCATACATGGAGTTGATTGGCTATGACGGTGATGACTGGTCACCCGATCCGAACCCGGTGATTGAACCCGAATATTCTTCGGTTTATATGCAAAATTTACCCCGTAAGGCTACTAAAAACAGTGTGTTACAATTCCTGGATCCGGTGATCCAACGCCTGGTAAGAAGGGCTTGAGTCATGGTAGAAAAGGCGGTGTTAAAGAGCCCGATTTTCATTTTTGGATTCCCACGTTCGGGCACTACTTTATTGCGATCTATACTCAGCCAGCACTCCCAAATTACTTTGGTAAACGAGCCGGAACTCATATGGGCAATGCGTTACGCCGGCTATGATATTGAAAGCAAGTTTTCAAAAGATGATCGCAGCTTATTGATAAACAAACTAAAACGGATAGGCCTTTGCCGGAAACATTTAGAACGAAATGCAGAGTCTGTCAAAACAGCATTTCTCCATTCCGACGGCACTCTATCCTTTAAAGAGATCTTTGAGAAGCTTCTTCCCAAGCCGAATGAGAATCAGGTGGTGTGGGGGGAAAAAAGCCTAAACAATCTGTTTTTCATAAAAGAAATTTTAAGCATGTATCCCCAAGCGATTTTGATCCACATGATTCGGGATCCCAGGTCTGCCATACTTTCTTATTATCAAAAAACGCGGCGGGGAACATCAGGTGAAAATTCGAATATCGAATACGGTTTTCATGCTTCCTGGTTGCCAACGGTGCTTTTCTTCCAGAAGCAATCAAGTTTATGGAAGTACTGGATGACAATTGCAAAGCAATCAAAACAGTCTATTTCCTCCGATAACTGGATGGAGATAAGGTTTGAAGAGTTTTTAATAAATCCTCAAAAATATTTGCGAGCAGTTTGCGAATTAATTGGAATCGATTATGAGGCACGCATGGTTGAATCAGATTCTCGTCGTGCGGATCCGGTATTGGCTACTACAGCAGCTTACGCTCACAAAAAATTAGCCCAGGATTTAGATCCATCAAGAGCCGGCTCCTATCTAGATTTACCTGGCCAACTTATTTGGACCATTGAGAGGCTGGTAGGGGTAATAATGCAGCATTTCGGATACCATCTGATGCGTCCGGATTTACCTTTAACGCAACGTCTGGCCTTGAATATGGTCCTGAAGGGAAACAGTTGGCGGGTAAAGCGAAAAGAAAAGTCGCATCTGGTAAAAAGATGTTTGGTTATTTAATTGTTCAGATTTAAGATTTTCGCACCTGTATGCCCGGATATATATTTTAAATCCTAAATTAAAATAGGTAATCAGTAATGACTCAAGTATTTAAAATAGGCGATCGAACCGTCGGTCCTGGCCAGCCGTGTCTGATCGTAGCAGAAGTTGCCCAGGCACATGACGGCAGCCTTGGCACAGCGCATGCTTACATTGAAGCTGTCGCCGATTGCGGGGCCGATGCTGTAAAATTTCAGACGCATATTGCCACGGCCGAAAGTACCCCGGCGGAGCCCTGGCGGGTTAAATTCAGCCCCCAGGACGCCACACGCTATGATTATTGGAAGCGCATGGAGTTCACCGAGGAGCAATGGGGCGGCCTCAAACGCCATACCGATGAACGGGGGCTCTTGTTTCTCAGCTCACCATTTTCTATCGAAGCGGTGGATCTGCTCAATCGAGTAGGAGTGGCGGCCTGGAAAATACCTTCCGGCGAAACCGCCAATAGGCCCATGTTGGATCGCATGCTCGCCACGAGACTGCCAGTTCTCCTGTCCACCGGGATGAGCCCCCTGGGTGAGATCGATGACGCGGTGCAGCATATCCGCGAAAGCGGGGTTCCCATGGTGATTTTTCAATGCACCACCGCGTATCCCTGCCCTCCGGAGAAAGTCGGACTAAATCTTATTTCTTTGTTTCGCGAACGGTATGACTGTTCGGTCGGCCTCTCGGATCACTCAGGTACCATCTACCCGGGCCTGGCGGCAGTAACGTTGGGAATACAAATGCTGGAGGTACATGTCACTTTCAGCCGCGAAATGTTTGGCCCCGACGTGCCGGCCTCGGTTACGACCGCCGAGTTACGGCCGTTGGTGGAAGGCATCCGCTTTATCGAGAAGATGGTATCCTGCCCTGTGGACAAGGAAAAAATGGCCCGTGATATGGAGCCATTACGAAAGATGTTTACCAAAAGCGTTGTCGCTCGTAAAGATTTGCCGGCCGGTACTGTCTTGCAATTAGAACATTTAACCTTAAAAAAACCCGGGACTGGAATACCGGCGACCCGATTACCTGAAATAATCGGCCGCAGGTTAAAAGAGCCGGTTAAGGCAAATGCCTTACTATCGGAAGATACGCTCGCTTAATTGAATCAACGCCCACCTGATGAATAATTGGCATGAACTTGCCCACCTCTGATATAGGCGGGTTTTCGGCCATCGGCGAAAAGGCAAAAGGACGTCAGGA
>CAVXZZ010000025.1:0-9080 GCA_963766255.1 uncultured delta proteobacterium
AAAGGCGGCACAGCCGCCTGCGCGGGGATGACAATCATATTGTAATTCTTTTATAGGACTTTACTACAAACCATCTCAAATTAAATAGCCGGGACCTTTCTCGGGGAAAATTTATTTCCCCTTGAAATCAAAGTCAATTCGTCATATGGGGTATTTTTGCATCCAGATAATCCACTTTTCCCGGCAGAACAATAACATCCAAAAAAAATTAAATACTGAAATAATAGGAGGAATAAACCATGGCAAAGAAGAAAATCGGGATCATTGGCGGTGGAATTGTGGGAACAGACCTTGGGTATAATCTGAGCCTGTACGACAATGCTGATGTCACCGTCTTTGAAAAAAGTCAAATCGGATCGGAACAACCGCCAAATCGGCCGGAACGGTCTGCCTGTTTGACGATTCATTGAGCAATAAATATTGGGATGTGCGCTTATACGGTTTTGAAACCTTCATGAACATGGAGAAGGAAGAAAAGGGGTCGGCCGGTTTCGATAATTGCGGAACGCTGGTGGTGGCCACGGATAAAGAGGTCGAAGACGTCATAAAAACCGGGATTGCCCTGGCAACGGCGGCAGGGTACCGGGGAGATTATCTGACGGATCCGGACGAAATTCGCAAAATAATACCGGACCTGAGTTTGGATGGTGTTCTCGGCGCAGGCTGGACCGCAGATGACGGGTACTTTGATGCCACCATGGCTTCCAATACCTATGTTAAGAAAATGAGGGCCAACGGCGCCACGGTCCTGACAGGTACCAGAGTTGAAAAGGTCAATTCAAGCGGCGGCCGGGTAACCGGCCTTGAAACCAGCAAAGGCAATTTCGATTTCGACGTAATCGTCGACGCCTCGGGTCCCTGGACCCGTTTCACCGGGAAATTGGCCGGTTTGGACCTGCCTATCTGGCATACCAAGGCGGAGGCCTTCTTCCTGGCGCCGCCTAAAAAGAAGCTTGATTACCGGTTCCCCGTTCTAAAGTACCCCGGTTTTATGCTCGCCCGGAAGGCGATAACATTTTCATCTGCAAAGCGCATCTGACCATGGACCTGAGTGACGAGATGCATGCCGGTCGATGGGACCCGGATGAACTGCCGGAAAAAGGCGGCACGGACGACTACTTCCTGGAATTTTTATTCGAGCAAATGGAAGAGCATATCCCCGGGTTTATCGACTGCGGCGTATCGTTTTCCTGGCTCGGCTATCGCGCCGAGCCGCCTGACTTTATGCCGATTTTAGGAGACTCGCAACTCGATGGATACCAGCTGGCGATTGGCTGCGGCGGCAACGGCGTCATCGAAGGGCCCACCATTGGCCGGGATCTGGCCAAGTATATCGCCACCGGTGAGAAAACGCTCTTGATTGAACATCTCAGCCTCGACCGTTTTGAAGGCAAAAGCCTACCGTAACAGGGAGTCTATAGGGATTTGCGCTCCGGCGTGAACGTTTTGATAATACAATAAAAGCCATCTCAATAATTTGAGATGGCTTTTTGTTTTGTTTCCCGGACAGTCGTTGTCAAAACATGATGGGCCGCCTGCCGATTTGGCCCCTACTTCGAATCTCAGGTTTTTGGTAGTGCCTTGTGCTCCTGGGTGGTACGCAGAATTTTTTCCACCGTTTTCAAGTGCCCCCGCAACTCAACAAGGGCAAGATCCACATCCCGGGCTTCAATGGCATCCAGAATTCTCAGATGCTCCTCGAGGGCGGCTTCGATTCGCCCGCTGATCCGGGCTGCCGCAATTAATTCGACCAGGACCAGGTTTTGAAGATAAGCGTACAGTTTGCCAAGTCTTTTATTGTTACTGGCGGCCACGATGGTGCGGTGAAATTCGGCATCGTATTGAACGAATTCTTTATAATTTTGAGCCAATTCAGGTCGCTGAAACAACTCGCGAAACCGTTGCACTGGAAACTCTGCCAAATTATCGCCGGCAGTTTGAAAGGCAAAGGTTTCCAGCAATAACCGCAGTTCGAGGATATCGGTGGCCTCTTTGGCATCCAGGGAAATAACCGCATGACTGGTCCGGGGTGTGATCTGAATCAGATCCTCCTGGGCCAGCTTATTCAAGGCCTCCCGAATCGGCGTTATGCTCAGGTTTAATCTCTCTGAAAATTCATCCAGCAGGATCCGCTCGCCCTGGGAAACTTCTCCGGACAAGATCATTTCTTTGATTTCATCGTAAGCGATTTCACTGAGGTTGGGACGGCGCTTTTTGGGGTTGTTCACGGTTTGTTTTCCCTTTGGTTGTGGGGGTTAAAAATTCAGTAGAACCCATAAATAGAAATCGTAGCGAAGATCAGCAGAAATCAACAAGGGCTCGCATCACCCGGGAAACTGCCTGCAATCATTTAACATTTTGCAAAAAATATCTTATAAAAAAAATAAAGTCAAGAATGAGTTTCGGAAATACCGATAGGCGTTGTTCCGCCAATTATGACACCGCCTCGAGATCGGAATCATAGTCACCACCTGGGTTCATGGGCCCTTTTCAACACCCTTTGGAGCAGAGATTTTCTGTTGACAAAATATATTTTATAAAATATAAACCCTCCCAAATAATATCAGCCCAACAGCCAGCTGAACGGACGGTCGGTGGTGCCATAAATGCTTCTAACATGCTGGAATAACATAAAATGAAACCAAATTTAAAAATTGTAATTGCCCTGGGGGGAAACGCCATTTCACGCCAGGAGGAAAAAGGCGATATCCCGGATCAGGTAAAAAATTGCCATCGCACCGCGGAGCACCTGGTCGACCTGATAGCCGCCGGACACAAAGTGGTTGTCACCCATGGCAATGGTCCGCAGGTGGGCAACATCCTGCGCCGGGTGGAAGCCGCCCGCAGTGACGTGTACCCGCTGGCCCTTGATATCTGCGGCGCTCACAGCCAGGGGGGCATCGGCTATCTTTTGCAGCGCGAAATCAACAATGTCTTCAAGAACAGGGGGATGGATAAAATCGGCTATACCATCATCACCCAGTGCCTGGTGGATGCGGCAGATCCGGCTTTTGACAACCCCACCAAGCCGGTGGGGCCCTTTTTCACCCGGGAGCAGATGGCCCCGATGATCGAAGGCGGCTGGAATGCCATCGAAGATGCCGGCCGCGGATGGCGCCGGGTGGTTCCATCGCCGATGCCCACGGCCATCGTTGAAGAAGGCGTTATCAAGCAGGCCATCGAATTCGGCGATGTCGCCATCTGCTGCGGGGGGGCGGAATCCCCGTAGTCGAAACCAACGGAATGCTTGAGGGCCTGGAGGGCGTCATCGACAAGGACCATGCCACCAGTCTGCTGGCCAGAAATATCGCTGCCGATTTGATGATCATCACCACGGGTATAGAAAAGGTGGCGATCAACTTCAACACCCCCGATCAGAAGGAACTGGATCGCATAACCGTAACAGAAGCCGAAAAATACCTGGCCGAAGGCCACTTCCCGGCCGGCAGCATGGGCCCCAAGATCCAGGCCTCCATCGATTTTACCAAAGCCACCGGCAACGACGTCATCATTACCCTGCCGGAGATGACCCTGGCGGCACTGGAGGGAAAGACCGGTACACGCATTGTCAAGGACAAATAAAACTTGCCTATAATTATAAAAACGTAATAAAGATTAGGACTAAAAACGAGGAGGAATTATCCATGTTAACAAAAGCATTACGCGGACGTGATTTTATTACACTCAGGGATTTTAACAAACATGAAATCGAGACGATTATCGACACCGGGTTGGCCTTGAAACAGGATTATACCCTGGGTCGACCCCATAAGATTCTGGACGGCAAGACCTTGTTCATGATGTTTTTCAACCCATCCACCCGCACCCGCAACAGTTTTGAAGCCGGTATTTTTCAACTGGGCGGGCATGGGCATTTCCTGCAGCCCAGTGCCACCCGTATCCCTTCTCTGGAAGGCGAAGACGTGGCCTATAAAACCGAGCGCATATCCGACATGGTGCGGTCAATCCAGGGCATGGGTGACTGTATTGCGGTTCGGATTCTGGGCGATGTGGTCGGTTGGGAATACGACAAAGGCCTGCGGGTAATCCAGGAGTTTGCCAAGTGGGCCGAAATCCCGGTCATCAACATGGAGGACAACATCTATCACCCCTGCCAGGGAATCGCCGATCTCATGGCCATGCGCGAAATCTACGGCCCGGATATGAAAGGGCGCAAAGTCGACCGTGGCCTGGACCTACTCGGACAGCACCAAGAAGCCCATCGCCCCGCACCACGACATGATGTATGTGTCGAGCCTGGTGGGCGCCGATATCGTTTATGCCCGACCGCCGGAAATGCGCATCGATCCCGACATCGAAGCGGCCATCAAGGCCAATGCGGAAATAAACGGAGGCAGCTACAGCGTAACCGACAACCTGGAAGACGCCTGTGAGGGCGCCGATGTGGTTTACGCCAAAAATGACGTCTGCCTGGACCTTCTGCCGCCTGTTCAGAAAGAACCCCAGAACGACGAAATGGCCAAGCTGTTCGGAAAGTATAGAAACTGGATCGCCGACGAAAAGCGGATGAAACTGGCCAAAGATACGGCCGTTTACATGCACTGCCTGCCGTGTGAAAGGGAGCAGGAAGTTGCCAGCGGCGTCCTGGACGGCAAGTGGGGCCACGCTGTCTGGACCGAAGCCGAAAACCGGCTGCACGGCCAGAAAGCCATCATGTCGCTGATCATGCAATAGCATAACACATCGACCCCATCGCAAGGGGGGGGTTAATAGCAGGGCTTGCGGCGTCAGAACTCAGTAACCCGGCAGGTATAAAAATACCGGTTCAATTTTTATAACACCTAATTTTAAGGGGGCATCGATGGAAAATGGATTTAGTCATTAAACATGGAACAGTCGTTACTGCCAGTGAGATCATGGGGGCGGATGTCGGAATCAAAGGGGGTAAAATGTTGCTCTGGCCGCGAGGATTGACAATGGCACACAATCGAACGATGCAACGGGAAAATATGTTTTCCGGCCGGGTCGAAATTCATACTCATCTGGATGGCATCTTGCATGGTATGCGTACCGTGGACGATTGGTATGTCTCCAGCGTGGGAGCGGCGTTTGGTGGAACAACCACCATTGTCGATTTTCCCATGCCGGGCAAAGAGCAGTCGCTGCGGGAATCGTCGAGGAATTTACGGAAAGGGCTGCCGGAAAAAGTATTGTTGATTTTGCTTTACCCCGATCATCAGTCAATATACGGAAGAAATCTATCCAAGAAATCCCGGAATTGATCGCAACCGGGATCCCTTCCTTTAAAGTGTTCATGTACTATGACTGGACGGTGACTGACTACGATCTGGCGCGCATAATGGATACGGTCACCACCCATGGCGGGATCTTAAGTATTCATTGTGAAAATGCGGGCACGATCGATTATCTGGCCGACAAAGCCATGGCGGCCGGCAAAACCGGCCCGCAATGGCATGCACCGACCCGGCCGCTCAGTACCGAAATTGAAGCCTCTTCCCGGGTCATATACCTGGCCGAAGAGTTAAACGCGTCGGTGCTGATTGTCCATATTTCAGCAGGTCCGGTGGTAGAGGAGGTGGCAAAGGCCAAGGCCCGGGGGGCGATGTGTACGGAGAAGCGATGCCGCATTTTCTCTGTCTGGACGAAAGCGTTTATGACAAACCCGGGTATGAAGGCATGAAAGGTGTCTGTACCCCCCCGTTGCGGCCCAAGGAAAACCAGAAAACGTTATGGGACGGGCTGCGGTCGGGAGCGCTGTCGACCATCGGCTGCGACCATTGTGCCTTCCCCTACAAAGACAAGATCCGACTGTTTGAGACCCGCGGCAAAAGAATCGATATGATTCCCCATGGCGCACCGGGCATTGAGACCCGGATTCCGCTATTGTTCTCGGAAGGGGTCAGCAAAGGCAGAATATCGGTGACAAAATTTGCCGAAGTGTCGGCCACCAATCCGGCCAAACTGGTGGGGCTTTATCCCCAAAAAGGAACTCTGGCGATCGGCAGTGATGCGGATATCATGATTGTAGATCCTGAAAAAGAGGTCACCATTACCCAGCAGGGCCTGCACAGCAATACGGATTTCACGCCTTATGAAGGCTGGAAACTGAAGGGATATCCCATCACCACTATCAGCCGCGGGACCGTTCTGGTGCAGGATTGCGAGCTTGTGGCCGAGGCCGGCCATGGCAAGTTTCTGAAGCGCAAAAAATTTGAGGTGTTATAGAATACGTTGTTCGCAACTGCCGTTTTAAATATCAGGCTCTGTTTCAATTGGCAATTGGAATTTAGGGGGCTGGTATTTTCACAGTAAATGAAGCGAATGCTCGCAAGGAAAAAATTCTAAATTAACCCTAATAGTTAAAAGGAGGTACAAATGTTTAACCGTAGAATGGGTAGAGTTCTGGGTCTTAGCCTTTTAATTGCTGCTGTTGTCATGATAGGAAGCATGCCGGCGACAGCCGCCGAGCCCATCAAGATCGGGCAGGTATCCGCCTTATCGGGCCAGTCGGCCAAATCCGGGGAAGCCATCATGCGCGGCTTAACCCTCGCGATTGAAGAAACAACGCCAACGGCGGCGTCCTTGGCGGCCGCAAGTTCACCTTGATCAGCCGTGACGATGAGTCCAACCCCCCCAAAGGGCAGATGGCGGCTCGCGAACTGATTTTTAAAGAAAAGGTAACCGCCTTTTTTGGTGGCCTTGATTCCCCTGTTTCCCTGGCCATCGTGCCGGTGGCCAACAAGGAAAAGGTCATCTTCATGGGCGTTGGGCCGCTGCCACGCCGATAACCACAACGGGGCTGACCCGAACTATGTTTTCAGGGTTTCGGCGATGGACGCCATCGTGGACCAGGCCCTCATCCAGTATTCCATAAAAACTTGCGTCACACCAAAACCCGGGCTGATGCTGATCAACAACCCCTGGGGAATCCAATCAAAAAGGCCTGCACGCGGCCATTAAAAACGCCAATATCGATTTGGCGGATATTGAAACCTGAATCCCGGGACGTAATGTCGTTCCCCGGCTGATACGGCTTAAAAAAGAAGGTGCCGACACCATTATACTGGTCGCCAATGTCCAACCCAGTGCAACCGTTGTAAAATCCCCTTCGCGCATGAAATGGACGTGCCGGTCGTCTCCCACTGGGGGGTTCCGGCGGTCGTTTTCCGGAATTGGCGGGCCCCGGTCCCAAAAGGTCAATTTTGTTCAGACCTATAGCTTTTTCGGGAATCAGAATGGAGTCGGCAAAAAATTTATTGCCGCCGCCAAGAAAAAATATGCTGTTATCAACGGTCCGGAGGACATTTTCCCGCCCGTGGGATATGCCAATGCCTATGATGCCATCACCTGCTGGCGCGTGCCATCGAGCAGGCGGGCAGCACAAACAGCGATAAAATCAGACTGGCCCTGGAGAACAGCGTTATCAGGGCCTTATTAAAAACTATAAGCCGGCTTCCACGGCCGATCCCGATGCCCTTGGCTACCAGGATTACGTGATGGTGCAGTATGTCGGCAATGAAATCAAGCCGGTTGGTAAGTAAAGAAATAAGTTCCGGGTTATAGACGGATCGAATACAGCTGGGAAGTCCGCCTTTTGCGGTTTCAAGTAAGGACGGATTTCCCGGCTCTTTTTCGAGAAGCGGCGAAGGAATAGTGCCCCTACGGGCCTAAACCGAACCCCGGGGAATCGGCACCGCTAAAAAAAGGATTAACCGCATGTTAGTACTATCGGCCATCATTACGGGCCTCGGGCTTGGCAGTATGTACGGCCTTCTGGCACTTGGCTTCTATGTCACCTACTCTGTTTCCAACACGGTTAACTTTGCCCAGGGCAGTTCCATGATGCTCGGGGCCGGCAATTTTGGCATCGTGGCGGGAGCATCTCCTTTCTGATTCTCAGCAGTGTAAACCTCACAGAAATTAGCGCAGATGGTGCAAGAGCGCTATGTTGCAATCAGCATGCTCGCCTGACTCCTTCCATGAACGATGTCGGACATTGGCTACATAGTTTGCGGGATGTGTTATAAACACGCACCGACCCTGAATTGGGCCGAATTCACGATCGACTTGATGGTTGGTTGGGATGTCCTTCTTGGAGGTAGGAAGACCTTTTGGCCGCCAGCCGGCAGCTTCGACAAGAGTGCCTCCTAGGAAGTGCACAGCAGGAAGCCCTAGGGCAAAAATTCTCCTGGGTTGCTGAGCGTCGATCTGTTGGCCCAATCGAGCCTGGTTTAGTTTTATGCAGGCTGGATCATCCCAGGCTGGCGATAGACCCATCGGCCTGGTCTTTCCCGGCCTGAGACCATCAAAGCAATTGGTGAAGAAGCATTCCCGCAGATCAATCTCTGCAAAACGGAGAAGCTCAAGTAGTTTCTGCCACGTTCCCGGCTCTTCTGCTTCGGTCTCTTTGTTCTTATCGTAAAGCCTTTGCATATATGCTTCGTTCTGAAAGTCTTGTCCAAGGAACATCAGTCCGCCGACTGGTAGGTTGTCAGGTACATAACCTTTTCCGCCAGGCCAGAAGGCAAGTCCGGTCAGTTGACGTGGGACTGGTTTCATTTTGGTGCCCAGCGCAGAGTCCATGCTTGTGCTGTTGGATGTGGGGCCGTTCCCGAAGCATACTCAGGATCTTCTGAGGGCACCTCTCAACATCCCCTATACGGGGGATTTCCTATCCATGCCCCGCTGGAGACAGGCCTATCCAGCTCAGACTGAAGCCAGCCATCCGGCAACGAGCACACCCCCCCCCAAAAAAAACTCTGCTGGTATTCGGACAGCACCTAAGCGCTGTGCCAGTAGATTTGACAACCTGAAGAATCATTATTGCGCTGATCCTCTCCTGCAGTGTCTATATGTGTGGCTTCATGGCTCCAGGACAGACAGAGCCCTACTTGCTAATCTTCTAGTCATTGTTTCCAGGTATAACCATGGTGGAGGATTTGTATTCCCGACCAGCTTTGGAGACGCTTCCCAGGCATCGAGTGTAGGAGGTTACTTTCCTATCCTTTGCAGGTGCCCCGGTGGGGTACCGCATCAGGTTGCTTCTGACGTCATGAGCTCCAGTACCACTGACCGCCTGGTGACTCCGTCGCAGCTGG
>CAVXZZ010000026.1:0-179866 GCA_963766255.1 uncultured delta proteobacterium
TTTATTTTTTTGATCTTTATCGCGGTATGTGGCGCTATACCAGTATTGCTGATCTTAACAACACTATAAAAGCCTCAACGATAAGCACTCTGCTAATTATGTGTTTTATTCTGTTAAGGTATAGGTTTATAGGGTATTCTCGGTCTGTTTTTCTCATAGATTGGTGTTTTACGATACTTTTCATTTCCGGATTTCGACTTGCCATCCGCATATTCTTTGAAACCAACAGTGAAAACGAGTCATGGTTCGATATTTTGCGATCCTTTCTTGTACCTGGAAAAAAGAAAATGTCGGGCTCCAAAAATTTGTTGGTTATTGGGGCGGGTGATTGTGGAGAAAAGATTTTCAGGGAAATCAAGGACAATGCAAGATTACAATACAATGTAGTAGGATTTCTTGATGATAACCCGGCAAAGATGGGAATGAAGATTCATGGTGTTTCTGTTTTAGGTGATACAGTCGATATTAATTCCATAGCACGGAAAGTCAAAGCAGAAGAGGCCCTGATCGCCATACCATCGGCTAATTCACAGCAAATGCGACGACTCGTCAGGTTGATTGAGAAAAGTGATCTTAAATTTAAAACCATTCCCGGGATGGGCGAGCTAATCAATGGCCAGGTTACCGTAAATGCTATTCGTGAAGTTGCTTATCGGGATCTTTTGGGGCGGGAAATAATTAAGTTGGAAGAGGAGAAAATCGGGGCCTATCTCAAAGATCGAAATGTACTGGTGACCGGAGCCGGCGGTTCCATCGGCTCAGAGCTTTGCAGACAGATTTGCCGGTTTAAACCCGCAAAGATTATCTTATTCGAAAGAGCGGAAAGTCCTTTGTATGCAATTGAACTGGAGTTAAAGCAAAACTTTAAAAATGTCGACGTTGTTCCGGTTTTAGCCGATATCCAGGACAAAAATCAGTTAAACAAAGCTTTTGAGGGACATCAGCCGTCTATCGTTTTTCATGCAGCGGCTTACAAACATGTTCCCATGTTAGAAATACAGCCTTGGAAAGCCATCGACAATAACGTTGTCGGAACAAAAAATTTAATGGAGGTTTCGACAGCAAATAACGTTGCTCGGTTTGTTTTTGTTTCAACCGATAAAGCTGTTCGACCGGCCAATGTAATGGGTGCTTCAAAGCGACTGGCTGAATCAATGATACAGGGACAAAACGGGTGCGGTTTATCTCAAACCAATTTTATGATCGTCCGTTTCGGAAACGTAGTGGGCAGTGTCGGCAGCGTTGTGCCGTTGTTTAAAAAACAGATACAGGCAGGCGGTCCGGTCACCGTCACCCATCCGGATGTGACGAGATTTTTTATGACGATCCCGGAAGCGTGCCAACTGATTCTTCAGGCCGGTGCCATGGGCAACGGTGGTGAAATATTCCTTCTGGACATGGGCACGCCAATTAAGATTGATGACATGGCGCGTGATTTGATTCGGCTTTCGGGATTTGAGCCGGAGGTGGACATTGCAATTGAATACGTCGGTTTGAGGCCCGGTGAAAAGTTGTATGAAGAATTGATCACGGAAGGCGAAAATATAATTCCGACCCGCCATGAGAAAATCATGGTGCTAAAAGGGATCGAATGTGATTTGGCGCCCTTGAATGGCAAGATAGATGACTTGGTTCAATTAGCCGAACAGCAAGATGGGGAAAAAGTTAAATTGAAATTGAAAGAAATTGTGCCGGAGTATAGAACGACGGGATAAAAATGCAGGCGCAAGGCTCACGGGAAATTCAATAATAAATACTATACGAGAGTCCAAAACTGTTAGATTTTAAATGGTTGGGCTTTTTCTTTTTTATAAGGTCACACTGGTGAAATATGTTATGCCCCGATGAAATGCTCCAGAGGCCCGCAAGTAGGCTTCGCCCCGATGAAATAGGCTTCGCATTTCATTGGGCAGGCATTTTATTGGGCAGGCATTTAACTGGCAGGCGGATCAACACAATATACACGGAAATAACCATAAATCCTTCATCTTTTAAATTGATTTCACGTATTATACGTGCTATACGTGAAATACGTGTTAGCGTTCAAGAGATCGAGGAGTTTAAATTATGAAACAAAATATTACCCTTAGTATCGATAAAGAGCTTATCAAAAACGCCAGGGTTCTGGCGGCAAAGCGACAAACTTCAATCAGCCGTATGCTCGGCGAAGAGTTGCAGAAACTTATAGAGGATTCAAAAGAGTACGATAGGGCCAAAAAAAAGGCTCTAAATTACATTGCCAAAGGCTTTCATCTGGGTGGAAAAATTACAGTTTCCAGAGAGGAACTTCATGAGCGGTAAGGTTTTTGTGGACACAAACATCCTGATATACGCCCACGACCTGGATGCCGGCCAGAGAAACACAATATCTGCGGATATATTGAGAGCTCTCTGGGAAAACAGGATAGGAGTTATTAGTACACAGGTACTTCAGGAATTCTACGTAAACGTCACGCGCAAGATTGAAAATCCATTGCCGAAATCGAAAGCAAGGGGGATCATTGAAAGTTATTTGGCCTGGCCTGTCGAATTAAATGATACCAGAACAGTTTTAGCCGCTTCAGAGATAGAAGAGCGGTACATGTTATCATTTTGGGATGCCTTGATTGTCGCCTCCGCGCGCAACGCAAAAGCAGAAAAAATCCTTACCGAAGATCTAAACCATGGTCAGAATATTGAAGGTATCATCATAGAAAATCCTTTTGCATCATAAAATGACTTGCGGTGATCATGTCCCGGATTAAATTAGAAACCTTAAAAACCATATTCACCAGTGAATATTGGTTGATCGCAGCATTAGGCGGCGCTTTTTTCACTTTTTTCGCCCTCAATAAAGGGGGGGTCGTTGTTTTCATTGAAGCCGGATTTTGTTTTCTTATCATTAATATTATAGCAGGTAATTACCGCTTTAGAGAAATTCAACTTAGCTATTGGATTACCGCTGGTATTTGTGCCTACCTATTGCTTGTTAGCGTTATATTCCATCCTCAAATTTCCAACTATCGCTGGATGGCCTATCTGGCAAGGATGCTGTGCGTGGTGTTTGTAATTGATTGTTTGTACCGCAAAACAATTACCAATTGGGTTGAGGTATTATTTTTTGTCCTTCTGTCCGCAGCGGTTTGTTGGCAAATAATTGCTTTCTTTGTTTTCAAAATGCCATACGGAACATTTTCCAACATGCATTATATTGCCAACTTCACAGTGCTGGCCTTGCCGGTTATGGTGTATCTCTCGCTTACTGCAAAAAGCTGGCACAAATTTATTTTCGTTTTGCTTGCTGTTATGGATCTTGCCCTCATTCTTAAAATAGGTTCGCGCCCGGCCATCCTCGGGGTAACAGCTGGGACCCTCTTTGCACTTATTTTTTTGATTAAAGGCCGCTGGAAATGGATTGGCCTGTCCTTTGTTTTTGCTATTGTCGGAGTTCTTATTTTAAGCGGATATGGAGGTGTGTTTGCTAAATTCCAGGAACTTATGGTAAATCTGCCGCAAGAAGAAAGAGTACGGCTATGGATGTCATCGTGGAATATGCTTTCAGACAATACGCTTGTTACGTGGATATTCGGGAATGGCATCGGGAGTTTTCGCACAGTGTTTCCTCAATATGCGACTCCTGATTTAAGAATTCCAAGTATAGTATCTCCTCACAACTATTTGTTGGAAATATTGTATGAAAACGGAATTATTGCAGCGATTCTGGTTTTTGGGGGGTTCGGTTTGTTGTCTATTTCGGCGATAAAAGCTTCTATTCATGCCGGCCTAAAAAATAGCCGTATTTTGCTCCGATGTATGATTGTAATTTTGTTAAGCTGGCTGATCCATACCGGTCTTACTTTCCCCTTCTATTCCAAATACTCACAATACAGTTTGGCATTTATATTAGGGCCTATTTTGGCGATGTTGAATTCTCCGTCGTATCGCAAAAGTCAGAACTTACCAGAAAATGAATACAAATCATAAATCGCTATCAATCGGAGCCTTTTTTGATTTTGACGAAACCCTTCTGGATACGGAGAGCAGCCGGTTGGGCTTTAAATATCTTTGGGAACGTCGGCTGGTATCAAGAAGATTTATAGCAAAAATAATGGTTGCTAATTTTTTCTACAAGCGCCACTGGATGTCGGATGAAAAGATTGCGGCCATTATGCTCAAGTTTTACCGGGGCAAGAGACTGGAAGAATTCCAGCAGGGATCAGCCGCCTTTTACCAGGAACATCTAAAACCCCATCTGGCGCCAAATATTCTTCGCAGGGTTGAGCACCACCAACAGAAAGGTCACGTTCTGGTGCTTATTTCCGGTTCGATCCGGTATTTGCTGGAGCCGGTTGCAGAAGATTTGGGTTTTCATCATCTGCTTTGCACAGATCTCGAAGTAGGGGCTGACGGACTTCTAACCGGAAGGGCAAAAGGGCCATTATGTCTAGACAGCACCAAGCGTGTGTTGGCAGAACGTTTGGCCGCGGATGCAAATATCGATCTTGCATCTTCCTATGCCTACGGCAATCATCAGGCAGATTTGCCGCTGCTGGAGGCAGTCGGCCATCCGTATGCCGTTGAGCCAACTGAGCCCCTCAAAAAAGTTGCCGTCAAGAAACAGTGGCCGGTACTTACCTACAGATAGGGGTAAATTATTTAGGACTAATCCGCATCGATGACGGCTTTAATCGCCGTTTTTACATCATCTAATACTTTTGAAGACACTGAGCCGATCTTTCGTAAAAGCCGCTTCGTTGAAATAGACCTGATCTGAAATGTGTCAATGGCAGATAGTTTTGAGAGCGTATTTTCGCTGTCTGGTTCTATTCTTACCATCCAGATGGCGCCTTGATAGCGATCCTTCCATTCTGTAATGGGCACAATTACTTTGAGCGGTAAAATTCCGATCGCATCATCATTGATGATGACGGCGGGGCGTTTCTTATTTATTTCGGCTCCCACGGTCGGGCTTAAGTTTATTTCCCATATTTCACCCTGCCTCATATGAAATCCTCGCCGTCTAATTCCGTGAAAGTGGTCAATTCTTTATCTGTTCTGTAATCAGAAAGAAGCTCGCTCGCTTTTTGGGCCATTTGGCTTTTTCGTTGTCTTGTTTTTACATCTTTAATAAACAGAGTGAGCGCTTCACGTACAATACTGCTCTGGTCTGTAAAGCCCCATTGTTTATAATTTTCTAAAAATTCGTTTTGTTCGGAGCTGATCGAAATTTTTTTTTGTGTTAACAGGGCCATATGGGCGTCCTCCTGGATTGTATTTTAGCTCCTAAATAGTCCCCTAATTTAGATCCTGTGTCAAGGATAAATATGGTTTTCGATACGTCCCTGCAGTTTATATTCAGGACTTTAAATATCAAATAATACAAAAATTATATTAAAATCAAACATTTGAAAAAAGCAGGTCCTTTAAGGCCTGCTTTTTTTGGGGGAAAGGGATGAATGGATTTTATTTAAAAAAGACATTACTTAATCGCCTTCGGCGAAGTTATTCATGCTTAAATCTTCGTAGTTGGTGGAACCATTCTTTGTGAGGATGGTATGATATATGAGACTTTTTTTCCGCCGAAGGCGGATGGAGTTTTCTTAGTTTCTTCCGGAAACTAAGAAAAAAATATTCATGTAAATCCTGTTCGAAATTTTTTTTATTTAAATTAGAATCTCTTTCAACTTATTACCAAACCGCCTCGTAGCTGTCAGGCCCTAAATCCCATTTCTGGCCGTAGACGTGAATGCGTTTTGTTTCTTCGGTCCCGGCATAGACCTTGCCGCCATCATGCACCCAGGCTAACAACCCCCCGCGCAGATTGTAGACGGGGATCCCTCTTTGATGCAGCTCTTGAGCAAATATGCCGCTGCGGTAACCGATGGTGCAGTATCCGATTTTGATGTAGTCGTCATATCTCTCCGGATTCTCCAGGAAAAGATCAGCTGTGATAGCTCCGGGCAATCGGGACACGCTTTGTTCATTGGGCTCGCGAACATCGATGAATATAACTTTGCCGGTTTTGGTTAGCTCTATGGCTTCCCGGGGGGTCATCTCCTGGACTTCCGGAAAATCCTTTTTGTAGTGCATGTACAACTTTTCGATTTTAACCCGCTTTTGCGTATCTGCTATCGATTCGGGCAATATTTGAAAATAGGCGATCCAGAAGATTATCAATATAGCTACAATCGCAGGTGTGCTATTTATTGTAGTATTCTTTTTCATCCGTCAATTTTTTCACGAAAACTGCTGATGGTTTTGGAATAATCGCCGGATCCGAAAATGGCTGAGCCTGCAACGAATATGTCCGCACCCGCGGCGGCAACATCGGCAATCGTTTTTTCGTTGACACCGCCATCTACCTGTATGAGGGTTTTTAAATTTTTGCCCTGGATCATTTGGCGAAGCGCCTGGATTTTATCCAGACTGTTTGGTATGAATGCCTGCCCCCCGAATCCGGGATTTACACTCATGATAAGCACGTAATCAATATCTTCAATAATCCACTCCAGGACCTGGATGGGTGTGGTGGGATTTAATACAACCCCGGGTTTAGCGCCACACTCCCGGATCAACTGTACGGATCGATTCAAGTGCACACTGGCTTCAGTTTGAACCGAAATCCATGACGCACCGGCTTTAGCAAAGGCGGGAATGTAGTTGTCGGGGTTTTCAATCATCAGATGGACGTCTATGGGCAAAGAAGTTGCCGGCCGCAAAGCCTCAACGATTAACGGACCGATGGTTATGTTGGGGACAAAATGGCCATCCATGACGTCCACGTGGATCCAATCAGCGCCGGCCGTTTCCACTGCTTTAATTTCATCACCCAGCCTGGCAAAGTCTGCCGACAAAATAGATGGTGCAATCAGTTTCATAAAAAATCTCCGATTTTTTGTGGAGTTTATTGGTTAAGTTGATTGAGTTGATTAAGTTTGGCAATTCAGCATGAGAGTCTTCCTGCCGCCAATCTTCCAAGCCTCCCAGTCTCTGTCACCTGCAAGCTATGAGCTATCAGCTATGATTTTCTCTCTATCCGCACCCCGCAACCCGCAACTCGGCCCTTCCGTTCTTCATACTCAATAAACTTAATCAACTAATCAACTCAATCAACTATTTTCTACCACGCCTCATACAGATGGGTTTTAACCAGTTCATCATCTTCAAAAATAAAAACGGCTGCATCCTGATCCCTGGGAACCAGGATCCATAATTGTTTACCGGGTTTGACGTAGTCATCAAATATTTCCGCCGTACTGTTTGCGTGCTCCAATTCAATCCGTACCCTCTTTTTCAAAAAACCGTTTTTTATGTCGTGTTGCAGCAGGCTGCCGTATAACGGCCGGTGAAAATTGCCCGTTGTTGATTTGCCGGGGGGGCGGTTGATGACAAGGTGAACAGGGCTGTTTTCGAGTACCCGATAACCCGCGAGCGGTTCCTGGCGGATAACACTATTGCGCGGTTTTTGTTTAATAAATTGTGATTGGATCGTGCCCACCGCCAGGTTGGTTTTTTCAACCTTGAATACAGCCTCATCCAGCGTAAGTCCGGACAAATCCGGCATTTTAAGTTCGGCAGCTTTTGGTCCCATACTCACTAAAATATCCACCGAAGCACCCCGGGTGATCATGACGCCGGGCGCAGGGAGCTGGGCCATAATCTGATCTTTGGCAATAACCCGATTGAAGGTCTGTGACAGGTGCCCCCGGGAAAGGCCGTTTTCGTCCATTATCATGCGGGCCTGCTGTTCGGATAGGGCGATTAAATTGGGCATTAAAATACTGCGGGTCCCCTTTGATATCATAATCCTGACGTCGCGGTCCTTTTTTATTTCTGATCCGGCTTCGGGCTCTTGAAAGGTGACATGATTTTTGGGGAATTGAGGACTGTATTCAGATCCGCTGACTTTGGTATTCAACTGCAGATCGGTTAATAGCTCCAGGGCGGACACCACATCCTTGCCAACAAGGTCTGGAACGATGACCGTATCTTCACTTTTAATAATATAGGTCAGCGTCAAATACGCACTGGCGCCGGCTACCAGAAGAAATGCAGTGCAAAGTGCCGCTATTTTTAAAATCTTGGCTATCATTGGGTTCGCCTTAGAGCGTTTGTCAGAACAACATACCGATATCAGGGGTTCAACCCGGCTTGTTTGGATTATCAATAACGTCTAAGGCTTGAACCAAACGCTCTAATATTTTTTAGTATAAAAAATTACATAGCGGTTGTCATAAACTACCATAATTTTCAATCGTTACACAGATGCATCTTTGTTTGTTAAAAACTCGGTGCAAACGGAACATATTATGACAACCGGTATAATCGAACAAAAGAAAATCCATCCATATGGCTAAAATGCGGAAAGGTTTTATACCAGCCATTGGCAGTCTGTATGGAGCGCATTTTGTCAGGTAGTCCTTCTACCTGTTTATCTATAACAAATTCGCGGTGATTTTTCAAAAAGTCATTAACGACATTTTCGTTTTCCTCCGGCTCCGGGCTGCAGACGGCATAGACCAGAACGCCGGGGGACTTGACCAGCAGGGACAAGTTTTCAAGGAGTGCCAGTTGTTTATTCTTAAATTTAGCAAGGTTTTTTTTGGCGGCACGCCATTTTATGTCGGGGTTGCGACGCATGACACCTAACCCGGAGCATGGTGCATCCAATAAAATGCGGTCGAATGGACCCAATTGCTGTTGAATTTTTGCTTTTTCCAGGTTGCGACATGACGTTGTGACGATGGTTACCCCCAGGCGCGTCATTTCAGATTCAAGCTCCAAAAGCTTCTCCTCGTGAATGTCAATGGCTGTTATTGAACCCTCGTTTTTCATGAGTTGCGCGATATGGCCGGTTTTACCGCCCAAACCGGCACAGGCATCCAGAACCGTTTCCCCGGGCTGTGGATTTAATAGCAGTGATACAAGCTGAGCGGCTTCATCTTGCACCTGGAACCAGCCTGATTTAAACGCACTGAGTCCGGGGATCGATGTTGTCGGGCTGACAAACGTAATCCCATCCGGCGCATAGGGTGTCGAATTTACCTGCTCAGCCTGGCTGGCAAGGGATTTCACCAGATCATGGGGTGATGTCTTGAGCCGGTTGGTACGGATGGTTATGGCGGGAATAGTGTTTAAGGCGTCACACAGAGCTATGGTGGCTTCCAGACCCCAACGGCCGATCCACCGGCGAATGATCCATTCGGGAAATGATTTGGAGATCGCCGTTGCCGCAATTGCATTTTTTTTGATAGACGGAAAAGAAAGGTTTTGAAAATCGCGAACAGTTTTTCGCAATACCGCATTGACAAATCCCACCACCCAGGGTGCGACGGCTGTTTTTGCAATCTCAACCGCCGTGTTGACAGCCGCAGATTCTGGAATCCGATCCAGATAAATTATCTGAAACAGGGCTAAGCGCAGGATGTTCAATACCCTGCGGTCGATTTTATCAAAACGGGTTCTGGAAAAATGATTAATGATAAAATCCAGTCGACCCCGCCAACGCAGCACTCCGAACACAAGGGTTTGAAATAAAGCACGGTCTCGCCTTGATATGTTTGTGTTTTGAGCGTTAAATTTCCCCAGCAGGTTATCCAGGGTGGCATGCCCTTGATCCAGCTCGTTTAATATATCAAATGCGGCTTTGCGAGCATTAAATTGCATAGGTTGCATATTATTTCACCACAGAGGCAAAGAGAACACAGAGCTTTAATTTTTTAGTTTGCCGTGAGAAGCGGCAAACGAAAAGCATCAGCCCTGGCGGGAGAAGAATACAACGATTTTACAAAGTAGCGGTGTTTTACCGAAGGTGCAAGAATTTATTGCCCATCGTCGTCTCCCGATGGGCAAATAGAAAAAGAACTCTGTGTCCTCTGTGACTCTGTGGTGAAAGACACTTATCAATAATATTTTTCAAAAACTGCAAACCAAAGTACTAGCTAAGGATTTCACCTGGTTGAATCTGATGTCCTCGCAAAAATTCCGAAACTGAAAGGCGTTTTCCTGAAGCACCTTGAATTTCTTTTATCGATAGTGCCCCCTGGGCGGTGGCGATCCGCAATTCATCCGGAAATCCCTTCAGGATCGTACCGGGAGGTTCCGATGTTTCAGTTTCGACGGGTTGGGATCCGAATATCTTTAGCCGTTTGTCGCCGAGGAAGGTATGGGCTCCCGGCCATGGCGTGATACCCCGGATAAAGCACTCCAGAGATTTTGCCGGTTGGTTCCAATTGATGAGGCCGTCGTCTTTGGTGAGCATGGGCGCATAGGTCGCCAGGCTATGATCCTGGCGAACAGGCTGGATCCTTTTGTCGGCCAGCCCCTTTAACGTGTCGATCAGTACCGTTGCTCCTTTCACAGCCAAACGATCATACAGGTCTCCAGCGGTATCATCCGGTTTTATGGATTCATGAACGCTGAGCAGCAGATCGCCGGTGTCGAGTTCCTTTTCCATCAACTGCGTGCACACACCGGTTTCTTTTTCGCCGTTAATAACGGCCCATTGGATCGGGGCGGGGCCGCGGTATTTGGGAAGCAGGGAGGCATGAACGTTGATCGTTCCCAACCGGGGCAATGCCAGCACATTTTCCGGCAGGATTTTTCCGAAGGCGATGACAACTAAAAAGTCCGGTTTGAGTTCCGAGATCAAACTGGAAAAATCTGCGGTTTTGATTGATGCCGGCTGTAGTACGCGATAGCCTAAATTTTGTGCCAGTGCCTTTACCGCCGGTGGTGCTAGCTTACGGCCCCTTCCTCGCGGGCGATCCGGTTGGGTAACGACCATAGCGATATCATAGCCGCTTTCATGCAGGGCGTTTAAAGTTGGCACCGCAAACGGCGGCGTCCCCATGAATATGATACGGAACTTCTTCTTCACATCATTTCCCCAATCCCTAAATTCCAACCCGGACGAGCCGGAAGCAAAAAAAATTAAACCACGAAGATCACGAAGAACACAAAGACAAAAAGAAAATATATGGTTTTATGTCTTCTTCGTGAGCTCCGTGTCCTTCGTGGTGAAACAACGTGTGTCATAAAATGTAAAGAATTAACAACTAAAACTCTAAATATCCTTTAGTAATTTTTTCATGCGGCGCTTGTACATTTGCCTTTTCAACGAGCTTATTCTTTCTATAAACAGGGTACCGTTCAAATGATCGATTTCATGCTGCAGCACAATCGCCAGTATTCCCTCAGCATCCAACCGGATGGGATTACCCTCCCGGTCGTGGCCTTCAACCGTAATAAACTCTGATCGTTTCACATCCGCTCTAAAATCAGGAACACTGAGGCAGCCTTCGTTCTCAGATAGGATCTGGCCCTCCTGGGTGATTATTTTGGGATTGACCAGAACCTGCAACTCGCGGCTTTCTTCGCGGGGAGAAATATCATAAATCAATACACTTTTATCCCAGCCGACTTGAATTGCAGCCAGTCCAATGCCCGGCGCTTCGTACATGGTACTGGCCATAACATCGATCATCTCCTGGACCTTCCCGTCAATATTGTCCAACGGTGTAGTCGCCTGGCTTAATGTCTTATTCGGATAGGTTAGTATTTCTAGTTTGTCCATAATGTTATTAAGAAAGTTCGTGAGTTCGTAAGCTCTTTAGCTGTTATGCTTGGAAGATCAGGAAACGTTGAATCTCCATTTTTTGCTTATGAGCTCAAGAGCTTATGAACTCATCAGCTAATGTTGAACTTAGCAGCTTACGAGCTTAGCAACTCTCTTACCTCATTCAGCATTTTCCGCCGGCGGCTGTTTTTTGAGCTCCTTGCCCTGATAGGACATCTGGCGGATATTCACACTGAGCAGCATTGCTGAGGCCAAACCGGCGATGATCACCGGAAAGACCTGGATGGCGTGATTTGCCAGGGTAAACCGGCCGCTTCTTTGGCCGTGACACCAAATAAGGAAAGTGCAAAAATCCCGCCTGCTTCCCAGAGCCCCCACCAGCCGGGAACCGACGGTAAGGAAATAAAAAAACAAACAATCACCATAACGGTTGTTATTTCAAGATATGTCATATTTACGCCGGGACTGCCGAGCGAAATTAAATAATATGAAAACGCTCCCAATCCCCAGATAAGAACGGAGAGAACTGCGCAATATAACATTTTTTTCGGGGATCGAACCAGGGTAAACCCCCGGGCAATATTTTTCAGTATATTGGTGACCGGCTCACAGACTTTTTTTCGAACCGACGCCTTAAATTTTTCCCCTGCAAAAATTAACAACTCCGGTGAGTACATAACCACACTGTAAATTATTTTTCGGACCTTGCCGATGCTGAACAGTGCAATTCCGATGATTAAAAGGGCTCCTAATTTTAGCAAGCCATTGAACACAGTCTTCAAGGTTTCGAGGTTCAGGTTATATGATCCGAATGTGACATTCTGATCGGGATCTATCTGCAGCATTCCGACGGTTAGCATAAACAATAAAAGTAAAATGCAGATGTCAAAAATGCGTTCTGCCACCACGGTAGCCAGGCCGGTGGTAAACGGTATTTTCTCCTCTTTTTGCAGGATGGCGGGGCGGGCGACTTCACCGAGCCGTCCCGGCAGCACACAGTTGATCATAAACCCGATTATCATGGGATGGTATGCGCGCCAGATGCTGATCTTGCTTGTTGACTCCAATATGATACGCCATCGCCAGGCCCGTAACATAAACGAAAATAACACAACGACAACTGCCGGTAAGACCCATAGATAATTAATGGATGCCAGATAATGGAAAAGGTCTGCAAGGGGAACATTTTTAAATGCAAAATAGAGGGCTACCACCGAGATAATAAGGCCCCCGACAAAGGAGACGGCTATTTTTTTTGTCATTTTGAAAAAATTTCCCGGGCCGCAGCAATATCCCTTTTTATCTGAACAATCAGCTCCGAGATGTTGGAAAATTTGATTTCATCCCGTATGCGTTTAACAAAATTAACACGAATCTTCTTTCCATATATATTATCATTAAAATCGAGAATATGCACCTCAACTGTGAACTCATGATCTTCAAAGGTCGGACTGTACCCGATGTTGGCAACGCCGTTATGCTGGATGCCTCTGCATTCGACGGTAACCGCATAGATGCCGGTTTTGGGGCACAGCTCATCGTGCAGGTTGATATTCGCGGTCGGAATTCCCAGCAGCCTGCCCCCGCGGTCGCGCCCAGTCACCACCCGGCCCCTGACCTGGTAATTGCGTCCCAGCATTTTTTCCGCTTCCACCATATGGCCGTCCATTACCAGTTCTCTGATTTTGGTGCTGCTGATCCTGCCCGCAAAGCCCTGGGATGTTATTATCCAATTGGCTACAATAACCTCAAAGCCATAATTGGGGGCATAGGATTTCATCATATTGATATTGCCTTCACGGTTTTGCCCAAAACTGTAGTCTTCGCCGACCACAATGGCTTTCATACCGAGTTTTTTGACCAGTAGATCTCTGATGAACCGGTCGGCGGACAGGGATGCAAATGCTTTGTTAAAGGGTACACAGATGAGTACATCGATGCCCGTTCGCTCAATCAGTTCAGCCTTTTGTTCGTAAAGGGTAATCAACGGCGGGTGGCCGTTTTGTTTTAATACCCGAATCGGGTGAGGTTCAAACGTCATGGCAATCGATGTGCCGCCAATGGATTCGGCTTTTTCGATGACCTCATGGAACAGGGCCTGATGCCCGATATGAACCCCATCGAAATTTCCAATGGTAATGACCGCATTTTTAAACGGCTCATGAATCTTGTCGAGATGGTCAAAAATTTTCATAGCTGTTGTTCTCGAAATTCCTGTATTTTAACGCGAATTCAGCAATTTCCTGTTGGGTCATAGTTTTGGTGGCAATGGAAAAATGGAATATTGGAATGATGGAATATTGGGTTTTAAAGGATAGAACCATTTCAATTTTATAATCATTCAACATTCCATACGCTAATATCAACTTTGTATTGCGGGGTCCATACCAGACCGCGAACTGCCGGACTGAAAATCGGACCCCTTCATTCCATTACTCCATCATTCCATTACTCCAATTGGGGAATAAGCTTTTTCCCATGTCTGCAGTAAAATCAGGTTTCTAACTTTTATCGTAGCCAACAAATATGGCTTGACATCAATAGCAAAAAGGATATATTTAGTCCGAACTTTAGATTAAATCAATCTTTTTCAACGTGCCGAAGTGGCGGAATTGGTAGACGCGCTAGGTTCAGGGTCTAGTGGGCGTATGCCTGTGCGAGTTCGACTCTCGCCTTCGGCACCACAAATAATAAACACAAAAAGCACAATTTCAACATTGTGCTTTTTTTATTGATATTTTCTGAATTCATTCCGTTATCGGCAAAATTCAGTTGCGATCCGATTGGTAAGCTGATCTCAACATATTTGCATGGCTAACGTTACCCATGGTCATCAATTTGATCCATTTGTCTTTTCCCGGGTCCAGGCGCTTTAAAATTTCTTTAAGATTCAATCCCATGTCCTTTAATTGTTGAACCTGCCCGACCGTATCTTCCAAAACTGCAACTTTTGCCCTAATTTAGGTTTTCCATTCTGTGAGCAGGGGTTATGCGCGCAAAAAAGGGCATCAAAATCAAGTTTTAAGACCTTTCTCAGCGATTCGATCTGGTCAAATATTTTTTCATCGGAGCGAAAAAACTTGATTCGCTGGCCCAGGAAAAGATCCCCTGAAAAAAGCCAGCCATTGGTTTTTTCCCAAAAAATTGTGTGGTCCTTGCTGTGACCCGGTGTGTGAACCGGCACAAGCTTGTAGCGGTTTGACTCGACAACAGGGGGCAGATCCTGCAGCACCAGAGGATCTGATTTGCCCCAAACAATTCTCTGGTAAGGGAGAATTCGAAAATGGTTTGCCAATTTTTGAGCGGTTAAGGGATGGCCGGAAGCTTCGATGTGATGATGCCGACAGATCGCCGTTGCGTTTCCGCTATGATCTTCATGATGATGGGTGAGCAGGATCTGGTGCAGTTTCTTTTTATCAAGCAGTTGGATAAGGGGTTTCTGCATATGGCGCTGGCCGGTATCGATGACAAGCCCATCAAGGATATACAGGTATACCGACATGAAGGGCCGGCCGATAGGGCCATAGCCGAGCTTGATCGCCTCAACTTCTCCAAACTGCTCAATCTCTGCGATGTTCATAGGAAAAGCGTATCCGTGTTACGAGTTGCAAGTTTCGTGTTACGAGAACGGGATGCGGGTTGAATGTCGGATTCTTCAGATGAACCCTAACGCAACCCGCAACTCGTAACGCGCAATCCGTAACTGCAACGTCTTTATCTTTTAATGGTTACTTTTTCCATCACCACATCTTCTGCCGGACGGTCACCCGGGCCGGTTTGGGTCGACCCGATTTTTCTGACAACGTCCATACCTTCGGTCACCTTACCGAAAACCGAGTGGTTGTCATCAAGATGGGGGGTAGGGCCGAGGGTGATGAAAAACTGGCTTCCATTGGTACCGGGCCCGGCATTGGCCATGGAAAGAATTCCTTCGCCGGTATGTCTCAGGGAAGAATCAAACTCATCGTCAAAGCGGTATCCCGGGCCGCCCGTGCCGGTTCCCGAAGGGCATCCGCCCTGGATAACAAAGCCTTTGATGACCCGATGAAAAATGAGGCCGTCGTAAAAATTTCCTTCACGGCTGGTCTCCTGGCGGCCTTCGGCCAGATTGATAAAATTCCATACGGTTTCGGGACACTCTTTGGCATATAGCTCAGCTTCAAAAGTACCCTGGTTGGTTTCAAAAACCGCGGTCGCCCGTTCAATGTCTTCTTTGTAATCACTTTTTGTGGTCATAATTTTCTCCTTTATGGATTATTATTAAGGAATGGATTCTAATTTTAATAAATAATTTTTTGACAGGATTAACAGGATTTTCAGGATATATGTTTTCTTAGTTTCCTGAAGAAACTAAGAAAATATAGTCCGCCTGCGGCGGAAATAAACATTCCAGCAGCCCACATGTATAAAACAAAATTATGCTTTCGCGTAATGACGATTAGTAACGCGACAGTTCGCCGAAGGCGATTGGGTTTGGCCATTCTCATCCGGAGAATGGCCAACAAAAAATCCTAATAATCCTGTAAATCCTGTCCAAAATTTTTTCTAAAGATAGAATCCATTCATCTATCTGCACAATACTCCGTACAATCTGCCTTTCGACATTTCTCTAATTTTAACATCTACGATTTTATTCTGTAAATCATCATCGCCATCGATCAGACACCGGTAAATAGTTGGATGAAATCCCTTTCAGCATACCGGTCGGTCCATCTCTTTTGGTTTCAATCAGCACCGGAAGTGGCTGCCCGGTAAATCGGCGATAGAACTTCAAACGCTTCCGATGACCCAGTTCGCGTATGCGTTCACATCTTGCCTTGATTACCGGGGGGTCAAGTTTATTCGGCAATGTGTCGGCCACGGTTCCCGGTCGTGAAGAAAACGGAAAGACATGCAGGTAGCTGACGGGCAGGTCGTCCATCAACGCATAGGTTTTATCAAAAGCGGCTTCACTTTCACCTGGAAATCCGATCAGGGTATCGACACCGATGGCGGCATCCGGCATCACACGATGAATGCTGTTGATGAGTCTTTTGAAGTCCTCCCGGGAATAGGGCCGCCCCATTTTTTTCAAAATGCCATTATCCCCGCTTTGCAATGGAATGTGAAAATGCCTGCAGAATATGTCGGATGCCGCCACCAGCTGAATAATTTCTTCGGTCAGCTCGAAAGGTTCAATGGAGCTAATGCGGACCCTATCGATGGGTTTTTTATTTTCGATATGCGCCATTAAGCCCGCAAGATTGGTGACGGGAGCCAAATCATGGCCGTAGGCGCCGAGATGGATTCCCGTCAGCACAATTTCGTGAAAGCCGGCCCGCGCGAGTTCTTCGATACTTTGCAGGACATTATCCAAAGGCATACTGCGGCTGCGACCCCTGGCATAGGGCACAATGCAGTACGTACAAAAGGCGTTGCAGCCATCCTGAATTTTTAAAAACGGCCGTGTGCGAGGTGCTGAAGTTGCTGTCGGCATTAATTGGAATCGCCCCTGGTTGTGGATACGACTGAAGGATGAAACCTCACTCTCCAAAGTTTCATCACCATCACTGCGAAACAATCGGCTGATGGTCAGTTTTTGGTCATGGCCGACAACGTAATCAACCCCATCGATTTTATTAATTTCCTGGGGCGCGGTCTGGGCGTAGCACCCTGTTACGATAATGCGAGCATCCGGGTTGGAGCGTATGGCTTTGCGGATGGCCTGCCTGGACTGCATGGAAGCCTTTTGGGTCACGGTACAGGTGTTGACAACGCATACTTGCGCATTTTCGCAGTCCGCAGTGACCGACCATTCAGAATCCAATAAATCCTGTGCGATGGCCTCCGACTCCGCCTGATTGACCTTGCAACCCAACGTCGTGATTGAAAATTTCGGCATCTTCTTTTTCTTATAAATCAATAGTGGTGGTTTCCTGTCATAAATGAGGGATTTCTTCGCTGGAAAGGCCGCACAAGGATTTACGAGGAGGCGTACTGATAGTACGTCGACGAAGTAAATCCGCGGAGAACACCGTCCAGCGGAAAAATAACCATTTAGGACTGGGAACCACTGATCCAGCCCCCGCCCAATATCTCATCCCCCCGATAGAACACCGCACCCTGACCGGGGGTTATGGCCGCCTGCGGTTCTTTGAAACGCACCACAGCCGTATTCTGCCCTCCGGGAAGGACAGTTGCCGCAACTTCCTGACTGCGGTACCGCACCCGGGTGTACAGTTCCAGCGGCGATTCCGGTGCAGCCCCTATCCAGTTGATTTCTTCCACCTTGCATTCGGATGAGAGCAGATCATTCCTGGTCCCGACCACCAAACGGTTGCGTTCGATATCCAGCTGGATGACGTAATACGGATCTGAAGCCGGACAGTTGATTCCGCGGCGCTGGCCGATGGTAAAGAGGTGTAACCCCTGGTGTTGGCCGACGACCTGCCCGCTCATATCTACAATTTTACCGGGTTTAGGCTTGAACCCCTTCTGGGTTTTTAGAAATTCCCCGTAAGAGTTGCCCTTGATAAAGCAAACATCCTGGCTTTCATTTCTGGCAACCGGTTGCAAACCACGTTGGGCGGCCATTTTTTTTATCTCGGTTTTTTCCATTTCCCCCAGGGGAAACAGGGCGTTTGCGAGCTGATCCGGAGTCAGTCGGGCCAAAAAATAGGACTGATCCTTTTGCCTGTCGAAGCCTTTGAACAGGTGGCAGGCGCCGGCCTTGTCCTTTTTTATAACTGCGTAATGCCCGGTTGCTAATTTCCGGGCTCCCCGTTCAAGGGCCAATGACAGGATGATGCCAAACTTAACGGTAGGATTGCATCGCATGCATGGATTCGGGGTTTGGCCGCGTTGATAGGCCCGGGTGAAATAGTCGACGACTTTTGCCTGAAATTCACTGCGGATATCTACGATCTCAACCGGTATTCCCAGTTGTTTTCCAATGGATAGGACCGGGTGCTGGTTTTGCGTAAGCCGATCTTGGGTAAAGCACGATTCAAGTTCGAATCCGGTGATAAAATGAATTCCAAATACCTGATGTCCCTGTTCCTTGAGTAAACAGGCAGTCATCAAGGAGTCAACGCCACCGCTTATGGCAACTGCTGTTTTTTGCTTCATTCAAAAAAAGTCTGGTGGGTTGGACTCACCTCCATGGCCCTTGGTGGGCATGCCGGTACGCACAACTCACATAAGCTGCATTTTTTTTGATCAAAAATCACATTCATGTCCGGGTGTTGGACCGCGAGGGCACCGGTGGGGCACACTGCCGTGCAGGCTCCGCAATCCGTGCATTTTTTATTGTTGCGCTTGATTTCCTGGGAGGCATTTTTGACCTTGACACCCTGGGCCCTGAGATACTTGACACCGTCACTGATTTTTCTTTTGGTGCCCGATAGCTCAAGCGCCATTATGCCTTCTTTGCGCGGCAAAATAGCCGCATTGAGAATATTGAAAACCAGGTCGAAGTCTTTGGTCAAATGATAAACAATAGGTTTACCTACTTCGGTTTTCGGAAAGCGAAGAATGAGTATTTTGGAATACACGCCGGACCTCCAGAGTAAGCGATAATTATTAACAGAATCAACCAATTTAATGGTAATTCCGGGTGCTGTCAACAGCTAACCTATGTACAAATTACCATATGGCTGGGTCGGATTGACGAATCTAATCTGACTTTAACTGCAGCAGTTAAGTTTTAATCAACGAAGCCGGAAGTTTGTTGATTCCTTAATGATTTTTGCTTATGATAGTAATATAGCCGGTAACAGCCAGATCAGCCATCCGGCGAACATCCGAAACGGAAGAATTAATCCGCAACAATAACGGCCGAGGACAAATGAACCGCTTTGCCTACCGCACCACAGGATTAGCCATAAAAACCATCTCCAATCTTTCCAAGGCTAATATCGCGCTTCATGGTCAGGAAAACATTCCTGATGGATCCATCATTTTCGTAATCAATCATTTTACCCGGCTGGAAACATTTTTAATGCCTTACCAGATTTTCACAGTCACCAAAGTGCCCGTCTGGTCCCTGGCGGATTATGAACTGTTTCAAGGTGCTTTTGGTAATTATCTGGAAAAACTGGGTGCCCTATCAACCAAAAATCCCGATCGGGACCAGCTCATCGTAAAAACCTTGCTGACCGGAGAAGCCAATTGGATCATTTTTCCGGAAGGCCGGATGGTAAAAAATAAGCAAAATTATCGAAAAGGGCCAGATTTATGGTTTCCCGGGCCGGTGGCAAGCATCCGCCGCACACCGGTGCCGGCACCCTGGCCCTGCGAACGGAGTTTTATCGCCAGCGATTGCGACATCTTGCAACCGAAAAACCGGACGAAGCCCGGTATCTGATGGATTCGTTTCAACTCGATTCTCTCGAGCCGGTATTGGACCGCAAAACCTATATCGTTCCGGTGAATCTAACCTATTACCCCATCAGGGCCAGGGAAAATATTTTAAGCAAACTGGCCCTGCGCCTGGTGGATGACCTGCCGGAACGTATAATAGAGGAACTGATGACCGAAGGTTCCATGTTGTTGTCCGGTGTACAAATTGATGTCCGTTTCGGTGATCCGATTTTAATCAAGGAGTATCTGCGGCACACGGTCATTGAAAAGGATATTGAGACGACCAGAAGAATTCATTTTGATGAGCAAATTGCCTCCAGGGGCACCATGCGCAGGCAAGCGCTTAAGCTCATGCAGCGCTATATGGCAGCCATATACAGCATGACCACGGTCAACCTCGATCATCTTTTTGCTTCGATGCTTCGATTTGTGCGCAATAAAAAAATAGAGAAACTGGATTTGTGCCGCAGGGTTTTTCTGGCCGCCTCGCAAATCCAGCAACACCCCGATATGTTTCTCAATGGCAATCTCCAGCTTGATCAGGTTCACTTGCTGACAGATGATAGATTCGGCAAGGTGGAAAACTTTATCAAAGTTGCAGAAGAAAAGGGCAACCTGCAGAAAACAAACGGTACATTAGTGATTGATAAATCTACCTTCACTTCTCCCTATGAATTTCATCGAGCTCGCATTGACAACCCCATTGATGTGATTGCCAATGCTGTTGAGCCCCTCACGGAGTTGCAGAGAACACTGCGCCGTCTGGCTATCATGCCTGGTTTCTGGATTAGAAAAAAAGTGGCTGATTTCCTCATCTCCCAGGCGATTGAGGAATACAAAAGTGATTATCACAGATTCTACATCCAGGGGGAATCCAAACCCATCGATGTCGGAATGCCGTTTTTGGTAAAAGGGAAATCTAAGAATGTCGGTGTGCTGCTTTCCCACGGTTATATGGCGGCTCCGCGTGAGGTTGAAAACTTGGCCCGATATCTGGGAAGTATCGGATTCTGGGTATATGTCCCGCGTTTAAAAGGGCATGGTACCTCACCTGATGATCTTGCCACCCGGTCCTACCAGGATTGGATGGTGTCCATCGATCGAGGATATGCCATTATCAGCAGTCTTTGCCAACGGGTCGTTGTGGGTGGATTTTCAACCGGCGCCGGATTAGCGCTGGACGTGGCTGCCCGGGTAAAAGAAGTCGCAGGGGTATTTGCAGTGGCGGCGCCCTTGACGCTCAAAGATTTTTCTTCGAAGTTTGCACCGGCCGTGGATATGTGGAATCGGATTATGGATAAAGCCTACGGCGTGGGTCCCAAGATGGAGTTTGTTGAGAACAAGCCGGAAAATCCCCAGATCAATTACCTGCGCAATCCCATATCCGGTGTCAGGGAGATCGAACGGCTGATGGATGACCTTGAACCTAAACTGCCGGATCTGAAAGTGCCGACCCTGATCGTTCAATCCCGCAGAGACCCGGTGGTTGATCCAAAGGGATCCCGCAAGATTTTTGAACTTCTCGGCACTGAGGATAAAGAATATCGTCTTTTTAACTTTGATCGCCATGGTATTCTCCTGGGCGACGGTTCTCAAAGAGTCCATAAAGCCATCGGTGACTTTCTCAAACAATTTTAGCAACGATTTTTCCGTCTATCTCCCTTTCCAAAGCGAACCATCCCATCACATAATTTAACACTTTTTAGGCCCATTTTTTGACATAATCGATTATTTTTATTAAAATAAATACAAATAGCCAAAAATCAGCATTGAATGCGGCTGGACCTGTTCGGAAAAGGTAAACACAATATGTTGAGATATGATCTGACAAAATGGATGCTGTTTCTCGCCATTCCATTTTTTTTAGCCTGTACCCAGAATCGTTTTCCCAATTTAGTGATAGCGGAAGTGGGCATGGTTGAAACTTGCGCCTATCTGGACACGATTTCCGAGACTTCTGACCCGGGAAAGCCTGTAACAAACTATAAATACTATAAATATTATGATGGAGAGATGAAGGTCCTGGAGCGCGCAGACCATATGGGGGCCACGCATCTGGTATGGCAATACAACTATCCCATTGGTTCGTCCGGAGCTGCTTACCGCTGTGACGAATGAGTCGTCATAGTTTTACATCATTGATTAATCAAATTCTATCTGGTAATGGTTGAAATGAATAATAGAAAAATGTATAACACGACATTAGATGCTGATTTAATTAGGCAAATAAAGATTCTTGCGGCGCAGCTGGAAAAAAGGCAAAATGACCTGCTTGAAGAGGCTATCCAGGACCTTCTTAAAAAATATGAAATAAAGGCCGAACCCTAGCCCGGTTGTGAGAGTGTAATTTTTCAAGTCAAAAGATTCATTCGGTTTTGCCGGCTTGGGATGATAATGAGGTTGTATAGTTAAATGAATTCGAATGCTGAAAACAGAGAAAAAACCCGCTTTGCGCATGAATCGAAAGTTACCCTGGAGAGTAACGAGATCGGTTTTCGGCGTGATGCCCGGATGTATAATTTCAGTGATTTTGGTATCTATTTCGAATCCGACTATAGACTGCAACCCGGTTCAGAAATCTTCGTTGGTATCAGCGATTCGCCCTTTGCTGCCGAACCGGATAAATACGAGCGTTATCGAGGCATCGTCAAATGGCGAAAGACCCTTAAGCGTTCTTCTTATTATTACGGCTATGGGATTGAATTACTTGAAGATGCATCTGATACCACCCGGGCACGCCAGTACGATGGAACCCGGGAGCATCCCCGGAAAGATGCTGAGATTCCTGTCAAATATGAGGTTGATCACCAAAAGTATGAGGGAATTACCGAAAATGTGAGCAGTGGCGGCGTCTTTATTAGCACCCTCTATCCAATCTCTGTCGGGCAGATAGTCAAACTGGAGATTCCCCTGAAGAGAAAAGGAAAAATTGCACGCCTAACCGGTCAGGTCACCCGAACCAATTTGCGGGGATTCGGCGTTAAATTTATAAAATCAGGGCAGGCTTGAATTAAGCGTATCGTAATTTCCATCCAATGGCAATTACCTGTAGCTAACCCTTGACACGACACAGAGTGGTATTATCATTTTAGCATGCAGCAACTGCTGCTGAGTTGTTAATCGGTTAACTTTACAAACTAACCCTTAACACTTTCCTCTATCCCGGGGTGGTTCATTCCCCATGAACCGCCCCATTTTTGTTTCTGATCCAAATATTCGAATAAAATCAAACTGATAGAAGTTAGCTCCCATTCGAAAAGGTCGATTGGTCAACATTTTCTAATTTTACATCGAGCCATGCGGTGTACTTATGCATGGCTCTGGTCCAAGATTCCTCAGGCGGTTTGACATAATGAGTATCCATGCCCCGGAGGCTATGGCCCAGGATCGTATCCCTGTGAGCTTCAGATACGCCGGCATCTACCGTACTTTTTTCTTTTTCTTGGCATCATTCAAGTCCAACTCACATTTGCACCTTTTATTCTTAACACTTTGCTTTTTGTGGCAGATCGGACATTCTGCTAAGATTGCCATGGTTACCCCCTCACTTTCTCCCTGAGTCGTTAACGGGAAGGGTGTCAGGGTCACAGCTTTTCGGCTTCGGTTGCCTATCCCGGTTGGTTGATTTATTTCAATCTTGACAGTCTACAATGTGGTATTATTGTATCTTCATGTGAGGTTGCAAATCATCCTTAGAAAGGTAAATTCTTTTCTTCTCCTTTCGACGACCGGTTTCCCCGCCGGTCGTCATTTTTTTGAAAGGGGCACAATTTTTCTAAAGCCAGTTTTCGAAATACCGATATTAGATTTAAGGTCAAGACAAATATAGCTCTTGGCTGATAGGGCGTTTCCCAAGAAAGAAAGGGAAGCGCCCTTTCTATTCCTGTTAACAATGGTGTGCGGATACATATTCGTTAGAGGAATTTTTTAGGTGGATTTGTTTTTTTGTGTAAAGAAACATTATTGGGGCTTATGATTTGACTCTTACCAAAGATGTGCTAATTTAAATGATATTCAAATCTATGTATAAATTGGGAAGTTTGTCATGTGGACATCGAAATATAAAAACTTAGCGTCAAGGTGAAGCACAGGAGTTGTTTATGGGTTACATGAAACAAATCGTTATTAAATTATCGAATGGCAAAAATGCCTACCGAATCATTACTGGAGCTATGTCCACATGGATTTTAATGATCGCTATTGAGGCAGATCATTCTGACCCCGCTGACATCGTGCTGAATTTAGCAATATTTGCCTTGCTTTTAATAGTGACATTCGCTTTTGCATCAGTAATTGCAGAGGAAATCATTGTTCGGCGGCAAACTAGTTGGAAGAGACTTCTTGAGATTACCCTTGAAGTATCTCCGGTTTTGCTTTCCACAGTGTCACCATTTTTAATTTTCGTAATTGCTTCGTTTGGTATTATAACGATAAAAACCGGATTATTACTCAGTGATTTTAGTCTGCTGTCGATACTATTTTTTATGGGGTTTTTAGCAGGAAAAGCAATCAGTGGGGTCACCCGCGGGTTGCTGGATGGAGCATTAACTGTAGCCGTAGGGGCGGGGCTGGTAATACTCAAGGGCTTGGTTATCTAATCCTGATTTGAAGGGCTCAATCCAAACTTCGAATTGCGTTTCAAAAATATAGCTTTACTCCAACTAATCGGTAAAAATTAAAAGCCCAAAAAACCTGTAATATCATCAATCCCAACTCTCGGAGCTGAGTTGCATGCTATGTAACACAGGTTTCTGAACCCCTTAAAAAACTGAGATATCCATATCATATTCATTGCTGGTAACGAACCGGCAATGCCATCATTTGCAATAAAAAGAGGCAGAGCCGAAACCCTGCCTCTTGGTCAACAGTGGTCAACAAAATGTTGAAACTACCCCTTGATTTCCTTGGGTGTCCTTATTATATTAAGTCGAGCAACCTATTAAAAACATTTTGAATTTTGGGGCACACAGGGTAATGCAGGGTTTGAAAACCTGCATTTTTTTTCATTCCCCATGAACCGCCCCATTTTTTTATGGAGACCCATCATGTCCGAATCTGTCATTCTTGAAATATTTTCCGACTACATCTGACCCTGGTGCTATTTCATTACCGGGCGTATTGAAAAACTGCAAAAAGAGTATGAGATCAGCATCCGTTGGACGGCTTTTCCGCTTCATCCTGAAACACCCGAAGAAGGGCGCAGCCTTGAAGAGTTGTTCGCGGGACGTCCGATTAACATTCCTCAAATGATGGAGCAATTAATCCGTACCGCCAGGGAGTTGGATTTGCCGTTTGGAAAACGGGAGAAAACGTTCAACAGCCGTATGGCCCAGGAGCTGGGAAAGTTTGCGGAGCAAGAGGGCAAGGGGGATGAGTTCCACCATTCTGTTTTCAGGGCTTATTTTGCCGATGGGTTGAACATCGGCTTGCCATCCACCCTGACAGAAATCAGCACCAAATTGGGTTTGGGTTCAGCGTCCGTTCAGGAGGTTCTCGAAAAAAGGCTGTTCAAAGATGCCGTTGACAAAGATTGGACACGATCATATCAGATGGGTGTGACCGCCGTGCCCACTTTCATGCTGAACGGGATGTCCCTTGCGGGGGCCCAACCCTATGAAAAACTGGTGCAAATGATGGAAGCTCATGGGGTTCATAGACGCAGTTGAGCTATTAAATGCTATATTTATCGCTCCGCGCGATTCGTAGGCAAAAAAAAACGAATATCCAATATCGAAATAATGTATTCTGTCTTTTTTATAAAGAATCCAGAGCACAGCGATTCCTGCCTTCGAAATTCTGCGGTTGGATATTCTGCGGTTCTGCGGTTTGCTTCTCAACTCCTCCGAGTTCCAGGTGAGTTGCCAGGATGATGGATTAAGAACACAGACACCTGAAGCCAACCAATCGGCGTCATCAATGTAAGACATTAGGATTTCCATCGACACTAAACACGAAACAATCGCTCCGTATGAATATAATTGCCCTTATCATCCTCCTTGCTCTTCTTTTCGATTTCGTCCTCAACGTTCTGGCCGATTATTTAAACCTTAGCAGGTTAAGTGACGATCTGCCCGGCGATTTCGAGGGGGTTTACGACCCGGAGCGTTACCGGAGGTCCCAGGAGTATTTAAAAACCAATACGCGTTGGGGCTGGATAACTGCCACTTTTGAATTAATCGTTATACTGGGATTTTGGTTCGGTAGAGGATTCCCGCTCCTGGATCAATGGGTGCGCGATTTCAACTACGGACCGATTGTCTGCGGTTTGATTTATATGGCCGCATTGATGCTGTTTAAAGCAATCCTGTCTCTTCCTGCCAGCATCTATCACACATTTGTTATCGAAGAACGCTTTGGATTTAATCAAACCACCTGGAAAACCTTCGTCTTGGATCTATTGAAAGGGCTGTTGCTTGCCGTCTTGCTGGGCGCGCCGCTCTTAAGCGCGATACTGGTTTTTTTTGAATATGCCGGTGCCAACGCCTGGTGGCTTTGCTGGATGGCCGTTACGTTATTCATGCTGGGTGTTCAATTTGTTGCCCCGACTTGGATTATGCCCCTTTTCAATAAATTTACCCCCCTGGAAGACGGTGATCTCAAATCGGCCATTTTATCTTATGCCGGCTCGATAAAATTTCCCATCGAAAATGTTTACGTCATGGATGGATCCAAGCGTTCCAAAAAATCCAATGCTTTTTTCACCGGGTTCGGTGCCCACAGGCGTATCGTCTTATTTGACACATTGATCAAGCAACACACCACCGGTGAATTGGTGGCGGTTCTGGCTCATGAAATGGGGCATTACAAAAAGAGGCACATTATTCAGTCCCTCATTTTGGGCATATTGCAGATGGGATTTATGCTGTATCTTCTTTCGCTATTCGTTTCATATCCTGGACTTTTCGAAGCTTTCTACGTACCCCACCCATCCGTGTACGCCGGTTTGATTTTTTTTGGCATGTTATATTCACCCCTGGATTTTTTCATAGGCCTATTCATGAAAATACGATCACGCCGAAATGAGACTGCTGCCGATCGTTTTTCGGTCGAAACCACCCAGGATCCCCAATCCATGGCGGATGCCCTCAAAAAACTGTCGGTTCACAACCTGTCAAATCTGTTGCCCCATCCGTTTTATGTATTCTTAAATTATTCCCATCCGCCGGTTTTGCAGAGAATTAGAGCCATATCAGACTAAATTTTCAATCAATGCCGCAAAGAACCCTAGATAATTGCTTAGGTAAGAAAAAGAAGCATATTTAATTTTTTGACAATAAATAAAGCATGCGTTTCAAGGATTTTATGTATATCTGTACCGAAAATTATGTTTTCCCCTCCAAACATCCTTTGCGTACTTCGCGCTCTGCGGTGAATTTTATTTCGACAGGTTCCAAAATGATTATGATGCCAAAACACATTTGAGAGGCGTGATGAGCGACCGGTTCAGACGCATCTTGATCATTGCCGATATCGAGGGCAGTTCGGGTTGCTGGAGCTACCGGGGGTCTTCATTCATGACAAAAGACTGGGCCCGGGCCTGTCTGGAAATGACCCGTGATGTTCAGGCTGTTGTTCAGGCGCTCTTCGATAACGGTGTTGAAACCATCCGCATAAAGGATTTTCACCGCACCGGCTATAACCTTCTACCGGAATTGATCGACTCAAGAGCTGAAATTGTCCATGGCTACCGTGCCGGCCCGGTGCCGGGAATGGGTGACCCGGGGGCTGCTGATGCTGTTATATTTTTGGGGATGCATGCTGCTTCTGGAACAGATGGGTTTTTAGCGCACACCTTAACGTCTCGTGTCGAGTCTGTCGAGGTGAACGGAGACCCGCTTGCCGAAATTCAACTCTTTGCTTCATCCCTTGCCCCCTGGGGATTGAAACCGATCTTTTTTTCAGGTTGTCCGGTGGCCTGCAAACAGGCAAAGACAGCGAATCCAAAATATATCCGTATTTCCGATCGATAAATCCGTCGGGCAGCAGCAGTTTGATGTGGCAACCTGGCGATCCGGCCTGCAGCAGGCTGCGGTCAATGCCCTTGGTAACAATTTGGCAGCTCCTTACGAACCCGAAGGCCCCATGCGGTTAGTGGTGAGAATGCGGACAGGATCAATCGCTGATCAAAAAATAGCACGGCGCTGGGGATTGGATAGACGAGACGATCATATCGTGATCGATGCCGCCGACATTCAAGATGTGTATATGCACTTAATACGGATTTGTTATTTGACACCGACACTTGAAAAAACATTGCCGCTGGGCCTTCGAATTTATAATCTCTGGGGCAGGATAGGACTCGCCTGGGTACGGCGGAGAATCAGAGACCGAGAAGATTAACCACGGATAGACACGGAAATTCACTGATTAATAAAAAGAGAGGATTCTAATCAGGTAACGCTAAAAACGTTCGTGGGTGTATCGGTGTATATGACCTTGCGTAGGTACTTTCATCGATTCGTTCAACGCTTTCCAGAGGATTCAAGAAAAGGTCGACTTCCTGGCGGGTCATCACCGAAAAGCCATAATGACCGTTGACGTGTTTGAATTGATAATTCTCTTTTATTCGCCCATCAATAAAGTCATTGTGATTGCGAAGGCGCTGATTGATGCGATTATTGGCTGTTTCAATGATAGTTTCATCAATAGACAGGATTTGATCCCGAAAACCGGGGTTAATTTCAAAACCCAGGCAGTTTCTTCCGGTTGCCATGGCCGCCGCCATGGTGGTCCCGGTCCCCAGAAAAGGATCCACGATGATATCGTTTTTAGTGGAAAACATATTTATCAGGCGATAAGGGAGTTCAAAGGGGAAGGCCGCGCTCCTCGAGCGGGCCTTGTCATTGGTCAGAGTCTGTGATGCTCCGGTTAAATCGAACCAAATGTCTGAAAACCAGGTGTTTCTTTCTTCCCAGAAAAAGGCGCTCTCCCGTCTTAATTGTTTTTCCTGGCTGGTTTGAAATTCCCGTTTTGGACCTTTACGAAGGATCAGAATATTTTCATGTTCGAGCGTAACGTAAGCCCCGCCCGGCAGCATGCCGGATCCCATAAATTTATTGGGTGCATTGGTGGCCTTGCGCCATAATATGGCGGGCAGGGTAGAAAAACCGGCCTCGATCATTGCCGTAAGAATACGGGAATGGTTGGGGTATAATTTGAAATTGCCGCCGATCGTCCGGGTGGCATCACCGATGTTTATGCAGGCGATACCGCCGCTTGCCAGAATTCGATGGGTTTCTTTCCAGACAGGATCCAGTTCCCGGTGCATTAACTCAAAAGCTTTCCAGCCATCGCCTGTATTCAAGGCTTGTGCGATTTCGCGGTTTTGGTTCGAGAACATTTCATCCCACATTTCGATCATGGGATAGGGAGGGGAGGTGACCACCAGATGAACTGTCCCGGAAGGGATGGCACCCATGTCCTGGGAATTTTCAAAGTAGATTTTATGGGTGGTTTCCATACAGTGCTGATATTTCATACCTTCCATTGATAGTCAATTATAATGAATGATAATGAATTCGAATAACCCGAATTCATTTTGTGTTTTTTTGTTCTATGATCATTTATGGTTGAAATTTTCCAATTTGCTTCATACATATAGTGACACCGGAATGAAATTACGATTCTTTTAGAAATTAAAACCTGGATCATAATCTCATTAATTTTCATGCAAATTGTAGAACTTCGATGTTACGTGCACCTGGCAAAGAAATGACCGATTCTCCTGCAGATCTTTCAGAAAAAAATAGTAATACCGACCCCAGGGGTGATTCCGGAGCTCTTAAGCGGCCACTTCCGGGTATAAATGACACGGAGGACGATCATGTTCCCGGTTCCCTGCCGTTTATTGTTGATGGGCATGTGCATCTTTTTCCCGATCCAATTTTTTCTTCTGTCTGGAAATGGTTTGATGAATACGGCTGGCCGATAAGATACAGGCTGACCTCGGAGGAGATCATAAATTTTCTACTGTCACGCGGGATCAATCATATTGTGGCCCTGCATTATGCCCATAAACCGGGTGTGTCCCGTGAATTGAATGCCTATATGGCCAACCTTTGCCATTCAGAGAAACGGGTCTCTGCCATGGCGACTGTGTTTCCCGGTGAGAAGGATGCCACAAAAATTCTGGCGGACGCATTTAAAAGCGGTTTAAGGGGCGTCAAACTCCACAGTCACGTACAGTGTTTTGATATGAACAGCGAGGCGATGGAAGAGATTTATGAAACTTGCACGAAGCACTGCAAACCGCTGATCATGCATGTCGGCCGCGAGCCCAAAAGTCCCGCCTATCCCTGTGATCCTTACGAGCTGTGCAGATCCGATGATTTGGAGCGGGTCCTCAAAAAATATCCGGATCTAAAGCTATGTGTGCCCCATATGGGCGCCGACGAATTTGATACCTACCGGCAGTTGATTGAAAAATACGACAACCTCTGGTTGGATACGACAATGACCCTTGCGGAATATCTTCCGATGGACTATTCACCGAATTTTTCCGATCTGCGGGTTGATCGAATTATTTTTGGAACTGATTTTCCGAATCTCCCCTATGCCTGGGACCGAGAGATTAAAAACCTGGTGCGCTTAAATTTGTCCGCAAACACCCTGGCAAAGATCCTGGGCCAGAATGCATGCGAATTTTATTCGATTGAAATTCCAGTTTCTCCGGAATAAGGAGGTGGTTATGCCGAAACTCACCGTAGAAGATTTAGACTTAAAAGGCCGGCGGGTTCTTATGCGCGTTGATTTCAACGTACCCCTGGAAGACGGTAAGGTGGCCAACGATAAGCGGATCAAAGCCGCTTTGCCGACTATTCAGAATATCGTTGACAGGGGAGGCAGGCTGATTCTCATGTCTCATCTGGGCCGACCCAAAGGGGCGCGGGTACCGGAAATGTCGATCCAACCCTGCGTCCCGGTTTTGAATCACTTGCTCAATAAAGAAGTCGGTTTCATAAATGACTGCATCGGAGATGCAGTCGAAGCGGCTGTGGGCAAACTTGGGAATGGCGATATATTGCTGCTGGAAAACCTTCGCTACTACCAAGAAGAAACGGACAATGATCCTGATTTTGCCGAAAAGCTGGCCGGACTTGGTGAACTGTATGTCAACGATGCTTTTGGTACCGCCCACCGGGCCCATGCTTCCACCGAAGGCGTGACACATTTTTTTGATCAATGTGCCGCCGGCTGCCTCATGGTCAAAGAACTCGACTATTTGGGGCGTGTCATGGAGAATCCTGAAAGACCATTTGCCGCCATTCTCGGAGGAGCCAAAATATCCGGTAAAATTGACGTGATCACCAATCTGTTGCCCAAGGTGGACAGGGTGATTATCGGCGGCGGCATGATCTTTACATTTTTTAAAGCCCTGGGCCTGGAAATCGGAAACTCCTTGCTGGAAGATGACAAAGTAAATTATGCCCGGGATATCTTAGACCAGGGAGGCGATAAGATCGTGCTCCCGGTGGACTGCATGGTGTCGGATGCATTTGATTTTAAGGCACGCAAGATAGGGGTGCTCAAAGAAGTTATGGCCCAGGACATGCCCGCGGGTTGGATCGGTCTCGATATCGGCAGCCAGACCATCCAATCATTCAGCACCATTCTCGAATCGTCCAAAACGATTGTCTGGAACGGCCCCATGGGGGTGTTTGAAATTGATGAAACGGCCCGGGGAACTTACGCAATTGCGAACATCCTGGCCGATGCAACTGACAGGGGGGCCACAACGGTTATCGGTGGCGGTGATTCCGCCTCAGCCGTAAACAAGGCCGGGGTGGCGGACCGCGTATCCCATGTATCCACCGGCGGCGGTGCCTCGCTCGAATTTATTGAGGGCAAAACCCTGCCGGGGGTTGCCGCCCTGACGGACAAATAGTCAACCCTTAAGAGGCTTGTTCATGGATGTCAGGTGTATCAGGTGTCAGGACATCGACCAGTTGCTGGACACTGACAACCGACACCTGAAACATTCTTCTTACTATTTTGTGGCTATATTCTGCAGCAAAATAGTGGTGTGCAGGGCGGGCCACCGTGTCCGCCGATTTTGGATTGTCGTTGTCTCCTGCGATATAGCCGGCGCCCGTCTTCGCTGAAGCTTCGCCGCGCCAAGCAGTGGCCGGTCCTTCCGTATCGTCATTCCGGGCTTGACCCGGAATCCAGGGCTTTTTCAACTTCTTAAAAGACTGGATGCCGGATCCGTCATCCCGGACCTGATTCCGGGACCGGCATGACAATCAGAAAATCGGTATAGTTCTTATTTTTTAAGCCCGGCAAGCTCATTGTACATTTCAATTTCCGGGGCGCCGTCCAGCAATGGCGCCAATGTGCCGAACAGCTCTTTAAAATACGGTGTTGTGCTATGGGCTTTTAAAGCCTGAGCGTCTGTATACTTTTCATAAAACAGGAATTGGGTCGGGTCATTCTGGGCTTGATGCAGGGAGTAAATAAGGGTTCCTTCCTCTTTTTCCACCTTGGAAACCATCGCCTGCAACGCTTCGGCCATTTTTGATTCTTCACCGCTCCTGGCTTTTAACTTGGCAACAACAATCATTTTATCCTCCCTATCGGTTTTTATTTGGCGACAACATTTTCGGGCAGTTGCCGGGTTAAAATATCGACTGCTTGCTCGACCATTTCCTCCAGCACCCGGCGCAGCCGGTTTAATTTCTTTGATAATGCCGGATACCTGGCCGGCAAGTCCTCCGACAAAGTCAGGTTTGTCGGCTTCAATAAAGCGTGCCAGAAGGGCGGAAGAAATCAATACCTGGGTGGGGAAGGGCAGCGGCTCCAGTCCCGAATTTTCCCAGAAATCGTGAAACTGATTGTAACTGGCCCGCAGGGTTTTTCCGGTGTAGGCTCGTGCTGACGCGGGTGCCTTCATCATTGGATTGCACGATTTTTTGTTTGTTGATATCCAGTGCGCCGCCTTCATTGGTCGCCAGAAAACGGGTTCCGACCCAGGCCCCGATGCAGCCCATGGCAAGTGCCGCCGCCAATCCCCCGTCCATCGCCGATTCCGCCGGCGGCCAGGACGGGTACCGGATAAGCAGCATCAATTGCTGCCGGCAACAGGACCATGGTCCCGATTCGACCGGTGTGCCCACCGCCTTCATGCCCCTGGGCCACAAGCAGGTCAATGCCGGAATCTGCCATCCGTTTGGCGTTTTTGGCGTTGCCGGTGATACCGAGAACTTTCATTCCCGCTGCATGGGCATCTTCGACCATAAAGCCGGGGTTGCCAAGACCGGCGCAAAAAAGCGGCACCTTTTCCTCGAGGCAAACCTGGATGGATTCTTTCGGGAAACATGGTGGTGGTGTTTCTGCGGATCATGATCTCCACATCGGGCAAGCGCATTTCCTGCTTTATTTTATTTATCCATTCCTGATGGGGCTTGGGGATTTTTCAAGCACCATGCTCAAGGGCAGTTCATCGGCGTCTATTCCAGCCGAGCCCGCCGCCTTAAGATCCAGATGCTTGGGCAGCAGCAAATCAACGCCATAAGGGTTTGTCGGTTTGTGTTTTGATTTCACGGATAGCTTCCCGGAGTTCATCGACCGTAAAGCCGGCTGCCCCCGAGACACCCCGAGCCCGCCGGCTTCCGAAACAGCCACCACCAATTCTACCGGTGCTCCGGCGCTTTCCCCGATCAGGGTCGGCCCCATCCCGGCACTCAAAATCGGATACTCAATTCCCAGCATATCGCAAAGCTTTGTTCGTAATACTCTTTTACCCATAGCAACCTCCAATAATTGAGCTATCGCTCAATAGTTATTCGTTATCTGTTAATTGTTATTGGGTTCGATTAATCCCCAAGCACTGTTTCGTCATTCCGGGCTTGACCCGGAATCCAGTAATTATTCGAGAGTCCTGCGTTCCTGGATGCCGGATCAAGTCCGGCATGACATGCAGTAAATAACTCATTTTGAATTAATTTATAAACTGGCTTTAAAAGCTTTAGATCTTGTTCGATGGCAAGGCGCGAGGGGATTGGAAAGCGGAGCGTACACGCAAGTACGTGAGCATTTCCAATCGCATCGCAACGCCGCCAGCGGGCAAGAGATGACGCTTTTTAAGCCAGTTTAGAATTTTGTAGGCCAGTTTGCTAGCCTGTGTTCGCCGATGCCCTGGCTTCGTGCATGATAGCTGATCTCCAGGGCCCGGATGATATAATCCCTGGTATCCTTCGGATCAATTACATCGTGAATAAAGTGCTTCCCGGCGGCACCGTAAGGTGAGGCGTCGTCCACCAGTTGATCCATCAGCGTCTGCCATTCAGCGGATTTTTTGTCTGATGCGGACGGTTTCCCGCCGTAAACCACATTGGCGGCGATGGCAGGATCCACAAAGCTTATTTCCGCCGAGGGCCAGGCCACCAGAAAGTCGGTGCCGCAACCGGAGCCGCACATATTCCAAAAAGCCATTCCATAGGTTTTTCTCACAACAATCGAGATTTTTGGAACGCTCAGCAGCCCCAGGGCATTCATGTAATTCATAACCTTGGCAGCCACCCGTTTGCGTTCAGCTGCTTTACCCACTAAAAACCCCGGGATATCATGAAAGAACAGCAACGGTATGTTAAACGAGTCGCACAGGCACAGAAAACTGGTAACCTTGTCAATGCCATCGGTGTCCATGGCGCCGGCATTGAACATGGGCTGGTTGGCCACGATCCCCACCACGTTGCCGTCGATTCGCGCCAGGGAGGTAATAACCGATTTGCCGAAGGTCGGTTTTAGCGGGAACAGGCTGTTTTTATCCACGATACAATTTAAGATCCGGTGCATATCATAACCGCGGTTACGCTTTTCGGGCAGTAGGTCAAGAATTTGATCCATATCCGAACCGGAATCATCCGCAACCGGTGCAACCGGCGGCCGTTCATCACAATGCGACGGCATGTAAGACAGGTATTGCCGTATGATCTGAAAACAGTCTGCTTCATTTTCAGCAACCCGGTCCACATTCCCGGTAATTTCCGCATGCACCTGCCAGCCGCCAAGTTCCTCATCGGTAACACTTTCACCCAGGGCCAGTTCCACCACCCGGGGACCGGAAACGCCCATGGCACTGCCTTTGACCTGGACGACAAAATCGGATAGACAGGCCATCCAGGTTGGCATGCCGTAGCATTCCCCCAGGATGGCCGTCACCATGGGGGTTTGGCGCACCCGGCTCATGATCTGCAGGTAGGTGTCAAAACCGCCCCCGCCGTAGGAGGCGAGTCCGGCGGATCCCATGATGTCCGGCATGCGGGCGCCGCCGGCCTCACCCAGATAAACCACGGGATATCCGCGATGGGCGGCAAGCGCTTTAAGCTCGCCTTCCTTGCGGCCTGCGATTCTGCTCGAAGTGGCGGCCAGGACCGTAAAATCGTTGGAAACCACCGCTACCGGGCGGCCATCGATCTTGCCGTAACCGGCCACTTTACTGTCGGCCGGTGTTTTTTCCTCCATTCCGGGTACATCCGAATGATTCAGCATGCCGATCTCAAAGAAGGTATCCGGGTCCAAAAGACCATCAATTCTTTCCCTGGCGGTGAGCTTGCCCTGATCATGTTGTTTTTTAATCTTATCGGGACCGCCCATTTTCAGAGCTTTCGCCCTTCGGTTTTCAAGTTCTTTTAGTTCTTTTTCAAATGGCACGTTGTCTTCCTCTGCAATAAGTATGAATTCTATCTATTGGGACACGAACTTAGAACATCGTAAAACGACTTGTTTATCGCGGCTGGAAGCCGCTCCCACCTGCCGTAACCCGATGGTGGGAGCGGCTTTCCAGCCGCGATTTGCGTCTAATCTCTGTACGTCATGCCGGACTTGATCCGGCATCCAGTCCGATAAAGTGGCGAAAAAGTCCTGGTTTCCGGATCAAGTCCGGAATGACAAAAGGGCACCATATGCACTACTGACAATCGGGGCACAGTCTGCCTGTCCAGAATGACGCCAAAAGCAAGTTCAGATTTTTCTTCAAGATTATTAATATTGGTTTATTTAATTTTTTTGCCGTCTTTGGTGTAGCGGTAAAACCCGTGACCCACCTTTTTTCCGAGCCGTCCTTCTTTTACCATCTGGAGGACCAAATCAGATTTGGCCACCAGGTGCTCTTCGCCCAGGGCCAGCATGGATTCGCCTACCCGGGCAAAGGTGTCCAGGCCGGCGTTGTCGGCGATTTCAAAGGGTCCGATATTCCAGCCGTATCCCAGTCTCATGCCGATATCGATATCTTCGGGGCTGGCAATTCCATCGGCCACAAGGTCCACGCATTCTCGGAAAGCAGCGCCAAATATCCGATTCATGACGAAGCCGGGAATATCTTTGTGAACTTTAACCGGTGTTTTGCCCAATGATTTGACGAATTCAGCGCCCCGGTTGAAAACGTCATCAGAGGTTTTTGCTCCCTTGATGACCTCGACCAGGCCCATAAAGGGAACCGGTCCGAAAAAATGCAGGCCCAGGACTTTTTCCGGCCGTTTGGTTACCCTGGCCAACCGGGTAATCGGAATGGAAGAAGTGTTGGTGGCCAGGATGGTGTCCTCGGCAACCAATCCATCCAGCTGTTCAAACAGCTGTTCTTTCAACGCTTGCTCCTCAAAGGCGGCTTCAATTACCCAGCCGGCGTCGGCCGCTGTGTTCAAATCATCCGTAAAGGTGATTTTTTCCAATACTTTTCCGGGGGAGGCCTTTAATAGACCTTTGGATGCGAACTTTTCCAGGGACCATTTGATTCCTGCATTCGCCCTTTCTAGAGCTTCTTCCTTTACATCGATAAGATAAACAGTGTATCCCGCTTGGGCACAAACCTGGGCGATACCGGAGCCCATAAAACCGGCGCCGACAACCATTACATTTTCCATCCTTTTTCCTCTTTGTTCTGATATTTAAAAAGTTTAGTGTTAACCCTCTTCTATCAAATCTTTGGTAAAAATTGGTTTTTCGAAGGCTAGAAAAAATAGTGTTCAGTCTATAGTGGTATTTTCATTATTTATCAAGACATGCAACCATTGATTATTATTTCGAATTTTTATCACTGCGATCTCGACAATTTTTTAAATTAAAATGTAAATAACGTGCAATTGATTACACGAAAAGCGTGCAATGGATTACACATAAACAAGGCTTATAATATTATAAATATTTGTCAATAATAAAAAAAATAAAATATACTTGACAAAAATTGAATGGTTGGATTATGACGATGTTGTTAACTGTTGTACTTTCATTCTAACCTCATCTTTTTTCAAATATTAAGAAATAGTCATGATTTTATTCACCGGCGCCTAACAACTCCGCTTTAGCAGCAAAAAAGCGCGCAGCTCAATATGGTACATATGCAAGGCAGATGTTTTAACCATAACCTAAAGGAGGGCTGAGATGAAAAATCTAAAACCGTTGCTTGTCTTTTTCCTGGCGTTCTTTCTGATAACCACTCTTTGTTTCCCGGCCTGGGGTGCCAAAACGATTAAAATCGGCGTGATCGGCCCCATGCAGTTTGTCCAGGGCAAGGGCCATTGGAACGGCGCGGTCATGGCGGCCGAGGAAATCAACGCTAAAGGTGGCGTCAAAGTCGGCAACAAGAAAATGAAGATCGAGCTGGTCAAGGCCGATTCCAATGAATTTTTAAACGTCACCGATGCCACCAATGCCATGGAGCGGCTGATGTCAAGGGATCGGGTCGATTTTGTCGTCGGCGGGTTCAGAAGCGAGGCGGTGCTTGCCATGCAGGATATCGCCATGGACTACAAAAAGATTTTTATCGGCTGCGGCGCCGCCCATCCCGAACTCTGTGACACGGGTGGCCAAAGATTATGACACCTATAAATACTTTTTCAGAGGCACACCTTTTAATTCAAGGTTCCTGGTCAGAACCGCCTTTATTCACATGGCAACCGTGGGTGCCATACTTAAAAAAACCTTGAATATCCCCAAGATAAGGGTGGCTGTGGTAGCTGAAAAAGCCATGTGGGCCGATCCTTTAATTCCCGCAGCTAAAGGATTTATCCCCAAACTGGGTATGGAAGTTTCCGGGGTCTGGCGTCCGTCACCGGTGGCAACGGACGTAATGGCGGAACTATCCGCCATCCAACGGGCGGACACCCATCTGATTTTAACCTTTTTTTCTTCGTCAGTGGGGATTCCTTTTGCCCGTCAGGCAGGCGAGCTGAAAATACCGGCGGCTCAAGTGGGCATCAATGTCGAGGCCCAGAAGGAAGGATTCTGGCAGGCCACCCAGGGTCAGGGTAATTATGTCATGACCCTGAATACCTATAATTCCAATGTGGAAGTCAATGAACTTACCAGACCGTTTTTAGATACGTATATGAAAAAGTTCGGTGAAGAACCGACGTATACCGCCGACACCTATTCGGCAATCAAGCACTCCATCGTGCCGGCCATCGAAATGACCGGTACCCTCGATGCGGACAGACTTGTAAAGGTCCTGGAGGTCCGTGAGTATATGGTGCCATCGGGCAAGGTAGCGTATATTAAAGACAAAGAGGGCCGTCATCTCCACGATCTGAAGTGGGGTCCGGGTTATCTGACCAGCCTGGGGGTCCAATGGCAGGACGGCAAGCAGCAAGGCGTCTGGCCCAACAAGTGGGTAGCTGCCAAGGGAGCGCCTGAAGTTACCTATAAAGGGATTGTTCCTTATAAAATAGCGCCGTGGATCATTGAGGCCTATAAAAAATAGCGTAACCCTGACGTAAAACTGCCCCTCCCGGCCAAGCGGGAGGGGCCTCATTTTGATTACTGACAGTGAGGTGGTATGTTTGCGGATATTATCATCACCAGCCTGATCAACGGGAGTACCTACGCACTTTTAGCCATCGGTTTCTCCCTGATATTCGGCGTTGCGCGTATTGTGAACATCGCGCATACGGCCTTTTACATGGTGGCTGCATTTTGTATCTTTTTTGTGACCCACCATTGGGAATTTCACCCCATCGTGGGAATGCTGATCGCCGTGCCGCTGGTGACCCTTCTGGGCATGGTCACCTATTGGATATTTATCGCCCCTATCCGGGAGCACGAGGCCGCCGTATTAATTGGTACCATCGCCCTGGCCATTGCCTTGCAGGAGGTCATGCTGCTTATTTTTACCGGAGACTACCGCAGTGTGCCCCCTTTGGTTCAGGGGTATTTTACGATTATCGGTGTCAAAGTTTTTTATCAGCAACTGATTACATTTGTCGCGGCCCTGGTCATTCTTGGCGCCCTTCGGCTCCTGCTGATGAAAACCCGGCTGGGTCTGGCTATCCGATCAACGGCCCAGGACCGGGAGGTGGCTAACCTGATGGGCATGAATGAGAGCCCGGGTGGCCCTGTATACGGTTGGTATATCCATTGCGCTGGCCGGTTTCACGGGGGCGGTGATCGTGCCGTTGACCATCGTGGAGCCGTTTATGTGGCTGCATCCGTTGATTATGATGATGGCGGTGGTGGTCCTGGGTGGTTTGGGCAGCATCAAGGGGAGTTTTGTCGCGGCCTATATTCTGGGATTCGCCGAAGCAGCGGTGGTTTTCCTGATACCCATGGGAGCGTTTCTCAAGGGTTCGGTGGCGCTTTCCATTATGATACTGGTACTGCTAATCCGGCCGGAAGGCTTATTCGGCATCGCGTTTGAGGAAGAGAGATAGGCATGGATCTAATTCGTTACTACATTCGAAAATTCTTCAAATTAATAAAAAACGAAGTATTTGTACTACCCAGTCGGATGATCGTGTTACTTTTTATCCTTGGACTTTTAGTGTTGCCCCTTATCACCGATGATCCGTATATGTTGCGAATTCTGATTCTGGCCAGTATATTCGCTATTTTTGCAGCCAGCTGGGACCTGTTGTCCGGTTTTACCGGTCAGATGAATTTCGGCCATGCCCTTTTCTTTGGGGTCGGGGCATACGGGGCCGCACTGTTGAATCTGCACCTTGACCTACCGCCGTGGGGCAGCATTCCCCTCGGGGCCCTGGCCGCCGTCCTGGCGGGGTTGATTATCGGCATTCCCTGTCTCAGATTGCGGGGCACCTATCTGGCACTGACCACTCTGTCATTCCCCATTATTTTAATGGGTATCGTTTTTGCCATTCCGGAGTTTACCGGCGGGGAGCTGGGTATCTCCGGTATCGATCGTCTCGTCCGGTCCCGGGTTGCCCAGTACTATATTACTGTGAGCGTGATGGTTGTTCTGGTGGTGATTATGTGGAAAATTACCGATTCCAATATGGGAATTATTTTTCATGCCATCCGGGAGGATGAGGTTGCGGTGCGCGCTTCCGGCATCAACACCACCCGCTACAAGTTGATGGCATTTTGTCTCAGCGGTTTCTTTGCGGGGGTGTCCGGTGGATTGTACGCCCATTTCATGCGGATTGCCGGCCCCTCGACCCTGGAAGTGTCCATGTCGTTCCAGGTCGTAATCTGGGCGGTTTTTGGGGGGGTAGTGACCATCTGGGGGCCGGTTGGTGCTGTTTTTATACTGTTTCCGCTGCTGGAGTTTTTCAGATTTTGGCCTGAATTCAGAATGCTATTGTTTGCCATCGTCATTTTACTGATATTGCTTTTTATGCCCCAGGGTCTGCTGCCATGGGTCAGGGATAAAATCGAAAGTGAGTGCCCCCGGTGCAAGATCCGAAACGTGGCGACACGTAAGAACTGTCGAATTTGTGACGCATCGATGCACTAACATTTAGCTCATAGCTCATAGCTGATAGCTCATAGCACGTCAGATGAGGAGATTCGAAATTTATGGAACCAAAAGACGTTTACATGTCCAAACCCTGGTTAAAGTACTACCCGGAAGATGTTCCCCACGAGGTGGAAGTCCCCGAAAAATCTGTGCCGCAATTATTCGACGAGATGGCGGACAAATACAGTGGTAAGGCCGCCCTGATATTTTACGGCAGAAAGATCAAATATGGTGAATTGAAAAAATTGACCGATCGATTTGCCGCGGCCCTGGCAGGTCTCGGTGTGTCCAAAGGGGATACGGTGGGGTTATACCTGTTAAATTGCCCCCAGTATGTGATCGCCTATATCGGTGCCCTGAAAGTCGGTGCCAAAATAACACCCATCAGCCCGGTTTACACCAGCCAGGAAGTCAAACACCAGTTAACGGACAGTGAAACCAAAACAATAATCTGCGAAGACATTCTGTATGACAACGTTGAAAAAGCCGGCGTCGATTTGGATAATATCATCCTGTCAAGCATCGGCGACTATCTTCCGACCCTCAAACGCGCCTTTGGCAAAAGCGCTTTGGGCAAAGCCTACAGCGGAATGCATGTCCCTACAGCGGAACAGATCCAGCAGGCAGGCCTGCTCCTGTTTAAAGATTTGATAAAAACTTCCTCGGACCAAAAACCGGATATCAAAATCGATCCGAAGGAGGACATTGCCGCCCTGCCATATACGGGAGGAACGACCGGGCTTCCCAAGGCTGCCGTCTTGACCCATTACAACATGGTGGCGCTCATGACGCAGACCCTGTCTTTCTGGCCCATATTTGAGGAGGGCCGGGAAAAAATCATTGCGTTCCTGCCGTTTTTTCACATTTACGGCCAGGTGGTCGTGATGCTCAATGGTCTGGCCCAGGGTGCCACCATTGTACTGTTCACCACGCCGGACATTGATGCCATTCTTACCGCCATGGAGCGTTATGAGGCCTCCGGCTTTTATGGTGTTCCCACTTTGTTTGAATATCTGAAAGAATACGAGAAAACCGACCGGGTCGACTGGAAGCGGCTCAAGTTAATCGCCTGCGGAGCGGATACCCTGCATGATTCCACCATTGAAGAGTGGGAAAGGCGGACCAATTCCAAGATTTTGGAAGGCTACGGTATGACCGAAACCACCGCCGTCAGCCACAGCACACCATATGACAGGCCCAAATCGGGCTCGTTTGGCGTTCCTTTGCCCGGGGTTACTGCTGCCATCGTCGATGTGGATGGCACCGAGTTTATGCCGGTAGATGAAGTGGGGGAACTGATTCTCAATGGCCCGAACATTATGAAGGAATACTGGAAACGCCCTGAAACCTACGAGGAAACATTTCTTGAGTTCGATGGGAAAAAATGGCTGCGGACCGGCGATCTGGTCAGAATGGATGAAGAAGGCTATTTTCATTTCTTTGATCGCAAACGGGATTTGATAAAATTTAAAGGCTATTCGGTTTTTGCCCGCCATGTGGAGGAAGTGCTGTACAACCATCCCCAGGTTAAAGCCGCCGGCGTGGTCGGGGTGCCGGACCCGAAAGTTGGAAATGTTATCAAGGCTTATGTGGTGTTGCAGAGCGAGGCTAGAGGAAAGGTGTCCGAGGAGGAGATCATGGAATTCTGCCGCCAGAAGCTGGCCCATTACAAAGTTCCGGGTATCGTTGAATTTAGAGGTGAGCTTCCAAAAACGGATGTGGGAAAAGTTTCACGACGGGAGTTGCGAGAAGAGGCGGAGGAGATTTGAGATGGGTACACCCTTTTTGGAAGTTGACACGGTTTCCAAGAGTTTCGGCGGGCTTAAAGCTGTCAGTGACGTCAGTTTCAGCATGCGGCGGGATGAAATTGTCGGCTTGATCGGACCCAACGGTGCCGGGAAAACCACCCTCCTGAGATTGATTACGGGAATTCTGAAAGCCGACACCGGCACGGTCAATTTTAAAGGCAAGAAAATTGTCGGCATGAAAACCTGGGACATCGTCAACCTTGGAATTGCCGGGACCTTTCAGAACATGCGGCCGTTTCGGCGTTTGCCGATCATTGCCAATGTCATGGTGTCCTGTCTATCTCCCCGATCAATGAAACGGGGCGAATGGGTCAAACGGGTTGAAGCCAAGGCCATGGACGCGCTCGAATTTGCCGGCATATCGGATATGGCGCTGGAGAAGGCCTCCACCCTTTCCCAGGGAGATCTCAAGCGCCTTGAAGTGGCGCGCGCCATTGCCACCGAGCCGGAATTGCTGCTGCTGGATGAGCCCTTCGGGGGATTGAGCCCGGCCGAAACAGAGCTCATGGCCAAGTCGATTAATCGGCTGCACAAAGGGGGGCGCTTCGGTCGGCTGCACAGTGAAGGTCCGGCCATGGTGATTATCGAGCACAAGCTGCAGCAGTTGATGAAGATTGCCGACCGCATCATCGTCCTGAACTTCGGGAATTTGATTGCAGATGGACCACCCGAAATAGTTTGCGCTGATAAAAACGTCATTGAATGTTACCTGGGAGAAGGAGGCAAGTAAATTGCTGCTGGAAGTGTCTAATCTAACGGTTTGCTTTGACAAGGCCATGATCATCAATGATCTCAGCATGCACATCAACGAAGGCGAACTGGTCAGCCTGGTGGGACCCAATGGTGCCGGCAAGTCAACCCTTTTGAGGGCCATCACCGGCCTGGTGATCTGGGAAAAAAGCATCCATCGGGGTACAACCGAAGGCGACATTACCTTAGACGGCAGGGTGATTTTCGAAGGCCAATCCATCGAGAAGGTACCGGCCCATGAGATTACCCAAAAAGGGTTGATCCACTGCCCTGAAAGGCGACGGCCCTTTCGCGAAATGACCGTGATTGATAATCTCTATGCCGGCGGCTACCTGGTCAAAGATAAACATCAGCTGCAAAAAAACCTTGAAAACGTCTATCAATTATTCCCGAGGCTTCAGGAAAGGGTTAAACAAATATCCGGAACCCTGTCAGGCGGAGAGCAGCAAATGCTGGCCCTTGGCCGCGCCTTGATGTCCAATCCCAAACTGTTGTGTATTGACGAACCGTCCACCGGCCTGGCGCCGATCATGAAAGAAGAGGTCTTTACCAAAATCAGCGATATTAGCAAAATGGGCATTACGGTGCTGCTCGTTGAACAGGAAGTCAGCGCAGTATTTGGCATGGCTGACCGCAATTATGTCCTGTCTTCGGGGAAAATTATTGCCGAGGGCACCGGTGATGAATTAATGCAGGATGAAGTGTTGCGTAAAACCTACCTTGGATTGTAAACTCAGATTTAAATGGAAAATTTTATTAATTTTCTCGTAGCCTTTGGTATCAAATTAAAATTTAATAAAATTCCAAATCACAAGCACCAAATCCCAAATAAATTTGAAATTCGAAATCCCAATGACCGAAACCGAATGATCAGCAAATTCAGCGACTCATTTGTTGTTTCGAATTTGTGATTTTGTTCATTGTGATTTGCCTGCCCTGTTAAATAAATCGTAGATTTAATGCGAAGCATTATTTAACAGGGTAAAAGATTTGGTTTTTGGTGCTTGGAATTTTTCGTGATTTTTACTAAACAGTTAATTTCAGTTATGGTAAATGGATTTAAAAAACTAAGTATGGGGGAGGGGATTAATTATGGCACAGGTAGTGGCAGACCGCAGGGATATTGATTTTGTCCTTTATGAGCAATTAATGGTTGATGAATTGACCAAACTGGACAAATACAAAGTTTTTAACAAAAAGACATTTGATATGATTATCACCGAGGCCCGCAATTTTGCGGTCAAAGAGCTGCTGCCAGCCAATGCCGAAGGTGAAAAGGAGGGGCTGCAATTTGAAAACGGGCAGGTCAAAGTTCCGCAATGCTTTCAGCGTGCATACAAACTCCTGCTGGAGGGCGAGTGGACATCGCTGACAGAAGACCCGGATTGGGGGGGGCAGGGGTTGCCGTCCAATATTGCCCTGGCGGTGGGTGAATATTTGTATGGCAGCAACTGGGCACTGACCAATTACGGCGGGATGGGGCACGGCACCGGCAAAATGGTCGAAATTTTCGGAACCCGGCAGCAGAAAGAGATGTTTCTTGAAAAGCTCTATACCGCCCACTGGGGCGGCACCATGCTGCTCACCGAACCTGAAGCCGGATCCGATGTCGGGGCTCTGACCACAACCGCGGTAAAAAATTCAGACGGGACCTATTCCATCAGCGGCAATAAAATATTTATCACCAACGGCGAGCATGATCTTACCGAAAATATCATTCACCCGGTGCTGGCAAGGATTGAAGGGGATCCGGCGGGTACCAAGGGCATCTCAATCTTCATAGTTCCCAAAATTTGGGTCAATGAAGACGGCAGCCTGGGGGATGTGAATGACATTGTTTGCACCGGTATCGAAGAAAAAATGGGGATTCATGCGAGCCCCACCTGCAGCATGACCTTAGGTGGTAAAGGCAACTGCCGGGGATTACTGCTGGGCGAAGCGTGCCAGGGCATGAAAATCATGTTTTATATGATGAATGAAGCCCGGCTGGGGGTGGGTTTTCAGGCCTTTGCCTACGCATCCGCTGCTTATTTATATGCCCTGAACTATGCCCGCGAGCGGGTTCAGGGTAGGGACCTGTCAGCCGGTAAAGATCTAAATGCTCCTCCGGTGCCGATTATCCAACACCCGGATGTACGCAGGATGCTCCTGGAAATGAAAGCTTACGTGGACGGTATGCGCAGCTTTGTTCACTATGTCGGGCAGTGCATTGAAAGGGAAACCCTGGCAACCAGTGATGATGTGCGGGCATATTACAAGGGTTTCAGCGATTTGCTGACACCCCTGGTGAAGGCCTACTGCGCCCAGCGGGGCTTTGATCAGTGTGTTCAGGCCGTTCAGGTTTATGGCGGCTATGGATACATAACGGAATACCCGGTCGAGCAGCTCCTGAGGGATTGCAAAATCACATCCATCTATGAGGGTACCGACGGCATTCAGGCCATGGACCTTTTGGGGCGCAAACTGGGAATGGCCAAGGGACAGGTTTTTATCAACTTTTTGGGCGAAATGCAAAAAACCGTGGCGCAGGGCAAAGAGACGCCGGGATTGAAAGAGATCAGCCTCGATGTTGAAAAAGCGGTCAACCGACTTGGCGAGGTGGCCATGCACCTTGGCACAACCGCCATGTCGGAAAAATTCAAGGTGGCATTCGCAGCTGCATTCCCGTTTCTGGAAGTCATGGGCGATGTCATCATGGCCTGGATGTTGTTGTGGCGGGCTGTTTTAGCCAAGCAGAAACTCGATGACGGTGCCAGGAAAAAAGACGTCGATTTTTACGAGGGGCAACTTAAAACGGCTGAATTCTTCATCCAGACTATTCTGCCCACCACTCTGGGCAAGATGGATGGTATTGTTAAAAACAACAGTTCGGCCATCGAGATTTCCGATGCCGCATTTGGCGGGTGACGCAAATTGGCGACCGCCAATTTGCAGTTACTGGATGCCCGCTACCAGACTGTGCCGCAATTGACAAAACTACACAAATCGTCCATATCGTCATTCCGGGCTTGACCCGGAATCCAGTGCTTTTTCAGAGTATTGCGGTACTGGATGCCGGATCCGTCATCCCGGACTTGATCCGGGGCCGGCATGACGTGCAGAAATTAAACACTTTTTTTGAATTGCAACACAGTCTGCGTCGCGGGCACGACAGGAGCAGATCCTTGATTGCTTAAATAACTAACGCCTGATTGGCAGGTAAGTAATCGGGCAAACGGAGTGGATCATGAATATCCAAAAAATAATGGTGGTCGGTTCAGGTTTGATGGGAAGCGGGATTGCCCAGGTCTGCGCCCAGGCCGGCATTCAGGTGAATTTGTATGATGTCTCCAAGGATGCCTTGGACAAAGCCGTCAAGACGATTGGCTGGTCGGTTGGCAAATTTGTCGAAAAAGGCAAATTGGCTGAAGACCGGGAGACCATTATTGACCGCATTCAACCGATTACAGATATAAAGGACGGAAAAGATGTCCAATTGGTCATTGAGGCTGTATTTGAAAACATTGAGTTGAAACGGGAAATTTTTCAACAGCTTGATACAATCTGCGGTCCGGATGCATTGATTGCCAGCAATACATCGGCCATTCCCATCACCGAGCTTGCAGCTGTTACCAAACGACCCGAGAAAGTGCTGGGGTTGCATTTTTTCAGTCCCGTACCGATGATGCAGGCTGTCGAGGTCATAAAAGGGGCTGCTACCCAGGACGATACAGCTGCAACGGGTAAGGATTTTGTTCTTCAAATCGGCAAAGAACCGATTATGGTCAACCGCGATGTGGCCGGGTTTGTCATTAATCGCATCAATTTCCCCTCCACCATCGAAGCGATGAATCTGGTTGAACAGGGAGTCGCTTCAGTTGAAGACATCGATAAAGGCCTGAGACTGGCCGCCGGAAGACGCATGGGTATTTTTGAGACCGGAGACATGGTCGGCCTGGATGTCACCTACGGGGCCATGAAGGCCATGTATGAGGAAACCGGAGATCCGCGCTGGTACCCCCCGCTGTTGTTGCGGCGCAAGGTTAAAGCCGGACACCTCGGACGCAAAGCCGGCAAAGGCTGGTATGAATATAACGAGGATGGGAGTAAGAAGTAGTGTTTCGTGTTTTGTTCTGAAGTATCGGGTTACTAAATACCAAACACCAAACACTAAACACTTTTACCAGGGAAAACCAATGCCGCATTTTAAAGTCAATCAGAAAGACATTTTCTTTATATTAAAAGATCAGCTCAATTACGGATCTTTGTGCGACCTTGATCGCTACAAGGGTTTGAATGAAAAAACATTGGATATGCTTGTCAGCGAAGCCCTTGTGTTTGCCAGAGGGGTGTTGGATCCGCTGCAGGAAATCGGTGAAGAGCATGGGGTCAGATACGAGGACGGCAAGGTCATCTGTCCCCATGAATTCAAAGAGGCTTTCAAACGCTACGGTGAAGATGGGTGGACCGCCGCCGCAAGGGATCCTGAGTATGGCGGGCAGGGGTTTCCCCACATGATGCGAATTGTCATCAATGATCTGATGTACGGCGCCTGCCAATCATTTAATATGGCGCCGAGCCTGACCCATGGGGCAGCGCATCTCATCGAAAGCTTCGGGTCCCAGGAGCTAAAAGAGCGCTTTATACCTAAAATGTTTGACGGCACCTGGGCCGGCACGATGTGTTTGACGGAGCCCGATGCGGGTTCAAATTTGGCCGGCATTCAAACCACGGCTTTTCCGGAGGGCGATCACTTTAAAATTAAGGGGTCGAAAATCTTTATTTCCTGGGGTGACCATGACCTGACCGAAAATATCATTCACCTGGTGCTTGCCAGAATCGATGGTGCGCCGGAAGGGGTTAAAGGGATCTCTCTTTTTATCGTTCCCAAGGTAAGGGTTGAACCTGATGGATCCCTGGGGCACTCGAACGATGTACGCTGCACCGGTGTGGAAGATAAGCTGGGCCTGCACGCTTCGCCGACCAGCAGTCTTGCCTTTGGGTCGAACGACGGCTGTATCGGATATTTATGCGGTCAGGCCAACTATGGTCTGTCACACATGTTTCAGATGATGAATGCCGCCCGGATCAATACCGGAGTCAGCGGCATGACACTGGCCAGCACCGCCTATCAGAATGCACTGGCCTATGCCAAAGGGCGTCGTCAGGGCCGGGATATGGCCGGCAGAAAGACCGGGGATGTGCCCATAATTGACCATCCGGACATCCGTCGCATGCTGCTGTGGATGAAAGCCATGGTGGATGGGATGCGTTCGATGATCTATACCGGGGCATTTTGGCAGGAATTTGCGCTGGAACTTCCCGACGGAGAAGAAAAACAGCATTATCAAAACCTGGTTGATTTCATGACACCGATCATCAAAGCTTACTGTTCGGACATGGGCTTTAGGGTATGCGAAACGGCTATCCAGTGCCTCGGAGGATACGGATATTGCAAGGAGTATCCCCAGGAGCAGTACCTGCGGGATGCCAAAATCATGTCTCTGTATGAGGGCACCAATGGAATTCAGTCCATGGATTTGATGGGTCGAAAAATGCGCATCAACAACGGCGGCGCGTTTTTGGCCTACCACAAAGAAATAAAAAGCTTCTGCCGCAAGAACCAGGATCACCCGCAGTTAGGGCAATACGTTGGCGCACTTGCCGAGGCGTTTGAAAAACTGACAGCGATTGCCGGGCAGATGCGAGATCAGATGCAATCCGATCCCCTGCAGTGGGCATCCAACACCTATCCGGCCTTGATGGCTTTCGGCGAGATAACCATGACCTGGCGCCTGCTGGATATGGCCGTCATCGCCACCCGTGCCATTGGGAAGGGCAAGAAGAATAATTTATATACCGGAAAAATTATGCAGGCTACCTATTTTACGGATGTTACCCTGCCGCACACACTGGCCACGATGGATAATGCGATGAGGGCAGGGCGGGAGGTCATTGACATGCCGGAAGGGGCCTTTTGAAGTTGGAAGTGGGAATGCGATGAGGACAAGACGAGGACAGAAGACTGATCAGAGGACAGAAGGCAGAGGACCCGGCTTCGGACATCGTTATAATTACGCCCCGAAACGTCGTCATGGCAGGTAGAGAACAGATGACAGAGGTCAGAGGGCAGATGACAGAAATTAGAGAATAACAGATTGTGGGAGCGGCTTTTAGCCGCGATCATTAGCCGGGTAATTGACCTACTAACAAATTAAGAATATCTCTAATAATAATTAACTTTTTATCCATGCTGGAGAATCGGCTGTGGTCGAGGATTTGATTCCCGAGGAAGAGCTCGTTTTGCGCGATCGGGTTAAACAATTTGTAGAAGAAGTGTTGAACCCGATTTCGCTTCAGGTTGAGACTTCAGGCGAAATTCCCGAAATAATTGTTGAGAAAATGCGGGAATTGGGGCTTTTTGGACTTTCTATTCCCGCAAGAGTATGGCGGTTTGGGGCTTTCGACCCTGGGTGAAATATTGGTTTACGAAGAGTTGACCCAGGCCAACGCCTGCTTTCGCTCCCGGATCGGCACCAGCAACAGCATCGGCTCCATGGGCATCGTGTTTGACGGTACCAGGGACCAAAAACAAAATTGCCTGCCAAGGATTGCGAGCGGTGAGTGGACGGCAGCGTTTGCCCTTACCGAACCGGATGCCGGTTCCGACGCTGCCAATATTCAGTGCAGTGCAAATTTGGAAGGTGATCACTGGATTTTAAACGGCACCAAACAGTTTATCACCAACGGTGACTGTGCGGACGTTATCACCACCATTGCGGTCACCGATGAAGAAAAACGCGCCCGCGGCGGGTTCACCGCCTTTATCATCGAAAAGGATTTTCCCGGATTATCCGTCAGCCCGGCTGACCGGAAAATGGGACTGAAGGGCTCCCACACCAACGAACTGGTATTTCGAAACTGCCGGGTCCCCAAAGAAAATGTTATTGGCGGAAAATCCATGGCGGGGCAGGGCTTCAAAACTGCCATGCGGGTTCTGGATAAGGGGCGCTTGACCATGGGGGCCTGTGCTTTGGGGGCCTCACAAAAGCTGCTGAATGACTGTTCGACCCGCATCAAGGGCCTAATCAGATCGGGAAAATCCAGGGACGATCTCCAGGCTGCCCAGTTCAGTCTGGCAGATATGGCGACTGAAATTTACGCGGCCCGACAGGTGCTGTATAACACCGCCCGGATGAGAGACACCGGTAAAAATGTCACCCACGAAGCCTCTATGGTAAAACTATTTTGCACTGAAATGGCCAGTAAGATTGCCGATCGGGCCATGGATATATTTGGCGATGAAGGCTACCTGACGAAATCGCAAATAGAGATGTTTTTGCGAGATGTCCGATTATACCGCATCTTCGAAGGCACCAGTGAGATCCAGCGGATGGTAATTTCGCGACACCTGTTAAAAGAGTAGATTTTTGGTTTTTCGTGTTTGGTATTTAGTGTTTAGGTGTATGATAAGATTCAGGTTTCAAGTGTCAGGTGTCAGGTTTCAGTGGCACGGTTGAAGTTCAGAGACCTGAAACCTGGCACCTTTTGATTACTGATAGGTAGCAACGAACGTTGCTATTCAACACTTAGGAGAAAATATGAACCACCCCGTCATTATCAGCGCCGTGCGCACACCGGTCGGAAAATATATGGGAGCGCTGCGTGAGGTTCCCGCGTATGATCTTGCAAGCCTGGTATTGGGCGAAGCCGTTAAACGTGCCAACCTGCAACCGGATCAGGTGGATGAAGTCATCATGGGGCAATCCTACCAGAACGGTGAATATGTAAATATTGCCCGCATGGCATTGCTGAAGGCCGGCTGGCCGGAGGTCATTCCCGGCATCACGATTGATCGGCGCTGTTGCACGGGATTGGATGTTGTCCGTTACGCTGCCAGTCTGATCATGGCGGGTCAGGCGGAGATTATTGTGGCCGGGGGTGTGGAAAGCATGAGCAATGCCGAGTTTTATCTCCCGGGAAATGTTAAATGGGGTGTGGGCGGCAGCGGCGGTATGCCCAGGGGGCATGGGGATTTGTCTATCTGGGGCCTTAAGTTTTACGACCGCATCCAAAGGGCCCGGGTCATGTCCCAACCCGAGGAGCGCTATGGCGTGTTGCCGTCCATGATGACCTGGGCGGAAACAGCGGCCAAAACAGAAAATGTCTCGCGGTCAGCCTGCGACCAATGGTCTCTGGCAAGCCATCAAAAGGCATGCGCGGCCATTGATGCCGGTTATTTCAATGCTGAAATTGTCCCGGTACCGGTCCCCCAGCGCAAAGGCGGGCCGATCATGGTGGACCGCGATGAAAACCCGCGATCGGACACGACCATTGAAAAGCTGGCTGGACTCAAACCGATTTTAGGAGGGGTGTGTACGGCCGGCAACTCTTCGACGGAAAACGACGGGGCGGCAGCCGTTGTGGTAACCAGCGCCCAAAAAGCCAAAGAGTTGGGTGTTGATCCATTAGCAGTGGTAAAATCTTGCGCCGTGATCGGTGACGACCCGCGGCATACCTACCGAACCGTTCCGGTGGCGGTTGAAAAAGCCCTGGACGCCACCGGATTAAAAATTGAACAAATGGAGCTCATTGAGATCCAGGAAGCATTTGCAGCCCAGGTGCTCGCTGATTTAAATCAGATGGGCGCAGGAACGCAGGATTACGCCAGGGTAAATGTCAACGGTTCCGGTATTTCCCTCGGGCATCCCATCGCTGCCACCGGAACACGGGTGCTGGTAACGCTTTTGCACGAAATGAAGCGCCGCGGGGCGAAATACGGCCTGGAATGCATCTGTGGCGGCGGCGGCCTGGGCATCGCGGCCGTCTTTGAAAATACGGCTTAATTGAATTATCACCGCAGAGGCGCAAAGGGCGCAGAGAGTTTTTTATGTTTTATTTGCCGTTGAGAGGACGGCTAAACAAGAGACTCAATCCCTGGGATAAAGGTTAACGTTTATCGTCATGATTGCAAATGAATAACAAGCAGCCTTCGGCATAATATCTTTTATTATTGCCGCTAGGCTTGATAGTTTTTCATTTGCCTCCCTCTCAGAGGCAAATGAAAAGAAAAATCATCTCTGCGAACTTTGCGCCTCTGCGGTGAAAAAAATAACTATCAAGGAGGATTATAATATTGACACGAGAACTTAATGAAGTCGTGGTTATCGATGCCGTTAGGACGGCATTTGGCAGGGCGGGTGAGAAAGGTTTATTCTGGAACACCCGGGCAGAGGACCTGTGTGTGCCGCTGCTAAAAGCCTTGATAGAGCGCAATCCTTCCGTCAAGCCGGCAATGATCGAGGACAGCATCTGGGGGGTCACCAACCAGGTAAAAGAACAGGGCGGAACCATCGGCCGGATGATTCCCATCCTGGCAGAGTGGGGCTGGGAAATTCCCGGCTGTTCAATCGACCGCATGTGCGCCAGCGGCCTGACCGCCATTGGGTTCAGTGTCGGCCACATCGCCAGCGGTATGGCCGATTGCCTGATCGCCGGCGGTGTCGAACACATGGGGCACCTGCCCATGGGTTTCATGCGGGACCCCCATCCCCGGGCCGAAGAGCTTCTGGGGGGGCCATCCGCCTTTAACATGGGAATGACGGCCGAAAACATCCATGACCGCTACCCGCAATTTACCAAAGAAATGGCGGACGAATATGCCAGGGACTGCCAGGAAAAAGCCGACCGGGCCATTAATGCCGGCAAAATGAAAGATATGATCATTCCAATTGATGTCGAGCTGGCGGATGGCAACCAATTGACGGCCGACAGGGATCAGCAGCCCCGACCCGGCACGACGATAGAAGGCCTGGCGAGCCTTAAAACGCCTTTCAGAGAGGAAGGCGGACGGGTCACCGCCGGCAATGCCTCCGGATTGAATGACGGCGCTGCGGTTGTATTGCTGATGAGCGCCACCAGGGCCCAAGAGCTCAGTATTCAGCCGAAAATGAGTTGGATCGCATCGGCGGTGGCCGGGGTCGATCCGACCATTATGGGAATTGCCCCGGTGCCGGCCACTGAAAAAGCTTTGAAAAAAGCGGGCCTGACCATGGACGACATTGATGTTATCGAAATTAATGAAGCCTTTTCCGTCCAGGCCCTGTATTTCCTGGATCACTTCGGCCTGCGGCCGGATGACCCCCGGGTCAACCAATGGGGTGGTGCCATCGCCTATGGCCACCCACTGGCCGCCTCCGGCCCCCGGCTGGTAGCATTCATGTGCGGGCTTTTCAAAGAAAACCCAAAGGCCCGCTACGGCCTGACCACCATGTGTGTCGGACGGGGGCAGGGGGTACTCGATTATTTGGGAAAATATTCGTTGAATGCGGATTTCGGAATGCGGAATGCGGAAACAAACAACTCAATCAAAAATACTAGGATGATCCAAATGAGTCCAGTCGATACCGAAAACGAAATTATTACTGAGAGTCGTGATCATGTTCTACGAATCAAGATCAACCGGCCGGAAAAGAAAAATGCTATCACTAGAGGCATGTATGCCGCCATGGCTGATGCCATCGGACGGGCTGATGATGACAGTGGTGTTCGAGCTGTTTTTATACATGGCTCCCGGGATTGTTTCACCGCCGGAAATGATCTAAAAGATTTTCAATCGTTTCGGCAAGACGGCAACAATAAGGAGGTCAATAATTTTCTGTCCGCCATCAGTCAAGCGCAAAAGCCCCTGGTGGCAGCCGTCGGGGGCGTGGCCGTGGGGGTGGGTACGACCATGCTGCTTCACTGTGATCTGGTTTATGCGGGCGAAGGTGCTACATTCAGCCTACCATTCGCGGCTCTGGGTCTTAGCCCGGAGGCGGCCTCGAGTTTCCTGCTGCCAAGATTAATCGGACACCAGCGTGCATCCGAGTTGTTGCTGCTCGGAGAGCCTTTTTCGGCAGCTCAAGGCTGTGAAATCGGATTGGTCAACGCCGTATATCCTGATGCGGAGTGTATCGACAGGGCCTACGCCCAGGTGCAGAAATTGGTGCAACAGCCGCCGGCTTCCGTGCGCATCACCAAGGCCTTGCTTAAAAATTCCCTTTCCGAAACCATTGCCAGGGCCATGGCTGCAGAGATGAAGCATTTTTCCGAACGGTTGGTTTCCGGCGAAAGCAATGAAGCGTTTCGTGCATTTTTCGAAGGCCGCAAACCGGATTTTTCTGCATTTGATTAGAAGCCATTTGGAGTAATTATTTATGGAGTTTTTTTTTAAACCGAAAGGTGTTGCCATTATCGGGGCTTCTGCCAATCCTGTCAAAGGCGGCCATTTTATACTCAAGAATGTAATGAAGGGATTTAAGGGCGGGATCTACCCGGTAAATCCCGGATATAAGGAAATTGAGGGGCTGCCCTGTTTTTCAACCGTAACCGAAGTCCCGGATCCGGTAAATATGGCGATTATCTTCGTACCCGGTCCGGGAGTTCCCGCAATTGTACGGCAGTGCGCCGAGCGCGGCATACCAGGCGTCATGATCGAATCTGCCGGCTTTGCCGAAGCAGGAGATAGCGGCAAACAACTGCAGGAAGAGTTGAGCGCTATTCGCAACCAAACCGGTATTCGCATCTGGGGGCCGAATTGCATGGGACTGGTGGATGCCGTCAACAAACAGGTGTTTTCCTTTGTTCTGCCCTCCATCTGGGAAGGGGGGCTGACCACAGGCGATGTATCCCTGGTCGTGCAAAGCGGTATGTTGTCAGCCGGGTTTTTGATCGATATCATGTCCCATGGCACCATGGGGATCAGCAAGGCCTGTTCGATCGGCAACAAAGCCGATGTGGACGAATGCGATATTCTAGAATATTTAATCGATGATCCGGATACCGGCGTCATTGGGCTTTACCTTGAATCCATTCGGAAGGGACGGCGATTCGTGGATCTGGCGAGACGTTCGACCAAACCGATTGTGGTGCTCAGGGGGGGCAAAAGCCGGACCGGGGCCCGGGCGGCAGTGAGCCATACCGCCAGTTTGGCCGGTAACAGTGCGGTAATAAGCGGGGCATTGGCTCAGGTCGGGGTGGTCGAAGCCCATGATTTCAAGCAACTGATGGACCTGTGCCGGTCGGTGTCTGATTACCCGGTAATTTCAGCAAAAGGCGGCGGCCGGATTGCGATTCTGACCATGAGCGGAGCGGCCGGGATTCTTTCTTCCGATTTTATCGACCCTTTGGGGTTAACGGTGGCCGATCTGTCCGAAGATACCGTCAGGGCGCTGATGCAGGTTTATCCAGAGTGGATGCCGGTTTCAAACCCTGTTGATCTATGGCCGGCCATCGAGCTGAATGGGCGCAAAAAAGTCTATAAGACAGCCTTTCAGGCCGTCTGTGCCGATCCCAATGTAGATGGGGTGCTGTTTCACAGTTTTGTTGGCGGAATTGCATCCGAAACGGATATAACGGATCTGGCTGCAATTGCCCGGTCAGGTGCTAAGCCTTTATTTGGCTGGGTTATGGGAAAACGCGATGAAGTCCACAAGTTTCGGCTGCACACCCGGGAACTGGGCGTACCGGTTTTCCCCGAGCTCTACCGGGCGGTGGAATGCATGGCGGCTGTATTTAGGCGCGGTAGATATCTGAGCAGTCGGGGAGTTGCTTCTGCCATTCCCGCGTAGGAGACTATGCCAGAATGTCAGCGAACGCCTATTTTCTGATCGTCATGCCGGTCCCGGATCAAGTCCGGGATGACGGATCCGGCATCCAGGAACGTAAGGTTCAGAAATAACACTGGATTCCGGATCAAGTCCGGAATGACAGAAGAGCAACATTTGCAATTTTGTTAATTGCGACACAATCTCCTTCGCGGGAATGACAAGGGTGAAATGCAAATTTATCTCAGATAGATGCCTTTCCCACTATTCATAATGGAAATCATATTGTTAGACCCAGGCTGGTTGCTGCTATATGTGGGAGTGGCTTTCAGCCACGATCTGTGTGCTGCACTTTTTAGCCGATTAATAGTTCTTGTATAAAAGCGTCGGCATCCTCGCTTCGAGTAATGATTCGAATTTCTTCACCATCAAAAGAACTTAAATCCGCACAGGCGGTGTTGCACCCCTCCACCGCCAGCACAAGGTCGACGCAATCATCAGCCGCAGAAATAAACTCGACTTTTCCCCGCAGGCGGCCTTCAATCCGTTTAACAAGAGCAACCCGATCATAGTAAGGATTGCACCCACCGCAATATTTAATTCCTACTTTAATCATTGGTTAAGTCGGTTTGCCAGTTTCCGGTTCGCCTGTTAAAAACTGATTTATTCAGATTTGATCCGGTAAACGGGCTAACGGGCTCAACGGACAACCGGTTTAATCTTCATCTATTCCGCACAGCTTCTTCGCCGCTCTCTTCTTCTCATCCATATTTGCCAGCCGGGATATCATGATCCTCTGGGCCTGGGGGGACCCGGCCCCGTGCATGGATTCGGTCAGATAGCCGACAGCCGCGGTTCCCAGGGTCAAATTTTCGATCAACCTCAAAATACGCATGCGGTTGACGGTCGGCACGTCGCAGTTGGCGCTAAAGTATTTTTCAAGCCACTTACCGGTTTCCGGGGCCGCCAGGTCCATCTCCGACGGCATGGTCACCATCAACCCGCCGGCAATGTCCTGGGCGATGCGTGAAATGTCGTAGGGAAAGCGGGTGACATTTTGCTTGTGGATATTGGCCAGCAGGGTGTTGACGGAATAGGTCCCGCTGGGTTCCTGGCTGCCCTCAGAGGCACAGGCAATGCACCCGCAATACAGGGTTTCATTTAAATGATTCATTTCGATAAGTTTGTCTTTGACGTGGGCGGCCTTGGCCACGTTGTTGTATTCCGCCGCTGTCTGGGAAGCGCCGATCAAAACATCCCCCACACCGACCTTGCAGGCATAGCTCTGGCGATGGTAGGCGGCAAATTTTTCAACCAGCTGGCCGGCAAATTCATATTCTTTATACATAAACACCCGGTCCCAGGGCACAAAGACATTGTCCAGGACAACCAGGGCTTCATGTCCGCCGAATAATATATTGCCGCGGTCCATCATCCCTTCCTCCAGCTTGCGAGTGTCGCAGGATTGGCGTCCCATGATATAGATAATGCCTTCGGCATCGGCGGGCAGGGCAAATGAAACCGCGTAGTCCCGGTCTTCTTCGCGCATGGCCATGGTGGGCATGACGATGATTTCATGGGAATTGACGGCACCGGTCTGGTGAGCCTTGGCGCCCTTGACAACGATGCCGTCTTTTTTTTCCTCGACCACGTGCAGATAAAGATCGGGGTCAGGCTGTTTGTGGGGCGGAAGGCTGCGGTCCCCTTTGGGATCGGTCATGGCGCCGTCACAGACCAGATCATTTTCCTGCACATATTCCAGGTAATTCAAAAAGCGCTGGTTGTATTCGCTGCCATTTTTTTTATCCATATTGTAGGTGACGATGGACAGGGCATTTAACGCATCCATGCCCACACAGCGCTGGAAGCAGCATCCGGTTTCGCGTCCCAGCAGTCTTCCCATTTTGCTTTTCTTAACCAGGTCGTCGATACTCTGGTGAATGTGGGTGAAACGGTTGATTTTTTCGCCGGTGATGTGGGAGGTGGCGGTCATGATATCTTCGTGCTCAGGGCGATGGGCCATTTCGTATGTCTTGGCAACCGCCAGCATAGAAGGTCGGATAATGGGATCATCAACGACATTGTCCAACTGCTTTCCAAACATATATACCACCAGGTTCAAGCGTCTGAGGCTTTCTTCATATTGTTCGGCGGTCATCAGGGGCATGGGAAACCTCCATAATTCGTCAAAAATAAAATTTAAAAAACGGTTTTAACCGTATCACAATTTTCGCTAACAGTACAGTTTCGGAACACTCTCAGGCGAATCTAAAATTTGGGTTAAGCCGTGACAACCATTACCCCTGCTGACGCCTCCTCTGCTTTTCGGGGAGTGCTGATGAAACTTCACCGAAAAATGAAGGGTATTGGGTTTATTGATGAAAGGTGTTTACTATTGACAATAGCCTAAGTTCCTGACATGAATAGCGTACCCTTTTTATCGTGGAGCTGATCTCATAAAGGGAAGACTGGTCTGTCTTCCCGGCCGATTTAATTTCGATACCAGGAGAAATTGTATATGGATATGAAAAGGGACTATTATGAGGATGTTCGGTTTTTTTCATCCGGTGTTGTCGCTTTCTGGTTTTGTCTCTCGATCCTTTTTCTTGCCGCCTTTCCTTTCCTTGCAAAAAATTATTATGTGTATGTCGCCAATTACATGGCCATCAATGTGATCGTCGTGGTGGGCCTGAACCTCCTGGTGGGCTACACCGGCCAGATCTCCATGGGGCATGCCGGTTTTTTTGCCATCGGCGCCTATGGAACCATTGTCCTGATGACCGAGGCCCATTTCCCCTTTCTGCTTGCCCTGCCGTGCGCCGGGCTTGTGGCAGCCGTCTTTGGTTTTCTGCTGGGCCTGCCGGCACTGCGCCTGGAAGGCCCCTACCTGGCCATTGCCACCCTCGGTTTTGGTATTACCGCCACCCAGATCATCGGCAAGGTTAAACTGTTCGGCGAACGCCAGGGCCTGCATGCTCCGGAATTGACCATTGGCCCCTGGCATATTGAAACCGACAAGGACTTTTATTTCGTCCTGATCCCCATTACGATTTTCCTGGTGGTTTTTGCTCGCAACATCGTCAAGACCAAGGTGGGACGGGCTTTCATCTCCATCCGGGATGCGGACATCGCTGCGGAAACCATGGGGGTTAACCTGACCTTCTATAAAACGCTGGCCTTCGCCGTCAGCGCATTTTATGCCGGCGTTGGCGGCGGTCTCTACGCCTTTGTGCTGCGCTTTATCGAGCCCGAGCTTTTCAGTATGTTCATGTCGGTCATGTTCCTGACCATGGCCGTGGTCGGCGGTTTGGGATCCATTATGGGACCGGTTGCCGGCGCCAGCTTGCTCGCTCTGCTAGACCTGCAGCTCAGAAATATTCTCGAGATCCCCTACATCGGGCATTGGATAAAAGCCCTGTCGGAAAATTATTTTACCATGACCGGGGTATCCAACATCCAGTTGATTATTTTCGGGCTGATCCTGATTTTAATCATGCTCTTCGAGCCTCTGGGGATATTCGGGATCTGGATTCGCACCAAAAAATACTGGAAGATGTGGCCGTTTTAAACAGGTTCACTGCTAGAATTTATGAAATGCGGTGATTGCCGCTCACATACAATTAAGAGGGTTACGATGGTCGATTTTTTACAGATGGTGCTCAGCGGTATTGCCGTCGGCAGTTCTTACGCTCTGATGGGGCTTGGCATGGTATTGATCTACAAGACCTCGGAGGTGCCCAACTTTGTGCAGGGGGAAATGGCTTTGTTGCCGGTTTTTATTGCCTTCATGTTGCTTGCCACTCACGGTATCCCCTACTACATCGCCTTTCCCGCCACCCTGATCTTTGCCCTTTTCCTGGGGTGTTTTCTGGAATTTGCTATTCTGCGACGGGCCAAAGAGCCAAATATTCTGGGTTTGATCATCATCACCATCGGCATGGAGATGATGCTTCTTGGGTTTGTCTCCTGGAAATTCGGTGCCGACCAGCGCGCCATGCCCTTTCCGATTTCCACCTACGACAGTATCGTCATCGGGGATATTTTCATCAGCACCCTGGACATGCTCACCCTGGTGGTGGCCCTGGTCATCATGCTGATTCTCTTTCTATTTTTCCGCTTTTCCAAAATGGGCGTGGCCATGAAAGCCACCCAGCAAAATGAAAATGCCGCCGCCTTGATGGGCATCAAAACCAAGCAGATCCGCATGGTCACCTGGGGCATTTCATCTGTGGTGGGAAGTGTGGCCGGGCTGCTCATTGCTCCGGTTCTGGTGGAGCCCTATATGATGTGGGACCCCATGCTCAAAGGCTTTTCCGGCGCGGTGGTCGGCGGGATGACATCACTGCCCGGGGCGGTTTTCGGCGCCTACATTATCGGTATCGTTGAGCATCTTTTCGGCGGATACGTATCGATCGAATTCAAATCGGTGGTCGCCTTTGCAATCATCGTGCTGGTGCTGTGCTTCAAGCCCAGCGGCCTGTTCGCCAGGCATTATGTCAAGAAGGTTTAGGGAGTGGTGTTTGGTATTTAGTGTTTCGTTTTGGTGTTAAAAAGCGGCCTAAAACATCAGACACATAACAGGAAAACTAACCAAAAAGGAGTGCAGAATGAAAAAGTATCTTATGTGTGTATTGGCTGTTATGACGGTTGTGGTTGTCGGCCTGACCTTTAACGCGGCAGCGGAAGAAGGCGTAACAGACACCGAGATCCATGTCGGTCAATGGGGCCCCCAGACCGGTCCGGCTGCCCCCTGGGGTGCAGTGGCCCGGGGCACCGACGCTTATTTCAAGATGATCAATGCCGAAGGCGGCATCCACGGCCGCAAAATCATCCATCACTATTTCGACGACGGTTACAATCCGGCAAAAACCAAGGCGGGTGTCAAACAGCTCCAGGAAGAAATCGGTATGTTTGCCTGGGTTTCCGGGGTGGGGACAGCGCCCGGGCTGGCTGTCAAAGACTATCTCATGGAAAGAAAGATCCCCTGGATTGGACCCTCTGCCGGCTCCCGACACTGGATCGAACCGCCCAACAAATACCTGTTCAACACCTACCCGCTTTACCTGGGCGATGCCCAGCTGCTGTGCAAATATGCGGTTGAAACCCTGGGTTTCAAGCGGATAGCCATTGCCTACCAGAACGACGACTATGGGAAACAGGGGCTGGAAGGGGCCCAGAAGCAGCTGGCAAAATCGGGCTTGAAACTCGTTGAGGAAATTCCGGTCAATGTTGCCGACACGGACATGAAACCACACATCATGAAATTTCGTAAAGCCGAAGCCGAGGCAATTCTGCTGTTTGTCGGACCGGGGCATGTAGCCCGCCTGCAGGGCACCGCCAAGGCCATGCAGTTTGCGCCCCAGTGGATGACCTCCACCACCTGCGGTGATCATCCCCTGATGATGGCGATTACCAAAGGTCTCTATGCCGGAACGATTTCAGCCAGTTTTGGAATGATGGATCCCAAGAAGGTCGGCATTGGGAATAAGGAAGATGCCAATAACCCGTCACTTCCGTTGATGGCAAAATATAAAACAGATGCCTTTGACAAATTCGCCGCCAAGGAAGAACGCTGGGGGATGACTTTCATGGCCGGTATCGGGTATGTCGAGCCGTTTGTCGAAGCGCTTAGGCGCTGCGGCCGGGATCTCACCCGGGAAAAACTGGTGGCTGAGTTGGAAAAGATCGGAAATTTTCACGGCATCATGGGGACCGTCAGCTTCAAGCCCTTTAATCCCAAAGACCCGCTCTGCAGAATCGGACAGCAGGAAGTCTTTCTCGTACGGGCCGAAGCAGACGGTACGACGACGATATTAACCGATTGGTTTACGACCGAATTTATTCCGATGGATAAATAAAACGAGATGTCCTTCAGGGGGTTGGAGGCCAGACGGTCTCCAACCTCCTAATTATATAATTGGCCCGCAAAGAAAGATCAGACCATGGCTTTTTTTGAAGTAAAAGATCTGTCGATACAGTTTGGTGGCATAAAGGCTCTCGACGGTATATCGTTTGAAATAAAAAAAGGGGAAGTCTACGCTATTATCGGCCCCAATGGGGCCGGGAAAACCACCCTTTTCAACTGCATCAATGGTATTTACCAGCCAAATTCCGGAAAAATCCTGTTCAAGGGCAAGAACATCCGGGGCAAAAAGCCGGATAAAGTGGCCAGGGCCGGCATTGCCCGGACCTTTCAGAACATCGAGTTGTTCAACAACATGAACACGATGGAAAACATCATGCTGGGCCGCCACCTCTTCATGAAGACCGGTCTTTTTCACGGCGGCTTTTTGTGGGGCAAAAACTCCTTTGCCGGCCGGGAAGAGGTCGAACACCGCAAAAAGGTGGAGGAGATCATCGATTTTCTGGATCTGCAGACCGCGCGGAACAAACTGGTAGGCGGACTGCCTTACGGTACTCAGAAGCAGATCGAGCTTGGCCGGGCGCTGGCCCTGGAACCCGAGCTTCTGCTGCTGGATGAGCCCTGCGCCGGGATGAACTCCGAGGAAAAGCAGGACATGATATTCTGGGTCAAGGATATCCAGGAGGAACTGGGTATCACCATCCTGCTGATCGAACACGATATGAACATGGTCATGGACATTTCCAACCGTATCCTGGCTTTGAATTTCGGGCGCCCCATCACCGAAGGAAACCCCGAAGACGTTCAGAAGCATCCGGAAGTTTTAAAAGCTTACTTGGGAGAAGATGAAGGTGAGTGCGCTGCTTGAGATAAAAAATATCGAAACCTACTACGACCTGATTTACGCCATCCGGGGGGCCTCCCTGACCGTCAAAGAGGGCAGCATAACGGCCATTCTGGGGAACAACGGGGCCGGCAAATCCACGATTTTAAAAACGGTCATGGGGCTGATCGATGACCAACCTGACAAGGGGACGATCGAGTTTATGGGCCAACGGATCGACGGCCTGGACACCGACAAGATTGTCCGTATGGGCATCACTCTGGTTCCCGAAGGACGCGAGGTATTCGAAGAGCTCACCATCCGGGAAAATCTTCTTATGGGTGCCTATATTCGTAAGAACAAAAAAAATATTGATGATGATTTTGATCGGGTTTACAGTTACTTCCCCATACTGAAAGAGCGGGTGAATCAGTGGGCGGGAACGCTGTCCGGTGGCGAACAGCAGATGCTGGCCATCGGCAGGGCGTTGATGAGCCGGCCCAAACTATTGTTTTTGGACGAACCATCCCTGGGTCTTTCTCCGATTCTGGTCAAAGAAATATTTGAGATTATCAGAACGATCAATGCCGAAGGCGTTACCATTCTGCTTGTGGAACAGAATGCCAGGATGGCATTGAGTGTTTCCCAGACGGGTTTGATACTTGAAAATGGGCGGTTTGTGATGAAAGGTAAATCCTGTGATCTGATGGAAGACAAGGACGTCAAAGAATTTTACATGGGCGTTAAATCGGAAACCTCCGCCAAGGGATACCAGCGCTGGAAGCGCAAGAAAGCCTGGCGCTAAAATCGCACAGCGATTAAATAATCCGCGGCTTCGCCGCTCTATGTTTGATCAGTTCGTGATATCTCAAATAAATAGGTCAGCAAATGTCTGAAAACAACCATCATAGCGTACCGGCCAAATTCAAGGCAGCGGTTGCCCGCTGGGGCGAACGGGTGGCCATGCGCAAAAAGGAGTTGGGCCTCTGGCACGATATTACCTGGAACGATTACGACAGGAATGTTTCCCATGTGGCCTATGGCCTGATGTCCATGGGCCTCCAAAAAGGCGACTGTGCAGCCATCATCGGTGACAACTGCCCGGAGTGGGTCTACGCCGACCTGGGTATTCAGTGCTGCGGTGCCGCCACTGCCGGTGTTTATGCCACCAATGCCTGGCAACAGGTCGAATACGTGGTGTCCAACTCGGATTCCAAATTTTTTTTCGTGGAAAACGAAGAGCAGCTCGACAAGTGGTTCCATTTCCGGGATAAGGCCCCCAGGCTGGAAAAAGTCATTGTCTGGGACACCGAGGGTCTGCGCCAGTTCAAAGACCCCATGGTCATGACCTTTGACGATCTGCTTGAACTGGGAGCAAAAGCGGCGCAGGAAAACCCCGACATGCTGGATCAAAGGATTCAGGAAATCGGACCCGAAGATCTATCCGTTCTGATCTACACCTCGGGAACCACGGGACCGCCCAAAGGGGCCATGCTCACTCACCGCAATTGCGTCTGGATGGGCAAGGCCCTTACGTCTAACAACCCCATGTATGACAACGACGAGATCATGTCGTTTCTGCCGCTTTGCCATATCTTCGAGCAGCTCTTTACCGTGCTGGCCCATAGTGATTTGGGGTACGTCGTCAACTTTATCGAGAGTATGGACACCGTTGCGGACAACATGGTAGAGATTTCCCCCACCGTGGGCCATGCCGTGCCGCGGATCTGGGAAAAATATTATTCTGCCATCCTGATCCGCATGGCCGATGCCACCTGGTTCAAACGATTCATTTTCAATCGGGCCTTGAACATCGGCAAAAAACACGCCGGCCTGATGATGGAATTCAAACCGGTGCCCGCTGTTTTAGAGATGCAGTATAAACTGGCTCATTTCGCCGTGTTTCGTAAATTAAAAGAGCGCCTGGGGTTCGACCGCATCCGTGTGGCCTATTCCGGGGCTGCGCCCATAGCTCCTGAAATTCTGCACTTTTTCCACTCCATCGGCGTCAACCTGGTGGAGGGTTACGGGCAGACCGAGGGGACGGGTGTCACCACCACCAGCAACATCGGCCGGGTCAAGTTCGGCACGGTGGGCGAACCACTGATGGGCGTACAGATCAAAATTGCCGATGATGGCGAAATTCTGGTAAAGTCGCCGGGCGTGTTCAAGGGCTATTTTAAAAACCCCGCGGCCACTGCAGAAACAATTGTGGACGGCTGGCTCCACTCCGGTGATGTGGGCTCCATCGATGAAGATGGCTATCTGACCATCACGGACCGTAAAAAGGATATCATCGTCACCGCCGGCGGGAAAAACATCACCCCTCAATATATCGAAAACAAGCTCAAAGCCAGTCTTTACATCAACGATGCCGTTGTCATTGGTGATAAACGGAAGTTTCTCTCCTGCCTGATCATGATTGATGAAGATAATGTGGTCAAATACGCTCAAGATAATAAAATCCAGTTTTCGACCTATAAAGACCTTGCACAGAACCCTGAAATAAACCTGCTGATCGAGCAGGAATTAAAACGGATGAATGAGACCCTTTCGCGGGTCGAACAGGTCAAGAAATTCACGATTTTGCCCAAAAAGCTATACGAGGAAGACGGTGAAGTGACGCCGACAATGAAAGTCAAACGCAAATTCATCAACGAAGCGTTTGCTGATCTCATCGAAGCCATGTACTGACCAGCCTGAAAACCCTACCTGTTGCCGCATTTCCGCACTGACTGAAAACCGTCTCTCCGTAATAAAAAAAAGATTGACAACCTAGGTGCCATTAATTAGAAAAAGGCAGACCGACCGGTCTGTCTCCATCCACTTAAAGGGGCCAATAGTGAGTCTCAAGGAAAAAATTATACATGAATCATTGAAGCTTTTTTCACTAAACGGCTTTTTAAGCACATCTATATTGGACATCATTTCCGCCGCCGAAACATCCAAGGGCGGTTTCTACAACCATTTTTCCAGTAAGGAGGATCTGTTTTATCAGGTTTTGGACGAGTCGCGCAAAATCTGGCGTGAAAAAAATCTCAGCGGTCTGGATGAAGTTGAAGATTCGATAGGCAAAATAAAACAATTGCTGACAAATTATAGAGATGGGTATCTCCTCGATGCCGAAAATTTTCCCGGAGGCTGCATTTTTATCATGTTTGCAGTCGAATTGGGTGGTTCTCGTCCCCATTTATCCCGGGAAGTTCAAAAAGGGTTTGTCGGACTTAAGGCCATGATAAAAAGACTCCTGGACGAGGGTAACGATTCCGGAGAATTTTTCAATGGCATCAACACCGACTCGATAACGGAAATCCTGTTTAACGGCATGCTGGGAGCTTCCGTAAATTATAGCGTGGACAGATCCGTTGATACCTTAGACCATTCAATTAATTCCCTGATTGATTATGTTGACAAACTGAAACGATAAAAAATGACAGCTTTAGGCGTAAATATTTAAAGCGTATAAGCGACAGATCGATCGCTCTGGGTATATAAAACATTTAAAAGAGGGAGGTTTAGCATGATCGATTTTACTTTTACCGAGGAACAGGAAATGTTCAGAAAGGCTGCCAGGGAATTCGCTGAAACCAGGATTGCACCTAAAGTGGCCGCGATGGAGGAAACCGGTGAAGTCAGTGATGAGGTTGTCAAAGGCATGGGGGAGGCTGAATTGATGGCCATTACCATCCCGGAGGAATATGGTGGTCTGGGACTGGGGTATACCGAGCGCATGATAGCGGTTGAAGAAGTCAGCCGGGTATCGGTGGCCGCCGCCATGATGCTCCAGGTGTTTGCCCTGGGCATAGAGCCCATCGTAAAATTCGGCAGCGAGGACCTTAAAAAGAAATATTTGCCCGGGCTGGCCAGCGGGGAGCGTCTTGCCACAACTGCGGTAACCGAGGCCACCGGGGGGCTCCGATCCCACCGGTATCCGCTCCTCTTATAAAAAAGACGGAGACGATTTTATCCTGAACGGCCGCAAATGCTTTATTACCAATTCCCACATCGCCGACACGGTTACAGTTCTGGCAAAAGACGAAGATAATCCAAAATTCTTTTGCGCCTTCGTTCTGGATAAAGACATGGAGGGTTGGAAGGCCACCCACAAGGAGCACAAAGTCGGTATGCGGGGCTGCAATACCGGTGAACTGGCATTTGAAAATTGCCGTGTACCCGCAAGTCAACTGCTGGGCGAAGAAGGCAAGGGGTTACGGGTTACCATGGCTGCCATTGGCGATGTCGGCCGGGGCGGAATGGTCGGCGTTGCCTTAGGGCTTCAGGCAGCCTGTCTCGAAGAATCCATCAAATTTGCCAATGAAAGAATTCTTTACGGCAAACCGATTGCCGCCTTGCAGACCATTCAAAACAAACTGGCGGATATGAAAATCGACTTGGAAGCCGGCAGGCTTTTGGGATACCGTGCGGCCGCCATGCAGGACAGGGGCGGGCGTTCCAGCAACGAATTTGCCGTCGCCAAATACTATACCACCGAAGCCTGCCAGAGAGCGGCCAAGATGGCAGTGGACATCCACGGTGGGTATGGCTGCATGGAAGAATATGCGGTTTCACGCTATTTGCGAGATTCCTATGTGGTCGGACCGTCGGCAGGAACGTCCGATATTATGAAAGTTATCATTGGCAGATGGGTGCTGTCCTAGGAACAAATATAGGATTGGGAATAATCTTTTAGGTTTGCAATGATAGGAAATGGTAAACCCGAAAAACGAAATCCGAAATTCGAAACAAATCCGAAATTCGAATGTTCAAATGCTCAAAAGAATAGAAGATCTGTTAAGGCGATTTTTTGCTATACCAGTTTTTCTGTTTGGGATTTAGAATTTTTTATGATTCGATATTGTTTCGGCCTGCCCTGGCGCGACTGGTATAAAACAGCATGGTTGCTTAGATTAAATGCAGTCATCAGTTAAGAGTACACAGTTTTGATAATCCAGGTCTGGGCCAAGGATTTCGATATTCGGATTTCGAATTTTTACTTAGTAAAAAGCATCAAAAGTTTTAATTTTCCACCGGATTATAGATTATAGGAGACTTAGAAGTGTTAAACATTGTCGTTTGCGTCAAGGCGGTTCCGGATCCCAAGGAAGCGTGCAACATTAAAATAGACCCGGCCTCCAAAACCCTTTTGCGGTGCGATGTGCCCATGGTGGTTAATCCGCTGGACAAAAATGCCATCGAGGCGGCGCTGCAGTTAAAGGAAAAGACAGAGGCTCAAATCACGGTATTGAGCATGGGGCCCCCCGAGGCCGGTAACATCGTCAAAGAATGCCTGGCCCTGGGAGCGGATCGGGGGATCCTGCTAAGTGATCCTGCCTTCGGGGGTGCCGATACCTTTGCCACGGCTTTTACCCTGGCCAAAGGAATCGAAAAAGCAGGTCCCTGCGATGTAATTCTTTGCGGAATGGCCAGCAGTGACGGCAGCACCGAATGGGTCGGCCCTCAAATCGCCACTTTTTTAAAACTGCCGGTTGTCACCATGGTAAAGGAGATCGTCGAAACGGGTGCGTCCTGGTGGAAGGTCAAGGCCAGTATCGACAATGGATACCGCTTGATGCAGGTCAAACTACCCGCGGTCTTTACGGTAACCCGGGAAGTGAACACCCCGAGGGCTTTGAGTTTTTCAGGAATTATCAAGGCCCGCAAAAAAGAAATTGAACAGTGGGGCATCGATGACCTGGGCGTATCCCCCGAATCGGTGGGTTTAAAAGGCTCTCCCACCATTGTTTCCGAGCTGAATACCACCGAAAGCAAACGGGAGGTTGAATTTATCAAGGGCACCAGAGAGGAAAAGGCTGAATTATTAGTAGATAAACTGATAGGGACAGGGTTACTCTAATGGCTGAGCAGAAAAATAAAATCGGTCCCGTTTGGGTCATTGCCGAACAAATCGATTGCCGCCTACTGGTGGTGTCAACCCAACTGATCGGTCAGGCCCGCAACCTGGCGGACGAACTCCATACATCCGTTCAGGCGATTTTGCTTGGTGACGATATTGAAAGACAGGCCCAAACGCTGATATCAGCTGGCGCCGACCGGGTTTATCTGGGTGATGCACCGGAATTGGCATTTTATCACCCGGAGACATATACCGAAATCATCGTCAAACTTGCCGAAACGCACAAGCCGGAAATCATCCTTCTGGGATCGACCGCAATGGGCAGGGAATTGGCACCCCTGGTAGCGGCCAGATTAAGAACCGGTTTGACCGCCCACTGCATTGATCTGGTACTTGATACAGACCGCAACCTGGAGCAGCGTATTCCGGCATACGGCGGGCTGCTTTCCATAATCTGCCCGCAAAGACGTCCGCAGATGGCCACGGTGGCCAAGGGTGTGTTTGCGGCTCCCGAACCGGATGAAAATAGATCCGGTGAAATAGATGCGATCGATCTTCCGAAAATTGTTACCGATCGCATCCAAACCCTGGAAGTTGTGCGGGAGGAGCCCGAAGGTGTTCCACTGGAGTCGGCTGATATTGTTGTTGCCGGCGGTGCGGGTGCCGGAGATCGTGAGGGATGGGAAAAAATTTCCGCTCTGGCTGACGTTCTAAATGCCGCTTTGGGTTCTACCCGGCCGGCCGTGGATGAGGGCTGGACAGAGCTTGCAACCATGATCGGGCAAAGCGGCAAAATGGTTGGCCCGCAGCTTTATATCGGGGTTGGTTTGTCCGGGGAACAGCAGCATCTGGTCGGCGTAGTTGATGCCAAAGTTATGGTGGCCATCAACAGTGATGATAAATCACCGGTATTTGATCAGGTGGATTACGGTATCGTTGACGACTGCCGTGAATTTGTGCCCGTGTTGATAAAAAAAATTCAAGAATATTTGGAAAATAAGGTAACCTGTTGACGAATGCTGGAAGCTTGGATGCTGGAAAGCCTGAAGGCTGGATCTGTATGTCAGCTTTCCGGTCTCCCAGCCTCCTGGCCTTCCGGCAAGGTTTTATCGGTAATCGAACAGGTGATTAAAGGATTTGATTTTTTAAAACTGAATATTACATACTATGAACAAGTTGAAGGGGTTTAATCATGACTGTAAAAACCAGAAATGACTATCTGGCGGCACTGCGACAGCTCAGGCCGAATATCTATAAATTCGGCGAACTGATCGAGGACGTCACCACCCATCCAGCCACCAAAAGAACAGTGGAAAGCCACGCCCTTAATTATGATGCGGCACATGATCCGGAACTGGAAGATATTTACACAGCGACATCGGTGTTTAGCGGTGAAAAAGTACTGCGCTGGAACTCCATGATGCAGACGCCGGAAGATCTGATTATGAATATGAGGATGAAACGCCAGAACTACCGGCGCACCGGAAGCTGTACCGGAGCAGTTTGCGTGGGCTGGAATGCCATGAACGTAATGTGGGCTGTCAGCAGTGAGATCGACAAGGAGCACGGCACCGATTACCAGGACCGGCTTAAAAACTGGATCCTCTCAGCCGAGGAAAGAGGAATCACGGTAGCCGGCGCCTTGACCGATGCCAAGGGCAACCGGAGTCTCAAGCCGTCCGAGCAGCCGGATCCGGATACCAATTTGCGGGTGGTGGAGGTGCGCGATGACGGCATCGTCATCCGCGGTGCCAAGCTGATGATCTGCGGCACGGCGGCATCCCAGGAAATTTTTCTGTTGCCCGGTGGCATTTATGGCGAAGCGGACAAGGATTTTGCCGTGGCCTGTGTGGTTCCAAGGGATATCGAAGGATTGACCATCGTGGAAGCCACCCGCCCCAGCGACCGGCGGGAACTGGAAGACACCGCCGACGTGGAAACCCCTGACACGGGGATCACCCAGGGCTGGCTTCTGTTTGAGGATGTTTTTGTTCCCAACGAGCGGGTGTTCATGTGCCGGGAAGCCAAATACTCGGCCAAGTTCATTCAATATTTTACCGCCAACTATCGGGCCTGTATCGGCGCCTGTGTCGGCGGTCAGGGCGATGTAATGATTGGCGCTTCGGTATTAATGGCACGGGCCAACGGGCTTTCCGCCAAGACATTTTCAGATAAATTAACCAGCATGTCCATCAACAATACCATTACCTACGGGCTGGGGGCCGGCGCCATTGCTTTGGGGTTTAAGCACCCCTCCGGGTCCTATTTTGCGGATCCCCATACCGCCCATGCCAATAAAGTGATGGTTGCCACCCTGCCGTACGAAGTGAAGCGCTTGACCCAGGAAATCGGCGGGGGCATCGTGGAAACCGGGTGCATGCCCTCATATAAGGATTTCACCAATCCCCAATATGGACACCTGATCCAGAAATGCCTGAAAGCAGGCGCGGGGTCGGCCGAGTCCCGCTTTAAGGCCGCCCGGCTTTCCGAATGGCTGACCATCGGTTCCGGGGTGCCGGGCTGCATGCACGGCGGCGGATCACCGGATGGCGCCAAGCTGGTGGTGAGAGCCACCACGCCGCTTGAGGAATATGCCAATTATGCCAAAAAAATAATCAACATCGAAGAGGAAATTGCCGAACCGCAGAAGAAATTGAAAAATTAAAATTCCCTTTCTATTTTAAGTTGGTAAAGGAGGCCGGCACAAAATGAGCCCTGCCCAAAAAATGACTCCTCAGGAGGTGGATTCACTCTGGCTTGATATACATCTGGCCACGATGACACCCACCGGCCCGTACGGAATGATTAAAGATGGCGCGCTGGCCATACGCGGGGATAAGATCGCCTGGGCAGGCAGAAGAAGGGATCTGCCGGCTGATTTTGAATCCCGGACGGCCGAAGTGGTTGACGGGAATAGTTGCTGGATAACGCCCGGGCTGGTGGATTGTCATACCCACCTTGTCTATGCCGGCAGCCGGGCCCGTGAATTTGAATTGCGTCTCCAAGGGGCCACATATGAAGAAATCGCCCGTCAGGGTGGCGGGATACGATCAACGGTTGCCGCCACCCGAGCGGCCGATGAACAAGCCTTGTTTGATCAAAGTTCTTCCCGGCTCCTGGCTCTGATGCAAGAAGGTGTCACCACGGTTGAGATTAAGTCAGGGTACGGCCTGGATCTTGAGACCGAATTGCGCATGCTGCGGGTAACCCGCAAACTTGGCCAAAAAAATCCGGTGACGGTGGTGCCCACCTATCTAGGCGCCCATGCCCTGCCGCCTGAATACGAAGGCCGGAGCGACGATTACATCGATTTCGTCTGTCAAACGGTTATGCCGGAAGTTGCGGCCCAAAAGCTGGCCGTTTCCGTAGATGCCTTTTGTGAAAGCATCGGGTTTACAACCGAACAGACCGAACGGGTTTTTAAGGCCGCAAAGAAATTGGGCCTGACAGTTAAACTGCATGCCGAACAACTTTCAGACTTGCAGGGAGCAGAACTGGCAGCCCGCTATGAGGCACTGTCGGCGGAACACCTGGAATATATCTCCGAAGAGGGTATCAAGACCATGGCCGCAAGCGGGACAGTTGCCGTCCTGTTACCCGGCGCTTTTTATTTTCTCAGGGAGACCAGGGTGCCCCCCATAGACCTATTTCGGCGTCACAAGGTTCCCATCGCCCTTTCCACTGATTGTAATCCCGGCAGTAGCCCCACAACATCACTGCTGTTAATGCTCAACATGGCCTGCACGCTGTTTAGAATGACACCGGAAGAAGCGCTGGCCGGGGTGACCCGTAATGGCGCCAAGGCCCTCGGGCTTCAGCATCAGATTGGAACCCTCGAACCGGGCAAAGACGCGGATTTCGTGGCCTGGGACATTTCTGAACCGGCTGAGCTTGCCTACCGAATTGGTTTCAATCCCCTGCAGCAGGTGGTCCGACACGGCAAACCTGTATCCCCATCGGGTTAAAGCCAATGGGGAATTATTCGTTATTTATTAATAGTTAATAGATAAGAAGGAATAGAATCCATTATGTCGGCTGCGAAGAGAGAAGAATTAAAAAATCAGATAATAGAGAAAGCCAAGGAATTTGGCGCCTGTGCTGCTGGAATCGCTGATGTGGAAACGCTGAAACTTTCTCCCTCCCATCTAATCTATCCCCAAATAGGAGGTTATAAAAGCTTTTTGAATGATGACGTCCCAAGGGATAGCGGCGAAGTTTCATGGCCGTCATATGCCAAATCTGCAATTGTCGTAGCGGTAGAACATCCCGAAGATGATCCCAGGCTTGATTGGTGGTATGAAGGATTGAAAGGGGGCACACCCGGTAATCGGATACTTATAAAAATCATTTCCTCTGTCACCGCATGGCTCACGAAGGAAAAAGACTGCGAAGCGCGCGGATTGCCATATTATATTGTACAAGGTGGCATTTTTCTCAAAGATGCCGCCGTTATGGCCGGTCTGGGATGTATCGGTAAAAATAATATGCTGGTGACGCCGGATTATGGACCGCGGGTTCGACTTCGCGCCGCTTTAGTGAACATCAAATTGCCGGCGACAGGGCCTGTTGATTTCGATCCCTGCCCGGCCTGCGACATGCCCTGCCGCAAAGCCTGCCCGCAGAAAGCGTTTCAAAATAAAATTCCTATTGATAATCCGCTCGATTTAACTGAACTGCCGGGCAGGACCGGTGTTTACAGCAGGCCATTGTGCCTAAATCAAATGGAAATCGATCGCCAAAATTCAAGTAACAATGAGAATGGTAATCAGAAAGGGCCGGATAGAGTTGCTAAATGCTGCCGATTGTGTGAGACATCATGCCCCATAGGAAGAAAATAAATTACTATCATCGGTGCAAACTAGATATCAATCTCGCGAGGACTAACAATGCTTGATCAAAAATTTTCCCGGCGACATATCTTGCTCGATGGTGGAATGGGGCGGGAATTGCGCTTTCGCGGGGTTGATGTGATGACCTCCATCTGGTCCGCCAAGGCCTTAATTGAGGCTCCCCAGGTGGTCCGCGAGGTTCATAGGGATTTTATTGCCGCCGGAGCCGACATTATCACGATTAATTCCTATGGCATCGTCAAAAGAAATTTGGCCTGGGCCGGGATTGAAGACCGCTTTAAGGAACTTAACCTGCTTGCGTGTAACCTTGCCAGGGAGGCGCGTGACGCGGCCGGCCGGGCTGTGTTGATAGCCGGATCGCTGCCGCCTCTGGCAGGTAGTTTCCGGCCCGATAGGGTAGGCAAGTTAGAAGAGATAGAGCCTTTATACCGGGAGCAGGCGGAAGTGCTGGCACCCCATGTCGATCTTCTGTTATGCGAGACCATGTCCAGCATCGATGAGGGCCGGGCAGCCGCTGCAGCCGCAACCCGGACCGGCAAACCCGTCTGGGTCTGCTGGACCCTGCATGAGGATCGTTCCGGCCGTTTGCGAAGCGGAGAAGATATTGGTGAAGCTGTCCGGTCGCTATCAGATCTTCCGTGTATCAGGGGCTCTGGCAAATTGTTGCGCACCGGAAAGTATTACCAGTGCAATGCCGCAGCTGAAGCAAACCGAAATGAAATACATCGGCGGATATGCAAATACATTTCAACCGATTCCAGAAGATTGGGATCTAACGGGAGACAAGCAGACCGATGGATTCCTTGGCCTGCGAGCTGACCTTGATCCTGAATCTTATGCGGTTCACGTAAACAACTGGTTGAAAGCCGGTGCAACGGTTGTCGGGGGTTGTTGCGGTACGCGCCCGGCTCATATCAACAGACTCAAAGTGCTTATTGATGATGTGTCAGAAAATAGGTAAGCACGGCAATTGATAGACACAAACTTGCCAGAAACAGTGCGCCCGCCATAAAGGTCCCGGTTAAATCCACCAAAACCCCCATAAAAAATGGACCTGCAAACCCCCCAATCTCGGCCACGCAATAAAACATGCCGCCGGCAGAACCCATATGCCTGGTTTCCACTCCGGGGCTGTCCATAAGAATCAAAAGAAGCAACGCCATGAAGGGCGCACTGATAAATCCCAGCACGCCCAGACCGATTAAAAGAGCCACTCCGGAGATCTGCATCACCAGAACAATATTTACGGCGGTCAAAATTGACATCATTGCCATTGCCCGTCCCCGGTAGCGTGCGGGCACCACCGATGGAAGAATCAAAATAGACGGAATACCGGCCGCAATTGTAATAGAGGCAGCAAAACCGGCCTGGGGTCCGGACATCCCGTTTATTTCAAGGATTTTCGGCAGCCAGCTGGAGAATCCATGGCTAATTGCAAAGGCCAGCAGACCCATCGTTAGCACAATGCGAACATTTTGCAGCTTGCCGAGGTTGCGGAACACATCGATGACAGCCATACTGCTCGATGGTTCTCCACCCTTGATTTCCCGTGCAGATAGCAGCCATAGCAAGGCGACAGAAAATGTGATCAATCCGTAAACAAGAAAAACCTGTTCCCACTTGTTTTCAACCAGCGGCATAACCAGGCTGTTGGTCAAGGCCAACGCTAACAGTCCGCCGGTCCAGTTCCCGCTTGTGTACAGGCCGATGGCTGTACCTCTGCTGGGTCCGCGAAACCAGGACGAGATGGTTTTGGGGCCGCCGATGGATATCATCGGGCCGCCGACACCAAATAAGGCGACCGCTATCAAGAGAGCTTCAAAATTGTTTGTAAAATAACGCAGGCTTGATGAAAGGCCGATAATCAGCGCTCCGGCAAACAGGGATTTGCGAACACCCCATCTATCCATGATGGAGCCGGCCACAAGGGCCATCACGATATAGGTCAGCTGCCAGGAGCCCAGAATAAAGCCCATCTGGGAATAAGAAATGCGAAGGTCACTCAGGATGGGTGTCACCAACGGGAATATGGCACGTGAGACAATTCCGAAACAGAGGTAAAGCAGCCACAACAGGATCAGCATGATCCATCGATACCCGCTGCTATAGGCTTCATGCTGTTTTTTGTTTAACAATAATAACTCTCCCTGGGTCTTGGCCATAGCCAGCAATTTCAGCTGGATAGGAGGTGTCTTAATTGGAAACTCTAAGTACATTGCTGTCCTGTCATTCCAGGCTTGACCCTTGGTTCGACAGGCTCACCACAGCGATTTTCCGATTCCTGCGTTACTGGATGCCGGATCAAGTCCGGCATGACCGGCTGAAGTTGACTGTTATATAAATTATGGCACAGTCTGCTAATATTTAGGCAGGAAATGAATAAGTTAAATGATTATTGCAGCTATCCAATAGATCAGTTTATGGTAAAAAATGATTCATCAAACTCCGGCCTGTCCTTATAGCGTTTCAGAAATTTACCGGGAATCGTATCAAGATTATCAAAAATAGCCCGGTCGGCCTCGATGCCGGCCTTTTGAAGTGCCTGGAATACGGCTTCAGGTTTTGGCGGGCAGCCCTTGACGGCGATCATCTCTTTAATATCCGGGTTATCTTTATTGGCCTGATACATGCATTTTCCGAACAAGATCGTCTTCTTTTTTCCATGTTCCGGTTTCATCACTTTTCCGCTCAGGATCTCGACATCATCCCAGGGATCGCCCTTCCAGGCTTTGGCGATAGCCGCCAGGATGGTGCTGGTCATTCCGGAACAATAGGTGCACAGGCTGAGATCATATTTATAATAGGATACTCCCTGGATACCCATTTGATCCATGGCCAACGGCAGGGTATTTTCTTCATTGTATACAAAATCATATCCGTGAGGCTTTGCCACGGATTCAACAGACTCTCCAGCAACTTCGATGTCGGAGAGGTCGAGTGGCCGCGCTCTCTTTTCAGCAGCATGGACAATGTGGGGAACTGCCGAAGGTTCATACCCCAGTGCTTTAGCGCCGATCATATCTGCCGATAGGATATCGGCGGATGCTACCAGGATATCGCTGCGGTGCATAAGTCCATCGATGTGGGGGCCCCGTTCGGCCGTGTAAATTCCATCTATCAAGGTGAAGATGGGCGGCATTTTATCCGCCAATCGGGAAACCCAGAAGTGCAGGTCTTTTTGCGGGTGGGTGTTGTGGCACTTCTTGCGCGACGGTATGTCGATCATGCCTTTTAGGTTTTTAATCCCCAGGCTGACCACGGTCATGGAATGTGCTTTCATCACCGGCAGATCTACAACGAAATCAGCGTTTAATATGTCGCTGTTAAATTTGAGCTCCACGCCGTCACCCAGATCGACTTTTTCAAATGGACGCTCCCAGATGTTGATGGTTTTTACACCGTAGCGTTTTTTCAGTTCAGCATAGCCCAGGCTGTTAAAGGCATGCAGCTGCGTTGCCATATCTTTGGGATCACGCAGCACCGTTCCTTCACCGATACTGATGTCATCGATGCCGCGTTCTTTCAGCAGGACCACCATGTCTTGCACTACCCGGGAAGTTGTTATGACGCCGTATTTGGGAAAGTTCGTGGCCTTGGTCCAGAAAACGATATTGGGTTTGATAAATACAGTCGCCCCCGCAGGCAGGTGATCCAGGCCGCGGGATAGTTCAACGGCCTTTCTAACAGATTCTAATGGCTCTTGGTATTTGACTATCGATACAAGCTTTTTATTCATATGTTTCACCATGCTTTTGTTTAATCGTTAAAAAAGTCTGTTTGCATTTCCACCGTCAGTTTATCTTCATCCAGGAGTCGTTTGGCCAGGCCCAGAGTTTTGGGTAGTTCATAGGCAAAGAAATAGCGCAGGGTGAACATTTTGCCCGCGTAAAAATTCTGATCCGTTTTTTTAGCGCCGTTGTTCAGCGCCTTTTGGACCGCAACGCCCTGCAGCAGCCACTGCCAGGCAATGGTTACGATGCTGAAAAATTCAAGATAAAGGGTGGCATCCGCCAGAAAGGCTTCAGGTCCATGCTTTTGAGCGATCGTGATGAGATGCTGGGTCACATCCTGCAGGTCTGTCAGGGTGGTGTTCAGATCATTGGCAAATCCTTTTAGCTCATTGTATTGTTGGGCGGCACCAATGGTATCCTCGATTTCGTTGATATAAAGTAAAAAGGCCTGGCCGTTTTTCATGATGAGCTTTCGGCCCAGCAAATCCATGCCCTGGATACCGGTGGTGCCCTCATGGATGGGATGTATGCGGCAGTCGCGGTAATATTGCTCCAGGGGATAGTCGTCACAATAACCGGAGCCGCCCAGGCACTGTAGGCCCTGACTGATGGCAAGAATCCCCATTTCAGATGGATAGCTTTTTGCAATCGGTGTCAGGATTTCCAGCAGCAAACGATATTTTTCCTTCTCCTCTCCGCTGAGCACCTTTTGAAAATCGACATATTTGCTGCACTGCATGATCAGTGCAAGGGCACCTTCAATAATCGCCCGCTGGAATAGCAGCATGCGCTTGACATCCGCATGCTCGATAATGGGTATCGGTGGGAGATTCGGATCTTTTTGTCCCATTTTGCGGCCCTGAAGCCGTGATTTTGTGTAATCGAGGGAGGCATAGTATGCGGCGGTGGCCATGGACGTTGCCCCCAGCCCCACGCCGATGCGCGCTTCATTCATCATCTGGAACATATACTTCAAACCGCTGTGGGGTTCTCCGACCAGCCACCCGCGGCAGTCGTTTTTATCACCCATGCTCAGTTGCACGATGGGGCAGCCCCGGTAGCCCAGTTTGTGATAAACGCCGGATGGGGCGACATCATTGGGTACAAGGTTGCCGTCATCATCGATTCGCTTTTTGGGCACGACAAACAGCGAGATGCCTTTGACACCGGCCGGAGCGCCTTCAATTTTGGCCAGCATCAGGTGGATTACATTATCTACCCCGTCGTGGTCACCGGCGGATATAAAAATCTTCTGGCCTTTTATGCGAAAATAGCCTTCATCTGTTGGTTCGGCCATGGTGGTGATATCCGACAGGGAAGAGCCGGCTTCAGGTTCGGTCAGGGCCATGGTGCCCTGCCACTCACCGGAACGCATTCTGGGTACGTAAGTGTTGTACAATTCCTGGCTGGCGAAGGATTCGATCAAATGTGATGCGCCGAAGGTGAGTCCGGGGTAGGTATTGGCCGAGTAATTGGCGGCCGCAAAAATAAATTCGCAGACATCGGCCACCATGCTCGGCAATTGTTCGCCATCCTGGTCAAACGGAACCCGACTGGAGATCCAACCGCCTTCGCCGAATTCTTGCATGATGGTTTTGACAGACGGGTGCACCTTGACTTCACCATTGACCAATTCGGGCTGATTGCGGTCCATTTCTTCAAATATGGGAAACAAAAGGTCTTTGCCCAGTTTGACGGCTGCTTTCAGCACCATGTCAAACATTTTACGGTTGTGCTCGCTGTAGTATTCATACTCAGTCAATGACTCGACATCGAACACTTCGTACAGCAGGAATTTAATATTGCGTTCACTAACAAATTTAGCAGCCACGGTTACCCCCTGTTCCTTCGCAAAGGAAATAGTTAATTGAGTTGATTGAGTTAATTGAGTTGATTAAGTTGATTGATCCGCCTCCATGACTTATTTAACTTAATCAACTATTCAACTTAATAAACCAAAAAATAAGCGCTCGGCGCTTATTTTTTACTATAGTCATACCACCCCTTGCCGGTTTTCTGGCCATACTCGCCTTGACAGTATTTTTCAACCACGCTCGGACTGGGCAGTTGACCTACATCGCCGGTTTCCCGGAAGGCTTCCATGCCCATGATGTAAGTTAAATCGATGCCGGTGAGGTCCATCAGGCGGAAGGTGCCCATGGGGTGGCCGGCACCGTAGACCTGGGCCTTATCAATGTCTTCCATACTGGCGACCCCCATTTCCAGCAGCCAGAGGGCTTCACGGGTAATGGCACCGAAGATGCGGTTGAGCAGGAATCCGTCGACTTCTTTTTTTAGGTGGACCGGTACTTTTTCGAGCTTTTCACACAGCGCCATGGAAATTTCCCTGGTTTCGTCCGCAACATGGGGGCCCTGAACCACTTCTACCAGTTTCATCACGAGGGCCGGGTTGAAAAAATGAACATTGAGAACTTTTTCCGGGCGTTTGGTGGCGTCGGCGATTTTGGAGCTGATGATGGCCGAGCTGTTGGTTGCCAGGATGGCATGGGCCGGGGCCATCCGGTCCAGGTCGGCAAAGATCTTGCGTTTCAGGTCCAGGATTTCCAAAACAGCCTCGATGACGTAGTCCGCATCTTTGACCGCGTCTTCCATGCTGGCGCTGAACGTTAATCTCTCCCGGGCGGCTGTGGCCTGGTCCTGGGTAAAACGGCCTTTTTCCACACGTCCGGCCAGATAGGTGTCTGCGAAGTTTTCAGCTTTTTTCAGGATCTCGGCGTTGATGTCCGTGCACACGGTTTTGTAGCCGTGAATCGCACACAGCATGGCGATCTGATGCCCCATGTTTCCGGCGCCGATAATGGCAATGTTTTTGATGTCGTCGATGGTCATGTCTTTTTTCCTTTCTGTTTAAATATTTCTAATCTGGCGTTAGTTCAGCCACCAAGGCACTAAGACACAGAGCTATAAACTTCACATTTTTCCTTTCTGCCTTTGTGCCTTGGTGGCTAATATTTTTCCTTAGAGTATAGATTCTTGAAAGCGCCTATTAGATTAGTGCCATCGAATTGCTAAGAACAATATTATTTTCCGTCTTCGCCTGGACAATGTATCCGCCATCCGTTTTCCAACCTTCTGTGGTCAAGGTGTCTCCGGGATACACGCTACTGGAAAACCGGGCCTTGAATTCCTTTAGCCGTCGGACGTCGCCATTCAATGGCCCCATCACCAATGACCGGGTGGCAATTCCATAGGTGCACAGGCCATGCAGGATAGGGCGGTCAAAACCACCTCGTTTGGCCGCTGCCGGATCGATGTGCAAGGGATTGCGATCGCCGCTTAACCGATAAAGTGCGGCCTGATTTTTGTCTATTTTACAGGAAAAACTAAAATCCGGCTCGATTCCCCCGGGCGGTGTTATCGGTTCCACCCTGGGTCCGGGATCACCACCAAAACCGCCGGCGTGTAAATAGAATATGGCCCAATGGGCATCGTACAGGTGGTTGCCGTCCTCGGTGTTGCCGGTGATTTTGACATGAAAAACCGCACCCTTGCCTTTGTCGAATATGTCGGTGATCACCCCGGTCTGAATCAATTTGCCCTCCGGCGGAATGGGGCGGGAAAGCCGTATGGTATGCTCACCATGCAGCATGAGGGACCATTCGATATCTTCACCAAAATAGGGAAATGCCCTGACAGCCGGAACGACGCAGAAACTGGGCAGGACCTTGAGCCCACCGGGCGCGTTTTCGTAGACCAACGACAGATCATCGGCGGTGGCACCGACACCCAGCGCATACAGCACGACGTCCCGCCAGGTATATTCGAAAACAATCGGCTCTGATTTATTGCCGATCACACTCAAGTCAACTTTGCCCATAACTCACCTCTTTTTTAAGATGACAGATTACAGAGGACAGAAGTCAGATATCAGCAGAGCGGGCCACTGTGCCCGCCGGACTCTGATTATCTTGTATTACAGAATACGGTCGGCACCCGTCTTCGCTAAAGCTTCGCCGCGCCAAGCAGTAGTCGACCCTACTGATCCGCGCCGCTCCTGACACCTGACACCTGACACCTGAAACCTTTTTATACCTCAAACCAACTGATTGTTTAATCCTTAATCATCAAATATTTTCTGGAACCACTTTTGGCCTCATGACCACCGCCGGTTTCGTACGTTTGGAATATGTAAAATCAACGGCTTCTTTGTTAGTGCCATATTTTTTTTCCAGTTCGCTCAAAGGGCCGGCATCAAGGGCACGTACCGGACAGGCTTCGATGCAGTCCGGCAGTTTGCCTTCCAGGTGCCGGTCCAGACAGAAATCGCACTTGCGCATTTTGGCACCCTTTTCCGGTCCGAACTGCGGCGCATCATACGGGCAGGCCTTGAAACATTTGACATCGCATTCTTTATTGCCCAGGCAGGCGTCGGTGTCCACCCGCACGATGCCGTCTTCAGCCCGCTTGGTAATGGCACCGACCGGGCAGGCTGCAGCGCACACCGGTTCGGCGCAGTGCCAGCAGGGGGCAATCATATAGCTGACAAACGGTTTCGGAAATTTTCCTTTTTCAGTATAAAGCACCCGCATCCAGTTCTCCGGCCCGGCCGGAATGTCGTTCCAGTCCTTGCAGGCCACGCGGCAGGCACTGCACCCGGTGCATCTCGTCTGGTCAAAGTAGAATCCTATCTGCATTGTTTGTTCTCCATAGTATTTTGAAAAATTCACCGCCCGCGTTGCTCGAGGCGCAGAGATCGCAGAGGTTTTTCTTCTTTTTGCCTTGCCCTTGAGAAGGAGGGCAAAGCAAAATCAACAAGCCCTTCGGGCACTATTATCTTTTGGCGGCTAAAAAAAAATCTGCACTGAATAATAAACATCAAAAAATTTAAATTGCGATATGACATATAAGTCTGCTGCGAAGCAGCGATGGTTTTCTCATTGGCGTCCTCTCAACGCCAATGAGAATATTACTTTTCCTTTGCGTCCTCTGCGCCTCTGCGGTGAAGATCTTCTCTTTAAGCCTTTGCGATTTCTACCAAACTGGTATTCAACACAGCGGCACCACCGCCCGAATAGGCGTCTTTGGTCAGCGTGTTAGCACAGGCGCCGCGGTCAATGCCCTCTTTGTCCGGGTTGTACCAGGCCCCTTCGAAGATGCAGATTACACCGGGGATGATTCTTTCGGTAACCCAGGCTTGAATGGCAACCTTACCGCGATCGTTGTAGACAAATATCTCATCGCCATCCTTGATGCCGCGAGAGTCGGCATCCACCGGATTGACCCACGCCCTGTGCTCCTCCACTTCCCGCAGCCAGGGCACCATATAAAGTTCCGAGTGTACCCGATTTTTGGGATGGGGCGTCAGCAGTTGCAGTGGGAACTTTTCAATTAAGGGATCGTTGCGGTCTTCCGGTGTCGGCAGGTACTTGGGAATCGGTGGCGTATCCGGTTTGTTCAGATCCGCCGCGCGCTGGGAAAAAATTTCGATTTTCCCCGATGGGGTGGGGAAGGGGTTTTTTTCAATATCATCGATTTGCGCTTTGAAAGCGATGATAGGTTCGTCCAGTTTTACCCGGTGTATGCCGTCTGTTTTGAATTTATCATAGTCCTTGATGTGCTGCTGATACTCCGGGTTGAGGTCAACAAACATTTTCAGCCATTGGTCTTCCGTGTGGGGATTGAATCCTTCGATACCCAGTCGCTGGGCCAGTTCACTGACGATGTCCAGGTCGGATTTGCATTCGCCCAGGGGTTCCAGGGCACGGTTCATAAAAGTGAAATAGGGTCCCGACGGCCAGGGCCGGGTCAGGTCGCTGCGTTCCACTGCGGATGTTACCGGCAGCAGCAGGTCGGCGTAACGGGCCTGGGCGGTCATGAACAATTCCTGGGCGCAGAAAAATTCAAGTTTTTGCAGCGCCCGGGCGGCTTTGTTGCTGTTGCCGGTCTGGTTTAAATAATTGTTGCACATGGACCACATCAGTCTGATGTCGGCCGGGTAACCACCCTGTTTGCCTTCGAGAATGGCATCAAAAATGGTGTTGATGTGAACCCGCTTGATCACCCGCTCGCGAATGTCCAGGGTGCCTTTGACGTTGGGACCCTCCATTTCAAACGGGTTTTTCCCGGGCGGAATGGCGGACATGCGAAACATGTGCCCGACCGGAATCCCCATTAAACCACCGCAGGCGCTTCCTCCCGGGCGGCCGACATTGCCGGTCATGGCGCTTAAGGTGGCCGCGCAACGATTGTATTGCTCGCCCATGGCACTGCGAGCCGGTCCCTGGCAATCCATCAGAGCAGCGGGTTTGGTGCCGGCATAATCGCGGGCCAGGCGAGAAATGGTGTCGGCACCAACGCCGCAGATCTCCGCCGCCCACTGGGGGGTCTTCTCGGTACCGTCCTCCTGTCCGAGGACATAGTCTTTGAACTTGTCGAACCCGACACTGTATTTATCCAGGAAGGTCTGGTCGTGAAGGTTTTCGGTGATCATCACGTTGGCCATGGCCACCATCATGGCCGTATCCGTGCCCGGCCGGATCGGAATCCATTCGTCGGCAACGGTGGCGGCCGTGTCATGGTAGCGGGGATCGATTGCGATCACCCTGGCCCCGTTTTCGCGGGCTTTGATGAGATGATACATGGTGTTGGTGCCTGAAATCATGCGGGCCGGATCCCAACCCCAGAGTATAATCAGTTTGGAATTGAGCATATCTTCCCGGCTGTGTCCCACCATGACGGACCCATACTGTGTCAGTGATGCCCAGACGGCACCTTCGGAAGAAATGTTGCCGTAATGGGTCACACAACCGCCAAACTGATTCATCAGACGCTGGGCCGCGAATCCGCCATTGTGCAGGCCGGCCAGGTAACCACCGCCGGTGGCCAGAAATATGCCTTCGTTGCCGTAGGTTTCCTTAACACGAGACAATTGGCCGGCAAGGGTTTCCAGCGCTTCATCCCAGGAGATACGTTCAAATTTGCCTTCGCCGCGTTCGCCGACACGTTTCTGGGGATACATCAGCCGTTGCGGATGGTGGACATACTGCCTCAGGGCCCGGCATCGCAGACAGGTCCTGAGCTGTTCGGGCTCCGCAATATCGTCGCCTTCAACCCGTACTATCCGATTGTCCTTTACGTGCAGCTTGAGCGGGCATCGCCCACCGCAGTCAAAAGTGGAAGTGGTGCGGACGATTTTTACATCATCATCGGTTTGGCTGATTATGTCATTGCTCATCTATCTCTCCTGATCATTGAACACTGTTGAGAAAATTATTGATTTTCACAAGTTTAGAATTTTTCGCCAGTGCGGTATTCAAATACGCCATGCGCTCTGCTCTATGCCCTATGCGCATATCCACATATCATTTTCCTGCCGCACTTTTCCCATGGATTCCAACCGCGTCAGGTGCTTTTCAATATGGACCAGCTCGAACCAACGAATCAAATCCGGAAAGTCCGGGTAGGAGCTGTAGAAAAGATTGCTGCCCCGAAAATCTTCAATGGATTTTGGTCGGCTTAAATTTTCCAGCAGCAGACGATCCCTGCTGTGGATAACCTCGCCATATGCGCTGAATTTTTCAAGCAGATTGTCATTAAACGGGCCGGCATGCCCGCTGATAACCATTTTGGCCTGTATCTGCTTTAACCTGTCAATCGAGGCCAGAAAATCGCTGATATCGGCAAAATCGTGGCCGTAAAAGGGACCGAAGGGCGTTAAATCGATATCTCCTGAAAAGAGTAAATCATGTTCCGGAATGAAAAACGCCATGTGACCGGGTGTGTGTCCGGGTGTATGGATGGTTTCCAGGGTTATACCGCCGATATCTATGCGTTCGCCATCGGTCAGCAGATGATCAATCTCTGTATCAAACATCCCATGGGCAAAGTCAAAAAGCCCGTTTAAATCCAGACCACTACGTTTAAAACCCACATCAGTGAGAAAAAGATCTCTATTCGAAAACCATTCTTCTTCTTTTTCATGACACCACACCGGGACATCCAAAATTTCCGCACGGGTTAAGCGATGGTCGATGTGGCAGTGGGTGAGGATTAGCAGGTCAATGCCCAGTTTCTTCACCGGCGCCATATTTTTGGGCCCCATCCCGGCATCGATCAACACCCGCTTATCCTTTCCTTTCAAATACAGGCAGGCACAGTAGGGGAAACGGGAGTTATTTTTTCCGGGGATATAAAATATGTTCGGAGCGAGTTCTATCAAATTATTTCCAGCGGTATTTAAGCGTTTATTTTGTCTTCGGTCACGGACACGTCTACGGATGTGATCAGATCTAATTATTCATGGTAATCGAGTAAACGTTTGGTAGATTCCCGGATAAATTTTCGATAAAGATGGTAGAAAAACAAACTGATGAGTTCATGATACTGGCTGGCTTTTTCGACGCCTTCCCTGGAAGTCATTTTTTCCAGATTGTCCTCGTAATATTTCTTAGAGATATCGACCACGTATTTTCTTACAAATTCGGCAATAAAGCGCAGATCCTCCGGATCAAATCCATCCTTGGGGCCAAAGCCCAGGCGATCCATATCCACCATCAATTTGCCGATGGCGACATCATCGGGGGAATAGACCGGTTCTTTGTTTTCGGAAACATCCGGGGTGATCACGTCCCATTCTTCAGCTTTGGTCAGCCATTTTTTGCCCAGACCGGTTGCCTGACAAAAAGCATCCCGGCCATTAACCTCATGGGCAAACAGGCGGTCAGCCGGCCGGAAGAATCGGCTGTGAAACTGGGATATGGCCTGGTCCGAAGGGGATTGCTTGCGGAAATCTTTGACGATTTTTTTTATTTCCGGGATCGGGAGGTAATAGTTGTCTCTGAGGTCTTTGATCAGTTGGATCTGATCAACGTACCTTTCATTATATTCAGCGGAGTTAACGCCTGATTTGCGGGGTTTGCGCAGAAGGCCCTCGCGGATGTAAAAATGGATGGTTTCTTTGGGAACACCGGTGCGTTTGACCAGTTGGCTAATCTTCATGAGAACCTCGGATGGTATGATGGGGCAAGTGATCCTAACATGCCGTTTGAGAACTGATTGTTTGGTCATAAACCAATGGTTAAAAAATTGTCAATAAAAAAATCAAAAAATTAATTATTGACAATTTTTCATAATATTATAAATGATATTTGTGTGTAACATATTGCATGTTATTCATGTAGCGAATTGCACGTTATGCCGATAGATGGCGGTATTGTCTGTAAATAAAAACCGAGGAGCTTAAAACGATGCCACAGCAAGTAGCCGACCGCAGAGACCAGGATTTTGTACTCTGGGAACAGATGAATTGTGAAGAGATTTTAAAGCACGAAACCTACCAGGAATTCAATAAAAAGACCTGTGACATGATCTTAACCGAAGCCCGGGCTCTGGCGGTAAAAGAGTTGCTGCCGCTTCTGGCCGAAGGCGATGAGCAGGGTGTGAAATTCGATGCCGGCGCCGTGAAAGTACCGGAAAGTTTTCACCGGGTCTACAAACTGATCCAGGAGGGCGAATGGAACAACCTCAGCGTGCCTGAGGAAATGGGGGGGCAGGGAGCACCGGCTTTTATGGGCGCCGCCGCTGCCGAGTATTTTCTGGGCGCCAACTGGGCCCTGTACTGCTATACCACCATGGGCAACGGTACCGCGCACATCATCAATTTATACGGCACCCCGGAGCAAAAGGAAAAATATATCCAAAAGCTTACAACCGCCGAATGGGGTGGTACCATGCTGTTGACCGAATCCGAGGCCGGGTCCGATGTCGGAGCCCTGACCACCACCGCCGTGCGCAACAGCGACGGCACCTTCTCTCTGACGGGCAGCAAGATATTTATCACCAACGGGGAGCACGACCTGGCTGAAAACATTATCCATCCGGTTCTGGCCCGCATCGAAGGCGATCCCCCCGGCACCAAGGGGATTTCCATCTTTCTGGTTCCCAAATATTTTGTAAATGATGACGGCAGCCTCGGCGACCGCAACGATATCGTCTGTTCGGGCATCGAGGAAAAGCACGGCATCCACGCCAGCGCCACCTGCAGCATGACCCTGGGCAGCAAAGGCCAATGCATCGGATATCTGCTGGGAGAGGAATGCCAGGGCATGAAGGTCATGTTCAACATGATCAATCATGCCCGCATGAGTACCGGTTTGCAGGGCATGGCATACGCCTCATCCGCCTACCTGCTGGCTGTCAACTATGCCCGGGAGCGCCTCCAGGGCCGCGATCTTGAAAATTTTATGGATCACAGCGCGCCTTCGGTTGCCATTATCAAGCACCCGGACGTGCGCCGCAATCTTTTATGGATGAAATCCTATGTTGATGGGATGCGCAGTTTTTTTTACTACATGACCCGCTGCGCCTCCCAGGCCCTGATCACCGATTCGGCCGAGGAACAGGAAAAATTCGGTGATCTATTTTCAATGCTGACCCCGATTGTCAAAGACTACCTGGCTGTCAAAGGGCACGAGGTCTGCATTCAGGCCATTCAGGTTTTTGGCGGGGCCGGCTACACCCGGGACTACCTGGTGGAGCAATACGCCCGGGATTGCAAAATCGCCTCCATTTACGAGGGCACCAGCGGCATCCAGGCCATGGATCTGCTGGCCCGTAAAATCGGCATGAAAAAAGGGGCCGTGTTTATGGATTTCCTTGGAGAAATTCAGGCCACCGTGGCCCGTGCCAAAAAAATTGATGGTTTAACAGCGATGTCCGAAAAGGTTGAAGCCGCTGCCAACCGCCTTGGAGAAACGGCGATGCTTATCGGTCAGATGGCCATGTCGGCGGAATTTAAAACCGCCTTTGCCCACGCCCTGCCGTTTTTATACGCCATGGGGGATACCATCATGGCCTGGATGCTGTTGTGGCGGGCGGTGGTTGCGTCGGAGAAGCTGGCCGGCAAGCCCAAGAAAAAAGATGTCGCTTTTTACGAAGGCCAAATCAAAACCGCCGAATTTTTCATCCAGACGGAGCTGGCACTTACCTTGGGCAAAATGGATTCGATTCAGGGCGGATGTGCCGCTGCCATAGAAATTTCAGATGAGGGTTTTGGGGGACTGTAAATACAGAAGTCGGATGACAGAAGACAGATGACAGAAGAAAGATGACCCGCCTTTGCCTTGAAGGCTGCGGGGGACAGATAGAAGTCAGAGGACAGAGCAAGAATATGGAATTCAAAGCTGCAGAGTCTGATTTGAATCTGCCTTCTGTTTTCTGTTCTCTGTCTTTTGGAAATAGGGAGGTGAATTATGGACAACAGACCCTGGCAGCGCCATTATGACTACAATGTTCCTTTGTCCATTCGTTACCCGCGGGTTCCGGCCCACTACTTTTTGAACATTCCGGCCGGCAGTTTTCCCAACAAACCAGCCACCAATTTTTTCGGTACCGAAATTACCTTCTGGGATCTCAGACAGCAGGTTTTGCGGATGGCCAATGCGTTGGGGGGGATGGGAGTTAAAAAGGGTGACCGCATCGGGATTCACCTGCCCAATTGTCCCCAGTATATCATTGCCTATTATGCCGCTTTGCATCTGGGTGCCGTGGTTGTCAACCTGAACCCCATGTATACGGTTGATGAATTGAAATCACTTACTGCCGACACCGGTGTGTCCGCGCTTTTTACCTTCGATATGGTCTTGTCCAATATCCGACCCCTTTGCCAGGAAGTCGATATCGCGCGGGTGGTCGTTACCCGGGTGACTGATTACATCGAAGGATTCGGGCTGAGCACACCTGCGGAACTGGAACTGGAAGAAGGGTGGCATCATTTTTCGCAATTATTGGAAAATGCTTCCGGCACCCGCTTGCCCCGGATTGACATATTGCCGGACGACCCCGCCCTGATCCAGTTCACCGGCGGAACCACCGGCCTGCCCAAAGGGGCTGTTCTCACCAACGGAAACCTGGTAGCCGCCACAATGCAATGCTCCCTGTGGGGTTCGGCATTTACAGATCTGACGCCCCCGGAAAAGCGCACTGTTATGGCGATTTTGCCTTTCTTTCATGTTTACGGCACCGTCGTGGTTTTAAACTGGGGCATGTTTAATTGTGCCACCCAGATTCTGGTGCCGCGTTTTGAAATTGATGAGTTTATGGGAATCCTGGCAAATTTCGAAAAAATCACCTTTTTCCCGGCGGTTCCGACCATGATCAATGCCGTCATCAACCATCCCAAAGCCGGGGAATTGGAACTGGGAAAAAAACTGGGCCTGTTTAACAGCGGTGGCGGACCCATGCCCACCGAACTTATCGAGCAGACCCAGGATATGGCTATCAACTACGGCGAAGGTTGGGGCATGAGCGAAACAACCTCCCTTGGCATCGCCAATCCGCTGCTGGGAATGAGCAAAGCCGGCAGCATTGGTATTCCCTTTCCGGACACGGATGTCCGCGTCGTGGATATAGAAGCCGGTGAGGAAGATGTGCCCCGGGGTCAGCCGGGAGAATTGATCATTCGCAGCCCGCTGATCATGAAAGAATACTGGAACAATCCGGAGGAAACAGCCGGACAGATCAAAAACGGCTGGCTGTACACCGGTGACATCGTCGTGCAGGATGAGGATGACTACTTTGCCATTGTGGACCGTAAAAAAGACATGATTATTGCCGGGGGATACAACGTTTATCCCCGCGAAATTGACGAGGTGCTCTATCAGCACCCCAGGATTGCCGATGCAGTAGCCGTGGGAATTGCGGATGAGTACCGGGGGCAGACCATCAAGGCATTTGTGGTGGCAAAAGAAGGTGAGACCTTAACCGAGGAAGATGTCATCGATTTTTGCAAAGAAAAGCTGGCCGCTTACAAAGCACCAAAAATTGTCGAGTTTCGCAGCGAGCTGCCTAAATCGGCAGTGGGCAAGATTCTCAGAAAGGTGCTGCGGGATGAGGAGGCAGCCAAAAAAGATAGTTAATCCGCCGCAGGCGGATTGGTTATATGGATAGTAGGTTTCAGGTGTCAGGTTTCAGGTGTCAGGGTCGGTTAGTCGGATTACAGGTGTGTTGGGGCGTGTTATGGAAACGAAGAACTACCCGGATGTGGAGGATCTTGAAGTATATAAGCGATTGTGTCAATTGCATATTGATGTATGTGATTTGACATATGCCTGGCCTAAAGAGGAAAAATATGAATTGGGAAGTCAGGTCAGACAGTCCTCCAACAGTTCGCCCGCTCAACTGGCAGAGAAAAATGATGACCGCCATATCCGCAACAAAATAGAAGGGGTGAATCGAATTAGAGGAGAAGCTGGCGAGACAGTTCATCACCTGTTCATGGCAAAGCTTAAAGGTTATATTACCGAGAAAATATATCAGGAATTTCGGGATCGCTATAAAGAATGCATCCGAATGCTGAATGGGTTGGAGAAAACTTTAGAACGTAAAGTTCCAATGAAAGACAGACGCTGGCAGGTGTCCGAAGATTATTCCTCATATGAAGCAAATACTGAATTATTTGTCAGTGGTTGGCCGGTTCCCTTAGAATCTGATATGCAAACCCTGACACCTGAAACCTATATAATTATGAAATATTGCAAAGATAACATTTAACCAAAACGAATAAATAAGCAGGATAGGGGGTAACACAATGAAAACCGACTACCAAACAATCCAGGTGGAAATCAGGGACAATGTGGCCGTGTTCTCCATGAACAATCCGCCGGTAAATCAGTTGTCGACCCCGTTTCGAGCCGATCTGGGGGAAGCCTTTGGCGAGGCTTATGGTGATGATGCTGTTAAAGCCATCGTCCTGACCGGTACCGGCAAAAATTTCATCGCCGGCGCGGATATCACCGAGATTCAACATGTGGAGAACAAAGAAGCGCTCGTTTCAGGGATGATGGAAGGCATGAAGTTTATGAACCACATCGAAACCGGACCCAAGGCGGTTGTGGCGGCCATCAACGGCAACTGTCTTGGCGGCGGACTTGAAATTGCCATGTGCTGTCATTATCGACTGGCCGTCAAGGGCATCAACCTGGGGCAGCCCGAAGTCCAGATCGGCCTCATCCCAGGTGCCGGCGGAACCCAGCGCCTGCCGCGCCTTGTCGGCCTGCGCTATGCCCTGGAGATGATTACCATCGGCAAGCCCATAAAAGCAGAAGTGGCTTTTCAGAGAGCGCTGGTGGATGAGATAGCCGATCCGGACAAACTTGTTGACGCGGCAGTCAAAGCGGCCGGACGCTTTATCTCGGGGGAGTTGAACGTCAAAGCCCGGGCCACCCGCAACCGTCACCACTGGATCCCCAGTGCCGCCGAAAAAAAGGCCATGATGGACTTCACCAAGGCCATGATGGCGGTCCAGGCCAAGGGTTACATCGCCCCCTTCAAAGCGGTCGAAGCCATTGACAAAGGCCTCAGCTATGACATCGACGCCGACCTCAAGCGGGAAGCGGATTTGTTTGCCGACTGCGCCGTGTCGGATGTGGCCAAAAACCTGATCGGCATTTTTTTGAACACCCGTGCTGCCGGCAGGCTGCCCCGCATCGAAGGCCTCCAACCGGCCAAAATAAAAAAAGTGGCCATGCTGGGCGGCGGTGTTATGGGATCCGGTATCGTCAGCCTGCTGCTCAAGGGCGGTTTTGAGACCATCTTATGGGATATCAACAGTGAGGCTCTGGAAAAAGGTGTCGATGCAGTTAGCAAGACATTTGCCTACCCCATTAAGAAAAGGAAAATGAAACAGGCCGATCTGGACAACATGCTCGAAAATCAGCTCTCGACCACATCATCCCTTGATGACTTGAAGGATGTTGATCTGATTATCGAAGCAGTTCTGGAAGATATGACGGTCAAGCAGGACATCTGGAAAAAGCTTGAAGGAATATGCAGACCGGATGTGATTTTTGCAACCAACACCTCGGCCCTGCCAATAACGGAGATGGCTACCATCCTGGGTGATCCCGGCCGCATGATCGGCCTGCACTTTTTCAATCCGGCCCACCGGATGCCGCTTCTGGAAATTATTTGTGCCCAAAAAACATCCGATCAAACCCTGGCCTCCAGTGTGTCCTTTGGGCGGGCCATCAAAAAAATACCCATTGTTGTCAATGACGGGCCGGGATTTTATGTGTCACGGCAGCTGGGCGGTCTGTTTGGAGCAGCGACTTTTCTATCGGCCGACGGCCTGGACGGCGCTGCTATAGAAATGTCGATGCTTGAATTTGGAATGCCCATGGGGCCGGCCACTCTGGCTGATCTTACCGGCATCGACATCAATTACCACGTCAACAAAACCTTTGAAAAGAGACTGGGAGAACGATACAAGGTACATCCGTTGACCGAAGTCATCTATCAGACCGGGTGTTACGGGCGCAAAACCGGTGCCGGATATTTTGATTACAGCAGCGGTCAGCCGGTTCCCAATCCCATAGTTGCCGATGCCGTCAAAAAATATCACCAGGACAACAACGTGTCGCCAAAGGAGATGTCCCAGGAAGAAATCATTGACATCATGCTGGCCCTTGGAATCAATGAAGCCGCTCTCATGATCGAAGAGGGCATCTGCGATCGTCCCCAGGACATGGACCTGGCCATGATCTATGGTACCGGCTTTCCTCCCTATCGGGGCGGAATTTTGAGGTATGCCGATAAGTGGGGGATAAAAAATGTATACGAGAAGCTTGTGGACCTGGAGAAGCAATACGGTCTGCGCTTCAAGCCGGCTGATCTCGTCAAAGAAATGGCAGCATCCGGAAAGAAATTTTATCAGGAATAAAATTTGTTGATTAAGTTGATTGGTTGACTGGTTGATTAAGTAAAACGAGGAGCCATTCAACGTAATCAACTTAATCAACTCATTCAACTTAATTAAACTTAATCAACCATAATGGAGGTACCAAATGAAAGAAGTCGTCATTGCCGGATATTTAAGAACAGCTCAAACCCGGTCCAGGCCCAATGACCCGGCGCGGGATTGGTTTTGCAAAATGAGAGCCGATGAACTGCTGGCCAAGATTTTGCCGGAAGTGATCCAGAAAAGTGGTGTTGCCCCCGAGGAAATCGATGATTTTCTGGTAGGCTGCGCCACCGGTGTCAGCGAGCAATGGGCGTACGGCGGGCGGAACCCTATATTTTTAGCCAATCTTCCCAATACCATCCCTGCCAAATTCGTCGATCAGCAGTGCGGTTCCGCCATGGCCGGGATACACATCGGATTCATGGAAATTGCCCAGGAATTTGCCGATGTGGTGCTCGTCGGCGGCATGGAGCACATGACCCGGGTGCCCATGGGGGGACCCTTGATCGACCGGGGTGCCATCGTTCCCAATATGACCCTGTTCATGGATCCCAAATACCAGCAATGGGATATGATGACGGCCATGAACATGGGACTCACGGCTGAAAAACTTTTTTCCCAGACCGACCATACCAAAGAAGATATGGACAAATGGGCGCTGCGCTCCCATCACCGCGCTGCCGCAGCCCAGGCCGAAGGATTCTTTGACGGTGAAATTATGCCCATTGAAGCCGAGCAGGGTGATGGTTCCATGATGGTGGTGGACACAGATCAGGCCGTGCGAGGGGATTCAACCTTAGAGGGCCTTGCTTCTCTCAGACCGGCATTTAAAAAAGACGGTGTTATCACGGCCGGGATTTCTTCCCCCTTAAACGCCGCCGCCACCTCCATGGTATTGATGTCCAAAGATACCGCCAAAAAGAAAGGGATCAAACCCCTGGCAACCATCCGCTCCATCGGATTTGCCGGTGTGGATCCCACCATCATGGGGCACGGGCCGGTTCCGGCCAGCCAGAAGGCCCTGGCCAACGCCGGGCTTAAAGCGTCAGACATCGACTTCTGGGAGATCAACGAGGCCTTTGCGATTGTTGCCCTTAATTGCATCACCGAACTGGGGCTCGATCCGGAAACCGTCAATGTGATGGGGGGTGGCATTGCCATCGGGCATCCCCTGGGAGCGACCGGTATCCGCCTGACCGGCACCCTGGCCCGTATCCTGGAAGCCAAGGGCGGCCGCTATGGCTGCTCCAATGCCTGCGTCGGCGGCGGGCAGGGCGTGGCCACCATCATCGAGCGGGAAGAATATGATTGGTGATATTTTCTGATTTCCGTCCATCAAAGCCGTGATGACTTATCCGGTCCCTGTGATCGTTTACAAACGCAGTCGCCATGTAAGCAGAAAATATATTATGTTTTTTTAGATATTTTCTGATTACAGTCAAGGAAGTCTGGCTAAGGAAAAAAGTTAGTTTTATCACTTGGATTATTATTTTGCGAAGAGGCAGAAAATATGTTTCAACCTTTCCACGACGTAGTCAGCAACGTCTCGCAAACAATTCTGACCTATGAAAAAGAGTTAGATCGTCCTGTGATCGGCGTCATGCCGGCCTATTTCCCGATGGAGTTGATCGAAGCCGCCGGAGGGTATCCGGTTCAGCTTTGGGGCAATAACCTGCCGATCGAAAATTCAGATGCCTATTTGCAATCGTACTGCTGTTCGGTGGCAAGGTCGGTGCTTGAATTGGAGCTGCGAGGCATAGCCAAAATGGTCAAAGCCTATGCCTTTACCTCCCTTTGCGACACCCTGGTGAATTTGCGCGAAATTTATCGCAATATTTTCACCAAGCCGACCCTGGAACTCTCGATTCCGATCACGCGCACCAAGGAAGCCCGCAACAATTATCTGACCAGTGTCGTTCAAAGCGTGAGCGACGGATTGGAAGAAATCACCGGCGAGAAAATTACGCCTGAAAATCTGCAGCAAGCGTCGCAACTATGGGGTCGCACCCGGGCACTTCAACGCCGATTTTACAGGTTCCGGCTTGATAATCCGGGACTTGTTGGCAATCATGATTTCTACACAGTCATCAAGGCCGGATTTTTTCTACCGGCGGATGTTTACAACGAAATGATAGAAGGTTTGCTGAAAGATTTGGATAACCTCGAAGGCGGCAGCAATAACGGACCCAAATTGTTTCTTTCCGGAATGGTTTTTGACCCGCTTGAGGTTTATAAGATCTTTGATGAATCAAAAGTCTGTGTTGTTGACGACGATTTTGCCAATGGGTGGCGAACGGTGGCCAAAGGTGATTTGGAAACCGATAACCTGGTGCAGGGGATAACTGATTATCTATTTAATCCGGTGCCTTGCAGCTGTATTTATAATCCGGACAATGATCGCCATTCATCTCTATTGAAGCGGGTAAATGATTCCGGGGCTGACGGTGTGCTGTTCTGGTACATCAAGTTTTGCGAGCCGGATGCCTTTGACAGGCCCCAGCTCATGAACCGGTTCAAGGAAGAGGGCATTCCGGTCGGTTTTATTGAACTGGAGCTGACCACCGCCAACTTTGACGCTGTCAGGACCAGGATCAATGCTTTCTGCGAAATTTTAGAATCAACGTAAATTTAGGAATTAAGGAAAACACAAAAAGGTTCATAAGTTCATAAGTTGTTGAGCTGGTAAGCCTGCAGCTACAGATCAATGGTTTAGTTTCGACACCTATCTGGAAAGGGGCTCTGAAACTTCTTTATTTGCTTACGAGCTTATGAACTTATGAGCTTAAGAGCTTATGATGTAAATTTTGGGGGGAAGTACTGCAATGACCAAATTCAACGCCTATCACAAGATGAAAGAGCTTCTGACGAATTACTATATAGAGGCCAAGACCACCACCGAAAAGCCTATTGCCTGGATAACCAGCGGCGCTCCGGTGGAGTTTCTCTATGCCATGGATGTTCTGCCGATTTACCCTGAAAATTATGCCGCCATGTGCGCCGCCAACCATCAATCCATCGAGTTAATGGAAGCTGCCGAGGCCGAAGGATTTTCCATGGACCTCTGCGCTTATGCCCGCACCGATTTCGGTGCCGACATCAAACAGGGAGGGCCGGCCGCCGGATTGCCGGCACCGCATTTTTTGCTGTGTTCCACCAACATCTGCAAGACGGTTATCAAATGGTATGAAGTCATTGCCCGCAAATATGATGTGCCCTTATTCATCGTTGACACCCCGTTTCTCCATGACGGGCTGACCACCGATCTGGTGAATTACACCGTTTCACAGTTTAAGGATCTGGAGAAATTCTTGGCGGACTTCACCGGTAAACCCTTTGATCGTGATCGGTTCATGGAGGTTCTCATGTTTAGCCGGGAAGCTTCCAAATATTGGAAAGACATGCTTTATCTGGGGCAGACCTTACCGTCGCCCTTCAACAGCCTGGACACCTTTATTCATCTGGGACCCATTGTAACCCTGAGGGGGACCCGGGAATGTGTGGATTACTATAAACTGCTTTATGATGAAGTTGCCGAGCGGGCCAATAAAAAAATCGGAACCATACCCGATGAGCAATACCGCGTTTTGTGGGACAATCTGCCAATCTGGTTTAAGATGCGGCGGCTCGAAAGCTTTTTCGAGGAAAAGAAAACCACCCTGGTGGTAACCACCTATGCCAACAGTTGGGGCGGGTACAGCAATATTGATGTTACCCGCACCAGTGAGGTTTACGAAGCCCTCGCCAGATCCTATCTGGATGTTTACATAAATCTGGGATTTAAGGAGCGGATCAAATATCTGGCCGAATTGATGGAAGAATTTTCACTGACCGGTTTTATCATGCACTCCAACCGCTCCTGCAAGCCTTACTCGGTAGGGATGTACGGTTTGCAGGATGACTTGACCAAACTGACCGGCAAACCGGGTGTTGTGATTGAAGCCGATCAAAACGATCCCCGGGTATATTCGGATGCCCAGGTGGAAACACGGCTGGAAGCGTTTATTGAGTCGATGGAACCGGTTCAATAATTAGTCCGCTACCTCATATGAACCTTTAAGGGTAGGGAACAGTGAGCAGATTGAACATCGAACATCGAACGTTCAACATCGAACGTCGAATAAGGATGACACTATGCTTTATCTATTTTAAAATATGTAAATCACGCTTAAGGTAATATCTATAAATAGCTGTATTTTGACCCGAAAAATTTCGAGGGGCAGGTTCTTTCGCGCAGCGCTGGCGATTGCATCGGGTGTTATTAAGCCTCTCTAAAAATTGATAGAATACATTATTCGAAGTTGGACGTTCAATGTTCGATGTTCGATGTTCATTTTTGAGCTAACCTGTTGTTTGGAACTAACCGAAGCCCAGTTTTTCATAGATCATCTTGGCCGTCTCTGGAAGCCAGCGGCCGGGCTGACACCTGAATCCTAAAGCATTGGTTTTAAAGGCTCGAACTGTAAAAAGGAGATCCAAATGTCTTACGAAAACCTTAACGTGGAAAAGCAGGGTCACATCAGTATCCTCACCCTCAACCATCCCCCGGTTAACGCCTGGAATCTGGGCTTGATGGAAGATTTCGAGAAGGCGGTAGATGAAATTGAAAACGACAAAGAGGTTCGGGTGCTTATCATAACCGGTGCCGGCGAAAAATGCTTTTCGGCCGGGTTTGATGTGAGTGATGCCGCCAATGCTCATATAACCAGCCCCAAGGGCCGCGAAATCTGGACCCGGCTCGATCGTTTTCCCAAACCGGTTATAGCTGCAATCAACGGGTTTGCCATGGGGGGAGGGCTTGAACTGGCATTGAGCTGCCATTTCAGAATCATGGTAGACGATCCCAAAGCCACCGTCGGCCTGACCGAATTGAACCTGGGTATTATACCCGGCTGGGGCGGCACCCAGCGGCTCACGCGGATTGTCGGTAAAGCCAAAGCGTTGGACATGATTCTGTTCAGCAAACGCATTGATGCCAAGGAAGCGCTCTCGATTGGTTTGATCAACCAAATATCAACTAAAGACAAATTAATGGATGATGCCCTGGCTTTTGCTGATGTCCTGGCCAAACGACCGCCCCTTGCTGTCGGTGCGGTATTAAAGGCAGTTTCTGCATTTGATTACAATGGGTTGGAAGCAGGTCTGAAAGCAGAGGAAGAGGGCAGTGCCGTGGTTGGCCAATCCAAGGATTGCGTGGAAGGGTTTACCGCCTTTCTGGAAAAACGCGAGCCGGTGTTTACCGGAAAGTAAGTAGAGATTTGGGATGTCTGGATTTGCGGAATTCGGATGATTGTGGAATTTCGGATATTGAATTGAGACACGGAACCAGCTTCAGCGATATCTTAGACAGTATGCGGTTGCAAATCCGATATGGATCCAGATTTCTCCCTTAACCGCTCAACTCGCACTCGCAACCGAACTCGAACCCCGTAACCCATCAGAATCCTTCCACCTGCTTCGGAAAATAATCTTCCAGGGCGCCTTCGCGATAAACATCGGCGGTGGCACAGTGGAGTCCGCCGCCGAAGGGAGATACTTCAAATAGCGGTACCGGGATTACCTCAAAACCGTATTTATCCAGCAGTTCCATCATGGGCGTTTCAGCGGCCTCAACGCAAATGGTCTTGGTATCGATCACCAGGCAATTCATGTTCAACCACAGGCTGCAGGTGCACAGCGGCATTTTTTCCTTGCGAACCGATCTGGGGGCTTCCACAATTTCCCAGTCATTGTCTTTAAACAGCTCGTTATGCGCTTTATTCAGGGGGTAGCGCTCGGGATTAACCAGTACCAGACCGGGCCGCAGCGGTATGAGGGTGGCATCGATATGCCAGGGAAGCATTTCCATGTAGGTTACCCGGTGCACCCGGTGGTCCGGGTAGTGACGCCGCAGCCATTCAATGCCGGTATCATTGGTTACCATGGATTTTTGAACGAAAAGATCTTTGCCAAAACGGGCCACATCAGCGGCATCAAACAGGGGTTCGGTTTCTGTAATAATCCAGTCGCTGTTTTCAGTGCGCTTCCATTGCTCGTCTTCGCTGGATGCATTCCATTTTTGCCAGAAGTCATCTTTATAGGTTCGCCCGGTCAGGCGTGGTTTCGGGGCAGTTTCCCACCGGAAGTTGGTGTCTTCTTTATAGTAGAGCTCCAACAGCGGCCGGTAGCACAGGTATTCAAACCAGCGGCTGCGAAAAGACATGGGGGCTTCCAGAATTTCGTTGCCCACGGTCAGCAGAACATCCCTTGGCGGCATGCAGCCGAACATAGTGCCCTGTTGCCAATCGGGGGTCTGGATGGGCTGGCTGAAATCCAGGGGAGCAGGGCGGTCGACGCGAATGCCCCGGTTTTCTAAAATCGCCGCAAAATTGTCCAATAGTTCGCAGGCTGTTTCTTCCATTTCTTCCGGCAGGGGACCGAAGGTTCCCAGCGGGTAGCCTCGATCCGGAAAATCAAGTTGAACCGCCGGCTCAGGCGCCTGGATTTGGGTGCCATCCGCCCGTCCGACAATAACATGTTTTAAAGGATCCCATTCATTCCACGAGCATACAACTGTTTTGCTGCTGCTTTCCGTCATCGCCTTCTCCTGATCAAGCCATAATTACACTCTGGAAAACTTAAACCAATAGATTAATATAGACTGTCAACCAACTAAAATAAATAAATAAAAATTTTAAATAAAGGACGCGAGTGCCGTCAACTAAACGCTTAATCAGCTTTTTCTAACAACATGCAGTCAGAAATGGATTTGGGTTTAATATTGACAGGAGTGTTCTATCTGAGAGCTGGTATATTTAATTGGTTCAATCTGCTTGTCAACCCTGCAACTCGCAACCCGCAACACGCAACCCGCTAAAGATGCAGGAATTCCGGTACCTGGTTTCCGGCAGTCAGCCCATCGTCAATTAATTCCAGAACCCTGGGTTTTTCGTCCGGGAACTGATACCCCTCATAGCCATGGCTGAGCATCAGGCCGCCCTTACTGTTGCGCCAATAATTGGCGGCATGATCAAAGCATACCTTTGACGTGACGTTTAAGTTCTCGATCATCAGCCTTAATTCGGTTATTTGCTCATCCGGTGACAGCATCTGGAATTCGCCGCTTTCCTGCCATTCGTGAATCGGGGTTCCCGGCTGGGGGAAAAGCGGCCTGGAGCGGATGTAGTGGGGGCTGATTTCGCTTAAGACCCGGGCGGTATTTCTGGCATGGTTTTCCCACATTTCCTTGCCGCCCAAACCGGGCATCCAGTATTCGGAAAGTTGAAATCCGGCCTGCATGGCTTTTTGACCGCCTTTAATGTGGCCCTCGCCGGTGACGCCTTTTTTTATTTTTTTCAATAGCTCATCGTCGCCGGATTCCAATCCCACATGCAGCCTGTCCAGGCCGGCTTCGCGGATGGCTATGAGCTCTTCCAGTTTTTTTTGACCCAGGGTTTTAGAGCGGGCATAGGAGGTCACCCGCGTCAGGGAGGGAAAGGTTTTTCTCAGATATTGCAAAACATCGACGAACTGGTCCGTTTTCATGATCGGGCTGTTGGCATCCTGTAAAAAAGCCGTTTTCGCGCCGGATTGGAGCCAGTTGAACACCATCCCGAACCCATGATGGAAATTGAGCTCCGGATGCTTATTGATCAGTTCGATGGCGGTGTCGCGGGTAATCCGACCGTTGAGTCCGAGTCGGTGGGAGATTTCTTTTAATTCGTTACAGATGGCAGCAATGGAATCGATATCCCCCTTGATTTCATCGGGGGGCCTGACCTCAAATTTTTCGGTTTTGTACATGTTGCAAAAGGCGCAGCGGTTCCAGGGGCAATTGCGGGTGATCCTGAGCAGTAACGAGAAACTGCCGCCTTCGCTGGGGGGGCGGTAAACGCCAACTTCGAAATTAAAATTTAGTGACGGATCTGTAGTCATTGATTTCCCTTTAGCGTTCAGTGTTTTAGTGAATAATCTCTTTTGCTTTCCTATGAAAAGACAGTGCGTGGTTGACAAACAATATATGTTGCTCTTTTGTCATTCCGGGCTTGACCCGGAATCCAGTGCCGTTTAAACATCTTACGTTTCTGGATGCCGGATCAAGTCCGGCATGACGATCAGAAATTTGGTGCATACTCAAATTCTGATAATGAATTCTAAAAGGTGTTTGCGCTTCGCTCCCTGTTGTTTGGAAGGTTCAAATGACAAATCTGAACTGTTAAAATAATCATTGATTGTATTTTTTCAATTCGGCTCTGGGGGCACTGCACTGACGTTTGAATATTCTGTCGGAGCCTATTTTTGAACTTTCCTTTGTGGGAGCGGCTTTCCAGCCGCGATCGTCGAATTGCTACCCAGCAAATCGCGGCTGGAAAGCCGCTCCCACATCTCTACAATAGCCAGGCCTTTTAGGAATAAGAATTGACAATTTTTCTCGAATCGCCTAGCTTAACCGGAATCTGAAATTATGAATGTTCGTGCCTAAATTTTCAACTGTTAATTTTTGAAAGGCGGGAGCTATGGCCACGGTAAACGTAAACGGCTGCAAATTCTATTATAAAGTCCACGGGCAGGGAGATCCGCTGGTCCTCATCATGGGGCTGAGGCGCAACGCGGAATGGTGGTATCGTCAGATACCCGCACTGTCGGAACATTTTCAGGTAATCGCCTTTGATAACCGCGGTGCCGGCCGCTCCGATAAACCCGTTATGGAATACTCGATGCGTCTATTTGCGGATGACACCGCCGGTCTTATGGATGCCCTGAATATATCAAAGGCCCGTATACTGGGGATCTCCATGGGCGGCTACATCGCGCAGGAACTCGCCTTGAATTATCCCGATAAGGTCAAAAGCCTGGTTCTGGGCTGCACCGGGTGCGGCGGCGACAGGGCCGTGACCATGTCCCCGGAAAGAATGGAAAAATTTACGGCCAACAAGGGGCTAAATCCCGAAGAGATCCTGCGCAAGGATATGGATATATATTTTTCGCGATGGTTATGTGTCCCAAAACCTTGAAAAAATAGAGGAATTCGTCGAGATTTCCATGCGCTACTACCAGCCTGCGGATGCATTCTTCAGGCAGTTTGATGCCTGCTTGCGGCATGACACCGGTGAACGCTTGAACCAAATCGAGGTGCCCACCCTGATAATGACAGGCGATGACGATCCCCTCGTTCCGCCTCAAAATTCCCATGTCTTAAAAGATCTAATAGCGGGTGCGGATCTATCCGTTTTTGCCGGCGGACGTCACTGCTTTTTCATTGAAGAGGCCGATCGATTCAATAAGGAAGCCGTCGACTTTTTTAGCGCACACTGATGAAAAAGGGCCCATATACATCTTTTTGTCAGGGGAGTCCGGCCCCGGGGACTTCAACATCAATTGTTTCGATTTTGCCCCCCGGTTTGATCCGAACTTCATCCGGGATGGCCGATCCCGCCGTGCAGACAAACAATGTGCAGCGGTCATCACCGCCAAGCATACAGGCATAGGGTCTGGTTGATACGGTTACACGATGGGATATGGTTCCGCCTTCAATCACCCGTATAACATCACCGGGGTGGGGTGCTGCGACCCAGATAGCTCCTTCGGCATCCAGACAGATCCCATCCGGAAAAACCCCCTCCAGCTCCGCCCATATCCGACGGTTCTTAAGAGAACCGTCAGAATCTATATCGAAGGCGGTTAGACGATTGCCAAAGGTTTCGGCAACGATGAGCGTCTGCCCATCCGGTGTGATTACCGTGCCATTTGGGAACAGCAGGTCCTGGGCCACGACCCGGGCATGGCCCTCGGGCGTCACCAAAACGATTTCCGCCGGTTTAACCGGCGCATTGGCTGCATAGTCGAAGCCAAAGTTGCCGATGTAAGCCCGACCCTGGCGATCCATGACCATATCATTGCAGTGAAATGAAGCCAGGTGATTTAAATCGGCAACTTCCACCAGTCCGTTGCCATCGAGCCTCAGCAGGCGCCGGTCGAGCATGGAAACCACCTGGAGCCGGCCGTCGGGGAGCCAGCCCAGCCCCGATGGCGCTCCCTTGACTTCAATGATTATTTCGGATTTACCGGCGGCATCCACCGTCATGACGCGGAGGCTCTGCATATCGGAAAACCAGAGCTTCCCAGCATGCCATCGCGGGCCTTCCGGAAAAATAAGGCCGTCCAGCAAAACAGCGGTTTTAAGTGACATCATCAAGCCCTTCTCAACCTTCTTTTTCGATTAGCGACCAGGCGACATCCGCGACTTCCCGGGCCAGGCTTCCCCGCTCAAGGGCTTCACTGGAACTGGCAATGCCAATGATGCCGCGTTTGTAAACTCCCTGCAGAATGCTCGCCAGACGGAAAAAGGAGAAGGATAGATAAAAGTTCAAATTGGGAATGTGCTCTCTGCCGGTATGCCGGCAGTATTCAGCGACGAATTCCTCCACGGTCGGAATACCGGTTTGGGGCCCGACCTTGCCGTCCAGGCTCAGTTTGCCGGCGACCCCTCCGTAATAGGGCATGCAGCTGTAGCCAAGGTCCCCAAGGGGATGGCCGAGGGTGGACAGCTCCCAGTCCAGCAATGCAACCACTTTGGGCTCGGTGGGATGAAACAGCATATTTTCCATGCGAAAATCGCCGTGAACGATGCAGCTGGTGTCGTCTTCGGGAACATTTGCGGGCAGGAACTGCATGAGTTTTTCCATGGAGTCGATTTCATCGGTTTTGGCGGCAACATACTGCTTTGACCAGCGTCCGATCTGGCGACTGAAATAGTTGCCCGGCTTTCCATAGTCCTCCAGGCCCAATTCAACGTAATTAACCGCGTGCAATGCCGCCAGCACCCGGATCATGTCGGAATATATGGCCCGTCTTTCCGGGGGGGTCATCCCCGGCAGGGTTAAATCACCCAGCACACGGCCCGGTACATATTCCATGACAAAAAACGGCGTTCCGATGAGGCTATCATCCGTGCACAAGTGGAGCATTTTCGGCACCGGAACTTCGGTTTTTTCAAGGGCTTTCATAACGCGATACTCACGCTCGACCTGGTGGGCGGAGGGCAGGAGTTTGCCCGGCGGCTTTTTTCTGAGCACGAATTTCAACTCATCCCCGGTCAACAGAAATGTTGGATTGGACTGCCCCCCTCAAACTGATCCACTCTCAAGGGGCTTTTAAACCCGGGCAGGTTGGCTCTCAGATATTCTGATAAGGCATTTTCATCAAATCGATGCGCATCACGAACCGGTGTCAATATGGCCTGATTTTTCATTTTTTCTTTCCTCAGTTTCAGTCTGTCGATATTTCCACAAGCGAATCAATCATCTATGCCGGGCATGACGGGAGCCATCCATCCTTAATCGCTACCCGGTCAACTCATTCAGATTTTCCAGAGACATGGGCCTTTTACCGTTCTCAATCTCTACAACCATTGTTCGGACGGCATCATTTAAGGCAGTGGTCACGCCAAAGGCTTTTCCCTTCTCGCAAATGTAGCCGTTAAGATAGTCGATTTCTGTTCTGCGGCCTCTTTCAAGTGACTGCCAGCTGGAAGATTTTATTTTCCGGTATTTGAATCCGATGATTCGCATCGTCAGGTAGCGTTTCAAGTTGGCTTGTATGCCCTTGCCAGCCAGTAGTTTATAGTAATCCAGTTTGCCACCTCCTGCAGGGGCCACCTTTATCTGCATGGCCTCCGCCACGGCCATGGCTTCGTGCATGAGTTCGAAAAAAATACGCCGCGCTTTATTATTTGCCAGTAACCGGCCTAATTTTACGCCCCCGATGACGCCAAGGGAATTAATGCAGGCATTTATAATCAGCTTGGAGTACAGCTCCCCCATAATGTTACCGGAAATCCGGGTGGGATATACCACATCCAGCATTTCTTTGATCGGCGCAAGCCGTTCATCGGGCCTATGATCGATATTGCCGATGACAAATTCGCCTTCGGAAGTGGCCTCCAGTTCAGCCGGTCCCCGGTGAGTTGCCCCCCAGCCCACCACGCACCCGATGACCCGCTCCCGGCCGATAATTTCAGCCAGGGCATCTTCACATATGCCGTTTTGCAGCGAAATAACCAGTGACTCGGGCTTGAGAAAAGGAAGCAAGGCTTGCGCTGCTTCCAGGCAATCATTGGCCTTGGTGGCCAGAAAAATATAGTCCTGGGGACCGGTAAGATCGGATATATGCTTGACCGCTTTGAGGGCAACGGTGTGGTCGCCTTTGGTGCCGGCAACGTGAATCCCCGGAGATGCTGATATATCCACCGTCTGTTGATGTTTACAGACGAGTACAGGGTCCCAGCCGGCTTTTTTGATAAAGGCGGCTGAAATTCCTCCGATAGCGCCGGCACCAACAACTACAATTTTTGAGTCTTTTGAGATCATTAGATTTTCTCACCGATTCCGTTTGATGGGGTCCCCTGATTTTTATTGCATTTAGGTTCTATTGGCAATATCTAATATCTTTCAGCCTTATTGTTTGTAGGCGACACGGAAGAGGAGATACAAAATGCCCCACTTTCAAAGCCAATACGCCGAGGTCAACGGCATCCGTTTGCACTACATGAGTGCCGGACAGGGGAAGTTGATCATGTTTGTCCACGGATTCCCTGAATTCTGGTATGAATGGGAAAATCAGCTGGTTGAATTTGGCAAAGACTATCAGGCGGTGGCCCCGGATATGCGGGGATACAATCTGTCGTCTAAACCCGCGGATATCGAAAAATATCAGGTCAATGATATCATCGATGACCTGCGGGCGCTGGCCCAACACCTGGGTCATGACAAATTTATAATGGTCGCCCATGACTGGGGTGGGGCCATTGCCTGGGCTGCAGCCATGCGCCATCCGGAAATGCTGGAAAAGCTGATTATAATCAATTCGCCCCACCCGGCCTTGTTTGCCAGGGAACTGTTGAACAATCCCGACCAGCAAAAGGCCAGCCAGTATATGTTGATGCTGCGTTCGGCTGAAGCGGAGCGGTTACTATCTGAAAACAATTTCGCCGCGCTTATGGGAGTGCTGGGTCAGTTCGGCAGCAAATGGGAGATGTCGGAGGAAACACGCCTTAAATATATTGACGCCTGGTCCCAGCCGGGGGCTCTGACCGGCAGCCTAAACTATTACCGAGCATCCCCGCTATATCCGCCGACTTCTAAGGATGATGAAGCCCTGATTGGCAGCATTTTGAATCTGCCCAAAGAGATGTTCGAAATCAAGGTGCCGACCCTGGTAATCTGGGGGGAAGAGGACCCGGCGCTTTTAACCGGCAATTTGGACGGGCTCGAAGAATATATTGAGGATTTGACGGTTAAAAGAATACCCGACGGCACCCACTGGGTAATTCATGAGCAGCCTGAACTGGTGAATTCATTCATTCGGGATTTCATAGGAGAGGTTGCTTAAGGTTCAGGGTTCAATGGTTCAGAATAACCCTGCCTCCGGCCTATAGGGCCTACGGATCCGGTGGGAAGGCTGAACCATGAACCTTCTTAACAAGGAATATGCCATGGCAAATTCAAAATTTGATCTTACCGGTAAAGTTGCCCTGGTGACCGGCGGCAACGGCGGTATCGGCCTGGGTATGGCCGAAGCGCTGGCCGAAGCCGGTGCCGATGTTTGTATCTGGGGCCGTAATGCCGACAAAAATAAAGCTGCTGAGAGCAAGCTGCAGCGTTACGGTCAGCAGGTGCTGGCCTTACAATGCGATGTTTCCGATGAAAACCAGGTCGATACGTGTTTCGCTCAAACAATAAAAGAAATGGGCCGGGTGGATGCTTGTTTTGCAAATGCAGGCATCGGTAGAATGGGAACAGCGTTTCATGAGATGAGCATGGATGAATGGCGCGCGGTTTTCGGTGTCAACATGGAAGGGGTCTTTGTCACTTTCCGGTCAGCCATCCGGCACATGCTGGATCGGGGACAGGGGGGATCCCTGGTGGTCACCAGCAGCCTGTCGGCAAACTACGGCATGCCGACCGGTGAACATTATGCCGCGACCAAGGCCGGTGTGATAGCTGTCATCCGGGCGCTGGCAGTTGAATATGCGCGCAACAACATACGGGCCAACGCAATTTTGCCGGGCTGGATCGAAACCGATATGACCTCCACCTTATTTGGCTATGATAAATTCAAGGAAAGAGTCATCCCCCGTATTCCCCAGCGCCGGTGGGGCGTGCCGGCTGATTTTGGGCCCATTGCCGTCTATTTTGCCAGTGATTCCAGTCAATACCACACAGGGGATGCAGTGGTCATAGACGGCGGCTACAGCCTTTTTTAACGCAGATCAACCGGAATATATGCCACTATTGGAGTAAACCTGAATATGCCTGAATATGAAGAGATAGACCCCCGATTTAAAGAATCCCTTTTGAACTGGATGAAAACGAATAATCCTTTTTGGTCTCTGCTCGGCATGGAACTTAGTGAGATTAAGAAAGGTTGGGCGAAAATCCGGCTGCCGGTTACCAAAAAATTGACCAACGGCATTGGTGTGGCCCATGGGGGGGCAATCTTCTCGCCGGCGGATTCGGCCGTGGGCATGGCCCTCATCGGGCTGGTGAATAAGGACGAAAACATATCAACCCTGGAAATGAAAATTAATTACCTCAGGCCCCTTGCACAGGGGGAAATCATTGCCGAAGCCAAAATTGTCCACCGGGGAACCATGACGGCCATTGGTGATGTCGAGGTCAGGGACGGGCAGGGCACTCTCATCGCGAAGGGGCTGGCAACCTATGCGATTACAAAAAAGTAACAGTTGTTTGGTGAAAGGGGATGGGAATGAAGGTAGAAGAATTTAAAAACATTATTTATGACCTGGACGCTGAAACCGGAATTGTGACCGTCACGATCAATCGGCCGGAAATAAAAAATGCGCTCGCCATACCGGTTTTGCTGGAATTATATTGGGCGGTGGATGCCATCGAAAACGACGCCACTGTCAAAGCCATGATCCTCACCGGCGGGAGACCGCCGGATATGAAAGATCCGGCCGGGGAAGCCTTCAGCAGCGGAGGATATTTCAACCTGGCGGACCTGGAAGCCCTTGATGAAAAAACAAAAAGTGAAATCGACCTGACCGATATTGCTCAAAAAAGACTGTGCTTAAAAATGTGGCAGCTGGACAAGCCCGTCATCGCCGCCATCAATGGATTGGCCATTGGCGGTGGATTTACCATTCCGCTGGCCTGTGTCGATCTGATATATATATCCGAGCACGCCTGGATCAAACTTCCCTTCATCAATCTGGGTCTTATCCCGGAATTGGCTTCGAGCTATCTGTTGCCGCGAATGGTGGGATTTCAGCGTGCCAAAGAAATCATTTTTTTCGGAGAAAAATTACCGGCCCAGAAACTGCACGAAATGGGCCTGGTGAACCAGGTGCTGCCCCATGATGAACTGCTGCCGTATGCGAAGCAGATGGCCCTGAAACTGATACCCCCGCTGGGAGCCGGCCTGGCAACACGCCTGGCCAAAAAGGCGATGCACAAGCCGCTAATCGAAGCGGTAACCAGGGCCCTCGACATCGAAAATGAAGGCTTAAACCAAACCATTGCATCAGCGGATTTCTGGGAAGCCCTGGCCGCCCGCAAAGAAAAACGAGAGCCGGTGTTTAAGGGAAAATAATGAATTGGGAAGGTGGAATGTGGAATGCGGATTGATTGATCAGGCACTCAGGAATTCTGCTTAGCATCCTAATAACCAATAACGAATAACCATTAACTATTTCGGGAGGTTATGTTATGACTGAAAAATTGATGGAATACTTTAACAAACAACCCAGGCTGGGGACACTGAGTACAGCTGACAAAAATGGGAAAGTCGACTCCGCCTATTTTGGGTCGCCGCGGATGATTGATGAAAAAACAATCTTTATGGGCCTGGGAAATAACCGTACTTTTGCCAATTTACAGGATAATCCCCAGGCCATGTTTATGGTAATGGAGGCCGGCAAAAGCATTGCGGACTGGAAAGGTGTTCGGATATACGTCACCATGACCGAGTGCCAGACGGCAGGCAGTAAACTGGATGATATGAGAGCCACCATTGCCCAACATGCCGGTGAAAGTGCCAGCAAAATGATACATGCAGCGGTTAGCTTTGAAATCCAAGAAGTCAGGCCATTGGCGGATTTTGGCCAAGGATGGGAAAAATCAATTTAGAAACGGTCAGTGGCAGGTTGTCAGTTGTTCGTTGATTTGAATGGTTGCCTGTCGGCTACGAAGGTGGTATCTTCAATTTCAGATCGAAATGTGGGAGCGGCTTCCAGCCGCGATTATAGATACTCAATTCTATTGAATCGCAGCTGAAATCCACTCCCACGCTTTTTTTTAGCCAATTGAGAAGGATTATTTGATCCCCCCAAATTATAGACGGGAACGGAGTGAAATTGAAACAGTATATAAAAAAAATTATCAATCAGGGCGATGACAGCGGCAATGGCATGACGGTGCGCTTCGGTCTGCCGTCCGGATTGGAAATTATCGGGTTGCCGACCAAAAATTTTTACGGCGGCCACTGGGACCTGGGACCGACCTGGAACTTTGCGGTTTTGGCCGACAAGCCGTTTCTGGTGGATTCCGGACGTTTTGGCCAGGGGAAAAATCTGGTTGACATGATGACATCCGTCGGCATCAAAGCCGAAGATCTCGAATTCGTAGTGATCAGCCACGGGCACGAGGACCATGACGGTGGATTGGCTGAATTGGTGAATTCAACCCATCTGAGGGTAAAGGCCCATGCGATATATGAACTGTTAATTCGGAAATATCCGTCCAAAGCCCCCCGGGGACATAAGGAAGACTTCCCCGCCAAATGCTGGCACTGCCCCATGCCGGAATCGTTTTATTCCAAAAATTGCCTGGGCTACCATCAGGTGTTGCAGAAGTTGGCGGTTGAACCGATCGCTGATGGTGAAACTGAACTGATGACAGAGGTGCGTACCCATCATCTTCCGGGCCACAGTCCGGATTGCGTTGCTGTCCTGCTGGGCAGCGAGGCGATCATCGTGGGTGATATCGTGCTGCCTGACATTACGCCCTGGCCTACCCGCGAAGAAGCCTTCAACGAAATCGCCGATGTCATCAAACCCCAATATACCCAGGCAAACAAGATCTTTGGTTTGGATCGATACATTAAGTCATTAAAAAAATTGGGCGAGATTGCTGCAACATACCCGGATCTGCTGGTATTGCCGGCCCATCGCTTCTACTTTAAAGGCCAATGGAACGGTCTTCAGCTGGCAGGCCGCGTAAACGAACTGCTGGACCACCATGTGCAAAGATGTGCGGCCATTATTGAAATCCTGCGAAGGGGCCCCAAAACAGCCGAGGAACTGGCTAAGGAGCATTTTGAAGAAAGTCTGCTGGAAGGATTCGGCAGCATCATGGCCGCCACTGAGATTGTCAGTCACTGTGAATTATTAATCGGCTGCGGCGATATTGTTTGTGTAAATGGAAACCAATATGACCGGACCGGCACCAACCACTTTGAAAAATCTATTGTGAGCGCCCATAGCGCTTAAAGCCGACAATTTTACCTACTTACCCACAAAAAAATCAATATGTACGTAAAAATGTACTTGACAGCTGGTTATTTATAAATTAGCATTTATTCCTGAAAGAACGTGCAGCGGCGGATGGTTGATCGCTCCGAATTATCAAGCACAGACAATTGAGCCACCCGCTGAAAATAAAAGTCCCTGATAATCAAGGCTCTATCATAATGGATAAAAAAGTACTGATATTCTACTTTTTTTTTGCGATCCTGATGATCGGCGGCTCCTTGGCAATCAGTCTCTGGATTTTTCCCAATATCCTGGGTAACTCCCGATATATGGGGTTCGGTGATGCCGGAATGATCAAGCCCACAGGCGATCAGATCTTCACAAGGGAGACGCTGATATTACTCATTACTCAAATGGTTGGAACCTGCGGCATTGTTTGGTTTATCGGAAAACAGCTAATAAAACGAATAAACCGGGACAGACCGGTTACCGTCGAGGGCTACCTGTTTAAAATTAGCCGGATAACCGGAAAAAATGAATACGATATTTTCTGTAAAGCCGCTGAGGACTGGCTGGTATCAAGTAATCAAATCAACCTGGATTTCAAAAGGTATATGGCTGAACAGAGCATACCTTATTACGTAAACGACTTTGTCAGAAAAAACAAAAATCATATCGACGAATTGCACCTGCCGCTGTTTCTATTCCAACAACATTAACCCATCGACTGTTCGATGTGGACAATGCATAGATTGGGAATACCTGCATTAAATAAAATGCCATTAAAGTAGTTTATGTTGAATTAAATACCACCCACGTATCGTGCGGTGGTTTTTTTTGTCATGCGCTGATGGCAACCTGAGACGACATATAAAATTTTATCTTGACAGCGCCATCGAGTTTCAATTAGTTTGTATACGAAAGGTATTGAAATGGAAAATTACGATGATTGCATCATTTTTCTTTTAGCCAAAGCATATCAGAAAGCCCATGGTGATTTTAAAAAACGACTCCAGTCTTACGGCCTAACGCCTATCCAGCACTTAATTCTCGAGGTACTATGGGGCCAGGACGGCCTTTCGGCCAGTGACATCGGCAAGAAACTGGTTTTAGACGGCGCCACTTTATCCGGTGTATTGGACAGATTGGCAGCTGGTGGATGGATTTTAAAGGAATCCGATACGGAAGATAAAAGGGTTCTGAGGATTTATCTGACCCCCAGGAGCAAGGAGTTAAAACCCAAACTTTCGGAAACCCGGGATCAAACCAATGAAAACCTTCTAAAACCGTTTTCCATAGAGGAAAAAGTGCTGTTAAAGCGTTTTCTGCGGGATATGCAATGAAAGTGTAATGGTTCAGGGTTCTGGGTTTAGGGTTCAAAGATTATAACAAATTGAAATCATACCTGTTTCAACGTAAAAATTCAAAATTGGCTATTTTCATTTATGCTTACAGGTTGATACAAAATCTTTTTCCGGAAGCTCTTGTTTGAATTGTTCAACCGGGAACCTTTGAACCCTGAACCTCTGAACCTGGGAAGTATTTTGTATACAAATTAATTGGAGGGGTCTGCACCAGATGCCGGAACAGGTAATTTATGAGGAGTTCATTGATTGGTTGGGCAAAACCTGGTGGGGATTGCCGGATTCAGAGCAGTTAATCGTTATTTGTTACTGGTTATAAGGAGTTGAAAATGGAGAAAGTAACCCGAAGGGCGATGGAACTGGCAGCGTGTTACGGAGCCAGTGCAGTGGGTGTAGCCACCATCAAAACCCTGGAAGGAGGACCGCCGTCAACGGATTTAACCTATGTGCTGCCCAATGCCAGATCTGCGATTAGTTTTGCGGTCCCCTTAAATCAGGAGCTTATCGAAGCCTGGTTCAGAAAAAAAAGTCACGGGCAGCATTTTAAAGACAATATCCAAACCAATGTCATTGCCAGCGGTATTTCGATGGAACTTGCCAACTACCTGGGGCAGAAGGGATATCCTTCCATTGCATTGAACGCAAACACAGCCTACCGCGAGGAAAGCCAAAACGGGCGTTATGATGAAATTCCGCCCATTTCCCATCGATACCTGGCCGTAAGATCCGGGGTCGGTTTTTTTGGACTTTCCGGCAATGTTCTCACCAAAACCGAGGGGGCTGCCGTCATATTGGGTTCGGTGGTCACCGAAGCCGAATTGATACCAACCCAACCCCTGCCGGCCGGCGAGAACTACTGTGATCTGTGCCGTCTGTGCTCGGCTGTCTGCGCCTCGGGCTTTATTGACGGCGAAGAACAGGTGTCCGTCACCATGGGGGGCGTTGAGTTTTCCTATTCAAAAAAACACCACCACAGCCGATGTGATTATGTTTGCGGCGGTTTTACCGGTCTGCACAAATCCGGTAAATGGTCAACCTGGTCACCCGGGCGCTTTGCCATTCCGGACAAAGACGAGGATTTCTACCCGGCATTGTTAAATTCTGTGGGTCCCTATTTAAAACGCCCGAAAACCGGCCAGGCCTTGTTCAATGTCATCATGCCCGGAGACAAGGTTGGATTAACCTGCGGCAATTGCCAGCTCATTTGTCATCCCGATAAAGAAGTTCGCAAAGCCCGCTATAAAATGCTGGTTGAAAGCGGAGTTGTCGTTCAAAATCCGGATGGATCACTGGAAGCGGTTCGGCCCGAGGAGGGCAAAAAGAGGATCGCAGAAATGGACCCGGATACAAGGGCATTATATGAATAGATTTGATGGCCTTCCAAAGGGAAATATCAAAAACCAAATCACAAATTACAAATAATATCCAATGACCAAAACTATAAATCCCAAAAAAGGACAGGAGAACGACAAAATATTTTAACTGGTTTCGGTCATTGAGATTTCGAATTTGGAATTTGTTTGAAATTTGGTGCTTGTATTTTGGAATTTTTCTAAAATAGTTCAGATCAATTGTAATGCAAAGGAGCCTCTTTATGTTAAAGACCCGTATCACAGAACTTTTTGGAATCGAACGTCCCATTGTCCAGGGCGGTTTGATGTGGATTGCCAGAGCTGAACTGGCGTCAGCTGTGGGAAACGCCGGCGGCATTGGCTTTATGACAGCGCTTACGTTTCAGGAAGCCGAGGATCTGCGGACTGAAATTCGCAAATGCCGTGAGATGACGGATAAACCCTTTGGTATTAATCTCACCTTTCTTCCGTCTTTGCGAACCATTGACTATCCGGCCTACATCAAGGTCTGCATCGAAGAAGGCATACAATTTATCGAAACTGCCGGCCGAAACCCGGAACCTTACATGGATCAGCTCAAATCGGCCGGCATAAAAGTTGTCCACAAATGCACATCGGTGCGCCACGCTATAAAAGCTGAAAAAATCGGCTGCGATGTTGTCAGCATCGACGGATTCGAAGCCGCCGGGCATCCCGGTGAAGACGACGTGACTTCTTTGATTCTGATCCCGGCTACCCGCGATGCCATCGACATCCCCATCATTGCTTCCGGTGGCTTTGCCGACGGTCGCGGCCTGGTTGGCTGCCTGGGGCTCGGTGCGGACGGCATGAACATGGGAACCCGCTTTGTGGCCACCAGAGAAGCGCCGGTGCATGACAATGTCAAACAATCCCTCATCGATCACGGTGAGCGTGATACGCGGCTGATCATGCGGACACTGCGCAACACCGAGCGTGTCATTCAAAACGAAGTCGTGGACAAGGTGCTTGAAATAGAAAGCAAAGGCGATACGAAAATCGAAGATATCGCCCCGTATGTTTCCGGACTGGTTGGTAAAGAAATGCTGGAAGACGGACAGATGGAAAAAGGCGTGATGTCAGCCGGACAGTGCATGGGCCTGATCAAGGATATTCCAACCTGCAAAGAACTACTGGACCGCATTATGGCTGATGCCGAAAAAATTATCAACGAGAAATTCGCACAGGCCATCACATAGCCTGGATGCACTGGCCAAAAAGTCTCTCGCAAGGACGCTAAGGCGCCAAGTTTAACCTAAAGATATTCCTTTGCGGGCTTTGCGACTTTGCGAGAAAATTAATTACCGCAAGATTCAAAAGCTTTATATACAATTACAATCCGCAAATAATAGTGGTCGGATACTGGAGGCATAATATGGAAGATACCCAACAGAATTTTTAGCCGCAAGATATAAGCAAGGGTAGGATTGATTCAATTATAAAGTAAAGGAGGAATTCATATAATGGGGCAACAAGTATACAAAGAGTTGTTTGAAGTGATGAAGAACCGGCGCGGTCCTTATACCGGAGTCGAGATTCCCGAGTTTTACCCCATGGTAGAGGAATTGTTTACTCCCCAGGAGGCCGAGGTCAACAATGCGATGCCCAGAAAAGCCGTAACTGCCGCAGAGATTGCCGCCGAAATGGGCAGAGATGAAAGCGAGATAAAGGCGATCCTGGAAACCATGGCCGATAAAGGCCTCTGCAGAACCTATCGGCAGGATAATGTCCGGCTCTATCAGGGTGAACCTTTTATGCCGGGCATCTTTGAGTATCAGTTCATGTCAGGCAGAACTTCAGACAGGGATAGAAAGATCGCCGGTCTGATTAAAGCCTATAAAAAAGCCTTCAATGCTGCCAGGGGAGAGGTGAAGATGACCTTTCCGATTACCCGGGTGATCCCTGTAGACCGGACCATTGAGGCCGGCAACACGGTCCACACCTACGATCAGGTGTCGACCTATATCGATAAAAACGAGACCATCGGGGTGGGCACCTGCTACTGCCGCCAGGCTTCCAAGCTGGTGGGTGAAGACACCCACGACATGCCCATGGAGGTGTGCATGTGGTTCGGAAAGATGGCTGAATATGCCATTGAAAGGCTGGGGGCCCGCAAAATGACGACAGCCGAAGCCAAGAAAGTTTTAGACACGACAGAAGAAGCCGGCCTGGTCCATATGAGCCGCAACACGACTGAAGATGTTAATTTTATTTGCAATTGCGACCGCTGGCACTGCGAAATGATCAAGGGTGTTTTAAAACAATCCAAGCCGGCCCTGTTTTTCAATTCGGGATTTCAGCCCCGGTTTGATCCGGATCTTTGCACCGCCTGTGAGACCTGCATCGAACGCTGCCCCCCGGAAGCCCTGGTCATGGGTGACAATGATGTGCCGGCAGTGAATCTTGACCGTTGTTTTGGTTGTGCGGTATGTGCCACCGGCTGTCCCTCCGAAGCTATTGTGATGGAGTCCAAACCCGATTTTCCGGCACCACCGAAAGATCCGAAGGAGTTGATTACTTCCCTAAAGGCGAGTTTTGCGAACAATACCTAACCTGGTTATGCCGGAGCTAAACAGGTGGTTTAAAAATTATGTTAAAGACAACTTCATAATGGCTTGGCGTAACCGGAATGTTGGAATACTGGAATAATCGAATAGTGGGTTTTTTAAAGGAGATAGCCGATCATTTTCCCTTCCGCGATGGGAGGGGGTCAACCCGCCCGCCTCGCCTGAGCGGCTCGCGATGGCGCGCGTGGGGGAAGGGTGAGAGAACAATCATGTCATAAGATAATAATCAGTTTGAATGCGGTATCTGGGACAAGGGGGGCGGCTGCATGATACCGCTGGCATCACTGGAGACTTTGCCGGAATACCATCGGAAAACCATCCCATCGGATTACCAGGACTTGATGGGGCACATGAATATTAGATGGTATTTTGACCTGTTTGCCAGATCCGGTCGGAAGTTTTTTAAATCCCATGGATTGGATGAAGATTATTTTAAAGGCGGAAAATTTGGGGTCTTCGCCTTGAAGCATTTTATCCAGTATTTTGCCGAGGTGCGAGTCGGGCAGGCAGTCGCCATTCATGCCCGCCTAATTGCCCGGTCGGATAAGCGGTTTCATTTCATGCAGTTTATGCTCAATGAAACCACCACCCAACTGGCTGCCACTTTTGAGGCCTTGATAACCCACGCGGATTTGAAAATTCGGCGGTCCGCCCCCATGCCCGCTCAAATAGTACAAAAATTGGACGCCACCCTGGCCGAACAGGAAACCCTGGATTGGGAAGCACCGACGGCGGAGATTATAGCGGGCCAAGCTATCAATTGTTCCGCTTTGATTTCATTGAGCCCGTTAAAGCAAGGTATAAATTCCTATATTAACCGCAAACCTAAAGGACCAACAGAACTTAACAACAATGATTTCAAATCCAAGGCCTATTTGGCGTTAATGGGAATGCAATTTTGGATAGCTCGATATTTAGGATAGTTAGCGCTTTCAAAGTCTCATGAGCATAAGAACTATCGGATTTCAATATGCCGAACGACTTTTCTAAGATACTCCGAGAAACTATATTATGCTGCTCCCTTATATGCTGGGTAACTGCCCAGATTTTTCAGCGAAATCGTCATCTGACTCATTTTCTCGAGCACTTCCTCAACATGGGCATCTTCCTCCGAACCTTCAAAATCAAGGAAAAAACTATAATTACTCGGATCTGATCGCAGGGGCATCGAAGAAATCCGGGTCAGATTGATCTTAGCCTCGGCAAACAACTGGAGCACATTATAAAGTTGCCCCGCTTCGTGGGCCACGGCAAAGATGATGGAAGTCTTATCTCTCTTTTCAGCACTGGCATCCCGGGAAAGAAGCAGGAACCGGGTTGAATTGGAAGGACCGTCTTCGATCCCCTCTTTAATAATTTCAAGATCATAAAGTTCACTGCATAAGGCGCTTGCTATGGCCGCAGAGGCTTTGGGGTTTTCCCTGGCCAGCATTTTGGCCGCTCCGGCGGTATCGTAATAGGGGCGTGGTTCGAGTTTATTGCGCATCAAAAATTCGCGGCACTGGGCCAGGGCCTGGGGATGTGAATAAACCACCCGAATTTCGCGGTAATCGGTTGCTTCGGTGGCAAGCAGGCAATGATTTACGACAACCTTGACTTCACCGATGACTTTCAGATCCGTTGTCGTCAGCAGATCATTTACCTGGGTAACGGCCCCTTCCAGGGAATTTTCCACCGGCACCACCCCCAGGTCGAAATGCCCGTCCTCAACCCCGCGGAACACATCAATGAACTCCAGACATGGTATGTAAGCACCGGTGGGCACCAGATTTCGAGATGCCACTTCACCATAGGCGCCGTGCTCTCCCTGGAAAGCGACCAGATGACGGTCTTCATCCTGCAGCCGCTTGCTTTCGTCGATGATAGTTTTCAGCAATTGCCGGGAAAAGGAACTTTTAATCAGATCCAGGTTCATCCGGTTTACCCGCTCCAGAACATTTTCTTCGCTCTGGGTATCGTCACTGCTTTCCTGGAATTTATTAGAGCGCAAGGCCAGTCCCATGCGCTCTTGAAGAAGGACGAGCAGCTCGCGGTCGATTTTGTTGATTTTGCTACTAATTTCGTTAAGTTTCATTTTTTCCTCTTTTCCCGCTAAGCAGGCAGTTTGTCCATGAAGGATCTAAGGGGTCTGAGTCGATCCATGATATCCGCAAAAATTACCGGTGTCAGGGCCTGGTCCGCATCACATAGCGCTTCTTCCGGTTTGTGGTGAACCTCTACTATTATGCCGTCGGCACCGGCCGCCACCGCTGCCATGCTCATGGGGCCGATCAGGCTCACCCGTCCGGTGCTGTGGGTTGGATCAATGATAATCGGCAGATGGGTCAGCTCTTTGATAGCCGGCACCGCACTTAAATCCAGCGTGTTGCGGGTGTATTTTTCAAAAGTTCTAATTCCGCGTTCACACAGAATAACGTTGGGATTGCCTTCGCTGAGAATATATTCGGCGCAGTTCAACCACTCTTCAAGGGTTGAGTGCATACCCCGTTTGAGAAGCACGGGTCGAGACGATTGCCCCACCTCCTTGAGTAAAGAAAAGTTTTGCATATTGCGGGTTCCGATCTGAAGAATATCCGCAAATTCAGCGACCCAGGAAACGTCCCGGGGATCAATTACTTCGGTGATAATCGGAAGGCCGGTTTCCTTTCCGGCCCGGGCCAGTAATTTCAACCCCCGAAGACCCAGGCCCTGAAATGCATAGGGTGAGGTCCTGGGCTTAAAGGCCCCGCCGCGGAGCATATCGGCTCCTGCCGATTTGACAGCACGTGCGGTTTCCATAATCTGAAACTCACTTTCAATGCTGCAGGGTCCGGCAATCACAACGAAATCACGCCCGAAGGCGACATCAGACACATTAACAATTGTGCGTTGTTTCGTTTCGCGCACTGCAAGTTTAAGGTTTTTCATGATTACATCCTTATCCTTTTTGAAGCTTGCACTAAAGATGTGCTGGCTGAATCAGCCAGTGGCCGCAAGTTTGTTGAAGCTTTCCCGATCCACAAGATGAACTTTCTGTTGGGTGAGTACCTCAATTGCTTTGTCATTGTCCTCGAAACGAAAAATCATGATGGCCTTTCCCGAATCCATTCCCGCCAGGGCGTAACCGTATTTGATTTTAATTCCGGCTTCCATCAACCTTTCCAGCAAATCGGCTAATTGTCCCGGTTTGTCTTCCATTTGAACAGCCACGACATCATCAACCCGGGCCGGGATATCTTTTTTCATCAAAATCTGTCTGGCTGTTGCGGTGTCCGATACCAGAACACGCAACTCGCCGAAATGCCCTGTATCCACCAGGGTCAGTGCCCTCAGGTTGATACCCTCATCTCCCAATGCCCGGGTAAATTCATACAGCCGGTCATGGGAGTTCTCAATCTGTACTGAAATTTGTTTTAGTTTCATGCCTTTCCTCCTGTGGTTTAAAGTTAATTTATAACATCTGACTGGCATATTGTTTTTAATTTGTGGGAAACCCATATTTACAGGTGTATTGGAGTGTTGGAGTAATGGATTCCTGAGACTGACAACAACTTGAACTGCTTAGTAAGTCAGATCTCTCTATAAATCGATTTCAGGGTTATCACCAGTGCTCCGCTACTCCAGCACTCCTTTCAATTTGACACCTGAAATGACCAGTTGGCTACCCAGATGTACACAATAATGAATTAGGGTTTCACCGGTCCAAAAAAAAAGCCCCGGGACTGGTTCCCAGGGCTTTTTAAAATTAAAAACCCCGGGTGGCGATCAAGTCCACCCGGGGTATTAACGGTCAAATTTTGGCGTTAACTTACCGGATGGACGCTTCTAAAGCTAAAAAAGAAGCGTCCGAAATTAAAATATCCTTTTGTGGCATATTGCGTGTTCATATTTGCATCCCCATTGACAATCAGAAATTAATATATAAATTCCAAACTAAATGTCAATATTTTTTTTGTTGACACGCTGTCGGCATTCAGATAAACGATGCCCAGACGCTAATTTGAAGGGATCAACAATTGATGACTAATTTTTCAGGCAGCTTTGATTATTTTTACTACCGGTATTATTATTGGACCGGTCTGCCTGACGTGCGCTGAGAAGTAAAAGACAATTTCCAAAGCGTTCTAAACCGTGGGCAGATCTTCAACCCACGGTTTTTTTGTTTTTATAATTTGAAACGTTCAATTTGGGCCAAAGGAAAAAATATGAAACCAACAGATGATCTACGCGTAAAAGGCTATCAACAACTCATGGAACCGGGCGTGTTGAAGCAGGAACTGGCCATAAGCCAGGCAGCGCACACCACTGTCCTTTCTGGAAGGGACGCCATTGAGAAAATCCTGAACAAAGAAGATAAACGGCTCATGGTGATTGTGGGGCCCTGTTCAATTCACGACGAAAAGGCTGCCTATGAATATGCCGAAAAACTAAAAAAACTCAGAGATGAGGTTAGCGAAGCGCTTTTGGTTGTTATGCGGGTTTATTTCGAAAAACCCCGAACCAGCGTGGGGTGGAAAGGGCTGATCAACGACCCGCAACTGGATGGAACCTGTGACATCACCGATGGGGTGCGCAAAGCGCGTAGAATTTTGCTTCGGATTAATGAAATAGGCGTTCCTGCTGCCACTGAATTTCTTGAGACCATTACTCCCCAATATGTGGCGGATCTTGTCAGCTGGTCGTGCATCGGTGCACGCACTACCGAATCCCAGACCCACCGTGAGATGGCCAGCGGACTTTCCATGCCGGTGGGATTCAAGAACGGTACGGACGGCAAACTCTCGTCGGCCGTGAATGCGGTTGTGGCTGCCAAAACACCCCAGAGCTTTTTAGGCATCGATCAAGACGGACATACCTGCGTGGTTCAAACCGGAGGTAATCCGTGGGCCCACATTGTTTTGCGGGGCGGTTCGCAGCCCAATTACGACCCGATCAGCATCGAGCAGGCCCGCCTGAAACTGATCGAGAAAAACCTGCTCGAGAACATTATGGTGGATTGCTCACATGGCAATTCAATGAAAAAATATCAGGGGCAGGCAATCGTCTGGCGCAACGTGATTGATCAGTATATTGCTGGAAACGATTCACTGATTGGTCTTATGCTCGAAAGCAATCTGTTTGAAGGTAACCAGAAATTCAGCGGCGACCTGTCAGCATTAAAATACGGTGTATCTATCACGGATGAATGCATCTCATGGGAAACTACCGAGAAACTGCTGCTGTCGGCTGCTGAAAAATTGGTGAACTCATCTAAATTGAGCAGCAGCGATAGATGGGTGCGGGCGCTATGAAAACTGTCAAACTTAACACCCCTATCGGCAAATCCGTCATTTTGATTGGCGAACGGCTGGAAAATCTCAAACAATACCTGCCGGTAAACCGGCCGATTATTATTACGGATACGAATGTTCAAAAACACTGGGGACACCATTTTCCGCCGGGTGCTGTCATTACAATCGATACCGGAGAAAAAATTAAGACCCTTGATACGGTCAGAGTCCTGTATGATAAACTGCTGGAACTGGATACGGATCGAGAGTCATTTGTGGTCGGTATCGGCGGTGGTATTGTCTGCGATATTGCCGGATTTGTTGCCTCGACTTATATGCGCGGGATCCGGTTCGGGTTTGTATCCACCACCCTCCTTTCCCAGGTAGATGCCAGTGTTGGCGGTAAAAACGGTGTCAACTTCGGAGGCTACAAAAATATAGTGGGGATTTTCAGTCAGCCCGAGTTCGTTATCTGTGATCAGAATTTATTGCAGACCCTTGCCCCAAGAGATTTTCATTGCGGTTTTGCCGAGATCGTCAAACATGGTGCCATTGCCGATGATCGGCTATTTGATTACCTGGAGCAAAATTGGGCCCGGGCCTTGGACTATGACCCGAAAGTTATCGAAAAGGTGGTCTACGACTCGGTTATTATCAAATCCACCATTGTCAATAAGGATGCGACGGAGCAAGGGGAACGGCGAAAGCTAAACTTTGGACATACCCTGGGACATGCCATCGAGAAGGTGCTGCAGATACCCCATGGCGAAGCTGTAAGCGCCGGCATGGTTCTGGCGTCAGAGCTTTCCGAAAAAAAAGGATATCTGAAGCCGGAAGATTCGATCCGGCTTTCCAGCTTGCTGGAAAAATTCAGACTGCCGGTCCGCCTCGAATTCAACCGGGAAAAAGTATTCGAAGCAATCTGGAAAGATAAAAAGAGGGAAGGGGACAACCTTAAATTTATACTTCTTAAAAAAATAGGTGAGGCAGTTGTGGATCAAATTTCAATTCGGGAGTTAGTGGAATTGATCGATAGTCCCTAATTGAGTGAAGAGCACCCAATTAGGCGTTATGTTAATTGTTATTAGAATTGGATAACAGCCTATCATGAAGGAAATCCAAAAATTGCGTCGGCGCATCGATGGGATTGATGATCAAATCCTTGAATTGATCAACCAGCGGCTCATGGTGGCCAGGAAAATTGGGGAAGTCAAGGACCGCTCGGGTACGGCTGTTGTGGATTCCCAACGCGAAAGTGCGATTTACCAGCGACTTTCTTCTTTGAACAAGGGGCCATTAAATGAAACTGCACTCCATCAAATATTTAAAGCGGTTATTGCTGCGGGTCGGGGGGTCCAAAGCCCGTGGATAAAAGCCGGTGTCACCCCTTTGTATGCTGTCATCGGCAATCCCATCGGCCACAGTCTGAGCCCGGTGATGCACAATAGCGCTTTGGCCCATTCGGGACTGGCCGCATGCTATCTCGCTTTCCGGGTCGAAAATATTGCCGCAGCCGTTGACGGAATCCGAAGCCTCGGTATACGGGGTGCCAGTATCACCATTCCTCACAAAGTTGCTGTAATGGACTATCTGGATGAAGTCGACCCGATGGCCGTAAATATCGGTGCCGTCAATACAATTCTTAACCGGGACGGGATCCTTCACGGTTATAATTCGGACTGTGCGGGGGCCGTCAAAGCGTTGTCCGAAAAAACAGCGATCAAGGGCAAGGATGTGGCGGTTATTGGAGCCGGGGGCGGAGCCCGTGCGATAGGATTCGGCCTGAAGCAGGAAGGGGGCAACGTTACCATTATTAACCGCTCAACCATCGCGCGGAGAAAAACTGGCCGGGGATTTAGGGTGCCGCTTTATGCCCCTGGCGGAGTTAAAGGCACTGCCGTATCAAATCGTTGTCAACACAACACCGGCCGGCATGATGCCGGATATCGACAGCATGCCGCTGTCTCCCAGGCTATTGGATTCTAAAATGGTGGTTATGGACATGGTTTACAACCCTCTGCAGACGCGCTTTTTGAAAGAGGCGCAAAGCATCGGATGTACCACCGTAGACGGCGTTTCAATGTTCGTCCACCAGGGGGCCGTCCAATTCGAATTGTGGACGGGTAAAAAGGCTCCGGTGGATGTTATGCGCAGGGTTGTCCTGGAGGAGCTGGAAAGCGGCTAAGGCTTGAAGCTGGGATGCTTGAAGGCTTGAAAGCTTAAAATACCCATTGTTTTCCAGCATTCTGGCATCCTAGCTTTCCAGCCATTCGGTGATGACAGCATTGGTTTAGAAGAGATTTGCGCTCTAATAATAGCAAATAGCTTGTTGGTAATTATGATCGAAATTAAACCCCATCATATGAAAGCCCACTGCGAGGTTTCGGTACCGGGTTCGAAAAGCTTGACCCACAGATTCCTGATTGCCTCAGCCCTTTCTGATGGTATGTGCAGCATTGAGAATGCGCTGCTGAGTGAAGATACGGTGCTGACGATGAAGGCCCTGGGGCAGATGGGCATCCGAATCGAGGAAAAGAACGATAATCGACTCGTTATTTTCGGCACCAAAGGAGATCTTCGACCGAGCACGAAATCTATTTATCTTGGAAATTCAGGCACTTCTATTCGCCTGTTGACGGCTATTTCCGCCCTGGGCAAAGATACGGTTACGCTTCTGGGAAATGATCGCATGGCCCAACGGCCCATTCAGGCGCTCATCGATGCTTTAGGGCAGATCGGGGTGCAAGCCCGTTCAGCCCATAGCAATGGCTGCCCGCCGGTTGAAGTTAACGGGAAGAATCTGTCGGGAACGACGGTCACAATCTCCTGCCGGGAAAGCAGTCAATATCTTACCGGACTGCTGCTGATGGCCCCCTGCACCGAAGGGGGGCTGAAAATTGGCGTAACAGAAGGACCGGTTTCACGGCCTTACGTGGATATGACCATTGATGTCATGTCCAAATTCGGGATAGCAGTTGACCGCCAGGGGTACGATGGTTTTCAAGTTGCCGGCAAGCAGGCCTTTCGATCAGGAACCTATGAGGTGGAAGCTGATGCGTCCCAGGCCGGCTATTTCTGGGCGGCGGCAGCGATCTGCCAAACGGCCGTCAAAGTGAAAGGTGTCAGCCAGAATTCCTGTCAGGGAGACGTGAATTTTTCAAAAGTTTTGGAATCCATGGGGTGCACGATCAAAAACGAGCCTGATGGGATTACAGTTGCCGGTGGCGACCGGCTGCGGGCAGTTCAAATCGATATGGGAGACATGCCGGACGTCGTTCCCACCCTGGCGGTGGTTGCCGCCTTTGCCGAAGGGACCACCGTCATTAAAAACGTGTCGCATTTGAAATCTAAAGAGAGTGATCGTTTAACTTCTGTCGTTAACGAACTTTTAAAAATGGGTATTACGGCACGCTGCACCGATGACGAATTGATGGTTGCAGGGGGCCAACCCCGGGGAGCCGAAATTGAGACATACGGTGACCACCGGATCGCCATGAGCTTTGCAGTGGCAGGCCTGGCCGCTCCCGGAACCATTATCCGGGACGAACACTGTGTTGAAAAATCTTTTCCGAATTACTGGCAGGTGTTTGAAGGAATGTGTAAATAAGGTTCAGGGTTCAAGGTTCAGGTCACTGGTTGCAGGTCTCTTGTTTCTGGCTGCTGGTCACTGGTGATTGGTTGCCGTTAACTTGTGATACTCGAGACTCGATACTGGATGCTCGATTATCTGATAATCGGCGTTTCGGATCAGTCAGACTGTCATCGAGAATCGGGCATCGAATATCGAGTATCAAGACTTATTGGCGATCCCACCACCGAAGTTTCGATACCAGTGACCAGGAACCAGTTACCAGTGGCCAGTATCTTGAACGCTGAACCCAGAACGCTGGACTTTTTGATAGAATGGAAATCCTGAACCTTGAACCCTGAACCTCTGAACCCAAATAACCTTTTTCTAATCGGATACCGCTGCACCGGTAAATCAACGGTGGGAGGGTCCCTTGCGGAAGAACTCAGCCGCCCATTTGTTGATACGGATGCTTTGGTGGTGACCCAGCAGCGAATGAGTATTAAGGAAATCGTTGGCGCCCACGGCTGGGAACGCTTCAGAGAGATGGAGCACATAGTTCTAAAAACCGTTTGTTGTCAGGGCGGACAGATTGTGGCCACGGGCGGAGGCATTGTTCTCAATGACGAGAATGTGATGTGCATGAAGAATAGCGGTAAAATCATCTGGCTGCGGGCCAAACGTGAAACCATAAAAGCCAGGATGCTGCAGGATATGGATACCCTGGGTTTTCGGCCGGCCCTCACATTGCATGACAGTATTTCAGAAATTGAAGAAACGCTGCAATCACGGGAACCTCTCTACAAAAGGGCCATGGATTTTTTTGTGGATACCGATGAGAATGATGTCCGTGGGGTTACTGAAAGCATTCTGGAAAAGATTAGGGCCTTAGACCCTGAAAAATGAACATCGAACACTGAAAGGATGAACATCGAACGTTGAATGGAAAAGATGAAAAAACAGGAATAGTAAACAAATAAAATTAAATTGGGGAGCGGAGCGACTTCCTTATTTGATGTTCGACGTTGGACGTTCGATGTTGGACGTTCATCTTTTAAAGCAAATTTGTTCGTTAACACTTATATGGTATGGAGAACTGACATATGTCCAGTACATTTGGAAACATTTTCAGGGTAACAACCTTCGGTGAGTCTCACGGGAAAGGAGTCGGTGCCATCGTGGATGGCTGCCCTCCCGGATTAACCCTCAGCGAAAAGGACATCCAGCCCCAACTCGACCGTCGCCGACCCGGACAGACCCGGTTGACCACGGACCGGGAAGAGGCGGATCGGGTGACGATTTTATCCGGCGTTGAAAACGGCCGTGTTCTGGGGACACCCATCGGCATGTCCGTGGCCAACAAGGATCAGCGGCCCGGCGATTACGCCCAGATGAGTTCAGTCCCACGCCCGTCCCATGCTGACTATACCTATCAGATGAAATACGGCATCCGTACATCAAGCGGGGGCGGCAGATCGAGTGCCAGGGAAACTATCGGTCGCGTTGCTGCCGGTGCGATTGCCGAAAAATTTTTATACCAGGATTATGGGGTAGAAATTGTTGCCTGGGTGAGCTCGGTGGGCACGATTGCGGCCGGCGAAATAGATGACAGCCGTATCACCCGTGCAGAGGTTGATAAAACCCTGGTGCGTTGTCCATCTCCCCAAAAAGCCGAAGAAATGATGCAGGCCATCATGGCGGTCAAAGAAGACCAAGATTCCCTGGGTGGGATTGTTTCCTGTGTCTGCCGGCAGGTGCCCGCCGGGCTGGGGGAGCCGGTGTTTGACAAGCTGGAAGCGCGCCTGGCTCAAGGCATGATGTCGATTCCGGCCACCAAGGGATTTGAAATCGGCTCGGGTTTTGACGGCACCCGTATGACCGGTTCGCAGCACAACGATTGTTTTGTAAAAAAAGATGGCCGCCTGGGTACGATTACCAATTACAGCGGCGGCGTTCAAGGCGGTATCTCCAATGGTGAACCCATCATTTTTCGAGTAGCCTTTAAACCGCCTGCGACCATTGGCAAGGCCCAACATACGGCCGACTTTGAAGGCACCAACACGATCCTGGAAGCCAAAGGCCGCCATGATCCCTGTGTGGTTCCCCGGGCCGTACCGATTGTCGAAAGCATGGCGGCCCTGGCAATAGCGGATTTGGTGCTTCAGCAACGATCCCGGTAGAAAAGGTTTCAGGTGTCCCTCCTTCGCCTTTAAGGCTGCGGTGGGCAAGCAGGTTTCTGATATTAATAAACTTATTGAAAATCACGAGTCTATTTTTCATGCGATTGTCTGACCGTATAAACAGTGTTGAAGAATCACAGACGGTGCAATTTACGCGACTGTTGCAGCAGCTCCGTCAGCAGGGCCGGGAAGTTATTGACCTGGCGGTGGGAGAACCGCAATTCAACACCCCCCCACCGGTGATTGAAGCCACCAAGCGGGCTTTGGATGACGGCAGGACCCGGTACGGCACAGTATCCGGCCTGCAGGAATTAAAGTCAGGCCTGGCAGGGCAGTTTGAAGGATATGAGGACGGGAATATTATCATCGCAAACGGTTCAAAGCAGTGTTTGTTCTCGATATTTCAGGTCCTTTGCAACCCATCCGACGAGGTTATTATCCCACGGCCATACTGGGTGAGCTTCCCACAGCAGGTCAGTATAGCCGGCGGAAAGCCGGTTTTTGTGGATACCCGCGATCACCAGCTGGATTGCGATGCCATCGAACGGGCCATATCCAGCAGAACACGGGCCATTCTTATCAATTCACCCAATAATCCAACCGGGGCGGTATATCCCGCAAAGGACCTTGAAAATATTGCCCAAATGGCCCTCGAGCATGGGTTGTATGTGATTTCGGATGAAGCTTACGGCGCGTTTGTTTATGATGACATGGGAGCCCAGAGCCTTTTTGATTTTAAAATGATTCGTGACCGGCTGGTCGTCATTCGGAGCTTTTCGAAAGCCTATAGCATGACCGGTTATAGAATAGGGTATCTGGCTGCTTCGTCTGAAATTGTTACGGCCGTTGGACGATTGCAAAGTCATTTAACCGGCAATGTATGCACATTCGCCCAATACGGTGCCCTTGCGGCCCTGGATATGGATCAAAGTATCGTTGCCGGATGGCGCAATGAATTGGAGAAAAAACGAGACTACGCCTTCGGCCGAACCGAGAAATTATTTGAATGTCTAAAGCCGCAGGGGGCGTTTTATCTCTTTCCGGACGTTCGGCAGCATCTCAAGAACGGTATGACAGCCGTAGATTTTGCCGCAGGTCTGCTTGAAAACTATGGTGTTGCCGTTGTTCCCGGCGAAGCCTTCGGGGTGCCGGGGCACATCAGGATATCCTATGCCGTTTCCGAGGAAAACCTTGTAAGCGGTTTTAATAAAATTGCAGAGGCCCTATGATTGGAATTATTGGATTTGGTCGTTTCGGAAAATTGGTGTCACATTATCTATCCCAGGATCTTGATGTGTTTGTCTACAACAGGTCCGATAAATCATCGGAGATCGCCGACACCGGCGCCCAGCCGGCATCCCTGGAGACGGTTTGCCGGCAGGATATTGTCATACCCTGTGTCCCAATTTCAACCTTTCGCGCTAACTTGAAAACAATCGCCCCGTTGCTTAAACCTGATGCCCTTGTCATCGACGTTTGCTCGGTGAAAGAATATCCCGTTCAGTGGATGTCAAAGGAATTGCCGGAATCCGTATCCATTCTGGCCACCCATCCCATGTTCGGGCCTGACAGTGCCGCCGATTCATTGCAGGATAGAAAAATTTGTTTATGCAGGGTGCGGGTGCCGGAGGAACAATACCATAAAGTCAAAACCTATCTGGCGTCCAAAGGGCTGATCGTCATTGAAGCCACCGCCCGGGAGCATGACGAGCAAATCGCCACCAGCCTTTCCCTGACCCATTTGATCGGAAGGACCTTATCGCAATGCGGGGCCTCGCCGCTGGACATTGATACGGAAGGGTATAAACGGCTGTTGCGGATTCTGGAAGTTGTCGAACGGGACACCTGGCAGTTGTTCCAGGATATGCATCATTATAATCCCTATGCCAAAAAGAAACGCATGGAGTTTATTCAGATTATGGAGGACATAAATTCCAAATTGGAGCAGGGCGAATTCGCTGGTCAAGGGAATAGTTGATTAAGTTGATTGAGTTGATTAGGATAAGTGAGCCGAAGGAGAAAGGGGGGGAGGATTCGCAATGTCGGATAAATCGTCACGCAGCAGCGTTCTGGTGATTCACGGGCCCAATTTGAACATGCTCGGCCGAAGGGAGCCTGAGATCTACGGCCATCAGGGTCTTGATGAGATCAATGCCCGGCTTTTGTCCCTGGGTGAAAAACTGGGCCTGGAAATCGAAACGTTTCAATCCAACCATGAGGGGGAAATCGTCGAAAGGATTCAGTTGGCCGTGGCATCATGTGACGGAATCCTGATCAACCCGGCAGCCTACACCCATACCAGCATTGCCATCCGGGATGCCCTGTCCCTGCTGGATATACCGGTCGTTGAAATACATCTTTCCAACATTTATAAACGCGAACCCTTTCGACACAAATCTCTGATAGCCGACATTGCTGCGGCCCGGATTTCAGGTTTCGGTGCCCACGGTTATTTGCTGGGGCTTGAGGGGCTGGCAAAATTAATTGAATAGAAGTCGTTTTGAAACCACTTCAATACTCAATGAAACTTGACCCATTCTATTCTATTTCCTTTCAATGGGACCCTGGCCTCAACGAATGCTTCGTTTCTATGCACGATTACCTTCGCTGAGATTTCAGTCATATTATATAGTTCATTTTTAAGATTAGTTTGCCCGTCCTTATTGGGATAGCCCGCATGCCTGAAACAATTTTCAAGGGTTGTATAGCCTGGGTCGATCTCACCTGTAACCGGGTTTACGTCTAAGTCACTTCTGATTTTAGTGATATCCTGGACGACAAACCTCCTGAGGTCTTCTACATTTCTGTTTTTTTCTCCTGGCGACATCCTGTTGAATCTGAACACGCTAATTTTAATTTTATTATGTTCCCAATCATATGAAACCTGGAGTGTTCCCGGTTGATTATTTCTCAATAAGTTCTCTAAGCGGGCGATTCCCAGATCGAACATCGTCGCCGGTTCGGTCATTAGATGCTGAACTGTCTCGGGGGGGTCTGCCGGGGCTATTCCAGCCCAAAAAAGTAAAATGAATGAACCGAATAAGACAAGATAAATCTTTCTATGGTTATAACCCCGCCAAGGGCTCCTTTTAGTTCCCATTACAGCACCCCCTTATTAGATGGTTAGATGGCCCGATACTTATTGCCGACCAATTTGAAGATCTCATTTTTGTCCAGGTTAATTCGTTCAAATAACCTTGCATATCGTAGCATTTAAAGATAATGAGTTTCCCCATTTTTGGCAATACATGGATCACAAAAAAAGCCCGGTCTCATTTCTGAAACCGGGCTAACTACTTGATTTAATTTGGTCGGGACGAGAGGATTTGAACCTCCGACCCCAGCGTCCCGAACGCTGTGCTCTACCAGACTGAGCCACGTCCCGACAACCCCCCCTTTTAGGGTAAAGTCCAATAATTGTCAACCGTTAAAAGCAGTTTATTGAGTTGATTAAGTTGATTTTGTTAATTGGGTCAACGACCGACAGCACGGCAATTGGCTTAATTTTCGGAAGAAGGCCGAAGAGTTCAGGCACTGTTACAGATAATGAGCACTATTTAGAACTACTGCACAGCCTGCTTAGCAAGAATCAACTATTCAACTTAATCAACGACCAGTAAGCGTTGCACGCTTACTGGTACGGATGTTTCAAGACGATCGTCTGTTCACGGTCCGGTCCCACAGAAACAATGTGCAGCTCGGTTTCGGCGAGCTCGGCAATACGATCGAGATAGCTTCTGGCGTTGGGTGGAAAATCCTCGAGCCTCCTGAGACTGGTAATATCTTCAGCCCACCCGGGCAAGGTTTCATATACGGGTTGGCAGTCAGCCAGAACATCCAGGCTTGCCGGGAAATTTTCAATAATTTCACCTTGATACTCATATCCCGTACAGATCTTCACCGATTCCAGACCGTCGAGTACATCCAGTTTGGTGATGGCCAGTCCGGTCAGGCCGTTCAATCGGACCGCATTTCTCAGGATGACGGTATCGAGCCATCCGCAGCGACGCCGTCTACCGGTAGTGGCTCCGAACTCGGCACCTTTTTCCTGGATATGATCACCCATATCGTCGAATAATTCCGATGGAAACGGCCCCGCCCCCACCCGCGTCGTATAGGCTTTTACGATGCCAATGATTTCGTCAATCTGCTTAGGGCCAACACCGGAACCGCAGCAGGCATTTCCCGCCAGTGTATTGGAGGAGGTCACAAAGGGGTAAGTGCCATGATCGATGTCCAGGTGGGTGCCCTGGGCCCCTTCAAACATAACATGCTGTCCCTCTTTAATCGCTGTGTTAATGATAACCGAAACGTTGGCCACATGGGGTGCCAGTCGATCTGCGTATATCCGGTATTGATCGATGATCTCCTGGGCGTCAAGAGTGTCCGCGGACAGGTAATTTTTCAAATAAAAATTTTTTTCATCCAGGTTGGTGTGCACTTTTTCAGCGAAACCTTCGGGATCCAGCAGGTCGACAAACCGGATCCCCCGGCGGGTGGCCTTGTCCTCGTAAGCGGGCCCAATTCCGCGTCCGGTGGTCCCAATTTTTTTATCACCTTTAAATTGCTCCCGGGCATGATCGACACTCTTGTGGTAGGGCATGATCAGATGGGCTCTCTCGGAAATCAACAAACGGTCTTCACCAATATCAAATCCTCGGCTTCTCAAATTGTCGACTTCCTCTAATAATACGGCGGGATCTACCACCACCCCATTGCCGATGATACAGGTTTTGTCCTGCAATATCCCGGACGGAATCAAGTGACAGATAAATTGCTCACCGGCGACCACCATGGTATGACCGGCGTTGTTGCCGCCCTGGAATCGAACCACCACATGGGCATGTTCGGCCAATAAATCGACAATTTTGCCCTTGCCTTCATCCCCCCATTGGGTTCCGACAATTACGACATTCGCCACAATGTTGTCTCCTTTTTAGGCATTTGTATGGTTAACCTGGTAATGACGACAAATAAATATCAGTTTTTTGATCCTAAAGGATTCAATATCCACTAAACCCGTTTGGAACGGAAAAATTCCTGCATCAGACTTCGGCATTCATGCTCGTACACCCCCCTGGTGACTGTCACCCGGTGGTTTAAACGCTCATCCCCGGCAAAATTGTACAGCGAACCGGCGGCGCCCCATTTGGGGTCTTTCGTACCGAAAATGACGTTGGAAATCCTGGCGTGCACCATGGCCCCCATGCACATCATGCAGGGCTCAACGGTAACATACAGCGATGTATTTAACAATCTGTAATTGTTAATTTTTAATGCTGCTTCGCGAAGTGCTAAAATTTCCGCATGGGCGGTGGGATCCGCCATATCAATCGTCCGGTTGTGAGTGGAAGACAATATTTTTCCATCTTCAGAGACGAGTATTGCACCTATCGGAACTTCACCCATTTGTCCAGCTTTTTTCGCCTCGGACAAGGCTAACCTCATATATTTTTCATGAAATGGTTCCATCGTATTATCTTAGTCTTTTTAAATTTAGTTAACCACGAATTGACACGAATAACCACGAATTATTGCAACAGCTCAGTAAACAAAGGGATTGACAACAACAGCACTTTAGCTTATGTAGCACCTAAATTTCAAATGTTTTTCTAAGCGCCAGTAGCTCAGCCCGGATAGAGCGCCGGACTACGAATCCGTAGGCCGCAGGTTCAAATCCTGCCTGGCGCACCATGAATATCAAGGGTTTACGGGGTTTTCCGTAAACCCTTTTTCACTTTCTGCTACCATTTTGCTACCATTTTTTTCAAAAATCATTTCCTCAAGACCACAGGCTGATTCATAGTTTTTATCGTTGATCTGATGGGCATAAATGGTTGAGGTAACGGTGGTGCTGGAATGGCCCATTTGCTTTGAGATATAAACCAGATTTTCGCCTTGTTCGAATTTTAAGGCTGGCATAGGTATGCCTCAGGTCGTGAAAGCGGGTTCTCGGCAACCATAGTGGTTCTACATCTGCAATAATCTAAGCATATTCACTGATTGAAACCAAATATAGCTGTAACGCTGCAAGCATTATTAAAAACCTATAATTATAGGATATACGGATCATATCTGTAAAAATTTCGCATAGTTTCGGATTACAGATTTTGAAAGATATGTCTGGTTTTCAAAGATGTCATTTTTTTGAATTTTTTTCTATGTAAGAACCTTCAATAATCCTCAAATCTGTCTATATAAGACCGCCTCCATTAATCCTATCTTTGCGTCTCGAACTGCAATTTCGAAAAAAAATTTCTATTCCCCAATCTGTTAAGCATATAGAAGAAATCAATTATTCTAATTTTTGGGTTTTCTTTATGTAAAAGTTATCCAATTTTTCTGACCTTAGTTACATAAGATTAGTTCAGAAATTACCTAAATAATTGCTGGATAAAAATTAAAAGAGGTTAAAAAAACTAATGTCTTTATAACAGATAGAAATTATTAAATTATATTTCAATTGTTCGTCTTATTCCACATTACCAAAATTTGGTATGAACTTTGCTGTTATGAAGTAGAAAAAAAAACCTTCTAATCTGATTTGAGAGGAGAAAAGAGTGAAAAAAGCATTCATATTGTCAAGCTTCTTATTATTGGCGATTTTCGTAGGGACTAGTTTTGCTCTTCCTACACTGCCAGCTGATTCTATTTATGATACCTACTTACATCCAAATGACAACGAACCTGCTCAACGTGGCCTTGATGTCATAGGAAGTGCATACTATTTCGAGATTTTCGGCCATAAATGGTCCCAGGATAATGGCAACAGTCAACAGAATTGGAGATTTTTTTAAGTTGGAATTTAGGCTGGGATGATCCGCATTTAGGAGCAAAGCTTGGTGACGTCTTTTTGGATGATCCTTCGGACGGTGATTACACTCCAGACAAATTTGTTCCATTGAGAGATCACTCAAATACCTATGACCCAAATGATGACTATGATCAAGAACAAATAGACAGAGGTAAAATATATTCCGCCGATAAATTGTTTCGCTCCAATGATTATTATGACATTAGTACTTCCAGCTATGGCGATAATGAAATAGTAACCGGATTCGGAACGGATGTAGGAAGTATAATTAGCTTGGAGTGGATAGATGGCTCGGATTTCAATACTATTGGCGTTTTATTCAATGGCAGTGATTTCGCTAACTGGAATGTTAGATTCGCTTACACTTGCGGCAATGATGTTCATGCACCAGTCCCCGAGCCAGCCACAATGCTTTTATTGGGTACTGGGTTGATAGGAATTGCAGGATTTGGCAGAAAAAGGTTCAAAAATAATAGAAGTTAAAATCATATATGATGCTGGCAGGGGCTAACTTACCTTCAGTCGAATTAATGGCAATAGCTATACAATTCAAACATGCCTTAACCCCGCCCCTGCCTTAGCATCGCCAATTCAAATCACATGGTATCTGCATTATTTGCAAAGTTGACATATTATCAAGTTACCACAGGTTTTGAGAAGCCTGGTTCTTACCGTATACCCTTAGGGTATCAGGACTTTATGATCGCTGGTGGTACTGTCAAAATATTGTGCATCAAGACGATCAATCCCGTCTATCACTTCATTACACCAATCAACACCACAATGTAGTAAAAATACTTTTAATCATTAGTGTTTTTGTGTCGAATCATTCATGTGTTTGTGTAAAGTATTTCTCAAATACACATTCATTTCTATGACTTTGCATAATTTTCCTACCCCTTTAATAGCTGTAAATATTTAAATACTATGCCGTTATGTCATAACCTCAAAAAGCAAAAATTAGATGGCACTGATTTTGCACCAATAAATGGTGGCAAATCAATTTACTAAGTAATAATTCTTAATTTCCGTTTTTTCGATAACAATCAATGAGGAGATTGAAGATGACCTGGTCAAGACTGAAAATTCTAATTTGCGTAGCAATAGGCCTATCCTTTTTAGTGGTTCCCTTTCCGCTCGATATTTATCCGGACGGAAAAGTTTACGCCATGGGAGGTGGAGGTGGCGGTGGCAAAGGAAGAAGTAACCCTGCAGTTTCAACTCAAAGGATGCAGACAGATTATGTAATGAATGAAGAAAATGGTGGGACACCTCCAAGCCCGGTCCCGGAACCGGCAACGATGCTATTAGTGGCGGCTGGTTTAGGAGGCCTCGCAATTATTAGAAAGAAATTTAAAAAGTAAATTTCGTTAATAGTAAAACATTTTTGGGCCACGAAATTTACAAGCAACTTTTTGGTAATTTCGTGGCACATCTAATTTGGGCATATAAGAGCAGAAAATGAAAGAATACGGAATAAATAAAATCACGTTTAGTAATAAGTGTCCGCAGTGCAAGGAAAATTAAAGGAAAAGAATACCCCGAGTGTTTTGGATGAAATTATTACTATTTACGAAGTATTATATGTGTGATTGGTGTGGTGGCAGATATTTTTCAGTTTTGAAGATGACCTCAGTGAGAAGATACTGACTAAAAAAGCAGGAAACTGTTTAAAGGTTTTTGGAAACAGCGCCTTATAAAAACTGCATACATCTTTAACTTATTGCAAATGAGTCTCAATTACCGATTTCTGCTATATATCAACGGTATTAATACCCCTGCCAAATTTCAGATTTTAGAATCATATCACAACATCGATCAAAATAAAAAATTGCAATTTTCCGGTTAGGCTTCCTACCTGCCGTAGTGGGGCGATGTAACGCAGATCTTCCTTGGATCTAACACACCGCACTTACAACCGACTTCAGGCTGGTTGCTATCGCACCATAGAATTAAATGTGTGATTCATAGACATCGTTTCAACTGAATGATATGAATCTTGAACTATGGAATCCAATATTGAAGCAAGACAAATATGGGTAAAACTATATGAGCAAACAGGTGATGCAGGATTAGTTTGTAGGCGTTGTGGAATTTCGAGGCCGACGCTTAGGAAATGGCATAAACGTTACCTTGAACAAGGGATTGACGGTCTACAGGACCAGAGCCGCAAGCCCCATAGTAGCCCCAATAAAAAGATCACGGCTCAACATGAGAAAATTATTCTCTACCTCAGAAAAAAACGAAAATTAGGAGCCAGACGAATTCAAAACGAATTGCTTCGGCACCACCAGATTCCGCGTATTAGGCCTCTATAAGCGCCGTACAGCTGCTAATACGTTGCTTTTCATCGAACGGGTTATGGAAGAGATGCCCTTTCCAATCCAGCGATTTCAAACAGATCGGGGTGGTGAATTTTTCGCAATTAAAGTTCAAAAATTTCTGTTGAAACAATCCATAAAATTCAGACCCATCAAGCCAGTGCCTATTCCGATGATTCCGACCGGTAAATCCGGAGCAAGTCGTCCAGGCAATCCGGATCAAGTCGTCCACTGATTCCGGTTGAAGGCGTCCGGGAGTCGGAGCGAAGCGACGCTGGTTTTTATTGAATCTCAAATTATTTGTTTTTAGTCAAACTGGTTTTCTTTTTGCGCATAGATTCTCCTTTCAGATTAATTCGATATGCATTGTGAATGAGCCGATCTAAGATAGCATCGGCCAGAGTCGGATTATCGATAATCTCATGCCAGTGCTCAACGGGCAGCTGACTGGTCACAAGCGTTGAGCGCAGGCCGTGACGATCTTCAAGGATTTCTAAAAGATCATGACTTTGATCTTTGACAAGCGGTTTTAGCCCCCAGTCATCAACTATCAGCAGACGGGTTTTTGAAAGTGTTTTTAAAATTTTATCATATCTTCCGTCGGCCTTTGCAATACCCAACTCCTGCAGCAGCCGGGGCAGCCGGAAGTAAAGTGTGGAGTGACCCTGCTGGCAGGCTTTGTGAGCCAGGGCACAAGCCAGATATGTTTTGCCGACCCCGGTGGGGCCTATGATCAGAGTGTTTAGAGCTTCTTTGATCCACTGACAGTCTGCCAGCTGCATGAACCCGGATTTTTCCAGGCCACGCTTATGCCGGAAGTCGACATCTTCCACACTGGCATGTTGTCGCAGTTTGGCTTTACGCAGTCGGGTTTTAAAGCGTCGGTTTTCGCGTTCGGTCATCTCGCGGTCGACCAGAAGCCCGATGCGTTCCTCGAAGTTGAGTTGATCGATATCGGCGGTTTGCATCTGCTCCTCAAAGGCGGTGCGCATTCCGAAGAATCGTAAAGATTGTAATTTGTCAATAATGGGATGAACAAGCATAAGTTAATCTCCTTTCAGTGATAATACCGCGCCCCGCGGATGTTGGTATGCTCGATGGGTGGATTTTTAGAGGATTGATCCGGCAACGGTTTTTGATCCAGATTGTGTTTAAGGATCGACTGCACACTTCGATAGCTGGTGCCGCCGATGGCGACCGCTCGATGACAGGCGGCTTCAAGTCGATCATTGCCATAGCCTTTGGCCAGCCGTGGGATCCCCAGGCAGCTTCTAAAGCCCTGCTGGGGATGGGCACGGGAGTTAAGGACATTTTCAATCAGGCTTTGGGTGTGCGGACCGATTTTTGCCGCCCAGCGGACAAATCGCTCGCGGCGTCCACTCGGCCCATTTTTGATGGGATTTGGGCATGTGCTCTTTGATGGTGCTGTGACGCCCCTTGTGGTGATTGCGGATGTGACTGGCCACCCGTTTGTTTTTGTAGAAGCATTCGATGGTGTTGTTTGTGATGCGCACATCGATTTTCTTTTTGATTAACGTGTGGGGCACGCTGTAATAATGGCGGTCGACTTCGATATGATAGTCCACATTGACCGTGGCTTTTTTCCATTCGGCGAACTGGTAAGGTTGAGAAGGCAGCGGATTTAGAGCTGGCCGGTCCATGCTTTCAAAGGCGGACTTTCGAGTTCCGGGTAGCTTTTGGAAGGGCTTGTTATTGAGATCTTCGAGCAGCTCGGCGATGGCTTGATTTAATTGTCGCAGACTGAAGAACTGACGGTTTCTAAGCCGCGCCAGGATCCAGCGTTCCACAATTTGAACGCCGGTTTCCACTTTGGCTTTGTCTTTGGGACGGCGCACCCGGGCAGGGATGACCGCGGTAGCCATAATGATTGGCCAGATCCAGATAAGTGGGGTTGAGATCCGGTTCATAAAAACTGGCCTTTTTGACCCCGGCTTTCAAATTATCGGGCACCAGGACCTGAGGCACTCCGCCCAAAAAGGCAAAAGCGCGCGTGTGAGAGGCGATCCAGTCCGGCAGCGACTGCGTCCAGGTGGCTTCTGCGTAGCAATAATTGGAAGCGCCGAGCACGGCCACAAATATTTGAGTCTCGCGCATCTTGGCGCTTTGAAGATCATATACGGCAACGGTCATACCGGCATAATCAACAAACAGCTTTTCGCCGGCGATGTGTTGCTGACGCATGACCGGATCAATTTGCCGTGTCCAGCGTCGATACCGATGACAAAACTGGCTGTACTGGTAGCCTGCAGGATGCTTCTGCTTGTATTCCTGCCACAGCAGCATCAGTGTCACGGCTTTGCGGCGCAGTTCCCGGTGGATATAGGCGCAATCAGGAGCCGGGCGGATATGGGGTGATCCCAGCTGTAGAGGGGGAAACAGCAATTGCTCAAGACGGCTATCATCGATATCCTCGGATAACGGCCAGTTCAGTGATGACTGGCGAAAACGGCGGATATATTCGCCAACCGTACTGTGAGCCATCGAGCAGCTTTGAGCAATCCGGCGGTTGCTGAGTTTAACATCAAATTTGAGCCGTAAAACTTCCTTAACTTTACGCATGGTTAATCTCTCCGCGGCCATATGTACCTCCTGGGTCCCAGATTTTGGATCAGAGATACATTGTACCGGTTGAGCGGTAAGTTAACCAGCGTCGCTGTTAGTCCGAAATTGTCATTAAAAGTGGACGGTTTGCTCCGGAATCGGTGGACGGCTTGCTCCGGAATCGGTGGACGGCTTGCTCCGGAATCGGTGGACGGAATGAAGCGGAATATGCAAGCCAGCAAGCCCCCATTTAAACGGCAAGGTCGAAAGGTCACAAAAAACTGACATTGACGAATTTTATTCAACTGTTGATCTGCAAGCACAAGATATAGAGCAACAATTGGAGGAATGGCAATTCTTCTATAACTGGCACCGCCCACACGGTTCCTTAAAGGGGGCTTCGCCCATAGATAAAATATGGGATCTGTCGGAAAAAACTCCCTATTGGGCAAAGGTCTATGATAATTTTGATTCAAGCAAAGAAGATATTCAGGAACAAAATTACCGATTAGAATTGAAGTTAAAGCAATTGAAACGATGTATGTGAATCACACATGTTAATCAAACAGGAATTTTGAGAGGTGTCCATGCTGAACTTATAGCCGCAATCCACAATTCAGCTAAAGTGTGGATTTCGTATACCAAATATTCAATGACTTACCGCCGAAATAATATCCTCGATAATTCTTGATTGCAGAATGCTTTCAGGCTTAGCGTTATACAGTGTTATGTGTTTTCTATATATCTCTAGTTTAGCTATCAACTGAGATTGCAGATCTCCCTCCAAATTCTGATCCATAACTATTTGATCCATTTGACGATCAATCGCATATAGAGGAAATTGCTGGCTATCCTCGATAAGATTGATATATGAATTTGCCAGGTAATCGATATTCGCTTCGCTAATCATGACCTCTTCAGATAATTTGGATATATTTATGGTTATAGATCCAACCTCTGTTTCAGGTATGGTTTGGGTACTCAGGCTTTTTAGCACCTTAAGTTCTTTCTGCAATTGAGTATGCTGTGATTTGTATTTGAATATATGTTCCTCAGCGAAGAGCGCTCTCCATATGAGAGCGTCAATCGCATTGCTCTCTCTTTCTTCGTATGTATCTTTAACATTATTGACGAAGTTTGCTATTGATTTAAATGTTTGTTTTTCTGCGCTATTATTCGCCGATTCGGCAAGCTGCTCTAGCTCTTTAACGATATCCTTACTTTGATCAAAGACAGTTGTGCTTTTCTGAGATATACCCGATTGTTCGAACAGCTGGTTTTGTTCTGAAAATTCTACCCAATCGTGCTTTAGCATCGTACTTCGGTTATGGGGAGTAACAATTGCTGATAGTACAATTCGGAATCCTAAATCACTGCTGAAAAATTCCCCGGTTTCAAGAAAAAAGGGCATCTCCTCTCGTCTTCCTGGCATAATTTCAGCCCGGCCTTTACGATAACTTCCTCCTTTACTAACAAATCCACCTGTTGCTCCATGCAACCGTGAGCCGATAGAAAATCGAAATGCCTCAAACAGCATCTCGGCAGCGTTTCCGGCTGTATCAAAAAGGCCTAATGGATTGGGGCACTTTGTACCAATCCACGCAAGTTTATCCGGCGGTTTGGCAGCTCCTGCTTGAGTATAGACAGCATAGTCAGACAAAGGTCGGTTTCTAAGAGGAAAGAATTCTTCGTTATTCAATTCAGAATCGGTTAACATATGCCCCCCTCTGGCAGCATATTCCCACTCAGCTTCAGTCGGCAAGCGGATAAAAGCATATCGGCCGTCAGGGAATTGAGGCAGCAAATCTTGCGCATTCTTCAAAAGCCATTGCGTATAGCGCCTGGTGAATTCAACAGCCTCAAACCATGAAACATTTGCTTTCGGACGTGGATCGTCAGACTTGAAAGGTTGATCCCATCCCGGGCATTCGTCATTCATGACGGTCTGCCACTGCCAACTTGAGACTTCATATTTTCCTATGAAGAAGTAAAGGACGTTTGGATGTTCTCTATCTGAAGTCGTACATCTACCATCGCCTTTTTCCGCAACCTCAACCAATTTGGCCATCCAGGATTCAGGCAAATCGCCGAGTGTGAATGCTCCTGATATTTGTTCTATGCGCCTTGCTTCCATATAGCCTTCATCTTGACGTCTGCAATCCTCGCATCCAAGGCTCAGCTGAAAATCATCTAATAATGACTTTACGGGGATACAGACATGACGTAGTATAATTCTTCCGCCACAGGGCATCGGTAATTCAAAATCATAGTCAGAAGGAATCGGATTCACCATATCCTTAACAATGGGAGTTTGGGAAGAACGCTTGTATTTTTTTGTGGGACAATCCTGCGCCATAACAAACTCGCCTGACAGGACCAATACTAATCCAATAAGGAAGCTTCCTATAAATTTTAACTGGTTTTTGAGTGAATCAGGCACATTCATATTCACTTTTTTGCTCCATTCCATAAAATCGAATTCGATTTCGAAAAAACTTTGGCCAAACCGAACTAAATTTCACGGATAACCTTGGAAGGTTCTATTTTCGCAACTTGAAAAGCAGCATAACCGGAAGCGAGGATTGATAAGAATACAGTTAAGATAAAGGCAATCATTAGGTGGCCGATAGAAATCTTGCACACGTATTCGCCTTTTGAAATATAATCAGCAAAAAGCCTATTAATAACTAACTCGGAAATAAGATAAAGGCAGGTCGCAAGTCCGGTACCCAGTATGCTTGTAGCAACTGCTTGTACAATTGGAAACCAAATAATGTTTTTAGTTGAAAAACCGATGAGACCGGCTATTCCTAAATGGCGCTTTTTACGATTAACATTTGCAAGGATATTGCTTGCCATTGATGCAAAGTAGCCACAAACCGCGACTATAGCAATGATTTTGAAGATAAGGCTGAAAGATCGATCTAAACTGTGCACAATTTCGATCTCTTCTGCCCTTGTATAGATCTCCAACCCCTGACTTTCCAACCGGTCGCGCAGTACTGATACGTCATAGATAGAGCGAGCATAAAGCCTAAAACTTGGATAATCGCTTATACCAGCGGGAGGTGATTTTCCCGGCCAACTGAATAATTTTGAGCTAAAACCATCCCTGTAATTTTCCGTTGCTTTCAATAAATCCAGCCGGACGAAGGCTGCATCCCTTGAGAAGGCTTCAATCGGAAGTATCGCGATCAGTTTCAAATCAATTGTTACCTGTTCCTTTTTTCCAGACAGAGATCTACCGACTCTGCCGGTAAAGATCTGTCCGATCTGCATATTCAATTTCCGCGCAGCTGATGCTGATAGCACGACCTCCTTATTATTTTTTGGTATCTTACCCCACTTTTCCAACAACGGATCGCCTTCATCGGTGGGAATTAAATCTACCGCAAGTGTATAAGATCGCTTGTCCTCCAAATTGGAAAGGAGCATGTTCGCGGCAATTGATCGTGTCTGGGGGATGAGAAATGCCACCTCAGGGAGCTTACCTTCTGTCGAAAACCATTCAGGGCTATAGCTGCCACTTCCGATCGGTGATACTTCTAAGTTTCGTGGATCTTTAACCAAACGATCCACCATAGTACTGATAATCCCGCTTTTTACGCCAAATAAAACCAGCAAAGGAGCCAAGATTGCCGCCAGACCCATCACAGCGCATATCGTAAGCATGCGCTCATGCACATAGTCGTATAATGACAAACGGATAATGGTTTTTAGCCTGTGCATTTCTTCCTCTTTTTAGCCAGTAGCTTTAGCACGCACAGTCCCATCTGCCGGGTCTCGGTCAAGGCTGAATTTTATGCGTCGGAATCCAAGTTCTTTCACACGCTCCCATTCATGGGTCGCAACAATGAAGGTCACATCTTTTTCATCAGCAATTTGAGTAAAAATTCCCATAACCTCTGTCGCATTTATTGGGTCAAGTGAGGCTGTGGGTTCATCAGCAATGACAACCGATGGTTCGTGCGCCATGGCACGGGCAATAGCTACACGCTGTCGTTCTCCAACCGAGAGTTGCATAGGGTATTTTTGCAAATGACGCTCAATCCCAAGTTTAACCGCCAGCTTTTTAACCGCTTCTTGCGCAGGTTGACCCAGTCCAAACAAGCTTAAACCGATATTGTCGTAAACGGAAAGAAAAGGCAGCAATCCTCCGGTTTGAAGTACATATCCAATAAAACGCATGCGTGCTTGGGCTAATTTATTCTTATTCTTCTGTCTCCATGCTTCAGCCACATTCAGACGCTTGTGGTCTGAAGTAACGAATGTAAATTCCTCTACATTGTCCGGTCGCAAGACCATCGCCAGCAAATCCAGCAAGGTGCTTTTCCCACAACCGCTAAAACCGACAAGGGCTACCTTCTCTCCTCGGTGAATGGTGAGCTTTGGCACAGTCAGATCAAATCTCTGTTCGCTGGGCCAGCTTTTCGTTACCCCGGAGAGTTGAAAAACAACCGGGCTTTCATTCTCAGATTTGTTTGAAGGTTCGATGCATTTATCCATTTCAACAGCCTGATTATTTTTGTCAGACAAGATTTGCTCCCTATCGGGTAGTTTATGGCATCATGCTTAAAGGTACGCGGTAATACGCTTCCCCCGGATCGGTTGCTCCGAAACTAACCCAATTATCCACATCATCATGGTATTGTTGATATCTCTTTATTTTTGACTTTAAATCATCAATGAGTGCTTGTTGTTCCCCAACGCTCATCCTATACCAGTCTTCCTCTGTCAGACGCATGATACTGCTGCGATAGGGTAGATCATCCAAAAATTCCCCGATCAACCCCAATTGGCCAAGATCCTGGTAAGGCTTTTTGCTGAATAAAGAGGGATCCCTCGATATCTGGGCAGCAGCCGACAAGATACCTTGAAAAAAATCTCTGGCACCGGTCCGTTTAGTCCTCTGTGCCTGATCTAAAATTATCTTTAGCCGCTGATGAAGATCGCTGAGTTGATTTTTTGTCAGCAGAACGGTTACACTAAAGGACGGAATATCTGGCTGTGTCAGATCCATGTCTGAGACCCATGAGGTGATTACATGCGGTGCCTGTACGTTACCTCTTTTGCCTAAATATTCGAGTTGCATAGAATATCCTAAAACAGCAGCTTTATGCTCTGCATTTGCCACAATATCTCTGGAATTAGAGGCTTGCTGGTCCGGCATTGGTAGACGCTTACCAACGCTTGTGGATCGCACCAACTCCACCATTTGTCCCGCAACGCCTTCAACCACAAGGCCAAATGTCTGAACGCCTAACTCAGTTCTGCTCGAGTCAATAGGTACATACAAATCACCAATCGTAGGATCTAATTGTCCAGTTAAAGCCCTGTATTGTGTCTCGGCATAATGAAAATTATTAACTCGCTTCCCCATGGGAGTCTTAATATGCAAAACAAAGACTTTTGCGCCATGAGCAGTTGCAATATCAGCGACCTCAGTCTCGTTCATTCCGGTGGTGGAAAATGGATCATCGTTACGAATGGCACCGGCATCTGTAATAAGAAAAATAAGCCGCGACTGGTACGGATTCCAATTGAGTTCTTCAATTGCTGTTTTAAGGCCAGCGAAGGCATCCTCGTTGAAGGAATGTGTGGATGCCTTAGCTTCCTCTACGCCGGCTAATTCCTGCTCGAAGGCCATTCGTTGAGTTCCATCTTTAATGTCCGAAATAACTTTGCTCACATATTCAATCGAGGGGGTTTTTTTAATGCTGCTGCGAAATGCAACTAAACCAAATCCAACCCTTTCTGATAAACCGGATTCATCAATCGCATCATAGATTCTACGAACCGCCTTTCTAGTGCGTTCGATGTATGGTTTCATGGAAATTGTCGTATCAATAACGAAAACGATAGCAGTACGCAATTCAGGATTGCCCGGCAATTCCCATGATCCCGGATCGATAGATGCAACTTCAAGAAATTTTACACCCTCAAAGAGTTCCACTGTTTGAAATATCGGCATCAGATAAAATCGCTGTCTCGAAACTGCTTCTTCCTGGGGTTCCACCGCCAGGATTGGAAATTTATCCGGTCCAGATAGCCTGCCTGATTGAAAATCGGTAAAACTTGAGGTTAATTGGTTAACCTGTTTTTCAGGAGAAGCAGAACCGGCAACTTGTTCGAGAGATTTTAGATTATTAAAAAATAAAACAGGTTTCCGGCCGGACCTTTCCGTGAAAGTAAGCGTCAAAGATTGCCGCCATTCTGATGTGAAATCTCCAATAATCCAACCGCTAACCTTGCAATTGGCTGATGGTCCAACCTTTAACCATTCAATATCGCCAACATATTTCCGCTCATATATGTAAAACACCGTAAATGGTTTCAAATTTGTTTGAACCAATGGGGATGCTTTATCAGCGGAAATATAAAGATTCGCTCCCGGGTGGCTGATAATACGTTGAAACAAAGTTTTTTTATTAGGAATAAGAAGAGGTTTGCATTGCTGCGCAACAGAATTGTTTGCCCAAAGTAAGATTAGGCTAAAATTGATGATTATAGACATAGCAATGGCTATGTATCGGCCAACTGGTCTGCTCATTATCTGTTGTCCTTTCAAGGTGAGGAACTCAATGCCAATTCTTTAAAAGTAGACTAGCTTCCCTGGAACCTTGCTTAGCTTGTGCTTCAACCCACCGGTGAAGTCTGTTCAGTTGTATCTGGGTGTCTTGTCCACCATCAGATGCTTTTTTATACCATTCATAAGCAATTTCCGGATTTTTCCGAATTGTACCGCTAGGCGTTTCATCGGTAGGATCATAGTAACGCGCTACTAGCTCAGATGCTGCTGCATTTCCTGAATCAGCAGCATATTCTAGTAATAGAAATGCTGCATCAGCCCTTTCCGGACTTTCAGGCAAGGACTTTGCTAGTACGACTGCATCTTCAGCGGTTATTCCCTCTCGTAATGCCGTCCTTGCTTGCTCCAGAGCCGGGGCATCAGGTTGGTAAGAAGGTGGTGGAGGTGGCTCTATCGCTATTTTTTTGGGGGGAAGATTTGCCATGCGCGGTAATGCGGGTCTTTCAGCCTTCTTTCCGGTTGAAACAGATTTATCGGGTTTGCGAAAAATAAAATATCCGCCCAAAGTTATGATAGAGGCAGCTAATATAAAGGCTATCAAAATGACCCAAAATCGATTGTTTCCCGAAATTGCCAATATTTTCTCCTATTCTGATAATTTTATATAAAATCTGAGTCTTTTGATTCAGTATAAGGGAACGGAATACATTATGGCGGCGAATTACAATTTCTCAATACAATTTTTTAAACAGGCAGAAATTTTCGTTGAATCCCAATCGGAAAAATTTAGGAATATTTATTGAGAGGTTGACATATCATAGCAAAGACGATTGCCTGCGTTGACGTTTAGTACTGAACCCTAAAATAAAACCAACAAAGAGAACTCCGGAGCCCGCTAAAAACCATTTGATATAATTGGAAGAAATAAGTTTTTCAACCTTTTCTTCAAGTTCGTCAGCCCTTTTCGTTTGTTCGGATAATTCAGTTGAGGCCTTTGTAAAATTAGCTTTTAAAGTTAAAAACTCTGTCGAACTGGCCTTTAGGGATTCGTAATCCTTGCGAACCTGTGTAAGGTCTTTTTCTGTAGCAGCGAGAGCTGAGCTGAGCTTTTTATTATCAGTTTTCAGTTTCGAGTTTTCTTCATATATAGTCTTAAATTTAGTTTTTAGGTTTGAGTGTTCCGCATCTAATCTTTCCAAATTGAGCTTATTGGTTTCGTTTGGAATCAAATATCGGTTCAAAATCCAGCCTTCCTTTCCATCGAAAAGTCTGATTAGACTCCATTCTTGACCTGGTTCCACCACCTCAACTCTTTGTCCAGATTCAACCATTTTAATAATTTTATTATCAATACTTGGGCCGGTTCGGAGGGTGACCTTAAGTACATCGGTCACATACATAGATTTAGCTTGAACTGGAATGGCAGCATAGATAATGCAAATATTAACCAATAAAGAATATTTAATGAAAAGTTTGTATAACATAATTTTCCAAGTACATTAGATTTTAATTGAACATGTAGGATTTAATTAAACAATTATAATTTAATTCACATCCAAATTGCAAATGGTGAATGGCCCTATGCTAATCATTTAGTCGCAGGAGATAGGGCTTATTGGTATTAAAATTATATTCTATACTTGTGGATATGTAATATCGGTTTCTACGAATTTATACAAGAGGTAGAATTCGGAAAACTTGCCCTCACCTAATCCGGTCGATAATCTGGTTCTATTTTATATTAAGTTAAACCTTTAGGGCTCGAGAAGCCTGACTGCATAAAGCATTACCTAAGATAACAAATTTTGGCTTGCCTAAAATTATATGTTTCGTGCCTGATTCGATAATTTGGAGGGTCCTTAAATTTGTTAGATCTGCTGATGTAAGGGGCAAGTGTAGATAGGTGTCGGTAACTCAGTTTAAATTGCAGAATGTAAGGCTTATTAAATCTTTCTAAGAAAGCAGTATAACCCCGACTAATCTAAAATCAATTTTACTAAAGTGCCTTAGTTGAGAGACATAATTTTACACTTTTATTTAGTAAGGTGATAGATTTTGAATAATTATTTTCTCTCATCTCACCCCCTATAGGTTTGAAAAGGCATTCAACAAAACGTCATCTTCAATACGATTGATTCAGTATTTCAATATGGTTATCAGAGGGCGAATTATAGTGTCAAGGCAAGATTCAATAACGATGGACCGGAGAAAATATTCAATATTTCGCCAAAAGTGATTAAATCATTGCAAATTTGATGTGAAGTCAATGAAAAGGAACCATGGCCATAAACCCACCCATCGGCATTTGATTTACACCAAGTCGCTTGTTGGTCCAGACCGCGCAGGCCCTTGGGGATAAAGCCTTTTTCCTTATGTTTTTTGTGCCAAACAGGGCCTTTGGCTTTGTTCATCATTTTATCAGCGCTGATGATGTTGTCTTTACTCAAGCTCAGGAAATAGCTGAAAAATGAACGCTGCTGGTTTTCCAGGGAAATGACGGATTTTTTTTAAACGCTCTCGCAGTTGTCTTTCGCTAATCGGCGTTAAATCTAATCCTTGTGCTATCACGTCCCAATATTTAGTAGCAGTTTTATGAATCTGTACATATGTTTTGATTTTCAACTTTACTGACAAAATAGCGATGAACATAATCAACCACTCGGGATATTTGAAATTCGGTCCACGCTCACCCATCCTTTGTGGATCCGGGAAATCCGTTTCATCTAAAAAGGCCCTGAAATCATTACGGGTTTCACTCAAATATTTAGAAATTTTTAAATCTGGAAGATGCACGCTTGACCATTTGTCGATTCTCACCCAACCGTTTCGTCTTTCTTCCAGATACCTTCTATTTTGCACAGCCCTTCGCTCAGGTCCTTTGTAGAAGAGACGATTTAGGCTGATATTTCTGCGTCTGTCTTTGCCAGATCGCCTATCACAATTATCTCGTTTCAATGCATACATTATATACCTCCCAGGATCACTGACAACAAAACGGAGGATATTCGATTGAAGAGACGTAATCCGGGCAAATGGCGCTTCAGAATTTAGAGTATTAGGTAGAGAATAAAATATCGGGTTCAGAATTGAACTGGAACTGTATGACATGTGAGGTTAGCATGTCAAGACAAAGCACACATGGCAGGCCTTCAGAAGTTATGTGCCCTTACTCAATAATCTCAAGCAGGTAGTGTTTCCGAATTTTTCCGGATGCTGCACTCAGTATTGTTCTGATTGCCTGAGCGTTTCTGCCCCGTTTGCCGATAACTTTGCCCATATCGCTTTTAGCTACGGTTACTTCCAACACTGTGGTTTGTGAACCATCAATTTCATTTACCGAAACCTCTTCCGGTTGATCAACAAGTGCCCGAACAATTTCAGCAATCAGATCCTTCATAGCTTTACCTCTTGTGTAATCCAGTGGAAGGGCGAAATTATCTTAAAATAAACCGAGATCGATATGCAACAAAATAATAGGCTTCAAAAAGAAAGGGGTGGCCCCGGAAGACCACCCCATACGGTGCAAGATATCAGGTCAGGTAGTAGCAGGCCCACTTCAAAAGCACCGAAACTGAAAGGTAAGAAGGTATGTTTGAAGGTCAGCCTTCCTCCAGATTATTCCCTTAGCTTTCCGGTCAGCATCCTTAACCCTTCCGGTTTTACCCAACCCCACCAAACATCTCCTATCATGAGATATGCTTATTATTTACTACAACAACTGATCTTTATGACACTCGCAACTTGTTTATTTTCTTGACAAACGCGGGTCAAATTGAAGATTATGACAGGCTTCGGATATTTCACCTTCAACATGGAAAGGAAGCATCTACATGACCCTCACAAAAGTACAAATCGTTGAAGCCATAGCAGATCAAAACGGATACACAAAGAAGGTTTCAACCGACATAGTCGAAATACTTCTGGAATTGATCAAAAACTGCCTTGAATCTGGTGATGATGTTCTGATCAGTGGGTTTGGGAAGCTCTGTGTCAAGGAAAAGAAGCAACGAAGAGGCAGGAACCCTGCTACGGGTGGCGATATGATTTTGAGGCCACGCAAGGTGGTAACCTTTAAGTGTTCAGGGAAATTGAAAGATAAGGTCAACAACCAGAAGCCGGTTCGATGAGCCGGCTTACCCAGCACCCCCTATTCATATCAAGGCAATGGGATGCTCGAAGTTTACCCAAAGTTACCCCAAAAAAGAGGGCGACCCCTCCTTAAAAAAGCCACCCTCAGAGCATTGGTAACAGTGCTGGGAGCGCTGTCATTTATATTGTCATCATTTCACTCGCATACTTTAATGTTATTTCAATGTCTGAAACAGACGAACATTTAACAAGCCCATTCTGCAGGAACAGATGTGACATTGAGAAGCTGGATACTCGACCTATCTGAATGCATAATACATCAGCTAAAGTAACAAGTTTTGCCTTGCCTAAAAGTGTAGCTTTCGGGACCTCTATATTAAATTAAATATGGAGAGACAGGATTTCTTTTCGATATCCAGATGAAATATGCAATTTTTTAAATTGGAGATATATGCTTGATCAAGAACAAATTTGAGGCTTTTTAGGAGCTGTGATCACCCGATATCAAAACTATGTCATAATTTCAGATACTGGATGAGTATCACAGTTTTTTTGTGTGACAGGGCGTCACATTTTATTGCTATCCCAACTTTTTCACTATTGATATTCCAACCAGTCGATGTCCATTATGCTCTTGTTTGTTTGGTGACGTTATATGCTTGATCTTAGCGCTATACCTCCCAGAGGGTTTTGAGCCTTGCGGAGATATAAAATTGACATCAACAATCTGACCTTTTTCAATCATGTTTAAGAATGCAGAATCATCTTTTATCAAAATACCAGCCCCCTTTGCAGTTACATCAATAACCCTGAACTGGTAAATGGGATTACCGGCAAACTTAATTTCAATACGATGATCTCTAAGCTTCGCTCGTCTGGGTTCGGATCTTTTTTCTTTAGCGATCTTTTCTTTTAAAACTTTTTTCATATACTCCAGTTCCGTTATTTTGTTTAATCCAGCAGACTGGGCTAAGGGTTCAATTTTATTTCCTGTCCAGGGTGAATTGTAGCCTCAGGCTCAAGATTGTTATAGTCGCGCAGCAGAGCAATGGATATTCCATATTGTAGACTGATAGGGCAAACTTCTCTCATACTGTTCGTGCAATTCAAACAAATCTGCCATCGCCTTTATCCAACCTCAGAATATTTCCTGTATATTTCTCTCCGTTCTATAGCCTGACCCTCTCTGGGGCGATTGCCTTTTCTGCGGTCCATCCCACTTCTGCGTTCAATATCTAATCTGCGTTCAGGAGAAAAGTCTGTATTCGTAAGTTGCCGTCTATCTGATCCGCATCGTGCACCACCGTTATCACTATTACTTGATGCTTTTAAAGAATTTCCCATATTTTATCCGTATTGATCAAGAGCTTGGTCTAAGGCCTCCAATATACTGTAAGCCTTATTTTAGCAATTATTCACCAAATAATTTTGACGATATTCCATTGGGTTAACGATGTATCTGAAATTTGACTTGGCCTCAACATCTATTTTGCCTTGTAACAAAATGAAAATATGTTCATATCTTGTTCATAAACTGTTCATAACTTTGTAGCTAACTGAATTTTTATGAAAAAAGCATTGTTCATAATTCACATACCTATAGAAAAGTTACCTGAATTTAATAGATAATTTTCTGAGAAATTTTTCCGTTCGTATCGAATTCTTGATCAGTTTCTACGAAAGCGCCAGTTTCACCTAGATCCAATATAAAGCCGGAATAAGGTCGCAAATTCACCTTGTAATGGACTGGAAAGGGGTAAAGAGATCTTATGATCGGGAAAATTGCTTCTTTTCGTATGATGACGTCTATCTGATCCACATCGACTACCACCGTTATCACTTCTCCTTGGTTCATTCATTAGAATAGGGCATATAAAAATAATTATTGATCGGGAGTTTCTCAAATGTATCTCGAGTGCCTAATGCTTAATTTTTACTATCAACCGCAAAATCATTATGACAAAAACTTATATTTGGAGATGTATCTGAACGTGGGTTGGAACTCAACATCCATTTGGGATTGTATCAGGCTGAAAACATGTTCATATTATCTTGTTCATAAATTGTTTATAACTCTATAGGCATCTGAAATTAATAAAGAAAAAAATTGTTCATAACTCACATGCTTAGGGGAAATATTTTTGTATTAAATAGAAAATTCTCTGAGAGAATGGATATTTTAGAATGCACAGTGACGAATACACAAAATATTTGTCTCGAAAAAATAGTGTAAATTGTGCCTGCATCGAAAATTTGGAAGATCCTGAATTTTTTAGATGTGCTGATGTAAGGGGCAAGTGTTGACCGGTGTCGGTAACTCAGTTTAATTTGCAGAATGTAAGGCTTGCTAAAGTGCTTTAGTTGAGAGACACAATTTTACGCTTTTATTTAGTAAGGTGATAGATTTTGAATAATTATTTTCTCTCATCTCATACGGACTTAATTCAACTCTAACTAAGCCCCTTTTTTCAGCCTCGCTAATTGTAAATTTTCTTTGCTTTTTTAGATCACCATATCTGATAATGATTTGCTTTAACTCAATCTCATCATCATTGATGTAGACGCATGGCGATGTTGATTCCATAGTCACCCCCTGTAGGTTTGAGACGGCATTCAACAAAACGTCATCTTCAATACGATTGATTCAGTATTTCAATATGGTTATCAGAGGGCGAATTATAGTGTCAAGGCAAGATTCAATAACGATGGACGGCAGAAAATATTCAATATTTCGCCAAAAGTGATTAAATCATTGCAAATTCAAATATTTAGAAATTTTTAAATCTGGAAGATGCACGCTTGACCATTTGTCGATTCTCACCCAACCCTTTCGTCTTTCTTCCAGATACCTTCTATTTTGCACAGCCCTTCTCTCAGGTCCTTTGTAGAATAGACGATTTAGGCTGATATTTCTGCGTCTGCCTTTGCCAGATTACCTATCATTATTATCTCGTCTCAATGCACTAATACTAAATATTGAAGACAACGGAATGCCTTTTAATCCGCTCACTAAGAAAGATTCAGAATTGCCTGCTGATATCAATAAAGCCAATATCGGAGGGCTTGGGATTCATATCGTCAAAAAGCTAGTGGATGATATTTGGTATGAAAGAAAACGGGGTAAGAATAGATTGACGCTGAAAAAATTTATCCATGCAGCGAGCTATCTTTGTAAGAGTGACAAAGCAAGCAACATGCCATCAAGTTATTTTGCGTGATATCAGTAATGGGTTTTCCCCGGATGCTTTTCTCTGATGCAACAGAGCGTTAGGGGAGGGGGAAACGGGATCAATCATTTTAATCTGGTATGCATTTCATAATCTAATGAAAAAAATTTAGGTTTGCCTAAAAGAGTGCCTTTCGTGCCTCAATCTACAGTTGAGGTAGTATCAGCAGGTCCAGTAAATGGTATCATCGGTTCAATTATTTGGTCGCATATAGGGATCTATTGGCGATATTGCAGCTTTAAAACTACTGAGAAAACCGAATAAATTATCGGTCTGTTATTAAAGGGTTGATATTCTCAGAGCTGGTATCGCGTTCACACAAAAGCTGCTCCATACTGTTTTCCTGTTTTAGTGAAATGAATATTTTTTCATCTATTAGCCATCCAAAAGATAAATCATTAAAATAAATTACAATTTTTTTCCCAACCATTAAATAGGCATCCTTTCAAATAAATTCTTTATCCACATTTTCAGATCAGTAGAAATCTCAAAAATTTGTTTAATCACAATATCGTCTATTTAATTTTTCTCTTTAGCTCTAATTAATAGATTCTTGAAATCTTTTTTATTTATTGCTCCGCAGCAATATATTAGGCGGCAAATCCGTGTCGGTGCCTCCCAATAAATATTAGATTTCTTTTATTTTTTTTGGTCAGCAATTTCATTTGCTTCTGGAAAACATCAAGACCAAAGGGGTGTATTGTATCAAGATCGTTGGTATCGATAAACACCTCATAATAATCCTCAATTTGCTTTTTTAAGACATTGATCAATTCGTAAGCAGACATTCCATCAAAATCACCATACATGTGCAAATGAAGGCTATCTCTGTTTTGATTTGAAAAAACCAGAAAATTAGACGCCATTAGAAAATCTCCTTTTTTGTGAACATACGCACTGTGCGTCTTGCAGGGTCTTTTAAATATTGAATAATTTTTCCTTTCGCTCCTTATTTGATGACTCTTAAGTTTGTATTGCTGCGTTTTCTAAACAACTCGATCCCACATCCCTGCCTGTTGCACCATATGATTTGCCCTTTGTACTTAATGTCTTTACCACTTACATGCGGCAAGGCGATGGTAAGGATTTCTCCCACTGACGCCAAAGCCGTAGTTTGTATAAATAGGCCATAACGATTAAAATTTTTTAGTCTGCCTTCATTGAATCTATTTTTGGTGGTGAAAAATATATTCCCAGAATAAGGCCTACGCGGCTTGGTTCTCTTATCTAAACTATTTTTATTATTGGCGATAGGCATGAACTATATTCCTTTCCGAAATTTCTATGATTTTAAGTGCATATATCGGCTGCCAGCTATTTTAAATCTGCCTTAGGACAGGTCTAAAATATATTATTATAGCTTATGTTGATTTTCTTTATTATATTGATAAAGACGTGACTGCTTTATTTTGCTAAGACAATCTTCTTCTTATTCAGCTGCAGGAATTTTTCTTGTATCTTTTCAAGCAAAATTATACAGATGGCTGCCGAAATTGCGCTTAACACGATGAAGATTGGAAACCAAAAATAAATTCCTGCAGAAAGCATAATTGCCTCCAAATAAGATGTATAAAAAAAATGGAGTGGGAGTGGGGCTCGAACCCAACTGCAAACAGGTCATTATCTGGCTCAACCATGAGCACCCTCCACACTCAAAAATTATTATTCTTATTATTGTGATAGGGAGGAGCAGTCGATCTGCCTTTCCTTAAAAGAGAAAGGCTGGAATACTCATCTTTTTTAACACCTCTATCAGCAAATTCCATGCCTTTAAAGTTAGATAATAAAATTGCGAACAATACCATATGTTTAAACTAAATTAATAAATCGAAATATTCTTGAATAAGAAAAATTATCCCTATGATTGTGAAGCTAAATTCATATTTTTTAAAAAAATACGGGCATTAAGACTTTCAAGTGCAAACCAATCAGAAACAAAGAAAAAGGAATGATGTAAGACATAATGATTGCCACTAAGCAAGTTAGCAGGCAGTGACCCGCAAAAAACTATCATGGTCTCCGACGAGCATTTTTTAGGGCCCATTCTCGCCCATGATAATTTTTGCTAGCTGCCTGGCAAAAAAAAACCTGCCTTCCTTGTAAACGTGGGTTATGTAAAGGAAGCTGTTAACCCTCAACACAGAGCCATAACCAAGGAGGCAGGTCATGAACACTGTAAAATTTATTGGTCTGGATGTCCACAAAAAAACGATCACCATTGCCATGGCCGATCAGGGTCGTGAACACAACGCCAGAAGTTACGGCGCCATTGCCAACGATCTGGACGCCCTGGACAAATTTTGTCGTAAAATGGTCTCCACCGCAAGCCGGCTGTATTTTGTTTATGAAGCCGGCCCCTGCGGCTACGGCATTTACCGGCACTTAACCGCCAAAGGATTTGACTGCATGGTGGCAGCGCCTTCTCTGATCCCCAAAAAAAGCGGGGATCGTGTCAAAACCGATCGACGCGATGCGGTCAAGCTGGCCAGTTTGCACCGTGCCGGGGAACTGAGCGCTGTCTATGTCCCGGATCCGGCCGACGAAGCCATGCGTGATCTGAGCCGCGCCCGGCAGGATGCGGTCAATGCCACCAAAAAAGCCAAACAGCGCCTGAAGGCGTTTTTGCTCAGAAACAGCATCGTTTACAGCGGCCGCTCGGCATGGTCCAAAGCCTACTTTAGATGGCTGGCCGATATCTCCATGGCCTATCCGGCCCAACAGGTGGCCCTGCAGGAATATATCGACGCGGTCCATGAGGGCCTGCAGCGTGTCGAGCGCTTGACCGATCAAATCAGACAGCTGGTGCCCGGCTGGCGGTTGGCGCCGGCTGTCGCAGCCCTGCAGGCCGCTCGCGGTGTGTCTTTGATCGTGGCGGTCACACTGCTGGCGGAGCTCGGAGATCTGAGTCGTTTCCAGAGGCCATCGCAATTGATGGCTCACCTGGGTCTGGTACCCTCAGAGCACTCCAGCGGTGAGAGCACCAAAAGAGGCGGCATCACCAAAACCGGTAACAGTCATGCTCGCAGAGCATTGGTCGAGGCCGCCTGGGCCTATCGGATGCCGGCCCGGGTCAGTCGCTTGCTGCTAAAGCGCCAGCAGGATGTGCCCGAGCCGGTGTGCCAGATTGCATGGAAAGCTCAGCTGCGCTTATGCACCCGTTTCCGCAGACTGGTGGCCAGAGGCAAACTCAAGCAAAAGGTGGTCACGGCCATCGCTCGTGAATTGAGTGCCTTTCTATGGGCCATGGCCAAGCAGGTACAACCGGTCGCCTGAGAAAACAACGCAAATAAATCGTTACCAAGAACTTATAAAAGGAGCCTAATTTACAAAGAACAACTAATTTACTTCCAGCTCATTGATAGGGGCGCGATCACGGTCAAGGAGAACCCTCGATTCAACTTTGGGATATGGCCGATGACCTAACTCCCGATTTAAGACCGAGGCAGCTCCACGACGAAGCCATGAAATGCGGTAACCAACCCGCGAATATCAGAATGATCAACCGTCGTTTCAATGATCCCGCCTCTAACAATGAGCTGGAAATTATCGCTTAACAAACTTCCTTCGAAATAATAAAGTGTGAAGGAAGGCGGAAGATCTTTTTGCTATTGACAAGTTGCAATCATATCAGATGATAGATCAAAGAATCGTTGACCATTACTGGCAGCAAGCGATGCAACATAAGAGTATTGCTGTTTTTGATGGGGATGGTTTACGCCATGAATTTTATTTAAACCAAAGGGAGAGTTTATTGTGGGGGTGCCAGAATGCTTCGGAATCGGTGGCCGGCTCCGCTCGCTTAGGGCTTGCCGGGATCAACATCCTTCTATCGTATCACCTCGGGTCCGCCGGTTTCATATATTCGAATAGCTTCTGTCATAGTTTGCTCCCTTCAGTTTTAATCGGTGTGCCAGCTTGATGAGGGAAAATATGGAAAGCTGAACATGTGAAATCGTGGAAAGGGAATCGAAAATAGCAAATTGCATTCAATGAAAATTAAGGCAGAGCCATATTAGCTCTGCCTTCGTGTGAAACTGCTCTAATTTTTCTATCTTAAGATTCTGAGGACTTTTAGGCATACTGACCTGATAGGAGTCATAAATTTAATTATGGCAGGTTCGTTCCCCAGTTCGTCAATCGAACATCCGCGCAGCATCCCCATTGTTACCTTTCTGTTTCTTTGAGGGATTGATTTTATGATTTTGTTCGGACGCGATGGCCTCAAGAAGTTCAATAGCTTCTTCCTCCTCGGCATGACTTTCAGTAAAAGCAGCCGTGTGAGTCCTGTGAAACTGCTCCAGTTTTTCTATCCGAAGATTCCTGGGAGCTTCGGGTACACTGAACTGATAGGGTGCCATTAACTTGATCATGTCAGATTCGTTTCCCAGTTCGTCAATTGACGAAATTCCTAATTCGACCGGACCACCATTGGGTCTGAAGGAACCAACATCGTCGGGCAAAACGATTTCGGTCACATTCCCCAGTATGGCCTGATTAGAATCATAGTTTAAGTCGTCGCTGTCGGACCAGTAGAGTTTATACCCTATAACCTGAGGAGAACTGGAAGCTTGCCACCGGAGTATCCTCTTTTTCAATTTGGACATATGTTTTCTCCCTATCGGTAAAAACACCGTTAATTTTCGTGGCTATGGTAATTATCCCACCCAATGTTTTGCACCTGTTCATCAACATAATCCGAAAGCGGATTAAAAGATTGTGATTGAGATGCTTCCATCAATACCTGAGGAACGATTTCCTCGCATAGACGCTCAATTTCATCTGCAGCTTTGCTGTGTGGTGCATATTGCATTACCGAGACGCCGTAAGTCATTGCATCAATAAAAGCCACTCGCTGGCACAACTCGGTATCAAACACATCCATATGAAACTTTTTCATGGTTTCCCGGGCTTCGCGGCCTATTTTTGTTCCAGGTATTTTTCGATTGATCAGGAGTTTGACTTCCATTTCCGGATTCAATGGTCGGATCTCATCGATCATTTTCATTGTTCCCCAGCAGGACCAAACGTCAAGGGCACTTGGGGACAATGGAATAATAGCAAAATCAGTTGCAGCCAGAATTGCTTTTGAAATGTCACCAATTGCCGGGGGTGCATCAATAATAACGTAGTCATAATTCATTGAAAGCTGCTTTATGTCGGTAGCTTGAATCGGGCTGGGGTGATGCAATATTTCAAGTGATTTATTGCCTTCAATGGCATGCCATTGAACAGCGCTTCCCTGTGGATCCGCATCGATAAATACCAGGCTATAATTCTTTTTCTTTAAACTTATGGCGAGATTAATAGCCGCTGTGGTTTTTCCAACTCCCCCCTTCTGGTTTACAAAACTGATGACCATTTCTGCTCTCCTTTTGTTTGGTTGGATGTCAATCGAAACAATGCCAAAATCTCATTAGCCGAATTCAGGTGAGGTGAATACGTTAAGAATTTTATCCCATGTTAGATTCTTTGTTTCCCTACTGAAATGCTGCATCTGTTCTTGCTTATGAACTTATCGCTGGTTTGTCAAGTGAAAACCACACCATATGGTATGGAAATTCATATTTTTTACAATATATAGGTGTGGTTACGTTTTAATAGGGCGGTAGAAATATACTTATGGATGGCATTAGAGAGACTCATAGCCGGATATCCGCTCACGTATCTTGCTTTCAGAGTTCGCGCATTTACGCAAACAGTTCTGGGGCCGTCATCTTTGGGCCCGTGGCTATCTGGCAGTCAGCTCTGGTAACATCACCGACGAAATGATCCAGAAATACATTGAGGATCAAGAGGGTGAGCCCATAGTTGACGACAGTCGATTTCAAATCGACAGCCCTTGAACCCTTCGTCTTTCAGACGAGGGTCGTTCAGTTCGGTAAAATTGCAGCCGATTTTGACCTAATCTACAAAATCCCCAAATTACATATTGCGTCAGTACATCGAAAAAATTTCAGGACCCTCCAAATTTTCGAATCAGGCACGAAGTCTAAAATTACTTTAGGCTGAAAAAAGTGTGTATTTGCCTTGGCTAATCTGCAAAATCATAATCCACGATTGATGCTTCGTTTTTCCTGTGTTTAACCATATGCATCCTTGATAATCTTTTTGACACTGCTATAAAATTCAAATATTCTCCAGTTAATCCAACCCGAAAAGCCCCAATATTCTGGAGGAAGGAGAAGATCCATGAAAAATGGCATTTCAAAAGAGGAGAAAACGGCTATTAGCCACTCCACCGCAATCGTTGGAAACATTTCGGCAGAAGAGCATTTGATCATAAACGGCACGGTCAAGGGCAACATACAAATTAAGAATTACAGCCTCTTTATAGGTCCCAATGGAAAATTAGACGGTGAAGTTCACGCTCAAAATGTAAGGGTGAGAGGTCAAATGAGAGGCGAGATTAATGCCAAAGGGAAAGTTGAGATTACAAAAAAGGCAGATTTTTCAGGAATAATTAGAAGCAAAGGAATTTCTGTCGAAAAAGGTGCATTTTTCGATGCGTCAGTAGAATTAGGTAGAGGATTGCCAAAAACTAAGGGCTGGCAAAAAACTTTATCTGAGACGCCAAATACTGAATTAGGCTGAATACCGATCAAGTGTTTTTTTTACTTATTCCGTGGCTATCTATCAATGGAACCAAATGATCTAAACTGTTCATTATGAACCTCCATTGAAAATAATTAAACTGAATTAACTTACCCAAAAGGATAGTTTGATGTCAAATAAGAACCATGAGAAAGGATTTTAATTATAATTTGAATACTCAAAAGTCGCTAAACATCAACAAGTTGAATAAATTATGCCTCCAATTGTGTTCCAGTTTTTTCTGAATGTTCTGCGGCTGTTAAAGACGAGTCGACATTTTCCATTGAGGTGCTGATATAGTTACCTTGTCTGTCTATCAATACAGAAATTATTACATTAACATCATAGAAGAGTTGATACGTGACATGACCATTAAAAATCTTAATGTCGCCTTGGCTAAAAATCGTTTTATCGACAGCTTCAAGGTTAAATATCCTGCGTAATAATTCAATAATCGTATTTGGACTAATAGATGCAGATAGCGAATCAAAAAATTCAGCTTTTCTCATTCTTATAACCTCAGGGTCGACGATTTTATCGTATGATTCCGTTTCTTCCTCGTCTGGCACGACAATATTATTTAGATTTGTAAATCCTTTAAATCTTCCGCTTTCATCTAACAACACTGAGAATTCCGCAACCGAGTTAAAAAAAAATTTGTATGCAATCTGGTTCTTATAAGCTATAGTTTTGCCCCCTTTAAACCGCATCCTTTCTTTCAACAATAAATTGTGAGTGTCTTGGAAAAGTTTTTCGATTTGAAACTCATCAAAAGAGGCAAGTATAGATGAAAACAGCTCTTTTTCCCCCGATTCAATGATTTCTGGATCAACAATTGGCATTCGTTTCCCCTTTCTAATTTAATTTATCTATAGTTATACTTTATTGAATTTTTCGACGGTCAGCTATTCCACTGCGTCGGTCATCGGCAATATATGTATGTAGTTTTCGACGATCATTCAAGCGTCTGCGCCTATCTGGGCGCAATTCTCTGGGAACATCTTTATCTGTTGGTTTGAAATAAAAAATGACGGGCCTAATGGCTTTCATGATCAATATAGGTTCATTCATTTTTGGGTACAATCACACTGGGTAGAGCGAAATATGGCCAAGGGGTTCAAGTTTTTTTTTAACGGTTTATTTTCTTCTTCAACTTGCCAGAACACCTGAAAGTCACTACTCGTTTTGGAGCAATTATGGCAAGTTCACCTGTTGAAAGATTCCAGCCTTTCCTTGCCCTCTTTTCTTTTACGTAGAATTTTCCAAAGTTGGTAATTAGGACATTTTCACCGGATTCAAGACTTTTTTTGATAAGCTCCAAAATGGTTTCGGTAATATCTGCTGACTTTTGTTTTGTGTATCCGCATTTTTTAGCAACCGATTCTACGATATGAGCTTTGGTGAGAGCCATGCTGCGAGTTCCTCTGATGTTGATAGTTAATAGCATTAAATTTATTTTTCAGATGGAAGAAATATTGTCAAGAAAATAAAACACTTGCAGGTGATAGAAGAAAAGGCTTTTGTTTACAATGAGAATTATTACGATCGGCTAATCATCTGATTTTCCACATTTTTGCTATTTTTTGAAATAATTTAGGTGATTTATTGAATAACATTGATAAGGAAAGGCCAACTTCCCCATATAAATTATTCTAAAGAAAGAAGATCGGTATCAAAGGGATGCGTAGCTTACAAGAGGGAATGATTTGTGGAGGAAATATTTTCCGATTAGATTGAAATAGTCGTATTGAATTGGCTCCGGTGAGTGGAGGAATCAATTAGGATTTCAGATAAAAAGGCAGAGTCAATTATCGCTTTGCCATAAAATCTGAAAAATCCAATTCTAATTAAAATGAACTATTCAATACTTTTCAGGCTAAAATATTGGTCCATGTTTCATACTGAGTTCAGCCAGTTCGCTGGCTGATTTCAGAGGGAAAAACTGGTCTGTCAATACTCTTTTATCAGGCTTTTTGTTACCTCGGCGGTCTGGTCCTTTGCGGCGGTCAATGTCATATCTTCTTTCCACGCCGGATCGTCGATCAAATGTAATCCCAAATCCTTCGTTATCCTTTCGCACAATCCACCCAGTAAGCCTAACGCTCTTTCGGGCCATTTTTCCAGATAAGGTTAGCACAGTCTTTTTCCCGATAGGAAAGATTGAATCAGTTTCAATAAAGGCCCCTCCACGGCTAATATTGCTAATTCGCCCATTATAATTCTGATTATGATTTTTAAGTCGGATCTGCTTATTGTAAATTTTTCTTTGATACTCCCGCTTATCTTCAGCCTCAGTTATCCGATTAATATCTTGATCACCGATTTGAACTATAGACTCCTTTGGGTTAAACGACTTAGCGCCATAACCGAAGCGAAAAGGTGAGTTAGGAAGATCTTTTTTCCAAATAATGTAGACGTCAAATGTTATCTCCTCCTCATTTACCTTCTTAACCGTAACAGAAATTTCATCCCCTGGAAAAATCGATTCATTTGATTCGAAATAAATACCGCCACTGCTCAAATTAGAAATAATACCGTCGTAATGGATATCAGGTATGACATTATCATGTGAAATATCCATTTCACATTTATAGCGCTGCTCTCGAATCTTCCTCGGGGGATTTATACTCATTAAACCTCCGGTTGCCCAAAATGTTCTTACATTATCTTTAATATGATATTCGTTTGGCAGTTTTGCCATTGTGTCCGCTCGCACACTATGTGCTGTACTTTTTTTCCCTTGACATACAATATATTGTATGAATAAAGCTTATAAAAAATTTACTTTCATTAATCAAGCAGAATTTAGGCCAAATTTTAATGCACAAAATCGATCTCATACCTTAATCGAGGTGCCTATGTTCGATCGCAGACGATTTGTCCGATTTCAAGTGGCTGAGGATGAGTTTCAACTAATTCGTCAAAATACCGACACCATCGGATGGCCTAATGAGATTAGTCACCGTGGGTTGTCCTATGAATATATTGCCGCTACGAAGCAACAAGTTGATCTGGAAGATATAGGTATATTTTCTGATAAAATGAGGGGAATCTTTTTGCCGGGACTACCGTGCAAAGTTGTCTACGATATTGACGTGGTTGAAGAATCAGAATCTTTCAGTGTTTTTAATTTTAGACGTCGCGGTTTAAAGTATAGGACCCTGACCAAAGGGCAAAAGGACAGATTGGTATATCTGATTAATAACTTTAATGACAAATCTATTGAAACTTTCGGTGAAACAAAAGGCTGATTTTCAGATCAGATCCTCATCATATCATTAAGTTTTTTCTCTGCTACTTAGTTCGCCCAGGACTTCTATCCCCAACTCCCGAACATTTTTCAGTTTACCAGTTGGCAGAGTGTGGTTGATATTCAATCTTCTCTCGTCATTGATTTTCTGTAACACCGGGAACCTGTTAACAAATTGCAACCGCACCCTGTGCACTGCTAATGATGATCGCTCGGCACACAGCTGGCTGGATAATCCCTGTGCAGAGGGGTAAGATCATTTACCGGCCCGTTAGGGTCGGTGGGTAATTCTTGTAAAAAAATATTGTCAAACTTCCGTGTGCAGAAGGATTCTTAGTGTGGGTCACACAGGTGCCGTGAGGCACCGGGCGCCCCCCCCGGTGGGTATGCCCCCCCCCGGTGTTCAATCTATTTGTGATGTTGGTTACGAATTGCCTGTTGAACAGGGTTGAAATTGTATGATATGTTTACGGGTAAACCGGGAGATTGAGAAGGTCAAAGTTCAAAACTGGTTCACACTGGGGTCTTTGGAGGTTTGTGCAGAACTTTAGGTAGGATGAATAAGCAATCGTAATAACTTGGCATTCTGTTTTAATATCCAGAAGCATGGCAGGATTGATTCATGGACTACGAATCCGTAGGCCGCAGGTTCAAATCCTGCCTGGCGCACCATAGAAGATCAAGGGGAAAAGTCCATGCACTTTCCCCTTTTTTTATTTGTGTAAGAAAAGTTTCCAAATGAACAATAAACGCATCCAAATCTTTCCTCCAGCCCCACCGATTGATTGCCTCTGCAACACTGTTGACACCCTGGCACCTTTCTCATATACGTAACTCGAAAAAAACAAGGCCTTGTTTGCAACAGGAGGGTTGTGCATGTCTTTTGAGCGTCTTTTAAACCAAGCACCATTGCGGTTTCAGGGGTGCACCCCCTGCCGATCTGAACGCCGCTGCTGATGTCATCCTGGCCGTTGCGGGCATGGTCGGAAATGATCCGTCGTCCATCATCGAGCTCGATATTAATCCGCTGATGCTAATGGCCGAAGGTCAGGGGGCGGTTGCGGCCGATGCTCTGATTCGCCTGGGCCCTGACTCCCAGAAAAAATAGCCGCAAAGCCACAAAGAAAGACTATAAAGTTAAAAATTTTGTTCAATAGAAAAAAGATATTGGCCGAATATATTTCTTCGTGGCTTCGTGCCTTAGCGGCTGAATTTTTTCCAAAAAGGATCCAAACATATGAAATCTGGAAATAACAATTTTGAGAAAACCATCGCCGCGAAGGCCAAAGAATTGGGTGCGTCGTTGGCGGGAATCGCATCGATCGCAGACCTGAAAGCTTCCAAGTCCTATGAGATTTACGCCCAATCGCCGTTTTACGAACAATACGATCCCCAATCCCCGAATTATTTTAAATTCAAAGGTGTAAAATGGCGCGAAGAGCACAAATCTGTGCTGGTGTGGGCCCTGGTCCATCCGGCATCCGATCCCGCAATCGATTGGTGGAGCATGAAGGTCAAGGGCTTTACCCCCGGTAACAGAATAATGCGGCTGCAGTCGAAAAAACTTAAGATCTGGCTGGGAGAAGAGCTTGGAATCAAAGCGTTTTCACTGCCATACCAGATCGAGTTCGGCGGGGCCTTTCTCAAGGACTCCGCCCATCTGGCCGGCCTGGGGGTAATCGGAAAAAACAACCTTCTGGTCACACCGGAATATGGAACCCGTGTCCGCCTGAGAGGGATCTTCATGGAAGCTGAGCTGGCGCCAACCGGCCCACTTGATTTCGACCCGTGCCAAGGCTGCGACAAACCCTGCCACCGGGTCTGTCCAAGAAATGCGTTCCGCAGCGGGACCTTCGAAAGGGCCCTGTGTGCGAAAGAGAATGACAAACGAGATGTCGATGCGGAAATGCTCAATGGCTCGATTATGGGGATCGAAGATCCCAGCCAAGTTTCCAAACCGTGCCGATTCTGCGAGTTCGCGTGCCCCGTCGCACAGGGGGCCTCCAGCTGAATTGGGAGGGAATATGGCTGGATTGCTGCCAGTTTTGACGGTGACCTTGATCCCTATACTAATTGGTATTATCTTCGATTGTATTCTTAGCTGATTTGAAACTTTGGGGATCAATCTTTATAAAAAGCATGGTGGAGGGCAGATATGGATGAGAAATGGGAGAAACAGCTTGCCTGTGCCGAGATTTGTCAGAGATGCAGCCAACCGTTAGGCCAAAAGGATAAACGCCTTTTATCAGTTTATGACCATCAGCCGATTTGCATGACATGCAAAAACGAAGAAGAAAAAAAGCCGGATTACGAGGACGCGACCCGGGAGATGATTTCCTCCTGCATGGAGACTGAAAACCGGCCTTATGGCAATCCGGCCAGCTTTTGTTTCCATCACTTCTGCCCCTTTAAATGTAAAGAATGAGGATAGCGCTTAAAGCAGTTTGTCTTTGATATTCTGGAACCAGCCTTTTTCGGAATTTTGAATGATGCAGGCTTGCTTCAGGACCTTTACGAACTCCGGATTCTTTTCTTTAAACGCCATAATTCTATCCATCGAGAGAACATTATCAAGATCCGGTGGTTCCAGCCCGATATTCGACTCCCGATTTACCGATTCCATTAAAATCGAAAGGGAATAAATGGCCATTTTCTCGGCCATTTCCTTAGGGGATACATCCGCACTATCTCTTTGTTGAAAACCCAAGATTTCGTAAACGCAGGTCATCAGGATCGGATCGCCGATATCCCGGGGTTCTTTGCATTCATGCAGAGCGAAGTTGCTGTCGAGAAAATCATCGGCCATCTTCTGCAGTTTTTTGATCCAGGTGCTGTTCAGATTCTGCGGCAGCACCGCAGTGGGGCCGTAAGACAAAACCTCGTTGTTGAACCGGGATAGCATCACATTGAACCCTTTTTACTAACACCCGACATGAAAACCACCCGCCACTCTCCGTCCCTCCTTATACAAACGGTTGAAGGTTTCAATCGCTTTGGGGGTGGGCTCTTCTATCAGCGTTACGTTCTTTTCAGCCAGAAGATCCCGCAGTGAGTCTGTTATCTTCATATAACCGGGCTGTCCCTTGCCGATTACCAGAATTTCCAGTTCGGTGTCCAGGGCATCCTTTAGATCTTCAATCTCGACGGTGTGACCGCTTTTACGCCACCAGTCAGATATCAGGGTGCCCTCAACAATCTTAATGTCATTGCTGCAGGTCTGGCCGTTGGCAACAATTCGGCCGAATGAAAAATCGCTAATCATATCTTCCTGATATCAATTGCCGGATAGAAGGTCAATAGAAGTAAAATAGCGGTTTGAATAAATCGTCCCGGGCAGTCAATGAGGGTAACCTTGCTGCGGTTGCTTGACGTCGAAATCTCCTGCATTAAGTTTATCGAGGCAGACAAGAACATCAGGCAACGGATGATCGTCAAGAGGAACTTAAAATAGAGATATTAAAATGCCTGAAAAGGACGCACACCTAAAACTGGCACAAGAATATTTTGGCGATCTGGCCCGCCGGTTCCCCGTCATGTGTGCCAGCGATGAGTTTCATTTTCTTCCCCGGGCGCAGGCAGCCGCTGACTATTATGACAAATTAGATGACCTGGATGCGTTGGCGATTAAGGCAGGCATTGAAAAAATGAAGAGCTTTCAGAAAGCCTTTGCTGGCCTGGAAACAACGGATAAAGATCTCGAAACCCGTATCGATCTTCAGGTTTTGCAGGCCAACATCGCCGGTTTTATAATTGAATTCGATAAAAAACGTATCTGGCAATTTAATCCCCTGCTTTACCTCAAAGTAGCGTTTGTCGGCCTGGATCACGCATTGACAAAACCGGCAGGCGATAGGGGGGAATTTGTCAATCGGGTGTTAGCCCGCCTGTCGGATGCTCACCACGTGCTCGGACAAGGGCTGAAGAACATCACCGCGGTGCCGGTAACCTATCATCAGGCATCGCGGTCTATGGTCGTTGATTGCAAGCGTTATCTTAAGCGGGTGGCAACGGATCTGGCGGCACGGATTTCGGGTAAACCGGCCAGGATGTTGACGACCTACATTGAAAAAACCGCGGCCGCCCTGGAAGATATGGATCGTTATTTGTCTTCATTAACACCGCGACGGGATCGGGAATTTGCAGTTAAAACGCTGCCGCAAACCTTAAAAGATCACTTTTTATCTACACGCAGCGTGGACGAAATATATCAGATGGCGGTTGAGGATTGGCATGCAAATCTGGCTTCGCTGGAGCAAATAAAATTAAAGATCGACCCATCCTCCTCCTGGCAGGACCTGTATCATGGTTATTTCCCGTCCGACATCGACAAATACGATACCATGGGTCTTTATCAGGAAGAGCTTGAGCACTTGAAAAGCTTCTTCGGCGCTCAGGGGTTTACTGCAGAAGACATCCAAACACCGGTAGAAATCGCTGAAACGCCTGAATACTTGAGATCCGTTCGCGGGGCCGCGTCTTTTGCCGCGGCTTTCACGGCAGACGCCGGGGAGAAAAGCTATTTTTATATCACAACTCATCTTGGCGGCCCCAATACGGCAGCGGCAGATATGTTACTTAAAAAACGCTTCCATCGTGAGTTCAAACTGCTGACTGCCCACGAGACCATACCGGGTCATCATTTATTAGATTCCATCCGTCGAAAGTTGGACAACCCGGTCCGGCGCCAGATCGAATCCCCACTTTTTTACGAAGGCTGGGCGTCATACGCAGAATACCTGCTCATTGATTCCGGCTATATCACCCGGCCCCTGGATTTGCTGGTAGATTACAAGCGCAGGCTGTGGCGATCGGCGCGCTGCCAGGTGGACGTCGGGTTAACCACTGGAAAAATCGACCTGGATGATGCCGTTCACCTTTTACATGTTTGCGGGTTTTCCCCCGAAGAAGCTCAGCGACAGGTGGATCGTTTTCGTTTGAACCCCGGATATCAACTGTGCTACAGTTTCGGCTGCCATGAATTTAAGCAATTAAAGACATCTTACGGCAACCGCATGGAGACGCCTCTGTTTCACCAGTTTATACTTGAAGGTGGTGAGCTGCCGTTTCATTTGATTGATCTTCGCTTTAAAAACAAGCTGGCTGCAGAGATATACCAGGATCATGATTAAGCTGGTGAGAATCTTGTGTGGTCTGTTTGGTAATTGGTGTTTCGTGTTTGGCTGTCATATATGACTATGCCGACATCGGCAGCTTTACCAAAGACTAAATACGAAATACAAAATACTATACCAAGGAATTAAAAGTGGAACATTTTAAAGGCTATCATTCAGAATGGAACCTGGGAAGTCCGGGAGGATGGGATTATCAACGACTGACCCAGGTCATTGGCAAAGCCATTTGGGAGCAAATCAACCAGATAAAACCCACAAAGGTGATTCTGGATTTCGATCACCCGTATTTTTCTCCCGTAGATGGATTGGTTAACATTCTGGTCGAGGCGCACAGATCCAGATCCGGCGGCAGTTCCGGATTAATAGCCGTCGTTGCCGAGGAAGAAACCCTGGCGGATGTCACCGAAAATATAAATCTTGCCAAACGCCTGAATGCCATTGATGGCATCAGCGGCGTTCTGTGCGCCCCCCATGAGCTCGAACTTAAGGATGGTGAGGTTTGTCTACAGGGCCAGCCGGTGTCGATAATTTTTATGGATTTTAATACCGATGTTCTGATGGCACTTCATCGCAAGCAGAACCTATCTCCGGTATTGCAGGCGGTTAAAGAACATCGGGTCATAAATCCCCGGGGCACGGAACCATTCAATGTTAAAAGTATGTTTGAGGTGATGACAGGTTCATTCAAGGATCGGTTCCACAAAGAAATTGTGCACCGAACGCCCTGGACGCGGCAATTTTATCAACGCCAAACCGAAGGCTCGAATGGTGAAACGATCAACGACCTGATCGAATGGACGCGCAGTCACTGGAACGACCTGGTGCTCAAACCCGAAAGAGGATATTCCGGACACGGGGTCCGGGTGGGTGTGGTCAACAATGACATCGAGGAAGCCATAAATTTGGCGCTCACAGAAGGGGACTATATCGTCCAGGAGAAAATACCGCTTGCCCTGTGGGCAGAAGAAATACCCTATCTAAACAATGAAAAAATTCATCTCAAGCAATACCAGACTGATTTTCGCTGTCTAATGGGAAATACCGGGTTGGTCGGGTTTGTGGGCCGCTATGGTGGTGTGCCGACAAATGTTGGTAGTGGAGGCGGATTTCAGCCGCTGGCAATCCTGGGATCCGATATGAGTGTCCGAGATACCGTTGATCGAATCAATGATACCATCATGAATATGGATGTCGGTGACCTGCTTGAGGTCATCGCTAATCAAAAAAAAATGGCCTTGGACTGTGATTTTACCTACTTGCTGGGCCCGGTAAAAATAGCCCTGCGACCCAGGGTAATCACCGCGGGCCAAATTGACGCCTTGAAAGATTACGGCCGCAAAATGTGGCAGGACTGCCTCACCCTTGAAAAAATGTGGCACGCCAGGCAGCTGGACCACTTCATAAATATTGAGGAAGAAGAGCTTGAAATCGCCCGCACGAATCCCTGGCAAGGATCAGCGGCTATTATTGCTTCAGACGGTCTGTTTGGTTTTGGGGCAGAGCCTCGGGAATGAATATTGACGATTGGCGAATGACGAATCAATCAGCAGATCCGGTTTTCAGTTATCGCAACAGCCGAGTTTAAAAAAGATAGAATTCATTAATTTTAGGCACTTTAGGCATTTTCAAAATTCAGGCATTTATTCCAACAACGACTATCTTTGTTTAAGGTAAACACCTAAAGATGCCCCGCATTGGAGTGTGCAATGCCAATCGAAGTTGATCCCGACTGGTGGAAGACCCTTTTTGACGATATCTACCTGCTGACAGACGCCCGCTCTGTGGGCGATGAAAGCCTGACACGGCTGGAAGTAGATGTTGTATGCGAGCTGCTGCCGATGGAGCCCGGTGACCAAATTCTAGATCTTTGCGGCGGGCATGGGCGCCACAGTTTTGAACTTTGCAAAAGAGGGTTTGAAGCTTGCACCCTTTTGGATTATTCCCAGTCGTTGATTGATGTGGCCAAAGGGAAGGCCCGGAAGAACAACTATCCCCTCAAAGTTATTCGCTGTGATGCGCGTCAAATTGACATCGGCCCCGCTCAATTTAATCATGTCCTGATCATGGGAAATTCACTGGGGTATATCCAACAATCCGACGCCGATCAAAAAATATTATCAGAAGCCTTCAGGGTGCTGCGGCCGGGAGGCTGGCTGCTGGTGGATGTCACCGATGGGGCTGCTGTTAAAAAGTCCTTTAATCCGAATGCCTGGCATGAAGTCGGTGACGACACGGTCGTATGCCGTCAGCGTGAATTAAGGCAAGATGCAGTCCGTGCCCGTGAATTGGTGATTAGCAAAAAGGACGGATTGATCCGGGACAGGACCTATGCGGTTCGGCTGTACGAACCCCAAACCCTTGCATCTCTCCTGGAAGCTGCCGGATTCAGACAGATTAAAATTCACACCGATTTTTCTCCCCATCGGTTTGACGGTGATTACGGTTTTATGAACAGGCGCATGCTGGGTATCGGTCGTAAACCGTCAGAGAAATTTAGCGATAGAAACTAAATAAACCGTGCCCTAAATAATACCATGTCTTCGTAAAAACCCTTCCACATCTTTCCAGAACAGATCCCAATCCGGCGGGCAGTCGTTGTGCCCGGCATTGTAGGTTATCATCTCTCCCTGTTTCGCTGCCTGGTGCAGTGTCTTCCCATGGGAAAAGGGGATGATGGTGTCACCCTTGCCGTGTATGATCAACACCGGGTTGGGATAGTTTTTGACCACCGCAAGATTGTCGAAGGGATCCCTGACCATAAAGGGGGGCACCAGGAATTTTTTGGCAAAAGATTTTGCACTGGTAAAAGTCGACATTAGGATCAGCGCTGCAGACGGCCTGAGGCGGGCCAGGGCACAGACAGCACCTCCACCCAGGGAACGGCCAAAAAAAATGATGCGGGAGGGGTCGACATCTTCGCGTGAGGTCAAGTGGTCGTAAGCGGCCACAAAAGTTTGGGTGATGCTGTCTTCAGACGGGGAACCAGTCGAGCGTCCGTATCCGGGGTATTCCACCAGCATTACGCCGATACCAAGGTCGGCAAATTCCCGGAGGGCTTCGGGCCAGAAGTCGATTAGCTCTCCATTGCCATGACCAAAAATCACCACCGGTCGCGGGTTTGCAGAGGGAAAATCACCAGCGGGAATAAACCAGGCTTCCACTTTCCCGCTATCCATATCCAGCCAAAATTTCTCAAGACCCGCAATTGACTGCTCGGCCTGTAACGGCTTCGGTATCTGATTGCGCGGAAACAGAATATGGCGCTGGAGCAAAAAAAGAAGACCACAATATACCAGATACAGGAACAGGGTCCAGAGGATGTATTTGGGCACAGCAGGCACGGCATTGATCCTTTAATCTTGGGCCTGGGAATTTAACTCCTCGACCAGTTTCAATATGCCTTCAAAGTCAAAATTTTCGGCCAGCTGTGTTATCTTGGCACTGAATGGGGTGTATGATTCCGATTCTGATTTCAGCTGCTCGGCGGTTGTTTTTAAACTGTTTATATCTCCCATATCGGCTGCAGCCTGCAGCTGGCCCGCTATCCGGCGTGCCAGGTCCGGCGGTATCGAAGCCGGAGATCCCTCGGTGTCCATCCCGGTCTTTTTATCATCCGATCGCTGAAGGCTCTGGCACGATGCCATGGATTCCTCGAGTGCGGTTTTCATTTCCGCAAATATAAGATCCAAATCTCCCGGCACCTGTTGGTCGCCAGAAAGTGCTTTTTTCACCGAACTATCCATATTGGCAGCAGCCTCCTGGAGCTTGATGGCTGAGAGGTTGCCAGCAAGGCCCTTGATGTTATGGACCAGGCTGTGAACCTGTTTTATGTCATTGGCAATCAACGCCTTATGAATATTCTCTGATGCTTTTTTGTAGTCGGTGCCAAAATCCAGCAGCAGTTTCCTGTAAAGCTTGCGATTACCCTGTAACCTGTTTAGGCCGGCCTCAAGGTTGAAACCCGGTAAAGAGATCGGCAGCTCATCATTTTCCGTGTGAATCCCGGGGAGGGAAGATGTTTGATCTGAACTCACAACGGGAGCATCGCCGGCATTTTCTGTATCGCTGGGAACGCTGCCCGGCTGATCTGCTTTCGGTGGGATCCATTTTTCCAGTACAGTGAAAAGCTCATCAGGATCGATGGGTTTGGCCACATGGTCATCCATGCCGGCTGCCATGCTTTTTTCACGGTCCCCCATCATGGCATGGGCCGTCATGGCGATGATAGGCAGTCCTTGAGTTTGGGATTTGGGATCTCGGATTTCGGATTTTAGGTCTGATTTTTTTTCGATTTCATTCCGCATTCCGCCTTCCCACTTCCGAATTCGCTTTGTGGCTTCATATCCATCTAATACCGGCATCTGTATATCCATCAGCACGGCATCATATGGGTTCTGCTGGACAGCATTCACCGCTTCCTGACCGTTGATAGCCAGGGTTACCTCAAAATCGGCGCCGGATAAAATTTCCTGGGCTACCTGCTGGTTGATCTCATTATCTTCTACCAGCAAAATACGCGCTCCTCTGATCTTTCCAAGGGTGGCTGGCCCCCTGGCTTTTTCGGTGCACATCCGCGGACGTCTTTCAACCTCTTTGCCGAAAACATCCATAATCGTATTTAACATCACCGATGGATTGACAGGTTTGATCAGAAAACCGTCCAGTCCCACCTCATCGGCCTGACGCATGACCTCCTGGCGGCCATAAGCAGTTGCCATAATGATTTTAGGCTTCCGGGAAGATTCGAAATTCTTTTTGATTCGGCGGGATGTTTCAATGCCGTCCATTCCGGGCATTTTCCAGTCCATAATTACCAGGTCATATCCAGTTTCCTGGCCGGCATATTCATTAATCTTCGTGAGTGCCTTTGCGCCGGAGTCGGCGACGGTCACCTTAAAGGAAAACGATTCAAGGATTTCTTTGAAAATATTCTGCGAGGCAGCGCTGTCATCGACAACTATCACTTTTAGATCTTTCAGCTCTCCAACCAGACGGCTTCTTTTTTCCAATTCCTGGGCAGCCATTGCAAAAACGGCGGTAAAATGGAAATTGCTCCCTTGACCGGGTTTGCTGTTCACTCCGATTTCGCCGCCCATCATTTCAACCAACCGCTTGCTGATGGTCAAACCCAGTCCGGTGCCGCCATATTTGCGGGTGGTGGATGTGTCGGCCTGGGTGAATGGCTGGAACAGTTTGGCGGCTTGCTCGGCAGTCATGCCGATGCCGGAATCCTGCACTGAAAAAGCAAGGGTTACCTGGTCCTCGGTTTTGTCTTCCAATTGCGTGCTGATCACAATCTCTCCCTGTTCGGTGAACTTAACCGCATTGTTGGTGAGATTGAGCAGGATCTGACCCAATCGCAATGGGTCGCCAACCAGGGACAGCGGGACATCCGGTGCAGTGGCGAAGAGAATCTCCAGGTGTTTTTCCCTGGCCTTGACCGGGATCATGTTGGCCAGGTTATCCAAAACATCCTCCAGATTAAACTCAATGGACTCAATGTCCAGTTTACCGGCTTCAATTTTAGAAAAATCCAGAATGTCATTTATGATTCTGAGCAGGGAATGGGCCCCGGATTGTATTTTTTGAATATAATCTTCCTGTTTGGGGCTTAATTTTGTTTGCAGCGCAAGATGGGACATTCCAACGATGGCATTCATCGGGGTCCGGATTTCATGGCTCATGTTGGCCAGAAAATCGCTTTTGGCCTGGTTGGCTTCATCGGCGACTTTTTTGGCTTCGATTAATTCGGAAGTACGTTCATCGACCAGTTCTTCCAGATTATCCCGATGTTTCTTCAACTCCTTTTCCGATGCCTTTAAAGCTGCATCCGATTGTTGGATGGTATTCATCATTCCGTTAAACGAACTTGCCAGATGCCCGATTTCATCACCGCATTGCAGGTCAATGCGATAATCAAGTTTGCCGGTGCGGGTAATTAAATCGGTGCCGTCGCCAAGCATTTTTAAGGGTTTGATGACAAACCGCTGCAACCCGAGCATGGTCAGGACGCTGAGCATCAGCAGCCCTGCACACAGTGCCAATATTACCGGGATAACCGCACCCATGACATCGTCGTCAATTTCTTTCACCGGGAAGACCATTGCGAGCTTCCAGCCCAGCAAAGGCGATGTGTAATGTATAAAGTATTCATTTTCCAAACCGCTTGTAATTGTCGCATGGCCCTGTTTGCTTTCGAAAATGGTTTTAAGGTCATGGGGGTACAGGTTGGCTATATTTTTAAAAAGCGCGTCTTTTTCCCGACTGGCAAGCACGGTACCGTTTTGATCCAACAGCACCATGTATCCATTGTGACCGACTTTGACATTATTTATATATTCAGTCAGATTGGCGAGGGTGATATCCATACCGACGACGCCATAGACGCTGTCCTGTTTGTCGAGCAAAGCGGTCACGATGCCGATATTGACATCGGGTGAGGTGACGGAACGATAGGGCTCGGTAATCATCACTTTGCCCGGATTTTCTTTGCCGAGTACATACCAGGGCCTGAGCCTGGGATCGTATTTTGTCGACCTGGTGCGCTTGTGGGATCGGACAAAACTGCCGTTTTCCCGTCCCATATAAACAGAATTGACGCGATCATGGGTCAGTCTGTATGTGTTGAAAATGTCGACAATATTTTGTTCCCGTTCCCCGATATTGTACTTGAACGTTGCCGGGTCGGCGTCAGTGAAATTTGTAAAATTCTCATCATCCCGTGATCCGCACCCGATCGGTTGTCGCGATGCCGGTCAAATCCCTTTTGGCGCTGGTGATGACACTTGATAAGGCAAAATCAATATGTGCCAGTTGACTCTGGAAATCGTTATAAATATCTGTATAGACCGTTGTCGTAAGCCTTTTAAAAAGAAGGGTTCCAATGGTTGCCAGGATTAAAATGCTGGCACCGACATACAACAGCAATATTTTGTTTTTTAATTTCATAAGATAATACCAGGAACAGAAGCGGTTTCATGATTACATCGAGTCTTGTCTGCAGCTCCTTGGCTGGTCCGGAGATGAAAAACAGGTACAATATGGCGAAATATGGCCGGGTTGTCAAAGAATTATCAATTTCATCCACCTTATCAACAATCAAACCAAAGTTAAAAACTCTGAAATGTCGAAAAGGGCAGGGCCTCCAAAAAATCGACACAGAAAGGGTGAGGAGGGGTTCATTTTTAACCCTGACGGTAGCCGATCATGCTTGACATCCGGTCCACAATCCCGTATTTTGGAGGAAAATTTTATCACTGAACAATTAAGGGAGGAATTCATGGCAGAAAAGGTAAAATTCGAATGTGTGAATTGCGGCAATAAAATAGAGCACGATACCGGGGAATCGAAAGTTCCGGAATGCTGCGGCAAACCCATGCAGGTTGAAGGACTGGACGCCTGTGATTTAAGCACCACGGCCGAGCACTCGCGGATGGACAATCTGGATGAGCCCTGTGATGACGGAAGGTCCGGATCTTGAAATAACCTGCTTCAAGGTTCTTCACACCGTTTCGAAAAAATCAATGCCCATTTAAAAATTCGACTCAACGGATTTTTTAATGGGCTTTCAAATTAAATCATCCGCAATCTTCCCGTCCAGTGCAGCCACCCCCATGAATTGACAGTTGGCTTTTGAAAATTGTCGATCGAATGCATCTGAACCCTGAACCCACCATTGGAGATCACGCATGGCATACGAACAGATAGAGTATACTGCCAAGGGGCCCTTAGGCTATCTGACATTAAACAATCCCTCGAAGATCAACGCACTTTCAAAATTGATGGTCAGCGAAATTATTCATGCCCTGGAGGCGGTCGCTGTTGATGAAGCGATCAGCGTGCTGGTCATTCGTGCCGCCGGCAAACATTTTTGTGCCGGGCATTTTCTGGGCGAGATGGTCAACGGCGGTCTTAGTGAATACAAATCAATTTTCGACCAATGCAACCGGATGATGCAAATGATACACGACATTCCCCAGCCTGTCATCGCACAGGTGCAGGGAATTGCCACTGCCGCCGGATGCCAGATGGTTGCCTGGTGCGACCTGGCCGTGGCCGAAGAGGGCGCCAGGTTTGCAACTCCAGGGGTCAAGATCGGTCTGTTTTGCACGACACCGAGTGTAGCTGTGGTGCGGGCCATTGGACGCAAAGCAGCCATGGAGATGCTGCTGACCGGGCGCTATTTCCCCGCCCGAGAAGCCCGGGAACTGGGATTGATTAACCGGGTCGTTCCTCTCGATGACCTTGAATCCGAAACCGAGGCGCTTGCCAATCAGATCGCCGAAGCCAGCCGGTTTGTCCTGGCCATCGGAAAACAGGGATTTTACGCCCAGGTTGATCAGCCGGACAGCGATGCCATGGAATTTGCCAAACAAACCATGACCATGAATCTCGGTGCGGAAGATGCTCAGGAAGGGATCAAGGCGTTTATGGAGAAGAGGGAACCCATCTGGAAAAACAAATAATTAAACTGTGTAATTCATAAAACCGCAGAACCTGAAAATAAGAACCGCAGCGAAGCAATTGACCAGCAATATGATTGCCGACCCTCGTATTCGGTAAAGTTTCAACCATCCGAATAATACGAACAGCAAAATCGATAAACCGCTCTTCAAGATCATAATTTTTTTCTCAATCTCATCGGTCTTCCTTTGTCCCATTCTTATCGCCTTCCGAAAACCGCTGTTCACATTTTCAAAACTTCGACATTCATTATTCGATATTCTCTTTTCATATCACGGCGGCAAGTCGCGCTCCTTGATCAATAGCTCGTTTGGCATCCAGTTCCACTGCAAGTTCGGCCCCCCCGATTAAATGAACCGGCATTCCGGCGTTTTCCAATTCGTCTTTGAGATCTCTCAATGGTTCTTGTCCGGCGCAGATGATAACGGTATCAACTTCTAAAACCCTGGGTGCATCCTTGAGTGTGATGTGTAAACCCTGGTCATTTATCCGTTTATAGGTTACGCCGTTGATCATGAGAACCTTGCGCTGTTTAAGGGTAACACGATGAATCCATCCGGTGGTTTTGCCCAGGGATTCACCGATTTTATTGGGTTTGCGTTGTAAAAGGGTGACATCGCGAACTGCGGCAGGTGCCTGGGGTCGACTCGGTGACAATCCGCCGGGATGATGATATTCTTTATCCACCCCCCATTCTTTCAAGAATGCATCCAGATCAAGGCTGGTGGACACCTTCTGATGGGTGATATACTGCGCCACATCAAAACCGATTCCTCCGGCACCGATGATGGCCACTCTCCTGCCAACGGCTTTTTTGTGCAATAGGACGTCCACATAACTCAATACCATGGGATGATCAATGCCTTCGATATCGGGTGTACGCGGGGTTACGCCGGTTGCCAGAATGACTTCATCAAATTTTTCTGCCAGGAGTTGTTCGGTAGTGGCTTTCGTTTGCAAGCGGGTTTCAACCCCGGTTAACCCCAACTGTTTTTTATAATAGCGGAGGGTCTCGTTAAATTCCTCCTTACCCGGGATCTGATTGGCCATATTGAATTGTCCGCCAATTATCGGGCTTTTCTCAAACAACGTCACCGCATGCCCCCGGCTGGGCGGCAACCGTGGCAAATGAAAGTCCGGCCGGTCCCGCGCCGACCACAGCTATTTTCTTTTTGTCTGTCGCCGACCGGTATTGAAGTTCGGTTTCATGGCAGGCCCGGGGGTTGACCAGGCAGGAGGATATTTGGCCAAGAAAAATGTGATCCAGACAGGCCTGGTTGCATCCGATGCAGGTATTGATTTCATCTTTCCTGTTCTCAGATGCTTTTTTCACGAAATCCGGGTCCGCCAGAAAGGGACGGGCCATGGATATCATGTCGGCATCACCGCGCGCCAGCACATCTTCGGCCACTTCGGGAGTATTGATGCGATTGCTGGTAATCAGGGGTACGGAGACCTGTCCTTTGAGTTTGGCTGTTACCCATGTGAAGGCTGCCCGCGGCACCGAAGTGGCGATGGTCGGAACCCGGGCTTCGTGCCACCCGATTCCGGTATTGATAATTGTCACGCCGGCCTGCTCAATTTTTTGGGCCAAGCCGACGACTTCCTCCCAGGAGCTTCCCTTTTTAACCAGATCGATCATGGAAAGCCGGTATATGATGATAAAGTCCGGACCGACCTTTTCCCTGACACGTCTGACAATTTCAACCGGAAACCGAATTCGATTTTCAAAACTGCCGCCCCACTCATCGGTGCGATTATTGGTTTTGGGTACGATGAATTGATTGATGAGATAACCTTCGGATCCCATTATTTCGACACCGTCATAGCCTGCTTTGCGGGCTAACAAGGCGCAGTCGGCATAGTCATTGATGTGTTCTTTGATTTCTTTGGCATCCAATGCTCTGGGCTTGAAAAAATTTATCGGTGCCTTGATCGCCGAGGCACTTACCAGGTTTTCATGGAAAGCATAGCGTCCAGCATGCAGTATCTGCATGGCAATTTTGCCGTCCGCCCGATGAACAGCCTCGGTTATAAGCCGATGTTGATCGGCTTCCGCTTCGGTGGTCAGTTTGGCGGCCCCGGGGGCAACACATCCGACTTCATTGGGCGCCACTCCCCCTGTGACGATAAGGCCCACATCGCCCTTTGCCCTCTCAGCAAAATAGGCAGTCATGCGTTCAAATCCGTTGGGGGCTTCTTCGAGTCCGGTGTGCATGGAACCCATCAAGACCCTGTTTTTTAATTGGGTAAAGCCCAGGTCCAGAGGAGCTAATAAATGGGGATACTTGGTATGGTTCATAATTTCGTCCTTGGAGTGTCTAAAAGCGAATATCGAATGTCGAATAATGAAGTTCGAAGGAAGGTATTCTGTCTATTTAAATACGGTAGAGCGCAGCGATGCCATACTTCGAAATTCGATATTCATTATTCGATATTCTGCGGTTTTATTTTACACGGTGTACTGCAATCATGGTGATATCATCAAACTGGGCGGCATCACCGATATGATCGAATATATCAGATTTGATTTGCTCGATTTGCAGGGTGGCGGTTGCAGCCGGCTTTTCTATAAGGGACAAAATGCGATCTTTAGTATACAACTTGTTTTCAGGCGACAGCGCTTCGGTCACCCCGTCCGTATACCCGATTAAAAAGTCATCTGGTTCCATCTGAACATGCTGAACCTTATATTCCATATCGGCCATCATGCCGACCACCGGTCCGGTTGGTTTTAGTCGCTCTTTTATACCGGAATGGTTGAAAAGGATAAGCGGTTCATGACCGCCGTTGACATAGGACAATTTCCCGTTTTCGGGATCCAAAACTCCGAAGAAAAGAGTGGCAAACATCCCCTCTTCACCGTGTTGATTGGCGATATATTCATTGGTAAGCGATACCGCATGCAGCGCCTGGTAAAGATGTTCACCGGTTGAATCAGGATCGTGGCTGTCGCTGCCGGGTACCGAAACCCCCTGTAAGGTAATCTGGCCTGAAAACACACGGATTAAGCTGCGAAACAGGGCCATGAATAACGCTGATCCGACCCCTTTGTCGCAGACATCGGCGATTACCAACCCGACCAGATTGCCAGGCAGTAAAAACGCATCATAAAAATCGCCGGACACCTGCCGGGCAGCATGGAAGTAGGCGGCGATTTCCCATCCCGGCAGGTCCGGAATTCGGGTGGGTAAAAAATCCCGTTGTATTTTTTTGCCCTTTTCCATCTCTGCCTGCAGGGCCTTGGAATAGGTTTCGATTTTGTGCTTTGCCTGTTCCAGGAATCGGTAGGAATCATCCAGTTTCGAATACAGGCTGGCATTTTCAAGAGCACTGCCGATTTGACCGGCTGTCAGCAGCATTAAATTGGCGGTTTCCTGATCAAAATGGTGCGGTTTGTCATGCAGCAAGGTGATGATGCCCAGCAAATTGTCGCCACGTAGAACAGGTACGGCCAATGCCGATCCGACGGTATAAGGCTGATTGGGAAGATTCACCCAACGATCATCGTCACTGGTATCAACAATTAGTCCGACCTTCCGATTTCGCCTGACCCACCCCGCCAGTCCTTCATCGAAAACCTGGCCGATAATTCTGGAGCGTTGCTCGGGAGTGGGATCGACCCGGGTTAAAATGCTGTCGGTAACCGCTCCTTTTTTGTCTACCAGAAACAGACTGCCTTTGTCAGCGCCGGTTAATTCGGCGGAAACTTCCAGGGTTTTTTGCAAAAGCCTCGACAATACATGCTCTTTGGCTGATGATCTTGCAAAGGTCACAAAATTTCCAAGCAGTCTGCTCTGGACCTGAAGGGCCGACTTTTCGTTTTTTAACCTGTTCAGTTCCTGTTGTAGTTTCTCAAGATCCTTCAATTTAATTCTCACCTATGGCTAAATTCTCGGAGTATTCAAAAATTCGATTAAAAAATCGAAACAAATGGGAAAGGGATCTTCATCTTAGTTCACTGGAGAAATATCGTTTGACTCTGGTTGTCCGAAAGGGGTATAAATCCTGACAGCACCATACATGAGATGGCGGGATAAGACAACTCTTTCTCCACAGTGCACCCCACAATTCAGACCGCAACCACTTCGATGCCGATCCATCTTCCTGTCACAAAGTTATCAACGTCGATAAGGGACCTTTGAAATATAAGGGGGAATACAGGATGTTCGAACGAATTATTGTCGCATTAAAATTCGGTCCTGCAAGCTTGTATGCACTGAATAAAGGCCTGGAGATAGCGCGGCTAACCAATGCCGAACTTCATATTTTCCATGCCCTGGACTATCTTATGCAGGATCTTGACCAGAATGATCCCAAACTGCTCAAAGCCAAACATGTAACAGAGCACCGCTATAAATCTGAAGTTGAACCACTCCTGGGGGACTTGAAAAAGGTATTCTTTATGTGCCTGCCGGCTGATCCCGCACTGGAGGTATGCAAAATGGCGCGCGATATCAGAGGTGACCTCATTGTTCTGGGCTGCCATCAGTTTCAGGAGAAAATGGGTATGGGCCGCATAGATTACGTCGGGATGACGATTCTGGAGAAAGCACCGTGTCCGGTGATTCTGGTGCCGCTGTTCGAATAAAAAATGG
>CAVXZZ010000027.1:0-145625 GCA_963766255.1 uncultured delta proteobacterium
TCAGGCAGCCAAAGCACTTTTTATCTGGGCATAAATCTGCCTGTTGCTGAATCCTAAAAAACTGGCGCTTCCGACGGGCATGCCGCCGCGCAGGCCCCGCATCCCTTGCACAGGGCCTGATTGACTTCGGCCATCTGCTTTCGGCATCAAAGGAGATGGCCCCGTAGGGACAGACATTGATGCATCCCAGCATCCGGAGCACAATTCGCTCTCAATGCGGGCGACGATCCCGCCCACCCGGATCGTTTCCCGGGCCAGACTGTCAACGCCCTGGCCGCTGCGGCCTGGGCCTGGGCAATGCTCTCGTCTATCGGCTTGGGATAGTGAGCCATTCCGCAAAGAAAAACACCTTCGGTGGCAAACTCCACCGGTCTGAGCTTCTGGTGGGCCTCCAGAAGCCAGCCGTCGCCATCGACCGGCACTTTGAACAGCCTGGAAAGACTGAGATCCTCATGGGCCACGATGGCGGTCGCCAGGCAAAGCATATCCGCATTGACCGTCAACGGGCGGCCGAGGATGGGATCTTCGAATGTGACGTTACACCCTTGCCGTCCGCGGTGACCTCCGGCTTTTCTCCGGATCGTAGCGGAAAAAGAATCCCCCGGCTTCTTGCTTCCCTGTAGAGGTCCTCTCTTTCGCCGTAGGTCCGGATATCCCGGTAAAGGACATAAACATCGGTCTCCGGGTTCCGCTTTTTGAGCTCCAGTGCGCTTACAATGGAATGGGTGCAGCAGACCTTGGAACAGTAGGGATGTTCTTCGTTTCTGGATCCGACACACTGGATAAAAACCACATCACCGGCCCGTTTGATTCGCTGATCATCATTTCTGAACAGGCATCCATTTCCAGGTGCGTTACCACGGCCGCATGGTCGCCGTACAGATATTCTTCGGTTTATAATCTTCGGCGCCGGTTGCCAGAATGGCCACCCCATGGTTCACCGTTACCGGCAAGTCCCCGTTTGATAGGACGGTTTCGAAGTTGCCGACAAAACCATCAACATCGTGATCGTTGTCCCCAGATGGACATTAATGTCGGTTTCCGCTTCCACTTCCCGGACCAGATTCGCTAGAAAGTCCGGGATATCTTCATCCTTATAGGTTTTATTGAGACTCGGGCATTACCGCCCAGGTTTCTGATTTTTCCACCAGGTGACCGGATATCCCTGACGGGCCAGGGCCAGGGCGGCTGTCATACCGGCGATACCGCCGCCCACGACCAGCGCGGAACGATTCACCGGCAGATCAGTCTCCCGCAAAGGGCTTGCAAGAAGGCCTTGGCCACGGCCATGCGCACCAGATCTTTGGCTTTTTCGGTGGCGGCATCCGGATCATCGGCGTGAACCCAGGAATCATGGTTGCGGATATTGGCCATTTCGAGCAGGTATTTGTTCAACCAGCATTGATCAGGGTCTCCTGAAACAGAGCTTCATGGGTTCTCGGCGTACAGGCGGCAACCACCACCCGATTCAAATCCTGTTCCCGGATGACTTCGGCCATTTTGTCCTGGGTGTCCTGGGAACAGGTAAAGAGGTTTTCTTCCACATACACGACACCGGGCAGGGTCTTGGCGTATTCTGCCACTTCCGGAACCCTGACCACACCGCCGATATTGATGCCGCAGTTGCAGACAAACACCCCAATCCTGGGCGTCTCACGGCTCAATCCGTTCCGCCGGTATTTCAACCTCTCGTGTCAGGGTGTTGCGGGCTGCAGCCAGGTTTTCGGTGGCCGCACAGGCCGCGGCACTGGCCTCCATGACCGACTGGGGAATGTCCTTGGGTCCGGTAAATACGCCGCAGGCATAAATACCCGGCACCGAGGTGGCCACCGGATGAAACTGTCGGTCCGGGAAAAATGATATTTGTCCAGCTCAATACCCAGGGTTTTCGAAAGTTCGATGGCATCCCGGCTGACTTCTAGCCCGGTGGAAAGAACGACCATGTCGAAAGTCTCTTCTTGCGGCCGGCCGTCATCGTCAACATAGCGCAGCCGGAAATCGTCGGTTTCCGGCACGATATCAATGGAGTGAATTCTGGCAGGTATAAAGCGCACGCCCTGTTTCTGGCATTTTCGTAGTAGCGGTCAAAATCTTTCCCCTGGGTCCGGATATCCATGTAGAAAATGGCACAGTCCAGGGCGTTGTCGCTGTGATCTTTTGCCATAATCGTCTGTTTGACCGCATACATGCAGCAGACCGAGGAACAATACCCGTGGTCACAACGGTTAATATCCCGGGAACCCACACACTGCAGCCAGGCGATTTTCTGCGGCGGTTTGCCCGCCGGATTTTTGCCGCGCATGCTGGAAGGACGCACCAGATGGCCGGAATAGGGGCCGGTGGCTGATAGAATGCGTTCAAATTCCAGGGAGGTCACCACGTCCGGTAGGACGGCATAGGGATAGTTGTCAAAACCTGCGGGATCAAAGGCTTGAAATCCCGGGGCCAGAATGACCGATCCGACCTGCAACGTCATGGTTTTTTCGGTGTCATTGAAATTGATGGCGCCCGAAGGGCAGATCTTTTCACAGGCGCCGCATTTGCCCTTGGTAAAATAAATGCAGTTGGCGGCATCAATGGTGTATTTCAGGGGAACCGCCTGGGGATAGGGTACATAAATCGCTTTGCGCTTTACCAGTTCTTCGTTATAGACATCATCAACCTTTTTGGGGCATTTTTCGGCGCACAGGCCGCAGGCGATGCATTTTTCCATGTCCACATAGCGCGGCCGCTGCAATATAGTAGACTGTAAAATTGCCTTCCGCTCCCGCAATTGACGTCACCTCCGACAGGGTGAGCAGCTCGATATTGATGTGCCGGCCGACCTCGACCAGTTTAGGAGAGATAATTCACATCGAACAGTCATTGGTGGGGAAGGTTTTATCCAGCTGGGCCATGGCCCCGCCAATGGCCGGAGATTTTTCCACCAGATATACATAATAGCCGGAATTGGCGAGATCCAGGGCCGCCTGCATACCGGCAATCCCTCCGCCGACTACCATGACGGCGCCCTGCACTGCTGCGCTCAATTGATTGTTTTCCATAAAATCACTCCCTGCTTACGTTTCAGCATCAGCCCGCAACGGGGGTTTATGCTGGTTTTGCCTCGATGGGTCATTGGTTCACACATGCTTTTTCAATCGCTGCTAACAGTTCATCGTCTGTAAACGGTTTGGCCAGATAATCGGCCGCCCCCAGTTTCATGGCCTGCACCGCATTCGACAGGGTGGAATAGCCTGTCATGACAATCACACACGGGGCGGTGTTTTCTCACTGACCGACTTCAGGATTTCCGTGCCATCGATATCCGGCAACTTCATATCCAGCAAAATGAGGTCATAGCGACCACCTTCGATGGCCAGCAAGCCGGCTTTGCCGGTCAGGCAGCGATCAACGCCATGGCCTTTTTCCCCAAGAACCAGCCGGCAGGCATCACAGATAACGCTTTCATCGTCTATGACCAGAACCCTGAGCGGTTTCATGGGCTCACCGTTGCACCGGAATTTTCCGTTTGGATCGGAAACTCAATCGTAAAGCGGGTGCTTTTGCCGGGTACACTGAAAACGCGAATGTCGCCCTGATGATTTTCGACAATACCGTAACTGACCGCCAACCCAAGCCCGGTTCCTTTTGCTTTGGTAGAGAAAAAAGGTTCGAATATTTTTTTGATATCCGGCGACTGCGATGCCACAACCATTGTCGGCAATCTCGACCCGGACAAGGTTCTGCTCCGAATCCACAGCGCTGCGGACAGTGACCCTGCCGTTTTCTTCAACGGCGTGCAGCGCATTGAGCAGCAGGTTGATAAAAACCTGTTCGATCTGGTTTTCATCTAAAAATGTCTTTACCATATCTTGGGCCAGTTTCAGTTCGAGGTCTACATGCCGCAGGCGAAATTCATTCTCCACAATACCCAGGGCGGTTTCCATGATGGCGTTGATGTCGGCCGGAACTTTTTGCGGTTCTCTGTCGCGGGCGAATTCGAGCAATCCCTGGATAATGGTTTTACAACGCTGGGTTTCCTTGACAATGATATTCAGGCCCTCTTCAAGCGGCCCCCCTGGGGAACCTTCTTGCTCATGTTTGAGCTGTACAGCAGGATACCGGCCAGCGGATTGTTGATTTCATGGGCAATTCCGGCCGCCATGCGACCCAAAGACGACATTTTATCCATCCGGGTTGCGAGGTGATCGAACTGGGCCTGCTGGTTTTCCATCAGCTGGACCCGTTCGATAATGCAGGCGCATTGCTCGGCAACCGTTACGATGAAATCCAGTTCATCATCGGAAAACCCGCGACGCTCAACAAGATATACCCGAAGCAATCCGATCATCTGCTCGGTGACCGCCAGGGGCACATCGATCATCATGCGGATGCCTTCATTCCATGCTTCCTGGGGGTATTCAACCCTGGGGGCCTGCCATATGTCGGTGATGATTTTGACTTTGTGAAGTTCCGAGGGATCGGACAGCACTTTTTCCGTCGTAACCGGCCCCTTGGAAAGATAACGCTCACCCAACCCGCAGGCGGCCCGGACATCGAACTGGTTGGATTCCTTGTTCAGGATTCTTAACAGGGCACCTTTGGCATCCAGCACGTCGGTGGATTTGGTTACGACGACCTGCAGCACTTCCTGCAAGCTGGTGCTGGAATGCATCGCTCGAATGATGTCTCTGAAAACATGAAAATAGTTTTCAAATTTTGTTGAAGTCGTCATGGGATACCTGTCCATTGATAATTGCAAAGGACGTCACGAATCCGGTGGAATCATTCGTCCTTAATACAAATCCTGAATTTAACATAATTTCCGCTTAAGCACCGATGCCGGATTACCAGGCCTCCCGCTCCAGACGCTTATAAATGAACATCAACTGTTTCTGGGTAAGCTCGCCCACATTGTCATTAATCCATTTCAAATCCCCCGATGCGATGGCCGCTTTGGCTTCGCTTGAAAGCGGGTAATCCGCCAGCGCCAGGGATCCGTTTTCCATTAAATCGCGCCAGAAATCCATATCTTCAGCGGTCCGGCTCAACACCCCGAGGACCTCCCGCTTCTGGATGAGTTTTTCTTCCTCGGTTGCAGCCTTCCTGGCGATGGTTTCAACAGGTTTTTCAACATGCTCTTTCAGTGCTTCATCGATGGCCGTCTTAATCTGGTCTTCGGTAAACGGTTTGGGCAAAAAGTCATGAACGCCCAGTTTCATGGCCTCTACAGCTGTAGCGGTGGTGCCGTAGCCCGTAATCACGATGACTTCGGTTTCAGGCTTTTGCGCTTTGATCTGTTTGATCACCTCCATGCCGTCGATATCCGGCAGCCGAAGATCCGCCACCAGCAGGTCAAAGCGCTTTTGCTTGAACGCCTGCATGGCAAGCTTGCCCGTACCGGCCAGATTGACTGTATAGCCTTCTTCGCTCAAAATCATCTCCAGCCCCTTGGCGACACTGAGATCATCTTCCATTATTAAAATTTGGGCCGAACCCTCCAAACTGATAGGCGATTTTTCCTGTAAGGTTGTCATGGCGATACCTCCTTTTGCTGATCCTTTTTATAGAGTTTAATTAATCCCATTGTCTTCTTTGCTGTTTGACATCTTAATGAGCAAAGGATGTGCCAAAAAAAGAAAATCATTGGAAAAATTAAAATCATTAAATCAGCTTTAATATCAGAAGGTTGCATCATAGATAACGATTGCCGACCTGACGCTTAAATTTGGTCGGCGTATATTAATTTATATGGGCATAAGGGTCAGACAAATATTATTTGAAGTTATTTATTACTGTTATGGGCGTATAGATAGTTATACGGGAGTATAAACTCCCAGACGGTACCCGGTGACCTGGTCAGTTGTACCTCATCTGATGGTCCTCCTTTGAAGTCGTATGGAAAGAATTTGCAGATAGGCCGTACTTTTTCATGAGCGCGGAAAAGTTTGATCGCTGCATCCCCACCTGCCGGGCCGCCCGGGCGATGTTGCCCTCGGCAGCGGCAAAGGCCTTTTGAAGGAATGCTTTTTCGATTTTGCCAAACTGATTTTCCAGCAGATGCTGTTTGACCATTTTGAGTTCTTCCAAGGTTTTAGGAACGACGTCCGGTTTGTGGTTGGTTTTATTTTCCCAATGATCTGACAGGTCCTGGCAATTCAAAATTCGGTCGTCGGCAATAATAACCAGGCGTTCGACCACATTTTTGAGCTGGCGCACATTGCCAGGCCAATTGTGGCTTACCATCATTTCAAGGGCATCGTCAGAAAAGCCGTCGATTCGTTTGCCGGTCTGGCGACAGTATAGCTTTAAAAAATGGTAAAGCAGCCTCGGAATATCATCCCGTCTCTCCCGCAGCGGTGGAATAAAGATGGGAAACACGTTCAAACGGTAAAAGAAGTCTTCCCGGAAGCTGCCTTCGTCCACCATCATCTTTAAATCGCGGTTGGTGGCGGAAATGATGCGGACATTGGATTTTTTCAGCAGACCGGCACCCACCGGTTTGAATTCCCGGGTTTCCATCACCCGCAGCAATTTGGCCTGAATATCCACATTAAGGTTGGCCACCTCATCCAGAAAAAGGGTGCCGTGATTGGCGATATCGAAAATTCCGGCTTTGTCTTTGACCGCACCGGTATAAGCGCCTTTGACATGTCCGAACAACTCACTTTCCAGCAGGGAGGAGGAAAAGGTACTGCAGTCCACGGCCACGAATTGGCGGACAGCCCTTTGGCTGTGAGCGTGGATGGCACGCGCGAAAAGCTCTTTGCCCGTTCCGCTCTCGCCGCTTAGCATCACCGTAGTGTCTGTGGGAGCGACTTTTTGTATTGAATCAAATATTTTAAGAATCGGAGGTGTTTCACCGATGATATTGCTAAAGTCATAACGCTCGCTGAGCTGGTGGCGCAGGGCCAGATTTTCCTCTTTCAGACGCTTGCTTTCCACAGCCCTTTTAACCGAAATCAACAGCTCATCATCTGTAAACGGCTTGGAGATATAGTCGAAAGCCCCCAGTTTCATAGCGTCTACGGCGTTTTTGACACTGGAATAGCCGGTCATCACAATCACATAAACACCGGGATTTTCGTGTTTAAGGTTTCGCAGGATTTCCATACCGCTTATATCCGGCAGCTTCATGTCCAGCAGGGCCAACTCGTATTCTCCCCCCAGAAGCATTTCAAGCCCTGTGGTGCCGCACCGGCAGGTATCCACCACAAACCCCTGGTCTGATAGCGGCAACCGACAACCATTACAGATTACAGGTTCATCATCGATAACAAGGATTTTAATCGGGTCCATTATACCCCTTAACCGTTTAGTGTTCGAAAATTGGTGGAAACAGAAAACCCGGGGGTAACCCGGGTTGTCATCCACGGTGCCCGGGAAATATAGCCGCATACCCGGGCGAATACTCATTTATCAGTCTCCCCTTCGGGTAAGGGAATAATTAAAACCGGTTTCCTGGTCCGACGCAGGACCCTTTTGGCAGTACTGCCTAGAAATGTATTGGCAATGATCCCTTTGCTGTGAGTTCCCATGATGATCTCATCACAGTTGAACTCTTCCGCTTTACTAAGAATTCTCTCGGCCGGGAAACCCTCACAGACCTCGATGGATATCACTTTATCTGCTACTTCGGGATGATCTTTAAGTTCCTTGTCGCGTAGTGTTCTGAGCCGTTTCTCGATAAGTTTTTGGGCCTCGGCGGTGTGTTCAGCAACAATCTTTTTGTGCCGCTTCTCGTCAATGTAGATATCCAGCATGACCTGGCTGGCTGGATCCACATCCTCCAAAACATGCAAAATAATAACCTCGGCATCGTGCCTTATGGTCGAATTCATGGCATAGCGCAAGGCATAGATTGAATTGGGCGAAAGATCTGTGGCATACAGAATTTTTTGGATTTTAGGAATCATGGTGGCCTCCTTTAATTGTCTGCTTAGCTCCATGGCGTTTTGCCCGCTGGCAAATTTGCCGTTTGTTAAATATTGCCTAAATCTATATCGGCTTCCTCGCTGGGCAAAGGAATAATAAAAACCGGTTTTCTCGTTTGGCGCAGAACCCTTCTAGACGTACTACCCAAAAAAGTACTGCGGATGATGCCTTTGCCATGCGTTCCCATGACAATCACAACGCAATTTAATTCATCTGCCTTTCGGAGGATCACGTCCGGAGGAAAGCCCTCGCCTAATTCTATGGATTCGACTCGATTGGCGCATTCCGGATCATTTTCAAGTTCCCTTTCACAAAATATCTTCAGCTGCTTTTGGATCAGATCTTTGGCGTATGCTGATCTTTCTTCTGAAATCTTATCTACCTGTCCCTCGGTAAGGTAGGCCTGTGTTATTCCATTGACAGCCGTCGACAATGGCTCCAAAACGTGCAAAATGATGATGCTGGCATCGTATTTCTTCGCAGAATTCATGGCATATTTGAACACCTCGGTCGAATTGTCGGACAGATCAGTTGTGTATAGAATCCTTTTGATTTCCGGAAACATTGCTTTGTCCCTTCTGGTATGGTTTCTTCCAAGAATTTCGTTGGAGCGCTTGATAATTGGCTAACGCCGCATAGAAAGCACCTACTGCAAGCTCCGCACAGTGATAATTTCCTTCCGGCAGTGTTTCCAGAAACTCGATCACTTTATCCGGTGTAATTTCCCAGCCCCCATCAATGGTTTTTCCTTCTGCAAGATGGGATACAGTGTTGGCGCAGGCATTGGTGTTTATGCAACCGTCAGTAATATAGGATACTGATTGAATGCGGCCGTCTTTAATACCCAGAAACATTTCGATGGTATCCCCGCATTCCCCGGTTCGTCTACCGTATCCATCCGGATTCTGTAATCTTGCATGCCTGTCATAGCCAAATGCCATTTGAAGGTAATTAAGGGAATGATCTCGCCAAAAATCAAATTTTCTCTCGGCCATATTTTCACCTAATACAAACGTAATAATTTCTCATAATCCTTAGAGCATATAACATGCCAGAAAAGGCTATGAATAATAAATTGAATATTTTAAATTGGTTATTTTAATCTTGGTCTGCAGGTCAATAAATCCGAGGGTAAATAGTTGAAAAATTGCTAAGAAATTTTTGTATAATTTCGAAAAAATTCTAAATAAAAATTAACAGCGCAATCGTTCGAGAAGGGCAATTCAAAAAATAGAGGCTATCGTTTGAGATGTTTTCAATATCGATGGCGGCCCATAAATCCATAGGCTGAGAGGGCAGAAAACTTTAATGCTGAAAGGCCTGCAGCCTGTCAGGTGGCATTAATAATGCATGGAATTTTTTGAGGCCGGTCAAACCCGGCCTGCCGGTTGGATTAAAAACACGTCAACCCGGGAGCTAAATCAGGATAAAGGAAAATTGACCCATGGGAGATTATAAATACCTGTTTGGCCCGGTGCCATCCCGCCGTTTCGGGCGATCTCTGGGTGTTGATCTGACACCTTATAAGACATGCAGCCTGGATTGCGTTTTTTGCCAATTGGGGCGAACCACGCAAAAGACGGTCCACAGGCGGGAATATGTCCCGACGGAAAGCGTCCTGGCGGAACTGGGAGAGTGGCTTAAAAGAGATGGCCAGGCGGACTATATCACCCTTTCCGGATCCGGTGAACCGACATTGCATTCCGACTTCGGTAAAGTACTTGAGTTTATCCGCTCGAAAACCACCATTCCCGCCGTTCTCCTGACCAATGGCACGATGCTGCAATTGCGCGAAGTCCGGGAAGCGGCTGCCTGTGCCAACGTGGTTAAGGTCTCTCTGAGCGCCTGGGATCAGGCATCCTACGGGTGGGTGAATCGTCCCCATAAACAGTTGCAGTTTGATCAACTTGTCAAAGGACAAAAAGACTTTCGGGCGCAATTCAAGGGAAAGCTATGGATGGAGGTCTTCCTGGTAGCCGGCATGAACTCAATGCCTGCTGATGTCAGCAAGATCGCCGACCATGCGAAAGAGATCGGCCCGGATCGCATCCAGCTTAATACGGCGGTTCGCCCGCCGGCGGAGGATTTTGCCACGGCCCTGTCCGAAGAGCGGATGCAGTCGCTGCGCCATCAATTTCACCCCACCGCGCAGATTATTGCCGAGTTCAAAGCCCAGCATGCCAACCATATACAGGCGAACCAGGCAACAATTTTTTCCATGTTGCAGCGGCGACCGTGCACCGCGGAGCAGATAGCGGGTATATTCGGCATGCATCTAAACGAGGTGTCTAAGTACCTCGGGAAGCTGCTGCGCGCAGATTTAATCCAAGCACAACGCGAAAGAGCCACTGTGTATTACGCAGTCACGGACAGGAAGGATGAAAGAACTATCCAAAGAGCAGGCCCTACAACCTAAGGTACCGAAAAATTAATGGCTTCTTCAAAAAACAGGGATTCCGGTCCCGCCAAAACCATCCTTCGGAAAAAGCCTGAGAAATCCGGGTTGCTGAAGAGGGTCCTGTACTGGATAACCAAGGGGGCGGAGCAGTCGCATAAGGGTAGAACATCGTGCCCAACCTGACAAATCAAGCGTTAGTGACTCTCCAGGTTTGGAGGGCAGGAAAAAACAAAGCAGATTGATCATGGATAATACTAAAAAGCCCGTATTTATACATTCGCAGGAGCTTGATAAATACAGCTACCCGCCTGATCCCATGTTCGTCACCCAAAGAGCTGAAAAAACTCGGGAACTTCTGATTTCACTAAGCCTGCTGGGAGCCAAATATGGAACGGAGACGTCACCATGAAAAAAGTTATTCTGGAAATTGATGACCGCAGGTTTGATTCCCAGGTCTTGCAATCCGACAAACCGGTACTGGTGGATTTATGGGCCCCCTGGTGCGGTCCCTGCAATTCAATCGAACCAGTGGTTGAAAAACTGGCTGAAGCTTACGGCGATCAAATCCGTTTCGCCCGATGCAATGTGGACCATAACCCAAAAACTCCCGATAAATTTGGAATTAAAGGCATCCCCACACTGTTGTTTTTTAAAGGAGGCCGGCTGATAGATAAACTCACCGGGCTGGTGCCGATGTCAATAATTGAGGATGTCATAAAAGACTGTTTATCAGGAACTGAGCACGCCGGGTAGCTATTGCCGGATATCCACTAATGATTGACTATCATTGGTCAACAGTCATTTTCTTTGTTCCGGTTAGTCCGGGTTAGGAGGTATTAAAGTGAATAATGTATCGTTTGCGGACATCGCCATTGTATCCTGCGGAACCTTGAGCCTCGAGCTCAATTATCTGAAAAAGGAAGGGTTTCTGGATACCTCCCATCTATTTTTTACAACACCGGGACTGCATGAAGATATTCATGAGCTTGAAGCGCAGCTGATACAGCGAATTAACAAGGCCAAAGAGAAGGCCGCCAAGGTGCTCGTAGTGTATGGCGGCAAGTTTTGTTATGTCAATGCCGATGAACCCACCCGCACCATGCAAAAAATCATTGAAGAACAGGGTCCCGGTGTTGCAAGAATCCAGGCTACCCATTGCATGGACATGATCGCCAGCGAAGCCGAACGCGAATTAATTGCAAAAGAAATAGCCGGGGACGAAAAGGTCTGGTGGATGACACCGGGCTGGATCAAATTTCGCCACAATGTCTTTAAAGGCTGGGACAAAGGCCTGGCCAATGAAAATTTTCCCCGGCATACGGGTGGCGCGATCGTGCTGGACGGCATTGGATATGTGGATCAGTATATGGCTGAGCAGCCCGAAGCATTTTTAGAGTACTCCGACTGGATGGGGATTCCCATCCAGGGTTATCCGGTGACGCTGGACCGCTTAAAATCGCTTTTGGTGGAGCAGGCCAGGATACTCATCGAAAGCTAAATAATTGAGCGGTCGGGGAGTTTTTCAATCTTCGCCCTGTCCGCCTGAGCAATAGCCCATGCGAGCAGTAACAATATTTTCAGGCAGCTATCGCTGTTGAAGGATCTTTAGCGGTGATACATGGCAGAAAAGAAGACGCTGACAATGGGAGTATAAAGGTGAACGGGCTAAATGATGAATACCTAATGAGTGAAGAAGCGGCGATTAAGCAACAACTGGAAGAACTTAAATCCAGGGTGACTCAGCTCCACGATGATATCCCCTGCCTGAAGCAGTGCTCTCGTCTGAGCGATCTTTTACAAAAAATGTACGAAATACGGGTGGGACTCAATCAATTAGAACAGGACCTCTTACAGACCCATCTCAAATGCTGTATCTCGCCGAATATAAAAATTCCGGGAGAGGTCATCCTTGCACTCTCCAGGCTGAGTGAGAAACGTCACGGGGTGATCATCGCAATTGAGCAGGAAGATAACCTGGATGATCATCTTCATGGGGGCGTTATTATTGATGCTGCTGTCACTGCGCCAATATTGGAGAATATCTTTTACCCGGGAAGCCCGCTTCATGACGGGGCCATGATTATCCGGGATTCAAAAATCCGCAAAGTAAATGTCATACTTCCCTTAGCACCCCATACCGCCGAACTGGAAGCCCTCGGTCTTGGAAGCCGCCACCGGGCAGCCCTCGGCCTCAGCCAGGTAAGTGATGCCCTGATTATTGTCGTGTCTGAAGAAAAGGGCTGGATTTCGTTGGCACTCCAAGGCCAATTATATCCAAACCTGGGTACATTTGCATTACTCGAAAAACTCGGGGACAGCATGGAGGAAGAAAACCAATAATTTTGTAAAAAGAAGATCAGGGAATACAAGTGCGCTTTAGCAGCGCGAAACCACAAGTATTGGCGGTTTTGCCCACTTGCTTTTTCTCCAGCCGGTCAAAGGGCTCCAGGTCGGTTCCGCAGATCAGAAACATACACCGCTTTAAATCTACTCGACGAAAATCTTTTCCTCCGGCGCGCTGATCACCTCTCCGATGATCTTAGAGGCTGCCACACCCTCATCAATGAGCTTGCTAACCAGGGCATCGGCCTGTTCTCTTTTTACGCAAATCATCAATCCCCCGGAGGTCTGGGGGTCAAACAGGATATCCTGGATAAGCGGATCCACCCCCGACGAAAATTCGATCATGCCCAGCCGGAACTCTTTGTTTTTAAAAGTCCCGCCGGGCATCATCCCCATCTTAGCGTACTCAATCGCTTCCGGTAAAATAGGGATTTGACTTGAATCCAGTCGAAGGGCCATCCCGGAGTTCTCCACCATCTCGGCCAGATGGCCCAGCAACCCAAAACCGGTGATATCGGTGCAGGCCTGCACGGAAAATTGCATCATTACTTCAGCAGCGGTGCGATTCAATTCAGCCATCATGCGCGAGATGTTTTTGGTGATGGCTTCAGAAGCCATTCCACGTTTTATAGCCGTGTTGATGACACCGGTACCCAGTGGCTTCGTCAGCACAAGACGGTCGCCGGGCTTTAAATTTTTCTTCGTCTTAACTTTTTGCGGGTGTATGAAACCGGTAACCGAAAGACCGTACTTCATTTCGCTGTCTTCAACGCTGTGTCCACCTAACAACACGACCTCGGCCTCATTTAATTTATCCAGCCCACCCTGGATGATTTGCCGCAGGATAGAGATATCCATTTGCTTGAGTGGAAATCCCACCAGATTCATTGCCGTTTTCGGCACACCGCCCATGGCATAAATATCGCTCAAGGCATTGGCCGCCGCAATTTGACCGAACCAGTAAGGATCGTCAACAATCGGCGTAAAGAAATCTACGGTCTGGATGATAGCCAGTTCCTCTGAAACTTTATACACCCCGGCATCATCCGCTGTTCTCCATACCAACAAGGACGTTAGCATTGGTGGGAATTTTCAGTTCGCACAGTGCCCGCGCCAGGTCCCCCGGCGGCAGTTTGGAAGCTCAGCCGGAACCGGCGACAGTCGTCGTTAAACGGATTTGATCAGTTTTTATCATTGGGTAATCCCGTCGTCCTATTTCAGGTCATCGTTAAATGGGTTAGAAGAGGTTTCACAACCCCATCCAAACCTCTCATCTTTCCTCGTATATTATGCGAATCAATTCAATATAGAGATTAGAACGCCGGAATTCAAGACCCAATTCGAGTGTTCGGATTTAGCACTTACTGGATTGGTAGAATTTTGATCATATGACCATAACATTTATTGACATAATGTAAAACAGGATATATATTATGGTCAAACGACCATAATAGGAGGAATAATTCATGCCGCGTCCCAAAAAACCGAGATTTGTATCCGGGTATCCAACACTCGCAGCATTTATTCCCGAGGGCGTTCCGGTAACCGGTGAGGTTTTTTTGTCCGTTGAGGAACTCGAAGCCATCCGGTTGAGCGATTTTGAAGGTCTGGATCAGGAAACCGCCGCCAATTTAATGGAGGTATCTCGTCAAACTTACGGTAGAGTTCTAGCCCAGGCACGCCACTATATATCCGAAGCTCTGATAACCGGCAAGGTGCTGAGAATTAAAGGCGGTGACTACGAATTTCGAGGCAGGGGCGGGCGGCAGCACCGAGGCGGCGGCAGGGGTCAAGGCCGGGGACCAGGCAGAGGTGCCGGCCGCGGTCAGGGCACCGGACGAGGCGCGGGCCGGGGCAGACAGTCTTAGCATATCAACCAATCAACTGCAATTGAAGGGAGGTGAACAATATGCCACAGGGAGATAGAACAGGCCCTCAGGGACAGGGCCCGAGAACAGGGCGCGGCATGGGAAAATGCGGTTCTAAAGGCGGAACCCCTGCACCACAGGGACAGGGCGGTATGGCAACAGGCCAGAGGCCGGGGTGCCGGTCGCGGACAAGGCCGGGGTGGCGGCCAGGGTGGCGGCCAGGGTGGCGGAAGAAACCGCAACAGGCGATATTAACAAATCAAACAATTAACCATTCAACTGATCAACGACAAGAAGAGGTGATATTATGCCAGGATTTGATCAAACAGGACCCATGGGAGCCGGACCCATGACCGGCGGGGCAAGAGGCCGTTGCAACCCGGCGACAACTGGAAATATTCCTGCTTTTGCAGGAGGTTACGGCTATGGCCGTGGTCTGGGACTACGGCGCGGTTTCCGAGGCGGACACGGCCCCGGGACGGGACGGGGGCGCGGTTTTGGCAGAGGTTACGGGTCGTACCCACCCCCTGCCGGTCCGGCCTATTCAATGGGTGCAGCCAGTGAGATGGACATGCTAAAGGCTGAAGCTGATTACATGAAAAAATCATTGGATGCCATCAATAAACGCATTGCTGAATTGAGCAAAAAACCAGACGAAGCGTCTTAAATCGGCTGCAGCATGGGGAGGCTGCATGATACTCAATAAATTAAGGGGCGGTCATTGGACTGCTCCTTAATTTTTAGCTCGCCTGCTGCCTTCAAAATCGAATTTGACCGTTATACCGCTTTTCAAAAATAGGTTCTGAAATACGGAAGACTGGTATAAGGGGTTGTAGAAAAAACCGTTCAAATAACGGAATGTTTTTTTTAACAACCGCTCTAAAGGGGGTTTCAATTGAAAATAGCCGTCTCATCCGAAGATTTGAATCTCGAGGCACAGGTGGCACAGCGGTTTGGGATCTCTGCCTACCTGATAATCGTCGACCCTGAATCCTTGGAATTCGAAGCTGTACCCAATCCCGGGGCTGTCGGCCAACGCGCGGCGGGCATACAGACTGTAGTGCTTGCCATCAGCAAAGAGGTCGAAACGGTTTTGACCGGCTACTTAAGCCCCACTGCGATGAAGTATCTTACCAATAACGGGATTGAAGTTATCACCGGGGTTAAGGGAACGGTTTTCGAAGCCGTGGCGCAATACCGGAATCAGATTCACCCCGCAACCACCCATCGAATGGTCAAACCCGAGAGTCCCGGGGCCATTTTGATACACGCCCTTAAAAGCACAGGCAAACAGTGTGCAAACCTCCTGCCCATATTTGTCGGGGTGGTCCTGCTGGTGGGGCTCTTCAGTGCTTTCATCTCAAAAGAATTTCTATCATCAATTTTTCCGGAAACGCCCTGTTGGATACACTCCTTGGAACCGGTTTCGGCAGTATTCTGGCAGGCAATCCCATCAATTCATATGTCATCGGGGGCCAATTGCTGGAACAGGAAGTGAGTCTTTTTGCAGTGACGGCTATAATTTCCGCCTGGGTGACCATCGGTCTGGTGCAACTGCCGGCTGAGATGGCAGCCCTGGGCAAAAAATTTGCCCTGATCAGAAATGCACTGTCATTTGCCATGTGCATGGCCATCTCTTTTCTGACAGTAGTAACCTATAATGCTCTTTTAGGATGATATAAATGAAGGCCGATGGAGATCGAATTTCGACCCTTAAAAAATCCGGGCTCAGGAATCTGATATTTCCCGGTTGTGTACTGGTGATCTACGCGGTTGTTTTTGTATTCAGTCCGGCCAGGGCCGCCATGGCATTTGGCATCAGCATCGGCATTTTACGCAACCTCATGCTACCGTTAAGCCTGGTTTTCACGCTCATGGTTTTTATGAATCTGCTTTTAAAGCCGGCGCATATTGTCAGATTCCTCGGCCAGGGGGCCGGCAGCAAAGGTATCATCCTATCGGCGACCGCCGGCATTATCTCCATGGGGCCGATTTATGCCTGGTATCCCCTGCTGAAGGAACTGCGGGAAAAAGGGGCCGCGAATTCATTGATTGCTGTTTTTTTAGGCCACCGGGCGGTTAAGCCATTTTTACTGCCGATCATGATTTCATATTTCGGCGGGATGTACGTCGTCCTGCTGACCTTGTTTACCATCGCGGGCTCCCTGGCAGTTGGCTCCCTGGTAAACATTATGGTAAAAGACTGAACCATTGCAGCCGTTTTTCACACAGCGTCATTCACCGAGCAGTTTCTTTTTACGGTAACGGAAAGTGTGGTGGTTGATGTTCAAAAGCTTGGCGGCCTTGCTCTCATTGCCCTTGGCAATTTTAAGCGCTGCTTCAATATAGTGCTTTTCAAAAGTTTGAAGCTGCACATCAAGATCAAGGCCTTCGGAGGGCAGCGGGGGGAAGCCGGTCTGATCGCTGACAGGCGCCTTAAATTCATCCCGGGTTTGGGATTCTATCCCCAGGTCCTCAGGTAAAAGCTCAGGTTCCTTTCCGGTCAGAGCAGCCCTTTCCACCAGATTTTTTAATTCCCGTACATGACCTGTCCAGTTATGAGCCAGCAGGACCGCCTCGGCCTCTGAAGAAATCCCAGTAAATTTTTTGCCAAACTTTTTGCTGAATTCCTGCAGATAATGCTTACTCAGGGGGAGTATATCTTCAGGTCGTTCATTTAAGGAGGGGGCCTGCACTCTTATCACGCCTAACCTGAAATACAGGTCCTTTCTGAATTGACCGTCTGCTATCATCCGGTCTAAGTCTTTATTGGTGGCCGAAATCACACGGGTTTTAATATGCTGTTTCTTGGTGCCACCCACCCGGTAATATTCTCCGAGTTCTAAAAACCGTAACAGTTTGGCCTGGGCTTCCAGGCTGAGGTCCCCGACTTCATCCAGAAAAAGAGTTCCGTTGGCGGCCTCTTCAATCAGGCCCTTCTTGCCGGTTGCATCGGCACCGCTAAAGGCCCCTTTTTCATATCCGAAAAGCTCGCTTTCAATCAGGTCCTTGGGAATGGCGGCGCAATTTACAGTGGCAAACGGAGCTTTGAAATTAGGACTGTTGTAATGGATGGCACTGGCCAGCAATTCCTTACCGGTGCCGGTCTCACCGATGATAATGATCGGGGTATCCGGACTTTTAGCCACCGTTTTGACAAATTCCATCACATCCTGGATGGCATTGCTTTCACCGATAAAGCAAGGGATATGCTCCTTTAAATGCTTTTCCTGAAGCGCCTGAACTTCCTTTCGCAAACGAATCGTATCGATGGCATTCCGAATGGTTACCTCCAAACCATCCATATAGATCGGTTTGACCACATAGTCATAGGCGCCCAATTTCATGGCGGCAATTACGGTGTCAACGTCCTCATAGGCCGTAATCATGATGACTAAAACATCAGGGTGTAATTCCTTCATCCGGCGAAGCGCTTCAATTCCGTCCATGCCCGGCAAGCCGACGTCCAGCAAAACAAGGTCGGGGGGCTCTTTTTCCAGGGCGGTGAGGGCGGTTTCAGCATTCGCAAAATCTTTTATCCGGTAAATATCTTCGAGGGCCATGGTGACACCTTCCCGGATGGTTTGTTCATCGTCTACGATGTAGACCGTATATGAAATTTTTGACATCGCTTTACTCCTTTATCGGAATTTCAATCCGAAATTCAGCACCGCCCAAATCACTGTCCGCGACGGTTAAAAGTCCACCATGATCTGTCACAATCCTATGACTCAGACTAAGGCCGATGCCGGTGCCATCCGATTTGGTGGTAAAATAGGGATCGAATATTTTGTCTTTGATATCCGGCGCAATGCCCGGGCCTGAATCGGAAATCCTTAGGATAACACGTTCGCCTTCCACCGATGAGGTTACGACGATTTTCTTACCCGCCTCCATCTGTTTCATGGCTTCAGCGGCATTATTCAAAATATTTAAGGCCATCTCCTCTATTAGAGCTGCGTCAGCCTTGCAGGGTGGCAGTCCCTCAGACAGCGCCCTTTCAAGTTCAACCCCGCTTTTTCGCAGGGTGACGGCACTGAGGTTAATGGCCTCCGCAATCGGTTGATTCAGATCAATTAAAGCCAACCTGGGTTCACCGGGTTTGGCAAAATCCATGACTCTGCGGATTACGGATTCAATTTTATGGGAAGCCGACTGGATCTGGGCTAAAATTTGTTGAACTTTTTCTTCACTTCCCTTCTTATGATGAAGCTTTTTAAGGGTGTTTAGATAGATGTTAATCCCTGACAGCGGATTTCGTATTTCATGGGCGATACCGGCTGCCACGCGGCCCAGTGACGCCATTTTATCCTGAATGCCTAAAAGGTTTTCCAGTTCCTTGGCCTGGGTCATATCAATCATATTGACCAAGATTGCTTCTTTGCCTCTATATTCGGTCAATAGAGCCCGGCAGTAAACCCATCTCATTTCTCTGGCATTATTGCTCAAGCCCCGGGGGAAAAATCGAAATTCAGTCTCCAGGGTTTGAATCTCTCCCTTGTCTATCCGTTGACTTAATCGTTTAACCGTTTCAACATCATCCGGGTGGATTTTTTCAAAATCGGCCAATAAATATGTTCGTGGTAAAGGGCCCAGAAGCCTCTCCTGTTCCTGATTTTGATAAACCACCTGATTATCTTGAACAATTGATATTCCGGTGAGTGCATTTTCAACTAAATCACGAAACCTTTTCTCGCTATCTTCCAGGGCTTTTTGCGCCAGTTTAACTTCGGTAACATCTTGATATACATTAACGATTTCTTCTGAGGAAAGCTTATAGGCATAATTTTCTCTCCAACTGGGAGGCGTTCGGTGATCCTGGTACACACCTCCGGAGAAATGTTCAGGTATGCCGCTCTGCCATACCCTTTGGAGGACATCAAAAAGACCGGAGTTCTTTACCCCGGGAAAAACATCGGTAACGCTGCGGCCGATCACTTTTTCTCTATTGATATTATCGATTTTCTCGCCGGTGCGGTTGAAATCTTTGACTTCAAAATCCTTGCCGCCGGCAACAGCTTCATAAACGGCTACACCACTATGCATATTCTCCATCAGTTCCCGAAATTTCTCTTCGCTCTTACGCACTTCAGCCTGCGCCCATCTGCGCTCGATAATTCTTCCCACGCGCTCCACAATGGCATCGAGCAATGCGCCTTCTTCGCGCAGGAAGGGGCCTTCATCCCGCTGCGGCCTCTCTTCGAGCAAACCAACCACCAGGTTGCCGTTTGGGACTCCGTGGACTATGATATCGCTGGTCTGCTGCCAGATGGTTTCTTTAAAATTGCTCGTCTTAACCTCTTTGCCCCTAAAATTAATTTTGGCACAGGTGATATCCGGATATTGCCACGCAAATGGAATAAGATCGATGATCCCCTGGATTATTCCATCAAGAGTAAGGTTTCGTTTCTCAACCACACGTGAAATTTCAAAAAGACAATTTAACTCTTTGACGCGTTCATCAAGCGCTTTTTCCGTTTTTTTGCGCTCGTTTACCTCCCTGTCGAGCTCATCGCGCGAAGCGGTGATGGCCTTTAATTTTTCGGTCATTTGGTCGAATGCCCTTCCAAGCTGACCGATTTCATCTTTTGCATCGGTTCCAACTTTAAAATCCAAATTGCCTCTGCCTATTTCCTCAGTGCTTTTTTGAAGAATTTGAATTGGATCGGATATGGATTTTGCAGCCATGACGGCTAAAAATATACTTAATAGAATAACAGCAACAACAAGCACGAGTACAAAATCCCGCAGCGTTGTAGCCGGTTTATACGCTTCGGAGGCGTCTATTTTGGCTACTATCCCCCAGTCCAGCAAAGGCATATGCCGCCAGGCGGCGATCACCTTTTGGCCGCGATAATCTACGCTAAATCCATGCCCGGCCTTTCCTTTCAATGCCTCTTGAATGGGTATGGCCTGGCTTTTTCCAAAAACAGCTTTCCTTTTTAGGGCGGCATCCGGATCATATCGCAGCGGATTGAGAAACAGGGCTGCGTCACCCTCTTCTCTGGCAATAAGGGTTTCCCCGGTTTCACCCATTCCGGTCAAATTCTGAACGAGTTTAAAAATGGGCGCCATATCAATTTCTAAAGCTAAAACCCCCACAAATCTGCCGTCAAAATTGTGGACCGGAGCGGCAATATATACCGAATATCGGCCGGCCTGGCATCGGCTTATAAAAACGTCCGATAAATAAATTCCCTTTTTACCTTCTTTAAATGCTTCCGGCCAAAGTTCCGGCAGGATAAGATCTATATCTTCCAAACCAGAATGCCTGTTTAGGACATAAACGATGCGGCCTTGCGGATTTGCCAGCATAACATTCGCATATTTATAAACCGGGAGGTAGATCTTAAGGGCCCTGTCCAGTTTCTCACGGACGGTTTCATAGACCGGGCTGGAAAGGTCAACCCCGGGACCGGAAAGTACAGCGGTATATTTTTTTATGGTCGGCCGTTGTTGAGCGATTTGCACATGATTTTTTTGATCGCGGAAAAAGTCTTCGATCATTTTCGCTTTTTGATCTGTAATGCTCTGCAAGGCTTCCATTCGCAGGTCCCCCAGCGCCTTCCTGGCACTGAAATACCCCAGCGTGCCGACAAAAATCATGGGACAGATGGCCACAGCCAAAAGTATTAAAATTAACTTTTTTCTTAAGGTCATGGCAACTTTCCTCGAAAGTTCAATAACCTTGGCCATTGAACTTATTTAACTCAATTAGGGCAAACTGGATTGAAACCTGCCCGCTGACCACGAGTTTAAATGTCAATCTAGGATAGATCAATATAATTCTGGAAATATGAAATTTCGAAATTTTGCGAAATAAATTTCGAAATTTTTCTAAATAAAAGATCAGCTTCCCTGGTCACCGAATCGGACTCACGGATAACTATTTGATATAACATATTTTTATTATCTACCGGCTTCTGGCATACTCCATGCTTTAATTCTTCTTATGAAAAAAGCGTACCATTTTCGCTGCCAGCTTATTTAGAAATTTAAAAGGCCCTAGGATTAACCCTTTTTTAAATTATGGTAGCGGTCTATGGGGCTTAGGAATTCAATACGAAGATGTGATCTAAAATCCATTTGTGAATATCAAATTGAAAACATATCTTGATTGCATACCTTGCTTTTTCAGGCAGGCATTGGCTGCAGCGAGAATTTCGTCTGAGGATGAAACGGTTCAGCGGCGTGTTATGAATGCAGTCGCACTCATGATCCCGGATCTGGCATTAAAGGCCACCCCGCCTGAAATTGCCCAACAGGTGTACCGGATTGTACACGAAATTGCCGGTAACAACGATCCGTATATAGACGCAAAAAAAAGTGCAAATGAGTCGGCCTTGTCTCTCTATACCCGTATGAAGGACACGGTGGACTATTCAAATGATACTTTAGAAACAGCCTGCAAACTGGCAATTGCCGGAAACGCCATTGATTTAGGCCCCCAGTCTGAAATCGGCAATATGTATACCATCATAGAGGATAGCCTGGGATATCAACTTGATCAGAAGCACTACCGCAAATTTAAAGAAAGTGTCGATAAGGCTTATCTCGTCTTATATATTGCAGACAATGCCGGAGAAATTGTCTTCGATCGAATCCTCATCGAACAGCTTCTTCAGATTAAGAAATTGAAAATCGTATTGGTGGTCAGAAAAAAGCCCATCATAAACGATGCCACCATGGAGGATGCACGCCAGGCCGGCCTGGATCAGATGGCGACCATAATATCCAGCGGTTCTGACGCTCCGGCAACAATCCTTTCGCAATGTTCTCCCGAAATGATGGGTTATTACCAGGCTGCCGACCTGATCATATCAAAGGGACAGGGCAATTACGAATCTTTGAGTGGTAGACCTGAAAATATATTTTTCCTGTTTAAAGTCAAGTGTCCTGTTATCGCCAGAGATTCCGGATATGACCTCGACAGCCCCGTTCTGATTTCATCTACGGGCTAAAATAATGTTGCACATAAAAATAGGGCTTTTGATGGATCGCATTCAAGAGCTATCCATAGATGAAAGGCATGTAAAAGAAACGATTTTACCTAATACAGAGAAGCCCCATTTAATCCCCATCCGGAACCCGATCCCCCGCGGGAATTTCTTCACCCGGAGCCCAGGTGTCAAAAGAGTCGGGTGTAATGCTATCTCCTTTGTAAACCGGGTCGTGCGCCCATACGATCCGTGTATGGCATTCCCAAACTCTTCTGCCTAACTTGTACTGCCAATTTTTCAGGGCCTTCTCTGCTGTCTCTCTTCTCTTGTGGATCGAGATCACCCTCTTGTCCCGTTTTTCCGGGTCGAATTCGTCATATATTAATGCATACATATCGATACCTCCTTTTGTTCTGATCAACTCAAATTAAAGAGTCAAGAGATTGGTCAGTATTTTAACCTGGTTGCTCCAAATGAGAATCTGTGTTGCAAGCCTTATACCAAACGTAACATGCTGCATTAATTGACTCACAAGCCGATTTAAGTGGTATATAACTCTTGTCTGACAAAAGAGGCCTGCCTCTTTGTAATTTCCTGGAAAAACATTCCATCTTCACTCAGTAGTGATTCCTCAAACTCGGCCTGCATTTGCGTTTCCGGAAGACTTTTTTTCATTTTCAGTCGGAAGATGACTTTGTTACTTTTCGCAATTTTACGAAAGAAAATTTCGCAATTTTTCTAATTTTACTTCACGGCGAAAGCATGTATTAATTTCTGCATTTTAATAACCAACTGAATTTATTCTGCTAATTGATACTAGCATTGATGGCACACAACATGCAAAATGATGGGGTAACGATGAAGCCAATAAAAAGCCATGCACCAAAAAAGTATCTGGGAAACGGAAGCCTTATGAATAATTTGGCAACAGGAAATGATAAAGATTTAAGCTCTCTTGCGAAGCGCTATGATGTTCTGGCTAAAACTGACAAATACGAGGGCTTACTTCAAGCAACTCAGGTTGCGTTTCAGGATTCGGCCTCCTGATGTCCTTTATAATTCCGCTGGCAGCTTTATCGGTATATTTTCATTTCCAGTTCAATTTCACCTTTAAAGGAAACGGCTAAATTGAATCTGATGGTAATCTCTGAAAGCCAGAGAAACACAGTTGATTTGTTTCTGCAGGAAAGAGTCGTCAATATTTTCAGCCTATTTCACAGCCAAGAATTCAGCTTGACACCTTCCAGGCAAACAATGGAAAACTATCTGCAAAATTTAAGACGCGTCAGCGATGCCTTTATTGACGTCGGCTTTTTAGATGCCGGCGGTATCCAGATCGGCTATGCCGGTCCTTTTCCGCTATTTACAGGACAAAGACTACGCCAATGAAAATTGGTTTACCAACCTGATGCAACAAAACCGCAACCACTTTATCAGTGACATCTACCTGGGTTTCAGAAACAAACCCCATTTCACCATTGCCGTCAGACAGATGATTGACGGCAAGCCTTATGTGATGCGGTCAACCCTTGATCCGGACAAATTTTACATGTTTTTACAGACAATCAACCACGGCAAAGGCGTTAACTCCGCCCTGATAAATAATGAGGGCTCTATCAGTTAGTTGATCCTGACCGTGGAAGGCTGTTCGGGTTAAGCGATTTCATACCCGCAAATAAAGCCAGGTCCGGAGTTCAGGAAATTAAAAAAAATGGTGATTCGATTCTGGCTGCCTACGCCTGGTTAAAGGAAGTGCCATGGGCTCTAATCGTCAGAGAACCGTTAAACATTGCCCATGCTCAAATGTACCGGGCAAGAAGAATCATTATTATCGGCAGTGTATTCATTATCGTCATAATTGCCATGGCGATCTGGTTCACAACGGGCAAGCTGATAAACAAGGCCCAGGATGAGGCCGAAAAGCATGAAGAGCTTCAACTTCAATTCCTGCATGCCTCCAAACTGGCCTCCGTGGGAGAACTGGCCACCGGAGTCGCCCATGAAATCAATAATCCACTGGCAATCATCATGGCATCCAGCGGGGTTATCAGGGATATGCTAGACCCTGAGTTCAACCTCGACGGCAGCCCCGAAAATATTCGCAAAGAATTGGAAAATATTGATGCGGCAATCCTGCGAGCGCGGGGGATCACCCGCCAATTGCTCGATTATGGACGCAAGAATCCCCCTCGACCTGTCCCCTGCGATCTGAATCAAATTCTCGATGAGGTCATGGGCGGTTTTAAGGAGCGCGAGTTTGAGGTCGCGAATATTGAGATAATTCGAAATTATAGTCCTGATTTACCGAAAATACTGGTTGATCCCGATCAAATCCGGCAGGTTTTTTTAAACCTCATCAACAACGCGGGTGATGCGATCACCGGATCCGGAACGCATCACGATATCCACCACGAGTGATGAAAAAGACATCCGTGTGACCGTAACCGATACCGGCCGCGGCATGACATTCGACCAGATAAAAAAAATATTCGACCCATTTTATACCACCAAAGAAACGGGCAAAGGAACCGGCCTGGGTCTGAGTGTTTCTTTAAGCATCGTGAAGTCAATGGAAGGATCGATTGATGTTCAAAGTATGCCGGGTGCCGGAAGCGCATTCACGGTGGTATTGCCAATTGCCAAATACAGAAAGGGACGGAAATGGAGCACAGCCTAGCGGACAATAAGAGTAATTCAAAGCCGACGATCCTGCTTATTGATGATGAAGACCGATTTCGGCAGGCCCTGGCCCGGCAGCTTGAAGTCAGGGATTTCAAAGTATTGGACACGAGCAACGGAGAAGATGCCATAAAACTGGTACGGCACAAGAATCCGGAGGTCATCATTCTGGACCAGAAGATGCCCGGTATGGACGGTATTCAGACCTTAAAAGAGATAAAAAAGATTCGGCCCGAAGTCCAGGTGATCATGCATACCGGCCACGGCAGCATGGAATCGGCCCGACTTACCGGCAAGCATGACGTGTTCTGCTATCTTGAAAAACCCTGCGCCCTGGATGATTTGATGCAGGTTATCGCAGATGCTGCCGAAGAGCGGGTCAGTGCCCTGGCCCGTCACGAGATACCGGTAATTCAAAAAAGCGGGCTAAAAGACTGGCTGATCGGCGTACACAACGCCCGGCCGGGAATCATCCTCCTTGGCTTGCTTATTTTTGTAGGCCTCATACTGATGCCTGTCCCTGAGCAGCTTCACACATTTCTGGTTTCAAAAAAAATGGGGCAGTCAGGAGAGGCCATCGCAGGCTACTCCGATTACCACCAGATGGAAGTCGGCCAGAGTATCGCTGAATATTACGCTGGCAAGGCAAAATTGTACAACAAAACCACCGGCGAAAACGGTACGGTGGTCAAAATCCCCCCGGGCAACGAACAGGTCGCCCTGCGTGCCAAAACCATGGTGGGCATCCTGCTGGTGGCCGCACTTTTCTGGGCCACCGGTGCCGTTCCCATTGGCATTACGGCCTTGCTGGTCGGCGTTCTGATGTATTTTTGCGGCGTGTTTCCCGCCGATCAGGTGGCCAAGGCCTATGCCAAGGATTCGGTGGTCTTCATTTTCGGTGTTCTGGCCCTGGCCGCGGCCATCAGCAAAACCGGTCTTGATCGCCGAATCGGTATTCTGCTGCTGGGCACCAGCACCTCTTTGCGGCGTTTTGCCTTTATCTTCGGCCCCCTTCTGGCCGTCACGGCCGCGTTTCTTTCCGAACACGCCCTGGTGGCATTCATCGCGCCCATTTTGATGCTGGTCTACCTGGGGGCGATCAAAACTGCCGGGCTTAAAAGAGATAAGGGTCTGGTGGTCATGCTGTTACTGATGCTGACGTTTTGTGCCAATATCGGCGGACCCGGCTCACCCGCTGCCGGGGGGCGGAATGCCGTAATGCTGGGCATTTTTGCAGACTATGGAGTAAACATCTCCTTCGGGCAGTGGGTCAAGATGGGTTTACCGTTTGTTCCGGTCATGGCGATGGTGATTGCCGCCTATTTTATAATTGTTTTTAGAAATAAAATTAAAGTGAAATCTGTAAATGTTGCCGCCGAAGTCAGGCGGGAGTCTGAAAAAATCGGCAAAATGACCGCCGATGAGTTCAAAGCCGCCGGCGTACTCGTCCTTGTTATCGTCCTGTGGACAACTTTATCCGACCGGTTTGGCATGGGTGGGCCGGTGATTTTGTGCCTGGTGCTGCTAAATATCCTGGGTGTGTTGCGCTGGAAGGACATCAACAGCATTCACTGGGATGTGGTGGCACTGTATGCGGCGGCCAGCGCCATGGGCTATGGTTTGGCAGCCACCGGTGCGGCCCTGTGGCTGGCCAGCAGCTTTGTGTCCGTGCTGCCTGACTTTTTAAAAAGCGGCACCGGGCTTTGTATTTCCACCAGCTTTATCACCGGGATTCTGACCAATTTTATGAGTGACGGGGCGACGGTGGCGGCGGTGGGGCCAATAACGGTTCCGATGGCCACCCTTTCCGGCACCTCGCCGATTTTGGTGGGTTTGGCTACCGCCTTTGCGTCGTCCTTTGCTCACATGCTGATCATCGGAACACCCAACAATGCCATTGTTTTCAGTATGGCCCAAGACCCGGAAACCGGCGAGCAGCTAGTGACCATGAAGGATTTTTTCATCCACGGGTTTGCGATCTTTATTTTAAGCCTTGCGGTTCTTTGGATCTGGGTATTTTTCGGATACTGGCAATGGATAGCCGTGTAATCATAACCCTGGGGACGTTCACTTATATTTAAAAAAATAAATAGGAGTACCTATCATGGAAAATGACAAAATTAATCTTTTAATCGTAGATGATGAAATCCAATTTTTAAAGTCGATCAGCAAGAGTCTGAAAGTGCGTGATTTCAATGTCATCGCCGTAGACCGGGGGGAAAAAGCAATCAGGGCCGCCAGAAAAAATCCCATAGACGTTGCCCTTGTGGATTTGAAAATGCCGGGCATAAACGGTGAAGAAACCCTAAAGGCGTTGAAAGCGGAGCATAAATGGATGGAAATCGTTATACTTACCGGACACGGGACGATTGACTCGGCCGTGGAGTGCACCAAAGGCGGTGCCTTTTCATATCTGCAGAAACCCTGCAGTCTGGAAGAGCTTCTGGATTCCCTGAAAAACGCTTACAAAAAGAAAGTCATGAACAGAAAAAAGATCGAGGAAAAAAAGATGGACGAGTTGCTGAAAATTTCCCTTTCGGGCTCGCCCAGGGAGATATTGCGCAAGTTGAGAGAAATAGACAAAGACAATTAAAGATATAGGTTTTTATCCAGTAATAGACGCTTTCGAGATATTTCGAAAATACTCTTGAAATTATTCTAATTTTATCAACAAGCCATTATTAATTCAACACTCTGAAATGGATAACTGTCTGTAATTACATAATAATAAATATTTAATTTTACTGGCATATTTCATGCAGAAACGGTGAATAAATAGGATAAAGGAATGCCAAAACCGTGAGGGTGATTATATCTTAATGATGAAAGGAGTTCACAAAATGAAAGTAGCGGTTAGTTCCAACGGAAACAATTTAGATGCCCGGCTTGAACCTCGTTTTGGGAGGTGCGCATTTTTTTTAGTCGTCAATTCGGAAGATATGAGCTTTGAAGCATTTAATAACGAAAGTGCCGCCCAGGCAGGTGGTGCCGGCATCCAGGCAGCTCAGTTTTTAGCCTCTTTAGGAGTGAAGGCAGTTGTTACAGGCAATTGCGGGCCAAATGCCGTGCAGACCCTTTCAGCGGCAGGAATTGAATTGTTCGCAGGTCAGGCCGGGACTGTTAAAGAAGCCGTTGAGAGATTTAAAAGGGGTAATCTCAGACCGACCAGCGAGGCCACTGTTGACAGTCATTTCGGGATGAGTGACGGATCGGGTTTCGGTCGTGGAGGTGGTATGGGACGTGGCATGGGGGGCGGCAGAGGCCAGGGACGCGGTATGGGAATGCCCGGCACCAGTATTCCCAAAAAGATGGGAAGCGGCATTAAATTCCAAAGATCAAGAAATGGAAGATCTTAAACAACAGGCCGGCAGGCTGAATGAAAAGATGAAAGAAGTAATTACCCGAATCAATAGACTGGAAAACAGTGGGAAACGGTGAAGCGTAAACATTGATTACTTTTGTAGAATCCAAACGCGAACCCGACAGAGATTATTAATAAATAAGGAGATGTTCAAATGCGTATTAGTGTCGCCAGCGGAAAAGGTGGAACCGGCAAAACTACCATAGCAACCAACCTTGCCTTATCAGTCGGATCAAATGTACAGCTCCTTGACTGTGATGTCGAAGAACCCAATGCACACTTTTTTATCCACCCAACCTTCGATGTGACCAGACCGGTATTCACACCTGTCCCCGAAGTCGATGAAGAAAAGTGTACCTTTTGCGGGAAATGCAGTGACATATGCCAGTTTAAAGCCATCGCGGTGCTGGATAAAACAGTTCTCGTTTTTCAAGAGCTCTGTCACAGCTGCGGGGGGTGCATAGAAGTCTGCCCTGAAAATGCCATCACTGAAAAAGGCCGGGAGCTGGGCATTATTCAAACAGGCCATCGCAACGGCATCGAATTCATTCACGGCAAATTGAGAGTGGGAGAAGCCATGTCGCCGCCCTTGATCAGAGCCGTCCGCTCATATGACCTCCCGGACAAACTCACCATCATTGATGCGCCGCCGGGTACTTCATGCCCGGTTATCGCCTCGGTGAAGAATTCCGACTTTGTCCTCCTGGTGACCGAACCCACTCCCTTTGGCCTCCACGATTTGAAACTGGCTGTCGGCGCTGTGGAAATGCTTGATATCCCCTGCGGATTGGTCATAAATCGCTGTGATTTAGGCAATGACAAGGTTAGGGAATATGCCCATTCAGTCAATCTGCCCATTCTGATGGAAATTCCGCTGGATCGACGAATCGCTGAAGCATATTCCACGGGAGATCCACTGGTAGAAGTCATGCCGGAGTGGAAGGATAAATTCCTGGATCTTTATGATCGGATTAGTGCTTTGGTAATAAATAGTAACGAATATTTTAGGGCTCATGGATAGGTGAAAGTGTTTAGTATTTCGTGTTTGGTGTTTAGATACGGCTCAGTGGAAAATCACATGCCAAATACTAAACACAATCAGGTAGAAGTATTTAACAGTGATAATTTAACCCCAATTATTCGAAAGTAACCAACGGATGGTAAGATGCCCATGAAAGAAATAGTTATCATAAGCGGCAAAGGCGGTACCGGCAAAACAAGCCTGGTTGCAGGTTTTGCATCTTTGGCGGAAAAGAAAGTACTCTGCGATGCGGACGTGGATGCGGCCGATCTGCATCTGATTATGAACCCCAAAGTTAAAAAGGAAAGCGACTTTAATTCCGGTTTTACAGCCAGCATTAAAAAGGAAACATGCACCGAATGCGGCCTGTGCCGGGATCTTTGCCGCTTCGATGCCATTAATGACCATTATGAGGTAAATCCCATTGACTGTGAAGGCTGCGGAGTGTGTGTGTATTTTTGCCCTGAAAAGGCCATCAGTTTCCCTGAAAATACGTGCGGCGAATGGTTTATTTCAGACACCCGTTTCGGTCCCATGGTACATGCCCGGCTCGGCATCGCCGAGGAGAACTCCGGTAAGCTGGTAACCCTTGTTCGCCACGAAGCACAGACGTTGGCGGAAGAAAAAAACCTCGGCCTTATTCTAACCGACGGTCCCCCGGGGGTGGGTTGTCCGGTGATTGCTTCAATCGGCGGCGCCAGTGCGGTATTAATTGTTGCTGAACCCACAGTTTCTGGAATTCATGATATGGAACGCGTCAGTCAGCTGGCGGCCCATTTTAAAGTTCCAGCCATGGTATGCGTCAACAAGCACGACCTCAACTTGGACCTGACCCGGAATATTGAGAATTTTGCGAGAGAAAAAGAATTAACATTCCTGGGCTGTGTTCCCTTTGACCCGATTTTTACCAAAGCCATGGTTCAGGCCCAAACTGTTTTAGAATATGGCAATGGATCAAAAGCCGGAAAGGCAATTAAAGAAATTTGGAATAAGTTGTCAAACGAACTCAGCCTATAAATATGCCTTTTGCGACAATGGGATACTAAAGGATCAAGGAAGATTGTTTTTTCCAGTATCCGATCTTCACTTTCACCTGAAACGGAGGCGGTTCTATGAAAAGCCCTCAACCAAAAAGGCTGGTTCAAGAACTCCTGGATCACGCTGGTGTGCAGATCGACGGGCAGGCACCCTGGGATATCCAGGTTCACAACCCCGATTTTTGCCATAGGGTCATTGCCGGTGGGTCATTGGCTCTGGGCGAAAGCTACATGGACGGCTGGTGGGACTGCGAAGCACTGGATCAGTTCTTCGAACGAATCCTGGCGGCCCGCCTCGATAAAAAGGTCCGCCAATCGAAAACGCTTCTTATGGCGGCGGCGAAAGCCAGGCTCACCCGAATGAACGGCAGGGCCAGGGCCTTTGAAGTCGGCCAACACCATTACGATATCGGCAACGATCTTTTCACGCTCATTCTGGACAAGCGCATGAACTACTCCTGCGCTTACTGGCAGGAGGCCGACACACTCGATAAGGCCCAGGAGGCCAAGCTCGAGTTAACATGCCGCAAGCTTGATCTGGAGCCGGGCATGCGGGTGCTGGATATCGGCTGCGGATGGGGCGGTTTCGCGATCTACGCCGCTGAAAAATACGGGGTAAAAGTAACCGGTGTTACCGTATCAGAAGAGCAGGTCAAGCTGGCTAAAAGCTTCTGTGCAAACCTGCCTGTATACTTCGAGCTGAAGGATTACCGCGATCTTCAAGGCAGCTTTGATCGCATTGTTTCGATCGGCATGTTCGAGCATGTGGGGTTTGTGAACTACCGAGCCTACATGAAAGTGGTCAAGCGGTGCCTGAAAGATGATGGGCTGTTCTTGCTGCACACCATCGGATCTAACACGTCGGTTAATTCCGTGGACCCCTGGGTGGCAAAATATATTTTTCCTAATTCCATGCTGCCTTCAGCCAGGCAGATTGCCGAGGCCGCCGAAGGTATTTTCATTTTAGAAGACTGGCACAGCTTCGGCCCCCACTACGACCCCACCCTGATGGCATGGCACCGCAACTTCATCGACAACTGGCATCGTATCCAGGATGCATACGATCAGCGGTTTCAGCGCATGTGGGTTTACTACCTGCTTTCCTGCGCCGGTAGTTTCCGGGCGCGACGAAACCAACTCTGGCAGATCGTCTTTTCAAAAAATAGTGAAAGTAAAAACACACGTCAGGCTTTTAATCACCGTATCCGGTAAGCGTTTGAACAATGCTCTCTTGAAATTATGGAATTAAACTTAGGGGACGGACTTAGGGGACGGGGTTGCTTTTTTGCTTTACTGTGCTTTTAACATATGATATGCGCTTTTTATGCCACGAAAAGCACGGATAGACGCTCCCGGAGCTCTGCACCATATCATTTGCCGGGGGATTGAGAAGACCAGGATCTTTCGTGATGACACCGATCGGGACGGTTTTGTTGAGCGGCTTGGTGGGGTGATCTCAGAAACCAATACCCCCTGTTATGCCTGGGCGCTGATCCCCAATCATTTCCATCTGCTTCTAAAAACCGGCGATGTACCCATCGCAACCGTGATGCGCCGGCTGCTCACCGGATATGCCGTGACGTTCAATCGACGGCATCGACGCGTCGGTCACCTGTTTCAAAATCGTTATAAATCCATATTATGCCAGGAAGACAGCTATCTTTTAGAGCTCGTGCGCTATATTCACCTGAATCCGTTGCGCGCTAAATTGGTCAGTTCAATGAAACAACTGGATTGGTACAAATACTGCGGTCACAGTTTTTTGTTAGGGAAAAGGGAAAACGATTGGCAGGACGCCAGTTACGTATTGCGATTGTTCGGCAAGCGAATACCCTCGTCGCGCAGGCATTACCGTGAATTTGTTGCAAAAGGTGTTTTAATGGGCAAACGATCGGATCTGATAGGCGGTGGACTGATCCGCAGCGCGGGCGGTTGGGAGGCTTTAAAAGCTTTAAGCCGCCTTAAGATCCACGTTAAGGGCGATGAGCGTATTTTGGGTGACAGCGATTTTGTTGAGTCGGTGATTGAAGAACAAAAGGAGCGTTTAGCGCGGCGCTATCACCTTCAGGCCCGGGGCGTCGATTTTGACGACGTAACTGACCGGGTGGCAAAAATATTTCATTTGAAACCCGAGCAGGTACTCAGTTCCGGAAAGCGGCCACAACAGGTAACGGCCAGAAGGCTGCTATGTTTCTGGGCGATCAAAAAACTGGAAATGCGCGGTAGGGATGTTGCACAAAGGCTAAAAGTGTGCAATTCAGTGGTCAGCCGCTCGGTTGGGCAGGGAGAGAAAATTGCAGCAGACATGAAGTTGACACTTACTAAACATTAAAAAGCAAAAAAACAACACCGTCCCCATAAGGTTACTAGGAGGTTAAAAATGAAAGCAACTGTGTTTAGCAGATCCGTCCCCATTCAATGGGCGATTCGAATTTTTTTGTTAATGGCGGTAACGGGTATTGTTTACCCCAATCATTTGCAGGCTAAAACAGCAAGGGAAATCGATATAAGCGTGGATGTGGCCATCGAACGCTTTCACCAGCAGGTCATCGGTGCCAAGCAATTAATAGAAGCATCCAAGGGAATACTGGTGATGCCCAACGTATTCAAGGGGGCATTTTTAATTGGTGGGGAATATGGAGAAGGCGCTTTGCGCGTCGACGGCAAAACAGTTGATTATTACAGCACCGCCTCCGGCTCCATCGGCATACAGATCGGTGGACAAAAAAAGGATATTATCCTTTTGTTTATGACGGATGAAGCCCTTAAGCAATTTAGAGATAGCAAAGGCTGGGAAGCCGGTTTGGATGGCAATGTGGCCTTTATGAAATATGGCGCCGGTGTACGTGAAGATACGACGACCACCAAAGAGCCCATCGTTGGCTTCGTAATTGATGCCAAGGGTCTTATTGCTGACTTTTCCTTTAAAGGCGCCAAATTTTCCAAATTAGACCCATCAGAATAGTCCGGGCACAAGCTGCTGGGCAGCTCTAAATGGCGGGGGTGATATCTGAAACGGCTGATCCGGCTAATGAAAATACAAAAATGGCCGATATAGATTATGGCCATGAATAATGGTCATTTCTGCACTCTTAGAGTGAGGGCGGTCTGTCTTGGGGAAGACGGACCGCCCTGTTTTTTTGAAAAAGTTGATAGGTACTCGAAGTTGATTTGACCGTTTGACCATGAAAATTCGGAATGTCAATCCAAATTTTCATGTATTTTCTTCCCTTGGCTAAAAACCACACATCCCGGGGAACCAGATACATCATTGTTTCCCATGCAGATCAGCTGCCAACCCCACAAAATAACCAATGGACTCCGGATTGCTCATCGAATCGACATTCACCGCCTTTTCCACCGGGATACCCGCCAGTATTTTTTTCACCGGTACCTCGAGCTTCTTGAGATTGAGGGTCCGGGGGACTTCGGCAATGGCAAAAATGTCATCGGGTACGTGGCGCGGGGATAATGTGGTACGAATTTTTTGATTTATCTTTTTTTTAAGTTCATCGTCCAGGTCGATCCCTTCGGCGGTAACCACAAAAAGCGGCATAAAGTATTTACTTTCGGCGGTTTCGACCCCGATCACGAGGCTGTCGGCAATCTCGGCAAGATCCTCCACGGCGGCATAAATCTCGCTGCTGCCCATGCGCACCCCCAGCCGGTTGATGGTCGAATCCGACCGGCCGGAAATGACGCCGCTGCCCTGCTGTGAGAATCTGACCCAGTCACCGTGGCGCCAGACCCCGGGATACATTTCAAAATAGCTTTCATGGTAACGTTTGTTTTGGGGATCGTTCCACAGGTATAGCGGCATGGAGGGCATGGGCTCGGTGATGACCAGTTCGCCCACCTCGTCGATGAGCGAATGGCCGTTTTCATCATAGGCCCGGGCATTGACCCCCAGGCAGCGGCACTGGAGCTCACCGGCGGTTACCGGCAGCAGCGGGCTGGAGCCCAGAAAGGCCGTGCAGGGGTCCGTGCCGCCGCTCACCGAACCCAGCAGAAGATCTTTTTTGACCTGCTCGTACACCCACCGGAATCCTTCAGCCGGCAGGGGGGAACCGGTGGAACCAACCATTTTTAGACTGCTCAGATCAAATTTCTTCCCGGGCTTCAGGCCCTGGGACATGCAGGTGGTAAGATAGGCCGCGCTGGTGCCGAAAACACTCATTTTGGAATCCTGGGCCAGCTGCCAGAGCACGTCCAGGTCGGGATGGCCGGGGCTTCCGTCGTACAGAACCGGGGTTGCCCCCAGCAGCAGGCTGCCCTGGAGAATATTCCACATGACCCAGCCGGTGGTTGAAAACCAGAAAAAGCGGTCACCGGCGTGCACGTCCATTTGCAGACCGGCAAATTTCATAAACTCCAGCAATATGCCCCCGTGACCATGCACCAGGCCCTTGGGCAAGCCGGTGGTACCGGAGGAATAAACCACCCAGAGGGGATGGTCAAAGGGCACCTGCTCGAAAACCAGCTCATCACTGCCCGTTAAAAGATCATCGAAAATCTGGGTGTCGGCTGACGTTGCCGCCCCCCCGGCAGGATGCAGGTAAGGAACCAGAATCGTCTGTTCCAGGGTCGGCAGCGACTGCTGCAGCTCGGCGATGGCCGGTTGGCATCCAAAACCTTTGCCCCCATACTGGTAGCCGTCAACTGCGAAGAGCACCTTGGGCTCGATCTGCTTGAAACGGTCGACGACACTGCGGGTGCCAAAGTCCGGCGAACAGCTGGACCAGGTGGCCCCGATACTGGCGCAGGCCAAAAAGGCCACAATCGTCTGGGGAATATTGGGCATGTAGGCAACCACCCGATCCCCCCGTTTGACCCCCATGCTGCGCAGCGCTGAAGCAATGGATGAAACTTTTTGCTGAAATTCATCCCAGGAGATTTCCATCAGGGGCTGAATTTCGGATTGAAAAATCAAGGCCGGATGTTTGGAAGACGTATTGCGAAACACTTGCTCGGCATAGTTAAGCTCAGCGCCTTTAAACCATTGGGCGCCCGGCATTTTTCGCTCGGTCAAAACATCGGAAAAAGATTTGGCGGCCCAGATGTCGAAAAATTCCCACAAAGACTGCCAGAAATCTTCTATTTCCGTTACCGACCATTGCCAGAGGCTGCTATAATCCGGGAAGGTTAAGCCCTTTTGGGATGATAGCCATTGGATGTAGCGGGTCATATTGGCCTGCTTGATAACTTCTTCGCCGGGCTCCCACAGGATGGTGCCTTCTTCTATCGGTTGGGTATCCATGCTTTTCTCCTTTATGTGGTCCTATATAGACCTTGAGCCAGGGTGTCAAGGTTGGTTGTGAATGGTTGAGGGTTCAGAGGTTCTGCGTTCAGGGTTGTTATCGTAGTAGATTGATCGCGGCTGGAAAGCCCCTCCCACAAACGGACAGCAATTTTAATAAAAGACTTGATGTCTTTAGATCTGACAGTTTATAAATTAGTCCGAGCTACACACAAGGAGAACAGAACATGAACCAGCCCATCGTCATCGTCGGTATCGGAGAATTGGGTGGTATTTTTGCCAAGGCATTTTTGCGAGCCGGCTATGCGGTTTATCCGGTCACGCGCAAGATGGATATTGACCAAGCAGCTAACAGTATGCCGGACCCGCGGCTGGTGCTGGTAGCCGTGGCTGAAAAGGACTTTTCCTCGGTCATGCAGACCCTGCCGGTCCCGTGGCGCAGCTGCATCGGATTGCTGCAAAACGAATTACTACCCCGCGACTGGCAGTCATATCAAATCGATGACCCCACCAGTATCTCGGTCTGGTTTGAAAAGAAAAAAGGCATGGACGCCAATGTGCTCATCCCCTCGCGGGTCTATGGCCCTCAAGCAAAGCTGATCGCGGGTGCATTGCACGGTATCGATATCGCCTGTGAGGTTTTATCCACTGAAGATGATCTGTTGTATGAACTGGTGCGCAAAAATGTATTTGTGTTTACCATCAACATTGCCGGCCTGGTGTTGCCCGCAGGCACCACCACCGAAACCCTCTGGGCCCAGCACCATGAACTAACGCTTGCCATCGCAGATGAAGTCATTGATGTTCAACAATGGCTGACCGGCGCGACCTTTGATCGTATGCGCCTGATAGACGGATTGATTGAAGGCATCAACGGGGATCTGCAGCACAAATGCAGGGGCCGTTCGGCCCGGGGGCGCCTGGAGCGTTTGATCGCGGTGGCCGATGAAGCCGGCCTCAAGGTCCCCCGGATAGCTGAGATTAAGGATACCGCAGGCTAAGCCCGACCTTCGACCCGGGCTCTATCCGAAGGAATCCCGTAAAGCCGACCAACGGATTCTGGATTCCCCTTCGACTTTGCTCAGGGTGGTGAGCCTGTCAGACCACCGCCTTCGCAGGAATGACAAGCGGTGCGAGAGAAAACTCTTCGACGCCCATTTAATGAATTTGTAAACGACCCGCCTTGACGCCTGGCCTTTTTATAGCATATTATGGTTTGGCCGATTTGAAATAGCTTCTAAAGCGCCAATCCAACATAACGGCTTTTTCATTAAATACCGGAAAGGAGAAAATGCCACATGAAAGATGAATGGATCCGGGCCCTGGGAGCAATGCCATATGGGATTTACGTTCTAACCTCATTTCATGAAAAAGAGATCAACGGGATGATTGCCTCCTGGGTTTCCCAGATCTCCTATGACCCGCTGCTGATCATGGTGGCGGTGCACACCAATCGCTATTCCCACCAACTCATCGACCAGAGCGGGTACTTGGCCCTGCATGTATTGGCCCGCGACCAGGCGGATCATTTAAAGCGCTTTAAGGGATCCGGTCCCCGGGAAAAATTTGCTTCCCTTCAATGGAAGCAGGGGAAAACGGGGTGCCCTGTCCTGGCGGATTGCATTGCCTATTTTGAATGCAAAATCGTTGACCGCTGCCGTCCCGGCAACCACACCCTCTTCTTCGCCGAGGTTGTGGACGCCAGGCTTATAGCCGAAGCCCAACCGTTGACCAGCACGGACTATGACGGGGTGTATCTGGGCAAAAATTAATTATTGAAAATTATGGAGGTTTGCCATGGCTGTATCTCCAGAACTGGTTATCTTCGCCATCCGGGCCGCGGTGCGCATCGGCCGTGCTGCGCAACTTGAACTCGAACATTATGTCCGCAACCGCCCCAAAAAGATGCCCTTGATATTGACCATCAATATCGATCCCATCGAACGGCTGCGGGAGGCAATCCAGCAGCAGGGCCTTGTCGATGATGAATTTACAGCCATCTACAAACGGTATCTGGCGGCTGCATCCGACGACAAGCGCCATGCGGCGGAACTTGCCATTTATGAATTTGCCTTTGACAAAGGCCTGGTCACCGATACCGAGCAGGCCATCGAGCAGCAGGGCCTGATGACCATCCGCCAGTGGTCTAAAGATGCCAAAAAAGGCCTGCCGCTGGCGCGCATCGGCCTTGCCATGGTCGAAGTCGCGTTAGACTATGTTACCGCCAACCCGGGAATTTTCGGGGCGGGAAGCAACGGGGAACGCTTCGTTCGTGCCCTGGCCGGCGCCATCGATGAAATCCTGCCCGATTCGGATACACCGGGCCCTGTCAGCCTGACCCCGGAACAACTCTTCGGAGAGCGCGCCCTTGCCATTTTCATGCATACCGGACTTGCCACCCTCCAGGCTCACATTGCCGAAACCGTCGAGGAGGAACACCTGCGCGACATTGCCGTTTCCGTGCTCCAGCCCCTGGTCGCCAATTTCAGGAACCAAACAATCCAACGCCGGAGGTTGAACGAATTCCGTGATCTGCTGCTGGGCCCCATGGCCCAGGAGGCCATCAATGCCGTGGTCCGGCATCAGCGCCAGTTTCTTGGCAGCCGCTTTTCCAAGAACTCCGGCATGGGGGCGGTAACAGAGGCCATCCTCGAAACGGTTGCCCAGGAAGGCGACATCCGTCATGCTTTAGAACGCGAAGCCTGGGTTCGGGTGTACGGAGCCATCCTCGATGTTGCCATCGAGCGGCCCGAGCTTTTCGTCAAAGAAGATTCGGCCGCCGCATCGGACTTCGGAAAGAACCTTGTGAAAACCGTGTCGGTTCGACTCAAAGAAATGACACCGCCGTTCACCGAAGCGCTGGCTGCGACCATAGCCGCTGACGCCATCAGTGTTTTAAGCCGCCACACCGTCATTTTATTTGACCAGGATGCCCCCTGGGAAATGGTGGCCGGCGAGGCTGTCGGCAGTGTTCTGGATTCAATCAGCAAAGGCATGCACGAGGGTCTGCAAAAAGAAACCCTGAAAAACGGCACCGTGCTAGACGGCCAGGCGGTCCTCAAACGGGTGTTCTCCGAGGACCAGGTCGCCGCCCTGGTACACATTGTCACGGACCAGGTTGCCAAAACTCCCGGCATGCTTCTCGACCGCGACACCCGCGACGAAGTCAGGGCGCTGGTTGCGGGAATTGCCCGTGCCATCAGCGACAGCAACCGCAGCCTGCTGTCATCGGAGGACTGGCTGGCGGTGGCGGCTGTCGTCACCCAGGAGGCGGCCAAAAATCCGGGCCGTCTTTTTAAAATTATCAAGAAAAACGGCAAACCTGTCAGTCCCGAGCAGGAGTTTGCCGTCCGCTTGATCAAAGGGCTGTTGAATGCCGCCGCAACCGATTTGCGTGCCCGCGGCCGCTCGCGGGGGTCCGTGCTGTTCGGCGAAACCCTGCGTGTGGTCATTGAAGAAACCATTGAAACCGCGGCCGGCAATGTGGAGTTGGCCGTCAAAAACGAAGCGGCTCTGATTAAGCTGGTAAACCGCATCAACAAGCTCCAGGGCAAAAAAGCGACCGGCTTCGGGCGCAATGAATGGCTGCAAATCTTCCGCAAATATCTGAAGCTGGTTTTGCTAAGTGAAGACGGCCAGTCAGTTCTAAAAGGACTCAGCGATGCGGATATTAAAAAACTTATCCTTCCCATTGATTAATCTTTGGACCGTCTTGATGGACTGGTCTGGTGGCCTGTAGGAAATTATCAATGTTAGTCTGTAGCGTGCAGATCATGGCTGGAAGCCACTCCCACTTCTTTTCTAACCTATGGTTAGATTCATCCAGCAATCCCCATAACAATTGGGTGGGAGCGGCATCTTGCCGGGACAATTAACATTTTAAATCTTTTGGGATCCGGAGGTGCAGCATGAAAAACCGGCACGTTTCGATTTTACTGATAGCGGTGATCGGACTAGTGGCCGCTGCCTGCTCACCCATGCGCATGGGGCTGCAGCAGGCTACCCTTGAAAGGCTTCTTGAAAAACAGGCTCTGTGCGACCAGATGCGCAAAGCAAATTTCAAGAACAACGCCGAGATGATTGAATGCCAGAACAACGGCAATGCACTTGAAAAGTCGGCCGGCGAATACGCCGATGAAGGCGCCCGCCAGGGAAGCCCTGCCAATAAAGTATTCTGGTACAGCCTGGCGGCTACCGCGGGCTGGCGATCCCAGCGCGCCGCGGGGCATGCAGGATGCGATTTCGTATGCGGACGAGGGGGGAAAAATTTGTGACGACAATCCCGACATCCAGCCGGGTGACTGCGCCTATATGTATGCTATCCCGGCCTTCGTCGCCAACGAGTCTGTCGGTACCGCATTCATCGACTTTGAGAACCAGGCTGACAAGACCGCCGAAGGAAAGCCCGTTTCGGAAAAGAAAAAAGCGCTGCAGGAACTCTATCTGGCCCTGCAGCCAAAAGGCTCAACCCGTATCGAAGCCATGGCAGCCACCTTGCTTCGTGATGGTTGGGCAAGCCTGCAAACCGCGTGGCAGAAAGTCCACAAATTGGAAGGCCTCCATCCGGATGTCATTTGCGCCCTGACAAAAAACCAGAACCGCATGGTGAGCAACCTGAAAGCCCTGAATGCCAGGGCCGAAACCCTGCCCCTTTTGCCCGAAAATACCGATTGGCTGGCGGTCAAATTGTGCAATGACGGCAACATCAACCCGGAAACAACTGCCGGACTGAACCTGGCCTCTGATGGCGCCGATTTCGCCACCCTGGATGAAGATGGTAAACGGAGCTTAATACATAGGGCAATGGTGGACACCTATTGCAAGTGGCAGTATGCACAGCAACACACGGCACCGGAAGACTGCCCCCGCAATTAATCTGGTCGCGCGAATCGTGTTTGAGCCAAAGTTGCGAAGTGGCTCAGATCTTCAGGTCAACCAGCGTTTGCGTCGCTTATAGTGCTTTACATCGCGATAGCTTTTCTTTTTCCCAACTTCCGTCAGCCCGAGGTAGAATTCTTTTATGTCGGCGTTTTCCTTGATTTTATCCACCGAGTCATCCAACACAATCCGGCCATTTTCCATGACATATCCATGATCGGCTATACTGAGAGCCAGCCTGGCGTTTTGTTCAACCAGCAAGATGCTGACGCCCTCTTCTTGATTGATGCGTCGAATAATATCAAATATTTCACCGACCAGCATCGGTGACAGGCCCATCGACGGTTCATCCATCAGCATGAGCTTGGGCGATGCCATCAATCCTCGACCGATGACCAGCATCTGCTGCTCGCCGCCGCTGATATAGCCGGCAAGGACTTTGCGGCGCTGGTGAAGTCGGGGGAAATACCCATATACCACCTGAAGATCGTGCTTCAAACGAGCCTTATTCTTTACGGTATGGCCGCCGGCAATCAGGTTTTCCTCAACTGTCAAATCCTCAAAGACACGCCGGCCTTCCATGACTTGAAAAATGCCCATCCGAACCAGCTCTTCAGGATAAAGCCTATCAATCCGTTTGCCCATAAAGCGGATCTGACCGTCGGTGACCTCACCGTTTTCTGTTTTTAAAAGTCCTGAGATGGCTTTCAGGGTCGTGGTTTTGCCGGCCCCGTTGTTTCCCAGAATGGTAACAATGCGGCCTTCCTCTACCTTGAGCGACATCCCCTTTAAAACCAGGATGACGTTGTGATAGATCACTTCGATGTTGTTGACTTCGAGTAAGGGGGCCATGAGGATTCGGTTATTGCGCCTCTAAATCTTCCTCAAGTAATATAGGTTTATTGGAATTTGCTATCGATTCTGGTCACTTGTCACTCGTCACGCGTTGCCGGTTGCTGCAATTGAGAGTTGAGGCGGTAGCCGGTGACGACAGTGCTTCTGGGACCAGGAGCCAGTGACCAGAAACCGCAAGCGAACCAGATTCAGGCGTCCAGTCGCGAGTACGTCTTATCTTCCTCTCCCAGATAGGCCTTGATAACATGTTCATTGTGCCTGATTTTGGCGGGATCGCCTTCGGCAATTTTAATACCAAAGTCAAGGACGCACACCCGGTCCGAGATATCCATGACCACACCCATATCGTGTTCGATGAGAATAATGGTCACATCCCACTCATCGTTGATGTCCAGCACAAACCGGGCGATGTCCTCGGTTTCCTCTAAATTCATGCCGGCACACGGTTCATCCAGGAGAAGAATTTTAGGCCGCATGGCCAGGGCCCGGGCGAGCTCCACCCGTTTTTGGAGGCCATATGGCAGGGTGTGAACCGGCTGTTTGCGAATATGTTCGATTTCGAGAAGATCAATGATCTTCTCTTCAATATGTTTGCGAAAGGCTATTTCTTCCCGCCGGGCCTTGCCAAAATAAATACCGCCTGAAAAGACACCGGATTTTAAGTGGACATGACCGCCGAGCTTGATATTGTCCAAAACCGTCATGTGGGCGAAGAGCTCAACATTTTGAAAAGTCCGCGCAATGCCCAGGGTTGCAATCCGGTGGGCCTTGAGGTCGGTGATGTCCCGGCCTTCAAAGATGACCTTGCCCCTGTCGGGCTGATAAAAGCTGTTAATGCAATTCAGCAGGCAGGTCTTACCGGCGCCGTTTGGTCCGATAATTGAAAAAATCTCCCCTCTTTTCACTCCGGTGGTAACCCCGGAGAGTGCATTTAACCCTCCGAAGCTCAGGTGAAGGTCTTCAACTTTAAGCTGGTAGTCTTCTGCTTGACTCATGTTAATTTGGTTACGGGTTAGGGGTCACTGGTCGCTGGTCACTTGTTGCTGGTCTCTGGTCGCTGGTCACTGGTTGCTGGTATCTGTAACATCGGAATATCAGCCAGGTTCCAGAGACCAGCCACCAGCGACAAACCGCCAGGAATCAGCAACCTGATACCTGAAGCCTTATATTTTCCAATAGGCTTTTAAGCCAGTTGCCCCGATGGACTAGATATCAATCTGCCGAATCATCACTCGGGTTTTCATGCGATAGCCGGTCCCATCCTGGTAACGGATATCCGCTTCTATATCCAGTGCCGCTTGATCGCCGTAAAGACCATCGACCAATTCTTTGTAACGTTGCAGGACGAAGTTGCGCCGTACTTTACGGGTGCGGGTCAATTCCTCATCATCGGCATCGAGTTCTTTGTACAAAAGAACAATTTTTTTTATTTTAGCAACTTTGGGCAGTGTTTTATTGGCCTTGGCGACTTCTTCGGCGATTAAATCGTAGACTTCCTTTTTCTGCGACAAATCGGCAAAGGTAGTATAAGCCATCTGATTGTTTTCCGCCCATTTGCCGACATTGCCGGAATCAATGGAGATCATGGCGGCAATGTGTGGCTTTTCCTGGCCAATGACCACCGCGTCCGTGATAAACGGTGAAAATTTTAATTTATTTTCGATCAGTTGAGGTGAAAATCGACTGCCGTCTGAAAGTTTCATGACGTCTGCCAGGCGATCGATGATGACCACATGTCCATCCTCATCTATCAGGGCCGCATCTCCCGAGTAAAACCAGCCGTCGATGATTGCTTGCGCGGTTGCCTCCGGATTTTTGTAATAGCCTTTAAATACCATATCGCCTTTGGTCAACAACTCTCCGGTATCCGTGGTCTTGACTTCTACTTCCGGCAAGGGCACGCCAACTGTTTCCAGACGGATGTCATCAGTCCGGTGTACAATAGTAGCCGCTGTGGTTTCAGTGGCGCCGTAGGCCTGTTTGATTTTAACACCGAGGGCCAGGAACATCTTGAAAATTTCAGGGCCCAGCGGTGCACCGCCGGTGTATGCGTGGCGCAATCGGGTCAGGCCGAAATAGTTATTGAGCGACCGAAAAAGCATCAAATACCCTATCCAGCTTAAAAGCCTCCACCCAATGGGCGGATTCTTTTTGGCCAGGATGAAATCAGCCATGCGGTATCCCACCGGCAAAAATTTTTGATAAATAAATTTTTTGACCCAGGCCGCCTCCTGGATTTTGACCTGTATATCCGAACAAATTTTTTCCCAGATTCTGGGCGGAGCCAGGAGAATATGGGGGCCGATTTCCCGAATATTTTCTTGAACGGTTTCCACTTTTTCCGGAAAGTTTACCGCAAAGGCTTTATATAATGGCCAGTACACGCCGAATTCCTGTTCCCCGATCCAGGCAAACGGCAGAAAAGAAACGTATTCAAAATCGTCCCGGGCGGCGTCAACTGCATCCTGCAGCCTGGCCACCGCAACCATATTCGTCTGGGTTATCATACTGCCCTTGGGAAGCCCGGTAGTCCCGGAAGTGTAATTGATCATGCCGACATCATCCGGCGTCAACCCGGCGATCATTTCGTCGAACAGGCGGGGCGCTTCGAGGGCTAACTCCCGGCCCAGTTTTTGAATGTCTTTAAAATAGGCGAGGATCGGATCGTCATAATGGCGCAAGCCCTTGGGATCGTCCACGATCACTTTTTTTACCTTGGGACAGGTGGATTTAAGTTCCAGCACCTTATCGGCCTGTTCCTGATCGCCGGCCACGACATAAATCGAGTCCGAGTGGTTGATGATATATGCCACCTGATCCAGGTGACTGTCGGGATAGATACCCACGATCGCGCCGCCAAGGGCCTGGGCGGCAAGTTCGGCATACAATCCCTGGGGACGATTATCCCCGGCATAGGCCATCTTGTCGCCAGGCTTGAAGCCAAGTTTGTGAAGGCCCAGGGCAAAATCCCGCACGTGTTCAAAATAGCCCTGCCAGGTGGTGGACTGCCAGATGCCGAATTCCTTTTCACGAATGGCAACCCGGCTGTCCCCGTAACGTTCGGCGTTGCGTTGCAAAAGTGCTGGAAGTGTCTGAGGTTCAGCCATTTGAATCTCTAATTTTCCCATCTAAGAAAAGCCGGTTGGCGTGCAACTGCAATTCCCTTTGGCGGCAATAATTAAAAGCGAATATCGAATATCGAAGTAAGGCATTCTGTCTATTTAATCAAAATGACTGAGCAAAGCGAAACCATCCTTCGAAATTCTGCGGTTCGATATTCGATATTCTGCGGTTTGCTGTCCCGAACACGTGTAGCTTCATATGAGATATCAAATGCTAGAAAGTTAAATCAGCAAGTCCTAAAACCTTAACACCGACACCTGAAACCTTCGTTTGCAATCGACCCTCAATCAAGCCCGTAGCAAAGTACCCTTAATCCGTGTGGATCCAGTCCGAAATCGGCTCGAACACTTTTTTGCTCACATTGGCCTTGTAGACCCTTCCCATGGGTATCTTGTTGTTGACCACCGTAATCGGTGCCATCAAGCCGCCGACATCGAAATTCTTGATGGACTGCAGGGCCTTGACCAGGCCATCTCCGCTCAGGTCTCCTGCTTTGTCGGCCCGCTTGAGACATTCCACAAAAACCAGACCGGTGAAAAAACCCTGCATGTAGGAAGTCGGGCGGTATGCGACGTCCGGATGGTGTTTTTGATTCCAGGCCCGGATCTTTTTAATCATGGGAATATCGTCCTGATAATAAAACGCGTAGGGCATAACACCCAGGTAGCCTTCAGCCAGGGGACCCATTTTATCCAGAAGCATCTTGTGCGTTCCCCAGTGGGTGCCCATAAATTTTACCTTCAACCCGTAATCACGGGCTTGCTTGATCACAGCCGGCACCGGTGATAATACAAACCCCTGGAAAATGACATATTCAGCTTTTTTGCGCTTTAAATCCAGCACCTGGGAGGCCACATCCACACCTCCGACTTTGGCAACTTCTTCGGCTACCAGATTGAGCCCGAGTTTCTTGCACATTTCCCGGCCATAGGCAACCGGATCGCGACCGAATTCGGTATCACTGTAAAAGAAAGCCACGTTGGCACCCGGCTTTTCTTTGGCAATGTATTTCAGCAAAATGCCGAACATGTCGCTGTAGGTGGGCCCCGGCACGAAGACATAGGGATTGGCGGCGGCATTGGCCAGTTCACTGGAAAATGAAGTGGAGCTGTAAAGCACCTTGTAACGGTCTTTAATCTCCGGTGCGACGGCCTTGCCCATGCCGGTGCTCTCACCATACATAATCGGCGGGTTGTCCCGGGCCATAATACGCTTAAACGCCGCAACCGCTTTATCCACACTGTAAGTGCCGTCTTCCATGATGTACTTGATCTGTTTGCCGTTGATACCCCCTTCCTCGTTGGCCATCATCAGGGCATCCTCGAGCCCGGCATTGATATGGACACCGGCAAAGGCAAACCGTCCGGTGACAGGCTGCACCGCACCAACTTTGATCTCATCGGCCGCAAAACATTCTACACCGGCAAATAAGAACAACCCAATTGCAATCATCATGATTAGAATTAATGATTTTCTCATAGCCACCTCCTAATAGTTAAGCATGTCCGGTTTACAATATGGTTGACGATGCCGACTATTCTTTGTCAATCCATATCACCTCTGTTGTTAAGAAAACTATTAATATGAAAAAGGCCACAAAAGAAAGAAAGCTTTTATCCGGCGCCAAATTTCCGCCAGCCCCAGCGGCTCAAATATCAGAAAAAGTACGATAAAAGCGCCAAAAACAACCTCTTTCAAGGGGATAAACAACTGCCCCATGGCCGGGACCATCTTGCTGAGAGCCGCTGACAACACATTCAACACCTCCGGTGTCAAAACCATGAAGATGGCGCCAAATATGGATCCGAGAACGCTGCCCATCCCCCCCACAATCACCATGGCCAGATATTGGATAGACAGGTGAAACGGAAAGTGCTCCGGGGTGACGATTCGCATAAAGCTTACCCACAGAGCACCGGCCACGCCGGCATAAAACGAAGAAATCGCAAAGGCTGTCAGTTTGTAACGAAACAGACTGATCCCCATGATCTCAGCAGCCAGATCACGGTCGCGAATAGCCACAAAAGCCCTACCCACACGGCTTCGAACAAGATTGCGGGCATAGACCACGGCTAAAATAACCATAACCAGGGTCAGGAAATAAAACCGTTTTTCGGTATTCAGGGCAAAGTTTCCCAGAACCGGTGCCGGCACATTGATGCCCCGTATGCCGTGGGTCATTGATTCCCAGTGAATAAAGATAAATTCAAAAATAAACTGCGCGGCAAGGGTGGCCATACAAAGGTACAGGCCCTTAACCCGCAAGGAAGGGATGCCGATTATCAGGCCGGCCCCGGCGGCCACAAACCCCGCGCAGGGCAGTGCCAGCCAGAAGGAAAAATTTAACTTGGTCATCAGAATCGCCGCCGTATAGCCGCCGACACCCACAAAGGCCGCGTGCCCCAGCGAGATCTGGCCGGTAAACCCTGTCAGAATGTTAAGTCCTACCGCTCCAATAATGGCAAATCCGATTAAATTAGCGACATACAGAACATAGGCATCGGCCACCAAAGGAAGAAACAGCAGAAAAAGGATAAACAGGCCCAGCCAGAATTTTACGAAAATGGACTGGAAAATTTCTTCGTCTTTAATGTAAGACTCTTTAAAATCACCGCAGCGCATGGGTTGTTATCACCAAAAGAGTGGATTAGAAGGTTCTCATTGTCTCACAAATCGATTGATAGTTGCGCGATGCTGGTCGCTGGTCTCTGGTTTCTGGTCACTGGCTCCTGGTAACTGCAAATTCGGAAGTCTCAGCCAGAGACCAGTGACCAGTGACCAGTGACAAGAAACCAGTGACCAGTTTCGAGCTTCAGACCCGCTCAATTATCTTCTTGCCGAACAGGCCATAGGGCCGGATCATAATAATCAAGACCAGAATAAAAAACGGAGCGACATCTTTAACCCCACCACCGAAGACAGGATCGAGATAAAGGCCGGTCAGGTTTTCCAGAATTCCGATAATCAATCCCCCCAGGATGGCGCCGCCAATACTGTCCAAACCGCCAAGGATGATCACCGCCAGTACTTTAAGACCGATGTCCCCCAGATAAATACTGATGCCGCTGATGTTGCCGATCACGATACCCCCGATCACTGCGGCCACAGCACCATAACTCCACGAAAGCGCGAATATCCAGCGCACACTGATGCCCATGGAAAGTGCGGCCTGCTGGTCACTGGCGGTGGCCCGCATGGCAACACCGGTGCGGGTCAGTTTAAAAATAAGGATAAAGATAATTGTACCGATGGCAGCAAAGACAAAGCCCCAGAGTAAACCGGATGGAACAATGGCAAAACCCAGATCCAGGGGCTCCGGCGGAAAAATTTCAGGAAAGGAACGATATTCCGGGGACCAGATGATGTGTGTCAGTCCCTGCAATATGCTGGACAGCCCGATGGTCACCATAACCACCGATATAATGGGCTCTCCGATCAGCGGTCGCAGGATGATTCTCTCAAGGACAATACCCATTAAGATGGCAAAACCCAGAGTGCATAAAAAGGCCACCCAGAATGGCGCGCCGAATTGGTCTAGCACCGTCAGGCAGATATAGGCACCCAGGGTCAAAAACGCGCCGGTAGCGAGGTTCAAAATTCCGGTAGCCTTAAATATAAGGACAAAACCCAGGGCAATTAATCCGTAAACTCCTCCGGTGGCAATCCCGGTTACAATCACTTGTATAAAAATATCCATTAAACGCTGCCCCCCAGGGTCCAAAAAGCCGGATCGATGAAGATACAGCCGCCCCGGCCCATATGGATCCGCCTTACAGATTGTCGAACCTTTAAAATGCAAATACCATTCTAAAAAAATGAATTCAAGTCAATTTCTTGGCACTATTCAGCAAGCCCCGCTGAATGGACCGCGAAAAATTAGGAAAGATGTAATTATTTCTCAATAAAACAAGTCCTGACCATGATCCGTTCGAATCGATATTTTTGGCTTTTCAAAGAATGGATGCGCTTTGAACATAATAGAATAATTAAATATTTTAAACAGTTATAAAAAATATTAGCTCCTAATAAAATTTTAAAAAAAATGAAAAAAAAGCTTGACATGCCACATAGTGGTAGTGTAGGGTGCAACTACCCCTGTAAGAATGCTTCTTAACATACCTCAATGCCTCTCCCCATGAGCGGCTCATATCCCCGTGAGCCGCTCTATTTTTTTGCAAAACAATTAAGCCAGATATTCATAATTATGGAAGCGGTTTCAAAGACCCATAGGTTTTCAGAAAATCCACCTCCGGATCTCGCCGGGAGAATTTCACAAGCTAATCCCGTAACCACCTATATTTTTTGCGTTGACAAACAAACACCAATTTTTTAATGTGTATAGATTAAAAATCTGAACGAACTTTATTTATACGAAAGGGGGTCATTATGAGAAAGGCATTATTATCGGTCGGAATCTTGGTTGCACTCATTTTAACCATCCCCGCCATCGGCAGCGCTGCTGATGTGCGTGGCGTAACGGACACCGAAGTGGTGGTCGGTATCACGACACCGCTATCAGGACCCGCTGCGCTGTGGGGCATGACCGGTCTGGGAGCCAAAGCCTGGGCCGACCACATCAACGCCCAGGGGGGAATTCACGGCCGTAAGATCAAGGTTATTTTAAAAGACGATGGATATAATCCTGCTAAAGCCATGGCCAATCTGCGGCAAATGAAAGGCGAAGTATTTGCGGTGTGCGGTCTGCTCGGAACGGCCATCGTAAACGCCTCCAAGGATTTTTTTGGACAAAATGAGATTCCGCTGATTACGGCCTATGGCGATACCCGGATCTGGACCGAGGTTTCCGCAAAATCATTAAAATATGTCTTTATCACCTACCCTGATTACGAAGACGAAGGCCAGTATCTGACCACCTATGCCATCAAGAACCTGGGCAGCAAAAAAGTTGCCGTCTTTTATCAAAATGACGACTACGGCAAAAAGGGGCTGGCAGGCATCAAAAAGGGCATCGCCTCCACCGGCGGCAAAGCCGAGCTTGTCAGTGCGGTTCCCTGTGAAGTCACCGAACGCGCCTTGAGCACCCATGCCCTCAAACTCAAGGAATCCGGGGCCGACACCCTTCTCATGTATGTTACGCCTGTTCATGGCGCCATCATCACCAAAACCATGGCCAAGATAGGATTTAGTCCCCAACACGTTCTGGCCTCCTTTCCTTTGGCTGACGCCATTATGTACAAGATTGCCGGACCGACCTGGGAAGGAACCTACCTCGGGATACCCGGCAATGTCGACCTGCCGGGCAGTGATGCGAATGCCGACCGGGTGGCGGAAATCCTGATCAAGTATAACCCCAAAGTCAAAGCCAGTACTTTTCTGGCCCTTTTTGGCGCCTCCTCCATGATGCAACTGGCAGAAGGTCTTAAAAACGCCGGTCCCAACCTGACCCCCGAATCAATGATCGCGGGTATGGAAAAAATCAAGGAATGGAAAGCTGAAGGTATGGGAGCCCGAACTACCTACGGGCCGGACCGCCGCCAGGGCAACAATGCCGTTCGCCTGGGCCAGGCCAAAGGCGGCAAAGTTATCGGCCTCGAGCCGTGGACTGTTTTCCAGCCTCATTTTTAAGACTATGGAATTATTGAACATTCAGAGGCTGTCGATTAGTTTCGGGGGCATCAAGGCCCTGCAGGACGTGGATCTCGAAATTGTTCCGGAAGAAATCCTGACGGTGATCGGACCGAACGGATCGGGTAAAACCACACTCTTTAACTGCATATCCGGGGTCTATCGCCCGGACAATGGCAAGATATCCTTTGAAGGGGAGAGCCTTTTAGGGCTCTCCCCGGATGCCGTTGCCCAAAGGGGGATTGCCCGCACCTTTCAGAATCTGCGCCTTTTCCTTCACATGACCGTCCTCGACAATCTGCTGCTGGGAAGACACATTAAATTCAAGAAAAATTTCCTGAATGCTTACCTGAGAAGACGCACCGAAGAATTGCGCCATCGTGAAGTCGTGGAAGAAATCATCGAATTTCTGGGTCTGCAGGCCTACCGGCAATCCCGGATCTCCGATTGCCCGTACGGCGTCCAAAAAAGGTGTGAGATCGGCCGGGCCATTGCCATGGAACCGCGCCTGCTCCTTCTGGATGAACCCATTGCCGGGTTGACGGCTGAAGAAAAGGAGGAGTCCGCCTATCACATCACCGAAATCCGCGGACGCTATAAAACCGCCATACTTTTGGTGGAGCACGACCTAAAAATCGCCTCCCGCCTGGCGGACCGCATGGTGGCCTTTGATCATGGGGAGCTGATCGCCCGGGGCACCCCCGAGGAGGTCCAGAAATCCCCGGCCGTTATCCAGGCTTATCTGGGGGACGAATAGTAACAGTCGGTTGTCCATTGTCTGTTGTCCGTTGTTAAAAGCGGAGAACTCGTTAAGAATAGCCACGGACAACCAACCACGAACCACGGACATATTTTATGGAACCTTTGCTGAAAATCGCCACCATCGAAACCCTTTACTATGACCGCATCTATGCGCTGCACGGGCTTTCGCTGGCGGTTAAGGAAAAAGAAATATTCACGGTTCTCGGACCCAACGGTGCCGGCAAAACCACCCTGCTCAAGACCATCGCCGGTTTGCTGAAGGATCAGCCCAAAAAAGGCACGATTGAATTTATGGGCAAACGGATCCATCGGCTGGCACCGGAACGTGTTGCACGCCTGGGGATCGTCTATGTCCCGGAAGATCGGGGGTTGTTCCGGGAGTTGACGGTGGCAGAAAACCTGGAACTGGGCTGCTGGGGCAGAAAGGACTCTCAGCTGGCCGATGATTTCAATTTTATTTACGAGCTTTTCCCGATTCTGAAGGAACGTGCTGGCCAGGAGTCGGAAACCCTTTCCGGCGGGGAGCAGCAAATGCTGGCCATGGCCCGGGCCATGTTGCGCCGGCCAAAGCTCCTGATGCTCGATGAGCCCTCCCTGGGGTTGGCTCCCATGGTTGCGCGCCAGGTCTATGACGCCCTGTTGAAAATCAGCCAGGCCGGAACAACGATTCTGCTGGTGGAGCAAAATGCCAAACTGGCTCTGGGTATCGCCACCTATGGTTATATCATGGAATCCGGCCGCATCGTACTCGAAGGAACCCCCGAGGAACTTCAAGCCAACGAGGATGTGCAGGAGCTTTACCTGGGAGTCGGCAAAGAGACAACCTCGGGCAAGGGCTGGCAACTTTATAAGAAAAGGAGGACATGGTAATGGGGATCAAGGCAGCCACCTTCCCCCACCTGTTTTTTCAACAGGTCAAAACCCAACGCAATCGAATTGCCCTGCGGCGCAAAGAGTTCGGTATCTGGAACCGCATCAGCTGGGATGAATACGGTAAGATGGTCAAAAAGACCTCGGCCGGCTTGATTGGTGCAGGACTGCAGCCCGGCGACCGGGTGGCAATTCTCGGCGACAACCGGCCCGAATGGCTCGTGTGCCACCTGGCGACCATGGCCATTGGTTGTGTGACCTGCGGGGTCTATTCCACCAATGCACCGGAACAGGTCGCCTATGTGGTCGGGCACTCGGAATCCAAACTGCTTTTTGTTGAGAATGAAGAGCAGGTGGACAAGGTTCTCCAGATTTATCCTGATCTGGAGCAGCTAAAAAAAGTGGTTGTCTGGGACCCCAAGGGCCTCTGGGGATTTTCCCATGAGGGGATCATGTTTTACGATGTGTTTCTTGAGCAGGGAGAGGCCTATCTCAAAGATTACCCGACCTGTGTCACCGAGCGCATGGATGCCATCGACCCCCAAGAAACGGCCATGATGATTTACACTTCGGGCACCACCGGTCGGCCCAAAGGGGCCATGATCAGCCATCGCAACATATTGGGCCTTACCGAGTCCTTCACCCGAACCGTTGCCTTCCGACAGGATGATGAATTGCTGTCATATCTGCCGCTGGCCCATATTTATGAAAATCTGCTTTCCGTATTTCAGGCGATTTATAGCGGCGGAACCGTTAATTTTGTTGAAAGCCTGGACACCTTACCCATGAACCTGAGGGAGGTGTCGCCCACCATCTTTGCCAGTGTTCCCCGTATCTGGGAAAAATACATGTCCATGATCGAAATCCGAATGTCGGATTCGACCATCGTCAAACGGGCTTTATATCGCCTGGCGGTGCGGGTCGGTATGCGCTGGGTCCGCACGGACAAAAAATCCAGCCGGCGGTTTCTTTGGAGCCTGGCCTACTGGCCCCTTTACTTTCTGGTTCTCTACCACCTCAAGCGCCAGCTGGGCCTTGAACGGGTGCGCTATGGTGTCTGCGGCGCCGCCCCGGCCTCGCCGGAACTTTTTGAATTCTACAACGCCCTGGGGGTTCCGTTACGGGAAGGCTACGGCCAAACGGAGTCCACCGGCGTCATTGCAATCCAGGGGATCGACAACCCGCGGTTGGGATATGTCGGCGCACCCCTTCCGGGGGTGGAGGTCAAGATCGCCGAAGACGGAGAAATTCTGGCCAGAGGAGCAAATGTATTCCAGGGATACTATAAGAATCAGGAGTTGACCGAGGAAACTATAAAAGACGGCTGGCTGCACACCGGTGATGTCGGCGCCCTGGTAGACGGGCAGCTTAAAATAATGGACCGTAAAAAAGATATCATCATCACGGCCGGAGGAAAAAACATTACCCCGGCATTCATCGAAAACAAGCTGAAATTCAGCTCCTATATCCAGGATGCCGTCGTTATCGGTGATCGGCGCAAATTTCTGACGGCCCTGATATTGATCGATGAAGACAATGTCACCAAATATGCCCAGGACAACCGGATTCCGTTTACCACCTTCGCCGACCTGACCCAGAATGATGAAATCCACAAGCTGATTAATCAAGAAGTCCTGGAAATGAATAAAAATCTTTCCAAAGTCGAGACCATCAAAAAATTCGCTTTGCTGCCCAGACGATTTTATGAAGAAGACGGCGATGTCACCCCCACCAAAAAGGTCAAACGGGCCTTTCTGGAAAAGCGCTATGCGGAGATGATTGATGGTATGTACAAGCGGTGATGCTGGATAGAGCAATCTGCCGCTCATAAGAAAGTTACTTCTTTTCGAACGATTCACGATTAAAAATGAGATAAACCAGCGTCATCGACAGGACTCGAAAGTAGGAAGTATGGATCTCATTGAAAGCTACAAAGAAGAACTCCAGCTCATTCGGAAACCATGGACCCGCATCTGGGTGGGTGCCTTTGTGATCTGCCTGCTGCTGCTGCCGTGGTTCGCACCGGAACACGTGGCCTACATTGTCACCATCATATTTATCTACAGCATTGGCGTACAGGGCCAAAATCTCTTGATTGGCTACACCGGCCAGATATCCTTTGGCCAGGCCGGCTTTCTGGCCATCGGCGCCTTTGCTTTCGGCCACCTGAATCAATGGGGTGTTCCCTGGCCGCTGGGGGTGCTGGCAGCAGGTCTGGCCGCCGGGATATTCGGTATTGTGGTCGGGTTTCCTTCCCTGCGCCTCAAGGGACCCTACCTGGCCATCGTTACCATGGGATTCGGAATTGCGGTTTACCAGATATTTGTCAACTCCGAGGTGCTTTCCGGCGGCCGCATGGGACTGACGATCAACCAATTGACGCCTCTCTTTGACATGTCAGACGTCATATTTAATTATTACTTTAATTTTTTTATTGCCCTGGCGTTTACCCTGCTGTCCTATAATATTATCTCATCTTACATGGGGCGCGCGTTCATCGCCATTCGCGACAATGATATCGCGGCGGAGGTTCTGGGCGTCAATTTAACCCGCTACAAACTGCTCTCCTTTGCCATCAGCTCCTTTTACACCGGGGTTCAGGGAGCGCTTTATGGCCTTTTGCTGGGATATCTCGAACCCAATATGTTTACGTTCATGGAGTCCATTACCCTGTTTGTTGCGGTCATCATCGGCGGATTGGCGTCCATCGAAGGGGCCATTATGGGTGCGGCATTTGTGATCATCGTGCCCCAATTATTCAGCGAGTACAGAGAACTGGTTCCGGTTGTCTTTGGCGTAACAATTATAGTGATATTGATTTTCGAACCCATGGGACTCAACGGCCGCTGGCTGAAGATGAGGTTGTATTTTCGAAATTGGCCGTTCAGGTAGTACATTGCTCCCCAAAAAAAAGTAATCAAATTAGGCGATATTTCTTGTTCCAGAAAACAGTCAAATAAGATTCCAAATACGAAGCACGAAATCCGAAATACGAAACAATGTCAAAATTCGAATTTTCAAAATCCCAAACCGGAAAAACGATGAAATGGTTTTGATGTTTGTGTCATTTAAATTTCGGTCATTTGAATTTGTTTCGACCTATTTTTTAAGATCAGGCGGTATTCGGATTTCGAATTTAACGATCACAAGCAGAAAGATTACATAGATCAATTTATGGTAGACCTCTTGCGAAGGAAAAAGAGTGACTAAAAAGGAAGTTTAAATGTCAAATTTCATGCAATACCTGGTATCAGGACTTTCAACCGGCAGTATCTATGCCCTGGTCGCATTAGGTCTGGCGCTGATATATCGTTCGACCCGCATTTTGAACTTTGCCCACGGCGATATCACCACAGCGGGCACTTTTTTTGCGTTCATGTTGATGGGATACGAGCTGCCTTTCATCGTCACCTTTGTGCTGGCGCTTTTGTTTGGGGCCGGCCTGGCCATGGCGTTTTATTTCTGTGTCCTGATCCCGGCCCAGCGCCGCGAAGCCAACCAGCTGAGCCAGATCATTCTGACCCTGGGATTGGGTCTGATCATTCAGGGATTGGTCGCCTATTTCGGCGGAACCGAACCTCAAAATTTTCCCTTTCCGTTATCGGATATAAAAATCTACACCTTTGGCACCGTGGTCATCAGCCAGCTGAGTCTTGGCACCATCGGCGTTGGCCTGGTGGTCTGCGTATTGCTGTATTTGCTGGTTCAAAAAACACGCCTCGGGCTGGCCATGCGGGGCACTTCTGAAAATCTTCCGGCGGCCCAGACTCTGGGGATTCCCACCCGCCAGATCCTGGCCTTGAGCTGGGGACTGGCTGCGCTGCTGGGCGTTCTCGCCGGTTTATTCCTGGCACCTACATTTTTGCTGGATCCTTTCTTTATGCTGGAACCCTTCCTGAAAGGTTTTGCTGCCGCCATTCTCGGAGGGCTGAACAGCCTGCCCGGCGCCATCGTCGGCGGCGTTATCATCGGCGTCTCCGAGAGCCTGGCGGGCGGATATATTTCCGTGGCCTTTAAAAACACCCTGGCGTTCCTGATTATCATCCTGGTGCTGCTGGTCCGGCCGGAGGGACTGCTCGGCAAAGAGTTCAAAGAACGCGTATAGCGGGTTGCGGGTTACGGGTTGCGGGGTAAGCGTTACCGAACGACGGCTTTTCTGCAACTCCAACCACGCAAAACGAAACAGGCAACGCGTACCTCGTAACAATTACCCCGTAACACGCAACGCGCAACCCTATTTTTTGACAATTGGTGATCCATGATATATACATTATTCAATACAAAATGGTCATTTACAAACTTGAACGACTATCTTTGGATGTCTCGCTTTTGCTTTACTCTCACTTTTTTAAAGGAGAAACTTACAATGCGAAAACATTGGACAATCTTAACCCTGATCCTTCTGGCGCTGGTGGTCTTTTCCTTCTCGGCCTGTACCAAGTCAAAAATAAGTTCTGAACCCTCTACCACCATGAGTGCCGAAGAGGAGGCCCGCAAAAGGGCTGAAGAGGAAGCCAGGCAAGAAGCCCTCAGGGAAGAAAACCTCAGGGAGGAGAGCCTGAGCGAACAGGAGGCCGAAGAGCGGATGGCAACTGAGAGATCCATGTTCGAAAACGACGATATTTTCTTTGAATTTGACAGTATTCGCTTAACACCGGAAGCTCAGGAAATATTAACCCAAAAAGCAGCCTGGCTGCGTAAAAATCCCCGCGCCCGGGTGACCATCGAAGGCCATTGTGATGACCGGGGGACCAACGAATATAACCTCGCGCTGGGAGAAGGCCGCGCCCAGAGTGCCCGTGACTTCCTGGTGGATCTGGGTATTAAAGAGTCACGACTGAATGCCATCAGCTATGGCGAGGAACGCCCCGTTGTAAAGGGCCAGGATGAAGAGACCTGGGCCAGAAACAGACGGGCCCATTTTGTCATCGTAGAGTAGGGGTGATAACCGTTCAGGGTTCAGAGGTTCAAAGGCTTGCCCGCCTCTATCGGTTCAATTTTAAAAAAGACTCTAACGTAGGAACCCTGAACCTTGAACCCTAAACCTTTTCAGCATGCCTGCAAATTCCATCGCCTACTTTATTTCATCCCACGGTTTTGGTCATGCCGCCCGGTCAGCGGCTGTGATGCAGGCCATTGGGGAACATGACCCATCCGTCCAGTTTGAGATTTTCACCGCTGTGCCATCCTGGTTTTTTCAGGATTCACTGTCCACAGCTTTCAGCTATCATCACCTGTTAACAGATTTCGGTCTGGCTCAGCAAACACCTTTCGAATCGAACCTCGGGGATACCCTGCGCCGTCTAAACGAATTCTATCCGATTTCCCCGGCGCTCCTGGATACTATATCCAAGACGATCCGGCGGCTTGAATGCAGAATAATCGTTTGCGATATCGCACCCATGGGCCTGTTGGTCGCCCAAAACATCGGCATGCCCTCCGTGCTGGTGGAAAATTTCACCTGGGATTGGATCTATCAACAGTACGCAACCGTCAACAAAGATATCAATAAATATATTGATTATTTAAAGCCTATTTTCGAATCGGCTGACTATCATATTCAGACCGAACCGATATGCAGCCGCCAATCAGCGGATCTGGTAGCCACCCCTGTCAGCAGAAAGCCAAGAACCTCCAGGGATCAAATCCGCCAACGATTGGGTTTGCGAGCAGACGCAAATGTGGTATTAATAACCACGGGCGGCATACCGCAACGTTACGATTTTTATAAAAAGCTGGATGAACAGAGGGAGTTGACCTTTTTGCTGCCGGGTGCCGGACCGGAAGTAAAATTCGGCCAAAATCTTATCATTTTGCCCCATCAGTCTGATTTTTATCATCCGGACCTGGCCAACGCCTCCGATGCCGTCATTGGCAAAGTCGGGTACAGCACCCTGGCTGAAGTATACCATGCCGGGGTTCCCTTCGGATACGTGGCCCGCGCAAACTATAATGAATCAGGACCGATGGTGAATTTTATCAGGCAGCAAATGTCGGGTATCGCGGTGGAAGAATCGGAATTTTTCGAGGGCAAATGGATTTCTAAAATGACGAACCTGTTAACCCTTCCCCGGGTCCATCGCCAAGGGGCCAATGGCGCTGAACAAATAGGTAACTTTATCCTTTCAATAAAAAAATGATTAGAAAAATAATTTCAGGCGGACAAACAGGTGTTGACCAGGCAGCTCTGGATGCGGCTATTAATTTGGATGTTGCCCATGGGGGCTGGATTCCGAAAGGAAGAATCACTGAAAGTGGACCGCTGCCGGAAAAATACAAACTGAAGGAAACCCGGAGTTCCAGCTATGCCGACCGCACCGCCAAAAACGTCCAGGACGCCGACGGGACACTGATCATTGCCCGCGGCGTATTGACCGGCGGCACCGAATACACCCGTGAGATGGCGATCAAACACAAGCGCCCCTGGTTGCACATTGATCTCAGCCAGATGGCTGCATTCCAGGCGGCCAGCGCTATCAACCAGTGGATACTGCAGAATGAAATCGAGATTCTAAACGTTGCCGGACCACGGGCCAGCAAAGATCCGACCGTCTATCAGGAAGCCTTAAATATTATTGAAAGTGCCTACTATCTAAGCCTGGCCGAGACCAGCATGTCCGCAGCCGGCAACTTAAAGGAACTGTCGCAGTCCCAGGCTGAGCCGCCTCCGGCAGCTCCTCAAACCGTAGATGAGGCCGTTGATCGTTTGGTTTCAAATATGCCGTTAAAAGATAAAACCACGGTTGCCAACATGTCCTATGACGAGCTTCCCAATCTTCATTTGACCCTGGGAGGCTATATTCTAAATAACTTCGGCATCCTGTCGGGAAACTGGGAATTGATGAGATCCTGCCGGGCGAAGTCCCAAAACACCTTACAACATGAAGAAGATGCCGTCGGCATCATTATCGACGCCCTCTGGGAAAAGCTGCGGAAGACACACAAACTCAGAGTGATAAAATGATTTTGGATTTGGGATTGCGGATTTGGGATTTCGGATTGATGATCGGAATGTTATCGATTTTATTTTTAGACTATCAGATATTACTGAATGTTCCTTAAGGCACAACTCGTAACCCGCAAATCGTAACGCGCAACCCGAAACTTGCAACTCGCAACAAGAAGCCAGAAAAGTGAAATAAACTTAAGGCCTCCCTTATGCCTGACATCTACATGCGCCTTGCCAAACACCTTGAAGACTTGATCATGGGTTATCCCTATAATGCGGCGCTGATTGACCTTCTCAAGGAGATGTTCAACCCGGTTGAAGCCGAAGTCGCCTTGGCCATACCCAACAGCCTGGAACCGCTGGAAGTTGTCAGCCCGCAGACGATTGCGGCACGCTGCGACTTGCCGCAATCCACCGTGACAGAAGCGCTGCAGTCTCTTTCCAGCCGCAATATGCTGTATACCCGCCAAACAGAACAAGGGGATACGGGCTTTGCCCTTTTGCAGGTCGGATACGGAATCCCCCAGACCTTTTTCTGGGGAGGCCAAAACGATGACAGAGCCCGGCGCATGGCCAAACTCGTGCTGAATTATTTTTCAATACCGACCACCGGAGCCGTCTATGGCGGCGCAGCAACCAAAACGTACAAATACAGCCCGGCCAATGTAAGCATTGATATTGAAATGCAAGGTGTGATGCCCAACGAACAAATGGGCCCCATTGTTGAAGCTATCAATAGGATCGCTGTCGCCCATTGTCCCTGCCGCATGTCAGCCAAAATACTGGGGCAGATAAAGCAAGAAAAAGGATTGGCATAAAAAGCACCATCAAATTGACAACTTTTGCTCTCCAGGGTCCCAGAACCAATTTTTTTGTCAAATTGATCAAATTCGGTAAAAATTTAATCAAAATAAATGAAAGTGTGAAAATAATGTAATCACAATAGGAAAATTTTTTCAGAATTCTTCCCCCCTGTCCTACCGCAGTTTAACACCATTTTCCGCTAACTGCCTAAAATTATTGAACCCCAAAAATCCAATTTGTTCTGGCATAAAGCTTGCTAAATATGGCCTTCTAAGAAAGAGATATTGTCTCTTCAGCCCTGTTCCATATTTTTCATTTTACTATAAAACACATGCTTCAACCATCAATCCGGTCAGATGTACTGCCGTAATAATATGAACCGGATCACTGTAAATATTGAGCAAACCCTTGAAAAATAAGCTGAATAGGAGAAATGGATTTGGATGTAGTGGATGATGCTGTGACCATACAGGATAACTGTGGATCAAGGTCAGGACAAGATCGAAGACAAAATAAAATAGTATTTCAAGGCGAAGAAAAAAGATCCGGCGACGAACGGAGGCAGAAGGAAGATCGACGAAGCGGTCTGACCCGACGCCAAACACCCGATCGCCGCAACATAAACCCCTACTGGGACGGTAGTCGTATTGAGCGGCGTGACGCGTTTAGAAAAGGTCTGTCGGGTAAAAAACAAAGAACACCCTAAGGAAGGATCCCGCTGTCCAATGCCCATAAATGATCAAAGAGCCACTGAGCGGTTTAATTGTGAAGCCCCGGTCGTGATTGAAGACTTTCAAACCGGACAACGGCACGACGGCAGTATGTACAACTACAGCCGGGGGGGGATGTATATAGAACTGGATTACCCCCTGAAGCCGGGTTCCAAGGTCCGCATTTTAATAGAAAATGGTAAAGACGGCGTTCATTCTGAAAGCTGCCTGGCAAAAACAGTCTGGTGCAAAGAAATTCCCGGGGCCGTCGTTTTATACGATTACGGCATCGGCGTGCGCTATGATCTGGATGTCAACACTTCAAGTTACATAAATAAATTCCACGTTATCAACGGCGGAGCAAATAAAAATAACACCTAAACAGCGATAAATGTTTCAACGGCAAAAAGCCATTTAATCAAGCCCCTCCAGGCGCCATCCGGATGGCCGCTCAACCGAGCAAAGGGCAGGGCCGTCCAATCAACAAGCCATCCGGATGGCGTTTCCATATTAAAGCCACTTTCTCACCATAAAAGCTCCCCGGATCGATTAACCATGCCTATCGCATTGTCTTAATTCGAATTGAGGTTCAAAGGTTCAGAGGTCCACCGTTCAGAGATAAGGTAAAAGCGAACCGCAGAATTTCGAATATCGAATGTTGAAGGGTGGAATCGCTTCGCTTTATCCATTTAAAAAATAAGATCGAACTATTAACTCGGTTCTGGAAACCTCTTTTGTATATATACAATCCCTTTTATACAGTGCTTAAGCTCATAATTTATTCCGTTCTTTCAGATTAAAATAGACACCTATTCCTTCCTTCGACATTCTGCGGTTGGATATTCGATATTCTGCGGTTCGTTTTTCATTATTACTGAACGTGGAACCCTGGTCGCCTTCGGTGCCGCCAGAGGCGGGTAAACCTCTGAATCTATCCACTTGACTATCGCGGTCTTCAGCGCTATTCTTTCCATGACATTGCGAATATAGGACGAGCGAAAAACTGAATTATGCAATCAGAAACCGTCATACCGCTGTTTCCCCTGGGTCTGGTTTTGCTTCCCCGGATGCCGCTGCCGCTGCATATCTTTGAAGAACGTTACAAATTGATGATCGCTGAGTGTCTGGAGCGTCAGGCAGCCTTCGGCATTGTTTTTTTTAACGGGGGCGATATTCAGGCAACCGGTTGCACAGCTCGTATTTTGAAAGTTCTCGAACGCTATGATGATGGCCGGTTAGATATTCTGACCCATGGGGAAAAACGTTTTGTCATCAAAGACATGACCGATCGTAAACCGTACCTGGAAGGCCGGGTAACTTTTTTCGATGATGAGCCGGACGAAAACGCGGAAGCTTGCCAGCAATTGGCCCGCAGGGGAATAGCGCTTTTGAAGCAATTTGCCACCATCGCTGAGATACCGGATGGATACAGCTTTTCTGAAACGCTGGATCCCCGATCGATATCGTTTGTGATCGCAGGATGCGAAGGGTTCAGCAAGGAAGAAAAACAACAATTCCTGGAGATGACCTCTACCTATAAACGCCTTGAAAAATGTGTTGCCACCCTTGAAAAAATCATCGAACGAACCAAAATCACCTCGGAAATCCGCAAAATCATCGGTGGCAATGGGGATATGGCTAAAATGTCTCCGAAATCAATTAAAACCCAATAGAAGCTGAATCCAAATGGCAGTGAGCTTCAGCTGTCTGAATACTTTTCTTTAAACATTTCGCGGCGTTCAAGCTTTTTCCGGACCGTTTGATGTTGTAAACGCCGGCGATCGGTGCCGCTGCGACGATGCCGCAGGTTTCTTCTCTCGGGAAAATGTTGCGATGAAGAAAATTGGCGGCGATCCGCCAGGCGACGCCGGCCACCCCGATCCAGCGAATTATCTTTATCGGCAGTCTCGGCTGCAGTCTCACCCTGGTTATTCTGGTTATTTTTCTCAGCCATATATCCTACAATAAAAAAGGGTTTTGCAAATAATTAAGTATTTCAGGTATTTTAGCGCTTTATGGAAGGCTTTGTCAAGGCTGCTCCCCTTTGACAGCCTTTTTTATGCGCTCACGGGTCGCTTTAGAAAGGGACGCTGTCTGACAGGGGTCGTCTGCGGCAGGTTTTTCAATGCGGACGGCCTTTCTTATAATCAGCAGCTGTTTTCTGAATCTGTTGCAATATTTGCACATCAGCAGATGGAGGGTGATCATCAACCGGTGATGAGCCGGAAGGGAGGCATCCATGGACAGGGATACTTTCTTTGATACTTCTTTGCAATTAAACATCCAGTGAATCATAATCAAATCTCTAATTCTTAGTATCGAGCCACTTTATTTCAAGACATTGACGCAGCAACATACGCGCGCGGTAAAGAATGACCCAGCTATTGGTCGCCGAGATACCTAAAGCCTTACAAATTTCATCTGTGCTTAGCCCGTCAATTTCACGCATCATAAATGCCTCGGCCTGACGCCCCGGCGATTCACCCAGGCTTCAGGATTATCTATTTGGGCTTCGGTTGTAGATGATTTTTTGCTCATGGTAAGCCTTGTGCTTGCAATGGGCCAAAAGACATTTCCAGCATGGCTGGATGACCCATCGATCTTAACTTTTAAGGTGGGCCTTCCGGCATAGCTGGATGACCCATCGATTTTAGCTTTTAAAGGTGGGCCTTCCTGCATAGCTGGATGACCCATCGATTTTAGCTTTTAAAGGTGGGCCTTCCTGCATAGCTGGATGACCCATCGATTTTAGCTTTTAAAGGTGGGCCTTTTTGAAATAGCTTCAGTTTTTTTCAAGCTAAGAACGTTCCCACCTCAAGTCAACGCGAGGATCTGGTCGGAGAAGAAAAAAACATTGCCCTATTGCCAAGTTCGAACCAATGGCTAAGTTGTTCATGTAAGTTATTTGATAAACCTGCGACCAAGAGTTAAGAAAATAAAACCGCCAACCCTTCAGCCGTGTTGGCGAAATATATCGTGGTGGAATACAACAATGTTGATGACGCGATCCCTCCTTATAGGACTTTTTACCTTGATCGTTATTGCGATACCTGCCGCGCGGCCGGTCTGGGGCGAACCGGGACCGGCTGTGGGCCATGGCATTTACGGTGAATTGCTCAATAAATATGTTAGCGCTGGGAAAGTAAATTATGCAGGATTTAAATCCAACGAAGCCCAACTTGACCGCTATCTGATGCAGATCGCAAAAGTTGATCCGGAAGCCTTATCCCGCAACGAACAATTTGCACTCTATGCCAATGCATATAACGCCTGGACCATAAAATTGATTTTAAGCGGCTACCCCGGTGTCAAATCCATTAAGGATCTCGGCAATCTTTTCCAAAGCCCGTGGAAGAAAAAAATCGTAATAATTAACGGCCGTGACCTTACCCTGGACGAGTTGGAACATGGTATTCTGCGGCCCCGTTTTGGCGATCCGCGGGTGCATTTCGCGATAAACTGTGCGGCCAAAAGCTGTCCGCCCCTGCGCTCAGAGCCTTTTCGGGGCGATATTTTAGACCGGCAGCTCAATGAAGCAACCATCGCCTTTTTAAATAATCCGGATAACTACCGGTTGGAGGGCCGTCGGCTCTACGTCAGCAGTGTATTTAAATGGTTCGCAGAGGATTTCAAAGAGGGTGTTTTCAGTTTTTATCTGCAATATGCGACCGGGGATTTGAAAAAAGAACTGGAAACCAGGCAGGATAACATCGGTGTATCCTATCTGGAGTATGACTGGTCGCTGAATGGCGCATAAAAGGAGGGTTTATGACAGACTATGATTTCGATATCGGTGTCATCGGTGGTGGTGCCGGCGGCCTGACGGTAACAGCCGGAGCCGCCCAGCTGGGGGCAAAAACCCTGTTGGTTGAAAAAGAAAAGGAGCTCGGGGGTGATTGCCTGCATTTCGGTTGCGTCCCGAGTAAAACCCTGATTAAAACCGCCCATGTCTACCATTGGATGAAACATTCCGAAATATTCGGATTGCCCTCCGTAGATGTACCGCCGGTGGACTTCAGAGAAATATCAAAAAGAATTAAATCGGTTATCGGCACCATTCAGCACCACGATTCAAAAGAAAGATTTTGCAATCTTGGCGCCCGGGTGGAGTTTGGCCAGCCAGCTTTTATAGATGAGCACAGTATCCGGTTAAACGGAAATACCCATTCGGCCAAAACCTGGGTTATTGCCACAGGCTCGTCGCCCGTAGCCCCGCCGATCAAAGGACTTGATAAAACCCCCTATATTACCAACAAAGAAATTTTTTATCTGGACCACCTGCCCAAATCCATGATCATTCTGGGGGGTGGCCCCATCGGTACCGAAATGTCCCAGGCTTTTTGTCGATTGGGCACCAAAGTTTCGGTGGTGAATATGGCGCCGCAAATCCTGGCAAAAGAAGATGCCGATATGGCAGCTGCGGTCAAAGAGGTTCTCAGCTCAGAAGGCGTATCTTTCTATCTCGACAGCGCTATCGAAGAAGTCAACGATCTGGGCGGTGAAAAAGAGGTCAGGATAAAAACCAAAGAGGGCAGCACCATCAGCCTGAAGGCCGAAACCGTTCTGGTGGCCCTGGGAAGAGGCGCCAACATCAATGATCTCGGGCTTGAAAAAATCGGGGTAGACCATACGCCCCGGGGCATCGCCGTTGATAATCGTCTGAGAACCAACCTCAAACACATATATGCCGCCGGGGATATCAATGGCGGATTTCAGTTTACCCATGCCGCCGGATATGAAGGCGGCATCGTCATCAGCAACGCCATATTTCGGCTGCCGCGCAAGGTCGACTATACATTTCTGCCCTGGTGCACCTACACCGATCCTCCCCTGGGCAGCATCGGCATGAATGAAAAAAGTGCTGAAGCGGCCGGAATCAAATATAATGTCTGGACAGAAGACTTTAAGGACAATGACCGCAGTCTGGCCGAGGGTGAGACCATCGGCAAAATTAAAATGCTCCTGGATGAAAAAGAAAAGCCGATTGGTGTGCAGATATTGGGGCCCCATGCGGGTGATTTGCTCGGCGAATGGGTGGCAATCCTAAATGGAAAAGTAAAACTTTCCACCCTGGCTGCCGCCATACACCCCTATCCAACCATAGGAGAAATTAATAAAAAGGTAGCCGGCACCTATTTTTCACCGAAAATTTTTTCGGAAAAGGTGCAAAAGGGATTAAAGTTTTTCTTTCATCTGAAGGGAAGAGCCTGTGGTGAGGAATACATGCAGTGAATAAGATCCGGGGATGAGGCCTCTGAACTTTTCAAAAAGCATATTGGGAATTTAACGACAAAATTCCAATGCTCAAGCACCAAATTACAAACAAATTCAAAATTCGAAATCACAATGACCGAAACTGGAAATCTGTATATTCAGACACGAGTCTTTGTTTCGAAATTGTATTTTTGGTCATTGGTTATTATTTGAATTTGTGATTTGTGATTTGTGATTTTTTTTTAACGGGTGAGATTAGCATAATGGCAACCAATGATTCCAAACAAAACACCGAACTGAAGGCTATGGCCTCTGTCACCACGCCGGATCTTGGGATCGATCCGCAGGATTGTCTGGCCGTGAAACCCAGCGACCCGTGCACAATCGTGATATTGGGTGCCACCGGCGATTTGGCCGCCCGCAAGTTGGTGCCGGCCCTTTTTGATCTTTATATGAAGGACGGGCTGCCGCAGCCGTTTCAAATAGTGGGCTGCGGCCGCACAGAATTCAGCAGCCAGGCTTTCAGGAATCATTTGAAAAAAGCCTTAATTGCTGCCGATATGCTTGATCGGAAACGGTGGCCGGCCTTTGCTTCCGCGATCCATTACCACCGCATTGATTATGATAACCTTCAATCTTATCTGGACCTGGCTGCCTCCTTAAAGACGCTTGATACTGAATCCAACACCGCTGGCAACCAGATCTTTTATGTTGCCCTGCCGCCGATGCTTTACATGCCCGTGGCCCAGATGATCGGCCGGGCCGGCTTGAGCGCTGAGAATCAAAACGGCAATGGGTGGTCACGGATTGTTATCGAAAAGCCGTTTGGCACCAATCTTAAAACTGCCCAGGATCTGGATCAAAGCCTTCATTTGCATTTTAAAGAACACCAGATTTATAGAATCGATCATTATTTAGCCAAAGAGACCGTTCAAAACCTGTTGATGTTCCGCTTTGCCAATTCCTTATTTGAGCCGATTTGGAACCGCAGATATATAGACTATATCAATATTATGGCCACCGAAACCTTGGGGGTGGAACACCGGGCCGGCTATTATGAACAGTCCGGTATCTTGCGCGATATGTTTCAAAACCACATGATGCAGCTTTTAGCGCTGACGGCCATGGAACCGCCGGCGCGCTTTGAGGCCGATATCGTCAGGGATGAAACGGTCAAAGTATTCCGTGCGCTGCGGCCGTTTCCCGTGGCAAACATACAGGAACATCTCACCCTCGGCCAATATGCGGCCGGGTCCGTCAACGGGCAACCGGTTAAAGCCTATCGGGAGGAGCCCGGCGTAGATGCCAATTCGCCGACCCCGACCTTCGCCATGATGAAGGTATTTTTAGACAACTGGCGCTGGCAGGGCGTGCCCTTTTATCTGACCTCCGGCAAGCGTTTGGCTAAAAAAATTACCGAGATTGCCATTCAGTTTAAAACGGTTCCCCATTCGATGTTTCGCCATACCCTTGGTGAGGCGATTATCGCCAATCGCCTGACCATGGGCATATATCCGGATGAAAAAATCAAACTCACATTTCAGACCAAAAATCCCGGCGCCGCCATGTGCCTTCGCACGGTAACCATGGATTTTGAGTACCATCAAAATTATTCAGGCCCGATACTCGATGCGTACGAAAAGGTGTTGATTGACAGCATGCTGGGAGATCAGATGTTATTCTGGCGACAGGATGGTATCGAAAGAAGCTGGTCTTTCTTAACACCCGTATTGGATGAATGTGAAACCTGCGGCGACCGGGCCGGCCTGCTGCATTTTTATGAAGCCGGAAGCCATGGGCCGGCAGCCGCCCGGGCCATCATCGAAAAAAACGCTGTTGATTGAATCATTTAAAGAGCGCCTGCGGCGGATCAATTATAAAAAAAGCCAGGAGCACACCATAATGAAAGCCCGCGGAGCGGAATCATCAACTAATCGCAATAAAGCAATCGTGAAAGCGGTTATATTATTGGCCTTTATCGTGGCGGCCGTCCTGGCGGTCCGTTTCACGCCTGTTAAAGATTACCTCACAGTGGAAGCCCTGGGAAAATTTCTCGAAACTGTCGGCTTTTGGGCACCATTGGTCTTTATGGTTATTTATGCCGCCGGCGTCTGCCTTTTTCTTCCGGGGACGCTTCTAACCGGCCTGGGGGCTGCAATTTTCGGTGCTTACTGGGGATTTGTGTATGTCTGGTTTGGTGCCATGGTCGGCGCCAGTCTGGCATTCTGGATCGGTCGTACCCTTGGCAGGGAATTTGCCGCCTCTTTAATCGGAAACAGATTGAAAAAATATGACACCGCCATTGAGCGCAACGGATTTGCCACCGTATTGTATTTGCGTCTGGTATATTTTCCTTTCACGCCCATGAATTTCGGCATGGGCTTGACCAAAGTTCACTTCTGGGATTACTTTGCCGGAACAGGCCTGGGTATCCTTGTCGGAACTTTTATATTCACCTTTTTTATTGGAACCATAAAGGACGTTTGGGTATCCGGCAACTGGTCCGAGTTGATCTCCTTTAAGGTATTTTTCTCAATCGGTCTTTTTATCTTCTCTTTTTTTATCCCCAAAATAATTAAAAAAGTGAAAGGGGACCAGCCGCCTCCCCGGTCGGTGGAAGAGTCTGAATGATCCGGAAGTACGACAGGGGTAGACCAATTTTGATCTGCAAGGGGTATAAATAGCAGTGGACGATTTACGATGATGGTGCTATAGCACGTAAAGCTGGATGAAGAATCATGGGAGGAAAAACGTATGTCTAAGCTTGCGGAACTCGAAAAATTAGGACAATCCGTTTGGTTTGATTTTATTCGTCGTTCGCTGATCACATCGGGAGAGTTAAAGGAATTAATTGCAAAGGGTGTCCGCGGCATCACGTCTAATCCGGCCATTTTTGAAAAAGCGATTGCCGGAAGCAGCGATTATGATGAGGATATCAAAAAACTGAGCCAATCCGGAAAAAGCGTTAATGAAATCTATGAGGCCCTTGCCTTTGAAGATATCGGCCGGGCCGCCGACCTGCTCAGGAAGACATATGAAACTTCCGGCGGCATCGATGGCTACGTGAGCCTCGAGGTTAACCCCCATCTGGCCGACAAAACCGAAGAAACCATCCAAGAGGCCATGCGCTTATATGAAACGTTAGAGCGCCCCAATGTTATGATTAAGGTGCCGGCTACCGCCGCCGGCCTACCGGCCATCACCCAGTTGATAGGGGCCGGGGTAAACGTTAACGTGACCCTGATTTTCGGACTTGAAAACTATAAAGCGGTGGCTGACGCCTATATATCCGGCCTGGAAAAGTTAGCCGAAAACGGGCCGACGGTGACCGCAGGCCACCCGGTCAATCAAGTGGCTTCGGTGGCCTCGTTTTTCGTCAGCCGGGTGGATTCGGCCATTGATAAAGAGCTTGAAAAACTGAACCAGCAACAAATGGTCGGCAAATCGGCGATTGCGAACTCCAAACTGGCCTATGCCGAATTCAAGCAAATATTCAGCGGTTCGCGCTGGCAACTGCTAAAGGATCAAGGAGCCCGGGTACAGCGGGTGCTGTGGGCCAGCACCAGTGCCAAAAATCCGGACTTTGTCGACACCCTTTATGTGGATGAACTCATCGGCCCGGATACGGTGAATACCATCCCGCCTGCTACATTGGACAGTTTTATGGATCATGGCCGGGTCGCTGAAACCCTCACCAAAGATTGGGAGCAAGCACAAGGGCAAATTGAAAAACTGGCTAAACTGGGCATCGATTTGCAGGCTGTCACGCAACAACTGCAGAATGACGGTGTGGTCGCATTTGCAAAACCCTTTGATGCCTTAATGCAAAGCATCGCTGAAAAGCGCGAACGGCTTCTGGGCGCATAGCGCCCCTCTCGCATAGCGCATAGGGCAAAGCGCATAGCGTTGTGAGCAAAAAGCCAGCGCATGGAGCAGAGCGCAAAGGGCATAGCGATGTGCGCAGAGGGCATAGGCATCAAAAAATGAAGGTCCTGACTTCACGCTCATTTTTCCGTATAGTCTGCCTATCACGCTTTGCGCCATGCTCTAACGCATGCGCCATGCCCTCTGCGCTTTGCATCCGATTTTTGGCACAAAAATAGTAATCAACCAGCCATTTGAATAAAACTTCGGAGAGGAAATCATTGAACCAGCAGGATGAATTGAAAAAAAAAGCAGCTGTTTCGAGCGGTGGATTTCATTGACTCGGGAATGGTGGTCGGACTTGGCACCGGCAGCACGGCCAATTTCGCCATAGAACGGATTGGTGAAAAAATTCAATCCGGAGATCTGCAAAACATCATCGGAATACCAACATCAGAGCGGACCGCAATTCTGGCTCGCAAACTTAACATTCCCCTGGCAGATCTGGAAGCACAGCCCTCAATCGACCTGACCATAGATGGGGCTGACGAAGTCGACCCCGATCTAAATGTTATCAAAGGGGGCGGCGGAGCCCTTTTAATTGAAAAAATTATTGCCCAGGCCAGTCGCAAAAACATTATTATTGTCGACGAAAGTAAACTCTCCCCTCAATTGGGCACCAAGTGGGCCGTGCCGATTGAGGTGGTCCCCTTCGCCCACAAGGCCGAGCAAATTTTTCTTGAATCCATCGGCGGGTCAGTTTCCCTGCGTGTGGACGACAGCAACGCCCCCTACCTCACCAACCAGAATAACTACATATTGGATACAAATTTTGGCCCGATTTCCGATCCCGGCGGGCTGGTTGCCCGTTTAAACCAACGGGCAGGAATTATTGAGCATGGACTTTTTCTAGCCCTGGCGACGGACGTCATCGTCGCTGCCGCAAAAGAGATCCGACATCTAAAACGCACCAGCGTGAAGAGATAAAGATCTTGAAAAAAACCCCAGAAAAGAGTCGGGGATAATGTTTTTGTACTAGATAAAAATTCGAATATCGAAGCACGAAACTCGAAACAATAACGAATGACCAAAATTCAAATGACCAAAACAATGAACGTGCAGTTTTTACATTATTCATAGATGAAGAAGCCGAGCCTTTGTTTAGGTCATTTTGACATTTGAATTCCGGATTTGTTTCGGATTTGGATTTCGGTTTTCGAATTTATTACCGCTTCTCTGATGACTGAACGGCCGATACCGTTGGATTCGCACAAGCTAATATAATAGAATAACAAACTTTAATGAGGCTAAGGCTCTGATGAACACGCGCAGGTCCTTTTTTAAAATAATATTGCGCCTAACAGCCGGCATGATGTTCGGGTTGAACAGCGTTTTTTCTTTGCTCTCCCGGGCTTATGCCCAGTCCAAAAGGCTTATTGTGCCCAGGGGCACCAAGATGACCAGCCTGGTTGATAAAAACCCGGCCGACCTGGACACCCGCCATCTGGAGGTCATTCCCTTGAATCAGTTTGAAACCATGGGTCTGACGGATCACGACACAGACCTGGGTGCCTGGCGTCTCAAAATTACCGGTAGCGTTCAAAAGCCGCTGAACCTATCCTATGATCAGGTCCTTGAACTGCCCGCCATTGAAAGAAATGTTCTCTTGCTTTGTCCGGGGTTTTTTACTAATCACGGAAAGTGGAAAGGCATATCCGTAGCAGAGCTGTTAAGGTTGGCCCAGTCAGAACCCGGAATAACCCATATCACCTTTCGAGGACCTCCCGGGCGCTATACAAAGACGGTAAGATTTCCAATGGCAGAAGTTGCGGCCGACAAAATATTTCTAGCCTACCAGGTCAACGGGCAGGTTCTGCCGCGCAAACACGGATTTCCCTTACGTGTTGTGGCTGAAGATCACTATGGCTCAGAGTGGGTCAAATACGTCCATGAAATTGAAGCATACAAAGTTGAAAACTGAACACAAAGTCAAAGATAAAATGGGTGCGGCGCGACTTTGGGTTCCAATTGTTTTCTATAAATTGGAGTAGTGGAGTGATGGAGTAATGGAAAATGAAAAAACTTCTCATTCAGGTTTTTTCAATACTCCAGTACTCCAATACTCCTTGACCATCTAAACGTAAAACCCCATTAAGGCGGCTAGATGTTTAGATCCATTTAAACTTATTTCGGGAGTATCCACCATGGAAAATACAGATTACATCCAAAAGGTTGCCATTCAGGGAAAAGACTATCATTTCTACGATATTGGCCGACTTGAAGAAAAGGGGATCGCACCTATCGCCCGCCTGCCGTATACGATTAAGATACTGGTAGAAAATCTTTTGCGCAAGTTGGATGGTCATGTTGTCAAAGAAGAAGATTTGCTCCATATCGCCCAATGGAAGAAACGCTATGAGGCGCCCCAGGAAATCCCCTACCACCCGGCCCGGGTGCTGATGCAGGATTTTACAGGCGTGCCCGCGGTGGTGGATCTGGCGGCCATGCGAGATGCGGTAAAAGATCTCGGGGGCGATCCGGCTAAAATCAATCCCCTGGTGCCCGTCGATTTGGTTGTCGATCATTCCGTGCAGGTCGATTATTTTGGCTCTGCCGGATGCGCTATCCAAAAATGTGGCCAAAGAATATGAACGCAACTCCGAACGCTACGAGCTGCTTAAATGGGCCCAGAAAAATTTTAATAACTTCAATGTCGTGCCACCCAACTCCGGAATTTGCCACCAGGTCAACCTCGAGTATCTGGGGCGGGTCATCATCACAGAAAATGATGGCGATCGCCTGACGGCCTATCCGGATACCCTGGTCGGCACCGATTCACACACCACCATGATCAACGGTATCGGGGTCATGGGCTGGGGCGTCGGCGGCATCGAAGCCGAAGCGGTCATGCTCGGACAGCCTTATTATATGTCTATTCCCGAAGTCATCGGCGTGAAAATGGTTGGTGAGTTAGCCGAAGGGGTAACGGCCACCGACCTGGTTTTGGCCGTCACTGAAATGCTCAGAAACCACGGAGTGGTTGAAAAATTCGTCGAGTACTTCGGACCCGGTATGAAAAACCTGTCTCTCCCCGACCGGGCCACCATCTCCAATATGACCCCCGAATACGGTGCCACCCTGGGGTTTTTCCCGATAGATGAAAAAACCATTGATTATCTGGTGATGACCAACCGGGAGCAGCAGGCAAAAATTGTCGAAGGCTGTTCCAAAGCAATGGGCCTTTTTTATTCCGGCAACGAAGATCCTGAATATACCGAAGTGATTGAAATGGACCTGACCCGGGTGGTTCCGGCAGTGGCCGGCCCGGCCAGGCCCCAGGACCGAATCAGCCTCACCGATTTAAAAAGCAGTTTTGCCACCATCCTGGGGTGCGATTATGAACGCGATACCGATATGGCCCACATTTCCAAGTATCACGACGAATCCGGCAGCCGCACCACCAGACAGGATACCTGTGCGCCTAAAAAGAAGGTCTGTGAACTGGTCTACAATGGAAAACAGATCAAGCTGTGCGACGGCAGCATCGTGATCGCCGCCATCACCTCGTGCACCAATACGTCGAATCCGTTTGTCCTGCTGGGGGCTGCCCTGGTCGCCAAAAAAGCGGTTGAAAAAGGCCTTGAGGTACCGGCCTTTGTAAAGACCTCCCTGGCCCCCGGCTCCAAAGTCGTCCTCGATTACCTTAATGACGCCGGCCTCATGCCTTACCTCGAAAAATTGGGATTTCACCTGGCGGCCTTTGGCTGCACCACCTGTATCGGCAATAGCGGGCCGCTGCCGTCGGAAATCGACGACGCCGTCACGAAAAATGACCTGACCGTAGCGGCCGTGCTTTCAGGCAACCGCAATTTTGAAGCCCGCATTCATCAGCGCGTAAAGGCCAATTTCCTGGCCTCTCCCATGCTGGTGATCGCTTTCGCCCTGGCCGGAAGAATAGATATCGATCTGACAACCGAACCCGTGGCAACCGGTCCGAACGATGAACCGGTTTACCTTAAAGATATCTGGCCGAGTACGAAAGAAATTGAAGACCTTGTCCAACTGCATGTGAAGCGGGAATTTTATAAATTAGAGTATGAAAAAATATTTGATGGCGACGATTTCTGGCAAGAACTTAAAGTGGCGGAAAGCACTACTTTTAAATGGGATGAAAAATCCACTTACATAAAAAAGCCACCCTATTTTGAGGGGTTTTCCCTTCAGGTGACCAAACCGGTAGATGTCAACGACGCGAACGTACTGCTGCTAATGGGCGACTCGGTCACCACCGACCATATATCACCGGCCGGCGCCATTCCGGAAACCTATCCGGCCGGCAAATATTTAATTGCCCAAAAAGTGGCCCCGCAGGACTTTAATTCTTACGGCTCCCGCAGGGGCAACCACGATGTTATGATGCGCGGCACCTTCGGCAACATCAGAATTAAAAACAGGATGGTGGGAGACAAGGAGGGCAGCTATACCATCAAATATCCTGAAAGCAGCGAAATGTTCGTCTATGATGCCGCAGTCGGATACCAGGCCCAAAATATACCCCTGGTCGTTCTGGGAGGCAAAGAATACGGCACCGGGTCCTCCCGGGACTGGGCGGCAAAAGGAACCAGCCTGCTTGGCATCAGGGCCGTCATCACCCAATCCTACGAACGGATTCACCGCAGCAACCTGGTGGGCATGGGTGCGCTGCCGTTGGTGTTCAAAGAAAACGAAAGCTGGGAAAGTCTTGGGCTGGATGGCTCCGAAACATTTTTTATCAGCGGTGTGGAAAAAATGACACCGCGTAAAGTTTTACAGGTTAAAGCCGTCAAAGCCGACGGCGGGGAAATAAAATTTGAGGCCATTGCCCGTCTGGACACCGATATCGATGTCGCCTATTTCGAAAACGGCGGCATACTGCCCTATGTGCTACGGAAAATGTTAAGCCAATAAATTTGAGGCTGGTGGCTGGTTACTTGTCCCTGGTGACTGGTGACTGGTGACTGGTCGCTGGTGGCGGGTCGCTATCAGTCGGGTCGGCCGCTGTGCCGACCTGATCCGGCAGCCACAGTGGGCTGCCCTACTAACGTAAATTAGAATTTCTGAAAGTAACCCCAAAAAAGGATATAAAAGATGGCCAGCGAAGGAATAATAGTAAAAAACGATGACGGTTCCCTGAATGTGCCAGATACCCCGATCATCCCCTTTATCGAAGGCGACGGCATCGGTCCGGATATATGGCGGGCCGCCAGCCTGGTAATGGATAGTGCCGTTGAAAAAGCATACGCCGGCCAGCGACGGATTAGCTGGTTGGAGCTAATGGCAGGGGAAAAAAGTTTTCGAACCACCGGCACCTGGCTGCCCGACGAAACGCTGGAAGCAATTGAGACCCATGTCGTGTCCATTAAAGGGCCCATGACCACACCGGTCGGCAAGGGCATCCGAAGCCTGAATGTGGCGATCCGGCACAAACTGGATCTTTACACCTGTGTGCGACCGGTCAGGTACATTGACCCGGTGCCAAGTCCCATGAGGCACCCTGAAAAAGTTGATATGGTGGTGTTCCGGGAAAACATGGAAGATCTGTATGCCGGCATCGAATATCAGGCCGGCAGTCCCGAGGCTGCCAGGCTCCGGAAGTTTTTAAACGAAGAAATGGGCACCCAGCTTCCGGAAGATGGGGGCCTGGGGATCAAATCCATCAGTGAAAAGAATACCAAGCGCCTGGTAGCAAACGCCATTGCCTATGCCATTGAAAACAACTGTGCCACCGTCACGTTGATGCATAAGGGCAACATCATGAAATTCACCGAAGCCGCCTTTGCAAAATGGGGCTACGAAGTCGCCCGGGAAAGATTCCGCAACCAGACGTTTACGGAAAAGGAACTTTACGATGACTACCGCGGCAAATTCCCCGAAGGAAAGGTCTTAATCAAGGACCGCATTGCGGATATGCTGTTTCAACAGGTTCTGCTTCGTCCCGCTGAATATCAGGTCATCGCAACACCCAACCTCAACGGTGACTATATCTCGGATGCCCTGGCCGCCCAGGTCGGTGGGCTGGGAATGGCACCGGGGGCAAATATCGGTGACCGCTGCGCTGTTTTTGAAGCCACCCACGGTACGGCCCCCAAATACGCGGGGCTGGATAAGGTCAACCCGAGCTCCGTAATCCTCTCGGGTGCCATGATGCTGGACTACATGGGATGGCGCGAAGCATCCGCTTTGATCCGAAGTGCACTCCAGGCCACCATTCAAGCCGGAACCGTAACCTACGACCTTGCGCGCCAGATGGAAGGGACGACTGAAGTCAAGTGCTCAGAGTTTGCCCAGGCGATCGTGAAACATATGGGATAGATCGATTGGGGTCCTTGGATTCTGGTCTCTGGTTACTCGATGGAGGGACAAAAAAACAAACATCGAACGTCCAACATCGAACGTTGAAATGAAAAGGGGAAAGAACAGACATAACCATTCAAGATTTGACATCGGATTTATGAAAACAAATTAAATTGATGAGCGGAGCGACATCATTATTCGATGTTCGACGTTGGACGTTCGATGTTGGACGTTCATCTTTAAAAACTTACTGTAAGGGATGCAACCCACAATCGACTGAGCATTTACAAACATGGAGATTTCAGAATGGAAACCTATTACAAACCGGAGGATCTGCCAAAGTTTGAGGAAATCGGAAAAGAAGCGCCCGAATTAGCCAAAAAGTTTTTTGAATATTATGCCGCTGTTTTTGCCGAAGGGGAATTGACCGAAAGAGAAAAGGCGTTGATTGCACTGGCCGTTGCGCACACCGTCCAGTGCCCGTATTGCATCGATGCCTATACCCAGGCCTGTCTGGAAAAAGGTTCCAGCCTGGCGGAAATGACGGAGGCGGTTCATGTCGTTACAGCTATCCGGGGCGGATCATCCCTTGTGCATGGAATTCAAATGCGCAATATTGCACAAAAATTATCCCTGTAGATTGCGCGTTTATCCGCCGATTAACTTATAACCAATAACAGATAACTTCCCGATTTAAAAAAATTGGGAACCGTCCACGGAGTTTTAATGTTCGCTACAAATGAATCCCCTGAATATATGGATGAAAACCAGGATGCCGCCGGCCACATCCTCCCCTTCAAGGCGACCCTGGCCCAGCATAACCTCACCTTAACCCGCACTATCACCCATACGCTGCAGGTTAACCTGGGGTTTCTATGCAATCAGGTTTGCCGCCATTGCCACCTGAATGCCGGGCCCGGCCGCCAGGAAAACATGGATGCCGAAACGGTTGAGGCGGTTGTCGCCTATGCCGCCCGCAGCAATTTTGAAACCATCGACATCACCGGCGGGGCGCCGGAGCTAAATTCGCATTTGCCGCGTTTAATAGAAGAAATTTCACCCCACGCCGCCAGGCTCATGTTGCGATCCAACCTCTCGGCCATGAAAGATAAACTACCGGATCTGGCGGATTTGCTGCAGCGTCACCGCGTGGCAATCGTGGCCTCATTTCCTTCGGTCAACATGACCCAGAGCGATTCACAGCGGGGCGAAGGAATTTTTCAAGAAAGTTTAACGGTATTAAAACAGTTAAATAAAATCGGATATGGTTCCAGCAAATCGAACCTGGTCCTCGATCTTGTATCCAACCCCGCCGGGGCTTATCTCCCACCGGCCCAGGAACAGGCTGAAAAGCGGTTTCACCAGGTCCTGGAAAGCAGATGGGCAATAGTGTTTAATAATCTTTATAATTTTGCCAATGTTCCTCTGGGAAGATTCCGGGACTGGCTGCTAAGATCCAACAATTTTCAAAATTACCTGTCGAAGCTCTCGGCCAGTTTTAATAGCTGTGCCGTCAAAGGACTCATGTGCCGGTCACTGGTATCGGTTGGGTGGGACGGGTATCTGTATGATTGCGACTTTAATCTGGCCAGGGGACTTCCCTTGGGCGGGCGCAAAATCCATGTTTCAGAAATGGCCGCCCCCCCGGAACCGGGAAGTCCGATCGCCACCGCAGATCATTGTTACACCTGCACAGCCGGCTCCGGCTTCACATGAGGCGGTGCCATTGAAGCCTGAGTTCAGCGCTGCCCTAGTTCTTTTTCACCTTTGAGCCGAGTCCGGAATACCTCTTGTGGGCGGAGAGAACCGCCTTGCGCATGCGCACGGACCGCGGCGTTACCTCCACCAGCTCATCATCCCGGATAAAACTGATGGTCTGCTCTAATGTAATCGGTTTGATGGGAGACAGCATGACGTTATCGTCTTTTCCGGAAGCCCGCATGTTGGTCAGTTTTTTTTCTTTGCAGGGGTTCACATTAATATCCTGCCCCCGGTTGTGTTCACCGATGAGCATGCCTTCATAGACCGGATCACCGGGTACCACAAAAAGCCGCCCCCGGGGCTCCAGGTTAAATAAAGCATAGGGAATGGCTTTGCCGGGACGATCGGCCACAATGGATCCGGTAAACCGGCTGGGGCAATCTCCCCGGTATGGCTCGTAGCCGTCGAACAGTGAGTGCATGATACCGGTCCCGCGGGTATCGGTGAGAAATTCGTCGCGGTATCCGATCAGGGTTCGGGCGGGTACTGAAAATTCCATGCGCACCCGGCCTTTGCCGTTGTTGACCAGGTTGGTCATCTTGCCCTTGCGCAGTGACAGTTTTTCGGTCACCACACCGAGAAACCGCTCTTCACAATCAACCATCAGGCGTTCCATGGGCTCGAGCTTCTCACCATTTTTATAGCGGTAGATAACCTTGGGCCTTCCGACACAAAATTCAAAGCCTTCGCGACGCATGGTCTCGATTAGAATGGCCAGCTGAAACTCCCCCCGGCCCATGACCAGGATGCTGTCCCGCTCTTCGGTGCTCTCAACCCCGATGGCAACATTGATCAGGGTTTCTTTTAACAGGCGCTCCCGGATGCGGCTGAATTGAATGTACCTGCCTTCCAGACCGCCCAACGGTGAGTTGTTGAAAGAAAAGGTCATGGATACGGTGGGTTCATCCACGTCGATCCGGGGCAGGGCTTGAGGGCTCTGCTGGTTGCAGATGGTATCGCCGATCTTGACATCCTCAATGCCCGCCAGCACAACGATATCTCCAGTCTGAACTTCATCGACGTCCTTGAGCTGCATGCCCTCGTAGACCTGAAGCTTCGACACCTTAAGCGGCATATGGCTGCCGTTTTCGCCCATGCGGACCAGGGCGTCGTTGGAACGGGCGGTTCCGTTGAAAATCTTTCCCACCGCCAGCCGGCCCAGATAGTCCGAATATCCCAGATCCGACACCAGCATTTGCAGCGGTGCCCCGGAATCGTAAGCGGGCCCGGGGATCCTTGCCAGGATCGCATCAAAAAGCAGGTGGAGGTTGTGTCCTTCTTCATCCGGGGTTTGCATGGCGATACCATCCCGCCCAACTGCGTAAAGCAACGGGAATTCAAGCTGCTCATCGGTGGCGTCCATGTCGATCAACAGGTCGTAAATCTCATCCAGTACTTCTTCCGGCCGGGCGTCCCGTCGGTCGATTTTGTTGATCACCACAATAATTTTAAGGCCGGCTTCCAGGGCCTTTTTTAAAACAAACCGGGTTTGGGGCAACGGGCCTTCCGAGGCGTCTACCAGCAAAATGGCCCCGTCGGCCATGGACAGGGCCCGCTCAACCTCGCCGCCGAAGTCTGCATGGCCGGGGGTATCGATGATGTTGATCCGCACCCCTTTCCAAACCACCGAACAGTTTTTGGCTGCAATCGTGATGCCGCGTTCTTTTTCCAGTTCCATGGTATCCATCAGCCGTTCGTCAGTCTCCTGGTCGGCCCGGAACAGTCCGCTTTGCCGAAACATGGCATCCACCAGGGTGGTTTTGCCGTGATCAACGTGGGCGATAATGGCAATGTTACGTAATTTCTCGTTGGTTTGTAGTTTTGGCATAGTTCAATTGGGTGCAAATTACCGCTTGCTATCTTAGGTGTGAATTTTATACAGATTCCGGCAGTGGGTCTTGCCACCAGGACCCAAAGACACGAAGATGGGTTTTAACAGAGGTTTGGCGTGGTGTCCTGGAGCCCTTGTGGCAACTTATTCTCCGCCTCTGGCCGGAACGAGCAATATAACCATCCAGACCAGGATTACAAGTTTTTTTAAGGCTTTGTCGCTTCTGATGATATGGTAATTAAAAAGAATCGGACCGTGCCAATATTGAGAATCAATTGAATATGAAGATGGGAATCATCTATCAGCCCCCTATCCTTCTGAAATGATACAATTTTTTCTTATTAATATCAGATTTTACCCCTTGGCCACCCCTATTTGCGAACAACACACCCTTAAAAAATTAATATTAATTTATTGTTATATAAATCCAATATGTTATAACTCTTCAGCTTGGCCAATAACAAAATCCCGCCTAAACCTGCGTGATGAACAAAAATCATATTGACAAACATATATTATCGGTTGTACATAACCATATCTATTATAATCCACTCAATGGCTTCTATTAAATTTTAATATATATATCATGCGCTAATAAATGAATTTAATTCATTAACGCGTGTTCCGTATGACGCTCATTTGCTGGAAGTTAGACATCTCTTTGTTTTCTAAATTGCAAACCAAAAAAAGAGAAGGGGGTACGTATGGCAGAAAAAGAGGTTATTGAAACATCTGAGGCTGAAATTGCGGTACATTGGGGGGAAGAGGAATATTATCATCCAAGCACAGAATTTATTGCCCAGGCCAACATGACCGATGCCGCTGTCTTTGATCGGTTCAGCCTGGATAATTTCCCGAACTGTTTCAAGGAATACGCCGATCTGCTCGACTGGTATGAATACTGGGATACAATCCTGGATACCAGCGATGCGCCCTGCTGGAAATGGTTCAAAGGCGGCAAGGTCAATGCCAGCTACAATTGCGTGGACCGCCATCTGGCCAAAAACAAAAACAAGACCGCCATTCACTTTGTCCCCGAACTTGAACAGGAAAAAATCGAACACATCACCTATCAGGAACTCTATGTGCAGGGTGAACGAGTTCGCCGCCTTGCTGCGGGATTTTGCCGGATTAAAAGCCGGCGATCGGGTGACCCTGCATATGCCCATGTCGGTCGAACTGCCGATTACCATGCTGGCCTGTGCCCGTCTGGGCGTTATCCATTCCCAGGTGTTCGGTGGTTTCAGCGGCAGGGCCAGTGCCGACCGGATTGTCGACTCCCAGAGCCGGGTGCTCATCATCATGGATTCTTACTATCGGGCCGGCAATCTTCTGAATCACAAGGAAAACGCCGACATCGCCGTGTGATCTGGCCGAAAAAGACGGCCAGAAGGTCGACAAGGTCCTGGTCTGGCAGCGCTACCCGGGCAAAGCCTCGAGCCCCACGCCCATGGTTGAGGGGCGTGATTATTTTGTCAACGATGTGCTCAAGGAATATTACGGCCAGCGGATTGACCCGGTGCCCATGCCGGCCGAAGACCCGCTGTTTCTGATGTACACCAGCGGGACCACGGGCAAGCCCAAAGGCTGCCAGCACAGCACCGGCGGATATCTGGCCTATGCGGCCGGTACGTGCAAATACGTCCAGGACATCCACCCCGAAGACGTCTACTGGTGCATGGCCGATATCGGCTGGATCACGGGGCATTCCTACATCGTTTACGGACCGCTGGCGCTGTGCGCCTCGACGGTCATTTACGAGGGCATTCCCAACTACCCGGATCCGGGACGACCCTGGCGCATCGCCCAGGACCTGGATGTCAACATCTTTCACACCGCGCCCACCGCCATCCGGGCCCTGCGAAAAATCGGCCCCGACGAACCCGCCAAGTACAATTACAAATTCAAACACATGACCACGGTGGGAGAGCCCATCGAACCGGAAGTCTGGAAATGGTACTACAACGTGGTCGGCAAAGGTCAGGCCGCCATCGTGGATACCTGGTGGCAGACGGAAACCGGCGGTTTCCTGTGCAGCACCCTCCCGGCCCTCGCGCCCATGAAACCGGGCAGCGCCGGCAAGGGCGTGCCGGGCATCCACCCCATCATTTATGACGAGGAAGGCAAGGTCATCCCTTCAGGAGCCGGCAAAGCCGGCAACATCTGCATCCAAAATCCCTGGCCGGGCGGCTTCCAGACCATCTGGGGCGACCGGGACCGCTTTGTGGATACCTACTATGCCCGCTACTGCAAGGACCCCAAGAGCAAAGACTGGCGCGATTGGCCCTATATGACCGGGGACGCCGCTGTCGAAGCCGAAGATGGCTATTACCGTATTTTGGGCCGCATCGACGATGTCATCAACGTTTCCGGCCACCGCCTGGGGACCAAGGAAATCGAATCAGCCGCCCTGGTTTGTGAAGAAGTGGCCGAAGCGGCCGTGGTGCCGGTGGCCCATGAGATCAAGGGACGCGAACCGGATCTGTATGTATCCCTTAAACCCGGTTATACGGCCTCGCCTGAACTGCAGAAAAAAATATCAGACACCATTAGTACGGAAATCGGAAAAATCGCCAAACCGCGGCATGTCTGGATCGTGGCGGATATGCCCAAGACCCGCTCGGGCAAGATCATGCGCCGGGTGCTGGGGGCAATTTCGAATAAGGGGGACGTCGGCGACGTCACCACCCTCGCCAACCCCGAAATTGTCGAAGAAATCAAGAAAATGGCTGATGAAAAATAGCCAGAATCAAAGCGAATGTTGCACCACGGTCGGGGGGCGCTAACGATTTTACTCATTATGCCCTTGGCATAATGTCTGTGCGCAGAACCGCCTATGTAATTTGGACTGCCGTTTGGATTTAGGACCGAAGCTGACTTGAATGGGAACGCCTCTGATCGCATGCGCTCAATTCGGAAAAAAGGCAGCCCGAAATTTGTTTAATGCTCAAATTCATGTTCGATAATTGAGGAGGTGATGCCGTCCCGCATGGAGTCGTAACTGAGGAAATGGATGAAGGCTTTATTACCAACCCTATAATGATAAACGAAAGGAGACTAGCATGGGATCTCATGTATACTGGCTATTCTTTTTCGTCCTTTTGTACTGGGGATACTGCATCACCATCGGTGTCACCGGTTACCTGAAGGCCAAGAAAGGAACCGACTACTTCATTGCCGGCCGCCAGCTCAACATCTGGGTATTCGTACTGGCGGCCACGGCAACGTCGTTTAGCGGATGGACATTTGTGGGGCATCCCGCCTTGATCTGGCGTGACGGAATTCCATATGGGTATGCGTCGTTTTATGTCCTCACCATCCCGTTTACCGGCGTTCTTTTCTTAAAACGCCAGTGGTTGATGGGCAAACGCTACGGCTTTGTTACCCCCGGGTGAGATGTACTCGACCTATTTCGGGTCCGAGGCTATGCGCATACTGACCGTTATCGTGGCCCTGTTTTTCAGTGTTCCCTATCTGGGCATCCAGCTGCGGGCGTCAGGCGTTTTGTTTAACATCCTGACCGACGGGTTGTTTTCGGTCAACGTGGGCATGTGGATGCTGGCCATCATCGTGACGCTGTATGTCGGCCTGGGCGGTCTGCGCTCGGTGGCCTACGTGGACACGGCCCAGTGCATCCTGCTCTGGGTGGGAATTGTGACCCTGGGAGTCATCGGGCTCAATTTTGCCGGCGGCTGGGAGGGTATGACATCCAAGTACGGAGACATCGTCGCCTGGATAAACAGCGGAGGGACCGCGGTGCCTGCCTGGGCTGATCCGGAGGCGGCCAAAGTCTTTCTGGCCAACAAAAAGGCCATTTTTAAAATTACCCCCGATGGCTACAGCCATTTCGTGGCCGTGCCCGGTGTAATTCAGTTTGTCCCGGTCGGTCCCCAAGCCGTCGGCGGCACCTGGACCGGTATCATGGTCCTGACCTACATGTTCGCCCTGATGGGGATTCATGCCTCGCCCGCATTTTCCATGTGGGCTTTTGCCAACAAGAACCCCAAACCGTTTCCGCTGCAGCAGGTGTGGGCCTCCACCCTGGGCATCGGCTTTGCCCTGTTTATATTCACTACCATGCAGGCCATGGGCGGTTGGGTCATGGCTCTTCTTAAACCGGCCGGCGCAGCTGAAACCATCCTGCCCCTTGCCAATCTGGTGGGCGGGAAACAGGCCAACCTGGTACCCTATCTGATTCACCTGTTGAAGGATACGGCCCCGTTTGCAGTTGGTCTTTTGGCCATTTGCGCCCTGGCGGCCATGCAGTCCACCGGTGCGGCCTATATGTCCACGGCCAGCGGTATGCTGACCCGCGACATTGTCAAGAAGTTCATCAAAAAGGATATGACCGAAACCCAGCAGACCCAATGGGGGCGTATTACCGTTCTCATCGTGGTCGGATCGGCGCTGATCTTCGCCACCATTGTGCCGGGGGCCATCGTTATGCTCGGTGGTCTGGCCGTGTCCTACGGGTTTATGATGTATGTACCGCTGATGGCCACCCTTTACTGGCCGTGGCTAACGCGCGAAGGTGTCGTCTTCGGTCTTATCGCCGGCATCATCGCCGTCACCTTGACGTTTACCTTTAAACTCGGGCTGCCCTGGGGTGCCTATCCCTGGACCATTCACTGCGCCGGTTGGGGCATTATCTTCAACCTGCCGGTTGCGATCCTGGTCAGCTTCTTCACTCAGCCGAAGAAAGAGGAATACGAACGGCGCCTGAGTTACCACACCTTTATCCGGTCGCATGCCAGTCTGCCGCCCGAAAAGAAGGGCCTGATAAAAGTGGGCTGGATCATCACCCTGGTCTGGTTCTTTTTCGCCATCGGTCCGGGTTGCGTGATCGGCAACACGATTTTCGGTGACCCCTTGAAGCCGGCTGAATGGATCAACGGGATGCCGTCGATCTGGATCTGGCAGATTATCTGGTGGATTCTGGGTATCGGTATGATGTGGTTCCTGGCCTACAAGCTCGAGATGTCCACCAATATCAAGACGGAATTCGACGCCTTGAAGCACGATATTTACGAAGAGGAATCCGTAGCAGAAGGTTCCTCACGAGGACAGTCAGGGGTTTAGCGTTGTGATCAACAACCCTGATTAATTCAACACGAACTGGAAGAGGAGGCCTTTGGGCCTCCTCTTCCAAACCCAAATTCACAGAAAGCGGCCCTGAGATATAATGAAACGAACTCTTTTTGCTCTATCCATTCTTGTCTTTATCATCACCGGCTGTGGCGTCACACTTTCGGATTATGAAAATGCTGTTCTGGATGGTGTTTCCAATCTCAACTTAAACAAGCCGGAAAAAGCATTGGGTGACTTCAATCGTGCCATCGATATCGATCCATCGCGGGCCGATGCATACGTGGGACGCGCCAATACGCTGAGTACCCTGGGGCGTTATGAGGAAGCTCTGCCGGACTACAACCGGGCCATTGAAATCGACCCGGAAGTGGCCAACGCATACGCCAACCGCGGATCGGCCCACAGTCAAACGGGCCAGTACGAAAAGGCCATTGCGGATTATGAAAAGGCCCTGGAACTGGACCCCGAAATCGACGATGCGCCGGGATTTGTAAAGCGACTTTTCAGCGACGACCCCAATACGGAAAAGGGCATCCGCAAACACCTGGAGTATTTAAGAGCAAAGGTTAAGGATTCCTGACCGAAAATTCTTTCCTGGACAGCCCGGGGAAACTACCAATCTAACGCTGGCACCCCGGTGTCAGGTGTCAGGTGTCAGGTTCCAGAAAGCATGAATTAAGGAATTGTGCATTTAGGAATTCAGGGAATTTTGGCATTCAGTCGATTAAAATCACCGATGCAAGAATTCTTCAATTCCTAAATCCCTAAATTATTGGATTTTGAAACCTGAAACCTTAAACCTTACGCCCAACAAGATGAAAAAAGGAGGATTTCCATGACCACCCCGTATGATACCGCCTATCAACAATCCCTTCAGGAACCGGACAGCTTCTGGGGCGCCGCGGCCGAAGACTGTCACTGGTATAAAAAGTGGGACAAGGTCCTCGATGACAGCAATAAGCCCTTTTACCGCTGGTTTACCGGCGGCGAAATGAACACCTGCTATAATGCCGTGGATTACCACATCGACAACGGCCGGGGGGAGCAAAATGCCATCATTTATGACAGCCCGGTAACCGATACCGTTAAGAAGTATACTTACAATCAACTGCGCGACGAGGTGGCCCGGTTCGCCGGAGCCCTGGCGGCCCAGGGGGTCGTAAAAGGCGATCGGGTGCTTGTCTACATGCCGATGATTCCGGAGGCCGCCATCGCCATGCTGGCCTGCGCCCGCCTCGGGGCCGTGCACTCGGTGGTGTTCGGCGGTTTTGCCGCCAAGGAACTGGCCGTGCGCATCAATGATGCCAAACCCAAGGTGATCGTGTCGGCCTCCTGCGGTATCGAAGTGGCACGCGTGATTGCCTATAAACCGCTGCTGGACGAGGCGATTAATTTTGCCGATTTTAAGCCGGAGCACTGCATCATCAAGCAGCGGCCGATGGAAGCCGCCGCCATGGCCGACGGCCGCGATCTGGACTGGGATGCGGTGACAGCCGCTGCCCAGCCCCATGACTGCGTGCCGGTGGCCGCCACCGACCCGCTGTATATTCTGTATACGTCCGGAACGACCGGAGTACCCAAGGGGGTCGTGCGCGACAACGGCGGCCATCTGGTGGCCCTGAAATGGACCATGGGCAACATTTACAATGTCAATACCGGTGATGTCTACTGGGCGGCATCCGATGTCGGCTGGGTGGTTGGACATTCCTATATCGTCTACGCTCCCCTGTTCAAGGGTTGCACCACCATTATTTTTGAGGGCAAACCGGTGGGCACCCCGGATGCGGGTGCATTCTGGCGTGTGATAGCCGATCACAAGGTCAAGGTTATGTTTACCGCCCCCACCGCCTTCAGGGCGATTAAGCGCGAGGACCCCCAGGCGAAATTGATTCAAAACTATGATTTGTCTGAATTTAAAGCCCTGTTTCTGGCCGGCGAACGAACGGACCCGGATACGCTCAAATGGGCCGAGAACAACCTGAAGATTCCGGTGATCGATCACTGGTGGCAAACAGAGACCGGCTGGGCCATTGCCGCCAACTGCCTCGGCCTGCATCACTACCCCGTCAAGGAGGGATCACCCACCAAAGCAGCCCCGGGATGGAATCTTCAGGTGGTGGATGAAAACACCAACCCGGTAAAAGCGGGCGAAATCGGGGCCCTGGTGGTCAAACTGCCCCTACCCCCGGGATCGCTGCCGTCCCTCTGGAACAACGATCAGGGTTTTCTGGCTGCATATATGGAAGAATTTCCCGGATACTACAAAACAGCCGACGCCGGTTTCATCGATGAAGACGGCTATGTGTTTGTCATGAGCCGCACGGACGATATTATCAATACAGCCGGCCATCGCCTTTCCACCGGCGCGATGGAGGAAGTTCTGGCGGATCATCCGGATGTGGCCGAATGCGCCGTGCTGGGTGTTGACGACCAGTTAAAAGGCCAGGTCCCCATCGGTTTTCTGGTCCTCAATGCCGGGGTTGAACGTGAGCCGGCCGACATAATAAAGGAAGTCATCCAGATGGTCCGGGATCGAATCGGACCAGTGGCATCATTTAAAACGGCCACGGTGGTCAAACGACTGCCCAAAACCCGCTCCGGTAAAATCCTGCGGGGGACGATCCAGAAAATTGCGGACAACAAACCGTACAAAGCGCCGGCCACCATCGACGATCCGGTTATTTTGGATGAGATGGAAGAGGCATTGAACCAAATTGGGTATGCCAAGTCTAAGAAGTAGAGGGTACCAACTGGTCTTGATCGAATAGATAATTGAAATCACTTTCGGTATCACTGAACAGAGTAAAACTTGGTTTCAGGTGTCGGGTGTCCCTCCGACCATTAGGCTACGGGGGGCAAGCAGGTGTCGGAAATCTGAATTTTGGGAGGGAGCAGATAAAGCGAACATTCATCCTGATTGAAGAAGACACCGGAGAGGACTTATCTACAGCACGAGCGATGATGATACGAAGCGAAATAAGATATCAGAGATACTAATGTTTGTAACCTGCTTGCCCGCCGTAGCCCAGCGGGTAGAGGCGGACACCCGACACCTGAAACCTATTAAAAATGTACAAAAATACGGGAAAAAATTTCACCACCTTAGAGGGAAAGAAACTGTTCATGCCCAAAGAAATCCTGATAGTGGATGATGAACCGAGCATTGTCGTCCCCATCCAGTTTCTGATGGAACAGCAGGGCTACAGCGTCCTGGTGGCCGAAAATGGTGAAGATGCCCTGGACGTGATCTATAAATATAAACCGGACCTGATCTTGCTCGACATCATGCTTCCCAGAATTGACGGGTACGAGGTTTGCGAAATCGTCCGCCTGAACCCCGAATACCGTGGCATCAAAATAATTTTTTTGACTGCCAAGGGCCGCGAGGTTGAAATTGCCAAGGGTCTGGCACTGGGAGCAAACGCCTATATTACCAAACCCTTCTCGAACACCCAACTTATCGCCAAGGTCCGAGAGCTTTTAGAAAATACCAATGAAAATAGCGGGGAGTAAATTCTGGAGGATTGTCGCTCTTTCTTTGGTGTCCCTGATCATTATTGCGGCCGGTTTTGCCGTCTGGATTAAATTTCAGTTGACAGCCGCCGAATGGGATTTTATCACCCGCCTTCTGGGCACCCACATCGGGCCACTCCTCATCCTTGTCCTTCTTTTGCTGGTCGTCTGTATCTGGTCGTTGGAATCCGTGTTTCGCAATTTTATCCGCCCGGTTCCCAAAATAACCGAGAAGGTAAACCTGATCAACAGCTCAAATCCGTCCTACCGCCTTGCGGCTGCCGGGGGATCTGATATTCGCCGGCTTTGCGAACGTATCAATGAGGTCGCCCAGCGCTATCAATCCCTGTCAGAGCATGTCGAAGAAAGAGTTCAGCGAGCCAAAGCGGATTTGGAGCAGGAAAAAAACACCCTGGCTGCCATCGTGACGTCGCTGGCCGAAGGCATTCTGATCTGCAACCTCGACGGACGAATTCTGCTGTATAACAATCGCGCCAAATCGCTCTTAGCGCGCAGCAGCACAGGCAATGATCAAAACTCCAACTCGGAACCGGTGGGGGCTGAGCGCTTTATCGGCCTGGGTCGTTCGGTTTTTGGGGTTATCGATAAAAATCTCCTCGGGCATGTGCTGGATCAAATTACCGATAAACTGCGCAATACAGACCCGGAAATGGCATCGTATTTTGTGACGCCGGGTGCTGATAATCGGCTGTTGCGGGTGGAAGCCGTTCCCGTTTTACGCCCCCCCGGACGACAATTCACCGGCTTGATCCTGATTCTGTATGATATTACCCGCCAGCTGGAAACGGACAGTGATTTAAACCTCGCCCTGCAAGCGGTCACCAGAGGCTTCCGGGCATCGCTGGCCGGAATTCGATCCGCCATTGAAACCATTATCGATTACCCGGACATGGAAGCACCCCATCTTGAAAAGCTCAAAGGCATCATTCATCGGGAATCACTGAGCATGGGGGAACTTCTCGAAAGCAACTTAAGCTTTGACGGCCAGATAGGAATCAGCCAGTGGCCCCTGACAACCATGTCGGCCCGGAACCTGACAGATCTTTTGCAGGCCCGGGCGCTTGAGAAGCTCAACGTCAAGATTCAGCTGACCGGCACCGATCAAACGCTCTGGATCAAGGTCGACAGCTATTCATTGCTGCTGGTGCTGTTGTTTGTGGTCGACAAGCTAAAAGATTTGACGGGCAGCGCGGCGCTCACCTGTAGATTGACCGACCTGGATTGGTATATCGGTCTTGATTTGATGTGGCCGGGCACTCCGATAAAGTTCGAAACCTTACGCGGGTGGGAACAAACGCCGATGGTATTCGAAAAAGAAGGCTGGGCATTGACCCTGCGCGAAATTCTCGAACACCTTGGTTCCGACTTTGGATCCTACGCCTCAAAACGGCTGGCGGGCACATCCTACCTGCGCTTCTTTTTACCGATTGCCGAAGACATCGAACCCCAACGGAGCAGATCGCTGGCCATGTTGCCGGAAAGCCGCCCGGAATTTTATGATTTTGATTTATTCGGCCGTGCCGAGCAGACAACCGAGCTTGATAACCAGCCTTTGACCGAGCTGACCTTCACGGTATTTGACATGGAAACCACCGGGTTGAAACCTTCCGAGGGAGATGAAATTTTGTCCATCGGAGCCATTAGAATTGTCAACGGCCGCCTGCTGAGCGAAGATCGATTTGAACAGCTGGTAGATCCTTTGCGCTCCATTCCCTGGGAGTCCGTGCAGATCCACGGCATCAATCCGGAAATGGTAATCGGGAAGCCCACCATCGACACCGTACTTCCGCGGTTTCAGCAGTTTGCAGAAGACACCATCCTGGTGGCACACAATGCAGCCTTTGACATGCGCTTTTTGCAAATGAAAGAAGAACAAACCGCCGTTCGATTTATAAATCCGGTATTGGATACGCTCTTGCTGTCGGCAATCGTCCACCCGGCCCATGAGGATCATAACCTGGAAGCCATTGCCCAACGCTTAGGGGTCCGGGTGCTGGGTCGCCATACCGCCATGGGGGATGCGGTTGCAACCGGTGAGCTGTTTTTAAAATTGCTGCCGCTGCTGGCCGAAAAAGGTATTTGCGGGCTCAAAGATGCGCTGGAAGCTTCCAAACAAACCTATTATGCGAGGATGAAGTTTTGATCCGCTGGAGGCGGATCAGGTTTAGGGTTCCGGGTTCAGGGGTTTGCGGATCAGATCATATCTGTTCCCTGAACGTCTAAATGTTCAACCCTGAACCCCGGGCATTTCAATGGCCCGAGGCTGCTGGATTGGCCGGGAGCTCAAAGGAAAATATGGTTCCTTTGCCCGGTTCGCTGTCAACCCAGATCCGGCCGTGGTGAAAATCGATAATGCGTTTGGTGATGGTTAAACCGATGCCGGTACCGGTCGGGCGCCCCTGGGTCGGATTTTTTATCTGGCGAAATGGTTCGAAAACTTCGGCTTGATCTTCGATTTTGATGCCAATGCCGTTGTCATGGACCTCAACCCGCAAATGATGGTCGACCACCCGTAAGCGTATGACAATCATGCCGCGGTTCGGATCACAAAATTTGACCGCATTGGAAATCAGGTTGACCATTACCTGGACCAGACGATCGCGATCACCGGATACCGTGGGTGCATTTTCAGCCAAATCCAGGTCGATGGCAATATTTTTTTCAATGGTCAGCTGCCGGGTGCTGATAACGGCGTCATTGACAACCTCTTTGAGATCCAGGGATGCAATCGCCCAATCCAGCTTGGCCGACTCAATTTTCTCGTAATCCAGTATCTGGCTAACGAGGCGTATGAGTCTCTCGCTTTCGTTGATGATGATGCCGGAAAAATTTTCAAGCTTATCGGCATCGATATTGGGATGGGTATGCAGGATTTCGGCCAGGGATCTTACGGCGGTTAAAGGGGTTCGCAATTCATGGGTGACGGTCGATATAAAATCATCTTTGAGCCGATCCACTTCCTGCAAGCGGATATTGGCTTCCTTCAATTCGGCTGTCGCTTTTTCCAGCTCGCGGCTGTAAGCAATGACCTGACGGGTTTCATCGAGGATGTTCAACACCTCTTCGATGCCCAGGGGTTCTTCTTTGACAACCGAAGATACCATTATCCGGGCTGAAGCCGACCCAACGGCACCGGTCAATAATTTTTCGGCATGCCCGACCAGATCGGCATCGGCGGTGGTATGATCATCCCAATTAATATTGTGTTTTCGGGCGTAGCCGGACAGTTCCTGATCCACTTTTGTTTTTCCGAGAAAGCGTGACAACAATGATCGCAGGTCCGGCAAATTGACGGTTCCCCGCCGGAAAAGCGAATCCCCGGTTTCGCCGGAATATTTAAAAACATCTACGAAAAGGGCGGCCTGGGTATGCTCGATCGCCCGGGGGCGGCCCAAAACGGAAACGGCGATATAAAGACTCACATTGACCAGTATGCTCCAGAAGGCCGCATGGGAGACCGGGTTGAAATGTTGCAGGCCGAACAGTTGATAGGGCTTAAGCAGCTTAAGGCCAAAGGGACCGGCTGTTAAAAAATCCTGGTGAATCAGGCCGACCTGGACCAGGGACGGCAGGAAAATCGTGTAGGTCAGAACGGCAAATCCAGCGATCAAACCGCTGATTGCACCGGTGCGGGTGCCGCCCCGCCAGAAAATTCCGCCGAGCAGGGCCGGTGCAAACTGGGCCACGGCTGCAAAGGACATCAGGCCAATGGAAACCAGGGCGTAAAATGAGCCGAGGTAATGGAAATAGGCATAGCCCAGCATTAAAACCAGGATGATGCTTCCCCGGCGGATAAAAAGTAGTAACCCGGTCAGTTCGCTGCTGCGGGATATGGCCGAGATCGGTAATCGCAGCAGCACCGGCATGACGAGATCATTGCAAATCATCGTGCTCAGGGCGATGGTTTCGACGATAACCATGCCGGTGGCGGCAGAAATACCCCCGAGATAGATGAATAAGGTCAGCATTTGCTGCTTGCCGGCCATGGGCAATGTCAAGACAAAGGTATCGGCATCGACATTGCCACCGGCAAACTTCAGCATGCCGGCGAAAGCCACCGGCAGAACAAAAATATTGATTGCCAGCAGATAGAGGGGAAAGAGCCAGATGGCTTTGTTTAAATGCTCCTCGTTGACGTTTTCGACCACAATCACCTGAAATTGACGGGGCAGCAGGAGGATGGCCATCATCGACAGGAAAATGTACATCCCCCAATCGATATACGAAAATTCTCCGGCGTTTATGGTGAGAAGATCTTCGAAGAAAGGATGGGATTGCTGGGGAGATTCGATGGTCAACGCACTTTTGAGATCGGAGAAACTGTGGGCCTTTTCGAATAGATCGGCAAAACCATTATAAAGCCCATAGGTTACGAAAAGCCCCACCGCCACAAAGGCCACAAGCTTTATGATCGACTCAAAGGCAATGGCTGCCACCAGCCCCTCATGCCGCTCGGCGGCATCCAGGTGGCGCGTACCGAAAAAAATGGCAAACACGGCCAGCATCAGGGCAACATAGAAGGCCGTATCGCCAAGCACCGGAATGCCGACGAAAGTTGACGTTACCGTAATTTCAGGGTACTGATTGATCAGAAAAAATGTGGTCGAAATGGCTTTGATCTGCACGGCAATATAGGGAATGACGCCCGCGACGGCAATGATGGTAACGAGGCCACCCAGGGTTGAGCTTTTACCGTAGCGGGAGGCAATAAAATCGGCAATTGATGTAATGCGATGAACCTTGCTGATGCGAATGATTTTTCGCATGATCAGCCAGCCCAGCGTAACCATCAAGGTCGGTCCCAGATAAATGGTCAGAAAACTCAAGCCGCTGTGGGAGGCCAGGCCCACACTACCGTAAAAAGTCCAGGCCGTGCAGTATACTGCCAAAGAAAGGGCATATATATACGGGTTGCTGATAATGCTCCGACCGGCATCGGCCCGCTTATCGCCATAATAGGCTATCACAAAAAGAAGACCGACATAGGCAAAGGAAGCAAATAGGATGATTCCGGTTTGTAACAATTATCGACCTCCCCCTTCGCCGAAATCATCCGGGCGTTTCCGGGACCGGAAAAACGTCACCAGGGCGGTGAGGCTGATGAGCAGGCCCCAGACACCAAAAAGGTAGACATACAGCAGCGGCAGGCCGAAAATCAGGATTTCCAGGTTAACCAGTGACAGGATCGGATAATTTAACAAAACACAACCCAGTAGAAATAGGGCGACCAGGCGTTTGTTTATTTTGCTGTCACGCGTCATGGATCGTATTTCTCCAGGTAGTTATCCCAGTGATACGGCAGGCGGCGGCTCACAACAACCGTTGTTACCATAAACCAATCATGTCTAAGTGTCAATTTGGATTGGGATTTGCTTTGACGTTGACTTGGGATGTGATATCCTGAAGGGAATAAACGCAACCCATTAACTTCGGTGATCTCATGAAAGATGAAATATTACAGTTTTTGTCGGATTTACCACCTTTTTCCAGACTGCCAGAAAAAGAGCTAATACAGGCGGTTGACAAAGCTTCCATAAAAAAATTCCCTAAAAAAACGATTCTGTCGGTCCAGAGCCGGACCACGCTGGAGTGCGTATATATTATTAAAAAAGGGTCGTTGGAATTGTTCTACGAAACCGCGGATGAAAAAACACTCAGCGGATTTTTGCAGCCGGGTGAAATATTTGGCGGCATCTACATTCTGATGAATGCCGGGCTTTCGGTGCGCACGGTGCAAACCGTCGATGAGGCCACGCTGTACACGCTGCCCCAAAGTGTTTTTTTAGACCTGTGTACGCGCTATGATTTTTTCTATGATTATTTTGCCGAAAAATTTCGCGACAGAATGTCAAATGAAGCCTATGCCTCTGTTGCCACCTCCGGACAAATCCAGCATTTTCTATCCCGGCTGGTGCCCTTTTCCTTTCTACCCGAGGAAGAAATCGACGGGATCGCCTCAGCCATTTCCATTGTTTACCTTCCCCAGGGCACCATAGTATTTCAACAGGGCCGTGGCAAAGTCGAACATCTGTACATCATCAGCAAAGGTGCGGCCGAGCGTTATTCTGAAGAAAAGGATGAAAAAAGATTGAGCGGTCGGCTGGGTGAAGGCGACATGTACGGTGGGATCTCCCTGCTGATGAACAAAGGACTTCCCATCCGCACCCTGAAGACCACCGAAGACGCGCAATTTTACCTGTTACCTAAAGACAACTTTCTCGATATCTGCAAACATCACGAGGCCTTTTCCGACTACTTTACGGACACCTTTGGCAAGCGAATGCTGGACCGATCCTATGCCGAGATTATCAGCAGTAATTTTCGACCGCAGGAGGACCCCAGCCAATTTTTCAACCTGCCGGTCGAAAACATCTATAACCGGGAACTGGTTGCCTGCGATCAGAACCTGCCGATACAGGCCGCGGCAGCCATCATGACCGAGCACAACTCGAGCTCCATCTTCATCCGCAAGCCGGGTGCAGATGTGGTGGGGGTGGTAACCGATAATGACCTTCGAAAAAAGGTAACCGCTACAGGGCTGGATATCTTAAAGCCCGTTGCGGACATCATGTCTTCCCCGCTGCGCACCATTTCAGCTAATGCCCTTGTATTTGAAGCGCTGATGGAGATGATGCAACAAAATATCAAGCACCTGGGCGTTCTGGATGCCCACAACCAGGTCAGCGGGGTTATCACCAACCGCGATCTGCTCAAAGTCCAGGGACAATCGCCCTTTTTTATTGTGCGCGAAATTTCCAGGGCCAAATTGGTGAACCAGGTCATACAGATCCGTCGACAGGTTCCCCGGCTGATTCAAACCCTGATCAACACAGGGGCCAAAGCCCAGAATATCACCCGCTTTTTAACCACCGTGTCGGAGGCCATTTTAGAAAAAATCATAGGGTTTGCGCTGAATGAAATCGGCCCGCCGCCGGCGAAGTTTGTTTTTATGGTCCTGGGCAGTGAGGGCCGCCAGGAGCAAACCCTGAAAACCGATCAGGACAATGCGATTATCATTGAGGATGTCCCTGAGAGCTCCCGTGATGAGGTCATGAAATATTTTCTGTCCTTTGCAACAAAGGTCTGCACCTGGCTAAACGACGCCGGCTATGATTTTTGCAAAGGCAACGTGATGGCCCAAAATCCCCAATGGTGCCAACCGCTGGCCAGGTGGAAAAAATATTTCACAGAGTGGATTCACACGGCCGAACCCGAGGCCCTGCTCCAGGCCAGCATCTTTTTTGACTTCCGAGGCGCTTACGGGGACATGGATCTGGTCAACGATTTGCGCCAGCACCTGTTTGCCTCGCTGGAAGGGTGGCCGGGCTTTTTCCGCCACATGGCAGAAAATGCCTTATATTTTACGCCGCCGATCGGTTTTTTCCGAAATTTTCTGGTGGAGTCCAAAGGCGAACATCGTGATACCTTTAACATCAAGGCCGCTATGCAGCCGGTGGTGGACTATGCCCGCATCTATGCCTTGAACAACAGAATTGCTGAAACCAATACCTTTGAACGCATCGACCAATTGCTGGACCACAAAAAAATCTCGACCCCGGAGCACAATGAACTGCAAACAGCCTACAGTTACCTGCTGCAACAGCGCTTTGCAAACCAGGTGAAATCGGCCATGGATGGCAGTTCTTCGCCCGATAATTATATAAACCCCAAACACCTCTCCCGCATCGAGCAAACCATGCTCAAAGAGATTTTTAAAAGAATCGAGAAATTCCAGGGTAAACTCAGCTTTGATTTCACCGGGCAGGTGTAGAGGGTAGGTTATGGGCTATGGGTAATAGGTTAGCGGTTGGAGGTTGGAGGCCTGCGCCTTCGGCGGTTGGAGGTTTGAGGTTAGTGGTTGGAGGCAAAAAAGGTTTCAGGTTTCAATTGTCAGGATCGATATATCTGAAATTTCGGTCGGTCAGAACCTGAACACTGAAACCTGACACCTGACACCTGAAACCCTAATTTGAACCCAAGGGTTTGAAACTCCGAACCTTTGAACCCAGAACCCTGAACCTCAGTTATTTTTCTCGCGGAGTTGCTCCTTTTTTTCAAGCTGCGCAAAAACCAGCCGGTAGGCCACATAGTACTTGTAAATATTGCTGACATATTGAACCGTTTCCCGGCCGATTTCTTTGGCGGCCACAACCTCCACGTTGTAAAACCATCGATTGGGGTCCAATCCCATGGCGGCCGCTTTTTTACGAAGGCCTCTGATCCTGGCCGGCCCTGCGTTATAGGATGCAAACCCGAACAGCATCTTGTTTCCGTAATTCATCGGTTCGTCTCGGTAGTACTGCTCAATGATAAACCGCAGATATTTTATTCCGGCGTGAATATTTTTTTCCAGTTTTTCAATGTCGGAAATGCCGACATTGGGATCTGCCGCCGTGGACGGCAAGACCTGCATCACACCGACGGCCCCCATATGGCTGCGCTTGCTCTGGTCAAGGCCGGACTCCTGATAGGCCTGGGCCGCAATCATGAGATAGTCGAAGTCATATTTCGCGGAGTATTTTTTGAAATATTTAACCATTGAGTTGAATTTTTGCAGCTCTTTCTCGTCAAGTGAGTTTTTAACGTATTGGGTGCTCTTCAGGTAGCGCTTGAGCAGCATATTACCCATCAGGGTTCCCTTCTTATTTTCCTTGACGAATTCATTTACTATCGCCTTAAGCTTGGGGCTGTTCTTGCGAAAGGCCCAGGCGATTTCTCCGCCTTCTCTGACGGCAATGTTTTCGTGCACCTTGATTTTATCAAAAATTTGGGCCCAGAAATGGGCTTTGTGGCTGTCCATGACGATCATCGGAATGAGGCCGGCATTCACCATTTCGAGCAGATCTTCATCCTCAAAAATTTCTTCTGCCGCGAATTAATTTTATCGGCGGTTTACCGCTTTTTTTAAAGGACGAATTTAGTCAGAACCAGGCTTTCGTAATAACTGCTGGACTTGCGCACGTGTATTTTTTGGCCGGCAAGATCATCGATGCTGTTCACGGCTGGTGCCGCCGGACCGGTCACCAGCAATTCTTTGACACCGGTCTGCATGGGGTCTGAGAAATCAACCTGTTTTTGGCGCTCGGGGGTGATGGTCAGGTTGGCGACGGCGATATCGCCTAAACCTTCAACCAGGTCGGGTATGAGCTTGTCGCGCGGCACAGGGAAGAAGACGACACCCACCTTCAACGTTTTGGTTTTATATTTTTTATTGACAAATTTTTCAAACTCCTGGAGCAGGTCGTAGGAGAGGCCCCGCTGCCGGCCACCGTCCAGGAAGTAAAAGGTTTTGCTGTGAACCACCAGCACGCGAATAAGACGATCCTTTACCATGCGGTCAAAGTCGCCTACCCGGATCTGATTGAGTTTCACGTTTTGCGGGGATGGTGCCTTTTTTTCAGATGCTTCGACAGCAGACCCGGCAACGAGCATCACTGCCATCAGAAAAACGACCCCGAGACGGCTTTGAACCCATCGTGCGCTGCGCCACCATCGTCTATCGGATTCTTCAAGTCTTAAATGAGACATTGTTCCCCTCCCTTTGGTGAACTGAAACATCTTGGCATTAGGATTATCATTTTTAGGAATTCTTGTCAATTCAGACGGTTGTGGCCAATTCCGATAATTATTGTCTGTCTCCGGTTTCCCTGTTATGTTTTATGGGGTCGTTCAAAGGTTGTCCGCCCCTCAGGGCGGATCAAATTTTGCAAATTCACGAATCAAGTATAGAGAGTCGTCGGGGAGTTTTGCCTGTCATGCCTGCCTAGGCGGGCATCCAGAGAGATCCGCTAAAGCCGACAAACAGATTCTGGATTCCCGCTACCGGATCGAATCCGGCACAGGTCCTGCGGGAATGACAAGGGTTGAATGAAAAAACTCCCGTACCCCTCAATTAAATAAACAGTGCAATAGAATTAAGATATGTCGGATAGTTTTCGAAAACGATTGATCATCTTCACCCGCTATCCGGAGCCCGGCACCACCAAAACCCGGATGATTCCGGAGCTGGGTGTCGAAGGTGCCGCCGATCTCCAGCGCAGGATGACCGACCATCTGGCCTTAAAGGTAAAGACATTGATGGAGCAGCGGTCTGTTAAGGTTGAAATTCGTTTCGACGGCGGCAGTCAAAGGCTCATGCGGGAATGGCTGGGCCCTTCGTTTGCCTATGGTCACCAGGGCCAGGGGCATATCGGCCGACGAATGCATCGCGCCTTGGTGGACGGATTCCAAAACGGCGATAGATCGATCGTAATTATCGGCTCGGATATACCGGATATCTCAACCACAATCATAAATCGCGCCTTTCAAGAGCTTGAAAAAACCAACCTGGTTCTGGGCCCGGCCGGCGATGGGGGCTACTATCTTATCGGTATGCACAAAACTGATCAATTCCAAGCTTATCCTGAACTATTTGGAGGTATTAACTGGGGGACGAACCAGGTCCTCACCCAAACCATTGCCACTGCCAATCAACTGGGAATGGGTTATGCCCTCCTTGACACCCTGCAAGACGTTGACCGTCCCGAAGATCTTAAGATCTGGAATCATGCATTGGGATCCAAATCGGAATTAACTGCCCAAAGGCGCATATCCATCATCATACCGACCCTGAATGAAGCCAACCTAATTGAGGAAACCATTTCCAGACTCCCGCAATCCGACGCTGTCGAAATCGTGGTGGTTGACGGCGGCAGCAGTGACGGTACCGCTGAGAGGGCCCGAAAGTTTGGCGTCCGCGTACTGTCGACAGCGCCTTCCAAGGCCGGACAGATGAACACCGGTGCCGCAAAAGCGCAGGGGGAGGTGCTGTTGTTCCTCCATGCGGATACGCGCCTGCCGGAACATTTCGAAAAAAGGGTCACGACCGCTCTGGCCCGCAAAGGTGTTAGCGCCGGCGCCTTTACCCTGGGCATCGATTCTGAGGACCGGGGCTTGCGCTTCATTGAGTGGGTTGCCAACTGGCGGGCCCGTATATTCAAAATGCCCTATGGTGATCAAGCGCTGTTTGTTAATCGGCAATTGTTTTTCGAAATCGGAGGATTTGCAGATTATCCGATTATGGAAGACTTCGAATTGGTCCGCCGTTTGAAACGAAAAGGGGAAATAGCCATTTTACCGGAGTCAGTTAAAACGTCGCCCCGGCGATGGCAAAATTTTGGTGTTTTTAAAACCTGGCTTATAAATCAAATAATTATAGGCGCTTACTTTATCGGAATCCCGCCCCAGCGACTCGCCGCCTGGTACCGCCGGGAAAAAGGAAGAACCCACTCCAAAAAACAGGTTTAGTCGGTTAGCCCGTTCCCGGTTTAGCCCGTTATAATAAGGACCGATCCTATCTCCACCGGCTAACGGGTAAACGGGCCAACCGGCGAACCTTCCCCATGTGAGCATCTCAAACCACCATACCGATACATAACAGGCACTGCTGTGAAATCATCAAAATTACAGCTCAAGTTTTCCTGATTCTTCCCGATACCAATGATAGTCGGAAGATTCGATATCAGAACTTTAACTGTTATCCGGCGGTACTCCTGGTCCCGTCACCCAATCCCCAAGAGAGGTAAAAGCGGTCCTGCATCCAACCGCTTTTAATTTTTTTAAGCCAATTATGAGCAGCAACAATTCCCACAAAATTCTGTTTGAACGGCCCAATCTCGACAAATTGACGGAACAATATGCAGTGGTCGATCTGCATTTTCATTCCAAATACTCAGATGGAAACAATGCGGTCAACGCCATCGCAAAAAGGGCCCTGGAACTGGGTATCGGCATTGCCATAACCGACCACAATGAAATCAAAGGAGCTGTTGAGGTAGATAGATATCGGGGGGTTCTCAATATCCCGGGCATCGAAGTCACATCAAGGGAAGGAACCCATCTGCTGATCTATTTTTATGACATCAAGGGCCTGAAAAAATTCTACAAAAAAGACATCCGGCCCCACATGGGTCACGATATAATGAGTTCAACCTATTTGGAAATGGAAGAGATTATCCAACGTTCCCGGGCCTTTGAAACCGTAGTGGTATTTCCCCACCCCTACAGTGCAACCTTTACCGGAATTCAAAATGCGTATTTTTCAGAAGGCAGGCTCGAGCGGCTCTATGAGATGGTTGATGGGATCGAAGTTATCAACGCGGAAAACCTCAACAAGTGGAATATGCGCAGCGCCGTACTGGGTTTTAACCTGAACAAAGGCATCACCGGCGGCAGTGACGGGCATCGATTGCCTCAGATGGGAAGGGCCGTGTGCTATGCCTCCTGTAAAAAAGACCGGCGGACATTTCTGGATGCGATCAAAGGCAGGCAAACCCGGGTGGTGGGAAAAGAGATCGATATTATTCGAAAAGTCAGATCAAACGGAATCAAACTTCGAACGAATATCAAAAACTACCCGAATCTGGTGGAAAAAAATCTAAAATACAGCTGCTCGGTCATAAATTCAAAATCTAAAATCATCCGGGACAGTGTCAGGCGCAGTTTCAGTGGTATGTTCAAAGAAAGACAAAAAAAGTACAGGATCGTCTAAAGATTTAAAGGTCAATCGCTTCGAATCCTAATGGCTATTTTCTGCAACGGAAAATGTATATAGTTGTTTTGTTCCATATGATTGCCTGTAAACCTCTTTGTGTAATTATTTAATCTTAAATTCAATTACTTAATCATTGAGCTTATTACGCCATACCGCGGCATTTTGACCCGACATAAAAATTAAATTAACACAAAATTTTTGCATGACAAGTTACGGATTATGGATGAAATTTGGACTGACAATGACTATCAGGCAGGGGACCGGCGGAAGTGCATCATATAATTGACATGGGTATTGCCGCCCATGGAATATTTTCTGGTAAAGGGATTATAATGCAGGCCGGTCAAATCCCGCAGCCTCAGACCGGACGCTTTGCCCCAGTCTTCAAGTTCCGCCGGTTTGACAAACTTGTTATAGGTGTGGGTGCCCTTGCGAACCAGTTTCAGAATATATTCGGCGCCGATGATGGCAAATAAAAAGGATTTCGGATTGCGGTTAAGGGTTGCAAAAATAACATCGCCCCCGGGTTTTACCATTTTTTTACAGGCCGCAACCACCGAAGACGGCTGCGGAACATGCTCCAACAATTCCAAACAGGTAACCACATCAAAGCTGTCCGCATGGGCGGCGGCATATTCTTCAGCTGTGGCCAGTTGATAATCTATCTGCAAGCCGGATTCCTTCAGGTGGAGCTTGGCCACGGTCAGGGGAGCCTGTCCGGCATCGATGCCGGTTACGTTCGCCCCCAGGGCCGCCATGGATTCCGAGAGAATCCCGCCCCCGCAAGCCACATCCAATACCCTCTTGCCGGAAAGGGGGGCCTGTTGATTGATATAGTCGACCCGCAAGACATTGATATCGTGCAATGCCTTCTGGACACCATTTTTATCCCACCAAATCGGTGCCATGGCCTCGAACTTGGCAATTTCAGCTTCGTCAATATTTACAGTGGGTTTTTGTTTGATATGATTTGTCATCGATTTATAGATTTTTTCACCGCAGAGGCGCAAAGGGCGCAGAGATAGTTTTTCTTTGCCTTGTCGCTGAGACGCCGACAAGGCAAAACAGCTCACATTTGATGGTTATCAAAATTTTTTCAGCTAAATTAATGGCTACATTAATTATATAGCATGAATATTAGCTAAAATTCTGGCTTTATTGTTTGCAGCCTGTTGATTGTATTTTGTTTTTCGTCCTCTCAACGAAAAACAGATATTAAAATATCTCTGCGCCCTTTGCGCCTCTGCGGTGATTTCAATTTAACCAGAGACGGCTGCCGTGGCCTTGTACTTCAGGCCATAGAGTTGAGAAATGAGCATCCCGCCAAGCATAAGCCCGCATCCCATTAACCCCCTCATACTCAGTATTTCGTTTAAAAGCAACCAGCCGCCGATGGCTGCGAAAACAGCTTCCAGGCTCATGATAATCGACGCATGGGCCGGATGGGTGTTGCGTTGGGCCATGACCTGAAAGGTAAAGGCCACACCGCTTGATAATATACCGCCGTACAAAATTGGCCAGGTTGCCTGTACCAGGGCATTCCAGGAAATATCTTCAAAAACCACCGCCACCATCAAGCTGAGGACAGCGCAAACCACAAACTGGGTAAATGCCAGTTTAACCGATTGTATTTTGGGTGACAACCACCCGATGATGAGAACCTGACCGGCCCAGAAAAAGGCACAGAAAAATTCAAGCAGGTCACCGAATTCAACTGGTAAATCTCTCCGTGACACTGAGAAAGTAAAGCCCAATGGCCGCCAAAATAGCGCCGATCCAGGTTCCCGGGTTTGTTGACTGCTTCCAGAAAAGGGCCAGAATCGGTACAATCACAACGTACAGGCTGGTGATAAAGCCTGCTTTGCCGGCGGTGGTGTATACCAGCCCGGCCTGTTGCAGGCTCATGCCCATAAACAGCATGAAGCCGGCTGAAAAACCACCGAACACCACCAATTTCAAACTGGGGTGGGGTATAATATTTTCGGATGCCGGCCGCTGGTCCCGACTGATAAACAGCAGCGGCAGCAAGGATAGGGAGCCCAGGGTAAACCGTGCCGCATTAAAGGTGAAGGGCCCTAAATATTCCATGCCCACCCGTTGGGCCACAAACGCAAAGCCCCAGATGGCCGCTGTAATCAATAGCAAGGCATTGGATCTGACTGACTGAATATTCATGGGCCCCCGGTGGGTTGGCGATAGCTAAGGTTGTGTCCCCGAAATATTGCAAAAAATTGTTTTAGTTTAGCAGAATACCTCTTCGTCATTCCCGCGCAGGCGGTGGTTCGACAGGCTCACCATCCTGAGCAAAATCGGAGGAGAATCCAGGTGGACTCAAACTGGACTTCTGCCTTCGCGGGAGTGACAATCACGTTTAAATCTATTGGCAGGTCAGGACACCAGTGACGATCCGGGACCATACAATTCACAGCTATCAGAGTCAAGCCAAAGAAAATATTGACAGCCTATCTTTTTTTTGAAACCTTCCTAATGGGTCATTGCCGCGCAGGGGGGAATCCAGAAGTCGCAGCAACTCCTGGACGCCCGCCTGCCAGAGTGGGTCACAATTGTCAAAACTGCATATGTTGCTGTTTTGACATTCCGGACTTGATCCGGAATCCAGGGCTTTTTTAACACCTTACGCTACTGGATGCGGATCAAGTCCGGCATGACGGGCAGAAATTGAGTGCTTTTCTGAATTACGACACAGTCTCCTGCGCGGGAGTGACGTGCAGACAACACAAGGTAAAATAACTATCTAATGAAAGTTATATCTGGCGCACAACTATAGACGTCAGCCAAAGGTTAATCCGCCTCTGGAGGGCAGACAAACTCGATGGAGCGGATAAACCCTCCAGAGGTGGGTAAACCTCTGAACCCTGAACGCCCTGAATAGGAGCATAAAATGAATTTAGCCAAATTCCCCCGCCGACGTTACACCGCCGGCCCAACACCGATTGAAAAACTGGGCCGCTTGTCCGAATCCCTGGGAGGCCCAACCCTTTACATGAAACGGGACGACTTGCTGGGGCTGGCCGGCGGCGGCAACAAAACAAGAAAACTGGAATTCCTGGTCGCCGAAGCCCTGGCCCAGGGGGCCGATACGCTGATCACCTGCGGCGCGGTCCAATCCAACCATTGTCGCCTGACCCTGGCAGCCGCCGTCAAGGAGGGGTTGAAATGCCGCCTGGTTCTGGAAGAACGGGTGCCCGGCAGCTATAATCCGGAAGCCGGCGGCAATAATTTTTTATTTCGATTGCTGGGGGTTGAAAAAATCACAGTGGTTCCGGGCGGCACGGACATGCTGCAGGCAATGCAGCAGGCAGCCGACGAAGTTGCGGCTGAGGGCCGCACGGCCTATGTCATCCCCGGGGGCGGATCGAACCCCATCGGTGCCACCGGGTATGTGGCCTGCGCCCAGGAGATTGTTTCCCAAATGTTTGAAGACGACCTTCGCATTGACCGGGTCGTCTGCGCCAGCGGCAGCACCGGAACCCACGCCGGTTTAATTACCGGATTTTACGGAACCAACAGCAATTTGCCTGTTATCGGCATTAATGTCAGCCGGCCCAAAGCCGAACAGGAAGAACTGGTCTATGATCTCGTAAAACAAACCGCCGCCCATGTGGGTATCGCATCGGAGATTCCCCGGGAGGCAATTTTGTGTTTCGGCGACTATGTGGGCCCGGGTTACTCCCTTGCCACCGAACAAATGGCGGAAGCGGTTCGGATGCTGGCCCGACTCGAAGGCATCCTGATGGATCCGGTTTACACAGGCAAGGCCATGGCCGGGTTGATCGACCTCGTACGCCAGGGATACTTTAAAAGGGAAGAAAACGTGCTCTTCGTTCACACCGGTGGGTCGCCGGCGCTGCATGTTTATATGTCCGAGATACTGGATTAGTGATGATTGTGGATTGCGGAATTCGGATTGCGGATTGAGAATGGTTTGAACCATGAATATTACCAATTTAAAAACCCCGGCTTTTTTAGTCGACCTGCCAAAATTAACAATCAATATCCGCAATATGCAGGAGCGGGCCCGGAAGCATGGTGTTCGCCTGCGGCCCCATGTCAAAACCCACAAGACAGCTGAAATTGCGCGCCTGCAAATCCCTGACGAAGATGCGGCATCACGGTATCCACCCTGGCCGAAGCCCATTTTTTTCAAAAGGCCGGATTTGACGACATCACCTATGCTTTTCCCATTTCACCCAACAAATTGGCCGAAGCGGCTGAGTTAACCGGCCGCCTGAAGCAATTCCATATCCTGCTCGACCAGTTGGATACGGCCACTGCTGTTGAGTCTTACGGACGCGCCAACAACGTTTGCTTCTCGGTTTTTCTAAAGGTGGATTGCGGCTATCACCGCGCGGGGGTAGACCCTGTCGCGCCGGAAAGCGTTCATCTGGCCGGGCAAATGCAAGCGTCGCAACACATTCAATTCCAGGGTATTTTGACCCATGCCGGGCATTCTTACCACTGCCGCAACCGGGAGGAGATTGTCGGGGTCGCCCAACAGGAAAGAGACGTAATGGCGGAATTTGCCCAACGCTTGCAGCACGACGGGATTGACTGCGGGACCGTCAGTGTTGGCTCTACGCCGACGGCGGTTCATGCGCCCGGCTGGCAGGGGATATCTGAAATTCGACCGGGCAATTATGCCTTTTTTGACAAATTTCAAGCGGATATTGGGTCCTGCAGTCTTGACGGAAGCCGCTGCAACGATATTGACCACCGTGGTGGCTCACTATCCCCAGCACAATCAAATGCTCATCGATGCCGGTGCGCTCGCGCTTTCCAAGGATCCGGGAGCCACGCACATAGATGAAGAGATTGTTTACGGTGCCATTCCGGAAAACCCGCATTTGAAAATTTTCAGTATCTCCCAGGAGCACGGCCTGATAACAAGCGAGGCACCCATCGCCTTTGAAAATTTTCCGGTGGGAAGTCTTTTACAAATTGTCCCCAACCACTCCTGCCTGACGGCCGCTCTGTTTGACAGCTACTATGTGGTCGACAGCAATCGGGTGGTGGACCAGTGGCGCCCGATGAGGGGGTGGTAGCCTACAATAGCATTGATGCTGCAATTAGAATGTTGTTTTCACCGCAAAGGCGCAGAGAACGCAAAGCATTTGTTTTTTTCATTTGTCGGTGAGAGGCCGACAAATGAAAATCCGTAAGCACTACGTGCTGAGTGTTGTTTAAAATTAACTATTAAAGAGTTGTCAAAAAATGTAATAAATTCAAATCAGCCCGAAGGGCAGTTGTTTTTCACTTTCTGGCCTCTCACCAGAAAGTGAAAGTAAAAGTCAACTCTGCGTCCTTTGCGTCTCGAGCGCAGCGGGCGGTGAAATTATATATGCTACAAACAACCCTAATCTTTTTTTGGGTTTATAAGATCAATTTTATAAAAAATGGCAAAAGTAATCGGCATATTGGGCGGCATGGGACCAGAGGCTACCCTGGACTGCTTCGGCAAAATCATCAAAAACACCCCGGCCAAAACGGACCTGGAGCACTTCCGGGTGGTTATGGATTCCAATCCCCGAATTCCTGATCGAATTGCCGCCATTTTAGGTGACGGCGAGTCACCGGTAACGGCCCTAATTGAAGGGTGCCGGGGTCTGGAAAAAGCGGGTGCTGATTTTATCATCATACCCTGTGTAACCGTGCACTACTTCCTGCCGCAAATCCAGGCCGAATCGCCTTTGCCGATCCTGTCTATTATTGATGCGGTGGCTGAAGCGATTAAGGCTGATTTTCCGGAAACCAACACCGTCGGCCTGCTGGGCACCGTCGCTACGGTGGAAAGCGGGTTGTTTCAAAAGCGCCTGACCGAGGATAAAATCCACACCCTCGCGCCGGACACTGCCCAACAGGCAAAAATAGTGGCCGCCATCAAAGATATCAAAGATACCCGGCCGTCGCGCACCCAATCTGAAATCACCAGCGATCTGATAGCAGCCGCCCGCAGCCTGATCGACAGAAAACCGGATGGCGCCGACGCCATCATTGCCGGCTGCACGGAGATTCCCCTGGCCCTGGCACAGGAACATCTGCCGGTGCCCTATTTCGATTCTTTGACCATTCTGGCCCGGGCCGCCATCCGCTTTGCCGGCGGGGTCCCAATTGAGTAGAACTTAATTGGGACAAGCAAAAATTAAACGATTTTTTGAATTGGGAGTAAAACATGTCAGAAGGAATCATAGAAGAATTTCAAAAGCAAAGAGAAGAGTTGAACCAGTTGGTGATGGAATATGCCGGCCAGGGTACCAAGCGATTTTACAGCCTGGACTACCAGGCCTACCGTGAAGGGGCCCTCCCGACTAAAACCAAAGAGCTGCTGGGCCTGGTGGCCTCCTTTGTATTAAGGTGTGATGACTGCATTAAGTATCACATCATCCAATGTTTTGAAGAAGGCGTCAGCGACCAGGAGCTGGAGGAAGCACTTTTTATCGGACTGATGGTGGGTGGAACCATAACAATCCCGCATCAGCGCAGAGCCATGCAAGCCTGGGATGAATTGAAAAGGGGTTAAATCAATTCCAGAAATAGGAACCGTTGTTTGGATCGGATTTGAAGCTGGAAATCTTTCGCGACCAATCTGGATAGGTACTCTTGGCGGTTTCAAAAAAGACCAAAAGCTCTGATACTATTTTATTATCTGCAATTTTGGCAAAACTTTGATTCAATTTATCAGTACTTGGGTGATATTTGGTTTTTTGGCAAGATATCTGAAGTATTTTTGGAATTAATCTCGGGGCGAAGGTAAATCTGCTATATCCGCCTTCTGATCTCAATGAAGCCTTGCGATTCTATCGATGTCGTGTGATGCGCTAACCTTTGTTCGGAAAACTTTAATGATTCCGAAGCGCTGACCAATTATGTACTTAAGCGGCGATAAGGAATGTGAAATAATGTCAACGTTCACTTTTCCCGTTGGATACCATGATCTACATAAGACAAAGATCATCGATTTCCAGTTAAACAGATGGTATTCTTTGGGTTACTCCCGTCTGAAGGATATGGAGGAAGCCGCCGCAAACATTAAAGATCTGAGCGGCTGGAAAGAGGAGATGGTCAGATTGGCTGATAAGGCTTTGTCTGAAGGTCGACTCATTAATGGTACATTCTACTATCGGGCGGCTGAGTTCTTCACCCATCCAGCAGATCCAGACAAGAAAGCGCTCTACGATAAGTTCACCGATCTTTTCTATAACAAGCTTTTTGCATATGAGCCGATTGAGCGCTACAAAGTGCCATATGGGAATGCGTATCTGCCAGCCTTGAAGGTTCCGATGCAAGGAGAATCCAAACTTGGAACCATTGTGATACACGGCGGCTTTGATTCGTTCATTGAAGAGTTCTACTCTATTGCACTCTATTTTTCAGACTTGGGCTATGAGGTCATCATGTTCGATGGGCCGGGTCAGGGCGGTGCATTAAAGGAATATGGACTCCCGATTGATTACGCCTGGGAAAAACCGGCCAAGGCGATATTAGACTACTTTAAAGTAGACAATGTAATCTGGTTAGGGATATCCATGGGGGGGTGGCTGTGTTTCAGAGCTGCCGCTTACGAACCCAGGATTAAGAGAGTCATCGCCTTAAGCATTGCATACGATTATATGAAAATTCCACCCAAAGCTGTGGAGAAATTTGCTCGTTGGCTGTTCAAGTATCCTATGGTGATGAATATGCTTTCGAAGTTGAAAATGAAGCTAATGCCACAGGAAAAATGGGGAATCGACAACTTAATGTACATTACAAAGACCGATACACCGCTGGATGCAGCACTTGCTTTCATAAAATTCAACGAAGAAAACCTGAAGTCTGGCCTTGTCACTCAAGATGTCTTGATTTTAACTGGTGCGGAAGATCACTTCATTCCTCTTAAATTACATCATATGCAGGTGGCTGCGCTAATTAGGGCCAAATCGATAACTGAGCGTATTTTTTTAAAGGAAGATCACGGGCAGAACCACTGCCAGATAGGTAATATTGGATTGGCTTTAGAAGTCATGGCAAAATGGATTTCTCAAGATTAAGCTATTCATTGTCATATAAATGCAATAAATGGTTGGCTGAGTTCATATAACTGATATATAACACAACCTTCTTGCAGGTGCTAAAACTGGTTGTATCTCCAACTTTATGCAAACTTTAAGAGACTATGATAAAGTTGTGATATCATATTGCCAATCGAGTTTCTAACTCGCTTTCCAATTCTGTCAACTCAAGTGTAAATCAGATCGCCATAGGCAAGGTCGGGGAGCCACATCTAGTCATCGCGTGACGATTCTTCGGCCGTGTCCTCCAGATCGTGTAAGCGGTCTTCTTCCTGATTTTTGACAGCGCGGGCCTTGTCGATGGGGTTCCGCATCTTGTGCGATAGATCATGGGCAACTTGATCGGTCATTTTTCTAATGGCACCTTTTTCAGATTCCTCCCCGCTATTGCTGGAACATCCCCACAGGGAAAGAGCTGTAAAGAGCATGCAAATTGTATAAAGAAATAGTTTTTTTGTCATAAAATTGCTCCTCTACCCAAACAAACGGGAAGTAAACAGATTAGATCGCATGTATCGGCCCTGCTCCTTTTTTTATATTGCGCATTCCGAATTCCTGCCGTCTTCATGCCATGCAGCCCATATGCCCCTATAGTAGGTTTGGGTGCAGACCTGTTGATGGCGCTTAATCACCCTTTAAGTTTTGCATGAAGGCCAGGTCCTGCTTGCTGCGCTCGACCATGCGGGCTTCAACCTCTTTTATTTCCAATCCCATGAGGATTTTATAGGCATGGTATTTGGTTTTACAAAAATAAATATCAAAGGGATCTTTTTGGCCGCTGCCGCGAAAAATCCGGATACCGGGAATTTCATCTTTTTGAATATATTCATTCTCCGCGTTGATCAGCAGCGGCTCGACATCGTGTTTGTTCAGCCACGGTATGCAGGCCCCCTCCATGCCGAGAAACGGATCCATGATTGAGCGCAGTTTTTCGGTTACCCCGCCAACCGCCAAAATGATATCACCGGTCAGCGAGCCGGTCACCCCGTAGCGCTGATTAACCGGCTGTTTGATGTAATCCGACATCAGGGCGATATCCATGGCCACCGAGGCACTGTCGCCTTCCACACCGCCGTGGGCCTGAATGTATTCAACATACATTTCATGCCCGACATAGGGGGCCCCGATTTTGTTCATACTCTTCTTTATGGAAGCCCTGACATTCTGGGCCGCCGCTTTGGCGATATCGCCGATTTTGCCGGGCGCCACAACCGTATCGGCCATGCCGACATTGATCTGGCAGTGAATCGGCAGCGGCTGTCCATACATCTGCCCGCTGGATTTTGAGTGAATGACCGCCAGTCCGACGACATAGCCAATGGAATCGGTCAATGAGCTGATATATTTTTTGAGGTTATTTTTGTGCTCGCTGATTTCCTTTGAGATACCACCTTCCAGGCTCAGGTGCTCCTGCAGGGCCTGGCGGATATGCTTGGGGTCCACCAGGGGCGCGCCTTCAAGAACCGCCTCAAATTCGGCCGCCTTAATGATTCCGTTTATGGGTCTCAAGATGCTGCTTAATTTGCCGTCCGCCGACCGGCAGCGCAGTTCTTTGGCAATTTCCAAAACAGCGGATCGGGAGAATTCACGTACGGTGGGTTTAAAATCTTCCGGCAGGCTTCGGCCGTATATGTGCTCGCTTCTTTTGCGGACGCTTTCGTAGCCTTCTTTTTCGATGACTTCACCCCAGACCTCTTCGAATTCCTCCGCCAGATTGTTAATCTCCTGCTTAACATACTGGGCGATCTGCTTGATGTTTTCCTCGTTCTCAGGAACGGCGCTTTCCATCTGGATGATTTCCCCTTTGTCTTCAATCCGGCTGAGAAATGCACCGTCCCCTTCTTCCTGCAGGTATGCCAGGGTATCATGGTTGCAGCAGGCCACGATGATATTGTCGGCCTTTAAATGATTCTCCGAGCGGTCGGCCGCACCGCTGCCGGTGCTGCGCCCCCCTTCCAGGATGTACTCTTTGTTCTGCATGATTTCCAGCAAATCCGCCATATACCCGATTTTTACCAGGGTTTTCAACTCATCGACATAGATGATCGGGGATTTGGCGTGGGCACCTAAATAGGCCCGGAGGTGGCAGGCTGTCTGAAGATTTCCCGATTGATAAGGGTCATGCCGAAACCCGCCCTTCATGTTGCGGGCGCTGGGCTCGGATACCCGGGCCATCAGATCCTGATCCTTGCGCGGGTCGTAGAGAACTTCCGGAACCATATCCTGTATATGTTTGACCTCGTTTCTTGTGCCGGCGTTGGTTTCACGCTGGATTTTTTCCTGGGCCCGGTGATTATTTTCCTGCATATACATAAAAATAGACCCCATCCCGGTGAGTCCGGCAGCAATGAATGCCGGCGGGAAATAGAAACCACCGGCCGCTCCCAGGCAGGTGGCCATCATCAGGGCAATTTTTACTTTGCGGGTTGATTGGATCTGTTCAGAAAGATTGAACTGGTCACAATTGTTGCGCGCGGTTTCAATGGCCGCGTTTAAATCCGATATGACTAAATCCATCTTGCCCGGGTGTTCATAGGCAAAACGAATGTGGTTGCGGTCCTTGCCCGGATAGGCCACAATCGTTTCCGATGGCCGGAGGTAATCCCCCATGGATTTGTCCAGGACCTCTTTAAACATGTTGGCCAGCATGGATTTTCCGGTACCCGGCCTTCCCACCATGAGAATGTGACCTTTGTTCTGGGCAATTTTTCGAATGGCCCTCTTGGCGCGATCCTGAAAGATAACGCAATCAATCGGATCATCGGGAAGCTTAATTTGTGCGGTATCCGTGAATAAACCCAGGCGCTGTTTCAAATTGGCAGGATAATCCAGCAGTTCTTTTATCCACCGATAGTCATTTTCGTTGTAATCACTAGGCATTGTTATAACCGTTGATGGAATCAAGCAGGTAATATCTGCCGGCCTCTGATACCGTTGCCCGTTTTACCACCGCCGAATACACATGGGGCAAATTGTTGCGCAGCGGCTCCAGCGCTCTTAAATCATGAAGCACAGAAATGTCGGTATGCATTCTATCCTGCTGACTGTCAGAGAGCAGAATATAGCTGAGTGATATGCCGATCTGCAGGTGGTTTAATATGGGTTGGATGAGATTTTTATTATTCAACTCCACGTTGAGTGTTTTAAATACATCCAGATAAAATTCCGGCAGCGCGGCCTTGGAATAATCAATTTCAAGCTTTTTATTAAAAAACAGTTTGATGGGTGTTGCCTGCCCTTCAAGGCACAGGTTAAAAGCCTGGCTTAAGCTGGGATTTGATTTCAGCGACTGCTCGAGCAAATGCATCTTTTTAAGAAGATGACAGTCTTTTAAATAAAAATCGATATTATTGTTTTCGGTCAATACACAGGCGTTTTGATTGCCGCCGGAGTTATAGGTGACAAGTTTGTATGTTTGGGCCGGGTCATGGGAATAAAAATCGTACCCGCGCAGTTCAAATAAACCGTCGGCTATGTATGCCTTATTGAGAACGACACCGACGTCCTTTGAAATGAAGTTACCCAAATATTTGATTTTTTCCTCGATACTGCCCTGCAATTTTAAGTAGGAATAATTGCCGCCGACATCTTCGCAGATTCCTACGATTTGAACTATTTTGCGTGGATCAAGTTCAACTAATTTTTTGGCAACCGAATCATAAAGTCTCAATTGCTCTACAATCTGATTTAAATGGCGCTCAAGATGGGAATCCTTCAGGGGAGGAATCTGCAGTTTGTAGCGAGAGACGATTACCTCCGGCGATAACCCGGGATTATTATCCAATCGTCTGGCAGAGCCCGGCAGGATTTTGTGAAACGCCTTTCGGATCTTTTTAAGAGGGCCCTGTTTGTAATGGATTTCACCGCCAATCAGCTTTTTCTTAATTTCTATGGAGTCCGGATTCAGCAGATAACGCCCGATGGCCGAAATTGTATACTCTTTACAGGGTCCGGTACCATCGCCTTCAACAATCCGGTTCAGATCGATGTCTGAAAACCGCCCTTCGGAAATAATCCATACATTGCTGTTATTATGAAACATATTGTAGTTACCGGTGGTTGGACGTGAAAATGCCTAAAATGCACAATGATATGATCTAAAACACTATATCGGTAATTTTTTTACTAAGTTGAGGTATTTTTACACCGGATCGTCAGACGTAAATATAAATTTGAAATGCAGCCCAAAAAATGATACAGCTTCCCGAACGGGAAATCCGAATTCAATCGAAAACAGTAAATTATTCACGGTATGGCAGAAATCAAACCATTTAGAGCCTGGCGATACAATGACGAACTGGCAAAGAACATCGGTGAGTTGACATCCCCCCTCTTTGATGTGGCCACCGAAAAAGAAAAGGCCGCCCTTTACGGCAATCCCCGCAATAGCATCCACCTTTCGATCCCCGGAGGGGAACGCCCATCTGAAAACGCTTCTAAAATACTGCGCCAATGGAAAGCGGACGGCTGTCTGCGGAGAGATACCGATGCTGCGATCTATGCTTATTACCAGTATTTCAAGCTTCCCGGCGATCCAACCCGCTATTGCCGCAAGGGATTTATCTGTAAAATCAGGATTTATGACTGGGATCAGAATGTTATCCTGAGGCATGAAAACACCATGCCCGGTTCCGTAGATGAGCAGGTCGCCTTACTCGCAGCAACCCGGTTAAATGCCAGCCCGACCCACGGTCTGTATTCCGACGAAAGATTTGAACTTGAAGAATACATGGATGCCAGCATGGAAAGCCCGATCTGCCAGGCCGAAGACTACCTGGGTACCCGGGACGTTCTAAGCGTCATTTCCGATCCTGGGGTCATTGAACGCTTTATGAAAATTATGGAACATAAACAGGTGATTCTGGCAGACGGCCACCATCGCTACGCCGGATCGTTGGCCTACATGAAGCAGCAATTATCAGCCAATCCGGATCATACCGGCAATGAAAACTATAACTATCATTTAATGTGGTTGACAAACACCGAAGCCAAGGACCTCAAAATTCTACCCACCCATCGCCTGATCAGGCAACTGGATAATTTTAGCGAAACTGCCATCCTCAATAAACTCGCCGATCATTTTACCGTTAAACCGGTGCCAAATCCGGACATGATGCCTGAAGTCATCGCCGGCAAACTGTGGACCTTCGGACTGATATTTGCCGACAATGCCTACCAGGTCCGCTTAAAACCGGAGGTTCACAGTACCATGCAGTGGAATTTTCCGGATGACGTCAAGGCGCTGGATCTGACCGTCATGCATTATTTTATTATCCAGGAAATTCTGGGCATAAAAGGCAGAAAACAAATCACGTCGCCCTGTATCGAATACGAAAGAAGTTTTGCTGCCTGCCTGACCCAGGTGTTACAAAAAAAGGTCCAGTTGGCTTTAATTACCAACGAAATATCGATTTCAGATGTAAAGACGGTCTGCAGCAGCGGATGCACCCTGCCCCAAAAATCCACCTTTTTTTGGCCGAAGGCGGTCTGCGGATTTGTTTTCAGTTCCATCTAGAACCTGCCCTAAAACGCTTTTATATGCTCGATGGCTGCGTTCTCAGCCGATTCAAAATGCTAACGGATGGATGGTTTGCCCGTTGGCCCGTTAGCCAGCGGGATTTTAGAATCCGCAAAGATCCCTTTTCACGGGCTAAACCGGCTCAACCGGCAAACCGGCAAACCAAATTATATAATCTTTTTGTTTTGACTTATAAGTGACTGTTTTCTATACTTTCTTTATACGGAATGATAGCATTCGGTATCATTACTAGGAAATAACGGGAGATTTTCCGATATATCGACGAGGTTATTGATGAAATATACAATTTGGTTGGCGGGTATCATTTTTTGTTTGATGGGGAATTCGGTTGGGGCGATTACGCCGGAAGCGGCGCGTAAGGATCTGGCCCAGGAGAACATCCCCTATACGGTGGAAGCGCTGGTGGACAATGTCGAGAAGGGGAACACGGAAGTGGTTAGCCGGTTTTTGGCCATTGGAATGGATGTGAATGCCGGCAACGAATTCGGAGAGACCGGATTGATGCTGGCCTCCGAACAGGGGCATCTTGCAATGGTCCAGCTGCTGCTGGCCAACAACGCCGATGTCAACGCCAGGGACCTTGCCAAGCGCACCGCTCTGATGAACGCTGCCCAAAATGGTCACACCGAGATTGTCAAACTGCTGCTGAACCGGGGTGCGGATGTAAATGCCGCCTCGCAGTGGAAGTCAACCGCCCTGCATGAAGCCTGTATGAATGGTCATTACGAAGTGGTTCAGGTTCTGTTGACCGCCGGCGCGGACCTCAAAATGACCAACAATGCCGGGCATCCGGCTCTGGTGGAGGCAATCATCGAAGGGCAGGAGTCCATTAGCCGGCTTTTAATTTCGCGGGGTGCCGATGTCAACGCCAGGGATTTGAGCGGGTTTTCAACAGGTGAGACGCCGTTGATCGTAGCCGCCATGAAAGGTAAAACCGAAATTGCCGCCGTGCTGATTGCCAAAGGGGCAAACGTAAACATGAAAACCAAGGACGGTCAAACTGCCTTGATTTACGCTGCCCGGTCTCCGGAAGATCGTAGCGCCATCGCCAAATTATTAATTGAAAACGGTGCCGATGTGAATGCCGAAGATAACACAGGAATGACGGCCTTAACCTATGCCCTAAAAAACCGTGATGTCCTGCTCTTTAAGATCCTGATGGAATCCGGCGCCAAGGAATAATGTTTGGTCAAATCCATACTACCTGTGCTTTTATGGAACAAATCAAAACCCCAGCCTATTGATCCTTAGCAGAAAATTTGCATTTTTAATGGATTTTCATTCATGACCCTCTTTAAACTTGAGCTTTCATCAAATGCCCGAAATTGCCAACCATAAGTTTATCTGCTCGATCCTTGAAAAACAGTGCATTAATTTTTTCAGGGCCAATATCTTCAGCCTGTGTGAAACCGATAGCTTTTAGATCCATTACCAGTGAATTTGGATCAAAAAAACTTTTCCAAGGTTCTCCGGCTCTTCCCACCCTGTTGGATAGCAAGCGGAAAACCAATCGACGTAAAAAATTCTGCGAAGAAGGCGTGATCACATAATCAAATACAATTTCCCTACCAGAAGGGGTGGATGAGGATTGGTTTGCAGAACAATGGGCTATCAAATTCTTGGTATCTGCTTACAAACCTGAGGCAAATCTGTAATTTCAAACAATAAACTGGCACCCAAACAGACTTTGATATATGACATTTTAATTAAACTTGTCAATATTAATATATAATAAATTCAGTGATTTAAAGTATAGACGCCCTAGAATGATTTTAATATAATTATTACATCATTGTAAGAATTTCTCTTTTTACATCTTCTGTTGAGACTTCATTCTTGCAGAAAGTCTAATGAGAACATCATGAATTGTTCAAGGAAAGTCTGGGAGACTTCTAAAAAGTTTTGATATCACATTGTCAATCGAAAGATTTTGTTTCGGTCATTGATATTTAGGATTTGGAAGTTAATTGAGCTTTGATGCTTGTGATTTGGAATTTGCCCAAAAGTATATAAAAGCAGAATTGGAGAATAAGCAGCCAAGTTTATCATTACAAAGTATTGCAAACTTCAGGGATCGTATACCTGGGAATCTTCCAGCATGATTTCCATCCTGGCAAGATCCACTTCCGATATATGAAGAATTTCGGCTTCAGAAGTGGCAATCAGCACCAGGGATGGATCCTCGTCCAGGCCGATGCCCAATTTGCAGCAGGCCTTATCTGCCAGCCGCACCAGGGCCAGCAGCAAATTATTCGGATCGAATTCCTCCGTGTGATGGTCACGTGCTATCTGGCTGTATTTGGTGGGTAAATTCCAGTGTGACATCAAGGAATGACCATGATGGGTGTGCAAGGTATTCATGGCCTCGATCAGCAACGCATTCGATGGTTGAGCCGTTAATTCATTGGAGTGTTTGAGGTCGTCAATAACCGTTAAAATAAACAACATGCCCACATCATGCAGCAACCCGGCAAAAAAGGCTTCATGGGCCATGGCATGCAGCCCGCATTGTTTGGCAAGCCAGTTGGAGCCTATGGCACAACCAACCGAGTGCCGCCAGAGTTTACGCATAATGCCGTGCACAAAAGTATCCTTGGAACGAAAGTTGTTCTCGTGGGTAACGAGCATAACGATATTGGAAACTTCATTTATTCCCAGTCGAACGATAGCATTGCGCACCGTCGACACCTGCTGAAGTCCTTTGTAAAAAGAAGAATTTGAAACGCTGAGTACTTTGGCTGTCAGAGACTGATCACTGACAATCAGCTTTTCGATCAATCGTATATCCGGCTCCTCTTTGGCGATCTCCTCCTGAATACGCAGGGCGGTTATATTAAACACGGGCAGCCGCGTATCGCTGGCGGCCAACTGTTTGTCGACGATCTCTATAAATGACGAATCCTGTTGCATATTTACCCTTCCAAAAGACGTTGCAATTCCAGCAGCGATCGCGGTTTTTGTAATCGAGGAAGACTGCGAAGGACCTCATCAATTGAGGTGTGTCCTGCCGCAGCTTTCACCAGCCCATCTTCGAGCAGGGTCACCAGGCCGGTTGATTCGATGCTGGCTTTGCGGATGTCCTGACTCGTCTTTTGCTCAATAATTGAGCTGCGAACCTGTTCATCAAGAATAAGCAATTCAAAAATACCGACGCGACCACGATAGCCTGTGTACTGACAGTGGGCACACCCTGTTCCTTTGCGAAACTCTGCCTTTCTGATATCCCGCGGAGAATATCCAATTCGCTGAAGGTCGGCGGGCGTCGGTTTGTAGCTTGTAATACAGCTCGGACATATTCTTCTCAAAAGCCTTTGAGCCATGACGCTCACAACGGTTGATGAAATCAAAAAGGCTTCGATGTTCATGTTCAGCAGCCGAACTATTCCGCCGATACTGTCTTCGGTATGAAAGGTTGTCAACACCTTATGCCCGGTCAGAGCCGCCTGGACGGAAACTTCGGCTGAAAATTGGTCCCTGATTTCGCCAATCACGATGACGTCTGGATCCTGGCGCACAATGTGCCGCAGGGTCTCCTCGAAAGTCAGATTTATTTTAGGATTGATGGAGCATTGGGCAATGCCGTCAATCACATATTCAACCGGCTCCTCAGCGGTAATGATACTCGTTTGAGGGTCATTGATGTGGTTGATACAGCTATAAACCGTTGTGGTTTTGCCCGAGCCGGTGGGACCGGTAATGATAATAACCCCGCTGGGGACATACAGGGCATCCTGTTTAAAGCGGGTTAAAATCCGTTTGGGCAATCCGATGTCTTCAATATCCAGCAATACGCCTTTGCGATTCAATAACCGCATAACGATCTTTTCACCATGGACTGTGACAAAGAATGATACCCGCAAATCAATATGACCGCCGGGATAATCAAATTGGAATCGTCCGCCCTGGTGCCTGCGTTTTTCAGTGATGTCGACTTCACACATCACTTTGATCCGGTTGGTGAAAGCCGGCATGATCTCGGCCGGAAAATCCTGAAAGTGAATCAGCACCCCGTCCTGACGAAACCTTACCCGCATCTGCTCTTTTAACGGTTCAACATGAATGTCACTGGCGTCCCTTTCCACCGCGGCACGCAGAATCTCATCGGCCAGACGGATGATGGAATTTTCGTCCGAAGCGGAAATTTCCTTTTTAAGGTTACCGCTTTGACACCGGCTGATGGCACGCCTGATCGCAGTTTTGCGTGCGATGGCCGGTAGATATTTGTTCCCGAAAACCTGTTTGACCGCCTCAAGATCTTTGCCATCCAGCGGGTCGGCAAACGCAATTAAAATCCCGTCAGCCTCCTTTTGAATTGGAATGACATCATGATTCTCATACCACTTGGCCGGCGCTTTGCCGAACAGCTTGGGGTCGATCTCAGAAAATTCGGGCTCGACCTGCGGAAACCCCATCTGCAGAGACAATACTTCAATCAAAACCAGTTCGTCGATGAGGCGGTGTTCCATCAGAATTTCGCCCAGCTTACGCCTGTTTTTTTCATCGGCCTGTATGTTCAAGGCACGCTGGAGGTCAACGGTCTTAATGTATCCCAGCTCAACCAGGATGGTGCCGATACACATGGGAATACGACTCTCAGTGACCGCTTTTTTGATTTCATCCTCCGCAACTAGTTTGAGTTCTTTTAAGACTTCCAACAGAGACCGCGGCGTACCCAGTTTGTTCTGAACCCGGGTGGCATATTCAAGCTGCTTAGGAGCCAGAAGCTTTTCCTGCAGGAGAAGGTCCACAATTGGATTGAGGCCGCATCCATTCTCCGCCATCACAGCTTCGCTTTGGGACGAATTGATAGTTTCCATACGCAAAATAACCTTAATCTTTTTAAATTCAATTTTGTTGTGCGTGGATATACGCTGATGGGAATGATATCGACCAGTTAGGCAAAAACTTTAGATTATTGGGGAAGATCGTACACAGAGGCGAAACTTGCCCCATGGGGGGTATGTTGTTCGATGTTCAGTCTTTTTAATCTTCGCGTTTCAATCTCATGCGAAACAGAAATATACTTATTTCCTCGTCGTCGGCCAAAATGACTTCTCCGCTGGTTTTAAGGCTGTTTTTAAAAAGCGCCAGAAGCGCCCGGACATCTTCTTGCCTATAGGAGACTTCGGAAGCTATGATATAGTCCCATTGACCGCTCAGCCGGGGGTGATTCCAATCCAGTGCCTCGATATTCAGCTGAGGACATTCATTGATAAGTGCATTGGCACGGGCAAACTGGAGGGCATCCGGATTATTTTCGGTCATGGTAATGCGATGACCAAATGTGGTGGCCACGATGCCGACCAATCCGACCCCGCCGCCAATTTCTAAAAAGTTCTTTTCATCTGCCACCGGCAACTCAGCCAGATAACCTGCCAGCACCCAGGGGGCCGGCCATATTTTGGCCCACAGCGGGAACTCATGCATCACATGGGAATTTATAAAAGGCAACTAAAATTCAATGTACCAGTTCAGGAGGAAGACCTTACCCGGATCCGCCGAAGGCTTAGAATCAACATGAAAATTAAACCACGAAGATCATGAAGAACACAAAGAAATCAATGCTAAGACTCTAAATAGCGCCGGTCACTTAAATTTTCTGATCCATATTTTAAATTAATACTTGTCTGTCCCATATTTGGTCGTTATATTATCTCATTTAATAGACCCATGCTGATCTATGGAACTACAATAGCGCGAACCTCTTATAACGAATACCAACTAACAAATAACTTCTAATTGAGCGACTAGCGCTCAATTAAAATCAGGAGGAAAAGGATGTCGGATTCAGAACTGTACGATCTAATTATTATCGGGGGAGGCCCGGGCGGATTGTCGGCTGGCATTTATGCGATGCGGGCGGCATTGAAAACAGTTCTGGTTGAAATGGGAGCTCCCGGCGGCCAGGTGAATAATTCCGATTCAGTTGAAAACTGGCCCGGTGACGAACATATCGGCGGCGCTGAGCTGGCAATGAAATTTTCATTGCATGCCCAGTCCTACGGTCTGGAAGTGCGCTCGGAGGAAGTGGTTGCCTTAGAACCGGGGCTGGACTTTCATACGGTTAGATTAGCCAGCGGCAGTTCTCTGCGATCGCATGCGGTCATCCTGGCCACCGGTGGCAATCCCCGCAAACTCGAGGTGCCGGGAGAGGACGATCTTTACGGTCAAGGCGTATCTTACTGCGCGGTATGTGACGGGTTTTTCTTCCGCGACAAAACCGTGGTGGTCGTCGGCGGCGGGGACACAGCTGCTGAGGAATCCCTGTACCTGGCCAAACTGGCCAAACAGGTTTATATCGTCCACCGGCGGGATGCCTTGAGAGCAGGGGCCCTGTTGCAACAACGGGTGGAAGCCGAATGCAAAATCGAAGTCCTCTGGAATTCGGTGGTCACCGAAATAGAATCGGGCATTGAGGGTGTCTCGGCAGTGAAATTAAAAGACACACAGACCGGCGATCAGCGTGAGCTTGCCACCGACGGCGTTTTCATCTTTATCGGATTTAATCCCAACAACCAGCTCGTTCCGGCCGGCACCAGAATGAACGCCGATGGCAATGTTGTTACCGACGAGAAATGCGAAACCAATACCCCCGGCATCTACGTCATTGGCGACCTTCGGGAAAAATATGCCCGCCAAATAGTTCTGTCGGCAGCTGACGGATGTACCGCTGCATTGGCAGCCGCCCATTACGTGGAGACACGCAAGGCCTCTGAAGCCTGTGAGTTGCCGGCGGAATTTCTGGATCTGGCAACATAGCAGCCATATTTTTATAAAAACAAAATCCCGAATCCCAATCCGCCAACGACTGGCAGGCAAGATCCGATATCCATAATCATCCAGATTTCCCTTGACAGCAACTGCCTGATTCAATAAAGGGGGAAACATCCAATGCCACTTTGTGACAATATTTCCATCGATTAAATCAGGACGGGGGTTGTCCCTGTTAAAAGAATCCTTACGTTTATATCAGGCTTCTTAATCCTGACGGGAGCAGCCAACACGGACGCAACCGATTTATCAGAGCAAAATGTTCAGCCCGGAGCGGAAATAGTTTAACAGGCTTTAACAATATGATTAAAAACATCGGATTCGTTTCAACGCGCTTTGCAGGAACAGACGGAGTGTCGTTGGAATCTAGTAAGTGGGCAACGGTATTTGAAGATAACGGATTTAACTGTTTCTGGTTTGCGGGAGAGGTGGACCGAGAATCCGATAAAACCTTTGCGGTGCCGGAAGCCCATTTTCAGCACGAACAGAATCTATGGATTAATCACCATGTTTTCGGAAAAAAGGGTCGCGCCCAGCCGGTCACCCAGACCATGCATGACATGCGAACCTTGCTGAAGCATAAGCTGCATGAATTTATTAAAAAATTTAATATTGACCTGCTGATCGCCGAAAACGCCCTCTCCATTCCGATGCACGTGCCCCTCGGATTGGCATTGACGGAAACCATCGCTGAAACCCAGTTGCCCACCATCGCTCACCACCATGATTTTTACTGGGAGCGGGTGCGCTTTTCGGTCAACGCCGTTGGTGACTACATCCGCATGTCGTTTCCCCCAAATTTGTCCAATATCCGGCATGTGGTGATAAACTCCGAAGCCCAGGAACAGCTGGCATTGCGGACGGGTATCTCCTCGATTATCATCCCCAATGTCCTGGATTTTGAAAATCAGCCTAAAATCAGCCGGCGGCGAACCAAAATCTTCCGGGAGTCCATCGGACTGGAGCCGGAAGATCGAATGATCCTGCAACCCACCCGGATTATTCAGCGCAAAGGAATAGAATGGGCCATCGATCTGGTCAAGGGTCTTAGAAACGATCGCAACAAGCTGGTCATTTCCCATGAAGCCGGTGATGAAGGCATGGAATATGCCGAATGGCTGAAAGAGTATGCCCGTGAATTCGGTGTGGATCTGCGACTGGTTTCGATCAGAATTTCCGATCCGTTGGGCAAAAATGGCCGTGGCAAGGGAAAATACTCTCTGTGGGATGTTTATCCCTATGCAGATTTCATCACCTATCCCAGCATGTATGAGGGCTTCGGCAATGCCTTTTTGGAAGCCGTTTACTTCAAGAAACCGATCCTGATCAACCGTTATGCCACCTTCGTAAGGGATATCGAGCCGCTGGGATTTGACCTGGCGGTGATGGATGGGTTTTTATCCAAGAAAACCGTCAATGATGTCAGGGAAATCCTGGAATCATCGAAACGAAGAAAAGCGATGGTGGCCAGTAATTACCAGATCGCCACTCGTCATTATTCCTATTCCATATTGCGAAATCAACTCACTGCGATACTTAAAACGTTTTTCGGCGATTCAGTTGGTGCGCTAGCGGCCAAAGCACCTGATTCCAAGCCTGAGGGTTATCTGCATTTCAATCCGCATGTCGTAATGTATAAACATGATGACAGTGATGGGTATTCGGACAAGGGACTGAGTGTACAGCACTAAGGAGCCACCATGTCATTTGTATCGGTACCGGGGTTAAAGGGCAAAGTCTATGCCCCCGATGAATCACGGGAAGGCTCTAAAAAGAATCCGTGCCGGGATTGCTTTTCCTGCCAGCACTGCAGTGACGACCGCTGCCGGGTGTGTCTCAGTGCGCGAAAATGTAAATACCACAATGAGCTTAAATCCAAAAAGGATGATGCCGCGCTTTCAAAAGGCATGTCACCTTGCGGTTGTGGAGTCATTTGATTGTGGATTGCGGATTTGAGATTTCGGATTGATAAAACTAAAATTGGATATAATTCAAAATTGAATTCCGTAATCCCAAATCCGCAATCGATGCGCTCCAATACTCCTATGTGCAATCTTTATGAAGCGTATCGGATAGACCAACCCGCCTTTTGTCTTTTTCTAAAGAATGGACTGCCGGGATTGACCGTTGCCGTAAATTAGCTTAATCTCCCAATTGGCGTAAGCACCATCTGGGAGTTTTTGATTTGGGCCCATATTCTCCAAGAAGAAAGAGGTTATAAACATGGTCGACATAGATCGGCAAAACAATGACTGCTGCTGTGGTGAGAGCAGCAGCGGTTTGACAAGTATACAGACCGGGCTTCAATCGCTTGAGGAAACCATTCAAAATGATGTCTGCTGCGGATCGCCCCCGGGACCGCAGAGCAGTCCGCTTGAAAAGCCAGGCTATCAGTTGCTGAGCTTTGTTGATAATTTTAAAGACACACCCTTCGGACCGGTTCCCCGGGTTAAAACAAAACTCGAACGCTCCGATCATCTGGGCACCCTGATCGCTCGTCTGGGGATAAGAAGAGGCCAATATAAAATCGCCCCCGGGCTATATTGTGTGGGAGATCCCAATCAGGATTCACCGGTTCTGGTAACCGCCAACTATAAACTCACTTTTGACACCCTGCGCCAGGAGCTAACCGCTTTGGATGCCTGGCTGCTGGTGCTGGATACCCGCGGCATCAATGTCTGGTGTGCGGCGGGCAAGGAGCTCTTTTCAACCCGGGAGGTCGTAAATCGGGTCAACCAAACCAGGCTGAATCAGGCCGTCAGCCACAATCGACTTATTTTGCCCCAGCTTGGCGCCACGGGTGTCTCTGCCCATCAGGTAAAAAGAGCAAGTGGCTTTAAAGTAATCTGGGGACCGGTGCGGGCCGAGGATATTCAGCGCTTTATCGGAGCAGGCTACCATACGGACGGCGCCATGAGGCAGGTGACTTTTTCAATTTGGGAGCGAACAGTGCTGACTCCGGTCGAGCTGTCTCATCTGCCAAAGCCGACCTTCTGGGTTCTGCTGGCAGTATTTTTACTGTCAGGAATCGGAACGACCGTTTTCTCTTTGCATGATGCCTGGTACAGGGGCCTCATGGCATTTACGGCCTATGTCGCCGGTATCCTGGCCGGCGCCGTGGCCGCTCCGATTCTACTTCCCTGGATTCCCGGGCGCGCCTTTGCGCTGAAAGGAGCCATTTCAGGGGTGGTTGCGGGGCTATTGGTGGTGGTGGCGTTTAAAGGCGGCCTCATCTGGCTGGAAACCACGGCCCTGCTGCTCATAACCGTGGCGATAAGCTCCTATCTGGCAATGAATTTCACCGGCTCCACCCCGTACACCTCACCGTCAGGGGTCGAAAAAGAAATGAGACGCGCCATCCCGCTGCAGGCGGGTGCGATGGTGGTAGCGTTGGTGGCGTGGATTAGTTCGGGCTTTGCTGGATAGACGTGTTTGGTATTTAGAGCGTTTGTCAAAATAACGTTCCGATAGCGGTGGTTTTTTGGGTCATGTGTGGGTTGTCGATAACGTCTAATATGGCCTTATCCAAACGCTCTAATAGTTTTTCTTCATTTTTACAGACGTAGTTATTGAACCAGCGTGCTTTCATCGTTAGCCAGATGCGTTCTATCGGGTTGAGATCGGGTGAATACGGCGGCAAGTACATCGGTTGCCAGTTATGCCAATTGGTTGTTTTACGTTTGTGCCATGAGGCATTGTCCATAATCAAAATATTAGTTGTTCTTTGAAATGAGATACTTTTATCAGCTTCGTCTAAAAACGCCTGATAGGTAGCCGAGTCAGAATGCGATGCCTCAATGGCAAAAAACTCTCCGCTGCGCGGGCAGACCATGCCGATGACATTGATGCGCAGATGGCCGCCATTTTTGGTCACCCGGGTTTTTCGACCCTTTTTGTCCCAGCGCTTTCGGGGACGCGGATCGCCCTCAAAGCCGGACTCGTCGGCAAACCAGATATCCACATCGGGTCGCTTGAACAGTTGCTCAAGTTTATGCAAAAACGTTTCACGCAACTGCTCATCTTGTTTGTCCGGCCATGGCTGGGGCGTCTTTAGCGCATAGCCTTGTTTGTGAAAAAACCGTACCACCGTCTCATAGCTGCATTGGATCTGATAGGTTTGACTAATGTAGCCATGAAAGGCTTTGGCGGTCCAAAAGCTACGCTGGGCTTGTTGGGGCTCATCGATCAGCTGGACCAATTGCGGTGCCTGCTGATCCTTGATAATGGTCATTCGGCCTGGTCGCTTTTTGACAATCAGCCCGTCGACACCACACTGATTGAAACGGTTAATCCACTTTCTCAAGGCACGATTGGTTACCAGCAGTGCCTTGCAGACAAGCTGTCTGTCGGCACCAGCTAACAGCATCTGGATGGCGCTACAGCGTGTAGCTGTTTCATTGGAACCCACCCGGGAAACTTGCTTGAGCTCTTCGATAGTCGCGTTTTCCGGATTGGCGATGAGTAAAACCCGTGCCATTGATTAACATATGGCACATCGTTCCGTAAAAGTCTAGATTTTTTTTAATAAAAAAAATAATATAGCGGTTGTCATGTTTATTATAATTTCAAGCCGTTACACATTGCAGTGCCGTCTGTTAAAAATATAGCAATCGGAACATATTTATGACAACCGCTATAGTGTTTCGTATTTGGTTGTAAACCATCAGTTTTCCACACACCAAATACTAAACACAAAACACTAGTTAATAATATTTATTATAGAGAATAATTAGCAATAAAATCAAATTCGCATAAGGATCGGAAAGTGGAAGACTTTAGATATCTAGAAGGTGTTACAACGCTGGAACTTGATCCGGAATTGTGTGTTGGCTGTGGTGTGTGTGAAATCGTCTGTCCCCATGCAGTATTTAGAATAAACGGTAAAAAAGCAGAAATCGTTGATCTTGACGGATGCATGGAATGCGGCGCATGCGCCCAAAATTGTGCGGCCAGCGCCATCCGGGTCACCCCGGGGGTCGGTTGCGCATCCTATATAATCCAGACCTGGATTAAGGGGAAGGAAACCACTTCCTGTTGCGGTTCTGAACCCTGCTGACACCCACTTATTCGGGTCACTAAATTAAATTTGAAAACATGAAATATCGAATATCGAACAAGGAATGATGAATGTCGAAGGGAAAAATCTGACACGCAATATACTTCATCATTCGAAATTTCTTGTTCGACATTCGATATTCAAAACAGGCCCGATGTGAATCCTACTGCATCACTAGCTCATCTATTATCTGTCCTCTGACTTCTGTCATCTGTCCTCTGACATCTGTCATCTGTTCTCTGTCATCCGTCATCTGTCATCTGACATCAGTCATCCGACAGCCGGTCCCAGGCCGCCTTGGCCTTCGCGGCCCTATTATCTCCTCCGGGCTCAGCTTTTCCCGTTGCCGACGGTGGTGCACCGCGCAGACGTGCGATTCGCTCTTCAAGGGGTGGATGGGTTGAAAACAGGCTCATCAGACTGCGTCCCGATAACGGATTGACTATAAACATGTGAGCCGTTGAAGGATTGGCATCCATGGGCAATTTTTTAGAATAGGCACCCAGCTTTTCCAGGGCAGTTGCCAGTCCTTCAGGATTGCCGGCGAAACTTGCTCCGGTGGCATCTGCCAGGTATTCCCTGGAGCGCGATATGGCCATTTGAATGATCATGGCAGCCATGGGAGCAATGATGGACATCGCGATCAATCCAATGACACCGGCACCGCCCCGCTCATCATCATGGCTGCTGCCGCCGCCGAAAATCGCCGACCACCGGGCCATCGTCGCCAGAATCATAACGGCCCCTGCCATGGTCGCCGCGATACTGCCGATCAGAATATCCCTGTTTTTTACGTGTGCCAGCTCATGCGCCAGAACCCCTGTGACTTCCTTGTGATTCATAAGCTTGAGCAGACCATCGGTAACCGCAACGACGGCATGTTCCGGATTGCGGCCGGTGGCAAACGCATTCGGGGCCTGCTGGGGAATAACATATAATTTCGGCATGGGCAGCCCGGCACGCTGGGTCAGGCGTTGAACCGTCTCATAGAGCTCGGGGAATTGCCCGGGTGCCACCTCGCTGGCACGGTACATTTTCAACACCAGCTTGTCCGAGTACCAGTAACTGAAAAAGTTCATACCGGCTGCAAAAATTAGTGCGATTAGCATACCCTGTCGGCCGCCCAGGAGCTGACCTACCCAGATGATTAGAGCGGTCATCACTGCCAGTAATATAGTGGTCCTGATCTGATTGCCCATAAACTTGTTCCTTTCACTTTATGAGAATATTTATTTCTGATGGCTAAGTTTTTATTTCCAGCTCGCGCTTTTGTGATTATGTTCTTTCTTCCCGAAAAAAAACGACCCATGGATATGGTTTTGACAATTTGAGCCAAATATAAATCCGATCACCCAAAAAGGCAACAATTGGCGCAAAAACCGGTTTCAGCATTTAGACGGCAAATTTGAACCCACCGGGGAGGAAGGGTGGTGTCTTTCAGTTACTGAATAGAGGTCAACCTAAGCACCACAAATGCTTGCCGCTAGACCCAAGAGGAACCAACATATCGTTCATCCGATTAATTAAATTCATTAAATGATGGGAATTAATCGGTCTCCTAAAATCATTTGCTAAATTTAATTTATTAAATTATTTCAGTTTTTTAGGAATTATTTGTTGACTTAGTCCCTGCTATAATTTACAGCCATAAAGACAGTAAAATAGTTGTGTTGTCATCGGAATCGGTATGAAACGAGCTAGGCGACCTCAACCTGACCGGCATCTGAAATCCACGGCTTGGATCCAAAAAAACGCTATCAATCGAATCTATGTAACACGCCACCTGTTACCGTTAACACCAACGGCGAGGTTGAATCATGGAGAGCGCTAAAAAAAATCTCAAGTTAGTTGAGACGCGAACCGCGGAAAGCAGCATGGAGCAAAAACACCCCACCGCAGCAGAATCCGCCAGTCAGGAAGAACTTCCCCGGAAAACAGCCGATCAGAGCTCTGTGGCCAGCCGGCAGACCCCATTCGAAAAACTGGACAGCCCCAAAAGTATTGACAAAGCCCAGCTGATCAACAAGTTGAACTATATTAATTTCCAGGACGCCACCGTTCTGGTCAACTTCAACCACCTCAAATACGACAAGACCATCACCCTCAAGGCCAGACCACAGCCCTGTATGGGGGACCTCGTTGACTGTCTGTGGCTGGATGGTGAAAACATAGCCCACGCTATTCAAGCTTACCAGTTTAAGAACATTCTGATCACCAACGGTCAAAAACTGGTAAAAGTAGAGCCTGAAGTTATCAGGGTCGACACCGAGGGTATCAGCGTTCTACTCCCGGAGTCATGCCGGGAAATCAGTTCGCGCAAGACGCGACGCGATCCCTGCGAAGGCATAACCCTACAGCTTATGCAGAACAGCACCGTTTTTTCAGGTGCGCTGATGGATTTCAACGGTTTTTCATTTCGAGCTAAACTCACGGCCACACCTCCCCAGACGTTTGACTGGGTCAACCCTGAATATCCCGTTAACGTCATTGTGTCAGACGCATCGGTCACCATTTATAGCGGCCAGTGCAAAATTATCAGACACACCCGGGGACAGAGCACCCGAAATTATATTCTTGAGCCGTTAACGCAGGAGATCCAGCGATTCAAGCAGAAGGAGTTTCGCAGTGAGCGCTATGTGCTTACGCCGACGCCCAATATCGTTACCCGGCATCCATTTACCGGCATGCGGGTTGACCTGAAGGTGGTCGATCTGTCCGGCTCAGGATTTTCGGTCGAAGAAGACGAGTACAACACAATGCTGCTGCCGGGCATGATTTTGCATGAACTCGAACTGAGTTTTGCCGACAGCTATAAAATTAAATGCAGCACCCAGGTCGTTTTTCGCAAAGAAATGGTAGACCCCAACGGGGATAAGTGGATTAAGTGCGGCCTGGCGTTACTGGACATGGATATTGGCGATCACCTCAAACTTATCTCCATGCTGCATCAGGCCAAAAATAAAAATTCGTATATTTGCAACGATGTTGATCTAGATGCGCTGTGGGATTTCTTTTTTGAAACCGGATTCATCTACCCTGACAAATACGCGACGATACAGAAAAACAAAAAGCAGATTAAGGAAACCTACGCGAAAATTTATACTCACAATCCCCACATCGCCCGGCACTTTATTTATCAGGAAAAGGGCACCATATTCGGCCATATGGCCATGATCCGCTTTTATGAAAGCGCCTGGATGATTCATCACCATGCCGCCCGGAAATCAGCTCTCAACAAAGCAGGGCTGATCGTCCTGGATCAAATTGGACGCATGATCAATGATTCGCACCGCCTGTATTCCCTTCACATGGATTACATGATGTGCTACTACCAGCCCGATAATAAATTCCCCAGCCGGGTGTTCGGAGGCGCTGCCAGAAACATAGGCGATCCCAAGGGGTGCTCCCTTGACGGTTTTGCCTATCAGCAATTCAACCATACGCCCCGATCAACGTCGGACATGCCCGAGGGCTGGCAGATAACCGAAACCCAGTCTGAAGATCTTCAAGAACTGGCAGGATTTTATGAACACATGGCAGGCGGGCTGATGCTGGATGCCTTGGATCTGAGACCGGAAAAAATAGACTGCACGGGCCTAAGCTGGGAATACACCAAACTGGGCTTAACCAGACAGCGCCATCTGTATTCATTAAAGAGCAACGGCCAACTCAAAGCAGTCTTTCTGGTAAACCAGTCGGACATCGGTTTGAATCTTTCAGACATTACCAACTGCGTCAAAGCATTTGTCATCGATTCACAGGACTTCAGCGCAAAAATTTTTCAGGCCACCATCGCAAAAATTGCTAAAATAACCGCAAAAAAGGACTTTCCCACCCTGATTTATCCGGCAGCCTACGCCGACGATAACGACATCGCCTATGATAAAATCTATAACCTCTGGGTATGCAGCCTGCAATATTCGGATGCGTATTTCAGATATTTAAAGCGCCTGGTGAGATTTATCTAACGATACGTTCCAGACAAAATTACATTAAAAAAGCCGCCATCTAAGAATAAATGGCGGCTTTTTTATAGGTCCTATAGGGCCTATACAGCCACTTCTATGGTTTGCGCCCCCTGCAGGCAATCAACGGCGTATAATAAAACACTCTCTCATCGTTAAAAAAAACTTTGACCTCTTTAAGGAATTCTTCAAAGTTCCCATCATATTCCTCAAACGGATAACCCGAATTCTTGCCGCCGATTTCGGCCTTTGTCATGGAAATAAGCTTTTCATTCTCTTTTAATGAGCCGAAAAACATATTATGGGCGCTGAGCTTCACATCAATCTCATCAAATCCCAGATCATATAAAAAGGAATAAAGCTTTACCCCCACATAGGGATCAAAATTTAATTTTTTCTCCAACCACTCCATTACGCCGACAGTGGCCCGGCCGAGCCGATCGGGCAGCCCGAAATGACGCATGCAGTTACAATCGAGATCGATCAGGCACAAAATGCCGCCGGGTTTCAGGCTTTGGGTAACATTCTTGACAATTTCGAAACTGCCCTTGAGGTAGTACTCGAGGACAAAACGAATCCAGATAAAATCAAATTGGCCGTAACCTTCAAGCGGCTGACGGATGTCAGCAACCGCGTATTTGATGCTGTCATCACTGTAGCGGGCCCTGGCATATTCAATTCGCTGCTCGGCGAGATCAAAGCCGACGGCCTGGCCTCCCGGTTGAACCAGCCTGTTTAGATGAAAAGTGGTCTTACCCGCCCCGCAGCCAAGGTCAGCCACCCGCATACCGGATTTAATACCGGCCCACAGGGCCTGTTTTTCGACCGTGGCAGGGTCTGTCTTCAGATCCAGCCGCACGGCCTCCTGTTCGTCTTCCATCAAATATTTGCGATGGTTTTTCATTCCATCTCCTGGTTTATAACTGCTCGAATTTTTTTGATATTTATTATAAGATCGAATTTTTGTCAATCGGATATTTACCAAAATCAGCCCTCAATAAATCGGAAAAATAATCGTCACCTTTGTTCCCTTCGCTCACAATTGGAATATATTATAGAAATGGCGGGGCAGTGAATAATATCCTTGAAAATAATATATGCCCCTGATAATCCTGAACCTGTTGCAGATTTCGAGATAGCCTCAAATGAGGACTAAAGGAGCCATAATCATGACCAACCAATTCGATGATGAAAATAGTGAAGAAAAAGAACAAAGTTTTGCCGCCCTTCTGGAAGCCTACAGCCCGGCCGCAGATTCCGATATGGGTGTCGGAGACAAAATCAGCGGAAAAATTGTATCCATCGGAAGGGATTCGGTTTTTGTCGACACCGGCACCAAAATTGATGGGGTGGTGGACAAAGCTGAATTACTCGATGAAAACGGTGAAATGCCCCTCACCGAAGGTGACGTACTCGAGCTGTATATTGTGGCCCTGTCTGATGAGGAAATCAAGCTGTCCAAGGCGCTGTCGGGCATCGGCGGTTTAAACATGCTCAAAGAGGCCTATGAAAAGGCCGTACCGGTCGAAGGCAAAATCAGTGAAACATGCAAAGGCGGTGTGCGGGTTGACATCCTGCAGCGCAAAGCATTTTGTCCTGTAAGCCAGATAGATATCAACTATGTTGAGAATGCTTCGGATTATGTCGGTCAATCCTTTAATTTTTTAATTACTACTTTTGAAGAGAATGGCCGAAATATCGTCCTTTCCAGACGCGCACTGTTGGCCCGCGAACAGGAAAAAGCCAGAAAGGAATTTTATCAAACCTTAAGCGTGGGCACCACCATGGACGGAACCGTTACCAGGATAATGCCCTATGGCGCTTTCGTGCAGCTGTCATCCGGGGTGGAAGGAATGGTGCACATATCGGAAATGAGCTGGTCTAGAGCGGCCAAAGCCGAATCCCTGGTCACTGTCGCCGATACCGTCCGGGTGAAGGTTATCGGCATTGAACCGGATAAAAAACCAGGGTTGCTAAAAATCAGCCTGTCGATGAAACAGCTGACGGAAGATCCCTGGGACAGCGCCGGCGAAAAGTTTCACCAGGGGGGTAAAATCCAGGGCACCGTCACCCGCTGTACCAATTTCGGCGCCTTCGTGGAAGTCGCCCCCGGAATTGAAGGTTTGGTCCACATCAGTGAGATGAGTTATAAAAAGCGAGTGTTAAAACCCGAGGACGTCGTCACCGCCGGCGAGAACGTGTCGGTCATGATCAAAGAGGTAGATCTTGACAAACGGCGCATATCTTTAAGCATCAGGGATGCCGAGGGGGATCCATGGGTTGATATTGCCGAAAAGTATAAAATCGGCCAGGCCGTTGAAGGCATTCTGGAAAAAAAGGAGAAGTTCGGATATTTCATAAACCTTGAACCCGGCATCACCGGATTGCTTCCGAAATCCAACCTCAACAAAGCCGCAAAACCATCCGAACTTGAAAAACTCAAAGAAGGCGATGCCATTGCAATTATGATTGAAGCCATGAGTCCGGGTCAGCGGAAAATCACCCTGACACCGGCCGACACGGCTGAAGAACAAAACTGGCAATCGTTTTCAGACGCTTCCGCCTCCACCATGGGGTCCCTGGGCGAAAAATTGCAGCGGGCCATGGATAAAACAAAGGATCAATAGCATGCCCGTTGTCGAGGCCAGAAACCTGACCAAAACCTACACCATCGCCGAAAGAGAGATCCGCGTTCTGGACAATGTCTCGCTCACCGTGGCCGCCGGGGAATTTTTGGTTATCGAGGGCAGCAGCGGCAGCGGCAAGACAACTTTGCTGAGTTTGTTGTCGGGACTGGACAAACCCTCGTCCGGCCAAGTCTTGCTTGAAGAAAAGGATATCACCGATACCAGCGAGGATGATCTGGCGCCGGTGCGCAATGAAAGTATCGGTTTTGTCTTCCAGTCCTTTCACCTGGTACCGTCTTTGACCGCGCTGGAAAATGTCATGTTCCCGGCCGAACTGAAACGCGATCCCCGGGCCCGTAATAAGGCTGAGGATTTGCTCAAACGCGTCGGCATGCAAAGCCGCAGCACCAATTATCCCCATCAGCTGTCAGGGGGTGAAATGCAGCGGGTGGCCATGTGCCGGGCGGTCATTAACAATCCTAAAATCATTTTTGCCGATGAGCCCACCGGGAATCTGGATTCTGAAAACGGCAAGGCCGTGCTGGAGCTGCTGCTGGAATTTCAAAAAGAGCACCGGACCACACTGGTTCTGGTGACCCATAGCGCTGAAATCGCCAAAATCGCCGATCGGATGATCGTTCTGAAGGACGGGCGGATTGTTTAGACCAAAGGGTTAACCCATGCTGATAGGAATCAACTAAGTACCATTGAAATGTTTCGTAGTTGTTCGGCCCTGTGGGTTTCAGGTGTCAGTGTTCAGGTGTCAGGTCAATAGATGCTCGATGGCGGGTTTCCAACGCAAAGGGCATGGCGCATAGCGTAAAAGAAGCAGGGCGGGCCTCTGCTTGGCGCGGCGAAGCTTTAGCAAAGACGGGTGCCCGCCGGATTCCAATCAACGTTAAGTGCAAAATACGGTCGGCACAAATGCCGAGCCTACTGATCCGCGTCGTTCCTGACACCTGACACCTGAAACCTTTTTTGCACCTGACACCTTTAAAATGAAAAACCGCCATATGGCCACTAAACACCGCCATGAAAAATAGAATCCTGCATCCACAATTTGTTGTACGTCAGATCATCCGTTCCCGCCGGCAGGCGGTTGTGCTGGTGCTGTGTGTGGCGCTTTCGATTGTCACCCTCATTTCCCTGAACGGATTTTCCGCCAGTGTTCATAGTTCCCTGCTCAATGACGCCAAAACCCTGCATGCCGCCGACATCATTATCCGATCCTATCAAGAGATCTCCCCGGCAACGACGCGTTCAATTCGACAGCTTGAGGATCAAAATCAGATTGTCAGCAACCGCGTCTGGGAATTTTATTCCGTCGTTCGCAGTCAGAAGGGCCGGGATTCGGTGCTGGCCAATTTGAAAATTGTGCAGCCGGGATATCCATTTTACGGGCAGGTGCTGCTGAAGTCCGGCCGTAAATTCGACAGCGTTCTTTCCCCGGGCCATATCATCGTGGCCCAGAACCTGCTTGATCGGCTGGGCCTGCAGGTGGGAGACCAGCTGCACGTCGGCAGTGCCACCTTGACAATTAGCGATGTGGTTTTGCAGGAGCCGGACCAGCCGGTTAATTTCTTCATGCTGGGTCCCCGCATATTTTTAGCAGCCGCAGATATCGACCGTCTGGATCTGGTCAAAAAAGGCAGCCGGGTCCGCCATATCTATCTGATCAAGGTCCTGGATGAAACCAGAATCCGACCGATTGCCGACCACATAAGGATGGTCGCCGACACCGACCAGGAGAGTGTCGATACCTACCGAACGGCACGATCCAGAATCAAACGGTTTTTCGACAATCTCTTTTTTGACCTGAGCCTTATCAGCATTTTCACGCTCCTGCTGGCCGGCATTGGGATCCAAAGCGCCCTGACGGCCTTTTTAAAGGAGAAGTACGGCACCATTGCCATCATGAAAACAGTGGGCGCCAATAGTAATTTTGTAACCCGTCACTATATATTTATTCTTTCCATCCTGGGCCTGGCAGGAACGCTTCTCGGGCTTTTGTCCGGCCTTGTTCTCCAAAATGCATTGGATGTTCTTTTCAAGGGCTTCGTGCCTGAAAACGTAACCCTGCGATTCTCCTGGAGAGCCGTTCTGGAGGGTCTTTGTCTGGGGATCTTGGTCGTCGGCCTGTTCTCCTTCATACCGCTGAACCGCATAAAAGACATCAAACCGGTCATTATCTTCCGCAAAGATCCCATTCGATCTAAAACAGGGTGGCCGGTTTATCTGAGTGCCTTATTGATATTGGCCTTTTTTCTGTTGCTGGTATTCTGGCAGGTAAATGAACTCAAAACGGCACTGTATTTTGTGGGCGGCGTCATTTTGCTGATACTTACCACCGCGGTTTTGGCAAGCGCTGTTTTATTTGTCCTCAAACGCGCCCGGGTTCATTCCCTGTTGCTGCGGCAGGCTATCAAGGGTCTGTTTCGACCCAAAAATGCCACCCGATCCATTATCATTACCCTGACAGCGTCGTTGGCCGTAATATTCGCTATTTACCTGATCGAGCAAAACCTGGATGCAAATTTTATCCAGTCCTATCCCGAGGACACCCCCAATGTATTCTTTCTCGACATTCAACCGTCCCAGCTCGAAAAGTTTTCTGAAGCCCTGGGTATGAAGGCAAGGTATTATCCCATCATCAGGGCCAAAATTTTGTCCCTCAATGGTGAGAAAATCGACCGCAAACAGGAACGACGGCGCCGGGGCGACAACCTGGCCCGGACATTCAACCTTACCTATCGCGACTATCTGCTGGAAGATGAAAAAATCATCAAGGGTGACCATCTGTATCGCAAAGACTGGGGGGATCTTCAGGTTTCGGTTATGGATACGGTGGCCGATAAAAAGCAGATGAACATCGGGGATCGCATTACCTTTAAAATCCAGGGCGTGCCCCTGAAAGCCCGAATTTCAAGTATCCGTACCCGAACCCGGGAATCGCTTCGTCCTTTTTTCTATTTTGTATTCCCCGATAATACCCTGCGGGATGCGCCCCAAACCATATTTACGGCTGTCAGGGTGGCCAAACCGCAGATTTCAGATCTGCAAACCAAAATCGTTGAAAAATTCCCGAACGTAAGCGTTATTGATGCAACCGAACTACTGACCATTTTCAGCGGTGTTGTCAAAAAGCTTTCTGTGATCATCCGATTCTTTGCCGGCTTCAGCATAGTGGCCGGCATATTGATAATTCTCAGCTCGGTCCTGGCCACCCGTTATGCCAGAATTCAGGAGGCCGTTTACTATAAAATTTTAGGAGCACGGAGTTTTTTCGTGGTAAAAGTGTTTGCCCTCGAAAATCTTGTTCTGGGCCTGGTAAGCGCTATCCTGGCTTTGCTGATCTCCCAGGCCGGCAGCTGGCTGATATGTTTGAAAGTGATGCACATCTCTTATGATCCTTTTATTTTTGAAAGTATCCTGCTGATTTTGGTAACCGTATTGCTGGTGGTAACGGTTGGCCTGTTGCCTTCAATTTCAATTCTGCGGAAAAAGCCGGTGGTGTTTTTAAGGGAGCAAACCCAGGAATGAAGGGAATTGGGAATGTGGAATGCGGAATGCAGAATTTTAAAGAAGGTGGCAATTTCGAGGATTGAAAACTGTATTCACCACCCGCTTCGCTCGAGGCACAGAGAGCACAGAGTAGAGTTATCTTTTGTCCGCCCGGGAAAAAATTATGTTCCTCTGTGTCCTCCGTGCCTCGAGCGAAGCGGGTGGTTAAATTGCACAGCATGTATTCTCATATCCGTCATCTATGTCTCGACAAATATGAACGTATTAGTAACTCATGGTAAAATAATTCAGATAAACAACAATGAAAACTTGTAAAACCATTATTTTTATTGCTCTCGTCGTCACAGCGCTGGTTTATGGATGCGGTGAGGAAGCGACCACTTCGACTAAGCTCCAGACTGAGCCTGAAAAAATTTTTGAGGGTACGATTGTGGCGGTGGGCGACAGCCTTACCGAGGGCCTGGGCGTTGAGGAAGAATTGGCATACCCGGCGGTGCTTGAGAAGAAATTGCACGACCTGGGGTATCCCTATCAGGTTATTAATGCCGGCATCAGTGGTGAAACTTCCAGCGGGACCCTGGCCAGGATAAAATGGATTTTAACCTTAAAGCCGGATATCGTTATCCTTGTGATTGGCGCCAATGATGGATTTCGGGGCATCAATCCGGATTTAATCAAGGCCAACATTCAGAAAATCGTCAAAGAACTCAAAATCCAAAATGTGACCGTCGTTTTGGGGGCCATGCAGATGGTTCAAAATTTAGGCAGAGACTATACAACCGCTTTTGAAAAAATTTATTCCGAAGTCGCGCAATCGGAAACCATCATTTTAACACCATTTTTCTTAAATGGTGTTGCCGCCAATCGGAAACTGAATCAGTCGGATGGCATTCACCCCACCGCCGAAGGATACCAGGTCATCGTCGACAACATCACCCCCTATGTAGTGGAAGCCATCAAAGTCCATCGTCAAAAGTAAACCCAGAACCCATTTCAAAATGTTTTGGGTAACTGAAATTAGGAAGTCGGAATTCGGAATGCGGAAGATTATGTAAATCAGAGATTCAGCTAATTCCATTTCCGAATTCCGCATTCAAAACCCTCTGTCTTCTGTCCTATTACTTCTGTCCTCTGTTTTCTGTCTTCTGTCCTCTGTTCTTCTTTTCCTTGACACAGGCATAGACCAGACCTAATTTAACCCATACTGAAACGCTTACAACCTGGGGTAAAAAACAAAGCTACGCTCGTCCAAAGGAGAAAGGTTATGAAAAGCACACTTAAATGGGGTGCCATTATTGTCGGATGCCTGGCGGTAGTCATTATCGCCGCCCTGCTGATTATTCCGATGTTTATCGATGTTCAAAAATACAAACCCATTCTTGAAAGCAAGGTGGCCGAGGCAACCGGACGTTCATTTTCAGTGGGAGATGATCTTAAGCTTTCTCTTTTCCCGTGGGCCGGCGTTTCTTTTTCTGACCTGCAGCTGGGCAACCCAACCGGATTCGCTGAAAAAGAGTTTGTCAAAGTCAAATCCTTTGAAGTCAGAGTCAAACTTCTTCCGCTCATATCCAAAGAAATACAAATCAAGCGTTTCGTAATGGACGAACCGCAAATCGTGCTGGTAAAAAACAAAAATGGCCGCGGCAACTGGGAGCAGCCCAAACAGAAGCAAAAGGGGACCTCTACCCAGGCACCGGCACCCGCCGATTCCCCTGCCGGCATAGGGGGACTTCCCATCAGCGCCCTGACCGTTGGCAATTTTTCCATTAAAAACGGGTCGGCCCTGTGGATTGATCATGCGACCAATACCCGCAAGGAAGTTAAGGATATCAGCCTGATTTTAAAAGATGTTTCACTGGATCGGCCGGTGCAGCTCAAATTTTCCGCCGAGATTGATAAAAACCCCCTCACCCTTGAAGGCACCGTCGGGCCGGTGGGCAGCGGTTTTGAAAAAGGCGTCATACCGCTTGGATTTATCGCTGAACGCCCTCAAGCAGCTCGCCATGAAGTTAAAGGGAAACCTTGAAAATCCGGCTACCACACCCGGAGTCGACATCGACCTTACCGTGGAAAAATTTTCTCCGCGCGACCTGGTGGCCGCACTGGGTCAAGATTTTCCGGTTGAGACCACCGACCCAAAAGCCCTGACCAGCGTTGCTTTAAAAGCCCATATAACAGCTGATGCCAATCGTGCATCCATATCCAATGGGGTTATAGATCTGGATCAATCCCAATTAAAGTTTTCAGCCACCGCTTCCCAATTCTCTCGGCCAAATCTGAAATTCGACTTGAACCTGGACAAGATTGACCTGGATCGCTACCGGCCTCCGCCAAGCGACCAGCCGTCGGCTGAAAAAGCACCGGCCAAGGGCCAAAAACAAAAGACCGATTACACGCCGCTGCGCCGCCTGATTCTGGATGGCCTTATAAAAATAGGACAACTTACGATCAGCAAAGCCAATATTCAGGATGTCTACCTGAAGATTAAAGCCCAAAACGGCGTATTCGACCTTGATCCCATGAAACTGAATATGTATCAGGGCAATGCCAACGGCACGGCAGTGTTCAACGTTGCCCAGGATATTCCCAGGAGCAGCCTGAACCTGAAGATCAACAATGTCCAGGCGCAGCCGTTGATCAAGGATATGCTGGCAAAAGATATCCTGCAGGGCAGCACCAACGCCGACATCAACCTGTCGATGAGCGGTGACGAGCCCGCGCGGATTAAGCAAACTTTAAACGGCAAAGGTTATTTAAAATTTAATGACGGCGCCATCATTGGAATTGACCTGGCTGCCATGGTGCGCAATGTCGGATCGGCCTTCGGCCTTGCTGGCAAGAGCGGCGAGCGGCCGAAAACCGATTTCACCGAACTGGATATTCCTTATACGATCACAAACGGCGCGGTCAACACCCCCCAGAGCAACCTGAAATCGCCATTTATCAGGGTTATCGCCGCCGGAACGGCTGACCTGGTAAAAGAAACCCTTGATTTTCGGGTTGAACCCAAAGCGGTCGCCTCCATCAAAGGCCAGGGAGCTGCGGATCAGCAGGGAGGCATCATGGTCCCGGTGGTGGTATCCGGAACTTTTTCTTCCCCCAAATTTCGCCCGGATATAAGTGCGGCCGCCAAGCAGGAGATTCAAAAACAAAGTTCTCAAATCAAAAGAAGGCCAGAAGCTATTGGAGAAAGAGGGATAAGCCGTATGAGAAGACCGCAAAAGAGCGTTCAAGGGAATCCTGGAAATTAGTAAAGTGTTATTTGTTATTCGTTAGTTAATAATAGAGACGATTAGGAAAAATCCATAATTGCCTACGGGTTTACATAGCGATTGCGAACCATTCGAATAACCAATAACTATTAACTATTCAATGAAGGCGATCCAATTGAATCGATCTATCCTGCAAACTACATTTATGGCAGTCTTTGTGGCCTCCTTAGCCATAGCCGGTTGTGCCGGGGTCGGCAAACAGCTGGAACCGCCCCGGGTCTCATTGGCCAATATCCGGGTCGAGGAGGTCAGCGGTCTCGAAACGGCCTTTGAAATCCAGATGCGGGTGTTCAATGCCAATGATGTAGACTTAAAGGTCAAGGGCATCAAGGCCGAACTTGAAATCAACGGCCGGCCGTTTGCCACCGGCGTGTCCAACACCCCTGTCGAAATCCCCTCCTACGGGACCGAACTGGTGACGATTACCGTCTATTCCTCGGTTATAAAAATGTTTAAAAGTGTCTATGGTTTAAAGGAGTCTGAGGAGCTTAAATATCGCTTGGACGGCAAAATTAGCGTATCCGCCGGTAACAACATGATGCCGACCACGCTCCCGTTTGAATCAAAGGGGCAGGTGTCCCTGAAACCGCCAAAGGGTCAACCATGAAGGATTTCGGATTGGCAGGATAAACCCATGAAATTAGGTATCATCGGTCTGCCGCAATCGGGCAAAACCACCGTTTTTGAAGCTTTGACAAAAAATACCGGATCCGCCCACAAGGGTGAAGAACGGATCAGTACGATCCGCGTGCCGGATAGCCGCATCGATATCCTGAGCGAGATGTATAAACCCCAAAAAACCACTTACGCCCAGGTTGAATATTTTCTGCCGGGCACCGTCTCTGCCAATAAAGATCAGAGTATCTGGACAGCCGCTAGAGACTGCGATGCCTTGATCCAAGTAATTCGAAATCATACGGCAAGTGGCTTTGAAAAAAAATCACCCTATGAGGATTTTGTCAATATGGATCAGGAACTGATCCTGGCGGATCTGGTGGTGGTCGAAAAGCGTTTGGAACGCCTCGAGCTTGATCAAAGGCGCGGAAAAAAAATGGACCCCCAGGAGCACTCCCAGCTGGTTGAATGCCGCAAAAATCTGGAGGAAGAGACGCCGTTGCGACGGGTTGCAGAGCTTGCATCCGCCCGCAGCTTAAGGGGCTTTGCCTTCCTGTCCGCCAAACCGATGTTGGCCCTTTTCAATAACGACGATGAGGACGACCAATTGCCGGATATCGGCCAAATTACCCATGTGGAGGATTGCCTGGTGATAAGGGGCAAGCTTGAACAGGAGCTGGCCCAGATGTCAACCGAAGATGCGGCCGACTTTCTAAATGAGTTTAACATCAGTGAATCGGCCATGAACAAAGTCATTCGCCAATCATACAGCCTTCTGGGGCTCATCTCCTTTTTTACGGTGGGCAGTGACGAGGTCAGGGCCTGGAGCATTAAAGGCGACACCGAGGCGGTGGATGCCGCCGAAACAATCCACTCCGATATGAAAAAAGGCTTTATTCGTGCCGAAGTGCTGGCCTATGATGATTTGATGGATGCCGGGACCTATGCCGCGGCCCGCAAAAAAGGCACCGTCCGGCTGGAAGGCAAGAATTATATTGTTCAGGATGGGGATATCATTAATATCCGCTTCAATGTCTAAAAAAGAATGGCGAATGTCGAATGAAGATTGACGAATGAATGTATTCTGTCATTTTTAATTGATTTAAAAAGATAAAATTCCTCCATTATTCATTCGTCAATCGTCATTCGTCATTTCTATCGTCTTGGCTCCCCAATCATCCCCTGACCACAGCATTTCCCGTTTAGATTTATCCTTGTACAAAAACCCCTTAAGTCCTGCTCCAATAACGCCGATAAATAATTAGAAAAATATGGGCGATAGCCCTGTTTTTCGAAAAGCAACCCAGGGGAGGGACTTATGAGATCCGGGTTTTCAATAACCATTGCGCTGTTGGCCTGCGTCGCTTTACTGGCCGCTGGATGTTCCATCAGCCCCAAAACCGGCGGGTGGAAATTGAAATTTCACCGCTGACCTGACCCCCCCAAGCATAATACCAGTTCGCAGAATTGAATGATGCCTGTAGCAAATGAGATTATCATCGGCTACAGGCATTTTTTTATAGTCTGGCAAATTGCCCCCCGGTGGCGCTGCTAAAGCAAGTTGACATTTTTAACCGATATTCCTATATCATTAGTCAAATGCATCACGAAACCTTTGCAAATTATGAGGTCTCGCAGTGAAGGGAGTGATGAATGGGGTTAAATTCAGTACTGGAAATCGTTGCATACGGCGCATGGAACGGCGGCACGGTTGTGGATAATTCCATTTATGAAAAAAAGGGCCTGTCTTTTAAAGGCGGCGTCCCGGTTACCAACAAGTCCATTGAAGAAAGAATGGGCGTACGGACCCGAAAAGTGGCCGGCACCGATGAGCGCATCGGCGTAACGGCACTGCAGGATTTGCTGGTCACCTCTGACATTGATCCCTCCCGCATCAAACTGGTTGATCGGGGCCACCAATGTTGGAGATGATAAGTACGATCCTGGCCCGTTGATCCGATTTCCCTATGATGTCCTTCGCGAGTACTGTCCGAACGCGTATGTAATGGACCTGTATGCCGGATGCCCGGGGTTTAATGTAGCCGTCGAGCTTAGTTTCATGCTATCTCTTAGCGGTTTTCTCAATACCGGCGATATAACCGTCATCGTTGGTGCCGAAAATATTCATCGGGCCCAATCGTTCCAGCCTGACAACACAGCCAACATTATTTTCGGCGATGACGGCATGGCAACAGCGCTAAAAACCGGAGTTAGCCAATCGCCTGGCGGGCAGTATTTTAATGATCGAAAAATTAATTTCAAAGCCACAAAAGACCCTGTTGCGGCCATCGCAGAAGCCATATATGACCTGAATGGTTCCGAAAAATTTGACGGCCTCATGGTCGACAACCAGCTGGGCAATCTTATTTGCAGGGTTCCGGCGACAGCGGCCCGGGTTCAGCACGCCCTCGTTGAATTGATGTATCCCGCTGAAGCCGAAAAGGGCCGATTTAATCGCTTCAGAGACGCCCTTGAGTTTTATGACCGGAATATAAGGGCTTTTGCCTTTGATATAATGACACTCGATCCCAAGCCGCAAAAGGTAGAAGCGCTCGCAAAAGCATATGTGCAATCCGGAAAATACAACAATATCATATCGGTATTCCTGGCACCTGATGCCAGTGGAACCGTCACCCTGCACCAGGGCACCGACTTTATTTTTAAGCGACCGCCAACCGGCATTATTGACACGCTTACAAGCACCCATGGGTGCTTTGCTCATTACATTCAAGCGGTACCCATGGGCGATGACTTCTTCGGAGACATGGACGGTAAAGGTGTGTTTTTATACGCCACCCGGGGGGCCGGGTCCCATTTAAACCAATTGCTTTCTCCCAACCACATCACCATGGATCAAATTGACCTTCTCATCGAACACCAGGCTAATTTTGCCATGATCCCTTTGACCCTGGAGCAGGTACTTGAGCTCCCCAAGGATGAGATTAAACGGGCAGTGGCGGACATGGTGGCCAACAAACTGGTCACCAATGTTCATGAGCGCGGTAACTGTTCGGTTGTCTGCATGCAGCGCTTGCCCTACGACCTGAAGCGGGGCGCATTGCGGGAGGACAGGCTCCAGGGCTTTAAGATAAATGCCAATCTCGATCAACTGAAAAATGCCAAGCTCATATTAAATGACTCGGTCGGCGCCGGCATGACGCGCAGTTCGTTTTTACAAAAATTGTAGAGGCGTCCGTTCGAAAACGGCAGAAAAACGAAGTGAGAGCATGTCGTCGAAACGTAAAATAGCTTTTTCACTGGGCATTCTTTTAGTGCTGGCCGTGTGTTTCCTGGGGCTGGTCGCCGGCAGTTCTCTTTTCCTTCCCCGTTTTTTAGAGTCCCGCCTGCTTCCCCGATTAATTGATGCAACCGGAATTCCAGATATTGCTTTTCAGGTTCGCCGGGTCGGGTTCTTTGGGGCGGATCTGGGTGGGATCCGAATCGGACGGCCACCGAATCCGGCCCTATTCATCCGCTCGGTGCAGCTTGATTACTCGCCGCGCGGACTGTATCACCAAAAAATTGACCGGGTGGTGCTCAGCGGCATCGAAGTTCAGGGTCAACTTGAAAATGGAAAATTTTCCTTAAACGACATCGATCTGCAAAAGGTGCTGTCAACCCTGCAATCCCGTCAAAAAGACCCACCGCTAAACGGGCAATCCCCGGCGCCTGTTCTGGCCAACCGGTTGGAGATACGCAACGCGGCGGTCATTTTAAAAATAAACAATCAATTTTACAGAATCCCGTTTGAAATCGATATTGCCCCTGAAAATTCGGAATACACCCTTTTTGAAGCTGCGGCCAGGCTGTATCCCCGGGGCCAAAAAATAGGCAGCAGGGGCCGAATCGATTTAACCGGGCACCATATCCGTTTAGAAGCTGAGATATCAGCCTTAAACCTTAGCCGATTCTCAGATTTATTCCGGCTTGCCGGCGACATTTCAGTTTCCGGCAAAGTAGACATGACGACCACGGCCGAACTGCAATGGGCACCCTTTCAAATTTCCTCACTGAACGCCGCGCTGGAATTGCACGCCTGTCGATTTATAATTAATGACTTTCAATTTGAAACCATTGATTCAATGCCCTTGCACACCACATTGGCGGGTCATTATGATCGTGACGGCAACTGGCAACTGAAAATAAACAGTCAAGACGATAAAAAAGCAGCGGCAAAAACAGCCCGATTTCGGTTTGGCAAGCATGAGGTGTCGTCGAATATTCCACTGCTAAATTTGTCCGGCCGGACCGACAAAGACCGATTGACCGCCGCTTATACCCTGGTCCTGGCAGACGCCCGCATGGACGCCGGCCTGGAAACTATCCAGCTTCCAAAAGCGGTTTTAAAGGGCACCGCGGAGCTGCCCGGCGGGGATAAGGCCGTCGTGACGGGAAAATTTGACATCCAGGCACCGGGGACCTCCCTGGCATCGGCCGCCGCCAAAATTACCATTCAGGATGTTTCTTTATCCGGCCAAATTGATAAACCCACCCGGGGTGCTGCGCGCTTTAACGGTATGCTGCGGTTTGGCGGCGGCCGACTGGTACCGGCCGATGCAGCGCTGCGGATCGGTAGTATCAGCGGCAATATTCCTTTGACCTGGCCGCCGGCAAGACACCAGAAACAAGGCCGGTTTGCAATCGCCTCTCTGCATCATAAAAATTTGAACCTGGGCCGCATCGAGGGTCAAATCCAGCAAACCACAGCTGGCTTTGACGTTCAAGGCCGGCACATCAGTGAGCTTTTACCGCATACATCCGTCAATTTTCAAGGCAGCTCCCGACTTTTCAACACCCGCCGTCCGACAGCCGATTTTAATTTCAACCTATCGCACCCGGCCGGAACAGCTGATATCGATTTGGCCAAATTTCACCCTGCTGCCCAGGGTATAAAGGTCAATGGAAAATTTCAAGTGTCCGCCAAGCTGACGCTTGATGATACGGGATTATTCGGTTCCCTCCAATCGCAGGTGGCCAATGGAAAAGTGGCGCTGGCAAAAAACAGACTTGCGATTGAAGGCATCAACATGTCTTATTCCATGCCGGCGCTGCCGGAAGTTCGCAGTGCTCCCGGTCAGCGATTGCAGTTTGCCAAATTGTCACTGGGTGATCTGACGGCCGAAAATGGATCCATCGATTTTCAAATCGAGTCTTTGCGATCTTTGTTGATTGAAAAGGCTCATTTCGGATGGAGCGGCGGCAAGGTAGACACCCAGGCAATGCGATTATCCCGGGGCATCGAAGATTATCAACTTATTTTTTATTGCGACCGGCTCAATCTGGCAAGGGTTCTGGAACAGTTTGGGGCGGCAGCGGCTGAAGGCGGCAGTAGCGTCAGCGGAAGGATCCCCATTCGATATACCCACGGCAAGTTAAGTTTCGATGACGGATTTCTTTTCTCCACTCCGGGGACGGGCGGCAAAATTCACCTGACCGGAACCAAATCCTGACCGCCGGCATCCCGCCGGATACCCCCCAATTCACCCAGATGGAACTTGCCAGGGAAGCATTAAAGGATTATGATTACTCGTGGGCCAAACTGAGACTGAATTCTGAAGGCGAAAATCTGTTATTACAAATGCAGATGGATGGCAAGCCTGCCAAAACGCTTCCGTTTGTCTACAGTAAAGATATCGGGGGGTTTATCAGAGTTGACGCTGAGAGCAAAGGATCC
>CAVXZZ010000028.1:0-50117 GCA_963766255.1 uncultured delta proteobacterium
GGCCAACCTGGAGAAGTTGCCATCAAGGGCCCCCAGATTATGATGGGATATTATAAGAAGCCCGAAGAAACAGCAGAAGTTCTAAAAGAGGGCTGGTTTTTTACCGGGGACATCGGCCAATTTGACGATGATGGCTATCTTACTATTGTTGATCGTAAAAAAGATATGATTATTGCCGGCGGTTATAATATCTACCCGGTGGAACTGGATGGTGTCCTCATGGGGCATCCCAAAATCCTGGAAGCCTGCACCATCGGCCTCCCCCATGAATACCGGGGTGAAACCGTCAAGGCGTTTATTGTCGTCAAAGAGGGTCAGGATCTGACCGAAGATGATGTCGTGGCCTACTGCAAGGAAAATCTGGCCGCATACAAGGTTCCCAAAATGTTCGAATTTATCGATGAACTGCCCAAAAGCGCGGTCGGCAAAATTCTGCGGCGCAAGTTGAAAGATATGGAAATGGAAAAAGCCGAAAACCAATAACAGTCTTCTTTGCAATCAGGAGAAGAGAAGATGACATTGGACGGGATCGGTCCACAAAAGTTAAACAGTTTTTTGATTAAAAATTGGATGACCCACGATGCGCTCTGGTACGGCGAGGTAGCCGGAAAATTGGGCATGCCCGCAGCAAGCCCCATGAACCTCAGGGTCTGCCGCAAGCTTGGACGAATTGAATTCAAACGTTTAATGCTGCTGCTCGAAGCAGCCGTTCCGGGCGATTTCCAGGCATACCGGAAGCTGTTCGAGATTGGAAAGCAGGTTTTTGTACCTGACTTTATGGCCATTGATATCGATTATCCGGCTGAAAACGTGCAGCGGTTTTTTGTCCGGGAATGTTTTGCCCATCGAGGAATGGAAAAAGCCGGATATCTGAAAGATTATGAGTGCGGCATATTTGAACGAATCCTTGGGTGGTTAGATGCTATGGACCTGGCATACACTGTGGCACCTGATTTATCTCGCTGTCTCAAATTCAAAGGCCAAGAGTGCGAAGTTAGCATCGAGTTCCAATTCTGTTAAGAAAATATTGAGCATTTGGATTCATTTGGCGGCGGTACATTTACCCGGCCTTTTCCAGGCTGGATCTTAAAACCGCAAGAAACAGGAGAAAACGATGGCTCTGGATCGTTGGCGTTTAGATGGCCTCTGCGCACTGGTGACCGGTGGCACCAAGGGCATCGGCCATGCAATAGCAGAAGAAATGTTAGGGCTGGGGGCGGCTGTTTATATCGTCGCCCGCAATCGGGATGAAGTTGATCGATGTATTGCCTCCTGGCAGGAGCAAGGACTCAGTGCCTCTGGTTCGGCGGCCGACTTGTCGCGCGCCAGAGACCGCAATGGTTTGATGGACAACCTTAAGGCCCAGTGGAGCAGCCTTGACATTCTGGTCAACAATGTCGGGACGAATATACGCAAAAAAGCCGTCGAATACTCAGCAGATGAATACGATACGATCATGGGGACTAACCTGCGCTCAACTTTTGAGATTTGCCAACAGGCCTACCCCTTGCTTAAAAAATCAAAGGCGGCCTCCGTGGTAAATATCGTATCCGTAGCCGGCTTGACCTATCTGAGGTCCGGGGCACCCTATGGCATGAGCAAGGCGGCCCTCACCCAGCTTACCCGCAATCTGGCCGGAGAATGGGCGGTGGACGGGATCCGGGTAAACGCGGTGGCCCCCTGGTACACCCGCACCCCGCTGGTGCAGCCGCTGATGGAAGACAAAGAGTATATGGCTGCCATCATAGATCGAACCCCGCTCGGTCGGATAGCCGAGCCTGAAGAGGTTGCCGCCGTGGTTGCGTTTCTCTGTATGCCGGCGGCCTCTTATGTCACCGGTGGCTGCATTGCCGTGGATGGCGGGTTTATGATTTATGGATTTTAGAAGCTGCCTCAAATCTTACCCGAAAGGCGGAAAGATCCATATCCTTATCTAACCATTTGACCTTGATTAAAATTCCCGATATAAATGGATATCTGTTTAGGTATATCTATGCTTTGTAATTTGTAAATTGATACTGGGGGTCTACTATGTTGGACACAAGTTTGTTAAAAGGTAAAAAAATTCTCATCGTGGATGATGAACCGGATATTTTAGCTGTATTGGAAGATCTGCTGGACATGTGTGAGCTTGTAAAAGCGTCTTCTTTTGAGGAGGCCAAAACGTATTTGGAAACCCGGGATTTCGACATTGCGGTATTGGACATCATGGGTGTTGACGGCTATGGGCTTCTGGAAATTGCCAAACAGAAAAAGATACCGGCCCTGATGCTGACAGCCCACGCCTTCACCCCGGACAACCTTGTCAAATCCATCAAAGAAGGTGCGGCCTCTTATATTCCCAAAGAAGAAATTACTGAAATCGCCGAATATCTGGTTGATGTATTAACGGCTAAAAAAGAGGGGCGCAATCCCTGGGAAACCTGGCAGGAAAAACTGCCGACGTCTTATTTTGAAAGGCGGTGGGGGGCGGCCTGGAAAGATAACGACCAGGATTTCTGGAATACGTTCAAAGCCAGCCTGAAGTCCAGGAAAAAGTGATCGCCATCCAACTGGCATTTTCTATGATGAATGAAGCAGTGAGATAATTTTTGAGACCTGAATTATAGCTACCATTCTGGAATAATGGAATATTGGAATGATGGAATAATGGTTTTTGATCGGATACCAACCCTTTAAATTTAGTCTATCCGCCTTCGGCGGACCATCGACCCAGCAACTCAGAATCCAAAACCCAATTTTCCAATATTCCAGCATTCCAATACTCCCGCCCAGGAAAAGGCCTTAAGGGATGGAAACCAGGTAAGGCGACACCTCTGAACTTTAATTAGTACTATCCTTGAGACCCTTTCATTTTCTTAGTCAAAGGATCGGTGATGATTAAAACAAAATTGCTGACCCTGACAATTTTAAGTTTCATTTTTTTTGTTTATACAATATCTGTCTCATGCACACGATCCCGCGTACAGGCTGACCAGACAGGCATTCTCAGTAAATCACTGACACACAATAGCTTCAAAATGAAAAAGATAATGGGCCTGTATTTAATATGCGTGTTGATGTGGGGACCAGCTGTTTTGGCTGAGTCCGCAGGCGGAGCCAATCATTTATCGGAAACAATTCAGTACCTGCTTGATTTTGTAAAAGCCTCGGAGTGCATTTTTATCAGGAACAATAAAGAGCACACGGCCGTGGAAGCTGCGGCCCACATGCAGAGAAAATATGAACATTTCAATGATAAGATCAAAACCCCCGAGGATTTTATCCAGCTGACGGCCACAAAAAGTCTTATGACCGGCAGACTGTATTATGCAAGATTGAAAGACGGAAAAAAAATTACCTCTGAGGCCTGGCTGCTGCAAGCATTAGAGGCCTATCGACAGAAGCAGCGCCATGACGATTGATCCTGTAACAGCTCCCAATATGACCTTGCGCGCCTTTGAACAGCTAAAGAAGGCATTGATAGACACTTCGTCCATCATATACTCCCAAAAAGCCGGCTTTTTCAGTATACTTAGCCGTACGATTCAATTATATTCAATTCCGGAGGTTATCTCAGAAACTGGAAAACAGGTGCCCGGTGTCGTATGGCTTCAACACGCCGGGTCATCCTCTTTATCAACTGACCAAAAATTAATTTCCTGCGCTTTGGAGAATAAGCTTGCAATGATCTCGGAAGACAAAAGCATTTTAACGGCCATGCAACGCGCAGAAGCCCCCTACTACAATTCCCTCATGATGCTGAACTTATTGCTGTTTTCACATAGAATCGATGACGATAGTTACCGGCGTTATTATAGCGCTTTAGAAAATTTTGCCAGATACAGTGAGGCGGTCTGGCAGTTTGGCACCGACATTTACACAGCTGTGAAAAAGGAAATCTAGACCTATGGACATCGCCGGCGAAGTAATTTCTGCTGAAAAAGTTATAAGGCCCTATATCAGGGAAACTTATTTGGAGTACTCTCCTTTCTACAGCCGCATGACAGGTGCTCAGGTGTACTTCAAGCTGGAGAATTTACAGCATACCGGTTCATTTAAATTAAGAGGAGCGATGAACAAGCTCCTGTCTTTGACCGCTGAAGAAAAAGAACGGGGGGTGGTGACCGCTTCCACCGGCAATCACGGCGCTGCTTTTGCGTTCGGCCTCGGTATTGTCAAGGGCCGCGGTGTGGTTTTCGTCCCGGAAAATGCTTCCCCCGCCAAAGTAGCGGTCATTGAGCGGCTGGGGGCCGAAGTTCGCCATATCGGCAGTGACAGCGGCGAAACCGAAGCCCACGCCCGGCACTACGCCGAAAAAAACAAAATGACCCACCTGCCGCCATACAACGATCTAAAAGTCATTGGCGGCCAGGGAACCATTGGCCTGGAATTGACAAACCAGCTGGACCGGATCGATGCGGTTTATGTCGCCCTGGGCGGTGGCGGCATGATTTCCGGAATTTCAGGGTATCTTAAATCCATTAATTCGGAAGTGGAAATTATCGGATGCTCACCGGAAAATTCCCAGGTAATGATCCAGTCCGTCAAGGCCGGCCGAATCCTGGACCTGCCCTCGCTGCCGACCCTCTCCGATGGAACGGCCGGCGGTGTTGAACCGGGTTCCATTACCCTGGACTTCTGCCGCGAATTCGTCGATGAGTACATGACGGTCACTGAATCGGAGATCAAGGATAGCCTGCGGGAATTCATGCAGACCCAGCATATGCTGATCGAGGGCTCTGCAGCCGTGGCAGTGGCCGCCTGTAAAAAGCAAGGCGATCGTTTTGCCGGCAAAAATGTGGTCGTTGTTATTTGCGGCGGAAATATCAGTCTCGAAATATTAAAAGAAATTTTGTAATGAAAGGTGTATTTGATGCAAGTGCTTATGGTAAATCACCAGGCAGTGCAACAATGGCTCCCGATGGGTGCGTGCATGGATGTCATGGCCGAAACCCTCGAGATGTTGGGCCGCGGTAATGCTGTCAATCCGCTGCGCCATGCCATGTGGCTGCCGGATAAATCCGGGCTTATCGGGATGATGCCGGCTTATCTGGGGTACACGGAGGTAATGGGATTAAAAACTATCAGTGTTTTCCCGGGCAATCATACGACTGACTATGACTCACATCAGGGAACCGTGATGCTGTTCGAAATCGTAAACGGCCGCCTCCTGGCCATGATGGATGCAGGCAAAATCACCGCCATCCGGACCGCAGCCGTCAGCGGAGTTGCAACCCGTTTACTTGCCGGGGAAGACGCCTCTGTTCTGGCAATTTTAGGGTCAGGGGTCCAGGCCGAAACCCACCTTGAAGCCATGGGGATCGCGCGACAAATCACCGGCGTGCGGGTTTGGAGCCAACATTTTGAGCATGCTCAAAAATTTGCCGATCAGGCATCGGCTAAGCACCGTATTCCCATAACTGCCTTTGAAAGTGTCAGGGCGGCAGTTGACGGGGCCGATATTATTTGCACGGTCACTTCGGCAACCGAACCGGTCTTGCAAGGCGATTGGATATCACCGGGAACCCACATCAATGCGGTGGGATCCAGTGTGGCCTTTGCCAGGGAATTGGACACGGCAGCAGTGGTTAAATCAAAACTGTTTGTGGACCGCAGGGAATCCACCCTCAACGAGGCCGGTGATTTTCTTTTTCCCAAAAAAGAGGGGGCCATCGGTGATGACCATATCCGGGGGGAAATCGGAGACATTCTTATAGGCAAAATAGGCGGTCGCGCATCGCCGGAGGAAATCACCCTGTTTAAATCCCTGGGTTTAGCAGCCGAGGATGTCGCCGCGGCCCATTATATCTATCAAAAATTATTAAAAAATGAAGAAGGGATGTGGGTTGAGTTCAATGCTCTTAAATCCGAGTAGAATATGAATTTTGTCGAAACCGTAAACAGTTCACCGATAATTCTGACCGAGGGTGCTGTAATAGAAAGACTCCATCGTGACCCCTCGATTGATTTGGATCCCCATATCCTGCACGCCGGCCTGATTTATGATGACGAGGGCAGGCTGGCCCTGGAAAAAATTTACCGGCAATACATTGAGATCGGATTAAAATTCAATCTTCCGCTCCTCCTCGCAGCTCCAACCTGGCGCGCGAATCCGGATCGGATTAAAGCCTCGAGCAGCTGTCCGGTTCAGACCCCGAAATCTTTGCAGAGGAGTTGCTGGCTTTGCACCATAAATTCGGAATCAAGGTGATCGGCGGGTGCTGCGGTACCGACCAGCGACATATTGAAGCAATTGCGGCAAGGTTCAGCAAAATTTATTAGAAGCTGTCTCAATCAGGTTACCCGTTAGCCCGTTGGCCCGTTCGCCGGTTTAAATCGGAATAGTCGCATTTTAAACGGGCTAACCGGTAACGGGCAGACCGGCCAAACCCTAATTCAAATTCTACCCAGGAGATATTCAATGCCCCGGACAATCAGCCCATCGTTCAAGGCTAAGCATATCACCAGAAGCTTTGAGCAAACCATCCATGCCGACCCGACCCGGGTGTTTGACCTTCTCTGCCCGGTCAGGGAAAGCGAATGGCTGGACGGCTGGGATTACACCCTGCTGCATTCGGAAAGCGGTTTGGCGGAAGAAGGGTGCGTCTTTCTATCCCGGCAGGAAGGCGAAAAAGATACGATCTGGATGATCACCAAAAGAGATGTTCAGAACCGGGAAATCGAATTTGTTCGCGTTACCCCGGAATCCAGAATCGCCCGGCTCTGCATTGCTGTGGATGAAAAAGCGGAAAGTGTATCGACGGTCAAGATAACCTATGTCATCACTGCAATCTGCGAACAAGGCAATAAATTTCTTGAAGCCTTCACCCAGAAAAATTTCGAAGCCGGCATGAAATTCTGGGAAGCGTCTATGAATTATTATTTGGAAACAGGAAAAAAGCTCGCCAAGTCTTAATTTGATTGCCAAACCCCGAAAAGGTGCTGCCCTATGACTATAGCGGTTGTCATAAATATGTTCCGATTGCTATATTTTTAACAGACGGCACTGCAATGTGTAACGGCTTGAAATTATAATAAACATGACAACCGCTATATTATTTTTTTTATTAAAAAAAATCTTAGACTTTTACGGAACGATGTGCCATATGTTAATCAATGGCACGGGTTTTACTCATCGCCAATCCGGAAAACGCGACTATCGAAGAGCTCAAGCAAGTTTCCCGGGTGGGTTCCAATGAAACAGCTACACGCTGTAGCGCCATCCAGATGCTGTTAGCTGGTGCCGACAGACAGCTTGTCTGCAAGGCACTGCTGGTAACCAATCGTGCCTTGAGAAAGTGGATTAACCGTTTCAATCAGTGTGGTGTCGACGGGCTGATTGTCAAAAAGCGACCAGGCCGAATGACCATTATCAAGGATCAGCAGGCACCGCAATTGGTCCAGCTGATCGATGAGCCCCAACAAGCCCAGCGTAGCTTTTGGACCGCCAAAGCCTTTCATGGCTACATTAGTCAAACCTATCAGATCCAATGCAGCTATGAGACGGTGGTACGGTTTTTTCACAAACAAGGCTATGCGCTAAAGACGCCCCAGCCATGGCCGGACAAACAAGATGAGCAGTTGCGTGAAACGTTTTTGCATAAACTTGAGCAACTGTTCAAGCGACCCGATGTGGATATCTGGTTTGCCGACGAGTCCGGCTTTGAGGGCGATCCGCGTCCCCGAAAGCGCTGGGACAAAAAGGGTCGAAAAACCCGGGTGACCAAAAATGGCGGCCATCTGCGCATCAATGTCATCGGCATGGTCTGCCCGCGCAGCGGAGAGTTTTTTGCCATTGAGGCATCGCATTCTGACTCGGCTACCTATCAGGCGTTTTTAGACGAAGCTGATAAAAGTATCTCATTTCAAAGAACAACTAATATTTTGATTATGGACAATGCCTCATGGCACAAACGTAAAACAACCAATTGGCATAACTGGCAACCGATGTACTTGCCGCCGTATTCACCCGATCTCAACCCGATAGAACGCATCTGGCTAACGATGAAAGCACGCTGGTTCAATAACTACGTCTGTAAAAATGAAGAAAAACTATTAGAGCGTTTGGATAAGGCCATATTAGACGTTATCGACAACCCACACATGACCCAAAAAACCACCGCTATCGGAACGTTATTTTGACAAACGCTCTAACAAAGAGATGGTCCTTAAATTTTTCCAGGTTTTAAACGAGCATGACCTGGTTGAAGCGGACAATTTACTTGCCCCCCAGGCAGAGCTTTTCTTCCCCAAAGCTCAGCCAATGGTTGGCAAAGACCGCATATTGAAGTTTTTAAAGATCTTTTTCCGCCAATACCCCGAATTAGTCTTTACGGTTAAAAGAGTGATTCGCCAGGGAGATCAGGCCGCAGTGCACTGGACCAATCGCGGAGCCGATCGACGTAAAGAACCATATGAAAACGAAGGCGCCACCATCCTGGAAATGAGAAATGGAAAGATCGTATACATCAGCGATTTCTTCAAGGACACCTCCAAATGGTGAAGATTAGCCAGCAGATTAAAATTATGGATGGAAACTGCACGCAAAATTAGGATTCGAACAAAAATTATTCACCGCAGAGGCGCAGAGATCGCGAAGATGAAATTTCATTTGTCTGATTTTTTGAGAAGGAAAAATCAGAAAAAACCATCGGCCTCCGGCAAAAAATTAATCTAGTAAATTTCAAGTTGCCGTTGCTGCCCCATAGATAGAACCTGTAACTTGAATACTTAATTTAGGTCTGCCAGAAGGGCTTAGCGTTTTTGTTTTCCGTCCTCTCAACGGAAAACAAAATTATCACTTCCTCTGCGTTCTTTGCGTCTCGAGCGAAGCGGGCGGTGAAATTACTTTCACTTTATAATTGAACTGTAATGGGCAACATAATCCAATAGCTTTGAAAGTCGATTAAGTTACTAAATAAAATAAGGGATGACCAGACAAATGAACATTCAGGAGCATCTTACAAAGGCCAGGCGTAGTGGGGAATTGGAATTTTTTATTGAAGAGCGAAGTGAAGATCGTGTTGTCAGCAGGATGCCGGTGATTGCCGGGGCGCTCAATCCATTCGGAACCGTCCAGGCCGGTGCCATGCTCTGGGTGGCCGATGTGACGGCCACCGTACTGGCTATCGGTTCCGCAAAGCTCGGAGAAGACGGCCAGGGGTTTCCATTGGCGATAAATGTAAACGCCAATCTTCTGGGTAATCAACGTGGCGGTGAAATTTTTGCAGAAGCCCGCTTTGTAAGGAAAGGTAAGCGGGTGACCGTAGTTAGAACCCGGGTTACCGGTGACAAAGGCCGGCTCCTGGCTGAAGTGACGACCACCCATGTCCCGGCAGTGTAGCCTGGTTATTTGGCTTTTTTTTGAAGATCCCGTATTTAAGTGATAACTAAAACAGTCGACAACCCTGGATTCCCGGGAAGCGGGAATCCAGTTGCTTGTTATTCCTGATGGTTTGGCTTAAGAGTAGGGAATTCAGTTTTATTCACAATGGAAAAAAGATCTACTAAATTTTCTGAAATTAACATTAGAACAGCCGGCCCGGTTGACGCCGAATTGCTGGCCGATCTCGGCCGGACTTCATTTTACGAGGCCTTCGCGGAAGAGACGGCCCCGGAGGACATGGCGGAACATCTGCGAAGGGCTTTTAGGATCGAAGACATTACAGAACAGTTGAATAATGAAAAATCACTGTTTATTATCATTGAAATCAACTCGGCAGCTGCCGGCTATGCCTATTTGCACCCTGAAGACCCGCCCGACTGTCTAAAAACTCCCAATCCTGTTCAATTGAACCGTTTTTATTTGCGCAAAGAGTATTACGGCCGCAATGTCGGCAATACCCTGATGAAGGCATGCCTGGACTTGGCGCGTTCAAGGGGGTTTCAATCTGTCTGGCTAAGCACATGGGAATTTAACCATCGCGCCAGTGCCTTTTATAAAAAATGGGAATTTGAAATTGTCGGCCGGGCCAAATTTACGGTCGGCAGCGACATCCAGAATGATAATATTTTTGCAAGAACGATCTAAAGTGAAGTAAGCAGAATATTGGGCATCTGTTTATACCTGTTGTCGTGGAAGCGGATTTTGCTTGCATCCCGCTGTCCTTTAGCGGGGCCGCCGCGATTCGCTTTTTCAACGGCAGTGAAAATCGCGGCTGGAAGCCGTTCCCACAAAACAGGGAAATATATTGGACCGGGGAAAGATTGTGAAGACCAAGCAGGCTAATAGCATAAAGCTCGAATTTCATCCGGTAACCAAAAAGCGCTGGTCCGATTTTGAAACCCTGTTTGGTGAAAAAGGGGCCTGCGGCGGATGCTGGTGCATGCTGTGGCGCTTAACCCGCAAAGAGTTTGAACAGCAAAAGGGTGAGGCCAACCGGCAGGCCATGAAAACAATTGTAGATTCCGGAGACATACCGGGCCTGCTGGCGTATTCTAAAAAGCAACCGGTGGCTTGGTGCTCGGTGGCGCCCAGGGAAAAGTTTTCCGCCCTCGAGCGCTCGCGGGTCTTAAAAAAGATCGATGATGAGCCGGTATCTGATTGCGGCCGCCTCCAACTGCCGGTGGTTTTATTTCGGCATTTTCCATAATATCAATACCGTTTCGGACGAATCACCGCCTGTGATGGGTTGGTTTCTGATTCCTTAAGCAGCCGCCGCGATTCGAAATAGCGAATAGACTGCGCTGGCACGAAAAGCCGGAGATCCGGTTTGGTCACGATAATTCACTGAGTTAAATATTTCTATTCATACGGGTGGTGTCAAGCCACATCCCCTGCAAAAAGACATCTTATTCAGGAAATAGTGTTTCCAAAGATGGACAATTTATCTAGGTGTGGATTAGAAGCCATCTGGCGGTAACGCGGCAGGATGGGGAACTATATGGTGGGATGTTAGGGTGATTTTTTAGTGTCGTATTCGTTGAGGATATTCTGAATCCCTTTAAAATACGGTAAATGGGGACGCATGTATTTAAACAAAATCCGGCATAAAATATATATCGGAATAAACGTAAAGATATATCCCACCGAATGGCCGAAAATCAGTGACAACGGGAAGGCCAGATCAAACTCCACAGAGGCAAATCGCATCTGCATCCAACCCAGAGCAAATGGAATGGGCCACAGGATTCCGGCGGAGTATCCCACCATGGTGAAAAACCGCCTGCCCCAGACATCGGTGGCTTCCTTGTTGAGTCCTTTGTAGCCAGCCACATCCCCGGCCTTGTAAGCCTGCATAGACAACCTTTCCTTGGCCAGCATCTCTTCGTTCATTTCGTCAAAATAGCGCCGATTAAATTTAAGGGCCAGCGAGACAGAGATCTCTCCGATGACCACACAAAAAAAAGCCAGGCAGAACGTTCCGATGATATAGTCCACAAAGGCATAGCCGGTGAGACGGTAAAAAAAGATCAGAAAACCGTCGATATGATAATTAAATGCTGAAAAAAAGGCTGCCATGGGTAGGGTTACCTGAAAAAATTGCGGCACAATTTATGGCCGAATGGCATGATGTCCGGTTCCGGGCCTAATCCCGGAACCCGGACATATGCATGTTATTTCGATCTTAGATAATGCTGATTCCGAAAAATCCTCTCAGCGTGTATCGCAGGCCGATGAAGATGGCAAGGAAGATAAAAATGCCCTTCAGTACCTTGGCCGGGATATACTTGCCGGTTCGAGGCCCGATCATCGACCCGATAAAGATGCCGACCAGTTCAGCACCGATCATCGGCCAGTAAACCATCACGCCTTTGAGAACCATGAAGTTGAAAATGGCGAAGATCATTCCGATCAAAACCGACAGGGCCGATGTACCGGCAACCACGAACATGGGAAGTCCGACAACACTGGTTAAAAACGGTACATAGAGAAATCCGCCGCCGACCCCCAAAAATGAAGCGATGGCCGATATAAAAAAACCACCGACAAAGGCCCAGAGGGGGCTGAAGGAAAAGGTCTGGCCGAAAAAGGAAAACTCGGTCTTCATCAGGCTCAATTTGACGGTTTTGATTCCCTGCTCGGTAATGTCTTTTTTCTCCTTGATACTGCTTTCAAAAGCTTTAGCGGCCTCCAGGGCCGTTTTTTTAGAGGCCTGCCCCCGGGGGGTCATCTCGTAGATCATGAAACCGCCAATCACGAACACACAAAGCCCGAACCAGCCCTGGTACTGGGAAAATGATAACTTCCCGGCTGTGGTAAACACAATCAGAAGCGTTGCAAACAGGGCACCAATACCCAGGAAGAATCCAAGGGCGGTAACCAGCCTTTTCTGGCGGCCGTAGTTGACGCTGGAAACCAGGGCGGAAAGCCCCACCAGCCACTGGTTGGAAACCCGGATACTGTCGGTGACAAATTTATTGAGCGACGGGGCCGTGTCTTTAAAGGTTTTGGCGTAGGCTCCCAGCCCATAAATCGTCATGTGACCAACACCGGCCATGATCCCGCCGAAGGCACCCACCGTCGAAAAGATCCAGCCCACCCAGATAGCCCACAACAACCCGATGGTCAGGTTGATGTCAGGGGCGCCGGAAATGCCCAGGTAGCCCGGAGCTGCCTTGGGGTCGATCTGCCCTTTACCGGTGCCCTGGGGAGCTGAGGCAATGGCTTCCGACAGCTTGTCGGCAAAGGCATCCACCGGCCCGATAAGCGGGACCGCTACAGAAAAAAACAGCAAAATCGAACAAAAAACCAAAATATTCTTCCTCATATCCTCCTCCTCAATAAAAAAATTAATTTAGGGCCCTGACGGGCCTATACCCATGTGCATAGCTTTCCGTTGCCGAAAACATCTCAAACCGAAACAATGCGGATGCCGCCAAACAAGAAAAATTGATCATTTGCGCCGGTTGAGAATTATTATATATCATTGAAATAATTTAATAAAATCCTCAGTCGTCAATTACATCGAATCCGAAATCAGGCAGGCCGCCGATAGCTGCGGTGATAGCATTTGTTAAAATAATACGGCCCCGCAAAAGGTCAATATTAATAGCTGAAAATGTTTAGGCCCATAAATACATAATATTTATTGCAGCGCAACAAATATTATGGCTTAAGTCTGCTGACAGATATTCAGCCACCATTTTTGTACTTAACTTTTTTCACGATTTCGATTATATCTATTTATCAATATCGTCGCTCAAGCCAACATGAATGACATTAGAAGGAGAGAAGCTGTTATGAAAGAATCGGTATTCAGCATTTGCGGCATGTGTACGGTCAGGTGCCCTATCAAGGTCGATATCGAAGACGGTGTCGTCAAATGGATTGAAGGCAACCCCAACGATCCGGGCATGGCCGGGCGGCTGTGCGCCAAGGGTTCCGCCGGCCTTGCCATGCTCTACGACTATGAAAGACCCCAGCATCCTATGATTCGGGAAGGCCAACGGGGCGAAGGCAAATGGAAAAAGGTCAGCTGGGACGAGGCCCTGGATTATATTGCCAAAAAATTACAAACCATCATAAAAAAACACGGCGCCAGGGCCATTGCCTTAAGCGACCGGGGGGGACCGTTTCGGGATATTCACCGCAGTTTCCTGAGGGCCATCGGCTCGCCGAATTATTTCAACCATGACTGCACCTGTGCCCGTAATGTTCAGCACGCGGCCCTTTCACTCTTCGGCTCAGGCCGTAAAACCTTCAACTACGATTACGGCAACTGCAAACACCTGGTTCTATATGGCAGAAATGTCTTTGAATCCCTGCGGGTCAAGGCGGCCGGTTCTATCATGAACATGCTGGATCGGGGCGGGAAAATTACCTATATCGATCCCCGGGCCGCCGGCACCGCCATGAAAGCGACACGCTACTGGGCCATCCGCCCCGGCACGGACTATGCGCTCAACCTGGGAATTATACACACCGTGTTACGCGACAAACTTTATGATGCCGAGTTTGTCAATCAATGGGTCCTGGGACTAAAAGAGTTGGAATCGTTCGTCGTTCCCTACACGCCCGAATGGGCTACCGGGGAGACCGGAATCCCGGCCAGCGAAATCATAGAGTTTGCCCATGAAATTGCAGCAGACAGCCCATCGGTACTTTTTCATCCCGGCTGGATGATGGCCCGCTATTCGGATTCCTTTTATTCGATACGATCCAATTATATCCTGAATGCGTTAATGGGCGCTTTTGAAACCCCCGGCGGTCTGTTCTTTCAGAAAGGCCCGGGCGATGTGGGTGCCAAAGGGCTCAACGCCCTGCAGGATACCATCCCCAAACCGGAAGAAAAGCGGGTGGACGGCTGCGGCTGGAAACACAAACATTTCGAGTCCGGACCGGGGCTTTTGCATTTGCTTTATCCGGCACTTCTCAGCGGCAAGCCCTATGCGGTCAAAGCCTACATCGCCTTCCGGCATGACCCGCTTCTAAGCCTGCCGGATCCGGAAGCTCAAAAGAAGGCCTTTGACAAGCTGGATCTGCTGGTTGCCATCGATGCCAATTACAGCGAAACCGGCTGGTATGCGGATGTGCTTTTGCCCTCGGCAACCTATCTGGAAAAATCAAGTGTCCTGACCACCGGCAAGGGCTTGAAACCATCCTTCGGTATACGTAAACAGGCGGTCGAACCCCGCAACGATGCCAAGCCGGACTGGTGGATTTTCAAATCCCTGGCAGAGCGGCTGGGAGCCGGGGAGTATTTCAAATTCAAGGATATGGAGGAATTCTGGGAATTCCAGCTTAAAGGTACCGGGGTCAACGTCAGTGATCTGGAGAAAAAGGGCTCGGTATCACTGGCGGATAAACCGGTTTGGTGGGATCGCATGAAGGATCTTAAGTTCAAGACGCCTTCCAAAAAAATAGAATTTGTTTCCAGCCGACTGCAGGAAAGCAAGATAGAATCCTTTAAACCCTATGAGAAACCGCAAAAACCCGATGAAGGCCATTATCGTCTGGCTTTTGGACGCAGTCCGGTGCATACCCATGGACGCACCCAAAACAATCCGGTTCTCAGCGAAATCATGCCAGAAAATCAGTTGTGGCTAAACGCTGATGAGGCCGCTAAAATGGGCGTTTCAAACGGCGATCTGGTCCGGGTAACCTCTTCGGACGGGAGTCACTCGGGGACTATTCATGCCTATGTGACCGAGTTCATTCATTCCGAATCGGTATTCATGGTTCACGGTTTTGGCCGCAAAGTGCCCTGGCAAACCCGGGGTTATAATAAAGGGCTGGGAGATTATCGTTTTGAAACCGGCCTGCTGGACGTCTATGATCCGGTCGGAGGCGCCAATTCTCTGATGGAATGTTTTGTAAAAGTCGAGAAAGCCGAGTAGCGTTATCTGTTATTCGTTATGGGTTAATAGTTAAGGCGCACCCTAGATAATAAAGATCGATGCGTCATCCATCTATGCTGGGAGGCGCACCCTAGATAATAAAGATCGATGCGTCATCCATCTATGCTGGGAGGCGCACCCTAGATAATAAAGAACGATGTGTCATCCAGCTATGCTGGAAACGGAAAGAGGCCTGATTGTAATCTCAAAGATGGTCGCAATATCTGAATCACACTTTTCAGATTCTAATAACAAATAACTTATAACGAATAACTATTTGATGGAACCTAATTCGCTCAACATATAGGCAATATATTTGGAGGAACAAGTATGAGTAAGTACTACATCTACCAGGACACCAAACGCTGCATCGGATGCTTCAGCTGTGAGTCCCACTGCAAAACCAAAAACAATTTGCCCATCGGACCCCGGCTGACCCAAATCATCCCGGTGGGCCCTAAAAAGGTCAACAACCTCCCGCGCATGGCCTATGTATTTATGCCCTGCTTCCACTGCCAGGACCCCTGGTGTGTGGCGGCCTGCCCGACAGGGGCCATGCAAAAACGGCCCAAGGACGGCATTGTCTTCGTGGATGACAAACTCTGTGTCGGCTGCAAGGCCTGTATTTCGGCCTGTCCCTGGGGCACACCCCAATGGAACCCGGAGACCGGCAAAGCGGTGAAGTGCGATTTCTGCATGGACCGGGTCGACCAGGGCTTAGATCCGGCCTGCGTCACCAAGTGCATTACCAAATGCCTGCATTTTGGCGAACCTTCGGCCAAGAGCAAAACAACCCGCGAAAGGCACGCCCGGTTGATTGCCGATTTTGAATAGGAGATGGAAAGATGCCCGATACTTTATGTCCGGTCAGTGACTTAATCGGCAAGCTGGCGGCTGCCATTGATTCCGGTGGTCTGGCAAATCCCAGGGACAGGCGCCGGGCGGAGGATGTTTTGCGCCTGTTAAGGGATGTTGCCTGGGGTGGCGCCGACCAACAGCATATGCCGGCCATGGAATCCCTCGGTGCCAAACTGGAGCAAGACGGGAAATCCGAATCTTCAGCACAGGTCGGCAAACTGATAAGCTCAACACTACAACAACACAGGGAAGTAGTTACCAGCCATATTGACACCCATAACTGTGCAACCGGCGATTGCGTAAAACTGGCACCCGCCCCCTGCCAGATGACCTGCCCGGCCGGCTTGGATATACCGACCTACTTAACCCTCATTGGCCTGGGGCGGGATGCCGAGGCCGTCGAGGTCATCCGCAATGACTGCCCCTTCCCCTGGGTATGCGGCCTGGTGTGCACCCGGCCCTGTGAATTTATGTGTGTCCGCGGGCGCATTGACACCCCCATATCCATAAAAACCCTCAAAGGCTTCGCTGCCGAAAGGGCCATGTCCCAGGGCAGCTATAAAAACCCGCCCAAAGCGCCTGATAAAAATAAAAAGGTCTGTGTCATCGGTGCCGGACCCGGCGGAATGAGTGCGGCCTATTATCTGGCCCTGCAAGGTTACGGCGTCAGGGTTATTGAAGAACAACCAGTCGCCGGCGGCATGATTCTGCTGGGTATTCCGCGCTATCGACTGCCCGGTGAAGTTATCGATCAGGAAGTTGCCATGCTGAAAGAGCTGGGAGTTGACTTTCAGTTTAACACCCGTTTTGGCCGGGACGCAAATCTCCAGCAACTGAAAGCAGAGGGTTTTGACGCCTTTTTCTTTGCCATCGGCGCCCATAAATCTTTCAAACTGGGCGTACCCGGAGAGGCAGAATTCCCCCAGGTAATTGAAGCTATTGACTTTTTGAGGCGGGTGGCCCTGGGCGACCACCAGATTCCGGGCAACCGTGTGGTGGTCATCGGCGGGGGCAATGTGGCCATTGACGCGGCCAGAACCTGCCTGCGGCTGGGCTGTGAAGCGGTTACCCTGGCCTATCGTCGAACCCGCTCTGAAATGCCGGCCGATGAGGAAGAAATCGAACAGGCCGAAGAAGAGGGAATCAATTTCCAGTTTCTGGTTGTGCCCACCGAGGTTGCCGGAAGCAGCGGTTGTGTCCAGGGTCTGCGATGTTTGCAGGCCGAGCTGGTCAGCAAACCGGGGCAGGATCGAAAATACCCGGTCCCCCTTGAAGGCAGCGACTACACCATCGACACCGATGTCGTTATCTGTGCCATCGGGCAGAAAGTTGATACCGGCTGCATGGAATCTCTAGAAAGTGTTGAATGGACCCGCCGCCAGACAATCAGCGTTCAAATGGCCACCATGGAAACTGATATGGAAGGTGTTTTCGCAGCCGGCGATGCCGTTACCGGGCCGGCGACCGTTATCGAAGCCATTGGCGGCGGCAAGCGCGCAGCACAATCCATAGACCGCTATTTATCAGGCATACCCCAGCCCACCATGCCGCCGGTACCGACCCGCCGGGGAAGAATTGATCATCTGCAAATTGCCGCCGCTGATAAAATGACGCTACAGCGACCGGAGATGAGACTACTGGATATCGATCGCCGACGTACCACTTTTCAACAGGTCGAGCTTGGCTACCCTGAGAATAGGGTGCGGGAGGAGGCCCGGCGCTGTCTGCGCTGCGATATCTGCCTGCGATGCGGCAAGTGTGTCGAAGTCTGCCGTGATAAAATGGGCGTCAATGCCCTGCAAATGGGTTATTTCGACTTTGACCACCCGGTGGCAACCGATTTCAGCGTCACCGAAGACCGATGCATATTGTGCGGGGCCTGTGCCACCAACTGTCCTACCGGGGCGATGCACATGGAGGACACCGGGGGTCAACGGGTTCTTTCCCTTTGCGGGACCATCCTCAATCAAAAAAAATTGCTGGATTGCGATAAATGCGGAGCTGTCCTGGGACCGGCGCGCTACCTCGATTTCGTGCAGAAACGAACCGATCAAGTGGCCCGGCTTGCTGATGACCGCCGGCTCTGTGATGCATGCGCCCGAAAAGCATCCGCCAAATACAGTGTCGACGACGCACCGATAAAAAAGGTTTAGGGTTCGGGTTGCTGGTACCTGGCCTTTTGCCTCAGGCTTCTGGCCCCTGGACCCTGGCGGCTGGCTCCTGGTAACTGGGAAATTCAGAGCGGCAGCCAGCGAATAGGGACCAGCAACGGGTATCGAGAATCAAGAGATTGTTATTGGAGAGATGACATGGTTTTTCGACGTGGTCAGAAAGTTGAGATTTTCAAAAAATCCAAAGACGAAAGCTGGGAAAGCTACATGGATGAATATGTCGGATTGCACGGCATCATCACCGATCCGGATGCCACCATAAATGATCCCGATGCGCTTGTGGAAGTAAGTCTGGTGGGCAAAGGGACGCATCGCTTTCCGCAGGATTGTCTAAAGCAGCTGGATGACTAAAAGCTGTTTCAAATCTGATATCGCTTTGGGAGATTGAACCGGACGACCTTAGATAGGGAAGGAAGATCGTCTCGATGGATGTACTGGCCATTTTAAAGCAAAAATCCCGCCCGGTCTATACGATCACAAGCGATCATTGCGTTGATGATGCCATCAAACTAATGACCGCAAAAAATGCCAGCGCGCTGATCGTAACGGCCGATGGCGACCCGACGGGCATCTTTACCGAAAAAGATGTATTTCGGTGTTATCAACAAATCAGGAATTCAGCACTATCAAAAATCAAATTGAATAGGGTCATCACCCGTGAATTCATTGCAGCAAAACCGACTGAAAACCTTACTGCTGTCATCAACCGGATGATTAAATCCGATATCTATCACCTGCCGGTAATGGAGAATCAGAAAATTATGGGTGTGCTGGCGCTCAAGGATCTGGTTGAATTTCAGATTGAATCACTGACCGAAGAAATCCATCAGCTCAAAGAGTATATAGAAGACCTGCATGAAGCTGGTCAGGATTGAATAGAAGTGGTTTCGAAACCACTTCTATTCAAAATTATATAATAAGGGGATGGTGAATGCCTAAGATTACCATAGATAACCATGAATATGATGCTGAAGAGGGGATGACCGTTCTGCAGGTTGCCAGGGCCAATGGCCTTAAAATTCCCACATTGTGTTACCATCCCTCATTGAAACCTTCCGGCTCCTGCCGATTGTGCGCTGTTGAAGTACCAGGCCACTCTGCCGGTGAAGGTGTTACGATGCTGGCGTGTGTCCTGAAAGTAAAAAACGGCATGGTTGTTAAAACCAGTAGCCAGGCAGTTGAACGCGCCAGAACCAGGGCCTTCAAAAACCTGCTTCAAATGGCACCCCAATCCAAGGCCATCAGCGAACTTGCCGGGGCATATGGCATAGACCCGGGGCCGCCTCCCGACGGGTGTATTCGCTGTCGGTTGTGCATCCGGGTCTGCAAAGAGATCGTCGGGCCCGGGGCCCTCAAAATGGAAAAGCGCGACGGAATGAATTATGTCACGCCCATCGAAGGACGATGCATCGGCTGTGCCACCTGCGCGAATATCTGCCCGACGGATGTAATCAGGGTTGACGATCATGATAATGTCAGAACCATATCAATCCGCAGTGACATCATCGGCCAACATCCGCTGGAACGATGCGAGGGCTGCGGCAAGCTGTACGCGACGCCTAAATTTTTGAATCATATCCATAAACGAACTTCAACCCATACCGATGTAAAAACGCATCACAACTATTGCCCGACCTGTGCCAAACTTTTCTCAGATCGTGTTAAATCATTCACCGACAGGGTGCAACGATAGTCACGATAACATATGAGGGATCCGGCACGATTACGAGGGGAAGTTATGCAGAAATCACCGGCCCTTGCCCACCGCCCAATAGTACCGGCCGATATAAAATTACCGTCAAAGCCCTAGACGAAAACGATACTGTTCTTGGAACCGGAAGTAAAGAAAGACCCTTTCCTGAGCTTCAATAGTATGTAAATATCTTCCCAAAATTATTTCCTTTCTTTCCTAGTCTCTTTTTTTCCACTATCCGGCATCTCCCCCTATCATACTGATTTCACTCATATATCAATTTTTTCATAGGTTGGCATTGTTGTTGCAAGTATCTGCTGGTCCCCAAAAAATAGGATTTTTTGTGCTGCTGACAGGTGAGGGACCGCATTGGGAAAACAACTGACAAACTAAGAAAGGAATCAAATGGATTACTCAAAGATCAAAATTCTCTTTTGCCTGGCGGTGTGCCTTACCATGTTGCTGGCACCTTTTGCACTGGATATTACCCCGGATGGAAAAGCCCAGGCTTTTAGTTCACGATCGGGGAATAAAGGCAAATTTCAAAGTAGTCAAAATTCCGGTAAAGGAACCAAACCCTCGTGGGTAGAATTTAAAAAATTGAATGCAGAAAAAGATGGAGCGCCGCCTCCAGTGCAACCAGTCCCTGAGCCCGCAACTATGCTTCTGGTGGGAGGCGGGTTAGCCGGTCTGGCCATTTTTAGACGGAAATTCAAAAAGTAATGACGTGTGACCACCAATTACACTCTATTGGCAGATATCAGCTATTTGAAACTAGTTAAGGTATTCAATCACGTGGCCTCCGCAATGGTGCAGCTCACGAATGAACTGTGCCCTCGGAGGCAATGGTGAAAAAATGGAACAATGGATTTGGGGATATGGTGCGGCATGGGTGGCGGCGATCATCTTTTTGATGATTGAATTAAAAAGGGGATGATTATCCGAATGAACCGCCATCACCCTTGACAGCCGTAGCAATGCCGGGAATTGGCAATCGCTAAAAATTTGTAACTGCTCGCAATTCAACCTGCGGATATATCTGTCCATGACCCGGCGGCATGGAATTATACACCCACTCAATGCCAACGGTTCCCAGTTTCATGAGTCTGTAACGCTTAAAGCCATGAAAGGTCCCCCGCACCAGGACGTCTTCCATCCCCATGGTCAGACCGAAAACGGCAACCTCGGTTCCCGGTGCAATAGGAGCAAATTCTTCTTTAAATGCCAGGGGTGAAAACGTAAGCGTGCGGCTATCGGCCGCCTGGCATTGGATAACCGGGATGATGGTCGGATACCCCTCGGTGCCAATATAGGCCACAAATTTCAACGAATCGAGCTGGTTGAACAGTTGCTCCGCAAACGGTGTCAAAATCCTTCCGGTTTTATCCCCTTGCACACTGCCTTTGGCAAATTTGGTAAGCATGGCAGAAACCACGATCCGCGGCATCGGCAGGCGCTGACATTCAGAGGTTTGGACAAGATCCAGATAGTGGACGGTATTGATCCCAAAGTAAGTGTTATATCTGAACATGGGGATCTCGTTATAGCGTTCATATTCCGGGCCCTCCTTTTTCAGGTGGGTCCATTTGGCTCTCCCCCGCCACATCTTTTTATCCATGGTCATAATCAAAAAAGCGATATGATTATTTTGCTGTATATGCTGCTTGCTCAGACCCTGGCAAAACTGACCCAGGGTGATTTGATCCGGTTTGGGCGCCATGATGGAAGTAATCAAAGATATATGCGGACGCCCTTCCGGATTGATGCTGGCCACGATACCAATCTTCTCGGCGGGTTCGAAAGCCTTCATCTCCTGTTCGGTGAATTTGGTTCTTTGCTTCAATGTCCAATCTCCTCGAAATACATAAACGTCAGCAAATATACGATGGTCTGTAAAAATCCGAAACTCGAATTTCCAGACAAATAAGTGCATCTCAAATCCAGGTTATAGTATTTTAGCTTAAGACAACTTGCTCATTAGATATATCATTTACATCGAGTCTGGTCGTTCCATCCCAGTGAACGATATCCGGATGGACTCCCGAGTTGCGTGCAATTGCAGCCATTTTTTCCATGAATAATTTACTCAGCAGGTCGCTGTCTTTTAATTCCCAGGTCAAATCCAGCCGCAGATATTTATCCCGGCAGAGGTTGTTGAAGGCACACAGGTCCCACCGGCTGACGAAACCGTCGAGGTTGTCGGCCATAAATCGACCGATACCCCTGATGTTTTCTTCCGAATCAGTAGCCCCGGGAATTACGGGCGTTCTTATCCAAAGCTCTTCTGGAAATCCTTCAGAGCCCATGCAGTCCTTAATATAAACTAAATTCTCGAGGATGCGTTGATTATCACTGCCGGTAAAATGCTGGTGCTTTTGGGAATTAATCTCTTTGAGGTCATAGAGCACAAGATCCGTATGAGGCAAAATCCGGCCCAATGCTTTGCGCGAGCACAGGCCGCAGGTATCAACGGCCGTGTGGATGGCATTTTCTTTTAATCGTATTAAAAGGCCTCTGCAGAATTCAGATTGCAAAGTCGGTTCGCCGCCGCCCAGGGTGACACCACCGCCTGATTTTTCAAAATAGATTTTGTCTTTGACGACTTCAGCAGATAAGTCATCCAGATTCCATAATTGCCCCAAAATCTCCAGGGCCGTGGAGGGACACTCTTCGGCGCAGATACCGCAGCCAGTGCATTTGGTACGGTCGATGGTGTTGCTCTGTGAGGTAAATGCCAGGGCGTTTTCAGGACAGACATCCAGGCAGGTTTTGCAGCCGATACAGCGGTTGCCGATCCAGTGGATTTGGGGGCGGGCGGAAATACTTTCAGGATTGTGACACCATTTACATTGAAGGCTGCAACCTTTAAAAAAAACAGTGGTCCGCAGGCCCGGCCCGTCTTCGGTGGACATCCGTTGAATTTCCAGGATGGTTGCTTTCATATAATCATAAGGCAAATTTTATAGGTTTGTGAAGAAACTATTTTTCACCGCAAAGACGCAGAGATCGCAGAGAACTAATTTTTTCTTTATTTTCCGTTGAGAGGACGGAAAATAAAAACATCAAGCTGCCGAAAAGGCTACCCTTCACATTGTTCAGCGAAAAGATGGCCAGTATGATTGAATATATACCATTCAGTATTTTAGGCGAAGCCTCAGGTAGTTTTAATTTGGCGGCGTCTCAGCGCCAAATTAAAAAATCTTTATCTCAGCGATCTCCGCGTCTCTGCGGTGAACAAACTCTCAAAACCGCCCATGGCTCACCCGCTGAATCACCTCATCCTGCAGTTCTTTTCCGACCGCAGTAAAGTAGGCATTGTAGCCCGTTATTCTGACCAGCAGGTGGCGATAGTCCGCCGGGTGTGCCTGGGCATCGCGCAGCATGTCCGGATCAAGCATATTGATCTGCAACGCGCTGCCGCCGTTTTCGCAATAGCCCCTTAAAAAGGCCTTGAATTTATCCCTGTGCTCGGAATCTTTTAAAATTGAAGGATTGAAGGTAATCGTATGGCTGGCACCATTGGGAAGACAGTTAAAGTATTCATCCCAGTCACCCTTTCCGTCCAGGGCTTTGCCGCCCAGCACCTTGCCCACCGAATTGGCATTGGACGTGGGGCCCTTGATATCCGCTCCATTGGATGGGCAGATCGCATTTGATAAGAACTGACCTTTGGGCCTTCCATCCGCGCTGGCTGCCATTACAAACCCGTCTCCAGCCCAGTAATTCCAGCTGAGCATACCGGGTCTGAATTGCCGGCCAGTGGATACCGTGCGATGCTGCCAGGCTATGCCGCACCATAAATCCATGACTTTTTTCGCCATTTCATCCGCCTGATCATCATCCCGACCGTATTTGGGAGCTTTATTTTTTGCCATTGCCTGCAGCACTTCATGCCCCTGCCAGTTGTCTTTCAAAGCCTCGATGAGCGCATCCATGGTAACTTTCTGTTTGTCAAAGATCAGATATTTAATCGCCAGCAACGAATCGACAGTGGTGGCATAGGTGACGGCCTCAAGGGTGGTTAAATTGATCTCGGCCCCACCTTGATTAATATCACGGCCTTTTTGGGCACAGCCCCTGACCAGACAGGAAAGATAGGGCGTGGGAAAATATTTGGCCCGGATGGATTCGGACGCTTCGTAGACCTGCGCACATTTGGCGATGATGTATTCGGTTTGTTTGACATAGGCATCGTAAAATTCATCCCAGGATTTAAATTGGGAGGCATCACCGGTGTTCGGGCCGTCCTGTTTTATTGACTCTTCTTTGCCGGTCATGGGATTGAAAAATGGCACCAGATCTTTTCCACCGGTCAGGGTCAATTCGACGGCTTTGAGCAGATTAAGGTTATTGTCGACCGTGCCGGAACGGTCGTTGCCCACCATAGTGTTCTCAAGGCAGCCCACCGGTGCATAATCGTGGACGTTGCTGGCATTGATCAGATGTTCAAGGCCTGCGCGTTTGGCCTCGAGCATCATACCGGCCATGGAGCGCTCATCGAAATTCAACAAAAAGGGTGACCCCTGGCTCGAAGAGATCATCTCCACCAGCTTGTCCAGCAATTCATCGGGAGAGTTGCGGTGCAGCCGCACATTGGGCTTGGGCTCGAGGATCGGGCTCATCTCGTCAATCACTTCAAGCAAGGCATAGGTCAGATCGTTGGTCAGATCCGTTTTGTTTTCGCCCATGCCCGAGAGGGTGATCAGTTGACCGAAACCCGATGTGATCCCCTGGTTGCCGTTGCGAATCATGGCATCATAAACTGTATTGCAATGCACCCAGAAGCATTTCAGAATCTCTTTGCCGAATTCTCGATCCATGCCATGGGCCAGAGAAGACTCCCAATAGGGCAGCAGGTATTGGTCGATGCGGCCAAAGGAAGCCCCGGGACCGGGATAATTTTCGTCGCTCATGATCAGCATATGATTGATCCACAAGGCCTGCAGCGCTTCCCAAAAAGTTCGGGCCGGCTCCCAGGGCACCCGTTCCAGATTTTGGGCCATCTGCAAAAGTTCCTGGCGCCTGGCAGGATCGCCCTCGGAGGCTGCCAGGTCTATACAGACGCCCTTGTATTTTGCGGCCAGGTCGCGCGCCATGGTTGCAGACGTCATCATGGCTTTTAGCTGATCGCCGGCAGGTCCTTTTCTATCACCGTCGCTCAGCGCTTTATACTTTGCCTCCAGATCTGCATAAATACCCTGCCACCCGATTTTCAGTGCCCGCTCATGATCGGGTATCAAATGACCGCTGGTGGCGCCGGAATTGCCGTAGCCGTGATCGTGAAACCATTTCATTTTAGCCCTGGCACCGTTTTTGCCGAGAACAGCTTTATCAAATTCTTTCTGTTCATCTTGGTCCAGGCACAGGGAGGCCTGAATATTAAAGCGCCCGCCGGCAATCAGGTCTCCTGGCAGAATTTCTTGCGGCATCCGGGTGACCATCACTTCCTTGATGAACCAGGCCCGTCGCTCGACAATGCTCCAGGACCAGAAGTCCTTGTGAAGATCAATTTTGCGGGCGGCCTGACGGTAGGAGCCCCGCAAGGTTTGCAGCAGGGTATAGGTTTCGGGCACGATATAAAAAGTCATCTCATTGAACTGGACGTCCCAGGCAGTGCCAGTGGTCCAGGCGACAAACTCGTTGTTCCAGGCGCGTTCGGTGCCCTGGAAATAGTAGTCCCGCAACCATTGAATGCGGGGAGATAATCCTTTTGGCTCTTTAATAGGATGTTCAAAAGCGGGAAGGGCTGTGGCAGCCATTTTTAGATCCTTTGCGATAAATTAAAAGTCAATTCAAGTTATCGGCTGTATACTTTAGCTTTTAACTCCTGTGCACAGCAGTACCCGTGGTAGTTGACAGACGTCAAAGGTGGATCTATGAAACCGATGCCTTTTCCCATTATGTGATTACCCCGATCCAACTTGAGCGCCTGGTTGGCGATTTTGCGTTTATTCTCGCCAATGTTCCGGTTTATTCAACATGTCTGCGCATCTAACTTTGCCAGATACGCTGCCTATCACCCCGGGATGTAGTTCCTGAACCATCCATGCATTAGCATGCTCTTCAGGGATAGGATAAGGGGCTTAAAATCCTGTGCACCAGCAGGTTTGAAACCATAACGAGGATAATAATCTGGAGTCCAAGCACGAGGACCAAATCAACCCAGAGTTCGCTAAATGCTGTAAACCGCGTTCAATGAGCTTACCACCTACGCCTATCTTTTGAAAGTCAGGTATTACAGCTAAGGGAGCTAAAATTGATATAGATACACCATTTTGTGTTTCCTCTAAGCGTGCCGAAGTAAATAAAACATGGCCCACCGCCCTATCGTCATTAAAAGCAAGCAAAGAATAAAGAGGGCTTGCACTTGGATCACTTAATAGATCCTTTACGAGATTTGACTCATTGTCATATCCAAACGCTTCTTTTTCAACTAACAATACATCATTTAAGTCTGAATCTGATGCTTCTCGAATATTCATTATTTCTCCGATCCTGAATTATCGCTAACGTTGAAGTGAGCTGCGGCCCTGATGGGTGTCGAGCCTGCACGGACTTTTACGATAAACCGCCACACTACACGCCGTCAGCTCCACTGGTTTGTTATGCGCTTCATTTGCTCAGTAAATTTTTTAGTGCGTCAATGCTGTATGTTTCCTCGATACCACCCATAGGTATTCGATTAAGATAGTGGTTCAATTCTGCTAAATTGGCATTTGCTAATCCGCCTACCGAAGAAATTTCATATCGCATTTGATAAGAGAGATCGTTCATTGATCCCAAAACGCTGCGGTTGTTCGTTTTCGAGATTGAAATCTCGAAATGTTCATCAAGAATCTTTTTCTATTTGTTTCTCTATAGCATTGTCAAACGAAGTGTCTGAAAAGATTTACCTATAACGTCTCGAAAGGGTTTTGGGAAGATATGGTAATTAAGTCCCGGTTCCACAGCCAATATCTAAGACCTTGCAGCTCTGAATAGGATTTTTTGGTCACAACTTCGATAAGATTGAAATCCGGCTGCCCGACGTCCCAAGGCGTGTCCCCTGATTTGTATCTTTGTCTGTATCGCTCTTCGACTGTCATCTGATTACGCCCTATAGAAATGTGTCATATAACAATGATTCGGTGGAGAAAGTTCTGTATAATATAAATAAGTGACTAATTTTATGGAATTTTAGTTATCCCCCAAAGGCCGCTTCCGGGATCTCTATTGTTGCCGGATCACCGGCTTCAATGGCGTTCATTTTGCCCATCGTAATCGGCAGAATGGAGTTGATAAAATATCTGGCTGACTGCAGCTGGCCTTCATAAAAAGCCGCGTCTTTGTTTTTGGCGGCCTTTGCATGTCTGACCTTTTGGCCTGCGCCCCCGGCCAGTTTCTCCAGTTTGGGGACTGCGATGGATGCTCGCCACAGGAGCATCCAGGCCATGCAAACATCCCCCATGACGTCCAAAAAGGGTTTGGCGTAGGCAAAGGCCACTTTTATTTCAGGCGACATCGCGGTTTTGCCCAGGTGCATGGCGACTTCCCCCAGGCGGTTGACGGCTTCATCAACCCTGTTCGCCATTTCCGCCAGGCTGCCTGTTTCTTTGGCCTGCCCGGTAATTTTCTGAATCTCCTGCATGAAATTCATAAATACGAGTCCGCCCTTCATACCCAGCTTGCGGCCCAGGAGATCCATGGCCTGAATCCCATTGGTTCCTTCATAAATAGAGGCAATTTTACAATCCCTCAAAAGCTGCTCCACCGGGTATTCACGGGTGTATCCGTACCCGCCGTAGACCTGGAGGGCTTCGACACAGATTTCAAACCCGCGATCGGAACAGTATGACTTAACGACCGGGGTCAGAAGGTCGAGCAGGCCTTGATTATAATCTTTTATCTTATCGTCATCCGAGCAGGCCTGCCGATCTATCAAGGAGCTGATATAGTAGATAAAACTGCGCATCCCCTCAACATGGGCCTTCATCCACAACAGCATGCGGCGCACGTCCGGATGACGGATAATGGGAACCTGGGGCGCGTCCGCGTCCATGATTGCGTCAAGGTCTTTGCCCTGGAGCCGTTCGCGGGCGTAATTCAATGCATACATGTAAGCCGCCGAGCCGCTGATAAAGCCGATAAATCCGACCGCCAGCCGGGCGACGTTCATCATGTAAAACATGGCCCGCATGCCTTTGTTTTCTTCTCCCAGCAAAAGCCCCCGGCATTTGCCCTGGCTGCCCAGGGCCATGGAACAGGTGGAACTGCCATGGATGCCCATCTTTTCTTCCAGCCCGGTGCAGACGATATCGTTGGGCTCTCCTAAACTGCCGTCTTCATTGACCCAGATCTTGGGAATCAGAAACAGTGAAATCCCCTTGGTGCCCTGGGGTGCGCCTTCAATGCGGGCCAGCACCGGGTGAATGATGTTCTCCGTCAGGTCCTGATCCCCGGCGGTAATAAAAATCTTGTTGCCGGTTATCGAGTAAGTCCCATCCGGATTTTTGACGGCCGAGGTTGTCAGCGCGCCTACGTCCGTTCCGGCCTGGGGCTCGGTCAACTGCATGGTGCCGCTCCATTCACCGGTATACATCTTTTTTAAAAACAGTCTTTTCTGCTCATCGGTGCCGTAGATTTCAACAAGCTCCCCGGCCGCATGCCCCACTACCCCGTAAAGCGTAAAGGCGTAGTTGGCGCCTACCAGGTATTCTGAAGCCGCCTGAGATATGCAATAGGGAAGCCCCTGCCCGCCAAGTTCGGGGTCCGCAACCAGGGCGGTCCATTCGCCTTCCTTAAACAGCTTGTACGGCCGATGGTAGCAGGCCGGCACTTTCACCTGTCCGTTTTCCAGCCGGACCCCCTCGCGGTCGCCCTCGGCAAAGGTCGGCAAAATCTCCTTGACCGCCAGGTTCCGGGCTTCTTTGATGATCAGGTCAAAGGTTTTTTTGTTAAATTCCGCAAATTTTTCGTTCTGCGTCAGTTCCTCGACATCGAATTGCTCGTAAAGAACAAAATCAATATCCCGTCGATCGGCTATTACCTGTGCCATGATCTTTTCCCCTTCTGAAAAAGGTTGGCCTGTTTGCCCGTTGAACCCGTGCGCCCGTTTTTCAAATGGATTTGTTACGGTTCACAGGTTCAGGGTTCAGCGTTCTCTATATTCGCTAACCCGGCTTATAGGCGAACTCGTATTTTGAGCCCTGCCGCAACCACTGACAAACAGGATCGCATCAATGCTGTAGGCGCTGAATTGGTCGGCCGGCGCCAGGCAGCCGGTTTGGCTTTACAGCCGGTAATGTCCGGATTAGGTCTTAACCCTGAACCTCTGAACCTTGGACCCTGAACCCTTAGACTATTTCTTCTTCCACCTGGCCGGGCGCTTTTCCATCATGGCCGCGAGGCCTTCCTGGAAATCTTCGGTTCTTAACAAAATGCTGTTATGGTTGGCCTCCATATCCAGCTGGGTCATCAGATCGACACCATCGCCGCGCTTGATGATTTTTTTAACCGCACCGCCGGCAAGAGGGGCTGTCGCGGCCATATCCAGGGCCATTTTTTCAGCTTCGGCAAACAGATCTTTTTCCGGATAAATATAATTTACCAGGCCCCAGTCAAGTGCCTGTCGGGCGGTGTAATCTCTGGCGGTCAGGAAAATCTCCATGGTCCTGGAGGGTCCAATCAACCTGGCAAGCCGTGAGGTCCCCCCCAGGTCGGCAATAACACCCAGCTTCAGCTCCGGCATGGCCCAGATGCAATCGTCACTCATGAGGCGAATATCGCAGGCCAGAGCCAGTTCAATGCCGAGGCCCAGGGCCCTGCCATGCATGGCGCAGATAATGGGGACCTCGACCGCCTCGAGGCGATTCAAATATTGCTGGAACCGGTAAATCAGAGCCCTCAGAGGAGCGCCGCCGGCCCCGGCCTCCCCCAGGCGGGCGCCCACCTCGGCCCCCAGGGAGTTAAAATCCACCCCGGCCGAAAACAGCTTGCCTTCACCCTTGAGAATAATGGCCCGGATGTCCGGGTCGCCGGCCTGGCTCTCGGCCAGCTCACAGATCCCCGTCAGCATCTCGACGGTAATGGCATTGCGCTTTTCAGGACGATTGAAAGAAATTGTATAAATGCTTCCATTTTTTTCACCAGCCAAATTACTTTCAGACATGATCTCATCCTTTAATTCGCGGCTGGAAGCCGCTCCCACAAGTGGATCGGAAATAGTTATTCGTTATTGGCTATTAGTAGAACTCTATGAATTTGCTTTCAGAACAAATAACTGATAACGGGCATTGTGGGAGCGGCTTCCAGCCGCGATCTGACTATAATAGTATTTCCAAATCCTCAAGGGGATACGCCATACACGAATGTACATAGCCAAATTGCCTGTCCGACTTGCGGACGGGCACACCCGGAAGTTGATAGACTTTACCGGCAAGAACTTTGACCCGGCACATGCTGCAGTCACCCGAGCGGCACAATGAAGGCACCACAACATGGTTTTTTTCCAGGGCTGTCAGCAACGGTTCGGTGGCGCAGGCTTCTATTTGGGGACCGTGTTTAACCTTCACAGAGAAAACATCATCTTTGCCGATTCCTGCGGGCCAGCCGGGATAGTCCCAGACGTTAGGCGGCGCACCGTACATTTCTTGCTTGATTTTGCGTTTGGGCACACCCATGCCTTCAACCTGGGGCAGGCAGAAATCGTAAAGTCCCTGGGGTCCGCAGATAAAAAATGATTTGTTTTCGATGTCCGCCAGCACCTCCTGCATAAGCTCGCGGGTGATGAACCCGCAGGCCCCGCCATAGCCGCCCGCCGGCTCTTCTACCACCGGTATGTAGTGAATATTATCGAATCGTTCGGCCAGGCGGTCGAATTCGGAACCAAAGATAATATCATCGGTGGTTTTATTGCCGTAAAAAAGATATACGCTTCGGTCCAGCCCGCATTCAATGATCTCGCGGATCATGCCCATAAACGGCGTAATCCCGCTCCCACCGGCAATGCACACCATGATTTTTTTATGAATCAACGGATTAAAGTAGAAATTGCCTGCCGGCCCGGAGCTGATCAATGTGTGGCCGCGCTTGACTTCATCGAGCAAATAGTTCGAAACCAGCCCGTTTTCAACCCGCCGCACCGTAATATCATAAAATCCGGTTTGATTGGGTTGGGAGGATATGCTGTAGGGACGACTGGTGCGGATGCCCCCGATTTCAAGGAAAAGTGCAATGTACTGCCCGGCCAGAAATGGCGGAAGGTAGTTGTCCTTTGAAACCAGCCGCAGGGTTTTGGTCGACGGGGTCTCCTCGATAATGTCGCTGACAGACAGCTCTATCCGATCGGGATGCAGCTGGCGGATATACTCCTGGGCCGAAGCCACGGCGGATGCAACCGTACCACCCAATTTTTGACTGACTTTAATCTCTTCGGCAATATCCTGGTAGCCGTCAAATTCCTGCCAGATGCCTTTTCTCATGATGCCTCCTAAGCCAGATATAAATCCAACAGCAAATTTATGATCTCTAGTTCATAACTCGTAGAATAGTTCAGTTTGAACGTCCAACATCGAACGTCCAACGTCGAACATCGAATACTGATGTCGCTCCGCTCCGCAATTAAATTTTCTTATCAGCCGCTTGGATACTCTCAACCTTTCTAATTCTCACCACATTCCAGAACTGTCCTTCTTCTATAGCCTGTATCTGAGTCTTCATCTTTTCTAATTCGACGTTCGATGTTGGACGTTCGATGTTCGATGTTCATCCCTTTACTGTTCGATGCTACTTTTTTCTGCCTCCTGAACAAAAAAACTTGTGGCATCATTTCTTGCCCAGCCGCCTCAGTATCGACTTGGCCGCAGCGATGCCTGAACGCAGCGTCGGCTCAAACCCATTATCCCCGGCCCAACCCCCGGCAAAAAACAAACCCCCAAAAGGAGAGTAACGACTGGGCTGGAAAAACAACGAGTCCTTTGTAAGCATCTCATATCCGTAAATGGCTCCCAGCGGATGTCCCAGATAGCGCATGTGGGTCAGGGGGGTCCCCACCTCTATCTCTTCAATGTGATTCCGGGCCCCCGGAAAAATTTCCTCGATGCGCTTGAGCATGGAGTCGGCGCAGCGAAATTTGACATCATTGTATTGCCGCGGGGGAATCTTGAGCCAGGGATCGCCGTATTTCAGGGTAACCACGTTGGCCTGGCAGGTACCGGGGGGCGAAAACCCCGGGTCGGTGACGTCATAGCAGCTGAGAACCATTAGCTCGTCTTGAATGTCGATCCGATTCATTCTCTCGAGCAATCCGTTTGATATGTCCGTACTGTCCATCAAAAAATTGGTTGATTCGGTGATGCCCAGCTCATCAGGCTCACAGTCAAAACCGATAAACATGGTAAAGGCCGATGTACTGAGATTGCGGGATTTCATTTCGACCAGGGTCTCTTCGGGGACCTGCTCCGGATCCATCAGATGATTATAGGTGGCGACGGGAGATGCGTTGGAAACCACATAATCTGTTGAAATCTCCATATCGTCATCGGTAACCACCCCTTTTACCTTACCGTCCTCGACCACAATCTTTTTGGCGCCGCAGTTGAATCGCGCCGTCCCGCCGCTGGTAAGGAATTTATTCAAGATGGCATTGGACAGGGCCTGGGAGCCACCCTTGATGTGAAAGGGTTTGAATTCCATGTACTGGAAAAGGACCATGGCCAGGTAGGCAAAAGCCAGCCGCGTCGGGGGCACACCGATATAGCCCCAAAAAACAGACAGGACCGCTTTTAGCAAAGGATCTGAAAAATATTCGTCCAGAATCGCCTTGGAATTTTGCAGGGCATATTTATACAAGTCGGGATATTTTGCGCGCGACGGTTCCGGATCCCGAAAAATAAAAGCCCCGATCATGTCATTGGCATAGCTTGCCATCAGATCAAAATATTTCTGGATGGCCTCTTTTTCTTTGGGAAACTTTTCTTTCAGCACCGCAATGGTTTCATCGCGATCCGTCTTGAGGGTAATGTTGAATCCGTCCGGGGTGGCCACATGATATAAATCTGATATTTCCACAAATTCGAGATCACCCAGGACCCCGAGCTTATCCAGATCCATGCGCAAAAGACCGGGTTTTTCCGGTGTTCCCAGTCCGCTTAACTGATGCAGCGCCACCTCGAACTCGAAACGGCCGCGACAAAAACTCGTCGCCGCCCCCCCGGGAATATTGTGCCGCTCCAGCAACATGACATTTAAACCCTTACGCGCCAGGGTCGCCGCTGCCGTAAGCCCGCCATTGCCGGCCCCTATTACGACGGCATCGTACTTTTCCATGAAACCTCCCTAGGGATTAGAAAAATAGTCAACTAGTCGTAGTTAGCTAAAAAGTTTATTTAATCAATTGCTCATAGCCTAGAGCTCATAGTCAAAAAAAGGATTTTATTCCTTTAGACTATCAGCTATCAGCTATGAGCTATGAGCTTTTTAAAGACCCATGAATTTGGCCGCTATATTCTTCATGACCTCGTTGGTGCCTGCAAAAATCGTCATAATCCTGGCATCGCGCCAGGCCCTTACGATCCGGCATTTCTCAAGGGTGCCAAAGTTCCCGCACAGGTCCAGAGAACGATTGGCCACCCGATTCAACATCTCGGTGGTCCAGTATTTGGCCATGGATGTCTCAACAATGATTTCTTTTTTTTCAATATGATCCGCAACCAATTTTTCAACAAACGTTCGGCCCAGCTTTATGTCGGTGGACATTTCCACCAGGGCGAACTGCACGGCCTGGGATTTTGAAAGGGGTTTTCCGGAAACCGTCGTCTGCTTGCAGTAATCCATGGTCCACTCTACAATGCGTTCAGCCCCGGTAACGCCCATGATGGCACACACCAGGCGCTCCTGCTGGAGCTTGTCCATCAGCATCAAAAAGCCCATGCCCTTGTCTCCGAGGCGATTCTTCCTGGGGATGCGGCATTTAGAAAAAAACAGTTCGGCCGTATCCTGGCTCCACATGCCCATCTTTTCCAAATGACGCCCGGTTGAGAACCCGGGCCGATCGGATTCAACGACATAAAGCGAAAGTGCCTCATAGGGATTTTCGACGGCCGGGTCTTTAGCGGCAACCACCACCAGGTCTGCATTCAAACCGTTTGAAATAAAGGTCTTGGATCCGTCGATGACGACTTCTTCACCTTCCTCCACAGCAGTGGTCTCGATGCTTGATAGATCACTGCCGGCGCCCGGTTCGGTCATGGCCACCGCCGTCACGATATCACCCGACACGCAGCCGGGCAAAAATTTTTTCTTGAGTTCTTCAGATCCAAAAGAACTGATGTAGGGCACGACGATGTCACTGTGCAGGGGGGTTGCCAGCCCGGTAATCCAGGTCTTGGTCATCTCTTCGGCCGCAATAAGGGCATACAGAAAATCGCCCCCCAGGCCGCCGTATTCAACCGCAACATCCGGACACAGGAATCCGCCCTGCCCCATTTTCTGCCAGGCGCTTTTGGGCACAATCCCGTCTTTTTCCCATTGATCACCAAACGGAGTAATTTCTTTTTCCAGGAAACCCCGCAGGCGTTCGCGGAAGTCGTTGTGTTCGTCGGTATAGTTTAAAATCTCCATAAAATTTTCTCACTTCGTTCGTGCATTAACAGCGCTAGGTTTGAGGAGCGCTGCGCTTTAGGATGGAGGCAAAAAAGGATTGAATCATTTCATTTTCTGAAGTGTCAGCCTTCAAACCGCCAACCGCCGAAGGCGTAACCTCCAACCTCTAACCTCTATCCTCAAACCGCCAAAAGCGCCTACCTTACAACTGCCGCAGGCACATGCCTTCAACCTACGACCCCTCGTATCTTCCCACTATCGATATGCTGCAAACGTTCATGGCGGGAAAGCCCCCCAGGTTATGGGTCAACCCGAATTTGGGATCTTCCAGCTGACGGTCGCCGGCAAGCCCTTGAAACTGGAGATACATCTCGTAAAGCATTCTCAAGCCCGAGGCCCCGATGGGGTGGCCGAAACATTTAAGACCGCCGTCCACCTGGCAGGGGATTTTGCCGTCGCGATCGAATACGCCGTCCATCACATCGCGCCAGGCCTCGCCCCGCTCGGAAAGGTGCAGATCTTCCATGGTCACCAGCTCGGTGATGGAAAAACAGTCATGCACCTCCATCATGCTGATCTCTTCTTTGGGGTTGGTGATGCCGGCCTCTTCGTAGGCTTTGGTGCTGCATTTGCTGGTGGTGACGAAATGATCGCCGTCCCAGTCATTGTAGCCCATCTCCTCACCGCTGCTGAGCGCCAATTGAAGGGATTTAACGGAGATGAAATCTTTTTTGCCCATCTGTTTGGCTATTTCAGGTGTGGTAACAATGGCACAGGCCGCCCCGTCACTGACCCCGCAGCAGTCAAACAGCCCCAGAGGATGAGCAATAATCGGAGCGGCCATAATCTGGTCTTCGCTGACAACTTTGCGCAAATGCGCCTTGGGGTTCAACGCACCGTTGGCATGGCTTTTGGCAGACACGTGGGCGATCGCCCGTTTGAGATCCTGATCGGCAATTTTATATTTGGCCGCATAAGCGCTGGCAAGCTGGGCGAAAGCACCGGGGGCTGTCATGTTGGGAAACCACTGCCACATCAGGCTGCCGGAATCCGACCCCGTAAAACTGGGCAGGCCGCCGTATCCGGTATCCTTGAGTTTTTCCACACCCAGGGCCAGTGCAATATCATAAGCGCCCGAGGCCACCGCATAACAGGCACCTCGAAAAGCCTCGGTGCCGGTGGCACAAAAATTTTCAACCCGGGTAACCGGTATGTTGGGCAGACGAAGGGTTAAAGAGAGCGGCAGCGCACTTCTGCCCACATTGATGCTGTCAAAACAGGTCCCCAGCCAGGCCGCGCCGATCTCTTTCTTTTCGATGCCGGCATCCTCCAGGCACTCTTTAAAGGCTTCGACCATGAGCTCCTCGGCCCCCATGTCCCAGCGCTCCCCGAAACGGGTGCAGCCCATTCCAATGATTGCAACTTTATCTTTTATTCCTGTGGCCATAATTTTTCCTCCGGAAAAATTGGTTGATTAGTTGATTCGTTAATTAGTTGATTAGTTGAATAGTTAAATAGGATTTCAATCTATCGGACTATCAGACTGTCTGATAATTCGACTATTTCTCTATTTGACTAATTCTCTACCTATCCTATCTTAAACAGCTTCTCCAGCAGCTGCGACTTCATCACATCACCTTCGATTAGCAGCTTGCCGGAAGTGAACGCCTGCATGGCCGGCAGCTTGCCGCCCATCATGGCCAGAAAGTCACCATCCGCCATTTTGATCGTACAGGCAGGCTTCTCGCGGGTTCCCTTCTCAACCGTGCAGGTCGAATCTTTGATCACGCAATACCACTCGCCGCCGCCCGGGCCGGATATATTAAACTGGAAGCTGACATCAACCCCGGAGGCGGCCTCGGCCTTGAAGTTGTCCACCATTTTATCAAATACCGCCTGAACATCGCCGCCGGCCTTTTCGTCAGGTTCAGCTGATTCAGACGCCTCGGACGGCGGTGTAATCAGGGCAAAAATGGCCGTGTTGGCGTCTGCCATTTCCTTGGCACCGTCCATGGAATTTATCTGGTTCCAGTTTTCGTGAATCTGCTCGGGGGTGGGCGGATTCTCCGGATCTCCAAACTGAACCGTGGGACCGGTATAGACAGCCACCCGGTTAAAATACCCCATGCCGCTGTTGAAGATCGCCCCGGACTCTTTGCAGTTCTCACCGCAAAGATAGGTTACCATGGGAACGACAAACTCCGGCCTGGATTTTTCAAACAACTCCGGCGGCATGACATCTTCAGTTAACCGCGATGCTGCAATGGGGGCAATGGTGTTCACCTTAATGTTATATTTTTGGCCTTCCAGCTTGAGGGTGTTCATCAAACCCACCAGGCCCATCTTGGCAGCCGAATAGTTGGTCTGGCCGAAATTGCCGTAGAGGCCGGCGGCCGAGGTAGTCATAACTATCCGGCCGTAGCCGTTTTCTTTCATGGCGACCATAGCCGGGCGGGTGACATGGTAAGCCCCGTTGAGGTGCACGTCCATCACCGCCTTCCAGTTCTCGGGCTCCATCTTTATAAAGCTCTTGTCTCTGAGAATTCCGGCGTTGTTGATCACGATGTCAAGCCGCCCAAAGGTGTCCAGGGCAGTCTTGACGATACTCTCGCCGCCTTCGGGGGTGGCCACATTATCGTAGTTGGCCACGGCCTCACCGCCAAGGGCCTTGATTTCATCTACGACCTTGTCGGCCGGAGAGGCCGACCCTTTGCCGGATCCGTCCCGGGCGCCCCCCAGATCGTTGACCACAACTTTGGCGCCCCGCTTGGCCAGCTCAATTGCATATGCCTTTCCAAGCCCTGCCCCGGCACCGGTGATAACCGCCACCCGGTCATCAAAGCGAATTTTATCCTTCTCCTCGACCGCTCCGGGCACCGGCACGGCTTTCCAGAAATAGTTTACAAATCCGCGTTCCTTGTCCACGCCTTTGCGCTTAAAGGCCATTTTCACCGGCAGACCGACGCTGATATCATCGAGGGTGCAATCGGTAAAATCCACCACCGTCCGCCCGCCGCCTTCAAACTGGACCATACCGTAAATTGCCGGCGGATCGACGGACACCGAAAGCAGGTCACCGGTAAAAGTTTTGACTTTGGCCGGGACATCGGCAAACTCATAGTCCTCCTGGCTGTAAAAAGCCCCGCATTCCGGGTTGACGCATATGTCGGCTTTTGGAAACTGGGGCGTACTGCATTCCCGGCATTTACCCCCCACCAGGCCCATGATCATTTTGTTTTTACGCCACAGAACCGAGGTTGCGGTCTGGGTGGGGGCCTCGGCCCGAATCCCCATTTCGGTTTTGATCAGATCCCTGAATTTCAGCCACTTGAGATAGTTGTCGGTTGTTTTTTTATTGGCCAGTGACCCGGCGACACCATTTCTGCCGGCCAGCCTGGTAATGTTGTCCGTCACCTCAAAATAAAGGGCATTGGCGCCCTGGCCGAAACCGCACATCAGGATCCGATCCCCGGGCTTGGCCTCTTCCAGGGCGGATATAAACATCATAAAAGAATGCGCTGCGCCTGTTTCGCCGCACACCTCATGCATGTTGTCCACCAGCTTCTCCGGTGTGGCACCGAGGCCGGCGGCGATGCTGCGATGGTCGCGTTTAAAAAAACAGGGGTACACCAGCCGGTCGACATCATCCATGCTGATCCCCAGTTTGTCAAACAGGCCGTTAACGACCCTGGGAATAATCTCCCCGTAACCGGCATCCCGGGTCCAGCGCTCTTCCCAGACATAGTCGTATTTTTGATCGGCACCGCGGTAATGATCGACAAAATCCATGGAAAGGGAATAGGAGCCTTTGAATTCGGCAATCACATCGTCGTCCCCCACAGATAATGCGGCGGCACCATCGCCGAACCACATTTCGTAGAAATAGGCCGTTTTGGTTTCCCGGCTGTCGCTGGCCGTCACCATGATGTTATGCCGCTGTCCACCCTGAACTGATTCAAGGGCCGTTATCAGAGCGGTAGTGGCCGCTTTCTGGGAAGAGGTATGGTCGGCTGTCATCATGTCATCCCTGAGGTTGAGGGCGGCAGATACGATACCGGCGTTCTGGCGGTCCGCAAACGGCAGGGTTGTCGAGGCCAGGTAAAACGCCTCCAGCTCACTTTTATCCCGGCCGCGCAAACAGTCACGGGAAGCCTCCACCGCCATGGTGATGGCGTCTTCATCCCAGTTGCACATGGAGCGCTCCCCCTGGGCCACCATCATGATGGCGGGAGCAAACCAGCCCATCCCTTGAAAGATGGCCATGCGGTCCAGCCTCAACCGTGGAATATAAGCACCGTAGGAAGTAATTCCGATCATCTTTATTCTCCTCTATTTTTACTATACCATTAAGAGTTGGAAGGATATGTTTTTGCACCAAAGCAAATCTGATTAAAAATCCGAAGCACGAAATCCGAAATCCGAAACAAATTCAAAATTCGAATTTCCAAATATTCCAAATTTGCAGATATTTATTTGGAATTCGTCTGATCGAAATTGTGTTTAGAATTTTTGTCATTTTCTATTCGGATTTGTTTCGAGTTTCGAGATTCGAATTTCGTATTTGATTGATACCGTTAACATCCAGAAAATTTAAGTTTGCATGAGTCATTAAAATTTGAAAAGCTTTTCAATCAACTGCGACTTCATTATGTCGCCCTCGATTTTAAGCTTGCCCGAGGTGTAAGCCTGCATGGCCGGCAGTTTCCCGTTCATCATATCCAGGAAATCCCCGCCGTCCATCTTTAATGTACAGCCGGGCTTTTCGTGGACCCCGGCATCGACCTTGCATGTTCCATCTTTAATCACACTGTGCCAGTCTCCGCCGCCTTCACCGGAGATGATGTACTGGAAGACAACGTCCACGCCGGCCGCAGCCTCGGCCACAAAGGAAGCAGGCATGGCATCAAAAATTTCCGCAGCAGAGCCAAATCCAGCCGCACCCCCGTTTGAGGCTTCAGCCGGTTGGGAAAAAGCCGCCAGAAGATCTCCGATTTGTTCGGTGACATCCTGATATTCTTTGGCGCCTTTTAGGGAAGCAATCTTATCCCATTCAGATACCAGCTGTTCCGGGGTGGGAACATTTTCACCGTCTCCCACGACCGCTCCGGGGCCGGTAACGATGGCGACCCGGTTGAAGCATCCCATGCCGACGTTGTATATACTGCCGCTGGCCGGACAATTCTCCGATACCAGATACAAGGCCATGGGTGTCACCAGCTCCGGCTTCAGTTTGTCCAGAAAGTCCGGCGGCAAAATATCCTCGGTCAGCCGCGAAGCAGCCACCGGTGCGATGGTGTTCACGTTGATGTTGTATTTTTGCCCTTCGAGCTTAAGGGTATTCATCAGACCCACCACGCCCATTTTAGCGGCGGTATAGTTTGTCTGGCCGAAATTACCGTACAGTCCGGCGGCCGATGTGGTCATCAAAATTCGACCGTAGCCTTTTTCTTTCATCACCGCAAAAGCCGGACGGGAAACGTTGTAAGCGCCGTTGAGATGCACGTCGAGAACACCGGCCCAGTTTTCGGGCTCCATTTTCAAGAAGCTCTTGTCGCGCAGAATTCCGGCATTGTTGATGAGAATGTCCACCGTCCCGAAGGCATCCAGGGCGCTTTTGACAATGCTGGCACCGCCTTCGGCCGTGGCCACATTATCGTAGTTGGCCACCGCCTCGCCTCCCAGGGCTTTAATTTCGTCAACAACCTTATCCGCCGGTGCCTGGGTGCCATCCCCGGAACCGTCCCGGGCGCCGCCCAGGTCGTTGACCACGATCCTGGCCCCACGTCTGGCAAGCTCAAGGGCATAGGTACGGCCCAGCCCGGCGCCGGCGCCGGTGACAATGGCCACGCGGTCGTCAAAGCGGATCTCTGTTTTGGGAATATCTCCGTATTCAAAAACACCGTTGTCGATCACCACTTCCTTGGTTTCGGAATTGATGACTCTCCAGATCGCCCGGCCTTCATCGGTTTTCCAGATGACGGTCTCAACAGGCATACCGGGGTATAACGGCCTTTTAAAGCGGCAGTCCATGCGCCGGGCCTTTTCCGGTTCTCCGGGGATAAAGGTTTGAATCAGAGAGCGGCAGGCGTATCCGTGGGTACACAGGCCATGCATGATCGGCTTTTCAAATCCGGCCATTTCCGCAAATTCCTGGTCGACATGCAGTTGAAAAACATCCCCGGAAAGCCGGTAAATCAAGGGTTGATCTTCGGAAGGCCTTCCTTCAACCACGAAGTCCGGATCCCGGTCCGGAAAAACAACTTCTTTGGGGGGGGCGTTTACACCGCCAAAACCGCCGTCCAGGCGCGCAAAAACCGTCACAATGCTGGTGAATAGTTTCTGGCCGTTGGAATGGGTGGTTTCTAGTTCGGCAACGATCAAGGCACCCTTATCCTTGCCTTTGTCGTAATAATGCTTGATGGCCCCCTGGGTGGTCATGGTTCCTTCCGGGGGTATCGGATTGTGAAAGATGAGCTCCTGCTCTCCATGAAGAACCCCGGCCAGATTGACGTTGCTGGTGGCAGCCAGATCCGGCATAAACTCGTACATGGTGGTGATGCCAAAGCTGGGGATGACCTTCAAATCCTTTTCATAACAGTACTCCAGATCAGAAAAGCCCGCTCCAACACCAAGCGCATAAAGGACGGGATCTTTCCATTTGTAATCCTTCGTAAACGGGCCGATTTTTTTACCGACCGCATCAAGGTTTAGAGCCATGTTCTATCCTCCCTAAAATCAGTTAGTAGTTATTCATTTATTTGTTATTCGAGCCCGGTAAAAAGTTAACCATAAATGCCTAAAGTGCCTAAAATTGAAGAATTCTGTCGATTTAAAAATTGGAAACGTAGTGGCCGTCAAAATATTTTTCATCAGGTTGTTGATTATCCCATCCTCAAATTTTGAATTCTAAGAAATAAGATGGAGCGCAGCGACGCCATAATTTTAGGCATTTTAGGCATTTTAGAGCACTTTAGGCCTTTTCCGCCGTAAACGCCGGAACAAGGATAAACTTAAGTGTCTCCTTGACCACCCGGATATATTCATCACGATCCGTATCCAGCAATGGCCGGAAGAAATTTTCTCCGGAGATAAAATTCAAGACGGTATTCCAGACGGCCAAAATCCGGGCCTTGGCCTCGGTGGAAACCGTTTCTCTGTCATTTGAAAGTCCCATGGCAAAAGCGATGTTGGAAATGTATTGGGACATACCAATGTCCAGGGTGACACCATGTCGGGTTTTGTTAAAGTATCCAAACAGAATCAAATTTGAGACTTCGGGATGGGAAAAAAGGTAATCCGACATCATTTCGATGGCCAATTCAAGGCGGCTTGCAAGGGATTGGCCACTGACCTTCTTTTCTACTTCGATTAGTTTTATCTGAACCTCTTCGCTAATCTCTATCAGAACCGCTTCGTACAGGTCCTGTTTTTCCCCCCAGTGGTAGTAAAGGGTTGATATGTCGATACCCACGTCTCCGGCAATCATCCGGGTGGTCGTGTCATTATACCCGTATTCACCAAATATTTTGCGGGCTGAGCCCAGAATTTTGGCCTTCATTGAATTGGGATCTTTGCGGGCCCTTTCAAGGCGTGATGGCATTCATCGCCCTCCTTTCAATCAATCGCTTCCATCAATTGATGGAGAAACATTAACCAATATTGCCACCCGCTGTCAAGGATAATGTGAATCCATCGAACATGTTGTTATGTCAAGTAAAAAAATAGCAGTGGATAAGGAGGGAGCGCCTTTTTGTCGGATTGAATTAGCTGATGGATCGTGTTTGGTGTTTGGTATTTAGTGTTTGGTGTACGATGGATTCTTTAGCGGACCAGACACCAAATACCAAACACCCAAACACGCTTTGACCCGAGCGGATAGAGTTGGGGTTAGAAATATTTTCAAGATACCAAAAGGGGTAGGTTACACAGGCGGATCTTTTTTTTCTTCCAGTAATTTATTGAGGGTGACATTAATTGAGACCAGGGACGCTTTGATATCATCTAACTGGCTGATGACGGATTCCCGGTCAACGGAGCCGGCAGACAATTTGCCGGCTCCGCCTCCGATTTTGCGGGCTATGTCATCCAGACGGATACCCAGCGTGACGATAAAATACAATAGCAGCAAAAATGTAAAATCCTCGGCCTGCCAGTAAAGCACCTGCCAGCCGGCTATCATAAGGATTAAAAAAACAGCACTAGTAACAAGATAGGGACGGTCCGTAATCCATTTTTTCATTTAGCCTTCTCGAGTTCCTCGTCTCTAAGCACCCTGCGCAGGATTTTGCCAACGTTTGAAACCGGCAAGGTGTCCCTGAACTCAACAATTTTCGGACGTTTATATCCGGCCATATTTTCCTTACAGAATTCAAGGATTTCCTCTTCGGTGGCCGATTCATCGGGTTTAAGCTCGATGTAGGCTTTAACAATTTCGCCACTTTTATCATCCGGCACCCCAACGACGGCCGCCAGGGCCACCTTGGGATGTTGAAACAGGATATCTTCCACATCCCGCGGGTAAACATTGAAGCCGCCAACCAGGATCATGTCCTTTTTGCGGTCGGTGATCAGAGATATACCCGTCGTCATCGATATGGCCGATATCGCCGGTCAGGAAATAACGATTGCCGTCAACCTCACGAAATACTTTTTCGTTTTCATCGGGTCTATTCCAGTAGCCCTGCATGACCTGGGGGCCGCAGATGGCAATCTCTCCGTCTTCACCCTGGGGCAAGGCCTGGGTTCCGGTATCGATATCCAAAATTTTAACATCCGTGCCGGGTATGGGGAAACCGATGGACCCGATTTTTCGATTTTCCTTGCTGGTCGGATTCGAAGTTGCCACCGGAGCCGTCTCGCTCAAACCGTAACCTTCAAAAATGACCGCACCTGTCTTTTCCTCAAACTGCTTGCAGACTTCCGGGGGCAGGGGTGCACCGCCGGAAAAACAACCGAGCAAAGAGGTCAGGTCGAAGTCGTCAATCTGAGAATGATTGGTGAACGCCACAAAAATAGTCGGCACCGCCGGCATAACGGTCGGCCTGTATTTCTGAACGGCTTTGAGCACTTCGGTGAACGGGGGATTGCCGGCCCGGGGGTCGGGGACACAAATCAGGCTGCCGCCGATCGCGCAGGAGGACATCATTGCCACCGTTAAACCGAAACTATGGTACCACGGCAGAACCCCCAGATAGGTGTGGAACCCGCCTTTGCGGAGCTTTTCCGGCTGTCCTCCGGGTTCATGGACGAACATGCCCCACTCATTAGGGCCTGAAGGTTATACAAAAAATTTGAATGGGTCAACGCCGCACCCTTGGGCACGCCCGTGGTGCCGCCGGTATATATTATCAACGCCGGGTCCTCGGTCGGATTAATCTCGACCACCGGCGGCTCAGGCTTGGCGCCTGCCACCGCATCATCAAAGAAGATGTGGCCTGGCTCGTAATGATCAGCCTTGGGAATTTTGCCCAGCAGTCCACCCAGAAATGCTTTCACCTTGGGCAGGTAGGACTTCACACTGCAGACCACCACGGTTTCAACACCGGTATCCTTTATGGCCTCGGCTGTGGTCGGATAAAAAATCGGATGATCCATACAAAAAACTGCTTTAGCGCCGGCATCATTCAACTGGTAATTCAGTTCGTTGGCCGTATACAGGGGGTTGCAGGTCACACAGATGGCCCCGGCTTTGAGGATACCAAAAAAGATGGCCGGATAATGGGGAATATTCGGCAGAAAAATCGCTACTCGATCTCCTTTTTTAATTCCGCGGGAAACCAGAAAATTGGCAATCCGGTCAGCAGTATCTTTTACCTGGGCATAGGTCCGTGTGGCATCATTAAAAATGGTGTAAACCTGGTTGGGGTATTCCCGGGCAGAGTCGTCGAGGATTGAGAACAGGGGCTTTTCATAATCGGTAACATCGTGGGCAACACCCTCCGGCCAGTTTGAAGTGGGCCAAGTTGTAGCAACCATTTCTACCTCCTTGCGCTGATGATTAGGTTCCGATGGGTGGTCAACCAATCGGGAATTTATGGTGATTTTTAGTTAAGGGTTCGTTAATTATCAAGGCAGTATATGGAATTCCGGCATAGGTGTCAAACAAGAAAGAGTTCGGAATCTATCATATTGAATAATAAAAGAGTTTATAAATATTCGGAGAAGTCTGACAGGATCACATCGTGCAATTTTTTCCCGATGGCCAAACCAAGATCAAGAAACTGAGGACCGTATTGCTTGCCGGTTTCTGTTCGGAAAGTGGTCTTGATTTTTTCCAGACTTTCCATGCCCTGGGGATACCGGGCCATGAATTTTGACAGGGGTGGATTTAAGAAGGATACCATATCCCACAGGGTGTCGGTGAAATTATCGGGGCCCCAGCGAAATTTATCGGCATCATACAGACAATCGGATATCAGAACGCCTTGGGCAGTGTCGATAGGGATATTGTTTTTAAAAGCTTCGTGGTTTTGGATGGCCCGGCAAACGTCCTCGATTTCATCATAGGAAAGCGAATAATCCTCAAGCACGGTACGGGCATAATCCGCTCCATGCCGGGAATGATCTTTTTTTTGCGCTTGGTATCATGCAGCAGCCCGGCACATTGAACGATTTGGATCCTACGTACAAGCACGGATTCATCGTAACCGGCTGCCTGTCCCTCAATATGCATCAGCGCTCCGGCATCAATCGTTACTTTTATCGCATGCTGCAGCCCGTGTCCAAAATCATCATCCAGATTGTCACTGACAAAACGCAGTAATTTTCTAACCTCCGGGTCAGCTTTAAACAACCGGCTTGAATATTCGTAATCCTGGGAGTGGTCCTGATAAAAATCAGGGGGAGGAAGGCTGGAAACAATTTGGCGTGCCTGCTCGCGCAAACGAGCATAGATCGATTGCATGCTGATAGATCCTAAAAGGAAAAATTAATCACGAAAGCACGAAAGGACGAAAACACGAAAAAAATTAGATCGCCTTCGTGCTCACGCGGCGCAAGCGCCTGCGCTGCGCATTCTATTTTTCGTGTTTTCGTGATGATTTTTTTAATGAAACGCAAAACGCACAATTATGAATCAAATAAGGACAGCATCAACCTTCAATCAGGGAAAAGGGTTGACCACAAACTTTCCAGCCGCCTTCTTCTTTTACCACCGTAAGTGTTTCTTCGACGTGATAGGTATCACCGAGGCAGAATATTTTCGCTACCGCCCCAAACACCGGATTCATCGACCTTCTGCGTTCACAGGTAATTTGGACTTCCGCCGTGTTTTCATCCACCATCGCAGTTTCCAATTCGATATGTGCGAGGGCCATTTTCTTCCAGCCGGGATCAAATCCCTCGGACCGGGCCTCAGCAGCAACGCGTTGGATATAATCATCCACGACATCAGCATCTTCATCACCTGTCATCTCTGAGCAGATAAGGTCAGCCATGTCGGCATCCAGGTTAAAATAGGCCTTGCTGAAGTCAACAGCTACCGTGCCGGGGGTTTCATTCCGATCGAGACCGATCAAGGCGAATTGCAAGATAAAAGCCACAACAATTACGGTTGCCAATACCATGATTTTGCTGCCGCTACCCATGGATCCTACCTCCTTTTTTCAAGCTTCCATAAACAGCATAAAGCTGCCGCTTAATTCAAATTAATTGACAATTCACCTAACATGAATCATAACCGATGACAACATTTTTTAACCCCGGTTCAGTGATTTGATAATTCCGGTTTGTCTGCAATTTTTTAGTTTTAATGAACTTAAAGGGCTGTATTTTAAAAAATGCAAAATGAAAATTTGATAGGTCACATAAAAAATGCTTTTATTTACACATTTGCCGGAATCAAATCGGCCTGGAAAAACGAGCTGGCCTTTCGGGGGGAGGTGGTGGTGGCCGCAATAATGTTTCCCCTGGGTATTTGGCTCGGGCGCTCCGGCGTTGAACGGGCCCTGCTGATAGCATCCATCCTGTTGATTCTTCTCACAGAATTGTTGAACTCAGCGCTTGAGGCGGTGGTGGACCGCATCGGGCCGGAAAGGCATGAATTATCAAAACGGGCCAAAGACATGGGTTCAGCTGCGGTATTTATCAGTATGGTCACGGCGGCGCTGGTGTGGATAATAATCGCCTGGGGCCGTTTTACAACTTAGAAGTGGTATCAGAACCCCATCTAATGTCCGCTAGCGGATAACACACTTTGCTACCCGCTTCTCGCCAACGGCTTTCAACTGCAGCAGTTCTTCATCGCGGTATTCATTTTCAACCCCGCCGAAAAACTCGGGATGCAATATGTCGCGGCTGCGAAATCGCTGCAGGGCATACAGTCGGGCGCCCTGAATGAGATCTGATATATTTTCAACAGTTTCAAGGGTTACAATCGGTTTGACACAGGTTGTCCTGAATTCATAATCGATGCCGGACTCCATGAGGATTCGAATACTGGCCAGGATGGGATCCGGGCCGTAATCCGGTTTGATGAAAGACTTGTAAAGCACCGGGTCGGTTTTTAGATCCATGGCGATGTAATCGACCAATTTTTCATCAATCAGCTTTTCCAGCACCTTCGGTCGGCTTCCGTTGGTGTCCAGTTTCACCGGAAAGCCGAAACCTTTGATCATTTTGCAAAAATCCTCCAGATCATTTTGCAGGGTCGGTTCGCCACCGGAAATGACAACACCATCTAAAAAACCCTGTCTTTGCTCAAAAAAACGGCAAATATGTGAAGTGCTCAAATCCGTCGGGCAGGCAGTGCCGCCCCTGGCAAGCTCCGGGTTATGACAGTAGGGGCAGTCAAAATTACAGCCCGAGAAAAATATGACCGAACTGAGTTTACCCGGATAATCTACTAAAGAACTTTTCTGCAATCCACCAAGATGCATATTTTGATACTCACTATTAATATTTGTATATTAGGTTATCCGGTTGGCCGGTTAAGCCAGTTGAGCCCGTGTAAACGATAGATATTTTCAATTTTGTATTTAACGGGCTAACAGGCACAACCAAACAACATATGAACATTTCGAAGAGACAAACAAGGCCTTATTTGGTCGTTAGATGGGGCGTTGAAATCAAATTATAGTATCAGAAGCCAGAGGGCATTCTCTTTACTGCTATCATCTGTTCTCCTCTGAATACCCTCTGACTTCTGAAATCTGCTATTTTCCACCACGGACTTTCACGGAATGACACGGAATCGTTTTATTCGCAAAACATAACTGCTTTTTTTCATTTTCCGTGCTTTTCCGTGCCCTTCTTCCGTGGTTAATTATTTTTTCTGCCCTCTGACATCTGTCGTCTGTTATCTGTTTTCTGTCTAACTCGCCACCTTAAAGCTTCGACGGTTTCCATACTCAGCCTGCTTGCCTTCATTCCATTGTTTTACCGGACGTAAATAACCCACGACCCGGGAATAAACCTCGGTTTTCTGACTGCAGATCGAACATGTTTCCTGCTCCCCGTCAAGATAACCGTGAGACGGACAAATGCTGAAAGTTGGGGTGAGGGTAAAATACGGCAGCCGGTAATTGGTGGCAATTTTACGGATCAATCCTTTAAGCGCCTCCATGTCGTCGACATGTTCACCCAGAAAAATATGCAGCACCGTTCCGCCGGTGTATTTTGTCTGCAATTCATCCTGCAGGCTCAGGGTTTCGTAAATATCGTCGGTGTAATTAACCGGCAGTTGGCTTGAATTGGTATAATAGGGAGCCGCACCCTTGCAATAATCTGCCTCATTGGCGCATATGATTTCTGGAAATTTCTTTTTGTCCAGCATGGAAAGCCGGTAAGAGGTCCCTTCAGCCGGGGTGGCCTCGAGGTTGAAAATCTCCCCGGTCTCCTCCTGGACCTTTGACAGCGTATCCCGGATAAAATCCATAACTTCCATGGAAAATTGTTGGCCGTGCTCGGTGGTGATGTCTTCCCCGATAAAATTTAAACAGGCCTCGTTCATACCGATAATGCCGATGGTGGAAAAATGGTTTTTCCAGTAGGATCCCGTGCCGTTTTTGACGTCCCTTAAATAAAACTTGGAGTAGGGGTATAGATGATTTTCCGTAAATTTTTCTAAAACCTTGCGTTTAATCGACAGGCTTTCCACCGCCTGTTGAATTCTCTCGATAAGGTAGGAATAAAATTCACTTTTGATCTTACTCGCATAGCCGATGCGCGGCAGGTTGATGGTGACCACCCCGATGGAGCCGGTCAATGGGTTGGCACCGAACAAACCACCACCTCTTTTAAGGAGTTCCCGGTTGTCCAGGCGCAGTCGGCAGCACATGGACCGGGCATCTTCGGGTGACATATCCGAGTTAACAAAATTTGAAAAATAAGGAATCCCGTATTTGCCGGTCATTTTCCAGACAGGATCCAGGTTCGGATTGTCCCAATCAAAATCCTCGGTAATATTGTAGGTCGGAATGGGAAAGGTAAATACACGTCCTTTGGCATCACCCGCCATCATGACTTCGGCAAAGGCACGATTGATCATGTCCAGTTCCGGCTGAAATTGGGCATAGGTTTCCTCGCAGTCCACACCGCCCACGATGACGGGCTGGTCCTTTAAAATAGAAGGCACATAAAGATCCATGGTGATATTGGTAAAGGGCGTCTGAAAACCAACCCGGGTCGGAATGTTGATGTTAAAAATGAATTCCTGAAGGGCTTGCTTGACATCTTTATAATCGAGTTGATCATAACGAACAAAAGGCGCCAACAAGGTGTCAAAATTGGATATCGCCTGGGCGCCGGCGGCTTCTCCCTGCAGGGTGTAGAAAAAATTTACAATTTGGCCGAGGGCGGAACGCAAATGTTTGGGCGGCGAGCTTTCGACTTTGCCTTCGACGCCTTTGAAGCCCTGCCGCAAAAGGTCCTGCAGATCCCATCCAACACAATAGACCGACAGCAGGCTGAGATCGTGGATATGGATGTCCCCTTCTTTATGGGCATTTCGAATCTCAGGGGGATAGATGCAATTGAGCCAGTATTCAGAGGTTACATCCGACGAAATGTAGTTGTTAAGCCCCTGAAGAGAATAGCTCATATTGCTGTTTTCTTTGATCTTCCAATCCATTTTCTGGATGTAGTGGTCAACCAGATCCACATTGAATGTGGTCGTCAATTGCCTGATCTGGGCATGCTGCTCCCGGTAAAGGATATAGGCCTTGGCCGTTTTGTAATATGGAGAGTCCAGCAGCACCCTTTCGACGATGTCCTGGATTTCCTCCACTTCCGGTGTGGGCCCCGGCCTCATTTCATGTGCCAGGGTCAGAACGCGCAGGGTTAATTTGCGGGCCTCTCTATCGTCAAATTCTCCCGTGGCGCTGCCGGCCTTGGCAATGGCCGCCGTAATTTTGGATGAATCAAACTCAACAATCCTTCCATCGCGCTTCTCGATTTTTTCTAACAATTCAGACACCTCTCCTGATTTTCAAAGTTGCGTAAAATTTTTACCACAGAAACTAAACATCCGTTCCAGATGGAAATCCCGGAAAAATGGATCTAAATGCCCGGCTTCTGAAATCAAATCGGGCAGATGACAGATCTCAGATCTCAGATCT
>CAVXZZ010000029.1:0-54346 GCA_963766255.1 uncultured delta proteobacterium
TGCTAAGTTGACCACAATACGACTGCTAGTTCGCAGGTAGTGGCAGTGCGGGAGCCGGTAGATCTTTACGCCGCTGAGTGACAACCTCGGCGAGGTATGGCCAAGGTGAAACGGCCCGCTGGCGGCAGGTCTCGATGACGCTGGCCAACAGGCTGAAGGCGTGGGTGCCCTCGGCCGTGCGGGTACCATGGCTGATGCGCCGAGCGATCACCCAGTGTCGCAGTGCGCGTTCGGCCGCGTTGTTGGTCAGGGGTAGTTCCGGGTGATCGAGCACAACCCAGAAGGTGTCCCAGTCATTGAGCAATTCGCGCGCAAGCGCACGCGTCTTCTCATGCTTGGAGTCGGCATTGTCGAGGCAAGCGGTGAAAAGCTCGGCGAGCATGCGGGCATGCGTTTCTCGCAACGGAATGTCCGGTGGCGATCCACGGGCTTTGTAAACGGCATCCATGACCGTCTCGAGCACCTTCAGAACATGTTCGCCGAAGCGCCGAGCGTCTCGATCCAGGCTTTGCCCCAAGCCGTTGGCTTTGCGCACGATGTGAGCCAGGCAGCGCAAGCGCCTGGTGTACGCGCGGTAGACCCCGTACCCGTCGCTCATCAGCCAGTGCTCGAAGGATTCGCCGAGCACGCGCTGCACCAGCTCGCGGCTGCGTTTACCGACGATGAAAAACGTCATGGTGGCGCAGGTAAAGACCCACAGCCACAACAACTGCCCGTGCTCTTTCCAACTCGTCTCGTCGGCATAGACCAGCTCGACGTCGCGCATCGCGCTACGAATCTCTTGCTCCACCACCGGCTCGACGGCACGCCCGGCCTCGTGGATGCATTGATTGATCGTTGCCACACCGAACGAGGGCTTTCATGCGGATGGGGAAGTATTGATATAAAACGTCCACATGGACATGGGCGTGTTCGCGGTGGGTGAATCCGGCAGCCAGCACATACTGCATGCCGAACATCAGAAACATGCTTTCATGGGCCCAGTTGGTGGGGGAATTGAAGAGATAGCGGGCCAGCACTTCGTAGTAATAGACAAACACGGCGATGATCGACCAGAAACTGACGTATTCTCCGACATAGCCATTGATCTTGTCGATCCAGAGGAAAAACGGATTTTTAATTTCTACCTCAAGCGTTGCTTCGGCCTTACCCAATTTTTCAAATTCCGCCCTTTTGGCAGCGGCTGCAGCAAGAGCGGCCTCGTCGGGGGCCTCACGGACGGCGCATTTTTTAACCATGCCGGGCAGCAAAAAGGCGTCGATCAGCAAAAAAACCGCAATGATGATGGCCGCGATACTCGTGTACCGGGACCATTTGGCATGGCGGGCTTCTGTTTCTGCGAGATTCTGCTGGGCGATGGCCATGGCCTGTTTGGCTTTGTTCATCTTCTGCTGGGCGCCGTCTTTGCCTTTGTCAATCGCCTTCTGGGCCTGCTCCACGTCAAACTCGGCGATGTTGACTTCATTTTTAACACCGGACACCGCATCCACCGCACTGCGAACCTGAACGTTAAAAAGCAACAGCGCGATAAATATGGGAATGTAGACCAGGCCCCAGGCACTTTTTACGTAGAGGCGGTGGAGGCCGGCAAATCCTCCGCAGAGCCACAGCAGGTAGGCGATGGGCTTTGACATCACGCCGTCTACGGTCTTTCCTCTCTGCTGGCGAACGATGTACATGGCCATCAGGGGAACGAATAATAGTCCGCCCCAGTAAAGCCAGTGGGGTAATACAAAATTAATGTGTGGCATAAATCTATCCTAACTCTAAAATGTAATTAAAACCTATCGGTCGCTGGGGCCTGACCGGCAAAAACCGGGATTATTCCCTACCCCCGACAACCAACCTGGCGGTGTTGCCAAATTATGAAAATAGGAACCGCCACGGAGGCGGTTCCTATTCGCTGCTAAACAGCCAGCAACAAAGGTCTTAAAGATTAAAAGGAAAACTTCAGTGTCTGACCCTTGATCATGTCGGAGTCGACATAGCCGAGGCTGCCCGACATCATGTAGTCGAGCTGGATCTTGAACACCTGGGCTGCGTATTTATCGCGGTTGGCCCACTTGAACCACAGGGGCACAGCCAGCTTGGTGAAGGCTTCGACGTCTTCTGCGCTCAGTCGGGTGACCACGGTGCCGGCTTCTTCGAACTTGACCCAGGCGTCCTGGTCGGCTTTCTGGATGAGGGCGTGATGCATGTCGGAATAGGAGTGAACCTCCATCTCCACAAAAATTTTCATCCTATCCGACAGCGCATTCCAGGCTTTCATGCCGACGGTGAGGTCCATCAGGTCGACAGGCTGGTAGATCGACATGAAGCCGGCCGGGCCCATGGAGATGTATTTGGTGACCTGATGGAAGCCCAGGGCGTAGTTAACCGCCGGGCCCACGTAGTCGGCCACGTCGATGGTGCCTTTTTCCAGGGCCGGGAAGATCTCGCTGCCGGGCAGCAGGGTGGTCTTGGCGCCGGCCGCCGAGAAAAGCTCGGAACCATACCGCCCGGGACCCGCATTTTTCTGCCGCGGAAATCTTCAATGGAGCGGATGGGCACCTTGGAGTGGATGATGTTGGGGCCGTGATGGATCGGGCCCACATAGTACATGCCCTGTTTTGCAAACAGTTCACGGGCGAGTTCCAGGCCGCCGAGGCCATAATAGAAGACATCAAATTCATGGGGATTGCGCAGGCCCATGGGGTAGGAGGTTAAAAACACCGAGGCGGGCATGCGGCCGGCCCAGTAAATCGTAAACGGGTTCATGGCTTCGAGGACACCGTTTTTAACGGCATCAAACAACTGGAAGTCACCGACGACATCCTTGGCGGTAAAGGGCTTAAAGATTAACTCACCGCCACTTTTTTCCTGGATACTGTTACACCATGATTTGAAAATCTCCAGTCCGATACCCCCGGGCCAGGAGGTCTGGATGCGCCAGGTGGTTCCTTTGGCCGCCGCGGTGCGGATATTGAAAAGAGTGGGGGCTACTACCGCCGCCCCAACACCGGCCGCCACGGTCTTTTTCAGGAAATTTCGTCGGGTGGTTTTTTTCGGGGCCTTATCCGTCTTATCCTTCTTCATAGTCACTACCTCCTCTGAGAAAGTTATGATGGACCTATCCGTACCATCTTTACAGACGCTGCCAAATTGCGACCCAAAGATCCGGTGCGAACATCTCCATCGAGAAATCCCCGGCAATTATTAGTACCGGATAACAAAAGGTGATTCCCTTTCCGTCTATCACAAATCCCGGTTGCTGAACATCAGTACCGGGATTTTTATACCGGTGAAAAAGAAAGGATCACATGAGTGTTTCGCATTGTAGAACACCTTTCTACAATGCGGTGTCACCTTCTCTACCAAAGATAAAACTAAAGTGTCAATAAAAACAATAAATACCGGCGTTCAGCCACTATATCCCCATCTCCGAATTCCGGTATCTGGCGGGAAAATACACAAGATTTGAAACCTCTATCCTTAAAGTGTTCGGGCTTAATCCACCTGATAAGTGTACCTAAAATAAGCCAAGTAATTGTGGCACATTTGATTCGCGGATGGTAAGACCAGCTATCCATTAAACATAATTTAAATTTCATGTCAAGGATTTTTTTGGCCTAAAGAGTTTGGGGTTGACAAAATTATCTCGCAATTATACTTTACAATTTCTTGGAGTTAGAAGATTATTAAGGATCGTTGGTGATTGGGCGACAGGGTGGTTCGGGGAGTTCGGAACACAGCCTGTTAACCTTCGCTATGGACAGGTATGATGGTCAGTCCAAATTTTTTCAACGAATACCGGCACAAATATTTATTCATCATGAGCAATTCCGAAATTTCTAAGAAACTCACCGTTTATCAATCTCCTGTCATTTTTGTGGGAATTTTTTTTGGGATTCTAATCGCCTGGACCGTTATTTGTCTTTTGTTGATCGGGTCCCTTGGGTTCTCCTGGGGATGGCCTTTGGCCCGGAGCCTCATGATCGTTTTTATCATGGGCTATACCTGGTATTTTTCGCTGGCCATATCCTATAAGGTCAGCATCACCGCAGATGGTGATATTGAATTAACCAGTTTCAGGCGGGTCATTCGGGTTCATGCCGAGGAAATCGGAATGGTGGAAGGCCCAAAATGGGCCCTTATCGCCTACGGGTTCATCAGGTTTCGGTTGGAACGTGAAAAGGCCTATCTGTATAGCTGCACTTCTGACGAGGAAATTCAGAAAATTCTGAAAATTCTGCGGGAGGTTAACGAGGACACGGTCTTTAAAGGGCTATAAAAATTTTCAATTTTTATAGGGAGTTAACCTCGTTTGACGAAAATTCCTTCACCCGGGATTCCACATAATCGAGGTGTTCGCGCATTCTTCTGCCTGCCAGATCCGCGTCGCGGTTTTTGATTGCCTCCACCACCAGGCTGTGTTGGGCATATACATCCTCCATTTCAATGCTCTCGTAGTAACCGCCGAGGGATTCTTTCAGCAGATCATATATGGAAAACATTAAATGGGTTTGTATTTTATTGTGGGTGGCCTCCGCTATGGCCAGGTGAAAATCCGCGTCGTCTTCAACCACACTGATGCGCTGCTTAAATTTGGCTTTCATTGATGCGAGGCTTTGGTCGAGACGGGCGATATCGTCATCTTTGGCCCGTTTGGCTGCGTGAAACGCATTCCAGGTTTCGATGGCCTTTCTGACCTCGATCAGTTCAAAAACGGTTTGGATGTCGTCTTTGATAAGGAGGTGAAGCGGTTCGGTTATTCTGCCCGAGGCCAGGGATTTTACAATTGTCCGTTGCTTCTGGGACATTTCCAAAAACCCCATGCCGGCCAGTGAATTAAGGGCTTCGCGCAGAGACGCGCGACTGACATTAAAGACCTTGACAAGCTCTCTTTCGGGGGGCAGGGCATCCCCCGGTTTCAAATCCCCCTCTTTGATGAGGGATTTGATTTGCTCCACTATTTTGGTTGAGATTTTTTCCTGTTTGATTGGTTTGAAATTTGGACTGACCATCATACCTTGAGGTTTATTTGGGGCTAAAAGTTAGAATTTTATCCGATAAAATCGGTTTTGCCTGTGGGGTGCCGAAATTGCTCGACCCCCACCAGATGTAATTGAACGTACTATATTATCACCAAATATCGTTGTCAACCCCAAACTTTTCGGGCCGATAAAGCCCTTGACAGGCATTCACATTTATGGTTTATGGTTAGGTGGTCTTACCACAGTAGTATTTTTAATAATTGATTAACCCATGGTGATGGAGGCGAGATGGCTAAGTTTTTTGAGTATCAGGGAAAAGAAGTTTTCAGAAAATCGGGTATCCCGATCCCTGAAGGGGTGGTCGTTAACACCCCCGAGGAAGCCGGAAAGGCGGCCGAAAAGCTAGGCCGGCCCGTTGTTGTGAAGGCCCAGGTTTGGGCCGGGGGCAGGGGGAAATCCGGTGCCGTGAAGTTTGCGGACACCCCGGCTGAGGCTGCAAAGGTGGCAGCGGAAATCCTGGGGATGGAAGTTAAAGGGCTCGAGGTCAAAGAGGTCCTGGTTGAGGAAAAGCTTGATATTGTTCAGGAATTCTATGCCGGTGTGATTATTAACTCTGCCCAGGAAGTGCGGGGGCCGGTGCTGATGTTCAGTCCCGAAGGCGGCGTGGATATCGAGTCGGTGCCCGAGGATAAGATTGCGGTTATGAATGTGGATGTCATCAAAGGCCTGATGCCCTATGACACGCTGAACATGGTGTCTTCGATGGGGGTCAAAGGCAAGGTTTTGCGCCAGGTGGCCGATATCGTTTTCAAGCTTTTCAAGGCCTTTCAAAAGATGGACTGCCGGACCCTGGAGATTAATCCCCTTGTGTTGACCGCAGATAATAAAGTCCTGGCGGCTGACTGTCGGATGGCGATCGATGATCAGGCCCTTTTCCGGCACCCCGATCTGGGGATCAGAATCGGGCGTGAGTTTCTCAAAGAGCCCACCGAGTTCGACTTGATCGCCTGGTCATTTGAGGAAAGCGATTTCCGCGGTACCAGCTATGTGGCCCAGATGGCCGAGCCCGAAGAGGTGGTCAAGGGCGGATACGTCGGTTACCACGGGATCGGCGGCGGCGCCGCCATGCTCGGCATGGATGCCCTCAATAAGGTGGATCTGAAGGTGGCCGATTACGCCGATACCAGCGGCAATCCGACGGCATCCAAGGTGTACCGGGTGATAAAGCTGATTATGGCCATACCGGGGATTGAAGGCTATTTTCTGGCCGGCTTTATGATGGCCAATCAGGAGCAATGGCATCATGCCCACGGTATTGTTAAGGCCCTGAGGGAGGAGTTGCCCAAAAAACCGGGCTTTCCGGTGGTGCTGCTGCTTTGCGGCAACAAGGAGGAAAAATCCCAGGAGATATTGAAAGAGGGCCTGGCCGATCTCGATGCCAGAATAGAAATTTATGATCGCGAGCATGTCTACGATGCCAAATTCATCGGCGGCCGGGTCAGAGCCCTGGTTGATGAATATCGCAAAGAAAGGTCAGCATCATAACGCGGATTTGCCTGAGGTGGAGAGCAAATTGCCACAAAGGCACCAAGACACGAAGCGAAACCTGCGGCTAAAATTCATCTTTGTGTCTTCGTGGCGTAAATATTTTGCAACAAATTGCTCCAAATGATCAATGAAATTTGAGGGAGAACGGTATGGAATTTAACGAAAGAACGATCAAGGTCATCATCGATGATGAAAAATGCGAAGGCTGTAAAACCCATGCCTGTGTGGAAGCCTGTAAGACCTATAGCCGGGGGATTCTGGTTCTAAAAGACGGCAAACCGGCGGTGGAAGGATCTCCTGATGAGCTGGCGCGCAAGGGCACCGAGTGCCTGGCCTGCGAGTATGAATGCTGGTTCAGGGGAAATTCGGCCATCACCATCGAGGTCCCCGTCGAGGGATTGGCGGATTACAGAAAAAAGCACGGAACAGAATAGCAGGGGGAGAATATGTCAATACTGTTAGATGAAAATACAAGAGTCATTGTTCAGGGCATGACGGGCCGGGAAGGATCATTGCGGACCGCGTTTATGAAAGGCTATGGGACCAAGGTGGTCGCCGGTGTGACACCGGGCCGCGGTGGGGAAGAAGTTCATGGCCTGCCTGTTTATAACACCGTCCTGGAGGCCATCAAGAGTGAGGGGATGGTGGATGCTGCCGTAACGTTTATTCCCGGACCGGCTTTAAAAAGTGCCGTATACGAGGCCATTGACGCCGGTATAAAGTTTGTTGTCTCACCGGTGGAGCGCATTCCGGTGCATGATGTCATTGCGATGGTAAATTACGCGCTGAAAAACGACGCCAAAATACTGGGACCCGGCAGCCTGGGTATCATCAGCCCGGGCAAGGCCGCCATGGGCTGGCTGGGTGGAAGTGTCGACTGGGCCAAAAAACTGTTTCAGCCGGGTCCGGTGGGGGTTATATCCCGCAGCGGCGGTCAATCGGGTACGGTACCCTGGGCGCTGAAAGTAGCGGGGCTGGGCATCAGTACCGCCCTGCATATCGGCACCGAGCCCGTATTGGGCTTAACCATGGCCGATGTTCTCAAAGAGTTTGAGAAAGATGATCAGACCAAAGCGGTTGCAATTTTTGGTGAAATCGGCGGGACCCTGGAAGAAGAGGCGGCCGAGGCGGTTGCCAATGATGAATTCACCAAGCCGCTGGTTGTCTTTATCGCGGGTGCCTGGGCACCGGAAGGCATGCGCTTTTCGCATGCCAGCAGTATCGTTGAACGCGGCAGAGGAACCGCCCAGGGCAAGATCAAGGCCTTGACAGAGGCCAGGGCCCATGTGGTTGAAAGCCCGGAGGAAATTGCCCCTAAAATTAAAGAGCTTATTAATGCTTAGAAAAAAGAGGAGGAAACGATCATGGCTGTTATGAGATCGGTGTTTTACGTACCCAGCAACAATGAAAAGATGGTCGGCAAAGGCCCGACCATCCCATGCGATGTTCTGACCCTGGACTTAGAAGACTCGGTGCCCCCGGCGGAAAAGCCCAGGGGCCGGGAAATGATCCAGAAATACCTGAAAACCGACCGGGAAAAACAGGTCGCCCCTCGCCTTTATGTGCGCGTTAACAACTGGGAAACCCAGATGACCAACGATGACCTCGAGGCCATTGTCTATCCGGGCCTGGACGGTGTTTGCCTGGCCAAATGCGGAGATGCCGAAAACGTCAAGCGTCTGGACTGGAAGTTGGAAGAACTCGAGCAAAGAAGAGGCATGGAAGTCGGCAGCGTGGCGATCCAACTGCTCATCGAAACCGCCAAAGGGGTGATGAACGCCTACCCGGCGGCCTGCGCCAGTCCGCGGGTCAATTCGCTGATTTTTGGAGCGGTGGACTTCACCAAGGATATGCGCGTCACCCTGACCTCGGAAGGCCAGGAGCAGCTTTACGCCCGGTTTCACACCGCCGTTGCGGCCCGGGCGGCGGGATGTGTGGCCATTGACTGCCCCTATGTCGCTTTCCAGGATGAAGAAGGTTACAAGAGAAGCACCCAGGAAGGCCGTCAGATGGGTTATGAAGGCCGCATGCTGATCCATCCCGGCCAGATCGAGCCGTCCCATGAGATTTACACCCCGTCGCCTGACGATGTAGAGTGGGCCGAAGGCATCAAGACGGTCTTCGAAGAGGAAGGCATCGCCAAAGGCGCGGCTGCCGTTACCTATAAGGGCAAAATGGTGGACACGCCGGTATATGAGAATGCCCTGCAGATTTTGCGGACCATGGAAGAAATTCGTGCCGCAGAGGCCAAGGGTTAAATCCCTGTGGTATTTTTGCAGGTGTTGTCATCATTACTTAGATGTTGCTAAGGGGGCACTAGCTATGCATTTGCCTGGTGCCTCCTTTTGCCATTTCAGTGTATCGTGATGCTTATATCATTTTGCGTTGTATAAATATCGAATATCGAATGTAGAATGACGAATATCGAAGTAAGGTATCCTATCATTTCCTTAAAAAGATTGAGTGAAACGATTCTTTCCTTCAGCCTTCGAAATTCCTTGTTCGATATTCGACATTCATTTTGTTCAACATCATATCATTTACACTGATGTAACATCTTAATTTAGCCTTACTAAATACCCGCCCAAACGGGATTTATCCGTGTGAGGTATACATCATGCGCATTATTATAGTCGGCCAGGGTCCCTTTGGCGAAAAAGTGCTGGACACCCTCATCCGGCAGGGCGAAGACATCGTCGGGGTCTTCTGCCCGGCGGATAAAAGGGGGCAGGCCATGGCAGAGACGGCCGAGGGTTCTGATCTTGCCCTTTTCCGCCCCGGCAAAATGAAAGATGCCGAGGTTCGCGAAGCCTATCTTGGATTAAACCCGGACCTGGTTATCCTGGCATTTGTCACCGATCTCATACCCGAAGCCCTGCTGGATATTCCCACCATCGGAACCATCTGCTATCACCCTTCTTTACTGCCCAGGCACCGCGGCGCCAGTGGTATCAACTGGGCCGTCATTCAGGGCGATACGCGTACCGGATTGACCATTCTGTGGGTGGATAAGGGAATCGATACCGGTCCCATCCTGTTGCAAAAGGAAGTGGACATTCTTCCTGCTGACACCACCGGCTCCCTGTATTTCAACAAGCTTTTTGAAATGGGAGTCGACGCCATCGTGGAGTCCGTGGTGCTCATCAAGAACGGCAAGGCCCCTAAACTACCCCAGGACGATTCGCTGGCAACCTATGAGCCGCCCTGTGACGATAGGGTTGCCGCCGTGGATTGGTCAAAACCCGCATCGGATGTTTACAATCTGATAAGGGGGTGTGACCCCCAGCCGGGAGCCTATTCCACGATCAAGGACAGCAGGGTTAGATTTTATGGCGCACGACTTTTGGAGCCCATGGCGGGCAAAGAACCTGGTGAGATTGTGGAAATTAAGGAAGGCGAAGTGGTTGTGGCCCTCAACGGCGGCGCACTCGGGATCGGAAAGGTGAGGGATGCTGCGGGTGCGAAAATGGGTGCCGCTGAATTTGCCAAAACGCGTTGATTTAAAAGTGGGAATGAAATTCGGATAGATACTGGCTACTTGTCGCTGGCCTATGGCCTCTGGTCTCTGGCCGCTGGTAGCTGCAAGCTCGGAACTGTCGGCCAGATACCAGTAGCCAGATACCAGCATCCGTTGATTTAGGTAAATTGTTTAATTTCAAAATACAGCCAGTTATCGGTGGGATGATAGATAGGAGGAGCGTTGATTCTCGCACAGCTATCGGTATTTCCGGTTGGAGAAGGCACCAGTTTAAGTCGCTTTGTTAAAGAAGGCATTAAAGTCATTAAAGAGTCCGGCTATACCTATGAAATCGGGGGGATGTCCACCGCTATAGAGGTGCCGGATCTGGACAGCTTGTTCAGCCTTGTTAAAAAGGTGCACCAGGCCCATCTTGAAGCAGGCGGGCAACGCATCCTCATCGATCTTAAGGTTGATGACCGCAGGGATAAAGATGCGACCATCGGCAGTAAGCGCAATGCGGTTAAATAAAACTTATGTCCGATGAACAAGACGTCAAAGAAAAACTCTTCGACGATTGGCCGGAGAAGTACGACCGGTGGTTTGAAACACCCATCGGCGCCCTGGTCAAGAAATACGAAAACGAACTTTTACTGGACTTTCTAAAACCCGGGCCTGATGAACTGATCCTGGATGTCGGCTGCGGAACGGGTGTTTTTACTTTTGATATCCTGAGCTTTGGTCCGCGCATTACGGGACTCGATATTTCTTATCCCATGCTCAAGCGCGCAGAAATGAAAGCCAAAGGATATCCTTTCCGGGCTGTGGCCGGTGACATGCGGTTTTTGCCTTTTGGCGACGAATGCTTTGACAAGGTCGTTTCCATGACCGCCCTGGAGTTTATTGCCGACGGGCAAGCGGCAGTCGAAGACCTGTTCCGGGTAACCAAAAAAGGCGGGGCTGTTGTGGTAACCACCCTTAACAGCTTAAGCCCCTGGGCGGATCGCCGAAAAATCGCAGCTGACAAAGGACATTCGCTCTTTGAGCAGATGGTTTTCAGATCGCCGGACGATATGCGCGCCCTGTCCCTGATTGATGCAACGGTGAAAACGGCCATCCATTTTTTAAAGGACGATGATCCTCAAAAAGCGCCTGAAATTGAGCGCGATGGAAAAAAGCGGGGTCTCGACACGGGCGCTTTTGTGGCTGCGCGATGGATTAAGGAGTAAAATGCCTAAAATGCCAAAAATGCCTAAAATGCCTAAAATTGTTGAGTCGCTTCGCTCCGTTTTTTTATATAAGCGATCCATATATATCAGGCATTATTAAAATCGACAGAATGCCTCAACTTTAGGCATTTTAGGCAATTTAAATTTTAGGCATTTCTACGACTAGCATGACTCTCTATACATTAACCGCCAGACTAATTAATAACAAACGGATTAAAGGTACAAGACAATGATTACAGATTCTTTTATTCGCGAAATGGAAGAAATCGTCGGCAAGCAGAACGTGTCGGTTTCACGTGCCAATGCCGAGCTTTACTCCTATGATGCTTCCCTGGCCCGGGGCAAGCCCGGGGTTGTGGTTTTTCCGGCCGACAGCCAGGAGGTGGCCCGGGTCGTGCAGGCGGCTCACCGCTACCGCATACCCTTCGTGCCGCGCGGGTTTGGAACCAATCTTTCCGGCGGCACCATTGTGACGGTCGAGGGGTTGGTGCTTTGTCTGTCACGTTTGAACCGCATTCTGGGAATGTATCCGCAAAGCCGCTATGCCGTGGTTCAGCCGGGGGTGACCAATTTGGAGCTTCAAGACGCCCTTGGGACCATCGGCTTTTTCTATGCGCCGGACCCGGCCAGTCAGAAAGTCGCCACCATCGGCGGAAACGCCGGTGAAAATTCGGGTGGTCCGCGCTGCCTGAAATATGGGGTGACCACCAACCACATACTCGGGATGGAAATGGTCATGCCGGACGGCGAGGTTTTTCGCACCGGCGGTGCCCCCCTCGATCCTCCGGGGTACGACCTGCGCGGGGCCGTAGTCGGCGGCGAAGGCACCCTGGGGGTCGTCACCGAACTCACCGTGCGAATTTTGCCCCTCTCGGAATCAATTATCACCATGCTGGCCACCTACGATTCGATTGCCGATGCAGCCATATCCGTATCCGACATCATATCGGCCGGCATTCTTCCCACCACCCTGGAGATGATGGATGCCATGATCATCAAAGCGGTGGAGGACAGTTACGCCTGCGGCTATCCCCGGGATGCCGCTGCGGTTCTGATCATTGAAGTGGAAGGCCCGTCGGCAGGCCTCAAAGAGCAGGCCACGCGCATTCAGGAAATCTGCATGCAAACCAAATGCCGCGAAATTCAGGAAGCCAAAAACAATGATGAACGCAACCGGTTGTGGCAGGGCCGGCGCGGCGCCTTCGGTGCAGTTGCGCGCCTGGCACCGAACTATCTGGTCAACGATGCCACCGTGCCGCGCACCAAACTGCCCGAGGCCCTGGCCGCAGTGGCCGCCATAACCAAAAAGTACGATTGTAAACACGGCAATGTATTCCATGCCGGGGACGGGAACCTGCATCCCCTGTTGCTTTTTGATTCCAGGGATACGGATCAATTGCACAGAGTTGAAAAAGCCGGCTGGGAAATCATGGAAGCCTGCGTTAAACTGGGCGGGACCATATCCGGCGAGCACGGCATCGGCCTGGAAAAACAGGAGGCCATGCGCCTGGTTTTTTCCGAAGACGATTTTCATGCCCAGCGGGCGCTCAAACACGCCTTTGATCCTGAAAATATTCTCAACCCCGGCAAGGTCATTCCGCCGCCCAAGGAGGGTGCCCCAAATGGTGAAGCGGCAGAGCCGACCCTTTTGGAACAGGTCCGCGGCGTCTCCGGCAACGGGAAGCGCGCCTCGGAAATTATGGAAAAGATCAAAACCGCGGTTTCGCAGAACCAGGCGGTGGTGCCGGTGGGCAGTGGTACTTTCAGCCAGTTTGGCAATCTGCCGAACACGCAGGCGCAAACCGTAACCAGCCTGTCCCTGGCGGATGTGATTGAGTACGATCCACCCAACCAGGTCATAACGGTGGGGGCGGGAATGTCCCTGGCCGCGCTTCAGGAACAGTTGAAAGTCAATAATCAGTGGCTGCCGGTCAGACCGCCCTTTTACGGTTCCGGTTCCACCATCGGCAGTCTGGTTGCGTTGGCGGCCTGCGGCCCTGAGCGCATGGCCTACGGTGCCCCGCGGGATCTTCTGCTGGGCCTGCGCTATATCGACAGCCGCGGTCGTCAGGTAACCGCGGGGGGCAGGGTGGTCAAAAACGTGGCCGGTTACGACATGACCCGTTTGATCACCGGTTCGGCCGGGACCCTTGGATTTATTTCGGAAGCCACCTGGCGGGTTTCGACCATACCGGAGCGATGCGCGGCCATAGCGGCCACCGGTTCTGCTGATACCTGCGCAGCAACAGCACTTGAAATCGTTCAGTCCAAACTGTCACCGATTTATGTGACCTGCCTTCCCGAAAATGGTTCCGGTGACTGGAAAATAGTTGTCGGCTTTGAAGGATTTTCCAAGACCGTGGATTATCAGTTGGAAAAATGCGGCGCTGTGCTGGCGGCGGCGAATCTTAAATCTTTGGAAAATACGGACTATCCGGTTCATGCCGGAAGGTTTGGTGATGTTTACCAGGAGATGGGCCGATCGCCATTTATTCTGCGGGCTGATTTTTCCCTGGATCGGGTGGCGGATTTCATCCATGCGCTGGATGGCCGCCCGGCGCTCTCCGGGGTGTTGCTGGATTTCGGATGCGGTCGGATATGGGCCGGCCTGGATGCGCTCGGCAATGAGGACTGGAAACGGACCTGTGAGTTGATCGACCAGCACGACGGTCATGGACTGCTGGTTAAAGCGCCGGATGATTTCAGGCAGCAAAATGATGTCTTCGGCTCCCCGCGGCCCGAATGGAAAGTCATGCACCGCATCAAAGCTGCCATGGATCCGGATAATATTTTTGCTCCCGGCAGTTTGCCGGGCAAAGTGTAAAGAAATAAATGTTGGAGGTTTATGGTTGGAGGACAAGCCTTCGGCTGTTGGAGGATAGCGGTTGGAGGTTAGAGGCAAATTTTCTGAAATAAAATGATCCGATCCGAATTTGCCTCAAACCTAAAGCGGAGCGCTCCTCAAACCTCAAACGGCCAAAGGCTTTGCTTCCATCCTCAAGCGAAGCGAGCCTCAAACCTAATGCAAAGCGGAGCTTTTTAACATGGATATAGCTGAATACTACGACGAGATAGCCCAATGTAACAAGTGCGGTTTTTGCCAGGTTGCCTGTCCCATTTTTCGTTCCACGGGGCATGAGTCCGGTGTCGCCCGGGGTCGGCTGGCTCTATTACGCGCCATTATTGAAGGGCGTCTGGACTGGAACAAGGAACTCGAAGAACCCCTCTACGATTGCCTGGGATGCGGCGCCTGCACCGCCAATTGTTTTCCGGCCGTTCCCACCGCCGACCTTGTCAATAAGGCCCGCACCGAATACCTTGAAAAGGTCGAACGCAAACCCATCCACCAGATGCTGTTTGACTACCTGCTGCCTTACCCCCGCCGGCTGCATCTTGCGGCCCGCGCCGTGGCACTGGGGAAAAACACCGGAATTTCAAGCATGGCCCGCGCCTTGGGGCTGTTGAGGATTTTCGGGCGCGATTTTTCCCGGGCCGAGGAGATCATCGAGAAACTGCCGCCCCTGCCGTTTCGGGATAAATTTAAGCCCGGGGTATATGAGGGTTTCGGGGAGTCGCTGCGCATCGGCTATTTTGTGGGATGCGGTGTCGATGTCATTCAACAGGAGGCCGGTCAAGCCACCTTGGAGATTTTAAAAAAGATTGGCAAATCGGTAACAATTTTAAATAACTGCTGCTGCGGCCTGCCTGCCCATTCCTATGGCGACATCAAGGCCGCCAGAAAATTGGCCGGCAAGAACCTTGACATCCTGGCGTCGGATGAATTCGATGTCATCGTCACCGACTGCTCATCCTGTGCTGGATTTTTAAAGAAATATCCGGAAATCTTTGCCGACGACGAACGGCACCAGCAGGCCGAAAAGATTGCCGCCCGCTTTAAAGATATGGTGGAGCTGATCGTGCCCAATGAACCCGTTTCTATCTCTGCAGAAAACCCGGTGGTTGCAACTTACCATGATCCCTGTCACGCCTCGCGCGGGCAGGGCCTTACCAAAGAACCCCGGGAAATCCTAAAAAATATAGAAGGGATTGAATACAGAGAAATGCCCGAGGCGGACTGGTGCTGCGGAGGAGCCGGCTCCTATGCCCTTGCCCATTATGACCTGTCCCAGAAGGTGCTCGACCGCAAAATGGAGAATCTCAAAAAAACCAATGCCGACCTTCTGGTGACGTCCTGCCCGGCCTGCATGATTCAATTGTCCTACGGTGTTCGCCGGCATGGGTTAAAGACGAAGGTTTGTCATATTTCGCAGGTGGTAACCGGTAAAGCGGTTGCCGGTTGAGCCCGTTGGCCCGTTTGCCAGTTAAATTTAGGAATACGACAGTTTTCACGGGCTAATCCGCTACATTTTACCTAAACTGGCCAGTTTGTCATTCCGGGCTTGACCCGTGGTTCGACAGGTTCACCACCCTGGGCATGGTCGAAGGGGAATCCAGTGCTTTTTGAATGTATTACACTACTGGATGCCGGATCCGTCATCCCGGACCGGATCCGGGACCGGCATGACAGACAGAAAACAATGGCTCTTCTGAATTGCGACACAGTCTTGAAGGCAGGCGTCCCGTTAAAAAGCACCTGAATTCCGGCTACCGGATCAATTTCGGCCCACGCTTTGCCGGATTTATTCACTCCTCCCGATCCTTGACTTTGAATCGCGAATGCTGATAGAAATATCCTGTCAGATATCAAAACCGAACTCCCGTGCGCTACTAATGAATGCACTCCTTACAGTTGGAGGATTCAAATGAAAATCTACCCCCGAATGTTTTTTCTTTCCTTTATTGCAATCTTATCTTGTGGGCTGTTTGATCAAAACCCGTCATGGAGTTCGGAACCGGCAGACGGAAAGAAAAGTGAAGAAATTATTTTTCAGTGGGCTTTCTGTACCCTGCGGAAAGCAGATAGCGGTCAACGGTTGGATGTTATCGCCCGTGATACAACCTTGAAAACCGGTGATCAGATTAAATTCTTCGTGAAATTGGAAAGTCAGAGTTATCTTTATCTCATCTATCAAAGTTCGCAACGTGAATTGAGCGTGCTCTATCCTGCCCGGTTTAAACATCTGGACGGAAAGGACACCCTGCCTGTCAAACAATATATCCCCGAAGGCAGTCAATGGTTTGAACTGGACGAATACAGCGGAAAGGAAAAATTCTATTTACTGGCCGCTTCCATTCGCCTGTTGGATCTGGAAACTTTGATCAACAAATATGAGAGTGCTGATAAAGCGAAAAAATCAGGGCTTGCGGATGAAATCACTTCTGAGATCCGCAATCTGCGCAAGCGGCATTTAAAATTTAAGACATACGCCGAAAAGCCGGTGACCATAATTGGCAATTTGCGTGGCGCCGAACAGTCCGAGAGCGTTCATTCAAAAGACATAGCCGATTACGCTGTCGAGATTTCTACGACCACCTTTTTCAGCAGGACCTATACGATTGATCACCAGCAGGAATAGAAAACTTCGCGTTTTCCTATTATTCATTCTCTGTTCGTTTATTGCCGCGCATCTCTGCTTCCGGCTGCTGCCGAATGTATTTGAGACCGGAAATGCCCAGGCCGTTGATCAGCTCTATGTCCTGCGGGCATCATTGCAAACATTCCGCCCTGTTTATGACCCCACCGTTGCCTATGTCGATTTGAACAATACCAGTATCCAACGCCTGAAAAATCTCTACCTCAACCGAGGCCATTACGCCCGGCTGATCCGCAACTTATCTGCCATGGGAGTATCGGCCCAGGTCTTTGATTTTATTTTTGCCGCCAAAAAAGACGAGAAAGGTGATGCCGCCCTGGTCAGGGCCGCCAGGCAAGCCGGCAATGTCTATTTTGGCATGGCTTTCGAAATTATGCAGGAAGACCTGCCGCTTGCCAAGCGGGCGGCCGATTCCGAAGCCCTGGATTACGTGAACCGGACCAGCTGGGACGTTTCTGTGGTAGGTGACTCAAAAAGGCTTTACCGGGCTGGAGAGCCGCACCTCACCTATCCCGAACTGGCCGCCGCATCCCGGGGACTGGGATCGCTGAGTGTGAAATTTGATCCCGATGGGGTTTTGCGACGGGTACCGCTGCTGGTGCGCATTCGGAATTCCTTTTATCCGCTGCTGCCGTTAAGGGTCATTTGTGATTATCTGAAAGTGTCCCCGGATAAAATTATCTTTGAACCCGGCAAGCATATTATCTTAAGCGATGCCGTCAAGCCCGGCGTTGCAAAGCCCCGAGACATCATCATCCCGGTCGATCGCAACGGCAACATGGTCATTAATTACATCGGGCCCTGGAGCATGATGGATCATTATAATTTTGCCGATATTTTACTGGCGTCCGACGATCGCGATGAACTTGAGATCTGGGGCGAAGAACTGCAGGGAAAAATTGTCATTGTTTCGGATGTTTCCACAGGGTCCACCGACATCGGCCCGGTGCCCACCGATGCTAATTTTCCTTTGAGTGGTGCGCTTGCGAGCATAATTAACAGCATCCTGACGGAATCTTTTCTCAAAGAATTGTCCGGGTGGCAAATGCTGTTGATTGAAGTTTTGTTGATGGCTGCCGTCCTGGGTATGGCATTAAGATTTTCTTCCATCTATTTTTGTGCCGGGACCCTGCTGGTTGCGGCCGCCTATCTGCTCGTCGCCGGGGCGGCATTTATTTATGGGCATTGTATTTTTCACCTGGGTCGTCCTGTTTTGATGCTTGCCCTTGCCCTGGGTTCGATCATCATTTATCTGTACATAAATGAGGAAAAGGAAAAAATGGAGGGCCTGCGCCAGCGGGATTTCGTCCGCGATACCTTTGGACGCTATCTCAGCAGTGAGGTGGTTGAGGAACTGCTGGATTCCCCCCAGGGGTTGATGATGAGCGGGGAAATTCGCGAGGTTACCTTCCTGGTATCCGACCTGCGTGGTTTTACCGCCCTGACTGCCAGTTTGTCTCCCCATGAAATTATTGAAGTGATCAACCGCTATTTTGAATACATGGTTGAGGTAATTGCGCGCTACCGGGGCGTGGTCAACGAATTCATGGGAGATGGTATCCTGGTTTTTTTTGGTGCCCCCCTGCAGGCCGAAGACGACCCCGAGCGCGCCGTTGCCTGTGCGATTGACATGCAAAATGCCATGATCGGGGTGAATGATGAGCAGCGCCGGCGCAACCTGCCCGAACTGTCCATGGGCATCGGTGTCAATACCGGCGAAGTGGTGGTCGGCAATATCGGTTCGGAAAGGCGGGTGGCCTATGGTGCGGTTGGCAGCCCGATCAATTTTGCCTATCGCATCGAGTCTTATACGGTGGGCGGTCAGATTTTGATCAGCCCCAGTACCTACCATAAAGTTCGATCCATCGTTAAGGCCCGGACCACCAAAGAAGTTCGCTTTAAAGGATTTGAAAACCCGGTAAAATTATACGACGTCGTCGGGCTTGACGGTCAATTCCCGGTCGGCGTGCCTGAACAAAAAATAGCGCCCTTTACCCGGCTCGAACCAGCCCTGGCCTTTGAATGCTTTCCGATGGAAGGGTAAAACCGTGTCCGAAGTCGGTATATCCGGCCGGATCGTCGGGCTTGGTGAAGGCGGAGCGGAGGTTTCTCTGTCCCGGCCGGTGGCGGCCCACACCAGCTTAAGAATTGTGCTGGCACCTGATAAAAATACGTCACCCGGTGAACTGTATGCCAAAGTGATTCCCGGGGCCGGGTCCGATTCCAAGACGTCGCCAGGGGCCATTCGACTTAATTTCACCTGGGTGCCGGAAGAAGTTAAACAATTTTTCGCCAATATCATATGATGGGAATTTTCATGAAGCATGAAGCTGTTGAACTGTTATCACGCTATTTAAAAATCAACACCACCAATCCGCCGGGAAACGAAAACAAGGGCGTGGCATTCTTTGCCGAGATTCTGGAAAAGGAAGGTATTGCCTATAAAACCTATGAAGCATCACCCGCAAGAGGTTCGATCCGGGCCGTAATTCCCGGAACCGGCGAGAAAGGGGCAGTCATCCTGCTCAACCATATCGATGTGGTTCCCGCCCGGGCCGACGATTGGAGTGTTGATCCGTTCAGCGGCGAAATCAAGGACGGATTCATCTATGGCCGGGGGGCCCTGGACATGAAAGGGCAGGCGATCCTGGAATTGCTCGCTTTTCTGGAATTTAAAAGAAAAGGGCTTAGCCCCTGTCGCGATCTGATATTTCTGGCCGTGGCCGACGAAGAGGCCGGGGGCATAAACGGCGTTCAATATTTGTTAGGCAACTATGGGGATGAATTTCAGGCCGATCTGGTTATTAACGAGGGCGGCTTCGGTCTTAGCAACGTGCTGCCTGACAGGCCGCTGTTTATGATAGCCACCGCCGAAAAAGGCGTGTGCCGGGTTAAACTGACGCGCAGCGGTCCGTCCGGTCATGGCAGCGCGCCCCATGGTGAAAACGCTCTGGAAAAGCTGGTGCAGGGCTTAAGCCGCCTTCTGGCAAAAAAGAATCCTGTCATCATTACCCCTCTGATCGCTGAATATTTCAAACAGCTGGCTTCTTCCTGGGAGTTTTTAAAGCCCTATTTGCAGGACGGCAAAGAGGAAACACTGATAGCGGTTTTGACGCAAAACGGCATGCTGGATATTCCCCAGATGGCGGCCATGCTTAAAAACACCATCAGTTTAAACCTGCTGCATGCCGGCAACAGAGTCAATGTAATACCCAACACGGCCGAAGCCCAACTGGACATCCGATTATTGCCGGGAACCGATCCCGAGACCGTTTTGGCGGAAATCAGAGAGGCTCTGGCCGATGAAGGCATCCAGGTAGAGTCTGCCAGAGCTTCCCGGGCCAGTGAGTCATCGATGGATACAGAGGATTTTTCCATTATTAAAAGGGTTCACCTTGAGCATTTCCCGGATGCCCTGGCGGTCGCCTCCCTTTTGTTCGGCGCTTCCGATTCCAAATTTTTCAGGGAAAAAGGGATCCCCTGTTACGGCGTATGTCCCATGCTTATCAGCCTGGAAGATCTCAGCAAGGTCCACGGCGTTGATGAGAGAATTTCAGAAGAAAATATGGTTAAGGGGACGGAGGTATACATAGATATGGTTAGAGAGCTGTGTACGGTATAGAACAGAGGGCAGATGACAGAGGGCAGAGGCCGGAGGACAGAAGACAGATGTCAGAGAGCGGTTGATTTTCTGACCGTCATGCCGGACTTGATCCGGCATCCAGAAATGTATGGCATTGAAACAGAACTGTGGTGAGCCTGCCGAACCAGTGCCTGCGCGGGAATGACTAACGGTAATCAAGGCATATTGGATCAATGTTGGAGCTATGAAAAAAAAAATAATCGTAACGTACTCACCGAATGAAGCGATAAAACTGATTTTCCAGGAGATCCTGGGAGAATTGGCTCATATTGATTTTTTGCCGGAGAAAGATGATTCGGATCGGATCAGATTGCTTGAGGGGGCGGATGTTGTGGTTGCTTTGAGTTTTTCTGAAAAAGAAATTCATGAAAGCGAAATCAGCCATTTACGAAACCTTCGTTTCATCCAGCTTGTATATGCCGGCGCCGACCACATTCCTTTTCGCCTTATGCCCGAAGACATCCTAATGGCCAGCAATGTCGGTGCGTTTGCCGAACCCATTGCCGAACATGTGCTGGGGCTGCTGCTGGCACTGGCCAAAAATCTTTTGCCCAACTACAAAAAGCTTGCTACGGGCCATTTTGGCCGGGACTGCTATAGTCAGGAACTCAAGGGCGCGGTTTGCACCATCATTGGATTTGGCGGAAACGGGAAGGCCATCGCCCGGGCCATGCAGGCCATCGGCATGAAGGTTTTCGGAATCAACCGCAGCGGGGCAACCGATGCGGCCATCGAGTTTATCGGTAAAGCTTCAGAGCTTAGAAAAGCGCTGGAAATTTCAGACGTGGTGGTCGTCACCACTCCTTTGAACCGGGAAACCAAAGATCTTATCGGGGAAGAAGAGCTGGAGTGGATGAAAGAAGATGCCATTTTGATTAATGTCGGACGCGGCGAGGTCATCAACCAGCAGGCACTTTATGATCATCTGAAGTCACGCCCGGGGTTTCGCGCGGGTATCGACACCTGGTGGTCGGAGCCGGCCGATCGCGGAAGGTTAACCCTTGATTTCCCATTTTTCGAATTGCCGAACATCATCGGTTCCCCCCATTGTGCCGATCACGTGCCGCGTGGCCATGGCCAGGGCGACCCGGAGCGCATTGGAAAATGTGAAGCGCTTTCTGCTGGGCCATGATATCAGGGGTGTGTTGGATCGAGACGACTACCTGTGACAGACAGAGCGGCCGGTCGAAATGAACATTTTATCTTTCTTATTGTGGGAGCGGCTTCCAGCCGCGATTGAAGCCATTGCATGATAGCTGATCGCGGCTGGAAGCCGCTCCCACGATGATTAATAGATACGGCATACTGAATTCAGAGGGGATAGAAAGCATGATGAAAAATGCGGCTTGGACATATTTAATGGTCATTGCCATCGGTTTAATGCTGTTTGCTGCCTGCGCGGAAAAGAAAACCCCCGTGCCCCTTGATGTCGGATCCAACCCCGATCTGGCCGCCCACACAGCCGAGTTCAGGCAGGAAGTCATCGAGGTCACTGATGGGGTATATGTCGCCATCGGTTTCGGTCTTGCCAATTGCATCCTGCTGGAAGGTGACGACGGTGTTGTCATCGTCGATGCCATGGAAAGCGTGGAGGCGGCTGTCCCGGTTAAAGAAGCGTTTTCTAAAATCACCTCCAAACCGGTTAAGGCAATAATTTATACCCATTATCACCCCGACCATACCAATGGGGCCACCGTCATGGCCGGTGATGACAATCCGGATATCTACTCCCACGCAACCACAGTCTACTACATGGACCGCATCGCGACCATTACCCGGGAAACAACTTACCGCCGGGCCATGCGTCAATTTGGAACTATGTTGCCCGAAGGCGGCCTGGTCAACGCAGGTATCGGTCCGCGTCTGGAGTTTGATGAAAGCAAAACCCTGGGGATGCTGACCCCCAGCAAAGCATTTTCCGGGGATCGCCTCAATCTGGAAATCGCCGGTTTAAAGCTTGTCCTTGTTCACGCTCCCGGTGAAACCCCGGATCAGATTATTATCTGGATGCCGGAAAAAAAGGTCCTGCTGCCGGCGGACAATTACTACAAATCATTTCCCAATCTTTACGCCATCCGAGGTACCGCCTACCGGGACGTCAAACGCTGGGTCGCCAGTCTCGATAAAATGCGAGCCTTGGAACCGGAATATATGGTTCCCCAGCACACCCGACCAGTAACGGGTGTCGAAGAGATTTATCAAATCCTGACCAATTACCGGGATGCGATTCAATTCGTTCACGACCAGACCATCCGCTGGATGAACAAGGGCCTGACGCCCATGGAAATCGTAGAGAAGGTCAAGCTGCCGCCCCATCTGGCGCGGCAGCCCTATCTGCATGAATACTACGGTACGGTTGCCTGGTCGGTGCGGGCTGTTTTTGACGGCTACCTGGGGTGGTTCGGCGGCAATGCCACCGACCTCTTTCCGCTGCCTTTAAAAGAGCGGGCCCGGCGCTTTGCCGGCCTGGCCGGCGGCGACCAGGCGTTGCTGGAGCGCGCCCGCCAGGCGGTTGCCGGCCAGGACTACCAATGGGCGCTGGAGCTGACAGACCAGCTTCTGCTGCTCAACCCGGAATCCGCAGAAGCGCGCAGGCTCAAGGCCGCTGCCCTGAAGGCCCTCGGCAGTCGCCAGATTGCGGCCACGGCCCGCAATTACTACCTCACCCAGGCCCTGGAGGTAGAAGGCCAACTGCATATCGGCATGATGAAGATACCGGATAAAAGCCTGCTTACAGAATTGCAGGTTGGGGATATATTCGACGCCATGGCGGTAAAACTGGATCCGGAAAAAAGCATGGATGTAGACACCGTCGCCGGTTTTCGCTTTCCGGATACCGGTGAAGCTTTCAGCGTTCATGTGCGCCGGGGGGTGGCAGAAATTCGGCCGCAGTTTCCCGAAAACCCGGATATTTCCCTGACGGTTGATTCCAGCGTGTGGAAAGAGGTGGTCACCGGTTTTCGTAATCCGGCCTTAGCGTTGATAAAAGATGTAGATAAAGAAGGCGGAACCGTGGAAATCGTGAAGTTTTTAAAGTTATTTGATGATAATTGATTTACATATAGTCTGATCGAAAAAGAAATTTTTTAACATCGAACATCGAACATTGAACGTCCAACATCGAATAAGGTATTCTGTCAATTTAAAAATAGACTGAACAACACGCGGCGCAAGCACCTGCACTGCGCGAGCGAATTTACTGCTCGAAATTGTTCGGATCAATATTCCACGGTCTTTAGACTACGTTTTCGCCGTGATTTGCTTTTTTAAAAATAAGTAAAGCGCAGCGTCATCATTATTGGACGTTCGATGTTGGGCGTTCGATGTTCGACGTTCAATATGCATCCTGTTTAGGCCTCTTGAAGTTTTATATGAGGCAGCAGGTGTCAGAGGATGAATCACCCTAATTAACTTAATCAACCAATGCCCCGGGAGGTAACGCCATGCCCACACCTGCCTCACAGCTTGCCTTACAAGGACTCAGGGATCTGTCGACCCTCAAGTGGTATGTGATTCCACTGCTGGCCATTGTATTTTACATTTATACGGTTGAAATCAAGAAGGCTAAAAAATCAGGCAACTGGGATGCAATTTATGCCGGGTTGACGCTGTTCGGGGTGGATTTTTTCAATGAAACCTGGAACGGCTGGGTATTTCACTTTACCCAGCATTCGGCCTTCTGGACCACCCCCGGGGAGACAGCCTTGCGGACTATGGTGGGATGGAATATTGAAATCATGTTCATGTTCGCCCTCTCCGGAATCATATACTACAACACCTTATCGGATGACAAAGATGAGATCATACTGGGCCTTCCCAACCGCTGGTTCTGGGCCATCGGTTACGCCCTGTTCTGTGTTTTTGTGGAGTGCCTGCTGAATATGGGCGGGCTGCTGGTGTGGGAGTACCCCTGGTGGGAACGCACTTTCTGGGGTGTGTGGCTGATTTTTTTATTCGGTTATTTCCACTTTTATGTAGCCATCATCATCGTTATCGCGATGAGTTCGGATAAAAGCAAGATCATCACCATCGCCGGTATCTATACGGTTGCGATTTTGATGAATGTTTTTGGGCTGGGTGTTATGGGCTGGGTCTATTAAAGGTTGCCCGTTATGCCCGTTGGCCCGTTCAAGCGTATTGTCCTGCAAATAAGTTGCCTTATTTTTATCACTGTTGCGAAGCAATCGGGGTCACAATTAGTGAAACGCTGCTTTTTGCTCCTATTGTCATTCCAGACTGTGTCATAATTCAAAAAGACGCTCAATCTCTGCCCGTCATGCCGGACTTGATCCGGCATCCAGTAGTGTAAAGTGCTGAAAAAGAACGAGATTCCGGATCAAGCCCGGAATGACGAAAAGATGAATATGCAGAGTTATGACAATTGCGACACAGTCTGGTTCGCCGGAATGACAATTGGTGAGCAAGCTACGTTAATTGTAAATAGTCCAAACAGAATTTATTGGACAGAACACTATCCAGCCTTGCCTGCTTCGGCGCAAAACCATCCCCGGGTCGAAAACCGCTTGCAATCCTGTCTATCGAGGTTATCCTTATCTAATGGTGCTTTATCAGCCCTGGTCCTGATACACGGCAAAGGTGGAGGTCAAAAGCAAGCTATGGGATATGCAGCCAAAATTCTCGGTACCGGTTCAGCTTTTCCGGATCGCCGGATGACCAATGACGATGTTGCCCGGAAATTGACAAAATTCGGATTGGAGACCAACGATCAATGGATCCGGGAGAGGACCGGCATTGGGGAGAGGCGAATCTCGAATATCGAAAATGAGGCCGAGCTCAATTCTTCCCTGGGGGCCCGGGCAGCTCAAAAAGCTTTGGAAATGGCCGGGCGCCAACCGGAGGAGATTGATCAGATTATATATGCCACCTGTTCTCCTGACACGCCGCTGCCTTCCAGCGCCTGCTGGCTGCAGCAAAAAATCGGGGCCCACAGGGCCTGGGCCATGGACATCAACGCGGCCTGTTCGGGATTCATTTACGGGGTGGTTACCGCCGAGCAGTTTATCCGTTCCGGTCATTCCAAAACCGTGCTGGTAATCGGTGCGGAGGTTTTAAGTCAATATATCAACTGGCAGGATCGAACGATTTGCATTTTATTTGGTGACGGGGCCGGTGCGGCCGTGGTCGAACGGGTTGGCGCCCGATCACGTCAGCGAATTCTTGGCAGCTATCTGTCTTCCGACGGCAATTTGACCAAGCTGCTAATCGTTCCGGCCGGCGGGTCCGCCCTGGAAGTCACTCCTGAACGCTATGCGCAGAATTTGCATAAGATACGTATGAGCGGCCGGGAGATATTCAAAGTGGCTGTGCGGACGCTGACCGAATGTGCCCTGCGTACCCTGGAACGGGCCCGTATCCCGGCTGTAAAGCTTGACTGGTTTGTCCCCCACCAGGCTAACTTGCGTATTATCGAGGCCGTGGCCAACCGCATCGGCATTTCAATGGATCAGGTGATCGTCAATCTGGATCGTTACGGCAACACCTCAGCGGCAACCATCCCGACTGCCCTGGATGAAGCTATTCGGGACGGCCGCATCCGGGAGGGCCAGACGGTTTTGACCGACGCTTTCGGGTCCGGGTCTGACCGCCGGCGCCATGCTGTTTCGCAGGTAAATGATAAATAACCGGGCATCGTAGTTGTAAAGCCTGATGAGGCATCGAATTCCTGGTCGGTGAACTTACAATCGCGCACAAAGCACTGGGTTGTTTTTTTTGCGTTTATGGGATCGACCGTTTAACTGCTGAGCAATTTGTCAATCTTATCCGCCGGAAGAATATTTTCTTCCACCACGATTTCACGGATTGTTTTACCGCTTTCATAAGCCTTTTTGGCAATGGCCGCCGCCCGGTCATAGCCGATTTCGGGCACCAGTGCTGTCACCAGGGCCAGGCTTTTTTCGATATAGCCGGCGCAGGCCTCCCGGTTGGCGGTCAGGCCGGCGATGCATTTATCCGCAAAAACAGCCACGACCGAAGCCAGCAGGGATATGGATTGTAAAAGGTTGTAAGCGATCACCGGCAGCATGACGTTTAACTCGAAATTTCCGGCCTGACCGCCCATCATGATGGCGGTATCATTGCCCATCACCTGGGCCGCGACCTGCATCACGGCTTCGGGGATAACGGGATTGACCTTGCCCGGCATAATCGAAGACCCCGGCTGCAGGGATGGCAGGTTGATCTCGCCGATGCCGCTGCGGGGACCCGAGGCCAGCCAGCGCACGTCGTTGGCTATTTTCACCAGGCTGACGGCCAGGGTTTTGAGCGCGCCGCTGGTTTCAACGGCTGCATCCCGGGCGGCCTGGGCCTCAAAATGGTTTTGGGCTTCGGTAAAGGCCAGGCCGGTGTGGTTGGAAATCAGGGCGATGACCTGGTGTGGCAAAATCCGGATGGGTGTTCAAGCCGCTGCCGACGGCCGTTCCTCCCAGGGCCAGTTCGGCCAGCCGGGGTTCAACCGATCGCAGGCGGTCGACGGCAAGCTCGATTTGGCGGGCATAGCCCGAAAACTCCTGGCCCAGGTACATGGGAACCGCGTCCTGAAGGTGGGTGCGCCCGAGTTTGCGGATATCTTTAAATTCATCGGCTTTGGCCGCCAAGTGTATTTTCAAGCGATTCCAGCGACGGAATCAAACGCTCATGAATCAACCTCAATGCCGCTATGTGAATGACTGAAGGAATCACATCATTGCTGGATTGTCCCAGATTCACGTGATCATTGGGATGGACCGGTGATTTGCCGCCCTTTTGCCCGGTAAGGATTTCATTGGCCCGGGACAGCCACCACCTCATTCATGTTCATGTTGGTGGAGGTGCCGGAACCGGTCTGAAAAATATCCACTACAAATTGGCTGTCATGTTGGCCATCCATGACCTCCCGCGAGGCCCGGGAAATGGCATCCGCCAATTCAGCATCCAGCAGACCGAGCTTATGGTTGACCCGGGCCGCACCATGTTTAACCAGCGCCAGGGCATGAATAAAGGCGGCCTGAAACTTGAGATCGCTGATGGGAAAATTTTCCACTGCCCGCTGGGTTTGGGAACCGTAATAGGCGTCTGCCGGGACCTTAACGGTTCCCATAGAATCTTTTTCTTCACGGTATTTCATTATTGATTTCCTTGTTGCGTGTTGCGAGTTTCGTGTTGCGTGGTGCATACAGACAATCCGAAGTAGGGTCGGCCACCGCGCCGACCGTATTCTGTTGCACGATTAGCTGATTCCGGTGACCAGCAGCCAAGATATTAAAATAAGACCCTGGAGGACATTGGCAAGGTTTATAAGCTTCAGGGACAATTGATCTCTCTATCGCGGCTGGAAGCCGCTCCCACAAGACTATAATCGCATGTGGGAGCGGCTTTCAGCCGCCATAATAAGGCGGGTTAAGTAATTCTTGGGAAAAATAGGATTACCGGGCGCGACAAAAACGGTCGGCGCGGTGGCCGACCCTACTGTGTGTCACCTCGCACCGTGTAACCCGCAACGCGCAACACGAAACACTTACCAGAGGCCTAAAAGTCAAAATTTCTGAAGCGGTTGGTAAGGAAAGAACCTATCCAAACTAACTTTTAACCTTCTCCATTCTGATAACAAACATGAGCAGGGACGGGATAACAAAGATGGTAAAAATGGTGGAAACCGCCAATCCCCCGAGCACCACACTTCCCAGGCCCCGGTAAAACTCGGATCCCGGTCCTGGAACCAGAACCAGGGGAAGCATGCCGAATATGCTCGTGGCAGCGCTCATATAAATGGGCCTTAGCCGGGAGCGGGTGGATTCAAGAACGGCTTCGCGGTAGGGCATGTTGTGGATGCGGACATTGTTTAAGGACTGATGAACAATGAGAATTGGATTGTTGACGACCACCCCGATCAAAATGACAAAACCCAGCATGGTCAGAATATCAAGGGCCTGGTCGGCAATCAGCAGGTTGACCATTTTGAGCCCCAGCAGTCCACCCACAGCTGCCAGCGGCAGGGTGAACATGATGATAAACGGATAAATAAAATTACCGAATAAAGCTGCCATCAACAAATAGGCAATCGCCGCCGCCAGAATAAAATTCCATTGCAGGCTTTTGCGGGTTTGGGTGAGTTTATCAGCGACACCGCTTTGGCCGATATCGATACCCTGCATCACATCCTGCCCGGCCAGGGCCGTCACCACTTTCGAATTAATGATTTCCATGGCTTCCTGCAGCGGCAAGGATGCAGGGGGCGTGACCTGCAGGGTGATCGTGCGCTGCCTTTCCAGATGCCTGATCTGGGTAATGCCGGCGGTTCGCTCCAGCCGGGAAAGTGCAGACACCGGCACCACCTTGCCGCCCGGGATGGCAATCAATGACTCAAACAGCCTCTCCGGAGTGGAGATATCTTTTTCGGAGGCTTTGAGAACCAGGTCTACTTTTTTTTGTCCCTCCTGCTTGAATTCTCCGATTTGACGGCCATCCATCAGAACGTCGATGGCAACGCCAAAATCCCGGGCCGACATACCCGCGGCCTTAATTCGATCGCGCTCAGGAATAATTTGCACCTCGGGGAACATCAATTCCAGGGAGGGAACCGGCCGGATCTGGGCCTGGGGGATCTCTTTTTTGATGGCGCCGAAAAGCATGCCGGCCACCTGGACAATGCGGTTCAAATCATCGCCACTGATATCAACCTCAACCGAGCGGCCCCGGCCGAGGCTGGTCTGAAATACGCCGGCCTGGAGGCTTATTCCGTACATCCCCGGTATGGAGTAAATCGTACGCATCATAAGCGGAATTAACTCGCCGGCGCGCTGTTCGTGAACACTGATGACACCAAACAGCATAATCTGCTCTGCCCCGACATAGAACATCTGTTTGATCCCCGGAAATCCGTTGCTGTCTTTGCCAAAATAGGGTTCATTGATCCGGTAGATATGCTCGCCGATGGCCTTTCTTTCTTCAAAGGACAGACCGGGAGGCGGTATCAGGATATTGAGGATAAAATTGCGGTTGCCCTGGGGCAGATACTCCATTTTGGGCATCAGCAGATAGGCGCCGTAAATCGAAACGATACTTAAGCCAAGCACCGTGGCCGACTCGCGTTCCCCAGTTTTTGGTAACAAGCCTTACCAGCCGCATGATGCCTTGTTCAGCCAAAAGGCCGCCGGAACCCAAAAAAGATTTGGATTTTACCCGGGCTTGCTTGCGCTGTCTGAATGCAAAAAGTTGTTTTGAAAACATCGGGATGACCGATACAGAAACAAATAAGCTTAATCCGACGGCGGAGGTTACGGCAATGGCAATATCCCTGAAAAGCTGGCCCGCTTCTTCCTGCATAAATACCACCGGAAGAAATACCGCAATGGTGGTCAGGGTGGATGCCAGAATGGCGCCCCAGACTTCCCGGGTGCCTTCATAGGCGGCTTTAAATGCTGATTTGCCCATGTTGCGATGGCGGTCGATATTTTCCATTACAACGATGGCACTGTCAATCAGCATGCCGACCGCAAAAGCAATACCGGCCAGACTGACAACATTCAGATTTCTTCCCAGAAGGTTCATGAATATAAAGGTGCCGATGATACTGATCGGGATGGCGGTGGCGACAATAATGGTGGAAGTCAAACTTCTCAAAAAAATGAGCAGCACGATAACAGCCAGGGTCCCACCCAGCAGGATGTTTTGGCGGACCAGCGAAATGGCGCCGCGAATATAGGGGCGTTGATCATATACCCAGTCCAGAAATATCTTTTCGCTGACGAGTTTTTCCGTATTCAGCCAGTTGACAACCGCTTCGAGCCGATCGGAAAGCTCCAGAATATTGGCATTGGGCTCAGGCTTGACGCCAATGGCAATGCCTTCTTTGCCCAGATGGAGCATGGCAGCGTTGATCTTTTCATACCCGAAGCTGACCGCGGCCACATCCGCCACCTTGATGCGCTGGAATCCGGTGGAGCGGAGCACAATATTTTCGATGTCCTGCCGGGGAATTAAATTCGGCCACCGCCCTGATTCTGTAATCTCTGCGCCCCACCCCCATGGTGCCGGCGGAAATGTTGATGTTTTCGGCCCGCAGAATATCAATTAAGTCAGTGATGGTCAGGCCGTAAGCGGCCAATCTCTCCGGCTTAACGATGATATGCATCTCCTTGGCGATGCCGCCGCCGATAAACAGGTCAGCTACGCCTTCGGTGCGCTCGAGGTATTGCCGAATATTGTTTTCAAAGTATGTGCGGTAGGTATAGGTGGAATTGGAATTGCCCTCCCGGGTTCTTAAGACCATCCATACGACGGGTGAGGTGGCGGCCCCGGTGGCGGATATAACCGGCTTGTCGACATTTTCAGGATAGGCCCGCACTTCATCCAGTTTGTTCGAAACCCTCAGCAGGACGCCATCGACGTCGGTGCCGATACTGAATTTCAGGGTGATGGTTCCCTGGCTGTTGGAGGATGTGCTTTCCATCTCCACTAACCCGGGAATGCCTTTGAGAACCTTTTCCTGCTCTTCTATGATCTCCCGTTCAATCTCGTAGGGGGTCGCACCGGACCAGGTGGTGCTGACAGTGATTTCGGGCTCTATTACCGTTGGGCTTAGTTGATAGGGCAGGCTCGTCAGGCCGATCCATCCAAAAAGGACGACCAGGATGATGCCGACGATGACGGTTACCGGTTTTTCGATTGAAAACCTGATGGGGTCCATGGCGTTCCGATAAATCTGGGTAATGAAAGTTGCTTTATCAGCATGCTGATTTAAGCGAATAGGCCTTCGAGATTTACTGGAGTGATGGAGTGATGGAGTATTGGAAAGGTTGCTCCCCTCATTTTTGCCACTACTCCACTACTCCAACACTCCATTACTCCAGCCTAATAAGATAATCAAATTTCCGAAAAATACTATTCAGTTGGTTTTTTGTCTGCCGGTAGTTTAAAGGACACCGCCTGCCCGTTTCTCAGCCTTTCGTTGCCTTCGACGACAACCAACATCCCTTCCTTTAAGCCCGGTGACGCTACCCCTGCGTCCAGGCCCTCGAAGCCAATGACCTGAACCGGAAGCATGGTCGCTTTTGCATCCTGGGCCCAAAACACCACCGTCTGACCGAATTTTGATATAACGGCGTCCCGGGGGACAATCAGGGTCTTTATAATCTCGCCATTGGGCATGGTTACCTTGGCCGACATGCCTTCTATCAAAGAAAATTGATTGGGGGTTCTAATTTTGACCGGAAAGGTGCGGGTGCTGACATCTCCCTTGGGGACGATGGCAATCACCGTCCCGCTGAATTCGTTGCCATTGGCGGCAGCTTTGACCTGCATGCCGATCTTGACATACTGAATAGTTTGTTCCGGCAGATCCGCCACAATGTCAATGACGTCATCTTTGCCGATCATCGCCACGCTTTCACCCTCTGAAATCCATTCCCCCCGATCCACATAGCGCTTGATAACAACACCATCAAATGGGGCGCGGATTATTTTTTTTTCAAGTTCGATAGCCAGTTTTTCAACCTCGGCGTTTAGAGCAGCCGCCCGCTTTTCCGATCCGATCACCCGGTATTTGTTTTCATCGTAGGCCTGCTGTGAAATGGACTTCTTTTCAACCAGCGTTTCCCTTCTTTTCAAATCGATTCGGGCGATTTCCAGTTCAGATAGCACCTGCTCATACGTTAACTTGGCTACCTGGAGCCTTTTGCGAAGTATATCGGAGCCCAGCGTTACAAGGATTTGTCCTTTTTTTACCCGCAGCCCCTCCTCGAAGCGGACATCCGAAGCAAGTCCGCTGATTTCAGAGGCCGTCTCGGATATCTCCTGATAAAAAATGGTGGCAATAAATTCACTCTGGGGCGCTACCATGCCGGTTTTCACTTCCGCCACGGTAACGCTGGCCGGCGGGCTACTCTTTGGCTTTTGCTGAGCAGACAAGGGCAGTGGCGAATAGGTCATGAATAAGCATAACCCGAGTAATATTAGTGCAAAATGAATTGATTTGCTAACCAAGGGGCGTCTCCTATAATAATACTGAAAATAATAGATATGGATTTTCATATGCATCTACGACCCTGATTGAGGAAATTCCAAGCACCAAATGACAAATAGCAAATAATATCCAAATTCGAATTTCCAATGATTCAAACTCGGATGTCAATACACCGTAAGACATACCAACGGCGTCTAAAATTTTCAACTACAATATACGGTTATTCACTCGAAGTGCCATTTATATCAAAATAGACCATTGGCTGGTGGGATAAATAGCTAAATATTAATTCCAAACCCTGGGCCAACCTATCGAGAGCCTCAAGATCGAGCGAGTCGAAGGGCAAATACTAACTCCCTAAGCTCTGTTGTATTGGTCATTTAAAATTTGATTTTGGAATTTGTTTGTAATTTGGTGCTTGGAACCTGGGATTTTCCTTGGGTGGAGGATGCATGGTTATCAGACATCAACAGGGTTGAACTCTGGTAATACTGTCTTCGAAGTTTAAAAAAGGTGGGCCACATCCGAAATAATGGCTTTGACTTCTTCGCCGATGCCTTCAATTTGCTTGGACTCCAGTTTAAGTATTTGGGCCGATGCAACCCCGGCAAAGTCTACTTTTTCTTTAAACAGGCTAAGGCCTATCTGGCGGGTGAGCATGTTGGCAAGATGAACGACCAGAATTTCTTTGACCGTATCCGGGCTGAATTCTTTATCTTCATGGTGGTTGATAAGGTTGATAAATTCCGCATCGAATCCCCAGCGTTTAAGCAGCATACTGCCCAGTCCGATGTGAGCCTCTTGAAGATTGGCGCCAATCGCATCAATGCTTAATGATGTGCCCTTTGAGGTATCCGTAAATTCTTTCAACAACAAAATTTTGCCGACATCATGGATCAGACCCATCAGAAAATATTTTTCTACATCGTTGAGTTTTAAAGCTTGGGCGATTAGTTTGGATCCGTAGGCGCATGCCAGGGCGTGCCCCCATAGCTTATCCATCAAAATTTTGAATTTGACTTTATCGGTTTCATAGAGGCTTTTATTGGCGATGGCCATTACGACATTAAGGGTTTCTTTAAGACCCAGACGGGGAATGGATGCTTTTACGCTACGGATCTTGGTTATGCCACGATAGACGGGGCTGTTGGCTATAGAAATCAAACGCAGGGAGATGATTGGATCTCGCCCGATGACTTGCGCCAGTTCTTCCTGCGTTGAATTCGGCTGTTTAATCAAAGTTTGCAATTCCCGCACAATCTGGGGCATCACCGGCGGATTAATTTTGCCGGATTTGAATTTGCCGAGGATTTCGGCAAAAAGGGTTCTCATCGTGTTGGATTGCTTTTTTCCCAGATAATCTATTGATTTGCCAGGGTTTGACTCCACAAAGGTGATAAAATTTTGAATCAAACCTTGATCAAACTGCTGTTCTGCTTTGCCGTTAATTTTGACCAGGGCATCTTCGATGCTCAGCGCCCTGTCGGCGGCACGCGGGAAAACCAGATTGTCCAGGTAATTGAACAACCCCAAAACCCGGGCGCCGAGGGGGATATTATCGCCTTTTAAATTGTCCGGGTAGCCGGATCCGTCGAAAGCTTCATGATGGTGACGGACTATCGGCAAGACATCTTCTAAAAAATCCAGGTTGCCCAGGATTTTTTCGCCGCTGATGGGATGTTTCTTTATCAGGATCATTTCCTCTTCCGTTAGCGGGTCTGTTCTATGCAATAAGTCGATGGGAATGGCGAAAATGCCGATATCGTGCAGCAGTCCCGCCAAATAAATGGTTTCAGTTTCCCCATCATCGGCAACTTTATACTCGTCATAAAAATTGGCGCAATTGTTGGCAACGCGTTCGAGATGTTTTTTCAAAAATGGGTCTTTTTCCTCGATCAGAGCAAGCAGAGTTATAGCTATTTCAAACACAACTTCTTTGAATTCAGCCTCATTTTTGGGAATTTCAGGCTTGGACATAGTTATTATTCTTTTCGATGTGGTTTTTCTATAGGCGCTCTGCCCCCTGCACTAGAAAAGGTGGGCCACATCCGAGATAATGCTTTTGACCTCTTCGCCGATGTCTTTTATATTTTCGGGCTCCAGCTTAAGTATCGTGGCGGAGGGCAGCTCGGCAAAGTCGACCTCCTCTTCAAACAGGCTAAAGCCAATCTGGCGGGTGAGCATGTTGGCAAGGTGAACGACCAGGACCTCTTTGACGGTATCCGGGCTGAATTCCACGTCTTCATGGTGCTTGATAACGTTGATAAATTCCGCATCGAATCCCCAGCGCTTGAGGAGCATTCTGCCCAGACCGATGTGGGCCTCCTGGACATTGGCTTCGATCGCTTCCATTTTCAATGATTTGCCCTTTGAGACTTCAGAAAAGGCGTTCAACAGCAAAATTTTGCCGATATCATGGATCAGACCCATCAGGAAATATTTTTCCAGATCGTCGAGTTTTAAGTTTCGCGCAATCAGCTTGGATCCGTAGGCACACGCCAGGGCATGCACCCACAAACGGTCCATCAGAATTTTGAATTTGACATTTTTGCTTTCATATAGGTTTTTATTGGCGATGGCCATAACGATGTTAAGGGTTTCTTTAAGACCCAGACGCGGAATGGCGTTTTTTACGTTGCGGATTTCGGTGATACCGCGATAGACGGGGCTGTTGGAGACGGAGATCAACCGCAATGAGATGGTGGGATCTTTCTCGATGACTTCCGCCAGTTGCTCCGGCGTAGATTTGGGCTGTTTGATTACGGTTTGCATTTCGCGAACGACCTGGGGCATCACCGGCGGATTTATTTTTCCGGACTTGAATTTGGCGAGGATTTCGGCAAAGACGCCCCGCATCGTGTCCGCCTGCCTTTTTTGCATATAATCATCAGACTTGCCGGCGTGGGACTCTGTAAAGGCAATAAAATTTTGAATCAGGTCCGGATCAAACAGCTGTCCGGCTTTGCCATTGATTTCGACCAGGGCATCTTCTATGCCCAGGGCCTTGTCGGCGCTACGCGGAAATACCAGATTATCCAGGTAATTGAACAACCCTAAAACCCGGGCGCCGAGGGGGATATTATCGCCTTTTAAACTATCCGGGTAACCGGATCCGTCAAACGCTTCATGATGGTGGCGGACGATCGGCAAAATATCTTCTAAAAAAGTCAAATTGCTCAATACTCTTTCGCCGCTGACGGGATGTTTCTTTATCTTGATCATTTCTTCATCCGTAAGCGGTTCGGTTCTATCTAATAAGTCAATGGGAATGGCGACAATGCCGATATCGTGCAGCAACCCCGCAAAATAGATGGTTTCAATATCCTCCTTGCCGACGATTTTGTATTCTTCACAAAAATTGGCGCAGTTGCTGGCAACGCGTTCGGAGTGTTTTTTTAAAAAAGGGTCTTTTTGCTCGATCAGGGCGACCAGGGTTTTAGCTACATTAAAAACAACATCTTTGAAATCGGCTTCATTTTTAGGAAAGGCAGGATTGGCCATAGTTATTTTTCTTTTCGAGTTATGAGAATTATCTATTGTTTGTGACGATGATGGGAAACTTTCTGTTCCCTCACCCGGTAAGGGGATAAGAGGGCATCGGAGAAAATCGCCGGTAGCATTGTGTCTGAAAGCTAAAGCCGCCCGAACTTAGCTATAATTGACTTTTAAATCGTTTCTACACAATTAGTTTAATAAATCCGGAGGGTTGCTGTCAAGTAAAACCGTTCGGCACCGACCCTCGGCTTCGGCCCCCAAAACAGCATCTGGCTTATATTTTGGTTGCAGTTGAAAGTCGATCTCACCGGGACAGTACCTATGATTACCACGTTTAAAAACTTATCAAATATATTTGACACATAACCGACTTTTCCATATTATCCAGCTTGGGTATAGCAGATTGCCCCTATTCCAATCCACCAGGCCTTCAATTTCGGCAATCCCACCGACGGCGGGACTGAACCGAACCGGAGGGCCCGATTTTCAATGTTATAATAAACGGGTATGACGACCATGAATCTTACGACCGCCTGGAACGCTGATTATATCGATGCCCAGTATGAGCGCTGGAAATCAGATCCGCAATCGCTTTCCAGGGAGTGGCGGTTTTTCTTTGAAGGATTTGAGCTGGCGGCTTCTGGTTTAAAACCGTCCGCCGAGGCAGTCGGTGAAGATCAGTTGCGGATGCAGGCCCGGGTACAGGCCCTCATCTATCGCTACCGGGAATTGGGACATTTAATGGCCTGCCTCGATCCGCTGGCTGCCTGCCCGACAGATCATCCCCTTTTAAACCTGGCGGCTTTCAATCTCACCCCACAGGATCTTGACCGTCAATTTTTTGCCCGGCGGCTGGCAGGGACCGACCGGTTGACCCTGGGCGAGATTATCCAGGCCCTCAAAGAAACCTATTGCCATTCCATCGGTGTCGAATTCATGCATTTGCAGGATCCGAGCGAACGCCGGTGGCTGTTAGACCGTATGGAACCGACTCGCAATCATTTGCCACTGGAATCTTCTGCCAAACGCCGCCTATTGGAAAAGCTTTTTCAGGCGGCCCTGTTTGAGCAGTTTATCAACAAAAAGTACCTTGCAGTGACGCGCTTTTCCCTGGAAGGCGGGGATGCGATCATTCCGGCCCTTGACAGCCTGGTTAGCCATATCGCCCAAAAAGGATGCAGTGAAGTCATTCTGGGCATGGCCCACCGCGGACGATTAAACGTCCAGGCCCATATCCTGAATAAACCCTATGAAGATATATTCGGTGAGTTTGAAAATTGCTACAATCCGGACGACCTGACGGGCAGCGGGGATGTAAAATATCACAATGGCTATCTGGCCGACATAAAAACGCCTGCTGAACAGAGCCTGCGCATATTCTTAATGAGCAATCCAAGCCACCTGGAGGCGGTGGACCCGGTGGTGGAAGGATTCACCCGGGCCCGGCAGGACATCACCGCCGGCCGGCAACCGAACCAGGTGCTGCCGCTTCTGATTCACGGGGATGCCGCTTTTGCCGGGCAGGGCATTGTGACCGAAACCTTGAACATGTCTCAGCTGCAAGGCTACCGCACCGGCGGCACCCTTCATCTGGTGATAAACAACCAGATCGGTTATACCACCCTGCCCGAAGACGCCCGGTCCACCCGCTATAGCACCGATGTTGCCAAAATGCTCATGGCTCCGATCTTCCATGTCCACGGGGAAGATCCGGAGGCCCTGGTGCACGTGTTTCAGCTGGCTGCCGATTACCGCTGGGAGTTTGGCAAGGATGTTGTCATCGATGTGGTCTGTTATCGCCGCTATGGACACAATGAGGGTGACGAACCCTATTTTACCCAGCCCCAAATGTACGAACAGATTCGACAGCGGCCTTCATTGCACCGGATCTATGCCGATAAACTAATTGAAGCCAAGGTGGTCCAAAAAAGCGATATTGAACATATCACCGAAACGATTAACACCCGCCTGAATACCGCCTATGAAACGGTTCACGGCAGTGAGTGCCCGTTTCCCTTCGCCACTTTTTATGAGAACTGGCAGGCCATTGATGCCGATTTTACCCATGCCCCGGTCAATACCGGTGTGCCAAAAGAGACCCTGCTCTCCCTATCCCAAAAGCTGAATGCCGTTCCGCAAAAATTTGCTTTAAATCCAAAGCTTGAGCGACTGCTGCAAAAGCGCAGGCAGGCCACCGAAAGCGGTCATGGACTGGATTGGTCGGGTGCTGAGGCGCTGGCCTTTGCTTCCCTGTTGACCGAGGGATTTGCCATCCGCCTCAGTGGCCAGGACAGCGGTCGGGGCACCTTCAGCCAGCGGCATAGCGTTTTGGTGGATACCCAAACCGGCCAAAAATTTGTACCGCTCAATGCCCTGGGAAAAAAGCAGGCTGCATTTGCAGTGTATGACAGTCTCTTATCAGAGGCCGGCGTCCTTGGATTTGAATACGGGTATTCCCTGGCCCAGCCCTATGGGTTGGTACTCTGGGAAGCCCAATTTGGTGATTTTTCCAATAATGCGCAGTCAATAATTGACCTGTTTATCGCCAGCGGGGAATCCAAATGGCAGCGTCTCAGTGGTCTGGTGCTGCTGCTTCCCCATGGCTTTGAAGGTCTGGGCCCCGAGCATTCCAGCGCGCGCCCGGAGCGGTTTTTGCAGTTATGTGCCGCAGACAATATCCAGGTCTGCAATCCGACAACCCCGGCCCAGTACTTTCACCTGCTGCGAAGACAGGTCAAAGCCAAATTCCGCAAACCGCTGGTTATTTTAACTCCCAAAAGCCTGCTGCGCCTTCCGGCGGCGGTATCCACAGTTGATGAACTTGCCCAGGGTTCATTTCAGACCCTGATTGACGATACCAATGCCATTAAAGACCCTAAAACCGTTCTGATTTGCAGCGGTAAAATTTATTATGAGCTTGCCGCCCGGCGCCTTGAGCGGAAAAGCACCGACATTGCCATATTGCGGCTGGAACAGATCTATCCCTTCCCCCGGGACCTGTTGCAAAAGGCGGCAAAAAAATACGCCAGCGCCACGAAATGGTGCTGGGTCCAGGAGGAGCCTGAAAACATGGGCGCCTGGCAGTTCGTCAGGTCACGCTTAGAAGCCGGCATCAAACGATCTCTTGCCTATATCGGCAGAGAAGCGTCATCCAGCCCCGCAACCGGCTTTCCGGCAATATTCAGACGGGAACAAAATGAAATCATTGAAACGGCGGTGGGACCGCCTGCCGGCAGCCAGCAACCGTCGGAGGTTGGTTGAAGCTGGTTGCTGGTCTCTGGTCACTGGAAGCTGGCTGACATTCTGAAGTTCGCAGTTACCAGAGACAAGCAACAAGAGACCAGTGACCGGTGACAAGAGGTTATTACACAGCTTCCGGCACAAAAAACGAGAGATAATGACTAACCAAATTAGGAAGATAAAATGCTCATAGAAATCAAAATCCCCAGTGTAGGCGAATCCGTTACCGAGGCGCTGCTGGCGCAGTGGTTTAAAAATGATGGTGATCCGGTAAAAAAGGATGAGCCCCTTTTTGTCATTGAAACCGATAAGGTGACCCTTGAGGTTGTAGCCGAATCAGACGGGGTATTGGCGATCACGGTGGCCGAAGGGGAGATGGTCGCCATCGGCGCTGTGGTTGGAACCCTGGATTCAGACGGTGATTCCCGGGCGGCAGCACCGGCTGCTGCGGCGGCAGAGGGTGGGGCGCCAGAAGATTCCGTACCCGCCGAGTTTGCTAAATCGGCAGAACCGGAGCAACCGCCCCTTGAACCCGCTAAGGCGGTACCCGCGCCTGAGCCGGCACCCGCCCCTGAGTCGGCACCCGCCCCCCGGCAACCCCCCCGGTCCGCTCCTGGCGAATTGTCATTGGCGCCATCTGCCAGAAGGCTGGTGGCGGAGAAAAGCCTGGATCCGACCCTTATACTGGGAACCGGGCCCGACGGCCGCATCACCAAAGGAGATGTGGTTTTGTACCTGGAAAGTGCGCCATCGCCGGATTCTGTTCCCCGGCCCGATTCGCCTGCAGTTCCGGCAGCGGCGCCGGAGGATCCGGAACCGGCCAAACCGGTTTCAGCCGCAGAAGCCGTCAGCCGCAAGCCCATGAGCCCGATCCGGCAACGCATTGCTGCCCGCCTGCTGGAGGCCAAACACAGCACGGCCATGCTGACCACTTTTAATGAAATTGACATGTCCAACCTCATGGCCATCCGCAAGCAGTACAAAGAGGCCTTTAAGCAAAAATACGGTGTTAATCTGGGGATGATGTCCTTTTTTATCAAGGCCTGCGTCGAAGCGCTCAAAGAGATTCCCCAAATCAACGCCTTTATCGACGGCAAAGATTTTATCGAGCACCACTACTATCACATCGGCGTGGCGGTGGGCTCTGAACGCGGTCTGGTCGTACCGGTCATCCGCCATGCGGATCAGCTGAGTTTCGCCGGTTTGGAGCAGGCGATTGTCGATTATGTCAAGAAAATCCAGGAGAATCGTCTTGAACTGGCAGATCTTGAGGGAGGCACCTTTACCATCAGCAACGGCGGTGTTTACGGCTCTTTGTTAAGCACGCCGATTTTAAACACGCCCCAAAGCGCTATTTTGGGTATGCACAAAATTGAAAAACGGCCGGTGGTGATCGATGATGAGGTGGTCATCCGGCCCATGATGTATGTGGCCTTAAGCTATGACCACCGCATTGTGGACGGCAGGGAAGCGGTTACCTTCCTTAAACGGATCAAGGAGTTTGTCGAAAACCCGGAACGCATGATGATGGAGATTTAAAATGGCCAAGGATCAAAACTATGATGTAGTCATTATCGGCAGCGGCCCCGGTGGTTATGTGGCCGCGGTCCGTGCCGCCCAGCTGGGTATGAAAGTGGCCTGTATTGAAAAAGAACCGCGCCTGGGAGGCGTTTGCCTGAACAGGGGATGCATCCCCAGCAAAGCCCTGTTGGACTCCAGCGAATACTACCACCTGGCAAAAGAGCAATTTGCAGCCCACGGCATCAAAACCGGGCCGGTGAGTTTGGACCTGCCGACCATGATGGCACGCAAGGAAAAAGTCGTTGAGGAATTGACCGCCAATGTCAGAAAGCTTCTTGAAGGCCACAAAATCGAAATTATTCACGGAACCGCCAGGCTGGCCGGTCCGGATCGCGTTGAAATCGCGCCCGGCGATTCGGACTCTAAAAAGAAAAAAGTTTTAAATCTCCAGGCCAAGGCCATTATTTTGGCCACCGGAGGAGAGCCGGTGTCGTTACCGGGTTTGGAGTTTGACGGTCGGCATTTGATCAGCTCACGGGAAGCCTTAACCCTGGAAAGCGTCCCCAAGCATCTGGGGATTGTCGGCGGCGGTTACATCGGATTGGAGTTGGGTTCTGTGTGGCTGCGGCTCGGAGCAAAGGTTACGGTGATTGAAATGCTGCCAAAAATCGCCACCGGCCTTGACGGGCAGGTCGGGCGCAAGCTGCAACGGATTTTGAAGCGTCAGGGCATTAATTTTATGATGCAGACCAAATTAACCGCTGCCAAAATTTCCAAAAATTCTGTTCGCGTGGACCTGGAAACGAAAAAAGGCAACGAAAGCCTATCCTGCGATCGGCTTTTAATCAGCGTGGGGCGTCGCCCCCGCACCGGGGGATTGGGTATCGAAGCGGTGGGAATAAAAACAGACCCCGGCACCGGGCACCTGCTGGTGGATGGGTCCTTTCGCACCAATGTTCCGTCGATTTATGCCATCGGCGACCTGATTGCCGGGCCGATGCTGGCTCACAAAGCATCGGCTGAGGGTATTGCGGCCGTCGAATGCATCGCCGGCAAATCCGGCGAAGTCAATTATGACGCCATTCCAGCTGTGATCTATACCTGGCCGGAGGTTGCCAGCGTGGGGCTTACCGAAGAACAGGTCAAAGAGCGCAACATGGATTATTGTACCGGTACCTATCCGTTTTCCGGTGCCGGGCGGGCTCGCTGCATGGGAGAAACCGAGGGTTTCGTCAAGGTCATCGCCCACAAAAAAACCGATCGAATCCTGGGGGTGCACATCATCGGGCCCCGCGCAGCGGACATAATCGCCGAATGCGTTTTGGCCCTTGAGTTCGGCGCCAGTTCCGAGGACATCGCCCGCACCATACACGGTCATCCGACCTTTGCCGAAGCCCTGCAGGAAGCCGCCATGGCCGTCCAAAAGTGCTCAATCTATGCATCCTGATTCATTCGGATAGCACTCGCCGGATGGTTTCCGCAAATTCACGAACCCCGAAAGGTTTCCTGATAAAGTCTTTGATTCCCATTTCCTTGGCCCTCTTCGCCTTTTCAGGATCGACGAATCCGGAGCACAAAATAACAGGAACCCCGGGGCGCAGCTTCATGATTGCTTCAGCCAGTTCCAACCCTGTCAGATCGGGCATAATCACATCCGCAATGACGAGATCGAATGTATCCGGTTGCTGGCTGAATTGCTCCAGGGCCTCCGGACTGCTCGTGTGGGCAACAACCTCATACCCGAGTTCCGTGAGGATCTCCCGGACAAAATCAACCAGGGGTTTTTCATCATCGATGAACAGAATGCGACCTTTGCCCCGCACCATGCGGGTGGATTTTTCTGATTCCGAATGATCCGCCTTTTCCCCGTAAAGGGGAAGATACACCCGGAAAAGGGTGCCCTCGCCAATTTGGGAGTTCACGCTGATAGCCCCTTCCATGCCCTTGACGATCCCGTGAACCACGGCCAACCCCAGGCCGGTGCCTTCGCCCTGCCGCTTGGTGGTATAAAAGGGATCAAAGATCCGTGCCGCCACATCGGGGGACATTCCACAGCCGGAGTCCTGCACGCTGAGGATGATATAAGGGCCGGGTTTCAATTCCGCCTGCTGTCCCGAATCGATTGACTCAAAACTCGCCGTGGACAGTTTCACTTCCAGCATGCCGCCTTTTTCCCCCATGGCATGGGCGGCATTGGTGCACAGGTTCATCATCACCTGATACATCTGGGTGGCATCTCCCAGCACCGAACTGTGGACCGCATCGTACCGGGCGTTGATTTTAACCGTTGCCGGCAAGGATGATCTCAGAAATTTGAGTGTCTCTTTAATGATGGGCGTCAGGACGACCGGGACTTTTTCCCGATCGGTTCTGCGGCTGAAGGTTAAAATTTGCTTCACCAGGTCTTTGGCGCGATAGGCGCTGGCAAGAATGTGCTTCAGACGGTCTCGAATTGTGTCGTCCTCGGGTGCATCGAACATTTCAATCATTTCGGCATAGCCGATTATCGATCCGAGGATATTGTTGAAGTCATGGGCGATTCCGCCCGCCAGGGTACCGATGGCTTCCATCTTCTGGGCCTGCTGCAGCTGGGATTCCAGTTGTTTGCGTTCGGTGATCTCGCGGACAATTCCCTGGGTTCCGACAAAACGGTTGGCTTGGTCACCCCCGGCTTCATAGAGCCCTTCGGCCTCCAGCAGAAAAACAGAGTAAGCGGAATTGACTTTTGGTGCAGCGATTTCAAGGGACTTGCTCACAAGACGGACTTCAAGATCCCGGGTGCGGCGGTTTCCGGTTCTTCTCTCATCAATTCGGGTTCGCACCTTGGCGCGATCTTCGGGATGAACGATGTCATATATACTTTGGCCGATCAACTCCCCCGGGGTATACCCGTAGTCGGTCACGGTCTGGCTGATAAACGTAATGCGTCCTTCCGGATCCAGGCGATAAATAATATCCGGAACGGAGTTGATGATGGAATCGAGCATCTTCTCGGATTCTGCCAGTTTTTCCTCAGTCGTCTTGCGTACGGAAATTTCCTGATTCAGCTTTTCCACGGCCACCGCCATATCTGCCCGTGTTGCCTCGTCGGTGGCCAACAGGTTTTCAATCTCTTTTTCTATATTCCGCCTGGAAGGTGCCACAACAAACTCGTCAAATTCGTCTCCCTTGCAAATAAATGCGGTTTGATCGGCCCAGCAGTTGGTCCCAAACAGCTTTGAACTGTACCCGGCCATTTTCCCCGCCAGCATGCCGCTGCCCCAGCGGACGCCCAGACTTTTCTGATAGAGGCCCTCCCAGCTGTTTTTAACCTGGAAGCGGCATTGTTTCTTTTTTTTGTCCAGTGAAACGAGCTTCCAGTCACCCCAGCCGGCCACCGCCGCAATGTTGGCAATGGCTTTAAAACCTTCCTTAAAATCCGGGAAGGCGGAAATTACCTGCCAGTCGGTCGCAACGCTTTTACGCCCTTCACTTTGCAAGGCCAGGCCGAAACGCTTGGTTCCAACCGTTGCCTGCACACCCGACATCAAACCGGCCAGGGTTGTATCGACCCACATCATGGCCACCGGCAGACCTTCAAACGTGCAGATGCCCTGCTCCGGATCCCAGGCGATGTTGATACCGGATCGCCGGATGTTGTCTGCCGGGTTAGCTGCCAAATCCGGCTTGCCTTCAAGCTGTATTAGCTTTTTGTGCAGGGCCTCTATTTCTCTTTTGCTGCTGAGGGTTTCCTGCTTTAGCGCGATAACCCGTTGTTCCAATTGTTCATAGCTTGGTTTGCTTTTCATTCGGATTCTCCAAAAAAATTATATAAAGAATCGTAATGATTGTCAATTTTGAGGGCTCCGCGCTATAAAGTCCAAGCAGATCAGATCCTGCGCCGGAGTGAAAAACAATTTCTTGACTTTCTGAGCATACATATCATAATTCCCTTGGACATGTTCAAGTACAGTTCCTGACGTGAACGGTCACAGATAGCAAATTCAATCATTGGTTTAGCGATTGGTATTGATAAACCCATTCCGGGTCAAGCCGTGTTTCAGACAAATCAAGATCAAGATTATCGATCTGCTCTCGGTCTTAAAAGGGATCCGTTTGCGCCTGAACCCGACGCTCGGTTTTATTACCCTTTTGAATCCTTCGAGCAACGTTTGCAGCTGCTGAATCACCTGGTTCAGGGGACAGACCTGCTTGTTTTGGTCGTTGGTGAATCCGGGTGCGGCAAAACCACCCTGCTGCACCGTTACCTGGTCACAACCGATGAAAACTGGAAAGCCGATCTGATCAGGCCCGACGCCACAGAACAACCGGAGGGCTATCCGGTTTTCATCCAGCAGGAGGCCAAAGACCCGATTGTCATCGTCGACGATGCGCATAAGTGGTCGGAAAAGGATTTGAGGTTTTTGCTGCAGGAAGCCCTGGTCACTGAAAGTGCAAATAAAATCAAACGACTGGTGCTGTTCGGCGAACCAAGTTTGAGTAACTATATAACAAAACTTTCAGAATCAACTGCCGGTGATACGGCCATCAATAAAATTACCATGCCGGTGCTGACAAGACAGGAAGGCGATTCCTATCTTCAGTACCGACCGGCCCTGGCCGGATATACCGGAGAAAACTTTTTTAAACCATCCGTCCTTAAAATGATCTATAAAAAATCGAATGGGCTTCCTGGACGGATGAACGAACACGCCAATCGATGGCTTCAAAAAAAATATGCACCCAATTTACAAAAGGAGGGCATTTTCACCTTGCTAAGAAATCTGCCTCTAAAAGCTGTAGGCTGGGGAGTTGCCGCAATCGCCCTGGTGGTGTTGGGGCTGTTTGTTTTCAATCAAATGGGTTCGACCCCGCGAACCGCATCGGAGAAGAAAATGGCATCTGCTCGCGTTTTCCGCGCTAAAATACCGGCCGTTGTGGATGCCGGCCCACCGACATTCATTAATCGGGTATCACCCAAGGCGGAAGAGACGGCTCCCCGGGCAGCCGCAGAACCGAAGAAGAAACCGCCGGTTGCGGAGCAGCCAGCTGTACTGGCAAAGGTGCCGCCCCAACCGGTTAATCCACCGCAGGTAAAACCGCCGCCCCTAAAGCCGGTAACGCCCCCAAAGGCGACCGCGAAACATACGATTTACCGTGAAAACTGGCTCCTGGATCAAGAGGCCTCTTATTACACCCTGCAGGTGTTAGGTGTTCGTAATGAAGAATCGCTATTGAACTTCGTTAAAGTACATAAATTGCTGCTGAATCAGAATGTCGCCTATTATAAAACCGTATATAAGGGGGAACAATGGTATCCATTGTTATATGGTGTTTATCCGACAAAATCCGAAGCGGCTGCCGCCGCTAAGGAGTTGCCGGACAAGGTCCAAAAATCCATACCCTGGTTGCGCAGGATGTCAGCCGTACAAAAAGAAGTTCAGTCGGAAGCAAAAAGATAGGAAAATCTAGCCAAGAGGCAATTTATTCAGAGGTTAGCTTCACCGCCCATTCGCTGCGCTCATTCGAGGCGCAAAGTTCGCAGAGAATTTTGATTGTTTCTTTTCGCTGAGAGGGCGAAAAGAAATAAACTTTGGCCCTTGCGGGCAAGATCCAAATGTACTTAAATCGCCGAAGGCATGATGGTTTTCATTTGCCGGCCTCTCAGCGGCAAATAAAAAAGATACATTTACTTTGCGACCTCTGCGACTCTGCGGTGAAAATATAATCAATTCGTCTGTGATACACTAAGACTTGTACTCCTGAACATTTACCAAAGGACTCAAAAATGACATACAGCCTGCACCACGTACATCTAATCTGTCAGGACCTGGAAAAAATGATCGCCTTTTTTGAAGAGGCCATTGGCGCCAAATTTGTTGAACACCGGAAATTCGGGACCGCCGATGGCGCGATGCTGGACCTTCAGGGGATTACCATCAACTTGCGGGTTGCCCGCGAGGGTGAAGAAATCGGGGAAAATCTTTCCCGATCTAACTATGGATACGACCACATCGGCTTACAGGTAGAAGACCTTCAGGCGGCCCATGATAATCTTGTCCAACGCGGCTACTCCTTTTTCGTGCCCCCCACCGAAACCGCCGACAATATCATCGCCTTTTTCAAAGGCCCTGAAAACATATCAATCGAGCTGGTCCAACCGTTGGAACAGAAGTAGCTTAAATTTAAAAGCTATCTCAAAAATGTAAACTACGGTTACGGATCCTAGTTTATAGGGTTTGGCCGGTTTGCCCGTTACCGGTTAGCCCGTTATTAATGGCTTCTTTCCGATTTTAACCGGCAAACGGGCTAACGGGCTTAACAGGCAACCTGTTTGAACGGAAGTATTTCCAACAAATTCGCAATCCGCCTGAGGCGGATTAGATGGGATTATGAAACCACTTCTAATCTTTAAGTGAGACGTACTTATCTTTCTCTGTCCCCAGCATTTCTTCGGTTTCCATCCACATCACATTGATAATGCCGAAAGCGCAGGCCAGCAAGACGCCTAAAATCCACGCGAAGTACCACATCGGTTGCTCCTATATTGCCTAAATTACACCAAAATTACTAAAGTGCTTAAAATGAGTGTATTCGATCTATTGTTAATGCCTCTGGTCTCTTGTCACTTGTCTCTGGTAACTGAGAACTTCAGAATGTCAGCCAGCGACCAGAAGCCAGCGGCCAGTAGCCAGCAACCAGCAACCAGCTGCTAGTACACCGTATGCGTCTCTTTCCTTATTTTCTCCTCCGTTATCTTGCCCCGCAACACCCGGTAGACCCAGCTTGTATACGCCAGAACGATGGGTAAAAAGATCACAACCGCCATAAACATTAAATTCAAGGTGCGGTGGCTGGAGGTGGCATCATACACCGTCAGGCTGCTGTTGGGATCCGTGATAGAAGGGATCACAAACGGAAACATGGCAAAACCGGCTGTCAGGATGACGCCGGCCAGGGCGGTGCCGCTAAAGATAAAGGCCCAACCGGGACGATTGAGCCCCGACAGTAAAAGGGCCAGAATGCCGCCCGCGAAAGCCATCACAGGTGCGATGATGGTCCAGCCGCAGGTTGAATAGTTTTGCATCCATGCCCCGGCGACAATTTCCACTTTTTTGGCCAGCGGGCCGAAAGCCGTGCCCGCATCGGGCATTGAAACGATGCGATATCCGTCTATGCCGTAAGCCTGCCAGATCCCGGCGCCGGCAAAGGCCACCATAAATACCAGGCCAAAAATGCGTACCGCTTTCCTGGCGCGGGCGTTGATGTCGCCCTCTGTACGCAACTGGAGATAAACCCCACCATGCATGACGAGCATGGTCACGCTGATGATTCCGGCCAACAGGGCAAACGGATTCAGCAGGCCCCAGAAGCTGCCGGTGTAAGTCGGCCTCACAAATTCATCGTATTGGAGTGGAACCCCCTGCAGTAAATTGCCGAAGGCGACGCCGAACACCAGGGCCGGCACAAACCCGCCCACAAACAATCCCCAATCCCAGGCAGTGCGCCAGCGAGGATCCGCTATCTTGCTGCGGTATTCGAATCCAAGCGGTCTGAAAAACAGGGCAAACAAAACCAGCAAAATGGCCCAGTAAAATCCTGAAAAGGCGGCCGCATACACCAGCGGCCAGGCTGCAAACAGGGCCCCGCCGGCTGTTATCAACCAGACCTGGTTTCCCTCCCAGGTCGGGCCGATGGCATTGAGCATGACGCGCCGCTGGTCATCGGTTCGGGCCACAAAGGGCAACAGGGTGCCGATGCCCAGATCAAACCCGTCCAGCAGGGCAAATCCAATCAGTAATACGCCGACAAACAGCCACCATATTATTTTAAGCGTTAAATAATCGAATAACATGCTTTTTCTCCCGTAGGTGAAGAAATGAAAATATCGAAAAACGAATTTCGAAATCCGAAACAAATTCAAAATTCGAATGCTCAAATAGTCGAAACAAATAGATTAATAATTTTGAAAAATGCTTCCGATACGCCGTTTTGGATTTTAATATTTTGGTCATTCGGATTTGTTTCGTATTTCGAGTTTCGAGCTTCGAATTTATCCCTGGTTATTTAACATCTAACTTGGTTTCCCGAGACGTGGGATATGCTAAGCTGCCTCCTCCTGCTCAAAATGATACCTTCCGGTATGCAGGCTGCTTGGCCCCAGACGTACAAATTTTGTCATCAAGACCATTTCGGCAATCAAAAAAACCGTGTAAAGGACGGCCATGGCGACGATGCTGCCGATGACATCGCCGGCGCTCAGGGTTGATGTTGAAAGATAGGTGGGCAGCACCCCGCCGATAGTCCAGGGCTGCCGTCCGTACTCAGCAACAAACCAGCCCAGTTCTATGGCGATCCAGGGCACCGGAAGGCTGAGCACCAGCAATTTTAACAGCCATCTTTTCTGTTCAAAGGCACGTTTGGCACAGAAATAGAAGCTGAGTGCGATCAGGGCCAGCAGGTAAAATCCCACCCCCACCATAATACGAAAGGCCCAGAACATGGCCGCCACGTTGGGGATGGTGTCCAGGGCCGCCTGTTTAATCTGGGCGTCGGTGGCATCCACCACGGCCGGGCTGTAGCGCTTTAACAGCAGGCCGTACCCCAAATTTTCTTTGTTGTGATTAAACTGGACCTCGTTGTACTCGGATTTATCACCGCTGCGCAGTTTTTCCAAATACTGGTAAGCCACCATTCCGCTGCGGATACGCTGCTCATTTTCGGATATTAAGTCTTTTACGCCAATCACCGGTGTGTCGAGGGAGCGCGTAACAATAATGCCGCCGACCCAGGGTATTTTTATTTCGGCATTGGTTTTTTGGGTTTCCTGGTCGGGAAAGCCGAACACCGTAAAATGGCCGGGGGGCGGTTCGGTCTCCCATTCAGCTTCCATGGTGGCCAGCTTCACCCGTTGGACCTGACCGACCACGTACCCGGTTTCATCACCCAGAATAATGACCGATAATATGGACGCCAGGCCGAAACCGGCAGCCACTGCAAAAGATCGCCGGGCAAAGGCCAGATCCCGGCCCTTGAGAAGATAATAAGAGCTGATGGCCAGGACGAAAATCGAGGCGGCGACATACCCGGCCCCAACGGTGTGGACGAATTTTACCTGGGCGACCGGGTTGAAAAATAACTCTTTGAAACTTGTCAGTTCCATGCGCATGGTTTCAAAATTAAACTCGGCACCGATGGGATGCTGCATCCAGGCATTGGCGATCAAGATCCACAGGGCGGATAAATTGGATCCCAGCGCCACCAGAAAGGTAACCATCAAGTGCGCCCGTTTGCTCAAGCGATCCCACCCGAAGAAGAAAAGGCCGACAAAGGTTGATTCGAGGAAAAATGCCATGAGGCCCTCGATGGCCAGCGGCGCACCGAAAATGTCACCGACGTAATGGGAGTAATAGGCCCAGTTTGTGCCGAACTGAAATTCCATGGTAAGGCCGGTGGTCACCCCGATGGCAAAGTTGATGGCAAACAGCTTGCCCCAGAAGCGGGTCATGTCTTTGTAGATTTCCTTGCCGGTCATGACGTAGACGGATTCCATGATAAACAGAATCCAGGACAATCCCAGCGTCAAGGGGACAAAAATAAAATGATACAGGGCTGTCAGTGCAAATTGCCAGCGGGATAGTTCAACAAAACTTTCAGTCGGTAGCATGGGTGACTCCCTTTTTTAGCTTGAATGGATACGACGCTAATGTTAAGGTATAGAAACGATTGAATTTCTAATATAACCCTTCGATATTTGTCAATCAGTTTTCAAATGCAGCCTGCAAAGAGATTAGTCCACAAAACCGCCCGCCGCTGGTTGTTTAAACGTGCGGCGGCGGCACGCACCTGGATTCTGCTTTCAGTGGCCCTGGGGTTGGGCGGCGGGCTGTTGCTGATTGTCCAGGCCAGGTTTTTAGCCCATATCGTGCACGGCGCATTTATCGAAAGCCGGGGCACAGACAGGCTTTGGCCCCTTTTTGCCATCCTGGCAGGCGTCATCATTCTGCGGGCGGTTCTCGGCTGGGCGCGGGAAACGGCCGGGTTTTATGCCGGTGCCAGAATACGGCAGGAGGTACGAACAGAGCTTTTGGCGCATATTGTCTCCCTTGGCCCGGGCTATACAAGCCATCAGAGCAGTGGCGCTCTGACCAGCACGGTACTGGAGCATGTCGAGGGGCTGCACGATTTCTATGCTTTTTATCTACCGCAACTGGCCCTGGCGGTAATGATCCCGGCCGCCATTCTATCCTTTGTATTTCCATACAGCTGGGCCGCAGGGGGACTGCTTCTGGCAACTGCCCCCCTGATTCCCCTGTTCATGATTCTGGTGGGCATGGGCGCTGAAAGTATCAGCCAGCGACATTTCCAGGCCCTGTCCCGCATGAGTGCCTATTTTCTCGATGTACTTGCAGGGAATATCGACCTTGAAATTATTCAATCGCAGCCAGGGCACGGAGGAAACCATCGCCAGGGTGTCCAACAATTATCGCCTGCGGACCATGCGGGTCCTGCGGGTGGCATTTCTGTCTTCGGCGGTGCTGGAATTCTTCAGCTCCATTTCCATCGCCCTGGTGGCAGTTTACCTGGCAATGAGCTATCTGGGCTACTTTTCATTCGGGCTTTACGGGAAATCGCTCAATTTAGCGGGCGGCTTATTTATTCTATTGCTGGCCCCGGACTTTTATCTGCCCTTACGGGAGCTGGGCACCCATTACCATGCCCGGGCCGAAGCCGTGGGGGCGGCCGAAGAAATATTAAAAATCGTAACCGTACCCCGCCTTGAAACCCTGAACGGTTCCAACCAGTGGGTCAAAACGGAGCCCCTCCACCTGCAGCTTGAAGACGTCCACCTGGCCTTTGATGGCGGCCAAAGACCCGCATTGCAGGGCGTGAGTTTTGAACTGAGGCAAGGTGAACAGGTGGCCATGGTCGGGGCCAGCGGGGCAGGCAAATCCACAACGCTCAATTTGTTGCTGGGCTTCTTACTGCCGGACAGCGGACAAATTAAGGTTAACGGCATCCCGCTGGCCGATATGGCACCTGACAGCTGGCGCCGACACATTGCCTGGATCGGTCAACAGCCGGTCCTATTTCAGGGAACCATAAAGGAAAACATCCTCCTGGGTCGGCCGCAAGCGTCTGCCAAGCAGATTGAGCAGGCCGCCGGTAACGCCAGGGTACTGGATTTTGCCAGGCATTTGCCCGGGGGTTTGAACACGACGGTGGGGGAACACGGTTTCGGGCTGTCGCGCGGTCAGGCCCAGCGCGTGGCGCTGGCCCGCGCCTTTTTAAAAGGCGCGCCCCTGTTACTACTGGATGAGCCCGCCGCCGGCCTGGACGGCGAGAATGAAGCCCTGATCATCAATGCCCTGGAAACGCTCTCCCGGGGCCGCACCGTGCTGATGCTGACCCACCGGCTGACCAACCTGAAAAAGATGAGCCGCATAATGGTCCTGGAAAAAGGCCGCATCGTTGAACAGGGAGCCTATGCTGAGTTGGTGGCCGCAAACGGAGTATTTCACCGGATGGTAAATCAAACATGAGGCCCGGGGTTCTTCCAAGTCCGGGGGGAGCTGTCGGCCTGGTAAGTTAATAGTTCAATTTTAAGGTTTCGGGTGTCAGGAAAGACGCAGATCAGTAGGGTCGGCCTTCGTTCCGACTATGTTTTGTAGTAAGCAATGATCTGGAACTGGCGGGCACGGTGGCCCGCCCTACTAGTTCACAGTTCAGAATTTCCCTGACACCTGACACCCGAAACCTTCGGTTAAGGAGATAACCGTGTTGAAAAGATGGCGTGAGCTGGCGCCTTTTTTAAAATTATTTCGTGCCCATTTAAAGTGGATGATTCTGGGCAGCCTGTGCGGACTTTTAGCGGTGGTATCGGCGGTCGGGCTTCTGGCCCTGTCGGGCTGGTTTATATCCGCGGCAGCCTATGCCGGTCTGACTGTGGCCACCGCCCAGCTTTTTAATTTTTTTCACCCCGGCATCGGGGTCCGGCTGTTTGCCATCGGGCGTACGCTGGCCCGTTATGCCGAAAGAATCGTATCCCATGATGCCACCTTCAGGATTTTACAGAGTCTGCGAAGCTGGTTTTACCTCCACCTGGAACCCCTGGCGCCGTCCCGCCTGATGATGTTTCGCAGCGGTGACGTTTTAAATCGGATTGTGGCCGACATCGATGCGCTGGACAACCTGTATTTGCGGGTCCTGTCTCCCAGCACGGTGGCCCTGATAACATCGCTGCTGGTGATGGCTTTTTTATGGATATTTGATCCTTTCATCGCCCTGTCAGCCGGGCTGTATCTGGCCGTCGCCGGATTGGGGGTTAGTGCGGCAGCTTTAAAACTTGGGGAACCCTGCGGGCGGGACATAACCCATCGGACCGCCGAATTGCGCGTGCGGATTATCGATACGCTGCAGGGACTGGCGGAATTGCTTGTCTTCGAGGCCTATAATCGCCAGCTGGAGGCGGTCGCACACAGCAGCCGGGCATTGCTCAAGAGCCAGCTGCGGATGAGTCACATCCGGGGCCTGTCGCTGGCTTTGATCACCTTGATTTCCGGGCTGGCTGTACTGACGGCCCTTTATCTGGCAGTGGATCTGGTGATGCTTGATGCGCTCAACGGGGCCAACCTGGCCCTGATAACCCTGGCGATTCTGGCCTCCTTTGAGGCTGTTTTGCCATTGCCGGCCGCCTATCAATATCTCGGCCGCACCCGGGAGGCCGGGCGACGGTTGCTTGAAATCGTGGATATGGAACCACCGATCAGCTATCCCGACACCACCGTCACGCTTTGCGCCCAGCCGGGAATCACGTTAGAAAATATCAGCTTTCGTTACAGTGAAAACGCTGCCTGGGCGCTTAAGGATGTCAACCTGCAAATCCCGGGCGGCTGCAGAGTTGCCGTCATCGGTGAAACCGGATCGGGCAAATCGACGTTGGTTCATTTGCTGGTGCGGTTCTGGAATCCCGTCTGCGGTCACATCCGCCTGGCTGATGAGGATATCCGCAATTTTAGTCAAGCCGAACTTCGCCGGTCAATTTCAGTGGTTTCCCAGCAGCCCCATATGTTTAACGCCACCCTAAGGGAAAACCTCCAAATCGCCCGCAGCGGAGCAGGCGATGACGACCTGTGGGCCGCCCTGGAATCGGCCCGGCTGAAGGAATTTGTAAAAAGCCTGCCGCAAGGCCTGGACACCTGGGTTGGGGAGGGCGCTAAGCTGCTGTCCGGAGGCCAGGCGCGTCGCCTATCCCTTGCCCGGGCTGTGCTGCACGATGCACCATTATGGGTGCTGGACGAACCGACGGAGGGGCTGGATACCATTACGGAAAGAAAATTGATGCAGACGGTGGAGCGAAAAACAAAGGATCGAACGCTGCTGCTGATCACCCATCGGCTGGTTGATCTGGATTGGATGGATCATATCGTCATGCTGAACAAGGGCAGGGTCGCAGCCCAGGGAACGCACTCAGAATTGTTGGAAAGCAATCGACGGTATGCGGAGCTGCATATGAGGATAAACTAATCCGACCTGACTAATGAATTGGCGGCTATATTCAATCGATGTTTGCCAACTAATTAATATTTAAAACTATAAATCCGAAACACGAATATCGAAATTCGAAACAATATCAAATGACCAAAATTCAAATGACCAAAACGGCTGAAAGTCAGAAAACAAAGTAATGATCTAAATGTTTTGAACATTAGAAAATTTGAATTTCGAATTTGTTTCGAATTTCGGATTTCGTGCTTCGAATTTTTGGATTAGCCAATTTTATATTGCCCCAATCAATCCGCAGGTT
>CAVXZZ010000030.1:0-17135 GCA_963766255.1 uncultured delta proteobacterium
TTCAAGGAGTAAAAAGGACGAACATCGAACACTGAAAAGACCAACGTCGAACATCGAACACTGAAAAGACGAACGTCGAACATCGAACCTCCAACATCGAATTTTGAATGGGAAAGGATGAAGATTCAGACTTACGATTTCGAAATACAAACAAAAGTTTCGCGGAAAAGATTTATTCATCAAATTTCCGTTATCAAATACAGAACTGAGAAACAGAAACAGGCAATCAAGGCTTGACATCGGATAAATGTAGACAAATGAAATAGCTGAGCGAAGCGATATCATTATTCGATGTTGGACGTTCGATGTTCATTCTTCTCTGTTCGATGTTAAGCTTTTAAGCTTAACGCTTTTGACAATAACCAATATAAAAACCAAGAGTGACCCCATGCATTACGAAGGCAACATCATCCGTCCCCCCAGCGAGGCCAACAGCATATTGCTGCAGGTAACCATCGGGTGTTCCCGTAACAAATGTACCTTTTGCGGCACCTATACGGGTGAACGGTTTCGCATAAAACCGGATTCGATCATCATGCAGGATATCGAATTCGCCGCGCAATACGCCCGCCGACAACGCCGGGTTTTCCTTTGTGATGGAGATGCGCTGATAATTCCCCAAAAAAGACTGCTGAAAATCTTGCAGGCCATCGAGGAGCAACTGCCGTGGGTTACGCGAGTGGGGGCCTATGGCAATGCCAAAAGCCTGGATATGAAAACCCCTGAAGAACTGGCGGAGCTAAAATCCCACGGTTTGGGAATTGTGTATATGGGCCTTGAAACCGGCGACGACGTTACCCTGAAAAAGATTAACAAAGGTGCCAAATCCGACCAGATGATTGCCATGGGTCGCAAGGCCAAAGACGCCGGACTAAAATTATCCATTACGGTGCTGCTGGGAATCGCCGGCCGTGAGCGGTCCCAGATACACGCCCATGAAACGGGTCGGGTGCTGTCTGCCATCGATCCGGACTACGTCGGTGCGTTGAGTTTAATGCTCATCCCCGGCACCCCCCTTTTTGATGATTACCAGTCCGCAAAATTTGAATTGATCGAACCCGATGAAATGCTGGCAGAATTAAGGACGATGATCGCGGCCACCAACCTTTCAAGGGGTCTCTTTCATGCCAACCACGCATCGAATTACCTGCCCATAAAAGCCAGAATGCCAAAGGACAAGGCAACAACCTTAAACCTGATCGACCAGGCCCTGGAGGGTAAAATTGCCTTGAAGCCGGAGTATCTGAGGGCACTGTAGCAGGAATAGTGCGCTTAAGGCTGGGAGGCCAGGAAGCTTGAAGGCTTGCAGCCAGAGGCTGCTCTCGTATGAAACTTCAGGTGACCGTAACAGTGAAAAAATTGAACGTCGAACATCGAACGTCCAACATCGAACGTCGAATAACGATGACGCTGCGCTTTATCTTTTTTAAAACAAGCGAACCACGCTGAAGATGTGATCTAAAGACAGCAGCCTACGACAAAGTTTCTTTCAAGATTGGACTGGCCGCCCTTCCTGAGGCGGATAAACTTTTCAGGCCAGCGGCGGAGCTGACACCCGACACCCGACACCTGAAACCTTCAGTTTCTTGCACCATGTCGTCAGAAAAACGCCCTGAAGGACCTAAAATGAAAACTATTATTTCAGCACTATTAATATCGTTACTGACTGTCGCCTCAGCCCTCGGTGAAAGCCATCAATCATCGGAAATCAAGCAGTTTCCCGGCTTGATACCCCTGGTGCGAATCAGCGGCCCCCTTGACTTTTGTGGAGAAACTGTTGAATTGAAACGCCGGGATGTACGCGAACGACTCGAAAAAGAGCTTCTTCTCACCCTGTGGGATCGGCCCCAGGTTGTCCTGTGGATCAAACGCTCCGGACGCTATCTGCCGATTATCGAAAAAATGCTCCGAGAGCATGACATGCCCGAAGACTTGAAGTATGTCGCCATAATCGAAAGCGCCTTGCGGCCCCACGCCGGTTCCCGCAAAGGAGCTATCGGTTTCTGGCAGTTTATGGAAGCCACCGGCCTTAATTACGGGTTGGAGATAAATTCCGAAAAAGATCAGCGGCGCAATATATTCTACTCCACCCAGGCTGCCATTGCATATTTCAAGGAACTTTATGATCTGCTGGGTTCCTGGACCCTTTCAGCTGCCGCCTATAATATGGGCGAGCAGGGGCTCCAGTCTGAGATATTGGCGCAGCAAGCCCATGATTATTACGAGCTTTACCTCCCGCTGGAAACTCAACGATACGTGCTTCGTATCATCGCGGCCAAAATAATTTTATCGGAACCGGAGACCTACGGATTTCAATTCACCCAGGAGGATCTGTATCCGCCCTTGCAGTTCGAGCGCCTCAAACTGCAGTGTTTTCAGGAAACACCGATCTCCATCATCGCACAGGCCGCCAACACCAGCTTTAAGAAGATCAAAGATTTAAATCCGGAGATCCGGGGCCATTTTTTAGCGGCCGGCAGTCACCGGATACTGATCCCCAAAGGGGCTGCCGACGGGTTTCAGGAAAGATTTAAATTACTGGTCGAGCACTGGAAAGCTGAAAACAAAGAACGTGTCTATGTGGTCAAAGAAGGGGACAATTTATCCATCATAGCGGAGCGCTTTAATGTACCCCTGCCCGCTCTGATTATCTGGAATCGGCTGGAAAAAAATAAACACATCTATCCCGGGGATCGCCTGGTGATATATGCGGAAGAGGAATAAAAAAAATGAACATCGAACATCGAACGTCCAACATCGAATTTTGAATGCAAAAGATGAAGAATCAGATTTATGATCCTGAACTACGAATTGCTATTTTACAGGATATATATGTTCAATGTTTGACATGGGATAAATGATTACAGCTTAAATGGCGGAGCGGAGCGACTTCATTATTCGATGTTGGACGTTGAACGTTCGATGTTCGATGTTCGTCCTTTTAGTGCTCGATGTTCAATCTTTTCGATAATGGACGTACCTATTTGAAACCAGCCCAGCACCCCATATAGGCGGTAGCCCCATGGATGACAATGGTCAGCTGTTCTTAATCGTCGGCAATTCCGGTTCCGGAAAAGATTCCCTGCTAGCAGAGGTATTGAGGCGCTGGCCGGCGTCTGCCGGGCCGATTAGAATCCCGCAACGTTATATCACCCGTCCGGCCCACGGGTCCGAGCCCTTTATCTCGGTGACATCTGAAGATTTCGAGGAATTAAATCAGCGGGGAAAATTTTGGCTGTCCTGGCATGTCTACGATACCGACTACGGGGTTCCGGTGACAATTTCCAACTGGCTGGACCAGGGAGTTTCGGTCATCGTCAACGTCAGCCGCAAAATCATCCCCCAAGCGCGTCAGCTGATACCGGACCTGAAAGTCATTTTTGTTTCCGTGCCCCTGGAGGTCACCCTGCAGCGCGTAAGAGACCGCAACCGTGAATCTGAAGACGGACCCGGGTTTCAGCAAAGATTGGCACGGGCAAAAGAAAATCAAACCTTACCAGAGGCCGATTTCGTGGTGGACAACAGTGTGCCGTTGGAAGAAGCCGCAAAAAAACTGCTTGGTTACATGCTATCCTTTAGTTAGGTGCTGCATCCGAGCGTTAGCCTCACCGCCCATTCGCTGCGCTCATTCGAGTCGCAAAGTTCGCAGAGATTCTCATTATATTCCTTTTCGCTGAGAGGCCGAAAAGGAATAAACCTGAACCTGGCGGATAAAAAAAATGTACCCCTTGTTTGCCGAAGGCATGTTGGTTTTAATTTGCCGCCGTCTCAGCGGCAAAAAAAAAGAAAAATTACTTTGCGCCCTCTGCGCTCTGCGGTGAATATGCTGTCCAATAGCCTATGAAATACAGGAAGATCTCACTTTGGTAGTACGATCTTGCGTTTATCCGGATCGCGATGCTGTCTATATAATATGGCGATATGGCCGATCATGCCCGCCAGATGACTGCCGGTGCGTTCCCCAAGGGTCCTGGCGATCTCTGTTTTCTGCTTTTTTTCTTTATAATCAATAAATTTGATTTTTATTAACTCATGGCTGTCAAAAGCCTCTTCAGTTGACCGGATCAGTGCATCCGTCAGGCCTTTTTGCCCGATAAACACAACCGGTTTCAGACCGTGGGCAATTCCGCGTAAATATTTTGCCTGTGTACTGGTTATTTCTTTCATTATTCCCCCTATCCTTTTTGTGGCACCAGAACCAATATCACTTAAATGAGTGGATGCAATCAAGTGAAATGGCACAACTCTGAATGATTGTATATTTAGTGTTGATCAATCGTAATTTTGCTTTATAATTTAACAAAAAAATAAGGAGGCTATCGTATATGGCAACTGAAAGCTATCCCCAGGAAGCACCAAAATTTCAAATTCAGGCCTATAAGAAACCCAAAGATATCCGCCTTATGCGAAAAACCCACGTGTCCTTTTCCGGTTCGCCTAAAAAACATCCCTATGACCCGGACCAGGTTATATTGGTGGCAGATCCGTTTAGCACCAATAATCTGTTCTATGAATTCACCAAGGAAGATATTTCTTACGTGGAAGAATTGCCCAGCCTTGTGAACCAGGATGGCGAAACCATTACCATGGTCCGGGTGTGGGTCAAAAAAATGAGCGTCGGCCTTCGGTGTTCCCCTTTTATCGTTGAGGACACACGACAGAATCCTTAAGTTGAATGGGAAATGCGGAATGCGGAGAAAAATTCACCACGGACAGACACGGAAAATCACGGAAAAAGAAAAAAACTAACAATATCTTATTGTTTTCCGCCGCAGGCGGAATGATATTTCCTGTGTTACTCCGTGAAAGATCCGTGGTTTAACATCGGAACATCAGCGTTTGAACCAAGGGCGGACCCATGTTGAGGTTAGGGGGTTTGAAGGCTTTTGAGATAGGAGAGCGCTTCCTGTTTAAGGGGTTCATCGCCTGCCTGCCCGGCAAGTTCAACGGCATGCTTGAGCCATTTTTTCGCATCCTGATGATTCCCCTGCTGGACAGCACTGCGACCGGCCCGAAGATAGCGGGTTGCCGCCCCTGTCGGTTTGCCGGCTTGCCGGCAGGCATCAGCCGCCAGCGCCAGGGCCTGTGCCATTTCACCGTAGTCATGATATTCGCGGCGCAGCCTGACGGTCTGGTCGAAGGCTTCAATGGCCGCTTCCCAATTACCGGCAGCCATTGCCAGCCGACCGGTCAGTTCTTTATGATCGGCCCGCCCACCGGGGTCGCTATATTTTGCCAGAGCATCGATTTCGCTGCCAAGCTGATCGCTGTCGCCACGCTGATCGGCAATTAGCCCCCGCAAAAAATGGGTTTTGCCTTCTGCAGTCACAGGGGGTTTTTCCGGCACCGAAAGAATCTGATCCGTAATCTGCCAGGCCTTATCCGGTTTGCCGGTACGAAACAGGATAACGGCTTCGAGAAGGAGAATATCCGCGGTTACACTCTGCTGGCCGTGCTCCAACTCCTTTTGGGCCCGGTGCACCCAAACCAGGGCTTCGTCGTAAGAGCGCAATCCCAGCAGACAGACGGCAAGATTATACTGGGCATCCACAACTGCCTTGCGGTCATCGCGCAGGTAAGCACGGTTTAGTGCCTGGCGGTACAGGTTCGCTGCCTGCTTAAGCTGGCCGTGATCATAAGCAATTCGGGCTGAACGGTTTAGTCGTGCCGAATTTTCGTCGACATTGGAGCTCTGCGGGACGCGCCGGGAAGAGCTGCACCCCCCCACCGTCATCACAATTAAAGCCAGTGCCAAAACGACAACCCGGAATTTATAACTGGATGAGAGCTGAAGGGTCATGGGTTCACCTCCGCCGGCGAAATGCGCGTTGAGGTCGGGTTGGTATTCCCAGCACTTCCGCCCAGCAGCCAGTGGGACTGAAGCTGTTCTATCAGCAGCTCCAATTCAGCCATCACCTGTTGGGTTTGAAGAAGCAATACCGGAACGCTGTCGGTGGCCTGCCCCACGTTTTCGGCAATTCGGGGAAGCTCGGGCGTGGTGCGGCTCAAATCTTTCATCACCGCCTGCACTGAAACCAGGACCTCTTTCAGACTCCGGGTAAGCTCCGGCAAATCCCCGCTCTGCTCATTGATCTGGGCTGAGATCTGAGAAACATTGCCAATGGTGGCTTCCAGGTCATCAAAAAGCGGATCAAGCCGCTGCATGTTTTTATTTAGCTGCACGACTATCTGCGCTACATCGTCCACCAACTTTTCTTCATACAGCAGTCGGCCGACCAGTCCTTCACCCCGGCTGATTTTACCGGATATGGCATTGAAATTGGCCAGCAGCTGGTTCAGGTCACCTTCAGGATTCTGCATATCCTTTACCACGTCCAAAAGTGCCTGGATAACCAACTGGGTGTCGCTGATAATGGGAAATATTTTTGAGCGCACCTCCCCCAGGATCTCACCAAGGGATTCAATGTGGGCACGATCCGCCGTCGCCGTGATAACCGCAAATTCCCAGTCGAGGGGCTCTTTGAGACCCCGGGATATTTCCAGGAATGAATCTCCGGCCACACCAAAACGCTTGCGGATAATCGCTGTCGAATCAGCCCGCACAAAACCCTTCATGTTGCTCTGGATTTGCACATCGGCATACATTTGCTGATTGGGATCGATAACAATTCGGCGGACCTGTCCGGCTTTTGTACCCAGAACTTCCACCACAGCGCCCTCGGCAAGGCCGAAGAGGCCGTCGGACGGCAGAATCACCTTCAAGCGGCCCCCCGGGTCCATCCACTGGCGGACACGCCCGGAAAACAAAAAGGCCACCGCAAATATCAGCACGGTCAGCAGCACCATAACCCCGACGAGCTGGTTGGCATAACGAAATGTAGTCTGTCCTGATGTTACCGTCACCGGCTCACCTCCATCAGTTTGCGGCCGGCCAGTCGGTAGCGACGGGTTGCCGGAATGGATTCATCGCGCCAGATGAATTTATCAGAGGTCAGCCACATGACGGCTGCACCCCGGTTGCGCGCCTCCCGAATGGCATTGATTAAATTGGGCATCATCTCTTTAAAACACCCTGGGCTGTGTTCTTCAAGCAATATAAGCACCGGCTGCCCCAGAAAAGCCCTCACACAGGCCGCCCGCTGAAGATCCACCGGCAAACTGTCATTGGAATGCCCCAGCGGCACACCCGGCAGACCGAACTTTTCGGCCAGCATCACCGCCTCGTCACGAAGCTCGGTGACCGGACGGCGGGTATGGTGAAGTTGGGGGAGCAATACGTTCTCAAACAGGGACAGGTGACCCATCCAATTTCCCCGGGCAAAGACCCGTCCGATCCGCCCGCGCAGGGCGTTGGCAATGTCCGGCGGCAGCTGCGACCATTCTTTTCCCGAGAAAATACACCGCCCCCTTGCGGGGCAATGCCAGGCCTGCACAGGCATCACCCACGACGGTTCCCTGCCGCTGCCTTTCGATCCGGATCAGCGACAGCTCGCCCCCCATAAGGTTCAAACTTACGTCAACGCTTTCGCTGCGGCCGGCAAGATCGGTCGTCAGGGAGACATCGTTAAAACTTAAAATTACCCGGCGTTCTTCAATACCCTTTATCATTGGAATCCTTAGATAGTTCCGTCACTCTGTATTTTCCCTGAAACCTGACACCGTGAAACCTGAAACCTAACCGAAGCAACAATTGCCCATTCAAACCCCAAAATCAAAATAAAATAAACAGCACAATTTAGCTAAAGTATCAGCGTCACCACAACGGATATCAAAAGCGTAGCTATTACGGATTTCATGATTCCGGACGGCAGCAAATCGTGCACATCGGAGGCAACACCGGAAAACGACAACCCGGTGGTGCAGCCAATCAGTCCCGTCACAAATCCGATTAAAAGGGTCGTCACCGGTATGGTTGCAAAATCCGCAGGGCCCATGGCCGATAAAATCTCAAAAACAAAATCATAGACCGTTAAATTTGTGCCGGACAGGGCATTGCCGGCCACAAAACCTGCCGCCAGGGTCACCACCGTAAAAACGATTGTCAGGCTGAACATGCACACGGAAACAGCCATCACCCTCGGCACCAGGAGATAGATAAAGGGATCAATACCCTGGGCATCGAGCATGCGTATCTGGCCGTCAGCCTGCATGATACCCAGTTCGATCATGATGACCGATACGCTGCGCCCGATAACGATCAAGGCCACGAGCAGCGGGGCTATCTCGCGCACCAGCACCACTACAAGCAAGCTGCCCGCCAATTCGGATTGACCGAAGACCTTCAACCAGTAAAGGGTCTCGAAAACAACACCCAGCCCGACAATTAAGGCGGTAATCATCAGAAACGGCAGTGCCCGTGTCCCCACCTGGTGGCATTGATGGAAAAATTCCGCCCGTACCGTCCGGCGCCAGGTCAGCAGTCGCCAGCTTTGCCATAAAGCGGCGGCAGAAATACTGAAAAACGTAATAAGGCCTTGCAACTGGTTGATCGTCCACTGCCCGGTAGCCGCAACGACACCCGGGGGACCTGGGTGGTCGTCATTTGGTTGGTGATGGGTGACAGCTGGTTTTTGAACGGTATTCATATTCGTCCCGTCAGCATATAGGTTGAAATCTCGCCGATATTTCTCAGATAAAATTTGCCCCGTACCTTAAACACAAAACTTTTGCGGAGGCTGCGATAGGCGGCTTCGCTGACATGGATGCCCCCGGTCACGCCGATGTCGGCCATTTTTATCGCGGCCCCCACGGCATCGCCCCAGATATTGTAAGACCGCTGATGCCGGCCCAGCGGGCTGCCGATGACCGCCCCCCGATCGATGCCGATGCGAAACGCCATGCGTTTGTCAAGATCAGCAAACAGATGGGTGCAATGGTCTTGAAGGTTCAAGGCGATATCGGCAATCATCCGGCAATGATCGGTCGATCCTTCGCCCAAACCGGCGGCACACACAATCTGATCACTGGCAATATTCCAGTAGTCTATATGATGGGCCTCCGCCATCTCTTCGAAATGACAGACCAGACTATCCGCCACTGGGCGCGAAGGGCCTTCTTGAAGGTTTTTGGCCAGGGACAGCGGATCAACAAACCGCAGCACCATTACGGTGACATCAACATATACATCTGTTTCTAACACCCGGTCATCGTAACCCCGGTCTTGCAGCAGATCAGCGAAGGAACGCGACCTGCCGCTATCCGTTGCCGGATCCGGGCTTGACGGGGTCTGCGAAGGCTTTTGAGCAGCCGATGACTCAAACTCCACCGCCGGAAAAGCTTGAACCGAGGTTCTATCTTCACGATCTATTGGATCGTTGGAATCGGGCCCCTCGGCCGGGTCCATCAAAGGCGGCATCTGTTTCTTATCAGCCGCAAGCCGCAGGGCCAAAAGGCCGGCAATAGCTTTGGCAAAAGAAATATCTTCAAGCTCCCAGGGGCGTGCTTTGCCTTCGTGCTCTAACCACAGGGTGCCTTCGGTTTGGCCATGGCATATCACGGGGACGGCTAACAGCGCTCTGCAGCCCATGGGCTGCAAATATACCCGATGCAGCTCGGAAAATTGAGCCTCTTCAGTCGTGTCGGAAATAACGATCTCGGCATGATTTTGCAAATACTCGAAGAGCTGCGGAAAATCAGTACGTTCAAATATGGTCCCGCGGGTATGGCCGTTGTTTTCGCGGTCATAACAATCCCGGCAAACCAAACGGGTACCATCGGAATCAATCTGCCAGAAACTGGCGCGCCTGACCGCCGCTGCATCGGAGACAATCTCCGTTAGACTGCCGAGGGATTTTTCATCGGCCGGATCGAAAACCGCCGCATTGGAAGCCAGGGTTGAAAATGCCCGGCTTTGGGCCTCCACTTCCTGTTTGCGATTCAGCACCTCCCGGGCATTGCGATCAGCTCTTAGCCCCTGAAAAACAAGCAGCCCGGCCAAAATTGATGCCAGGGCCACAATAATAATGGTCATCCATAGCGACTTGGCAATATTCTCTTTCACAAAACCGATAAAATCCTCTTCCGGAACGACAATCATCACCGACCAATCCCGGCCAACCGTTGCGCGCAATGAAGACACCGAATTTAGATATCGCTGTTTGCCGACGGTTAAGATCCGGTGGCCATGGCCTTCGATTTTATACCGGTTATAGGCACGGCTTAAAACCGGATCCCCGAGTTCTTCCAGCGTCATCGGCTGCAATGTATCTCCGACCTTCTTTAACATTCGCTTTACCTGGGGATAAGCCACCAGGCGTCCCTCCCGATCAAAAATCAGGGCCTGACCGTTGCGACCGATGGCTAAATCTTTGAAAAATTTGGTTAATTCCTCGAGTTCAATATCGGCCCCCAGCACGCCGAGCAATTGGTCGTTGGCGTCGAAAACGGGCATGGCGGCGGTCACGCCCGGTTTCTGATCGGTAAAAAAAATATAGACATCGGTCCAGAACAGCCCCCGGGCCTCGGCAGCACCAATGTACCAGGGCCTTGTCCGGGCATCATAGGTGTCATCGGTTACCTCCTCCTCTGCTACGACAAGGCCCGCGGTATCCCGCCGTACCCACTTAACCTGTTTGGTATTACCGCTTCTATCGATAATTTTGGTATGGATGCTGCCGTCCGGCATTTTTTTGGGCATGGTAAAATTGCCATTAGCTTCTGCTATGGAGAAAATGGTCAATTGCGGATAATTTTTCAATATTTGGATGGCAAGTGCTTCTATCTCTGAGCGGCTGCTGATGCCAAAGGCGGGATCTTTGATGATGTCAGCGGCCAGGTTGACCATACCCGATGCCGGGGACAGGTAATTTTGCACTTCGACTGCAATTCGGCGGTCCAGGGTTTTTAACAGATCATCGGTCAGAAACAGGGCATCCTTGCGGTTGTTGTGGTATGAGTAGGCTACAATAAAAGCAATCGATGCAATCAACAAACCCAGGCATCCCAGCGGGATTACCACCCGAATGAACCGGCGTCGCAATCGCTGCCGGCGGGTGCGGGTATCTTGACTTATGTCCACTATCTCGCGTGCACGCAAACTTCAGCTCCTCTTCACCTAAAGATGAGAAAATATAGCCCCGATTCCCATGCGTGTCAAATGACCGGGGTCGGCAACACCCCGGGAAATTGGATTATTGATCTTGACGTTTTCATTTGAAGATCTAATTTGTTACCACACGGAAATAGAACAGAACAACGTAAAGGAGGATAGCTCAATGAATGTTGATGAATTTAAGACCTTGCTCAAGCCTGTGACCGACCTGGTTTCAAGCGCAACGGTGGACGCCTCGCTGGCTGATGAACTAAACCGCCGTTTCCCGCCGGGAGAAGATACGTTTGATGCAATCGAAAAAGCATGTCATGAAGCGATTGCAGCCGGCTGGATGTGCGCCAATGGCGAACCGGGAGGGCCCCGCTGGGGCCGGGTGATTGAACCAAGCCCTGAGACAGGAGGGCTCAGCGTCGACGTTGTGGATTTGACCGATCTGGTGGGGGGGCTTCACAGTCATCCCGTAGGCGAGGTCTGCATGGTCATGCCGGTCACACCGGGCGCCCAGTTTGACGGCACCGACCGGGGCTGGTGCGTATTCGAACCGGGAACCTCTCACCACCCAACGGTATCGAATGGCCAGGCCCTGATACTGTACATGCTACCCGACGGCAAAATTGAGTTTGCAGAACCGAGGGGATAAATCCTGATTGAGCGCGAGGCGCTGAATCAGGTGTTATTTGTTATTGGTTTTTCGTTATTAGAATTCGGTGGTTAGCCACCATTTTCTCTAAATTTCTCTTGACATAACTTTTTATCTCGATTATTAAGTTTTGTTCGTTTTGATTCCAGTAGCTAAGATGGCAGAGTCCGCCGAAGGCGGATTAACCACTGGGCCACTGAAACGAATGATAAACTGATAATTGATCCCCAGTAGCTCAGTTGGCAGAGCAAGTGGCTGTTAACCACTGGGTCCGCGGTTCGAGTCCGTGCTGGGGAGCCACTTTTTAAAGGCCCAATCAAAAGATTGGGCCTTTTTATTTAGAGCGTCCGCAATGCCATACAAGAATTACTATAGAAGGCGAATTGCGGCATGATCTCTCCACAGATGGTTATCACGAAGGTGGATAAGAAAAAAGCCAGAACTCCAGCCAGTGCAGAATCAGACAAAATCGTGAGCAGAACATTTATCCCAACATTTCCCCATAATATTGTGGCCAGGAGAAAATTAGAGTCCTCACGAAGCTTTGCTAATGAGACCGCCAAAGATTAGACCCTTATAAAACTGTGGACCATCGTCTCCATTAGCCATGATTTCCTCCGCTTCTCATCGATTTGTTCAGAGAAATGCATTTCGTATCGCATCAAAAATTTAATTTAGAGTGCATGAATGGAATTCCCTGTGCCAAGCGCCTGAGACTGGACTCCACGGACAATTCATCCCACTGGGCAGCACGGGTATTGGCATATTTTCCCGGTACGATTACGGCAGATCTTGAATCCAGTCGCCGCTTTTAAACCATTTCTGAACCAGCAATTTAATCTGACCGCTGCCATCGAGGGTGGTTATAAAATTGCGCAACCAATTGATCAGCAGTGTATCGGGCTGGACGGCAATCCCCAGCGGCTCAAAGGTCAAGCGCGATTGTCCGGCGACCAGTTCCTTGTCGCGATAGCGAAAGGCCGCGAAGGCACAGAAGGGAAAGTCGGCGACCAGCGCCACAATCTTGTCCTGAAACAGCATGTCCAGGGCGTCATCATAGGATTTCACTTGCACCAGCTGGGCTTTGGGCGCGGCTGCTTCGACAAATTTCTGACTGGTTGAATCCTTGAGAGCGGCAACCTTAAATTCCGGATTATTCAAGCCACTGGGTTCCTGCAATGAAGCAATGGCGCCGGTCTTGGTTAAAACCCCTTTGCCCGACACATAATAGGGACCGACAAAAGCGACCTTTAAATTACGCTCCAGAGTCATGGTCATGCTCGATATCACCATGTCTACTTTACCGGCTTCCAGCGCGGGCAGCAACTCTGCAAAGGGCATCTTGGAATATTTCAGCTTAACCCCCATACTTAACGCGATTAATTTGGCGATATCAGCATCATATCCGATGACCTCTCCCGCCTTGTTGGTGGCGTTAAGGGGCGGTTGGGTGCCGGTGGTGCCGACAATCAATTCCCCCTTTTTCAAAATGCGATCCAGGATTGTACCGGCCGGGGCGACTGCAGTAAACGAAAAAACGAGTAAAGTGGCAACGATCAAAATAAAAACAGATTTTTTCATGAATTTTCTCCTTAATTGGTTTTTTGGGCAAAAACAAAAAAGAATCGGTCTGAAAAGACCGAGCCTTTTTTGTTTTTGATTTCAGAATATAAAATTTAACTGTCAACTCCAGGCCTTAACCTCAGCTGCAGCTCATCCAGCTGCTGTTTGCTGGTGCCGGACGGTGCCCCGGTGAGCAGGCAGGCGGCCTTCTGGGTTTTTGGGAAAGCGATGACGTCCCGGATGGATGATTCACCGCACAACAGCATGACCAGGCGGTCAAAACCGATGGCGATCCCGCCATGGGGGGGTGCCCCCGAATCCAGGGCCGTGAGCAAAAATCCGAATTTCTCTTCATAGGACTTGCGGTCCATGCCCAGGGCCTTGAAAACCTGTTCCTGTATTTCCCTTTGATGAATCCGGATACTGCCGCCGCCGACTTCAAAGCCGTTGAGCACCAGATCATAGGCGCGGGACAATACCGCCAGGGGATCGTCCTGCAGTTTGCCGTAATCTTCTTCCAGGGGTGATGTAAACGGGTGGTGCAGCGCCTGGTAACGCTTTTCGGTTTCATCATATTCAAACATGGGAAACCGGGTCACCCATAAAAAGTTAAATTGTCCTTCATCAATCAGACTGAGTTTGCGGCCGAGATGATTTCTCAGATTGCCCAGGGCTTCATTGACAATCTTGGGTTGGTCGGCCACAAAAAAAATGAGATCGCCCGGCTCCATTTCGATTCGCTCGGCCAGGGCCTTTTTTTCTTCTTCGGTAAAAAATTTGGTGATCGGGCTTTGCCAATCATCCTCTTTGACCTTGATCCAGGCCATTCCCTTGGCCCGGTAAACGGCAACAAAATCGGTCAAATCATCGATCTCTTTGCGTGAAAAGTTGATACATCCTTTGGCATTCAGCGCTTTGACAATGCCGCCTTTCTTTACAGCTCCTGAAAACACTTTAAACCCGGAGCCTGCGACAATATCGGAGATGTCTTTGAGCTCGAAACCAAAACGGGTATCCGGTTTATCCAGACCGTAGCGGCCGACCGCTTCTTCATAGGTCAGGCGTGGAAACGGCTGGTTTAATTCCAGGTCCAGCACATCTTTAAAAAGTGCGTCCATCATCCCTTCAGCCAGTTTTATGACCTCTTCTTCCCCCACAAACGACATCTCGATATCGATCTGGGTAAACTCCGGCTGGCGGTCCGCCCGCAGATCTTCGTCCCGGAAGCAGCGCACGATTTGATAGTAGCGGTCATATCCGGATATCATAAAAAGCTGCTTGAATATCTGCGGCGACTGGGGCAGTGCGTAAAACTGCCCGGGATTGACACGGCTGGGCACCAGATAATCCCTGGCGCCTTCCGGTGTGCTGCGGGTTAAAAAGGGGGTTTCAAGGTCGAGAAAATTCCTGGTTGTTTAAATAATTTCGCACCGATGCACCGGCCCTGTGCCGCAACATCAGATTGCGCTGCATCTGGGGTCGTCGCAGATCCAGGTGCCGGTGCTTGAGCCGGATATTTTCCGACACATCAATATTGTCCTCGACTAAAAAAGGCGGCGTTTGAGCGGCATTCAATATTTTAAGCTCACTGACCAGCACCTCGATCTCTCCGGTATGCAAATTGGGGTTCACCATGCCATCTGGACGCGGGTCCACCTTGCCCCGCACGGCCAGAACATATTCATTGCGGATGGAATGGGCTTTGGCATGCACGGCTTTGTCGACCCCGGGATTGAAAACGACCTGGGTGATGCCCTCGCGGTCCCGCAAATCTACAAATATCACGCCGCCGTGATCCCGGCGACGCAAAACCCAGCCCATCAATACCACTTCATTTCCGATATCTTGAGCACCGAGCTCACAACAGCTGTGAGTCCGCCGCATGTCTCCTAATAGGTCAGACAATTTTTAATTCTCCTTTAAATCGTGCAGTCAGTGGTCCATCGTCTGTTGTCAGTTGATAAAAATCGGTCATCATCTTTCTTTTACAACGGACCACTGACCACCAACCAACTGACGGCGTGTTATGGGTACAATAATTTCTTTAAACTTTCTATTATATCGTCCAGCGGAACCGACATCTGCTCCTTCGAAGCCATATTCCGCAGGATCGCGGTTCCCTCTTGCAGTTCGTTATCGCCGACCATCAGTACATTGGCAGCACCCAGCCGGTCTGCCCGCTTCATCTGGCTCTTAAGGCTTTTGCCGCCCATATCCATCTCGGCCCGAATTCCAGCCTTACCCAAAGCACACACCCATTCAAATGCCAGGGCCTGGCTCTCATCTCCCAGGGCCGCCAGGAAAACATCCGGCTTTTTGGCCAAATCCGGCGCATTCGAACCGACGAGCTCCGCCAGTCTATCAAACCCAATGGCAAACCCGGTGGCCGGAATATCAGGTCCTCCCAATTCTTTGACCAGATTGTCATAGCGGCCGCCGCCGGCCACCGCGCTCTGAGCACCCAGAGAGGTCGTCTGAATCTCAAAAGCGGTGCGGGTATAATAGTCAAGCCCCCGGACCAGACGCTTGTCAACGACGTAGGGCACATTCAGGTTACCAAGAGAGTCCATAACCAAATCAAAATCAGCCCGACAATCGTCACATAGCGAGTCCTGAATAGACGGCGCGTCAGTTAATGCTTCCCGGCAGGCGGGTACTTTACAGTCCAATACCCGCAGCGGGTTGCGGTCCCGCCGTCGATTACAATCCGAACACAGCCGGTCACTGACCGATACCAGATAGGCCGTCAATGCCTTTCTGAAATCAGGGCGGCATTTCGGACATCCAAGTGAGTTAATGTGGGCGTTGACATCCGCAAGATCAAGCCGAGAGAAAAGGGTTACCAGCAAAAAAATAAGCTGGGCATCGGCCAGACCGGATGGTACCCCAAAAATTTCGGCATCAATTTGATAAAACTGCCGGTATCGTCCCTTTTGCGGTCTTTCCCGGCGAAACATGGGCCCGATCATGTAATATTTCTGAACCGGATCTTTGGCGAATAATTTGTGCTGAATATAGGCCCGCGCAATGGAGGCGGTTGCTTCCGGGCGCAGGGTGACCAGATCCCCTTTGCGGTCCGGGAAGGTATACATCTCCTTTTCAACAATATCCGTATCCTCTCCGATGCTCCTGGCAAACAATTCCGTGCGTTCCATTACCGGGATGCGGATCTCCTTGAAACCGAAATCTTCCAATAGTTCCCGGGCAATTCGTTCAATTTCCTGCCAGATCTCTACTTCACCGGGAAGTATGTCTTTAAATCCTCTAATTAGCTGTATCATGGGCTGTGTAATATTCTAATCAATGGTTTTTCGTTTTAAAAATTTATTAACATATCCCAGAGTTAGCAGATTAGTCAATATTTATATTATATCCCGGCAGTTTATATTTCCTCCTTGACACACCTGGGTCGATTGCATAATTGTTAAGTCTCCAGATAAAACACTGAAGATAATACACATATTCAACAACGATAATTTCAAGCCTAACCGGCCGGAGGAATTTTGGCTAAAACGGGAAAATCTAACGCTTTAACAGACGTCAGGGGAATCCTCGTTGGCCATTTTACCGAAATCCAGGCCGTCAGCGGCGTTACGGCTGTGTTATGCCCCAAAGGCGCAGTTGCCGGTGTGGACGTGCGCGGCTCAGCTCCGGGAACCCGCGAAACCGATTTGATGGCGCCCCACAACCTGATTGAAAAGGCACAGGCTGTGGTTCTATCCGGGGGCTCTGTTTTTGGCCTCTCCGCCGCCGATGGGGTAACCCGCTGGCTGGCCGCAAAAGGCTACGGCTTTCCCCTTGACCAGGAACATGTCGTGCCGATTGTGCCGGCGGCCGTCCTCTATGATCTGGGCCGGGGGGCGAATTTCACCCCCCCCCATCAACGCGGACTGGGGGCGCCGGGCCTGCGAGGACGCCAGT
>CAVXZZ010000031.1:0-105318 GCA_963766255.1 uncultured delta proteobacterium
TAAGCTGGAAAATTTTTTACCCCTGTCAACCTAATCAACTCAATTAACTTAATTAACACAATCAACTAAATGTACCAGCAACCGGCGGCTAAGGGCCAGAAGCTATCGACCGTTGCTAATTCCCAGAGGGGGGGTGAGGGGGAATATAATAGGATAGTTCCATTTACATCCCCCGACCGCCTGCGGCGGGGTGGTTAATTGGGATCTATATCCCATGCTCTTTTCCTGCTAAGGCAAAACTGATAGTGCCGATCAGGCCGAAGGCAAAGGCGACCAGAAAGTTGGCCTGGGGGCTGATCAGCCAGAGGAATGCGCCACCGAAAGCCGCTAGTGAGACGATGACATCGCGAATCAGGTAGTAAAGGCCGAACATGGCGGCTTTTCGGCCTTCGGGTGCCAGATCCATGATGAGTGCTTTGCGGGTGGGTTCGCCAAATTCTTTTAGTCCTCGCAATATAAAAGCCAGCACCAGGAATTCAAATGATGCGGCAAAGGTCAGGCACAGGGGGAAGAGGGTGAAAAACCCGAAGGTGATCACGATAAAAGGCTTTTTGGCACTGCGATCTGCAAAATAGGCCACCGGGATATAGATGAGCATGGCCGTCGCCATTTCGATCCCCGTCAAAATGCCGAATTGTAAGGCCGTCACAGGCGCATGGATAACCTTCATACTCCAGACAATAACAAAGGCATAGGGGATCTGCTCGCAGAATCTAACCAGAATATCGGCCACCAGCAGCCGCTTTAAAGCCGGTGACATTTCACGGAAAAGACGCAGGGGGTTTTTTTCCGGCTTTTTGGTGGGTTTGCCGTCGGTTTTTTGGGCGGCGCCTTCCTCGATTAATTTTTGCTGCATGGCGGCCGCCACCACAGCCAGTACCAGGGCGACCCCAAAGGCCAGGCGCACGCCATCTTTTTCACCCCAGATCCCGATGAACAGTCCACCGGTAATCGGACCCAAAGCCATGGGGATCCGACGAACCAGGGAGTGCATCGAAACCCCCATGGTGCGTTTATCCGTGGGCAGCACTCTGGCCACCAGGCTCATGGTTGCCGGCAGCGATATGGCCGACCAGGAGAGAAAAAACACCGCCCCCACCAGCACCGCCGGCCATGCCGGAATGAGGATGACCAGCAGATAGCCGAACATGGCGAACAGATTGAAAATCAGCAGGGCTTTTTTGAATCCCAGGCGGTCGGAAAGATATCCTCCGGGAAAGGCATACAGGGCTGAGAGCAGGTTATCGAGGCCATTTAGCAACCCGATGACAATCGGCCCACCGCCCAGGGCGATCAGATAAATCGGCAGAAAGCGCTCCGCCATCCGCTCGCCCATGCCCACCAGGATAACCATGAAGAGCATGCCGACGGTGCTTTTTTGTAAACCCAGAAATGTGGTCAATCGGAGGATTTTAGTCAAGTTTATATTGTTTTCTGGTCGTCTGTAGTCGTTGCTGGTATATATACTTGGTTGAGTTGATTAAGTTGATTGTGTTGATTAAGTTGAAGGAGTTGAAAAATTTCACGGCTCAAATAGATTACATCTTTTAAACTTAATCAACTATTCAACCAATCAACTTAATCAACCACTAATCATTTCAACTATTTAACTAATCTTGCATTCTTGAATTATTGCCTGAGCTTTCTTTTGAAGCGCTAATGCAAAAGGATCTTTTTTTTCGAGAGCCTGTTCGACGGCCTCGAGGATGTCGTAATAAAGGTCCCAGCCCTGACGCTCTCTTTGGTACTGTGTGCGAAGCCCGCTGCTTGCTCCCCGGGCAAATTCGAGGGCCTCCGAAATACGCTCTGCTCCGGATTTAATCAGTTCAAGCCCTTTGGGGATTTGGTTATCACGAAACAGCGCAGCGGCCTTAAGTGCAAAACGTAAATACACTACGGTTTCCGAAAGCTGCGATATAAAACAGCCGGTAAACGGATCAAGAATTTCTTTTAACGCTTTTTTGCTTAGCGGAAGGGCGTCCGCGTAACCGGAAAAATAGAGCATCCGGACATAATCACCCACTGTGCGGCCGATCTCGGCCGCTTCGATGGCCTCCTGGGCGAAGGCTTCTTTGTCGTGGCGCATAACCAGCCCGTCCTTGTGAACGTAGGCCAGGCTATCGCCTGAGCTATGGATGGCAGACAGCAGGTAGGCCTGGTCTTCTGCGCGGCCGATAAATGATGGCGCAAACGGACGATGTCGGCGCAGGCTGTCGATTCTGATACCGTTTGTTCCACCGGTGACATGCACGCGCTGGATGCAGGTATTCACCCCGTCATAGGCGCTGTTACCGTAGCGGGTCATCATTTCGGCTTTGGTTGAAATCGCCTGGGGGAGGGTACTGAAAAAAATATGCTCTTCCGGTGATAGCGAACGATCCGGAAAACGAACGTCAGCGGTGAAAAGAGATTTGTCAATATCGCTCTCATTGACAAGTGCCCCGGCAATCATCCCCAGTTCCGTAGGTTTTCCCCTAATGTCCGTGCCATGGGCTCCCCATAGGGGTGTCATGAAATGCTCGAAGGCCGAAGCCCCGGTTTGCTCGACGAGGATTTGCTGGGGAAAAACCTGGTCGAGATCAATTTTAAAGGTCGCCTTTATGCGGGGGTCAATGAAAACGGTCCAGAAGGCGGCCATAGCTTTTAAAAAGCTGTAGTGTTTGCCATACTCTCCATCCACACCGAACATCTCCAGTTCATTAGCTGGCTCAGGGGAATGCAGAAAATATTCTGCCGCCGGGACCAGGATGTCCCTGAGAATTTGGCGGGTATCGTTTTCGGTAAACACATAGACATTGATATGATTTAAAAAGTCAGCCCGGGAGATCTCATTTGCGATGTACGGCCGGGCTATCTCATGTAGGCCCGCGTGGGTGACCGACGCCGATAAGATGCAGGTCATGTTGGCGGTTTTGGCAGTGGTTCCACGCCTGCGTTCGAACCTTAACGCTTCTACCAGACCACGAAGACCATACAGGAGCTCATTGTGTGGGGGATGAACCCCGATGTGAATGGGATGGTCATACCAGTAAAGCTGGGGTTCCCGGGATACCCGGCCAAGCTGTTGCTTAAGATCCTCGCTGATGGGCAGGTGATCATAGGTAGGCGCTTCCATAGGTAGCGTTAGCAGGACATTTGACGAGAAAAGAATCTCCCTGGCCGGGTCAATGATCGGTTTCGGATTGGGCCGTGTAATTTTGACCGCCCGTTTTTGCCGCAGGCTGCCAATAGCTTCCTCGCGCGATGATGCAAGTCCAACCCCCTCCGGGAAAAACACTTTCCAGATTTCTTCGATGATCTGCGTTGCATTGCCTTTATGGTCGGCGATTTCCAGGATCCGGGACAAATTTTTAATACGGTCCGCAAGGTCCGGATCCTTTGCAGTGGCCCTTTCAATTTCCTGGCGGATACGGTCTATAGCAGACAAGTAGAATTGAGCGACAGGCGACCATTCGCCTGAATGGGTTGCCCGATGCAAAGCGGCCTGCGCCTTTTCAAATAGCGGGTGTTTGCTGCCGGCAAGCAGGATGAGAAAGGCGGCATTCAACTGACGGGCGATATCCGCCGGTTCATTAGACGCATCGGTGAATTGCTGCGCCGGATTGAAAATCGGAAGGGGATCAGCTTTTCCCGAGGGTGAAAATAATTGGTAGCATATGGATTCAAAATGCTGGAACATGATTTCTGTTACGGGTTGCGTGTTGCGAGTTACGCGTTGCGTGGTGAAAATCAGATAAATCCGAAATCCGCAATCCCAAATCCCAAATCAAAAGGCTGTTTTCCCCGACTGGGATCGCTTCAGTGATTGTTCCTGGCGTTCTTTTTTTTCGGTAGCAATCAGTTGTTCCAGGTTTTTAACAAAATATATGGCAATCCGATATCTTGGGTTTCCGAACTGATCCGGCACCTGGGAGACGAGTAAGAAATCGCTGTTTTTCGTCCAGTACAAGGAGTTGCCGTCTTCTTCCTTCCAACTGACGGCCTGTGGCTGACCGTACTTTGATTCAAGGGTTTTGATAATTCCGGCATCATCTACCCGAAAATTAATTCTAAACAAAATGGGTGCCTTGGTATAATTCGAGAACACGAGCTCAACATAATCAAAAGGCACGTTTTTTTTCAGGGCATAGCGGTACATGAGCTTTACCGTGTTGTGCTCCACCCTTTCTCCGGGGGGGAAATTTAAATTCTGGTTGAGTTCATCCAGGACCGGAAAATAATCTTTTAAAAACCCGCTGTAGTTAAATTCCAAGTCAATGATGCTTCTATGCTCAATGGCATCCCGACCCAGTTTGTTGCCGAGTTCCTGGCGGACTTTATTGTTGAGCCGGGAATTAATCCCCAGATCAAAAAATGTAAAGCTCTCGGGCAGAACGGCAGCCGGTGCAGTCGGGTCGTCCGGTTGCTGGCTGTCGCTGCAAGAAATTAGAATAGGAATCGATACGGTGATTAAGATAAAGTACAAGGCTGTTTTGAAATAGCCTCTGCGGCGTTGTGACTTTTTACCCCTGATCAATGGCATGAGCCGACCTCGTTACATCTTTTTCAAATTGTTCGAATGGATCTCCCCTGTATAAAAAGGAAATTGTCCGGTTGGGTGGTCTTTAAAATACTGAATCAGTGTTTCCTGCAATACCCGGAAAGCAATATTTTCCCAGGGGATTTCATCTTCCGCAAACAGTTTGACTTCCAGGCTTTCACTGCCCGGTTTGAAACGGCTGTCCACCAGGCAGGAACGAAACATTAAATAGACCTGATTTACATAACAGATACTATATAACGCATAGGGCGTCAATTTTTCAACCTTCGCCCGGGCCTCCTCATAAGTTTCACGAGCAGCGCCTTCGGCAACGGTTTCACCGTTTTCCAGGTAACCCGCCGGCAGTGTCCACTTGCCGTACCGGGGTTCGATGGCACGGCGGCAAAGAAGAATTTTGCCATCCCACTCGGGGATGCAGCCCACGACCATCTTTGGATTCTGATAATGGACCGTACCGCAGGCTTCGCAGTAATGCCTGGATCGATCATCACCCGGTGGGGTGCGATAGGTTAATGGTTGGCCACAGTTGCTGCAGAAGTTCACTATAAGTCCTTAATTTTAGGCATTTTAGGCAATTTAGTGCACTTTAGGCATTCTAAAACTCTCCTTATATGGTAACCAAGCAGGACGGGAACATAATACTTCCCGGCTAGAAATCCAGCATGATGTAATCCGCATCCTTAATGCTGACCGTTTGCGGATCGATCATTCCTTCAATTTTTGGCAGAATCACGGCGTGTGGTATTTGCGAACGGTCGCGTATCTGGCGTGGAACGGCCCCTTTTTGTACGTGTCCGGTGCCGGCCAAAAGGACAACAAGGGCATTGGGTTCTTTTTTTAAATACGCCAGGGTATTGACAGCCATGGCCGTGTCCCAGACCATTTGGGCTTCGCAAAAGTAGTTGAAATTTATCTTGCCATGGGCGTGAGCACCAAATGCTTTTTTGATGTAGTCCATATATTCTTTATCAACCCTGCAACTGACGTCCGTCAACTTTCCCTTCTGTTCTTCGGAAAGCGAATTAAATCCCCCACGCGACACCTGACGGGTGATTTCCCGGGGGACATTCAGTCCGATCATCGGTATTTGCTCTTTTCTCGCATATTCAAAAATCATCCGGTATACCGGCCACGGGTAGGTCCAGTTATCATAATAGATTTCCTCAAATTGCTTCTCGCTGATATTTCCGGCGATCCATTGGTCCAGAACGCTTTGGCTGTCGTTTCTGAACATTTCAAGCCCGATAGCCACCTTGGCACCCGCCTCGTGGAGGGTCTGAATAACGTTCAGTTGGCCGAAGTGATGGTTTTGAGTGGTGTGATTCTCGCCAACCAGAATGATCCGATTTTTTTTGAGGTCGGCAATCGCATCGGCCAGGAGCAGCTCTTTATTTTTTTTCAGATCATATAGGCGGTGGTCCAAATGCGCATGGATCACACCCAGCATTCCAAAAAATACAACTACAGATAATGTAATTAGATAAATTCGTTTCATTATTATATCCCTATCAACTATTCAACCAGTCAACTTAATCAACTCCTAATCCCATTCATACACCAGCGGCGATTTTTCAACGGACCAGGTTCCCTTGGCCCTATTTTTGCCGGATTGAAAGGTCAGGTAGCTGTATTTCCCGTAATGGGTTATTTTTCTGGCCACCATGTCGGCAAATGGGTTTGAAGATGGAATAAACACGGCGGCGATGCGATTGTCATTAAAAGGGTGATGAAATACACCAAAAAATGCATCTGAGGTTTCGTCATAGGACGTGTTGTTAAGCGTAAAAGCCCCCGGTTGAATTCTGACCTGCTCCGGCAATGGCGGCAATAGTGTCCTTTGCTCGGGTTGCCCGATCAGCAAATAATCATTTTCGGCCAGCTGATCCCGGCGCACCTCTCTTTCGGGGATAAATTGATAATTTTTCAATCCCAGAGAGAGGGCCAGGGTCTCGGCAGCTTTTTTGAGATCAGGCTGCAGCAGATTGGAAAGCACAATCTTAACCGAGGGGGACCCTTTAAGATTATTTACGGCCGGCGGTATTTCGGAAAGGTACAGCAGCCTCATGATGTCGCTAGCGGGATCCACCGATAACCTCCGGGGCCGTTCGCTGCTGGTCATCTCGAAAGCCGTTTTTTCTGCGGCAATTTCAATTTTCCGGTTAATCTTTTCGGAGCCTGCTTCCAGGGCCAGATTAAGCGAAATAGTATAAGGGGGTTCCTCCTGAACGATTTGACCGCTCACTTTCCATTTCCCGGCGGAAGGGTCCAGCTGAACATTTTCCATGGAAAACCGCGGGGCATTTTTGCGGTGTATCCACTGGTCAAAAAATTCTTTCAGAGAGTGTTGTCCCCGGGCTTCAAACGCCTGCTGCAGATCGGACCAGGAAGTCTTTTGGAACAGACGATCGCGGTAGACATCCCGCAGGGCGTTCCAGAAGGCCTCCTCGCCCAATTTACCCCGGATCATATGAAACACCATGGCACCCTTGTCATAACCGACGGCTTTGCTGACCGGATTATAACGATGGGTGAAGCGGGCCAATGGGAAATCGCTATCCGGTCTGACAAGGGTGGTAAAATTACGCAGCCACTGGAGTCTGTAATCTAAAGCGGCCTGCTTTGATTTCATTTCCTTATACAGGTAATCTGCCACATAGGTGGTCAATGCCTCGCTCCAGTTGCCCTCGGCATAATCCACGTAAACGCCGTTGCCCCACCAGCAGTGGGCGATTTCGTGTCCCAGGCTGGTGTGAATAATAAACGGCAGTCGCAACACTCTGCCGCCCATGAGGGTGTAAGAAGGAAAGCCGAATCCGGTGGGGAAAAAATTTTCAACCACGGCAAATTTTTGAAAGGGATAAGGACCAAATAGATCCGAGTACAGGGCAATATAACCGGCGGTGGCCTCCAGATATGATTGCGCCAGATCCTGGTTGTGGGGCAGTAAATAGGTAGCTGCCGTTACGCGGCCGACAGATTTTGTTGCAACCACATAGCGGGCAACGGAAAGTGACAGACCTTGCACCGGATAATCCACCTCCCAGGTGGATTCGGTTTGGCCCTGATCGGTTTTGTGACCCAACGACCGTCCGGCGGTAACGGCAATCAGGCCTTCGGGAGCGCGCACGCTCAACCGGTAAGTTGCCTGACTGGCTACCAATTCCGGGTACCACCCCGCACCGGCCAGCAAAAAGCTGCCTTTTTCCGATATGGTTCCCGTAACCCCGTAACCGGGGTTATCCGCATTAACGGGCCGCTCCGGCACCGGGTCGTCAAATATTCCCTCATAGGAGATGGTCACCAGCAAATCAGATGATTGTTCCTGGGGTTCAAGGGGCACTTCGATGAGACCATTTGCAAATTTGAAATGGCGGGGTTTTTTATTCACCGCCACTGTGAGTGGTGATACCCGTTTTGAAATATGAAATTCCAAAACACGGACAGCAGCCGATTTAATTGCGATATCATCGATTCCGGCCAGCTTGCCTGCGGCGGGAGACAGTTCGATCCGAAGGTTGTGATGTACGTGTAACCCGGTTGCCTGGGAAACTGTGGCAAAGGCCAATAAAACCAGTAAAGCTCCCACCAGGATAAGATACGGTTTGTTTAGATATTTTGTTGAGTATTTTTCCATGTCAAGAAATAATTTAAGTCTTTTGACTGATATGTCAAAAAGATGGAACTGGAAAAGCTTTTGATTGACTTACGGCATATCAGCGTTAGGTTTATTATGTTAATACCTACAAGTCCGTATTAACCCGGAATAATGATTCCCCATCAAAATGACAACCGGCCACGCGTGCGGTTGTCGCATATCATCAGGAAAGGAGGTGGCAACCCATGGCCAACTCTTCAAAATCCGCAAAATGCTGTTCCTTAGAAAAAAAGAACTTGATGAAAGAACTCGAGAAATGTAATTTTTGTACCGATAACTACGAGGTTTTTCACAATTGCTATCGCCAAGCTGCCAGGGAAAGCGGTGAGCGTTCACGAGCGTGTATAATCAGTTAATTGCCAATTTCCCCATAACCCATTAACCCCAAAGCCCGGAAACCTTCCGGGCTTTTTTTAAACCGGAGGATGGCCCCGTGGCGTTTAACTTCTGTCCGCATTGCGGTCGGCAGCTGCAGATCAAACCTGTCGGCGTCGGTGAAAGACTCTATTGCGCCCATTGCCGCAAAATTCAGTACCGCAACCCGACAGTGGGTGTTGCCGTGGTATACGTCGAAAATGACCGGTTGCTTCTGGTTCGGCGCTCGGGAGCCGATGCGGGTAAATGGTGTATTCCCTGCGGTCATGTGGAGCGGGGCGAAGACATCCGGGATGCCGGCAGACGTGAATTTGAGGAGGAGACCGGATTGCAGGTGACCATCGGCCCGGTTTTTGCCGTGCATTCCAATTTTCATGACCCGGAAAACCCAACCGTGGGGGTATGGTTCTGGGGGACAAAGTGCGGAGGTAGATTACGGGCCGGTTCCGATGCTGCCGACGTCGGATTTTTCTCAATTTATGATTTGCCTGATCGAATGGCTTTTCCCACCGATTTGCTGGTTTGCGAAAAGCTCAAACGCTGTCTGGGTTCTGATGATTTTAAACGGTATCTTAAATCAAACTGGGCCAAAGACTAGAAGCTATCTCAAAAATGCCTGCGTAGATGAAGGTTGCCCGTTAAGCCCGCCGGCGGGTTTGCCGGTTTAAATCGGGATAAATCCATATTTAACGGGCTAACTGGTAACGGGCAAACCGGCCAACCATATATACGCCTTGATGCATACATTAATCTTATAAGATTAGACACGTATGACAAAGTTAGGCATGTTTCTATTTGTCATGCCGGACTTGACCCGGATTGATCGGGGACTTAATTTGTTGGATAAAGATTCAAGGAGGATACATGGCGAAGCAAGCTAAAAATGTCGATAGCCAGTATGTGCGCAAAGAAACATTCTGGTTGGTTGCACTGCTGGCTCTGGCAGTGGGTTTTTTTGCCGGGGTTATGTTTGCGATATTCAAGTCAGAAAACGTTGCTGTGCCCGGTCAACCCCAGGCGCAGATGCCCCAGGCCCAGTCTCCGCAGCCCCAGGCCGTGGATCCTGGAAAATTGAGTATGATAGCGGCCCTTGAAAAAGAGACCCAGGCCAATCCAGCCAATGAAAAGGCCTGGATCGAGCTGGGAAATTCTTACTTTGATACCGGCCAGTTTGACAAGTCAATCCAGGCCTACCGCAAGGCGCTTGAAATCAATCCGAACAATGCCAATGTCTGGACAGATATGGGTGTGATGTATCGACGCAGCGGCAACCCGCAGGAGGCCATAAATTCATTTGATAAAGCCATCGAAGTGGATCCCAAGCATGAAGTTTCGCGCATGAATAAGGGGATTGTGCTGTTGCACGATATGAACGACATGGAGGGCGCCATCAAAGCCTGGGAAGGACTGCTGGAAGTAAACCCCGTCGCCATGTCACCAACCGGTCAATCCATCGATCAAATGGTCCAGCAGATGAAAAAGCAGCCGCAGGGGCCGGCGCAATAGCTCATAGTAAAAATGGTTTTAATCTTTAGAATTAGTTGATTGGTCCCGGTTAAATTCGCTTCGCTCCTCTTCTTCGAAGAATTTAACTGGATAAATTGATTAGTTTAATAGGGATTTCAATCTATCTAACTATCTGAGTTGCCAACTAATTGACTATTTGACTAATTTTCTATTTGACCAAAAATTTCAGTTGTTTGGATATCTTTTTGCGTGAATCTTCACTATATCTTCTTTTGTGAACTGGTAGGGCGTGCTGCAGTAGTGACAGTTGATCTCCACCGGAAACGGTCCCCTGTCCCGGATATCTTTAAGCTCATCTAAGGGCAGCAGCATTAACAGGTTGCGCACCCGCTCCGGGTTGCAATGACACATGAATTCAATCCGGCGATTGGCCAATATCCGCGGTGAATAGCCTTTGAATGCTGTGGCGACCAGGGCTTCAGGATCTTTTTCTTCCGTGAATACTTCGCCCAGTGATGGCAGGCTGGTGACCCTTTCTTCCATGCCGCCGGCCAGTTCTTCATCGGCGTGGGGCATGGCCTGCAAAAACAGTCCTCCCGCTCCCGTGACCTGACCCGCCGGATCGAATTTTATACTTAAATTAAAGGCGGTGGGAACCTGTTCGGATGTCAGGTAGTAGTTGGCAAGGTCCCTGGCGATGTTTCCGTGTTGCAGCATCACCTGCCCCGTAAAGGGCTGCTTGGCGTCCTCCAGGTATTTTGTAACCATGAGAAACCCGGCTCCAAAAAACGGCGACAGGTCGAAGCTTTCCATGGGTTTGTCAATGGGGATGGGTATCCTTTTCAGGAAGCCGCGTACCTCACCAAATGCATTGGCTTCAACCACCAGACCTTTAATAGGCCCTGAGCAGTCGATTCTAATGCTGATCCGGTCATTGCTTTTTAAGTCGGCTGACATCAAACCGGCACCCAGGTAGGCGCGGCCCAGGACCAGGGTTTCCAGAATGCCCAGCTCGTGGTTGGCCCGCATTTCATTGACCATGCGGGTGCCGTTCATGATGACGCCGCGCATAGCCCCGTCAGCCAATATAAAATTATACAGCCGATCCCTGGCACCGGCCCGTAATTGTTCTTTGAGGGTATCTCCGTATGGTTTCTTTTTTTGCATAGGGCCAATTTAAGCATTGAGATCCGATTTGTTAGGGTGAATCCGCTCTTTTTCGACAAACGATTTAATTTTTCCACCTGATACCAGCAGCATATCTGATTTGATCGGTCTTTCCTTGGATAATGAAAAAAAATTATGTTGAGGGATAAAAATGGCACCGCCTACCGTTATCAGGGTAAATACAAAAAAAACAAGGAGGGAAGCATGAAAATAGCACCCAAAACCAAAGACGGTTTTCGTAAAATTGTGAACCGCTTAAGCGCCCTGACCCTGATTGGGCTGATGGTACTTGTCCTGGTGGCTCTCCCCCATAGCCTTAAAGTAAGCGCCAAGTCCGCCTGGATCGGCTCTTCCCTTGCAATAGCAGATGACGACGACGGTGACAAAGGAGGCGACAGAGGTGGTGATGACGGTGACAGCAGCAGCGATGGTGGTCACGACGGCGACAGCGACGGTGACGGTGGCGACGACGGTGACGGTGGCGACGATGGCGACGATGGTGACGATGGTGACGATGGTGACGACGGTGACGATGGCGACGATGGCGACGACGGTGACGATGGCGACGATGGCGACGACGGTGACGATGGTGACGATGGTGACGACGGTGACGATGATGATGGCGAAGATACTGACGACAGCGACGACGACAGTGATGACCCCGCCGGTCACGATGCCGACGATGACCATGAAGGTTCCAGGCATACCGGTGATGATAGCAGTAGCAGCGACAGCGCTGATGACGATAGGTCAAACGACGGCCAGCGCAGGCTGTTCGGTGTCGGCGGGATACAGGGGCTTTCACCTGTTTCCTCAGAGGATGAGGAAGGCCTGGTCGGCAACTGGGGTGAAAAAAATTAATACAGACAGACCGGGATGAAAATCCAAAATGAAATCGTAAATTCATGAACTCAAATGGTAGCAAACATATAACACCGCGGGAGGAGGCGCTGCGACAGGAGATCGTCAGCTTCCTTCCGCGCTTGCGCCGTTTCGCGAGAAGCCTTGCCCGGGATCCGGACAGGGCCGATGATCTTGTCCAGGCAGCCTGCCAGCGTGCCCTGGAGAGGCTGGGCCAGGTTCGTGAAGGAACCCGGCTTGACAGTTGGCTCTACCGCATCATTTATACCCGCTGGATCGATAAAGTGAGGCGGGGCAAGACGCGATCAGCCAACCTTGTGTTGCTGACCAGGAAGGATGCACCGCAGGCAGAAAGCGGTAAGGCGGGCAATGACCTGGCTACGGCGCTGGATATAAAGACGGCACTCGGGAAGCTGCCGGCCGAACATCACGCTGCCATTACGCTGGTGAGCGTCGAAGGTTACTCCTATGAAGAAGCGGCATCGGTACTGGACGTACCCGTAGGCACCGTGGCAAGCCGAGTGGCTCGTGCAAGGAACATGCTCGGCAGGCTGCTGACCCAGGGGCGGGAGCAGGCCCCGGGAACAGCCAAGCGTCTCACAGGGGAGGGAGCAAAATGAAAAAAACATTCGATGAGACAATCCTTTCGGCCTATATCGACGGTGAACTGGACACCGCCACCATGGGTGAAGTGGATTCGTTTTTGGAAAAAGACCGGGAAGCCGCTAGATATGTAGTCCAAACTGTCAGGACCAATGCACTGCTGCGGGCCAAAATGAACGCGGTTCTGCAGGAGGAAATCCCGCAGCGTCTTCAGGAGACCCTGAGTCCTCAGCAGGTTGCCAGATCCCGCCGCAAACCGGTGATGCGCAAACTGCTCCGGGTCGCGGCAGTCGTAATCCTCGGGTTTTTTGGATTCGGCATCGGTATGCTGATGGAGCGCAACGCCGGCGAGAATTATCCCGCTGTAATTGCGCCGCTGCCGGCACGCTACAGCGATGTCGTCAATGCTGCCCTGGAATTCAACCTGAGCGGTAAATCCCGTGAGTGGAGGGCCCCCAAAGGATCGATTGCCTTGAAGGTTACGCCTGTTAAAACCTATCGGGACAAGGCCGGTGTCTATTTCCGGGAATACCGACTGGAGGTGGCGACGGGCACCCAGCGCAGTCAAATCAACGGTCTGGCATACCGCACCGCAAACGGCAATTGGACGACCAAAGTAATGTATTTTTGAACACCAATACCAACACCTGAATTTTTGATAGGAGCCGACGACCATGAACCAGAACATTGCCAATTCTGTTCGAACTATAAGAATAATAGCGATAGGCTTATTGACGGCCTTGTCCGCATACGGATGTGCAACAGTTTCCGGACCTCCCGAATTTGCCGGTCCCCGGCTTGAACCGGCGCCGCTTCCAATCTACAACCAGGGTACAACTTTCGTATACGCTGATGGGAAGTGGGAAACGGTTATGGAAAATTACTCGGGGATGGTCACCTGGCAGGACCATCGGTATTACATCTCTAGCGGTTCTCCGGATTTTACGTTCCGCCCGGCGAAATGGCAGAGTAAAACCCGCAGCGTCACCCGGCAGTTCGGACCGCGTACCGACCTGTTGATCAGAAGTGAGACGACCCTGTGGCCATTGCGCGCCGGTAATCTTGCCAGCTATTCTGAAACCGGCACCTGGGTCAGCAAAGGCGGTGCCGAATCGACTTACCAGACTACGTGGAGTTGCTCGGTTCCCGGTACCGAACGGGTCTCCGTAATGGCGGGTGACTTCGACACCTATAAAATTGTGTGCAAACGTTACTCTGTCTCGAGGAAGAAAAAAACCAGATACCGCCTGCGAGAGGAAAAAGTCTGGAACTACGCCCCGGAGGTGGGGCATTATGTGCTTGCCACCACCCAATATCAATCCGGCAAGGATCCTCGCAGAAGGGAATTGCTTGCAGTGCTGCCGCCCCTCAACGGTATATCGGCAAAGGCACGCCGGCAAATGGAGCGCAGTTTCCAGCAGGCCCTGGAGGGGAAAAAAAGCGGCCAAACCGTTCGCTGGTCGAGTGCCAAGCTGCGGGCTTCCGTGGAAACCATGCCCACCAAAACCTTCAAAACAGCTGATGGAAACTACAGCCGCCGTTACGTTCAGAAGCTGACCCTGCCGAACGTTCAGAGAACCTATTACGGTATGGCGGTCAGAAATTCCAGCGGTATTTGGAAAGTCCCCCGGAAATAGCAGCTGCAACAGGACCCCGCCAGAAGCAGGGGGACGTTCGTGCAGAACCCGCATAATTTTTTATGCAGCAAATACCAGGCGACCCTGCATCTGCAGCCAGGTACAACTTTTGAGCTGTCATCATCAGGAGGGCCGTGGAGATTGAGACTCCCAACCAACTAAGATGTTGCCAATGGAGGGCATCTGTTGTAAACTTTTTATATGTTTTTGAGGGTTTATTCTATTAAACATTGAGGTTTACATGGCCCGGGCGAAAACCACCAAAAAGGCAGCTTCCAGGATTACCAAAAAGGCTGAAGATCGCATTATCGAGTTGTCGCGTAAGAATCCCGACTTCGGAGCCAAGCGCCTAGTTCCGCTGCTGAAGCAGGAAAAAATCAGTGTTACCCCGTCCCGGATATACGGTGTATTAAAGCGCCACGACCTGCAAACCCGTGAAAAGCGGCTGGCCAGAACCGAGAAACAAGCTCCCCAAAAAGCAACGTCCCCACCCGGCAAACCCTCGTCTAAAATAGCGGATGAAACTGCGGAGCAAATAGTCGAGATTTCCCTGCAAAATCCGGATTTCGGTGCCAAGCGACTCCTGCCGCTGCTGCAGGAGGCCGGCATCGACATTTCAACATCCAGGGTCTACAGCATCCTGAAGGGCCGAAGCCTTCAGACGCGTAAATTGCGGCTGGCAAGACTTGATGAACTGCTCCGCTCGGAAGACTCTCTGGCACCTGAAGAAGTGTCCACCGAACTTACGCCTGAGATTGAAGAGCGAATTGTCGCGGTGTCGCTGCAGAACCCCGATCAAGGCACCCGCCGCCTGGCCGGTTTGCTGGCCGGGGAGGGGATCTCGATATCCTCATCCGCCATTTATACCTTGCTCAAGCGTCACGGTCTGCAAACCCGAGACCTGCGGCTTTCGAGGATTGAGCTGGAGCGCCTGACCGAAGGCGCTCCGCCCGACGTCGAAACCGAGGCCCCCTATGCAGTCCCGATACCGGCAGCGCCCGACGAATTGGAGGATATCCCGGAGCAAACCGTTGATCTTTTAGAAACGCCTCCGGTGGCCCCCGCATCGCCTGCCCCGGCAAAAGCCCCTCTGAGGGCGCACTTGCTTTTCTACCTGGCCGACTTACTGCTGCTGGCCCTGGTTGGATATCTCGGGTACCTCGGATATCATACGGTGCTCAATTTCAATCAGGCCAGGATCCAACCGGAGGCGGTGGCCGCCGTCAAGCCTGAACCGGCGCAGCGGACCGCTGAGCCGCCAACAGCCGTTGAACCATTAAAAGGCTATCATAAAATCTGGGAGCGCAACCTGTTTAACATCCCCGAGAAGACCGCCCCGGCTCCAAAACCCGAAGTACCGATTGAAAACATAGCCCTTGCAAAAAAAAGTATCGGCCTGAAGCTGGTGGGAACCGTGGTGGCCGATGATGCAACCTATAGTCGTGCCATCGTGCATGTTTCGAAAACACGGGAGCAGGACGCCTATCGCGAAGGGGATCAGGCCGGCAAGGCCAAAATAAAAAAAATTCTGCGCAACAAAGTGATCATTACCACCGACAAAGGGGATCAACTGCTGACCATCGATGACGAGGATTTCGGGAAAGGCGGCAAAGCAGCTTCCAATCGACCGCGTGCCCCTGTGAGCCTGACATCTCCGCAAGCCGGTGCCGAGACGATGAGATTCGACAGTTCCGGTACACAGCTACCCCGCCGAAGGGTCAGATCCATCAATCTCAAGCAGGAGGATGTCGCCGCGTCCCTTGCGGATACCGACCAGCTGCTCCAGGAATTAACCATATCGCCGTTTATGCAAGACGATGAACCCGCCGGGTTTATCATCAGTAAAATACCGCGAGGAAGCATCTTGACGAGGATGGGCCTGCGCAATGGCTATGTGGTTACGCAGTTAAATGATACGGTTATTACAAGCCCGGATCAGGCCGCTGGATTTTTCAAGACCCTGGCAGAAGGGGGCGAGGTCACCATCGGGTTAAGAAGAAGCCGAGGCGTGAGGCGGAAAGCACGCCAGATTAATCTCAATATCGAATGATAGAGCGTTTGTCCAAATATCGTTCTGATAGCGTTGGTTTCTTGGGTCATTTGCAGGTTGTCGATAACTTCCACCATGGCCTGATTCAAACGCTCTATTGATTTGTTTCGTTTTTGCAAAAACACTTCTCGCAACCGATCACATTGCTTATCTTACGATTAGTTACCCGCAGCATCTATCGAGTTTTCTGTCGGCAGCGGCCAAGGGCATCTTGATGGCGCTGCAGTCCCTATCTGTTTTATCCGCAAAAGTATAAACTTTTCAAATAAAAAAATAGTATAGCAGTTGTCATGTTTATAATGAATCAAAGCCGTTACAAATCGCATAGTCGCCTGTTAATGAGGTCTGGCAAACGGAACATATTTATGTTTATGACAACCGCAATAAAGCCCTGAAAGGCTAACGAAGATGTACACCAAATTCTTCGGCTTCAAGGAAAAGCCTTTTAAACATGCGCCCAACCCGGCCTATCTCTTTCTGGGCAAAAGTCACGAAGAAGCCCTTGCCCATCTGGATTAAGATCCGGATAGGGGATTACCCCTCCGAAGAAGCTGAGATCCAGCACGCCGAAGCATTTACTTCCCGTGAAAAAATGGCATCCGCCGTGAGGCCCTTCGAAAAACTCCAATCAAGATTCAGGGGGACACGGTCGCGAACAGGCGACTGCCCCACTGCAGCAAGCCAAAGTATCCGAAGGCGGATACAACCAGGCCGATGCAGGGAAACCACAGGTATCTGTAGACAGCCGACAATTTGGTCTGGAAATAGGTGTTGGAAAGGATCAGGCACAGGTGCAGGGGTGACAATAGGACGCCGACAAAACCACAAACCATGGCCAGCATAATATACGACATCATATGCTGGGATTGCCCCATGGAATGAATCATCGGAATCAGGATCGGAAACGTACTGCCAACAAAAGCGATGCCAATGCCGGAGATCATCCCGACCATAAAGGGCAAAAGTGCGATGATGATAAGCAGGGGTATTTTCAGGGCCATTAATTCGTTGCTGATGCCGTCGACAGCCTGGCTGTCTGACAATACCCCCTTAAAAATGAATATTCCCGCCACCATATACAGCATCTTTAGCAGGTGCTTATCGAGCAGCACGGCTCGTATTTGATGGCCGGCAAAATTGTTTTTCAGCCATACCCACAAAATGGCTGCACACAGGCAGATAATAAGGCCTAATTCCTTGGCCACGGTAACGCCGGGAAACAACCATGTGAGAAGCAAACCGGTGCTCAATCCAGCTACAATTACTATCAGTACGGGTGTGAGCTCTTTTATAAAGGGGATTGTCGATAGACGCCGGGCACTTGCTTCCTGCGGATTTGATTTTGAAATAATTTTAATAGGGCCCTGTCCCAGGACGATGGCGGCCAGTGTCAACGGCACCATGGACAAAACATAGACGACAAGATTAATGTCGGCCATTACAACTGTCAGGAGGACACCGGGGTACAGCGGCCACCAGTACTCCCAGATATGGCGAAACCAGTAGTTGATATAACTTAGCTGGCCGTTTTTTAGCTTGGATCGGGCACCAAGCTCTTTGACCATGGGTGCGGAAAAAACCGCTCCGCCGGGCATGGGAAGAAGTCCGATTAAGGCCGGGAAGATCGTAAGATTCAAGCGCGGGTTAGACACCAGACCTTGAAAACTGGTCAGCAAGCGCTGCATCTGTCCGGCTTTTTCCATGCTGTTGCTCAAAACCAGGATGAAACTTACAATCAGGGCAAGGGAAACCGTTTTCAGGTCGGACAGGGACTTCGCAACGGATTGTGCTATGGCCGCAGGGCTCTCCCCAAAAAAGACACCTAATGCCAGCGCTCCCAGCAGAAAGGCATTTCCGAGAGACAGCTTTTTACGGATAGCGATGAGCACCAGCAAAAATACAATGGCCACCCGTAACAGCGCCGGTATCTGGTTAATCATCCCATCTCTTTTTTCAGCTGCTGTGACCGTTTAACGTAATGGGCCAGCTTTTGCTGGACGGCTCCATAAACGGTCCCCTTGGGATAATTACCCTTTTTATCTGCTTTGCCCGCCGGGACACCGGTGAGGATTTCAATCCCCTCTTCCACGGTTGAGACCTGGTAGACGTGGAATCTGCGTTTTTTAACGGCATCGATGACTTCTTTTCGGAGCATGAGGTTCTTCACATTGGCCCGCGGTATTATCACACCTTGCTTGCCGGTGAGATCGTTGGTTTTGCACACCTCGAAAAACCCCTCGATTTTCTGATTGACCCCTCCGATGGCCTGGATCTGGCCCTTCTGGTTGACCGAACCGGTAATGGCAATTTCCTGTTTGATGGGAATTCCCGACAGACTGGAAATAATGGCATATAATTCGGTGGAGGATGCACTGTCACCGTCTATGCCGCCATAACTTTGCTCGAAGGTTATGCTGATCGAAAGGTTGAGCGGGTAATTCTGGGCAAATGTCCGGCCCAAATATCCTGAGAGAATCAGCACGCCCTTATCGTGGGTGCTGCCGCTTAATTTTGATTCGCGCTCAACATTAATGACGCCGTCCTTTCCCATAAACGTTTCAGCGGTGATGCGTGCCGGGCGGCCGAATGAAAAACTGCCGATCTGATAAACAGCCAGGGCGTTGACCTGACCGGTGACCTCACCGTCCACATCGATCATGATGGTGTTGTCGAGATAGGATTCGTGTGTTTTGGCCTCATACAGGTTGTAGCGGAAGCGATGTTCCCTGAAAGCCTGGACCACATATTTGTCAGAGATAAGCCGGGCTTTGTTTTTACGGGCCCAGTAGTCGGCCTCTTTTAAAACGCCCAACAGCGGGCCAAATCGAATCGACAGTTTATTCTGATCGGATACGGATTTTTCGCCGTATTCCACAATGGTTGCCACGCCTTTGGGCGTAAACGGCAAAAGGTTTTCTTCATTGCAGACCCGGGCAATAAAGCGGGCATATTGCTGGACCGTGTCTGCATTTCTCTCCACTTCATAATCAAAATCCGCCCTGACTTTAAATATTTTGTTAAAGCGGTGGTCGTAATTTTGGAGCACTTCAAAATCGTCATAGCTGCCCAGGAGCACAACTTTGACTTCCAGGGGAATAGGTGCCGGTCGCAGGGATACCGTTCCGAAACCGGTTTCCTCGGCAATATCTTCGATCTGAAGAAATTTATCCCGTAAGGCGCGTTTGAGCGCCTCCCAGACATAAGGGTGCATCATTAAAGATTCCATGTCCATAATCAGGATGCCGCCGTTGGCATTCAACAGGGAGCCGGCCTTGACCATGGTAAAGTCGGTGGTGACGGTTCCCATGTAGGCCCGTTTTTCGATCCGTCCCATCACATTGTGGTAGGTTGGGTTGGTTTCGAAAATGACCGGTGCGCCTTTGGCCGGTTCGCGATTGGTTAACGGATTGACCTGATAGCGAATCAGTTTCGATTTCAGAGGGAGCTTAAAAATAGTTTTTTCTTTGGTGTCGCCTTCTTCCTGGGGCATGAAAAAATGAACGTTTTCGACGATGTCCTGCTCAATTTCATCCAGGTGCTTTAAAATGCTGGCGCAGCCTTTAAATTCGGATCTGATTTTTTCCAGCCGACCGGCAACCACCGCCAGGGTGACTTCGTCCATCAATTTTTCAACGTCCATGTGCAGGGCCTGGTTCAGCTTGTCAATTTCCACCGAAGCCAGCTCGATTTGCTCCTGGACCCGGCGGATGTTGGCCTCGATGGCGGCCTTTCTATCATGGGGGAGTTTATTGTAATCCTCCGGTGTCAGGGGGCTGCCATCAATCACGGGAATCGTTTCAATCGCCTCTTCGGATTTAAGGATCTGCAGATTGTTCCTGGTTGCGAACCGGTCGATTTTTTGAAAGAGCCGGTTTTGTTTGTCTGAAAATCGGGATTTTATGCCGGACAGGCGCTTGAGATATCCCTCGCCTTCAAAGGCTTTGGGCAGGTGCTTTTTCAAGTCCTCCACAAATTTGTGCATTTTCTTGCTAAACGGTACGGCTTTTCCGGAAGGAACGGCAATGGCCCGGGGACGGAAATGATCTTTGAAATTGTTTACCAGGCACCAATCATCCGGCCTGGGCAGCATTCGGGCGTGTTTGGACACAAGATCCTTAACGATGGTGGATTTGCCGGTGCCCTCAACCCCGGTAACAAAAATATTATACCCAGAGCTTTTCATATTCAGCCCGAATTCGATGGCCTGAACCGCCCGCTTTTGCCCGATGACTTCATCCAGGGGTTTGATTTCCGAGGTATTTTTGAACTTAAAAACTTTAGGATCACAAACAGATCGTAGATCGGCAGCTTTCAGTTCATTCTTTTTTGGCATATTGAAGCTCCTTGGTCTGCTTTGCCGTAAATACGAAATTCGAAATCCGAAATTCGAAACAATATCGAAAAACTAATGACAAAAAATCTAAACACAAAGCATAAATATGCTTTTACTATCATGGTTTAAGAGTTTTGAAAATTCGAATTTTGAATTTGTTTCGTATTTGGTGTTTTATTCGTGATCTTCGGATTTAAAATTATCACGAATTGATCTTTGTTTTTGAAATCAATTCATATTTCCCTATTTACCTTTCAGGTATTTTTTAAAACATCTCGCAGTATGGGATTTCTTGGTGGCTTTTAAGAGTTCCTTAGGGGAGCCTGAGGTTACCACGCGGCCGCCTTCTGCGCCGCCTTCGGGTCCCAGGTCGATGATATAATCGGCTTCGCGAATAATTTCCATGTTGTGCTCGATGACGGCCACGGTATTGCCCTCATCCACCAGCTTCTGCAGGACGTCGATCAGCCGTTGAACATCGGCCATGTGCAGCCCCGTGGTGGGCTCATCGAGGATGTAGAGCGTATGGCCGTTGGAGGGCTTGGCCAACTGTTTGGCAAGTTTAATCCGCTGGGCTTCACCGCCGGACAGGGTCGGACTGGGCTGCCCCAGGCACAGATACCCTAAACCGACATCGCAGACAAACTGTACCGCCCGACGGATCGAGGGAATGGCTGTAAAAAAGCGGGCCGCCTCGGCAAAGGTCATTTCCAAAATTTCTGATATATTTTTGCCGCGGTACTGGACGGCCAGGGTTTCAGCGTTGAACCGCAACCCCCGGCAGATATCGCAGGGCACATACACATCGGGCAAAAAGCTCATTTCGACCTTCGGGCGGCCCTGGCCCTTGCAGGCGCTGCAGCGACCGGCCGCCACATTAAACGAGAAGCGCCCGGCGGAATACCCCCGGGCCCGGGCCGGCGGCGTCAGGGAGAACAGATTGCGGATTTCCGTATAAAAGCCCACATAGGAAGCCGGTACGGATCGCGGGGTGCGGCCGATGGGGCTGTGATCAACTTCCAGCACCCGCTTTAATTTGTCCCAGCCGATGATATCTTTACAGTTACCTGCCGGGCGGCGCTGTTCTAACAGCCGGTTGCGCAGGCCTTTGTAAAGGGTCTCTTTAAGCAGGCTGGATTTTCCCGACCCGGACACGCCGGTTATTCCGATCAGGCACCCCAGGGGCAAATCGACATTGATGCGCTTGAGGTTGTTGGCCGAAGCGCCCAGAACTTTGATGCCGGGTCCTTTTTTGTAGGGTCTCAAGCGGGATGTGATTGTTTTTGAGTGTCCGCCAAACAGCGCGCCGGTGATGGACAAAGGAGCCTTTTTCAAATCGGCCAGGGTGCCCGAAGCCACGACCCGGCCGCCGTCCTGGCCGGCCCCGGGGCCCAGGTCGACGATGGTATCAGCGGCTCGAATGGAGGCTTCATCATGCTCGACCACCAGGAGGGTATTGCCGCGATCGCGAAGGGTCTTGAGCGCTTCGATCAAAATCCGGTTGTCCCTGGCATGCAAGCCGATGGTGGGTTCATCCAGGATATAACATACACCGGTCAGGTTCGATCCCAGCTGGGCGGCCAGCCGGATGCGCTGGGCCTCGCCGCCGGAAAGGGTGTCGCCGCTGCGGTCCAGGGAAAGGTAGGACAACCCCAGTTGATTCAACAAAGCCAGTCGGGTCAGCAATTCGGCTACAATGGGCTCGGCCACCGGTTTCTCATGGGGCTTGAAGGTCAGCTTTTGCAATATCCGGTGAATATCCCGGGCCGGTTTTTGCACCAGGTCCCAGAGGCTGTATCGGCCGATTTTGACGGCCAGGGCCTGGGGTTTCAGGCGGCTGCCCTGGCAGCCGGGGCAGACCGTTGTGCCGGAGCCGTCTTCATCCGCCGGTTCGCCGATGGTGCCGAGTCCGCTGCATTTGGCACAGGCGCCCTGCTGGCTGTTAAACGAAAACAGGCGGGGGTCGAGGCCTTCAAGCCCGATACCGCAGGTGGGACAGATGCCGTGTATGCTGAATACTTCCTCTTTACGCCGACCTTCTAATATCACGAGGCTGCCGTTGCCTTCGCTCAGCGCTGCATCTACCAGGGCCTCCAGGTTATTGGCCGGCAGGCGTCCCATAACCAGATCGATGTCGTGTTCATGATAGCGACTGAGCGCCAGGTCCTTTTTTAAAACAGTGATCTTGCCATCGATGCGGGCTTTTTTTATGCCCTTTTTCAGGGCGCGTGCGATGACCTCCTTGTGAAAACCTTTACGGCCGAATACCTTGGGGGCCAGAACCGTTGCGGCTTTGTGCGGATAGCGCCGGCCAATTTGATCAACAATGGCGGCCCGGTTTTGGGCCATGAGCCGGCGACCACATCCGGGGCAGTGCTGGGTTCCGAGTTTGCTGTATAAAAGCCTGAGGTAGTGGTAGATTTCCGTCAGAGTGGCCACGGTGGAACGCCGGCTGGCATAGCTGGTTCGCTGCTCGATGGCCACCGTCGGAGCCAGACCGGTGACCAGGTCGACTTCCGGCCGCTCCAGTATTTTCATGTACTGCCGTACGTAAGGTGCCAGGCTTTCCAGATAGCGGCGTTGTCCCTCGGCAAAAAGGATATCAAACGCCAGGGTGGATTTTCCCGAGCCGGATACACCGGTCAACACGACCAATTGATTCTGGGGCATGGTCAGATCGATGTTTTTGAGGTTGTGTTCCCGGGCGCCTTTTAAGGCAATGACATCCGGGTTTCCAAAACTATTAAAGGATGCCGTTGATTCGGAAACGCCGGCCGGCAAGGGTTTGGACTTTTTTTAAACGCCCCGATTTTTTTAAGTAGGCCTTTAAAAAACGACCGGTATGGGATTTGATATTTTTGGCAACCTCGGTGGGGGGGCCGGTGGCCACAACCCGGCCACCCTCATCGCCGCCATCGGGCCCCAGGTCGATAACCCAGTCCGCAGTTTTGACAACGTCCATGTTGTGTTCGATCACCAGCACCGTATTGCCGCTGTCGACCAGCCGCTGCAGGGCGTCGAGCAGTTTGCCGATATCGTCGAAATGCAGGCCGGTGGTGGGTTCGTCAAATATGAACAACTTGCCTGAAGTTTGAGCGCTGCCGTTTCCGACATAACGCGAAAGCTTGAGGCGCTGGGCCTCGCCCCCGGACATGGTGTTGATCGGCTGGCCCAGCCGGATGTAGCCCAGTCCCACATCGGCCAGGGGCTGCAGGGCGGAGACGATTTTTTTGTGGTCCTTGAAAAAATCCAGGGCCTGATCCACCGTCATGGTCAACATGTCGTGAATATTTTTCTCCCGGTAGTTAACTCCAAGCACCGCGGGCTTAAACCGTGTTCCTTTGCAATCCGGACAGGTGATGAATACATCCGAAAGAAACTGCATCTCCACTTTTTCGAAGCCGTCGCCATTGCAGGTCTCACAGCGCCCGCCGGCCACATTAAACGAAAAATGACCGGGTCCGAATTGTTTGGCCCGGGCCGCGGGGGTGTCAGCCAGCAACTTGCGGATGGGGTCCAGGGCCTTGGTGTAGGTCAGGGCATTGGCCCGGGGCGTCCGTCCGATGGCACGCTGGTCCACCAGGACAACATCCTGGATGTGATTGAGTCCGCTGATGCTGCGGTGTTTGCCGGGCCGCCCCTCACGGTTTCCCAGGGCTCTGCGGGCGGCTTTATACAGAACTTCTTCGGCCAGGGTCGATTTGCCGGAACCGGAAACGCCGGTCAAGCAGACAAACAGCCCCAGGGGCACGCGCACATCAATTTGTTTCAAATTGTTTTCAGCAGCGCCCTTTATAGTCAGCCACCGGTCTTTAGCGGGGACCCGCTGCCGACCGGCAGAAGAAATTGTGCGTTGACCCTTCAAATACTGTCCGGTCAAGGACCCGTTAACCTTTGAGGTGGGACCGAAATACATGACTTCGCCGCCCTGATCACCGGCCCGGGGGCCAAGGTCGAGCAAATAATCGCTTTCACGGATGATTTCAGGGTCGTGCTCAACCACCACCACGGTGTTGGATAAATCGCGCAGCCCTTTTAAGATGCGAATGAGACGGTGGTTGTCCCGGGGATGCAGACCGATGCTGGGTTCGTCCAGCACATAGAGGGTGTTGACCAGCGAGGAGCCCAGGGCGGAGGCCAGCGCCACCCGCTGAACCTCGCCGCCTGAAAGGGTGCGGGACTGCCGGTCCAGGGTCAGGTAGCCCAGGCCGACATCTTTGAGATAAGTCAAGCGATTGCAAATTTCATCCAGGACCAGCTGGCTGGCTTCATCCCGGGGTGCGATGGGAATTGTTTTAAAAAAATCATAGGCCTGTTCGACATTACGGGCGTAAATCCGGGCGATGCTCTGGCCGCCAATGCGGTACAGCAGGGTTTCTTCCTTAAATCGCGACCCATTGCACTCCCCGCAGATATCATAGCTGCGATAGCGGGCCAGAAAAACCCGCACCGTCATTTTGTAGGTGCGGGACTCCAGCCAGCGAAATAGCCCTTCGATGCCGTAATAGGTGGACGTTCCTTTGATAATTGCTTTTTTGTGGGCGGTTTTTAGTTTGGCGAAAGGAATGTCTGTCGGTATTTTTTGCCGCCGGCAAAAATCCATCAGGTCTCCATATTCCATGCGGCCATTGTCTGACATGCCAAAGGGCTTGATGGCACCGTCTTGCAGGGAGAGCGAGTGATCCGGAATGACGAGGTCCATGTCGATGCCGATGGTACGGCCAAAACCCCGGCAGGTATCACAGGCCCCCATGGGGCTGTTAAATGAGAACAGGTTGGGCAAAGGCGGGTTGTATTCTATCTGGCACCGGGCGCATTCCAGGCGGTTGGAGAAGGCATAGTGGCCTTTGGGCGGGATCCAGATATCCAGCCGGCCCCCGCCAAAGCGAAAAGCCAGCTCAAGGGAATCCATGACCCGCTCTTTGTCTTTAAGCCGCAGGATTAGACGGTCGGCCAGGACCGGTATTTCTTTTTGGCGGCTATGGGGCTGCCAGTCTTCCACCTGAAGGATTCGGTTTTTAACATACAGACGATCGAACCCCATTTGCATCAGCGATTTGCGGATTTGATCCGCCGGGATGCCGTCCGTCGGGTAAGGAAAGGTGATAACCACCTGTGATCCGGCGGGAACCTTTTTAAGTACATTCCAGATATGGGCTGTGGTTTCCGGGGTCACCGGTTTGCCGCAGGACCGGCAGTGAAGCTGGCCAAGGCGGGCATACAACAGTTTCACATAATCGGTAATCTCGGTCATGGTGCCGACGGTCGAACGGGAGGTTCGGACCGGGTCTTTGCGGTCGATGGCGATGGCCGGCGGGATGCCTTCGATTTTATCCACCCGGGGCCGGTCCATGCGGTCCATAAATTGCCTGGCATAGGGGGAGAAAGTCTCCACATAGCGGCGTTGACCTTCGGCATACAGGGTATCGAAAGCCAGAGACGACTTACCCGAGCCGCTGACGCCGGTAACCACCGTGATCTGATTCAAGGGGATTTCAAGATCAAGATTTTTAAGGTTATGCTGCCGGGCACCTTTTATTCGAATCGACGGGATGGCCATAGGATGCAATCTTCCTAGGTAATGCTAATTTCAGGTTCGCTTTAATGTTTTGCCTTGTGACATGGATTACTGGAGTGATGGAGTATTGGATTGTTGGAAAAACGAAATCTGCCGTTCATCCATTACTGCAATACTCCAATACACCAATACTCCGAAATTACTATGGAATATTATGCTTGTTAGAGATCAGCTTTCTTTTGTATCGGTCGAAGTCTGTTAGCTGAGACCTATACTAAGAACCCTTTGCCCGGTTGGCAAACGGATATTTTTGTTCAAAATGCCCCTTTGGTATTTGACAATCGAATACAATGATTATTTTAAGAGTTACAACCTGATCTCATTAATTTTCATGCAAGATTCAGGATGAACGCGGTTGAGATTTTTTCAGGGTATGCTATATAAAAGTTTATCCAGTATATGCCTATGACCGTCCGCCTTTGGCAGGTATACCTCCGGCGGACGTTATTTTTAATCTCTTGCGCCGCTGCAATTAAAACCCAACCGGACCTGCTCGTATTCAAACACCAGAGAGACCAGGGATTGGTTAATGTTTCGCAATAATATTTTCAAGGAAAATTAGCGGCATGAACAAATTATTTTTGAAAAGGCTCATGAACCTGATCGAGCCCAAACTGATAATCTTCATCATCATAGGGGCCATTTTTATCATTTTGCCGATCCCGTCCCGGGCTAACAAAAATCCTGAAGAGGTCAAGATTTCCCCAAGCATTTACCCGGGGCTGCATCATTTTCTGGATCTTGTCGATCCTGACAAAAACGTTTCGTTCAACCCCGCGTTGGTTGCCGGGGTTATGGAATTTATCGAAAGCCCCAAGGAAGCCCACGCCCTGTATTTTGCCGACGAGACGCTCGGCATGCCTTCAGCCTACCATGAGTTTGACAGCCAGACGGATATTGGGAAGATAGCCAATTATGCCTTTAATCCCGATATACCCGACATTGCGACCATGCCGTCTTCGGTGCGCCTGTTTCAATGGATGGACGAGAAGGGACAGCGACGTCAAGCCCCGCGGGTGGATCGATATTTGGGTGATCTGGATACGCCGGTGGTGGAAACCGCCCTGCAGTATGTGGAAATTACACCGGACACCCATTCGGGGGCCTACTATGGCTACAACCTGCACCAGACGCTGGTTGTTTTCAAATACAGACAGCGCAGGGTCATTATCACCATATCCAGGCAGGCTGACGTGTCCACCGTTGGCAAGAAAGGCTATGTGCTGGGCACCGATGGTGATTGGGACTATTTTTATTCCGGCAAAAAAGGATTAACCATCCCGGCCCTGGGATGGGTCAGTTCTTACATGTATGCCTCCAGCGCCATCAACATTTATTATGAGCTGGAACCGGGATCTCCTTTGGTCCGCTGTGCCATGTTCAAATGGTTGCGGGCCGGATGGTCCGGCATCAATATGGTGAAAAGAAAGCATATCTATAACGGTCTTAAGCGGTTTGCCGGAACTTTCAAGCAGATCATGGAATATTCTGCGCTTCCGCCCGTGGAAGTGCTGGCCGCTGATTTTTCCCGGATCAGAAAATTCTCCGATGACACCTTGCGGTCAAAAATGAATACCTATTCCAATATCTTGAAAAAAAGGTATAACGGGGATAGCCCTAACGGTAAGAAAAAGCTCGCCAAACTGCTGGCAGACAAGGGCCACTGGTCCGGAATGTCCCGGGATGAGATGGAAGCGGCTTTGGTGATCGAATACATGAAGGCCGTCATCGGCAAGACCCCTGCCGCTGAGATAGAAGAACTCCTGGAATTCAAAACAGTTAAGCAATAAGCTGATGACCACAACACCTGTCGTGATTGTTACCGGCGCTTCGCGGGGACTGGGGGCGGCCGTGGCGCGCTGGCTGGCCAAAGCCGGCGTGGCGGTTACCCTGGTGGCCCGCTCCCGGGAAAAGCTCATGGCGGTGGCCGATGATGTGCGTCGCCTGGGGGGCATCCCCCATACCTTCAAAGCGGATGTTTCCGACGCCCGTGCCTGCTGCAGTGCCGTTGAAACCACCCTGGATCATTTTGGGCGGATCGATTCCCTCGTGAACAATGCCGGTGTGGTGCAACCCCTGGCCCCCATCGCCGGCACCCATCCGGCGGATTGGCGGCGCAACATCGAGGTCAATTTGTTCGGGCCATTCTATCTGGTCAGGGCGGCCATCTTGGAGCTGCGCAAACGCAACGGCCGGATTGTAAACGTCAGCAGCGGCGCGGCTACCATGGCCCTTGAAACTGTCAGCGCCTATTGTACCGGCAAAGCGGCCCTGAACCATTTTACCCGGGTGCTGGCCGCCGAGGAACCTGACGTGACCGCCCTGACGGTGCGGCCCGGTGTGGTGGACACCGACATGCAGGCCGTCCTGCGCAATGAAGCGGGCAATGCCATGCCAATCGAACAGATTGCCTATTACCGGCAGCTCAAAGAGCGCGGGGAACTGGAGCCCCCCCAAATTCCGGCCCGCGCCGTTGCCTGGCTGGCGCTGTACGCACCCCGCGAATTCAGCGGCCAGTTCCTGGATTATGACGACCCGCAAATAAGCAGGCCGGCCGCCGAATTTTTCGGGGCCGGCCCTTGATAGTCATCATCTAAAATCTACCAGGTATTGTTACCCGGCAAATCTTACCACTTGAAAAACACACCCACGCTGCCCATGATCGCCTCCTGGTCGTAAAAGTCGATATTGGCGTCGGTTTTGGCAAAGGCGCCGCCGACAAAAAAGTTCATCGGCTTGCTGCCGAACAGGCTCCAGCCCCAGGGATTTTGGTAATAAATGGAGCCCTGGATTCCGTAGCGGTCGTCTTCCTGGGTTTTGCCGTAAATCGGGTTGCGCTTGTCATAGTCAGCCTGCCCGAGATAGGCGTTGCCCGTGAAGGAGAAAGGGTTGCCCCTCTCCAGAAAGACATAGGTCAGCTGGAAATCATAGGCATCATTTTTCATGGCCTTACCGTCCCGATCGTCATAGGTGTAAATAAATGCCGGTGCCAGGGTATGGCTTTTGGCAAAATGGAAACGATAGGAGAGGTCCACGGATTGACGGTCGCTGTCGCGTCCTAAAAGATTGCGTTCGGAGCTGGTCAAAAAGTTTAGGGATTCCCCGCTTTTTTCAGTGTCGATGTCCACATTGCGATAGGTGTATTGCACCTGGAAAAAACTGCCGAAAATGCGGTCCCAGACCAGGCGTGCGCCGGTGGACTTGCGCTTGGTGTCGTCGCGATCCTCACCCTCAAGATACGGGTCTTCCCACACCTTGGCCGGCATGCCGCTGAACAGAAAACCGCCCTGCAGAACGCCGAGGCTGCCGATGCCCTGCTTGACGCCGATTTGCTGGCTCAAGTCAAATCGCATCAGGTCGGTCGGATCGGTACCCAAAAACAGCTGGGTGCGGGTGCTGGCAAACGTGTATGCCAGATTGAACGGCAGCGTTACCAGGGCGGTGGTTTCCGAGTCCGGGCTGTCGTTCCGATCATCGTTTTTTTCCTTTGACAGATCAAAGCCCTGGATACTGGCCACCATGTTACTCTTATACTTGAGATAGCCGACCCCCGGCCGGACAAAGCCGCTGAACCCGGATTCTTCCGGGATCGGATCCAGGGCTGAGGCCCAGGTGGCCCCCAGCAACAAAAAAACGGCAATGGCCGCAAACGCAATAAAGCCTGATTTTTTCATCTGTTCCTCCTTTTGTTATTCGTATGTTGAAGCTATAAAGGTTTTCAGGCCAATATTCAACACCTTATTTGGGAAATGGCAATTTGAACTGCACTTGCAGGATCCAGTCTGCCCCGCCATCGGGTTTCACCGTATAAACGAATGCTTTTTGAATGCTGACACTGTTTTCTTCGCGGTGGTGTCAAAAATTATGTAACTTATTTCTATGACAGTTTACCAGCAGGTATTATATGGGCATCCGAATCAGTGCCGCCATGATCAATCAAGATCTGCAAGCCTGAATTGATTCTGATTGACAATTCGCTTTATTTCTTCCCGGTCCATTTCCCGGCGTTTGGCGATCCTGGCGGCCGGCACACCGGCCCAGATTTCGTAGGGCCCGGGATTCTTGGTAAGCACCGATCCGGCGCCCAGGACCACCCCATCGGGGATGTGGGTCACCTGGTACAGCACGATGGAACCGTCGTGAATCCAGACGTCGGATCCGATATATTTGTCCTGCCACAAAACCCCGATCTCTTCTTCCAGCAGGGCCAGGGGCTCGGTGCCGTAATGGATGGTGTCGTGGGTGTAGATGCGGGTGCGCGGGCCGATATTGCACCAGGGGCCGATGTGGATGGACCCGGTACAGTCCAGAATGGAAAAAGGGCTGATGACAAGATTCGTTTCCCGGCCCGGGGTCCGGTATACCTCCGGGGATATGATCAGATCCCCTTTGCGCAAATGTTTGTGCGGATAGCGCCGGGCCTGGGCGATGGCCGCATCCAGTTTTTCTTTGGACATGGTGGCAAGTCGAAACCCATCTAATGCCTTAACCTTTCGTTATGTTTTGTGATACGCGTAGAAGTGTTTCTGAGATTTTGAAACACGTCTAATTGAATTCAGGTATTTATTGTCGATTACAGTATTATATTTTAGGCTGCAATGATGCAAACCAAAAATCAATATCACTAATCTAACCGACAACTAAGATATACAAAGGATATACAATGGCTCGATCAGACGCCCATCCGGTACATCGATTTGAAGACTGGCAGGTGTGGCCGGGATCCTATAATAATCCGCCGGCCGACGGCACCTACCGCTTTCCGCAACAGCCGGACCTGCAAATCACCCGGGCCACGCCGATGGCCTCCATGGGCTCCTGCTTTGCCCGGGAAATCAGGCGCAAACTGCTATATTTCAACTTCAACTATATCACCGAAGAATCCCATCATCCGGCAGCCGTGCATGCCAGTGCCGCCTGGGAACGGACCTACAATACCTTTTCCATGCGCCAGATTTTTGAATACACTTTCGGGGACTGGTCCCCCGACCTGCGCTGGTGGGTAGCGCCCCAAACCGGCAAGGTGCAGGATCCCTACCGCCGGATTATTCTCTACGACTCGCTGGATGCGGCCGAGCAGGACTTTGCCAGCCACCGCATCCATTCACGCCGCGCCCTCGAGCAGGCCGAAGTTCTGATCCTGACCCTGGGATTGACGGAGATCTGGCAGGATACCGTCGATGGGTCGGTCATCTGCCTGCCGTCCGGGCCCTTCGTCAAGGAAGGCGGCGACATGAGCCGTTATGAATTCCGGGTGAGCCGCTATAACGAAAACCTTGAAAACCTTGAAACCATACATGCGATCATGGCCCGGCACAATCCCGGCTGCAAGCTTCTGGTGACGGTATCGCCGGTACACCTGTGGGCCACTTTCCGCCAGGATCTCGATGTCATCAGCGCCAGTTCCAACTCCAAGGCCACCCTGCGGGCGGCGGCCGATGAATTTGTCGTGAGCCACGACAATGTTTTTTATTTTCCGGCCTTTGAGATGGCGACCATCTATCAGCCGATAACGGGCAACACCTGGCTGACGGACGGCAAGGAAAATTTTCACATCAATAAGCAAACGGTGCGCTTCATCATGCGGCAATTTTTTCGAATTTTCGCACCGACTGAAACACTGGATGTATAGAAGCAGCTTCAAAATTGCATCTTGCGCCCAATGGCCGCGTTGCGATTCGGTTTAAAATGCTCACGTACTGCCGTGTACGCTGCGCTTTTAAACCTCATCGGCGCCTTGCCCTTGAACGCAATCTACAACTTTGAAACAGCTTCTAAAAGCTTTTTACCCACTATAGAAAGGACGAAGCAATGAAAAAAAAAGGCAAGCGACGTTTGCTGAATGGGGGTTGCCGGTTTGTTGCCGGCTCTGATTCTGATCGCTTCTCAGCCTGGCGGGCTGTGCCGGATCCGAGCCAATGAAAACAGCCCTCGGAAGGAGAACCGCAACCGCTGATTACCCTGTCAGAGAACATGCCCGCGGCAGACACGTCCCTGCTTGATAAACCTCCCATTCTGGTGACGGGCTTGTCCCCGCTCAATCCGCAGCCGGCAGGCACGGCACGCGTTCCCGGGCTTGCGGTGGCCTATTTCCATAATTATAAAGCCCGGCACCTGAATGCGCTAACAAGGGGCAACCTGCCCAATAAAGAGGGAAGACCGGGCAAGCCGATTCCTTTTCTGAATCACCACTTCGGCCGGGGTGAGGTTTTCGATAGCGGTACCAATCGCCTGATTGCCATGCGCATGCAAGGGCTGCTCCATTTTTCCCAGACCGGTACTTACACCCTGCTGGGGCTTGCCAATGACGGGCTGCGGATCTACCTGGATGATCAGCTCATTATCGATGATCCGGCCTGGCATGCACGTGGCGACCAATACACTGTCGGCGTCATTGCCGAAATAACCCAGGCGGGCTGGTATTCGATGAAGGTGGAGTACAATCAGCGCAAAGGAACCGCCGCCATCGGATTTTTCTGGCGCCGGCCGGGTGCAGACGGCTTTGAGCCGGTGCCGGCCGAAGCCTATGCCCACCTCCCCGGATCAGGGCAGTGAACGTGTTCCCTGAAAAATGGTTAAATGCGCTCACCTGCCGATGAATTTATCTATTGCAGGTGCAAGATCCATAAAATTGACGGCCATTTCCATTTTTTTATCGGGCTTTTTATCCTGGGAATAATCCGGGCCGAACCGCAGGTTTATGGTAATGTCTTTATCCCGGCAGTAGCCGTCCAAAGACGGTTTGGTCATGCTGCCGATTAAAAAGGCGCCCGATTCGGCACCCCATTCAAAGTGGGGTCCGTCACCACCGCTGTCTCCCATCAGAATGATCTTATCGGGTTCAATGCCCAGGGTATGTGCAAGCGCTTTGGTATTATGGGCCTTGTCCCGGGTCTCATGGAGTTCGAATAGATGGGCAGGATCGCTATTGCGTCCCGGGTAGCGTAACATGGGATGGGCGGATAGTACCGGCACCGGGGGTAAAAGTTTTTTGGCCAAAACGCGTTGGAAATACCCGATCATGCCGGTGGAATTGATCATAAACAGGATCTGATGATCGAGGCACCATTGGATCAAATCAGGCACACCCATGTAGGTGGCGAAAGAGGTATCCAGGTAGGCATCCATCTGATCACGTGATATGGGATCGGGCAGTAAAATTTGGATTTTGGCGGCGGCCTGGCCGAGGGAGATTTGGTTGCCGGTGTATTGACGGAAAACAGCAGTTAAATCCGCTTTGATTTCAGGATGATTAAAGGCCAGGCAATCAAACGGACCGCTGGGTGACAGGCATTCGCTCCAGTCTGATGAAACTATGGCTTTGTAAGGCGTGGTCATCGGGATTTTTTTATTTTTTCCTCCAGCTGCGTTATGCGTTCGGCCTGTCGGATCACCAGTTTCTCCCAGTCCTTGTCTCCGGTGAGGTGCGATTCCGCCAGACGGTTAAACTGTCCGGCCTTCGCAGCGAAACCTTTCATCAGCCAGGCTTCGGAAAGATAGTAATAGTTTTGGCCATTGGCGGGATTCAGGCTGATGGCCTGCTCCAAAACCCGGATGGCACTATCGGCCTCCCCGGTTTCGATATGGCGGCGTCCCTGGTCGGTGAGTTTCAGCGATGCCAGGGCCCGCGGGCTGGGACCGGCAGGCTTTTGGGGCTGGGGTTGCTGCCCGCCGGCAGTCTCTTTCCGGGATTGTACCGGTTTCTTCAACCGGCCTTTTTTTAACGCAACCGGCCAGTCCAATAACAAACAGGCAGATTACGGTTATGCAGATAGCTTTACTATTCTTCATCGAATAGCTTTTTTACGCCTGTGATTAGGTCTTTAAGACCTGATTTGCTGTGCAGCGGACAATGTTCCGTCGGAATCTTTTCCGCCAGAAAATATTCTTCTACCGGTTGCGGGCATGCATTTTGATTGGCCAGCAAACCGGTAACATCACAAATAGTCCGCTTCTCAACCCCGGGCGGCACTTTAAACCCGGCTTCAGAAATGTACCGTGGAATCGAATTCATCAGTTCGGCCCAAATCGGCAATGCGGCCGAAGAGCCCGTGGCAAGAATGGAATCCCCGTTGTCAAACCCCACCCACACCAGGGCCAGTATATCGGGGGTATAGCCGACAAACCAGGCATCTTTGAAATCATTGGTGGTGCCGGTTTTGCCGGCCACCGGCCAGAAAATGCCTCTATTTTTCAAGGAGCGCGCGGTTCCTGCGGTGACTACGCTTTGGAGCATAAAATTCATCATAAACGCTTTTTGCGGCGGGATCAACCGTTCGATTTGCAAATGCTTTTGTTCGAGGGTTTTTCCGTTTTCGTCGACCACACCTTTCAGAGATAAGGGATAGGGCTGCACCCCGTCTGCGGCAAAAACGCAGTAGCTGCGGGCAAGTTCAAGGGGAATGACTTCAAAAGCACCCAGGGCGAGGGAAGGGTAAGCCTTTAACGGTGTTGAAAAATGAAATTTATGGGCCGTATCCACAACGTGCTCGAGCCCGGTTTTCATGGCAAGATCAACGGTGGCCAGGTTATAGGACATGGTGAGCGCAGTTCTTAAGCTGACCGTATATCTGGTTACCGGTTCAAAGTTTTGAGGTTCCCAGGTTTTTCCATCCACCGTGTAGGTCCGGGGCTGGTTGGACAGCATATCTGACGGGGAGAATTTATCCAGACTGCTCAGATATACAAAGGGTTTAAATGCGCTTCCGGGTTGGCGCCGGGCCTGGCTGATTCTGTTAAATTGGCTGGCCGTGTAATTGCGGCCGCCCACCAGGGCCAAAATGTAGCCCGTGCCGGGTTGCATGACGATGACAGCCCCTTGAAGTTTCTGAGCGGGATCGTCGCGGCGAAGTTCAGGATTCATGCGCTCCAGGCGCTTCAAGACCTTTTGCCAGCGCATTTTCAGCCGCGGCCTGAACCTGGCTGTCCAGGGTGGTATAAATGGAGAGCCCCAGACTGGATAGATCTTCGGGGCGATAGAGGGTGTTGATTTGCTGCTCGAGATAATCCACAAAATAAGGTGCTTTCTTGCCATGAACGGTAAATCCGACCGTTTTAACGGGCCGCCTTAAATCCGCCTGGAGATCTTCCTGCGACAGCCAGCCTTTGGTGTGCATGGCGTTCAGGACAAAATTGCGCCTGCTCAGGCAGCGTTTTTCATCCCGATAGGGTGAATAGTTATTGGGGGCTTTAATCAGGCCGGCTATGGTGGCTGCCTCGGCCCGGCTAAGCTCTTTGACCGGCTTTCCGAAATAAAAATAAGACGCTTCTCCGACCCCGTTAATGGCCACCGGACCCTTTTGGCCCAGGTATATTTCGTTCAGATAAATTTCGAGAATTTCTTCTTTTTCATATTTAAATTCAATGATCAGGGAAATTAAAACTTCCTTGAATTTACGCCTCAGCGTCCGGGCCGGCGTCAGGAAATAATTTTTGGCCAGCTGCTGGGTCAGCGTCGAGCCGCCTTGCCGGATGGAGCCATGGCGCAGGTTGGTGAAGAAGGCCCGGAGAATTCCCCGGAAATCGATGCCGGGGTGTTGATAAAAGCGGCTGTCCTCAGCCGCCAGCACTGCATGTATCAGGTGCCCGGGAACCTCCTGGATCGAAATCAGTTGACGGCGTTCACGCTCGGCCCCAAAGAAAAGACTGATTTCCTCGGGTTCCAGTTCCAGAATCGGGACGGCTTCATCATTTTCGATACCAATGATCGATTTGATTATGCCTTCAGTCATTGCGATGCGCACCGGAAAACCCTTCCGATTGTTCCAGGGGGTTTTTAAGTCGTTAAGAAAGACGGTAATGGCATCCGGTGAAATCTGCCATTCCCCTTTTTTGACCGGCCGGTACCCTACCTTGCGGTAGCCCAGGGCGTCCAGTTTATCTTTTAACAGATTCGGGTTGATGCGCTGGCCTGGATACAGCAGGGTCGTATCAGAATACACTTTAGACGGCACGCTCCAGCGCCGGGCCGAGAAGCGCTTTTCAATGTGGGCCGAAAGATACCAGCCGTATAACAGCAGGCTGACACCGAGAAGGGCAGCCACAACCAGACAGGTTATGGTGATTTTTTTTAGCATAAATTCCTGAGTTCACATAAGCTGTGAATATAAAAATTAAGATCTGCAAATGCCCCATAATCCCTCGTATGAGACTCCGCCTGGCCGGAACAGTTTCCAGTTGAACGTCGAACATCGAACGTCCAACATCGAACATCGAATATTGATGGCGCTTCGCTTGCATTTTTTATGCGCAACATATAATTTTGAGGAGTAGATTCCTTCGCAGCATCTTATTAATCGATAGAATACATTATTCGATGTTGGACGTTCAATGTTCGATGTTCGATGTTATTTTTGCCCACCCCCGCAACCCCCACCATAGGGCTCCCAGAGCCAAAGCGCTGATAAATGCGGAAACCACGCCTGTTGCGAATATTCCGCCCATCAGCCAGACCGGTCCACCGATTAAAGCGCCGACCACCCGGCCGAGTCCGGCTACGCCCATATAGGTTGCCATCATGGTCGCACGGGCTTCGGGCAGCAGTTCGGTTGCCATGGACACACTGGTTACAATCATAAACTCAAAGGTTACAAAGATCAAAAACAGACTGACAAAAGCCATGGTAATCGTTTGGCCGACAAAAGGCAGCATCGCATAAAAGATAATGCAGATCGCCAGTCCGGTCATCACCGAGCGCTTTAATCCGACGCGATCCGCCAGGGTGGCTGTCAGGGTTTCGCCCAACAATTCTGCCAGGCCTATGGCACTTGTCCCCAGGCCCAGGGTGACGATACCCAGCCCAAATGATTTTTCCATCCAGGCACCATAGACGACAAACAGGTTGTCATTGGCCGCGCTGACCAGAAAGATAAAGGCCAGTGCTCCCCGGGCGGTTCTTTCTCGCAAGACCCCCTTCCAGGCCGCCTTCATGTCGATATTGGGATGCGGTCTGGCATGCTCTTTATTTCGGGGAATCAAAACAACCAGTGCGGCAATACCCAGCAAGGCCAGCACGCCCATTAAAAAGAATGGAGATCGCCAACCGAACCGATCGATGAGGAGTGCCAGCGCCGGAATGCCCAGCAACGCACTACCTGCCCAGCTGTACTCAAGAAAGCCGATCGCCAGTCCACGTCGCCGGTAGGGCACCTGTTCACTGATGTAGGCCTGGACGGCCGGGTCAAAAACGGATTTGCCCAGGGCCGCCAGGAAAAGGGCAACCAGAACGACCGCATACAAGGGGAAAAAACCGGAAACCAGCAGCCCCACGGCAAGCAGGACCATGCCGGCGATCATCATGAATCGATATCCGAGGCGATCGGTTACCGGTCCGACAAAAATGGCTATAATTCCGGTGGCCCAATTCAAGGCGATGAGCGAGGTGATGGCCGTCAGCGGAACGCCCAGACCCCGGCTAAGAACCGGTGCGAAGGGGTAGATAAACCGACGGGAGGTATTCAGGATGAACCGGCATAAAGCGGCCACACCTATATTGAATACCAAACGGGCGGCGGGCTCTTGAGGTCTATGCCTATCAGGCGGTGTCGACATAACCAAACGTTTCGGGCTTGTTATTGATTAAGCTAACATGGCCTAACTCACTTCAAATTCAAATGCGGGCGTCTGTTCCAGGTGCTTTTTTACATAGCATAAATTCATCGACTTGATCAGGGCAGCTGTATATTTTTCCGGAAATTCCGGAGGGAGGTTTATTTTAAAAATAATTTTTTCAACCATATGGCTTTTTTCATTGGATTGCATCTCCATGCTGATCTTTAATTTATCAGTATCGATTTTGCGCTCTTCACAGAATCTCAAAGCATATAATCCCGAGCAGGTTCCCAGCGATGCAAAAAAAAGATCGGAAGGAGTGGGCGCTGAGCTATCACCACCGTCTTTTAAGCTTTGATCTGTTTGTATCGTAAATCCATTATAATCCGAATAGACTTTTTTTCCTCCCACCAATTTGATTTCCATTTCCTGACACATTCGGTGATCTCCTTTTTGGCAATAATAAGCCGATATAGACCCAAACCGGCACTTTTCAAAAATAATGTCCCCGCGTTATCGGCGGGGATATTTTTGCTCGCATTTCAGACTCTATCTATCGAACCCCCCGATTCATGTCAATTTCAAAAACATTAACCCGTGTTCCCATTCTTCCAGGGTTCCCCTTACCGCCCGCGAAGGCTACAACCGTCTCTGCACGATGGGAATATTTGTTTAACTATCTAATATTGTATTAAATAATTAATAATATTTGACAGTTTTAGCCCTTTTTATTAAAATGTTAGAGATAGTCGCGGCCCGGCTCGATTTGCTGATGAAGCCATTCTGTAACCTAACAATCAACTTAACATACTGAAATTTATATAAAAAATTAATAATTTAACGGGTTGTCGGTCCATTGGGATAGCGGGGTTTCCACTCTACTCTCCGAGCCGTGAGGCTCTAGGGCTGAGCGGGCGGCCAGCCTTCCATTCTAGCGAAGCCGCTGCCCTGGGCCAGAAGGAGTATTAAGAAAATGGATACAAATATTTTGAGCTGCGCTAAATGTGGCCATACCTTAAGTGAGACCGCCGAGGCCTGTGCTTATTGCGGTACCGTTGTTTCATCAGCAGATTCGCCTCCCCAACCTGATGCAGAGTCCCCGGACCAAACAGCACAACCTGCGGAGACGCCACCGTTACCAGCGGATGATTCTCCTCCGGTTTTGGGTATGACCGACGAATTAGCCGCCACTCCTGCAGAACCCGGCGAGAAGTCGGAGGCTGAGTCCTCAAGTCAGAGCCAATCTGAAGAAACCCGACGGATAATTGATGAATCCGCTGCTGCTGCCGTGCCGGGTGCAGAGGATCCGCCATCCGAGGCTGATGATCCGATTGATTTTCAGCTCCCCGATGACGAACTGATAGTGGAGTTTGGTGCGGATGAAGCGGCGAAGGATCCGGAATCGCCTTCCGATGGGGATGCTGTATCTGCTGGAACCGAGAAGCTTGAATTGGAGCCTGACACGTCATCCGGTAAGGACGAGATTGTGGATTTGGAGCAGGAAGCCGCAGAGGCAATTGCTGAGGTGATACCGTTAGCCGATAAAGTTTCCGCCAAAACAGCCACGGATGACGCTCCGGGTTTGCCGCAAACACCGGTATTGGAAGTCAGCGCGGAAGATGCAACCGAATCCGAAACACTGGGGGCGGATATCCTGGAACTGGTGGCGGATGAATCGTCCGGATCGGAACCGACCCAGGATCAACATGAATCGGCTGTTGAGACAAAGGCAGAAACCACCCCGGATTTAACGCCGGATGGTTCCGGCATCCAGGACGGGGAACTGGAGGCCATACTGCTGGCATCTGATGATGAGGTTCAATCAGGAACTCCGTCCTCGCCGGAAGATACCGAGGTAGCCGGGAAAACGGAAGCACCTGAAAAGATTGTCGAATTGACTGCTCCGGCAGCCGGGATCGCGGCAAGATCTGAAGGTCCATCTTTACCGGGCGAAGCTCAGGCCAAGGCTGATGTGATCCAGAAGCAAACCGAAGCCCAGGCATCGGTGGAGGCCGCTGAAAATTGAAAAATCCGCCCAGGGATTGGCTGAAGCCCAGAAGAAACAAAAAGCTGCATCGGAGGCCAAGTTACTAAAGAAGCAAAAAGCGCTCTCTCCAAGGCCAAGGCCCTGAAAATCAAAAAGCTGAAATTGGCCAAAGCCCAGGCCCTGGAACGGAAAAAATTGGCGTTGGTAAAAGCCCAGGCTTTAAAGAAACAGAAAGAGGCCCAAGCCGGTATTGAGAAAGCTAATCCGGAAACGGCCACCGGCTCAACTAGGGTGCAAAGTATGGAAGCAAACACTAAAATGCTGGGTCTGCTTAAAAAGTATGAAGGCCAGGCCATCGGGATCAACTATGACAATTCAGCCGACATCAAGGAGGCAGAACTTGTCGAGGCCAACGATGAATTTTTCAGCGTGTTTGTAAAGGATCAAAAATTAAACTACAGCCATCCTTTAAAAACCATTCTAACCATCATCGAAGGCCAGGACGGCGTCGAAACCGGAACCTCCGAGCAGAAAGCCAAATTTAAGGCGGTTGTGAAGGTTTATCCTCTGGTCCTTTTCTAAGAAGCTGTTTCAAAAATGCATCTTACGTCCAATGGCTGCGTTGCGATTTGGTTTTAAATGCTCACGCTGAAACAGGTTGTCCGTTAAGCCCGTCCGTGGCCGGTTTAAATCGGATTAAATCCTTATTTAACGGACTAACCGATAACGGGCTAACCGGCAAACCTAATTACGCCTTGAGGCGTACCTTAATCTATTATGATTAGATATGTCATCCCGCGACAGCGGGGCCCTCGAACGTTAGAGTGGGTTTTGAAACCACTTCTGTATTAACATTCTAAGATCAATACCCCCTTTCTATCCTGTTTTTTCGATATCGTTATTCACGAAGCTCTCCGGTGAATAGCTCTTGCTTTTCCAATTATTGAACCCTATCTCGGAAATCAACAGCAACCTTGACGATTCTTGCAATTCCGCTATATTTGAAGTAGCCTTTACTAATTTCTCATTCTAAACCTATCTAACGGAGTAGAATTTGACTATGAAATATCTTCCGATTGACCAAAAGCTATTCATTCAGAACCGTAAACGGTTTGCCAAACAGCTTGAAAAGAAAGCCATTGCTGTTTTTAATTCCAACGACATTATGCCCACCAGCGCTGATGGGTCCCACGGTTTTATTCAGCAAACCGATTTGTTTTATCTAAGCGGAATCGATCAGGAGGAGAGCACCCTGGTGATCTGTCCGGATGCCCGGGAAGAAAAACACAGGGAGATCCTGTTTGTCAAAGAAACCAACGAAAAGATCGCCCTGTGGGAAGGGCATAAATACACCAAAGACGAAGCAACCGCTGTTTCCGGCATAAAATCGGTTTACTGGAATCATGAATTCGAAAATATTTTTAAACCGCTGGTATTTGAATCCGAGAGTATCTATCTGAACACCAATGAACACCTGCGAGCCGATTTGACTGTAAAAACCAGGGATGCACGGTTTCTTAAAAGGTGCCGCAAAGAATTTCCTTTGCATCAATACCGGCGGCTGGCGCCGATTATGCACCATATGCGTGCCATTAAATCAAAGCAGGAGGTGGCGTTGATCAAAAAGGCCTGCGGCATCACCGCCCAAACTTTCAGGCGGCTGCTGGGCTTTATCAAGCCCGGCGTGTGGGAGTTTGAAATTGAAGCCGAGATTTACCACGAGTTTCTCAGAAATCGTTCCAGGGGGCCGGCCTTTCAGACGATTGTTGCCTCGGGAGCTGATTCATGTACCCTGCACTATGTCAAAAACAACAAACAGTGCCATGATGGCGACCTGGTGCTGATCGACTTTGGGGCCGAATATGCCAACTATGCGGCCGATCTGACGCGAACGGTTCCTGTGAACGGCAAATTTAATAAACGGCAAAAAGACGTCTACAATGCCGTCTTGAAGGTACAAAAAGCCGCCATAAAGCTCCTCCGGCCAGGAAAGACCATTGATGATTTTTCACGGGAAGTCGGCAAGGTAATGGAAGCAGAATTGATCCGGCTCAAATTATTAAAGGCTGCTGAAGTAAAAAAACAGTCCGCTGATCAACCGCTTTACAAAAAATATTTTCCCCACGGCACCTCCCATCATCTGGGTTTGGATGTTCATGATTACGGGAACAGGTACCGAAAATTCGAACCGGGAATGGTATTTACCTGCGAACCCGGTATATACATTAATGACGAGGGCATCGGCATCCGGATAGAAAACGATATTTTAATTACCAAAGACGGACCGGTGGATCTTACCGCGGGGATACCCCGGGAAGGCGGATGAAATTGAAAATTTAATGAACAATTAGATTTTCTCATTTTAGAAACGAATATCGAATATCGAACAAGGAATTTCGAATGTCGAAGGCATGAATCGCTTTGCTCAATCTTTTAAATGATAGAATACCTTACTTCGAAATTCGACATTCAGTATTCGATATTCATTATTCATCATGTCACAGTTCATGAGGGAGAAAAAGCGAAGATTCCTATAACTAACAGCCTAAGTTCAAAAGGAACATAAATGGGAAAGCATCTGGTAATTGTTGGGGCCGGTCATGCGCACTTAACGGTTTTAAAGAACCTGAAAGAATTTACGGGTTCGGGGCATCGTGTCACCGTCGTTAGTTCAAGCCCCCTGCATTATTATTCCGGTATGGGGCCTGGAATGCTATCCGGGATATACCGCCCCGAGGAGATCCGGTTCAATGTAAAGAGGATGACAGAGGATCGCGGCGCAGCCTTTGTTGAAGATAATGTTGTCAAAATTCGCCCGCAGGAAAAAAAGATCGACCTGCACTCCGGCAATGAGGTGTCCTACGATGTACTTTCCCTGAACACCGGCAGCTATGTGCCGGCAAAGGAAGCGATGCCTGCCGACGAATCTGTTTTTACGGTTAAGCCCATTGAAAAGCTTTTGTTGGCGCGTCGCAGGATTATAGAAGATTTGAAAGACAAAAATTTAAAAATCACGGTCGCCGGAGGCGGGCCGGCCGGTGTTGAGGTGGCGGGCAATCTGGAGCGTTTGGTAAAAAATGAATCCGGTCGCTGCCGGATTACCCTCGTTGCCGGCACGCGACTGCTTTCAGGATTTAAGAGCAGTGTTCGTAAGCACGCCCTGAAGTCATTGACTTCCAGACATGTTCAGGTAATCGAAGGTGCAAGGGTGGCCGCCGTCAAGGATCGCAAGACCGAATTATCCAATGGTGATGTTTTGGACAATGATTATGTATTCATGGCGGTCGGCGTGAAACCGTCATCCTTGTTTATAGATTCCGGTCTGCCGGCGGGACAGGATGGCGGGATGCTGGTAAACCAATTTTTGCAGTCTGTGGCTTATCCGGAGCTGTTCGGCGGCGGCGACTGTATCAGTTTTAAACCGCAGCCACTGGCGAAGGTCGGCGTATATGCGGTTAGACAAAATCCCATTTTGCTGCATAATCTGCTGAGTACCTTGAATGGCGGTGCGCTGCAGGAGTTTGTCCCTCAAGACTCTTTTCTCCTGGCCCTCAACATGGGAGACGGTACGGCGGTTGTGCGTTGGCATTCCCTGATCTGGGGCGGCACGCTGGGATTTGCCCTGAAAAATTATATAGACCGCAAGTTTATGAAAGCGTTTCAAGTTTAGGTAAATAGTTGAATAGTTGATTGGTTTATTAGGTAGGCTGTGCTCGATCAGGCGGAGGTCCCAAATTCTAATAAACTGGTTCGTCAACAAGGATGCAATATCGCGGCTGGAAGCCGCTCCCACTGCGGTAGAAAGGAATTGTGGGAGCGGCTTCCAGCCGCGATTTATTTTGGGGCAGGTGGGTAATTTCTAAAACTTCGATGCTGGTTTTTAGCCGGTATTTGACAGGTTGCCTGTTGGTTAGTATATTAGAGGGTAATAAACGCTGCATAAAGTAGATACCATGCTACCACTATCAAAAGATGACCAGGGCGGCCGACGCAATCTTTCCAAAAGGCGAAGCAATTTGCCGGCGCGGCCGGTTCTGGAAAAGAGAGCCAGTCAAGATCGCCGAAGCGGTCAGGATCGCCGCAGAAACCCGGATCCTGTCATCAGAATAATCGGCGATGAGCGCCGCCAGGCCCTTCGGGAACTGGATACTATTTAAGGGTCGCAAACTTTACCGAATCGCCCGTACCATCCTGTAAGCGTTCGCTCTGAATTTTCTCTTTACTAAAACACCCGGCTGGCAGTGGATTGCTCCATATTACCGAAATAGGAGTGGTCGGCAAAGCGGGTATCAATATTCGGATTATACCCATCGCAATGCTTTCTTCAGTTCGTTATTTCCCAGGCACACAGTTGGTCCGAGACGCAGCTTAATCCGGCGGTTTTCGGAGATGAGCCGGCGCAATTCCGTGGTAAGAACGCGCAGGCGATCATAGGTAATCAGGTTCAAATGTTTTTGGCGCCTGTGAAACGATCGATCAAAGTGGGGTGGGGATGGGAATCTTCTTCAACGGTACCCCTGGCCGCCAGTCTGGTTGCCGAGCCGCCTTCCAGAACGATCCGGTTATGCAAATGGCCCGGCTGCCCGGCCGGTTCCCAGGCCAGGGAGGACTCACTCAACAGGCAAAGCCAGCGGGCGCGACGGATCAGATGAGCACTGTGCAAAACTCAATGGCCCAACGATTTTGCCACCATTTCCGGCGTCCAGACACGGCCTTCAGGGGTATCTTCCGGCTGCGCGTCATCGGTTTCATTCTCGTCCATATCGTCCTCCACCGTATCCGCTGCTTCGGCGGCTTCCATCCTCCGGCGCCAGAGCGTTGCCCCCAGTCCGGTCAACAATCGCAACGGCGATTGATTTTGCATTGGATTGCAGTGTCCTTGCCGGAAAATTGCAAGGCCTTCTTGCAGGCAGGCTGGATCGGGAGCAACCTCGGGGGCAAGGCCAAGTAATTTGCCTCCCCTGGAGGCGGCTTCATGGTCCGTCCAACAACCGTTCCGGGTGATCCAATGCCCGAAGGCCAAGAGCGCTTCGATGAATTTTCCGTCCGGAAGAGGGCCGACGGTGCAATTCCGGTCGGCTGCCGTTGAATGCCGCCTCAGGTCTTTTGTGCAGAAGACAAGGTTGCGCTGCCGCCTGCGCAGCGCGATGTTATAGGGGGGTGAATGGCGTTTGATTTCATCGGATTCCAGCAGGGCGGCTTCCACTGCGGATCCGGTCAGGGTAAACTCCAGCTTCTGCGCCTGGGTCAGCATTTCCAGTATGTGTTCCGCATGGGGCGCTTTGCTGCGGAAATAGCTGTTCACCCGTATTTTGAGAGATTTGGCTTTGCCGATGTAAAGCAGATCGCTGTTGGCACGCAACATCCGATAGATGCCGGGTTTATCCGGCAAGGGAAGTCGCTTTTCGGGGGCCATGGGATATATCCGCCGGGAGCGACCCGCCGGTGCGGGTGATGCCAGCCAGTCAACGAGCTGATCCAGGGTGCCGACACCGAGCTCTATCACTCAGGATTTCGACCATCTGTTGCCAGATATGGGCTGTGGCGACAACATGGTCGGCACTGCGTTTGAACTCGGGCATGCTGTGATTGAAATAACCGGCGATGGCGCGCAGTCCCCGGCGCGGCAAATCCGGCAGCAGGCGTATGGCTATTTCATGGGTGCAGATGATTTGAAAAGGAAAGGGGCTTCCTGGATCGATTTTCCGGTGAAGGTCTTTCAGGAAAGGCTCTTCAAAACGGGCAAAGTGGATCACCGTCGGGCAGGCCGCCGTCGGATTTTCAACCACAACCGCCTTCACAGCATCCATCAAATGCTGCCAGATGATCCGGGTTGGTTTTGCGGCCCCCAGAGATTCATCTGATATTCCGGTAATGCGTGAAATCGCCCGGGGAATGTTTTCATCTGCGGGCAAACGGTTCAGGTAAGCCTGTGCACCGGGCACTCCTGATTTATCCTTCAGGGATGCGCAGGTTGCCATCCAACCCAGTTCGAGGAGGTGACCCTTTTGCGGAGTGGCGCCGGTTGCCTGGCAGTCAAGGGCCAGAATCCTTAGTTCGGCAAGGGAAACGGTCATCTGTTTTTAATTCCATTTTTTTCGGAATAAATCCAGATTTATTTTTGTTTTAATAATGTCAATATGTTATATAGGGTTATTGAAACAAAGAACCGCAGAATGTCGAAGGAAGGAATTGCTGTCTATTTTATTTATACAAAACGGAATTTATGGCCCGGTCTTTTTTTTTAATAGGATAGAGCGAAGCGATTCCAACCTTCGACCTTCGAAATTCGATATTCTGCGGTTCTGCGGTTCGCTAGAACTTTAACCCTGAACCCTGAACCCTGAACGCTGAACCCTGAACGGTGAACCCCTGAACCCCTGAACCCTGGACCTTTTTAAGCTATGCAACCAACTCGATACGATGCCCTCAAACAACTCCGGGACCATATCCCCCGGTTAGCGGATGCGCTCAAGATAGGAAACGACGAGGAGATCCGATTCTGGCAGGATATCGTCGATGCCAAACTGCTCTGCCGACTTGCGCCTGATTTTCCGATGGTGGCCGCCATCTGTGGCGGCGGCTCTTCAGGCAAATCCACGCTGTTCAATTCCCTGGTGGGTGAGCATTTTGCGCCGACCGGCGGCACGGCAGGATTGAACCGGCGGGTATTGTTCTCGATACCGGCAGCCCGGGCGGAACAAACCAATCTGCTGGCCGATTTGGCCCGGCCCTTCAAATCAGAGCTCCAACTCCATCAGGACTCGGAACAACTGACCGTCCCCGGCGAACCGCTTTATGTATTAAATCAATCGCCACTGGATAATCTGGTAATTCTGGATACCCCGGATTTCGACACCGGTGCCAAAGGTGCCTACACCAACCGGGAGGTCACCCGTATGGCCCTGGAGGCTTCGGACATCTTGATTTATGTATTCACCAACTCAAACTACAACAACCGGGACAATACGGATTTTATAGCCCAGATGCTCACCGGAATTGGGATGCGCAAATGCTTTCTGGTTTACCGGGTATATCCGAGCTTCACCCAGGCCGAAGTGCTGGATCACGCCATGACAGTGGCCAGGGGAATTTACGGTGACCGGGCGGATGAATTCCTGCTGGGGATATACCGCACGGATGAGGATAATCAGGTGGCAGCCGGAAAGCAGTTTATGAAACTGACCCCGCTCGCCAGGCAGGATCCGGATTTTATTGAGGCCCTGCAGTCTATTGACGGGGCTGGGCTCAGATTCGAACTGTATGGCTCGATTCTGTCCGATGTTATCGGGCGGGCCGCACAAATTACCAACCAATCCAAAATCTCCTTTGACGAGCTGCAACTGTATCTCGATGCGCTGCAGATGGCTCAGAGCCACTGCGTTCAGGAGGCTTTGAAGCATTTTCCGATGGACCGTGTGATGAGGCGCTTTGCACAACTTTGGGCCCGAACCGACCCGCCCCACGTGAAGCTGATGCGTAGAACGGGAAATGTCATTGAGTTTCCCTTGAAAATGCTGCTCGGCGCCGCCGGCTGGGCCAGGGACCAGTTCCTGCCGGAAGGCCCGAATCCTGCGCCGGCAAAAGAGTTTGTAAAAAAATTGGATGAAGACCTGGCTACAGCCGTGACCAAGATGAATTATCAGGCCGTCAGTTCTCAGATTTCCGTATCCGGGTCGTTAAGCGATCCGGTCGCCGGTAAAATGGCTGAAATTATTGAGAAGATAAGAGCGGCCAAGGATCTCGAAAAAGCGCAGCCTCCCACAGCCGAGCCTTCGGGTGACGGCCCGGCGCGCACGTTTCTGGTCGATGCCCACCCGGTGGTTTTATCCGAGCAGGAGAAACTGCGCGCCAGGGATTTTAAATCCATTCTGCAGACGATTTTGGCCGAAAAAGACAATATCGTTGCCATTACCCATGACATGGAAAGGGACCTTGAAAAACTGGCCGATCATTTTCGCAGCAAGATGGGCCTTTGGAGCAAAATCAGCCAGACTTTCTGGGCGCTGCTCAATGTGTTGCCGGCAACGGTTGCGGTCACCTATGTGCTTTCCACCGGGGATCCGATTGGCGCCGCCGGTATAAAAGTAAAACTGGCCGGCCTTTTCGGGGCCAAGGATCTGTACGCCCTGTTTGCCATTCCGGTTACGACCGGGCTGAAAAGCGCCGACCGCAAACAAATCGAGGAAATGCTGACACCCATTGTCCAGACCTGGCTGAATCATAAATTAAAGACCATACAGCAGCTTTTTGAAGCAAACATTACCGGTGAGATTTTACAATCCGCCCGCCAAAATTTAGAAGATGCCGACGGGTTGATCGGCGCTTCTGAAGACTTAATGGCCACACTCACCCACCGGCGAGAGCGTTTGCCAGAATAACGTTCGGATAGCGTTGGTTTGTCGGCTCATCTCCAGGTTTGCGGTAACGTTCAATATGGCCTTATGCAAACGCTCTAATAGTTTTTCTTCATTTTTACATGATTGTAATGAATTCATTTTGTTATACATTATATGATCTCCTGATAGGAAATCTGGTAAACGGAACCTATTTATGACAACCGCTATGAAGGGAGCTGAGATATAATGCTATCGAACCGGCAGACTGCGGCCCTCAAGGCTTTCGGTAAAATCGAAGGCTACAAAAATGATCTCAATCTAATGGGGTCAACCCTTGATTCACTGACGCTCTGGCGACCGGCCACGGCCCTGAAGAAGCAATGCGATGAAGCCAACCGAATGATCAATGCGATTGCCGAGCGCTTCGACCGCAAGCTGGTGGTGACCATTGTCGGTCCCTGCGGCGCCGGCAAATCCACTTTACTCAATGCCCTGGCCGGTGTCGATGACCTGTCACCGTCCGGACATCAGCGACCCACCACCGACCGGGTGATTGTTTTCAGCAGTGACCGGCAGGATGCCGATCAGCTGGTGACCGGTCTCGGCCGTGAATCGGTGGAGCTCAGGTCAAGCCCGGCTGCTGCCATCCTGGAGCATGTACTTCTGATTGACACCCCGGACACCGACAGTATGGCCTACCAGAAGCACAGTCCGTTGGTGCGCAAAGCCATCGCCCGCTCCGACATGTTGATTTGCGTGTTTGACGCCGAGAATCCCAAAAGGAAGGACCATGTTGATTTTCTGGCACCGTTTATCCGCAAGTTTAGCGGAGAGGCCCTGGTGGGCGTGATTAACAAAGGCGATCGTCAGGACGAAGAGGAGCTCAAAAACCGGATACTGCCGGATTTTGCAAAATACATCCAGGCCGCCTGGCAGACCCCGGTCGACCGCATGCTGTGTATCAGCGCGCGCCGGCATCTGCAGGAACCCCAATTTGACGAAAGCGCGGCGCCCAGGCATGATTTCGATCAATTTGAAGAACTGCGGGAGTTGATTTTTGACAACCTCAACCGTGCCGGCTATGCGGTGGACCGGCGGCTGGAAAATGCCCGCAGTTTACGGGATTTTGTCTTTGCCGAGGCCCGCCACGAGATTGCCGGACACCGAACGTCCCTGTTGACAGCCCGGCAGCAAATGCAGGAAGCTGAAAAAAAATCCTTCCTGGACGCGGTTGCGGCCATGAAGAACGATGACTCGCGGCAGCTTTTCGGCGTCGGCTTGTTGGTGTATCAGAAATTGTCCCAGCGCTGGGTCGGACCACTGGGGTGGATGATCGCCATCTGGGCCCGGCTGTTGATTTTCGGCGCCGGTATGGCCGCCATGTTCAGATTCGGCCGTCCGGTCAGCCAGATCATCGGGATGATTTCGGCCTGGCGGCATTTTAAAGAATCAAAAACGGCGGTGGCCGAAACGAAGAACGACGAGCGCGTGGGGGCCGGCCTGCGGACGTTTCGTATCAGCGCCATCAGCAATTGGCCGGATATTGCCGAGGCCCTGGTCGGCGGCGGGTTTGACAGCGCCGTGCGCCGGGGGGATGATATCTTGCCGGACCCCGGCACCTTCAGCGATAAATTGGGTGAAATCTGGAGCAGCACCCTGGATTCCGAGATCGAACGGATGGCACGCAGACTTTCCGGAATGCTGCTGCAATTGGTGCTCAACCTGCCGATGTTCGCCGTTTTGGGTTATACCGGCTGGATTACGGTGCAGCGCTTTTTACAGGGCAGTTACCTGGCGGTGAATTTTTTTGTGCATGCACTGTGGACCATTGGAATTATATTGCTGTTGAGTTTTTTCCTGTTCCAGATTCTGGTGCGCCTGGTTGCCGGCCCGGAACGGGTAACCACAAAAGCTTTTGAAAAATTGAAACGCCAGGCCGATCAATTCGACACCCTGGCAACCAATCCGGTATCAACCCAGCTAGAGACCCTTATACAGCTTGAGAATATGCTGGCTTCGCGTGAATCATAGTTGAATTGAAAATCAGGTAAGAATTAGTAGTTGTCCGCTTGAAAGAAAATTACAAGCACCAATTAACAAATAACAAACAATATCCAAATTCCAATTTTCAAAAATCCAAACCCAAACCTGGGCCCATTAGACAGATCAAAATAATACCTTCCAATCGGCCGCCTTGGTGTCGAATTCTTTGCCCATCGGCTCATCTCCGAGCCATTTGATTATTGGGATTTGGTTTTTATTTGATATTTGGTGCTTGTGATTTGGGATTTTATCGATCTTGTTCCGGAGAGGGAAGCTCTACCGAATCAACATACGTTTTATAGGCCAAATTCAAGTATCGCTTTAGGATGCTATTTTAGATTTGCGCGTAGCTTCCATTTGTTCGATCATCGCCATGCGCTCCAGCACTTCCTTGGTTTCCATGGGGCGATCTTCATAATCCCCGCACCATTGTTCCTGGGCGGTTGTCGGCCAGGCGGCCATACGCACGCTGGAATCGGTACTGCCGTTCAAAGTTATCGGGGTCGGGGAGTTGCGACGGCATTCACCGACCAGCCCCTCATCCGTCCCACCGGTTTCATACCAGGATTTACAATTTTCACATACGGTTGCTTTTGCCATCGTGCCCCTTGCAGCCGTTTGGTGGTTTTCTCAAGCCTGGAAAAATCTCTGATGATTATCCACAGTGGTATAATCAATGCGATACCCACAAAAACGCTGGAGGTAATAATGTATTCCAGCCTCTCCGTGAATTCCTCCTGCGCATGATCTATATTAATAACGCCAAATGAAAAGTCCTCAAGCCAGAACGCCCACGCAGTCGTCAGTATTAGAACAATCAACAGTTCAAGTAATATTAAATAATATATACGTTTTTTCATTTTCGGTCTGGCTTTTTATATCTTCGTCGGCACCCGGGTCATTCCGGTGACCGGCGCACTGGATTATCCTTTTGCCAGCGTCTAACTAATGAAACCCTGAAGAGGTTAAATGGGAGCAAGCGGATGTTAGAGGTCATAAATTTCTTGAAACCACTCCAGGTGCTCTTTTTGGGCGATTCCCAGCCTCTTGGCTACCGCCGGCGAAAATATCGCAAAATTGCCCTTGGACCGGGCGCACAGGGTGCCCTTTTCGTTGTACAGGCTGCCTTCGAGCAGGGCTTCGTGCTTGCCGGTTTTCTCCAGCACTTTGCCCTCGGCTTTTAATTCGTTGTTGATGTAGACCGGCTTGATAAAATCAACGGTCATGGATTTGGTCATGGTGATCTGTTTGAGCATATAAATGCCGGTCCAACTCATGATTTCATCCAGGATCGTTGAAATAACCCCGCCGTGCACCAGCCGGTCCCATCCGCACAGGTGATCCGGTACCGTTAAGCGGGAAAAAACAGAGTCATCCCGGGTATAAAATTTCATATGCAGTCCGCTTGGATTGGCCGGGCTGCAACCGAAGCAATAGTGGGTTTCACGGTTCGGCAGGTGTTTGGGGTCTTTTTCTTTATCCATGTCAGTAGTAAATTTGATTGAAGAGTTGGTCCGCGCCTTTTTTATCAAGATCTTTTAGAATTTTATACTGGTCGAGGGCGGCAGCTTTATCCCCCGCTTTCAGCAGCGCAATTCCCAGGTTGTAGTGGGCCGATGCAAAATCCGGGTCAATGCGGATCGCCTTTTTATAGGCGTCGATCTCCTGGTCCGCATTGCCAAGCAATCTATGAACCATGCCAATATTATTGTGGGCCGGCGCGAATTCAGAATCGATGCGCAGCGCTTCCTGATTGGCTTTGATGGCATCTTGATAGCGTCCCTGTTGGGCATAGGCAATCCCGATGTTGAAATGGGCCGGCACGGCATCGGGATTTAACCGGATGACGGTTTCGAAGGCCTTTTTACCTTCATCCAATCGCCCCAGCCGGGTGTAAACAATTCCCAGTTTGAAATGGGCGTCCGCAAAATCCGGCTTCAGTTGGATCGCCTCCCGGTAGGCCTCAATTGCTTCCTGATGCTGACCCAGTTTGACATAATAATTTCCCAGAATTAAGTAAAGGGATTCATCATCGGGATTGGTTTTTATGGCCTGCTGATAGGCTTTTATAGCGGCCGCTGGATTGTCCAATCCCACATGGCAATATCCCAAACCATTCCATGCCATGGTGTTTTGGGGATCCCTGGCAATCGCCTCCTGGAAAAATTCAAGGGCCTTTTGATCCTCACCGTTAATTGAAAAACTGTATCCCTTGCGGCAGAGTTTTTCCGCAAGCCCGGGCTGGTTCAAGCTGTTGTTAAATGTCCACAACGACACCGACATACCGGCCTTGACCGGTTTCAGTTTTTTGACTGATTTTACGGACACAGCGAAATTCAGATTCTGGCCCCGAATCATCTGAAAGGTGGCAATACCGATGACCTTACCTTTCAGGTCCATCACCGGACTGCCGCTTGAACCCGGAGAGATGGGGGCGGACATCTGGAAAAAATCCCCCACCGACGGAATGGTACGGATCGACGATACAATGCCCTCGCTGACCGTTTGCTCGAGCCCCATCGGGCTGCCAACCACGATGACTTGCTCTGCTATTGAGGGTAAACGGTTCGCTGTTTTTACCCATTTAATTTTTTTGCGGGGTATATCCACCAACACCTTGACCAGGTCGGTGGCCTTGTTATCCTCTACAACAAGTTTGATCGGGTAGGTTTGTCCATCAGCCGTTCTGACCTCGGCCTTGTAGCGGCCGTCCAGGACGTGGTAATTTGTGATCAAGTGCCCGTATTTATCGATAAAAAATCCGGTGCCGATATTGGTAACCTCTTGATTGATATCATACACAATCACCGTCACCACAGCCGGGCGGATGTCATTGACCAGCTCGGTCATTTTGATTCCCGCGCTTAGCGGGACGGTCAGCACCAGCCAGCTGATCAGGACCAGTACAAATATGATCTTCAGTTTTTTCTGCATTTTAAGGCCTCGAGGGTGATTGATATATAAGTTCTGGCATTTAAGCCTTTTTTTCTGCAATCATTTTTACCGCAGTTCCGTATTCCAAATGGTATTTATGGATCGCGGTAGAATTATACTTTGCAGCCATACCTCACACATTAAGCATCATTTCACCAATTTGAAGCAGCACCCAGCTTTTTTATATAAGTGGGCCGGTGACCCTGCCGTGCACAGCCGGACAGGGCCAGAATTCGAATGGGCAATTAATGTTTGATAGGGACAGAAATATGGAAAAGCACAACATCTTGATTTTTTTCTTGACATGCAACTATATGTTGTGATAGTAATAGATATCCCTCCTTGAAAAAGGACGGTTTTATCCCCCGTCCCCTTTTGTCAGAGGTTGTGAGACTGGCAGCGCCTGGATTAAAAGTGCTGCCGAGACTGGTCATAGCAGACTGCCAGATGCTAAATTTTGACCGTTATACCGCCGTACAGACTCTTAACTAAACCCTAAATATTTGCTATGACCGTAACCATAACCCCCCGAAAGGCCTCAGTCGGCTTTCGGGGGTTTTTTTATGATTGAATATTCAATCTATTTATCTTCAAGCGGAAAGCCGGCGCCCATCCACGCGCTCCAGCCCCCTTGAAGTGCATATACTTTATGGTAGCCTTTTTGCTTAAAGGACTGTGCCACCCGGGCACTTGTTCTCTCGTGCTTTCAGGAGCAATAAAATATAAGGGTTTGGTCCTTGACGTACTTCTCTATCCACTGGTCCACTTTGGAGGGGTCCTCTCTTATGGCCGTTGGAATTTTCTTGCTGCTCCGCCACCAGTTTCGATAGGTACGCACATCTATGACCACCGTATCCGGGCGGCCCAACAACTTTTTGACCTGATGAGCGGAAAGCCTGGATACGTCCCCGGTGCCGTCCGCCAGCAGGACAGCTGCCTGGCTGAGAATCATAAAAAATGCAAAGCATGCCCAAGTGCACCGTCTCATAAACCCGGTTTGTTTTAATGTTAAGACGAACGGTTGCATTATATTAACCTCGTGGGATTTATAGTGTGCTGCCCTAAAAATAAGTTCATTAATATTGACGCTCCAGCGATTAAAATGTCAAGAATAATTGAAGTTCTGAAGAAAGCGAGTGCCCGCAACTGGGTAATCTGATGGGTGGCGGATGATGGACCTTAGGTTTTCGCAAAAAAATAGGGGCGGCCCCAATGGGACCACCCCTCACCCTAAGGAATTATATGTTACAGCGTGCCCGCCAGCACACTGTTATCTTTATTATCGGTTGTCTTTCGAGATACTTTAGCAAAAAAACAGCATGTGAGGTTTTTATTTGGCAGCAGGCTTATAACTCCTGGACCTCTACATACTCGTCTTTATCCGAACAGTACCACTTATTGGTGGCTACATAGGTGTATTCTTCTTCCGATAAGTCAATGATATACTTAGCAAAAACAATTGCTTGCGCCTCGTCTCGAAATAGATTCCGCAGCGTTCCGATATTTTCGCCGTACTCTAAAACACAAACCATGTCTGATTCATCCCTCGATTCAAGTTCATGCCAGTTCATTTTCCACTGTCAGTGATGATGCCTCCGGGGTGGATCCAGGTTCCGAAGGTAATGAAAGGAGGCGTGGCCCGGGGTTTGACAGGAGCCCCTGAGCCCCCCCGGCGAATGCAAATAAGACAGATAACCATGCCTCCGTATTGACTTCTTATCATTCAACATTCATGCCAAAGTTGCATCTGGCGGGAACTTGCCGTGGTAAACCAGGACCGATGCCACCGTGTAAAAATAAGTTCTGAAATACGGAGGGCCGGTTTAGGTGGTTGTAGAAAAACCGTTCGAATAACGGAACATTTTTGCGACAACCGCTATTGCCGATGAATGGGCCATATTTCAAAACGGCGACGTCCGGAAACTGCCGGAAAATGTCAATTTTTTGACCTGAAATTGTGCAACCATTTAAGTTATTCGTTTTCTTGACAAAACTTGATTTCAGAGGTAAAAAAAGATAGGATGTAACTATGATGGAAATGATACCGAATTGGCTGGTTAACAACTGGGACAAATTCTCTATCTGGGTGACCAATCAACCCACGTTTGTGGAGGTGGCCTTTGGCGTCGGTTTATTTTATGCGGTCTTGCAGATTGTAAGAATGTCCTATAAGCTGCTGTGGTTCTTATTCTCAGGATTGTTTACCGGACCCCGAAGGTTCAAAAAGAGGAAAAAAAAGCCAACCCAAAGCAGGGCTACTAAACCGGTTTCCATGGATGACGATGCCCCTCCCTTTGTGTTTCGATAGTAAGCTTCACACAGGACATTGAAATCCGGAGTCCATCGACTAGAGTGCCCTGTGTAGTATTTCCAGTAATTCCGTTTGGGTAAGCTCCAGCGGATTTCCTTTCATACTGCTTGCTTTGCAGGCTTTTTCTGCAATTACCGTAAAATCCTTTTCTTCGATACCATAAGCCGCCAGGGGCTTTATTTCCAACTGCCGGCACAGATTGCCGACCCAGGTGATACCGTCTTTAGCCTGCGCAGCCGGTGAACCGGTAATTATACGAGCGACCTCATCATAGCGGTCCAGGGTCGCGGAATCCGCGATACGGGATTCCAGGGCGCTGATATTGGCCTCCATAACAAAGGGCAGCAGGGCGGCGCACAGAGCGCCATGCGCCGCATGATACATGCCCCCCAAGGGGCCTGCCAGTCCATGCACCGCGCCCAGTTTTGCGTTAGCCAGGGCCAGGCCGCCGAAAAGACTTGCCAGGCACATGTCCTCGCGAGCGGCGGCATCTGCGCCGTCAAGATACACCCGCTTTAAAGAGCGCGCCGCTCGCTGCAATCCTTCCCGGCAAATACCATCTGTCAATGGATTGGCGTGGGCCGAGACAAACGCTTCAAGCAGTTGGGTAAAGGCATCCAACCCTGTGACGGCGGTTAGACCGGGGGGCATGGAATAGGTTAGCTCCGGATCAACCAGGGCCAGATCCGGCAGCATATACGGGCTTCGCATACTGACTTTTACGCGATGTTCCGGTGAACCAAGAACGGAATTGCTGGTTACTTCGGTTCCGGTTCCGGCGGTTGTTGGGATTGCAACGCAAGGTGCTGATTTTTGCTCCAGCGGCCGACCGTTGCCGATTACCTCCAGATAATCCATTAATGGGCCGCTGTTCGTTAAAAGGGCGGCGACCACCTTGCTTGTATCCAGGACGCTCCCTCCGCCCATCCCGATTACCAGATCACAATTTGGCTGGCGAGCTTTTTCCACGGCCTCCAGCGCAAGTTGGGTGGTGGGCTCTTCAGGGATGCTGAAATGAGTCACCGCCATACCGATATCTTTTAACTGCCCCATCAGTGGTTGCGCCCGTTGAGCTGAACGGCCGGTGATAACAAAAGCCCGACGACCCATTTTTCCAACAATGGATCCGGTGTCCTTTACGACACCGTGGCCAAATATAATTCGTGTGGCAGTAGCAAATTCAAATCCTATCATGCTGGTTTCCTAATATTTTTTCAGGTCAGTGCGGATCGAATGTTCCGGGTACAATCTGCCGGAAAAGTGACAATTTATGGCAAAAAAAATGACGATATTTGTCAGTTTAATGATTTCAGCTTATACAGACAAATAGTTAACTATTTGAGATTTATATAATTTTTGTATTTTTGGTGTTTTGGCATAAAATTTGTATCAAAAATTGATCGCTATCTCTGATAGAAACTAAAACTTCTCAAATGTGCGTGCATCTTCTCTGTCGGGCTCTCATTACTAATAGTTTGAGGAATAGCGCCGCACGAGAACAACGGCATCGAGGGAAGTTTTCAGTTTAAAATCCGCTTCGTCGCCCTGAAAGATGAAGCTAATCATAAATTAGAAAATTTTCAAACCCTAAGTTTTGTAAATCCCGTCAAAAGGCACCGCCATGTCTGACGGGATTTTATCTTTTTATGGGGGAACTCCAATGATTCCAGCTGTCAACGGCACGCTGTCGGCACTCCAGGCCTACAAAAAATCCATGGGCGTAACAGCCAATAACATTGCCAACGTGAATACCGAGGGATTTAAAAAAAGCAGGGCCACCATGAACGAAGGTGTCAACGGCGGCGTGGAAGTGGCGGTTAACAAAGTCAACACACCCGGGCATCGTTATCAAGAGCTTGACGGGGACCAGATGGTTGATAGAGAAACGTCCAACGTGAACCTGGAAGAAGAGATCCCCGATTTGATGGTTACCAAGCGGACCTATGAGGCCAATCTAAAAGTTCTGCAAACCCGGGATAAGATGTTGGGAACAACCCTGGACATCTTGGGCTAAAACATCGGATTATCACAAAGACAAGATCCTTCTGAAAATCTTGCCGGGGTATTCAACCCTTCGTTTATGCGGAACCTTCCGAATTATGACCTGTTTCCATTGATCCATTATATTGTAGTTCCATAACCCCATACCGCCCTATTCCAACATTCCAAGATTCCAATTGGGGGCGAAGCGAACTAAGGTCAACTGTAAACGCGATGATCAACATCCGTGATGGTACTCACGCGGTGCCAAAATGCTTGATAATACAGGAATGCTTTGTTAAGTGATAGCTTTGTTTTGAGAATGCCTAAAATTTATGATCTTTCGTTTTAAGGAGGTTTTTCAATGTCTGAAGGCCAACGTAGAAGAAGTCCTTTCCCATCTGCCCATGAAGAGGTGGCCGCCAGCCGGCCATGTGGTGATACCCCCCAATGCAGATCCGCCAGTTATAAAATGGCGTTTCAGGATCCGGATTTTCTGCTGCGCGATGAACTGCGTCCTGTGCGGTTGCAGTTGGAGGTTCTAAAACCCGAACTGATATTGCAGGAGCAGCATATTGAGTCGACGGTGGTCGTATTCGGCAGTGCCCGGCTCCCTGACCCTGAAACCGCGGAATCTAAACTGGTGTCAGCCCAGGCCGAATATGCCAAAAGCAATGATGATCCCTTGTTGGCTAAAAAGGTTGATGCCGCCCGCAAAGCTTTAGAAAACAGCCGCTATTATGATGAAGCGCGTAAATTGGGGCATCTGATTTCCATCAATACCGGAAAAGACAAACTGGTGGTGGTCACCGGCGGCGGGCCGGGAATTATGGAGGCTGCCAATCGCGGGGCCCATGAAGCCGGAATTCCGAGCATCGGCATGAACATCACCCTGCCCCATGAACAGGTCCCGAATGAATACATTACCCCGGATTTAAACTTCCAATTTCATTATTTTGCGATCCGTAAAATGCATCTGCTGATGCGGGCCAAGAGTCTGGTGGCCTTTCCCGGTGGTTTTGGCACCCTTGATGAGCTTTTTGAAACCCTGACCCTTATTCAGACAGGCAAAGTTCTGCCGATTCCCGTGCTGCTGTTCGGGCGGGCCTTCTGGGATCGAATTGTCAATTTTGAGGCCTTGGTTGAAGAGGGCACCATCTCGGCCAAGGATCTGGATTTATTCGTTTATGTCGAAACAGCCGAAGAAGCGTGGGAGCTGATAGCGGAAGCGATCGAGGTTTAGGCGAGCGGCAATACTCTCCCAAGATTGTATAGTTCACTTTTGATAATCGATATTCAGTCCTTTTGCAATTAGGTTTCAGGTTTCAGGTGTCAGGTTTCAGGCTGAGCATCGGAGTATCGGAAAAAGTAGGGCGGGCCGCTGCTCGGCGCGGCGAAGCTTTAGCAAAGACGGGTGGGCGGGTGCGGATTTCTGTATAGCCTGGTATTCACACCGCAACACGTAACCCGCACCACGCACCACGCAACCCGCAACTCGCAACACATAACCCGCACCCCGCACCCCGCAACACGTAACCCGTAACCCGTAACCCGCACCGCGCAACCCGCTGTCGATACCAACCGTTTAATCTGGGTGTTGCCCGTATTTTTTTTCATGGGATTTACTTGGTTTTTTTTGTGGTTATTTTAAAGTTGCCGTTCGCATAGAAACTGTATCAATCGATATGATCGATGTGATTCTGTCAAATGGCAATCCACGGGGGGAAATGTTCTTGCCGCCCTATCCGGGATTATGATATGGTGGGCGACGGATCAACCCTGGACCGGTTCCTTTGATTGGACGGAACCATACGCCAGAGAGTTTCTTTGATATGGATCAAACCTTAAGGGGGGATTCCCATGAAAGGTTTAAAAATAGTTTTATTGGTTGCTGCCGGCTGCTTAATCGCCGGTTCCCTGCAGGCAGACATCTACGAATGGACGGATGACAACGGCGTCAAACATTTTACCAATTATGCTCCGCCGGAAGACGCCACGATTCTGATGAAAACCGAGGAAGTGCCCTATGATGAGGCCGCCGACCTGGCCCGCATGGAAGCCGACAGGCAATACCATCTCGAGCTCGCCAGACAGGAAATAGCCGCAAGGGAAGCCGAACTTAAACTGCGCGAAGCCGAAGCCGAGCGAAAAGCCGCCGAGGCCGAACGCTATGCCCAAGAAACAGTTCGGGAGGCAGACCAGTACCTGAATGATGCTCAAAATGACCGCTGGTACTATCGCACTGGCGGCTATTATGGTTATTATGGCCCCCCGTATGTCCAGCATTACAAGCGCAAATACCGGAAAAAAAACCATATTGGGCATTCAGGGAAGAAATACGACAAAAAATACCGCCAAAAAAAGCATGTCGGCCACGATAAATACCAGTCACCGCCCAATTCGCGCGCCCGCAGTCGAATCAATCGCAGTGCCTATCGTGTCAACGCCCTGAGCAGGGGTAACATAGGAAGGAACTATTCAATTAGAGGTTCATACGGCCGTCGCCGTTAACGGTTTCCTGCATTTGAAATCCGTGGTCGAGGGTAACCCCTACCCCGCCAATGCCCCGAATATTCATTCAATTTGAACCTACCGCCAAGATTAGGATGGGTCCCTAAAGTCCTGCAGATTAATTATTTTTTCATCGCCGGCAACTTTTCCATTCAACCTCGCAGTTGAACCCCTGGCTTTTTCCTTGCGCAAATTGGCAATCAGTGTCTGAAGCTCACTATTGTCTTCGATCAACGCATGTATCTGGTCCTTAAGCGTTTCCCAATTTTTATCTAGATATTCGGTGTCCAGGTGAAAGTTGCCCAGTTGGGCGAGCAAGCCGCCAAGATGGGATAAAATACCGAAATGGGTTGTTCCCTGCAGGTAGTAGGGACAATGGGCCCAAAGGCTGAGGCATTCAAAGCCCTTTTTGGTGCCCTCGGACTGGATAATGGAATGAATGGCGCTGGGGCCCTGGTAAGAGATGGGATTGACATCAAGCTTCTGCAGCTGCGCCAGCATTGCCCGGGTCGACGCCACCCCGGAGATGGTTCGATCGGTATGCAGTACGTTGTCATACATGCTTCCCAGGGTAATCACGGTGCTGACATCCAGCTGCCGGCAAAGGGAAAATAATAGATCGACAAAATGTGACCAGCACAGATTGGGCTCGTCAGCAGTCAGAATCACGATATCCCTTTGATCCTTGTCCGTCGCAGCTGAAAAAAAGGAACCTCCGGGCAAGGTAAAGGTTTTCAGAAGCCCATCTTCGATAATGACCCGGGGGCGCTGTTCGTCATAGCGATAAAATATGTCCGGTGCAAGATCGGCAAAAGATTGGGCCTTAAAGTGGCGGATCAAATAACTTACCAGGCCGTCTGAGATGTTGAGCGCGTTGCCCCATCCATTAAATCCCGCAATCAGCAAGGGTTTTTCCAGCTGAGGCAGTTCCTTGATATGGATCCCCGGATCGTTCATAGGCCAAATTTGACATTGCGGCTATATATTGTCAAGGTCATCCTTGCTAAACAGCTCCATCTGGTCCCTGGAGACCGCTTCGAAATGTTCGATGAACAGCTCCACCTGCCGTTTCAAAGCTTGAATCTGTTCAAGATTGGCAATTTTCCAGCGATAAAGATCATTTTTTAGACCGCGGCTGTCTTCGGCCAGGGCTGCAATAACTTGCGGTTTGACGGGTTCCCATAGCAGGTGCGCCTCTTCGACTGGCAGCCCGATTTTTTCAAAGTGCCATTGGTTATGACGCTCCCACCATGGGGAGGGAATCTCACCATTGGTTTTGGCCCCTTCAAAATAAAAACAGGTCCATTCCAACTGGGGCAGTGGCAGGTGTAAATCCCGGGCCACATCCTGCATTGCCAGCTTGCCTTCGGCCGTATGTTTGTCAAATGCAACCCAGTAGGGGAAAGCTTGATCGGTCGGTTGTATTTCCTGTCGGGACGGCACCTGCCCGGTTACCGCCAGGTAGGCCGCTGATTGAATAACAGCCCGGTCCCGGGGCAAACCCTCCTGCTTAAACCGTCGTGCAGTGGAGATCAGGGCAGCGGTGTGTTCATCCGTTTTTTTCTGGTCGGTAACCCAGTGCCAGAAATCATCCGGTCTAGTGATGGCATTGGCAATAATTTTGATGTGCCTGTCATCGGCAGATTTATTTAAAACAGACCCATCACCTTCGGCCAGGGCATGGGCCAGATATCCCAGCCCGCTGGCACATCTGGATTTTTGGGCCCGCGTTACTCTGATCAGAGCAGCGACCTTGCTGTGAAATTTGCGGTTAAAAATCAGCTCAGCGCCAAGGGGCCAGCATTCTTCAAAGGTTATAATGGCGGTACGGGTTCGGTACCAGTTTTTTTTTCCGGGGCTTAGGCTTGCGAGCAGCGCGCTGGCGGTATAAACGAGGTCGGCATCCCCGCGTCTGACTGCTTTTTGCAGCAGGGATCGATAGCGTGCGTCGGTATCGGTGCCGCTTTTTATCATGCCTTTGATAGTGTGCGTTTGCTGGGGGGGACTATGCTTGAGCTTCGTACTTCAAAACCATTCTCCAAATTTTTAGCAGATGTCCGGTCAAAACGCCAGCATGAATTTGATAGCCGCCGCCGGTGGTAATTTTTCCCTTCTTGAAAATTTAAAAGAGTGACTTATTTTTTGTTAAGCCAACACCCTCAACTGCCAGCGAAACGGGCCAGCGAATCATGAAGTTTGACAACAGTGTATGGATCAAACAACCGGTGGAGACGGTTTTTGAATTTGTAACCGATTTATGGGAAAACGCATTGAAACCGAGGGCCTGATAACCGCATACGAACCTGACCGCCGCTGCTGCATTCGGATTACATCCGGGCCTATTACCGGAGCCAGCCGTTTAGATTTTGAGGCCATGGATGGGGGCACACGGTTTACAACTACCGGGGAACTTAGTTTGACCTATTTCCGACTGGCCGGGATGCTCGTCAAGCGCAAGATCAAACAGCAGCTGACAAATGATATGCTAAAATTGAAGGCTGTTCTTGAGAATGGTAGTGGAGGATAGGGTTCAAAGGTTCAGGGTTCTGGGTTCAAGGTTGGAGCGTCAGCATTGTCGACAAAAGTGAAGTGCATATTGAGGCAAGATAACCTTGAACCCTGAACGTTGAACCTTGGAACCTTTAAGGTTTTTTTTTGGATGTGAAAAAATCGATAAATTTTTCCTGGCAACCATTTGCATCCATAGATAAAAGATCGGCGAATGTTATAGCGGCCAGCCTATCGTACATGGCCGTGGCTGCCTCCATCCAAATATAGCGTGTCACGCATGAATCGACACGATTGCACACTTCAGGGTCACGTTCACAGCTGACAAGTGTTTTTCCGCCTTCCAGCAAGGCCACGACTTCCCCGACGGTGACCTCACTCGGGAGTTTGTTGAGCACATGCCCGCCTTTGGCTCCCCGAAAGCTTTTCACAAAACCGGCTTTTTTCAGCGGTCGTATGATTTGCTCCAGATATTTTAAGGATATTTTCTGGCGCCTGGCTATTTCTCCCAATTGAATGGCGCCCTGACCATGGTGCTGGGCTAAATCCAATATCATCCTGGTACCATACCTGCTTTTTGTTGACAGCTTCATTTCACCTCTCTGAAACCTCTTTTAGGGCTTTGCCCGCTCACCCCCGTAACCACGATTATATAACCGTTAATTAGGCTATAGAATAAAAACGCAACAGTCAAGTTAGAAAAAAGCATTAATTTTTATTGACATTGCCCCCCGGCCCAAAATACAAATTCGGGCAAAAATGGTGTGCGAGCACTTCAATTCACAGGAAGGCGCACCTCTGATATTATAGATCGAGGCGTCATCCAGCTATGCTGGACAACGCCGCCATTGGACGGGAGATTCATTTTAAAGACAACTTCTAACGACACTTCATGGTGACCCTATGTATCTAGATCTTAAAGGACAAACTGCCCTGGTGACCGGCGCAGGGAAAAAAACAGGTATCGGCTATGCGATAGCCGAAAAACTGGCCCAGAGTGGAGCGAATGTTGTGCTGGCCGATTTTTTGCCGGGGGAGGAAGAAAAAAATTCCCTCCTCATTAGCGGCGACCGCCAAAAAATGACCGCCCTTGCTGATTCTCTTGCCAGTCAACATGGAATTAAAGCCATGTTTGCAGAAGTGGACGTAACCAGCACAGCGTCTGTTGACAGGATGGCGGAAGCCGTTAAAGCTCAGTTTGAACATGTGCAGATTCTATGCAACAATGCCGGCACTGTCCTGGGGGTGCCAAATGCCGTCCACACTTATGATGAAAATGCCTGGATGAAAACGATTGATGTTAACCTGCATGGTGTTTTCCGGGTGTCAAAAGCTATCCTGCCCTTAATGATGAAAACCGGGGGCACTGTCATTAATATGGCTTCCAGGGCCGCCAAGGTACCCCCGCTGTTTAATGGTGCCTACGCAGTGGCGAAAGCCGGCGTCGTCATGCTGACCAAAGTCATGGCCCGGGAGCTTGCCGGCAACGGGATTCGAGTCAATGCTGTCTGTCCCGGTGTTATTGATACCGATTTTACCAAATGGCGTTTTGAGCTGGAAGCCCGGATTTTTAATTCGACTGAAGAAGACCGCCAGGCGGAAATGGTTCAAACCATTCCCATGGGTCGCCTGGGGTCATCCGGTGAGGTAGCCAACCTGGTTGCCTTTCTGGCATCCGATCAATCTTCCTACACAACCGGACAGGCGATTAATGTAACGGGGGGGCAGTTGATGGAGATTTGATTGAAAATCAAATCTCGTTAAATAGTTAAATAGTTGATTAGTTAAATTAGGTTGCTGGTGTTGGAAATTCAATGATTTAGGAATTAAGGGATTCAGGAATTGGGGAATTGGGGAATTAAGGGATTGATAAATAAGATCGACAGAATACATTCAATTCCTAAATTCCTAAATTCGCAATTCCTCAATTAATGATTGCTGGCACTTGAAACTTAAAGGATTATCGGAAAGTATTTATAATGCACCACTGTCAGACTATTTAACTAATAAACTATTCAACTAATCAACTTTTTTTATAGGGGAGGATTCTATGGCTGAGATTACCGGTGGGGAACTTTTGGTGCGCTGTTTGCACGCCGAAGGGGTTGAAAATATTCACGCGATTACAGATGGCACTTACATGATGGTCATCGAAGCGCTGGAGCGCCTCGGCAAGGACCTGGGTATTCGTCTCATTGTGCCGCGCCACGAAGCGGCGGCCGCACATGCCTGTGATGCCTACACCCGGGTGAAAGGAGAGCCGGCAGTTGTCATGGCATGTGCCGGACCGGGGGCTGCCAATCTGGTTGCCGGTTTGATGTGCGCCGAGGCCGAGGGCAGCCCGGTAGTGGCGGTGACCACGACCCGCCGCAGCGAAATTTCCGATTCCTATGTTCATCAAGGCGGTATGCAGGTCAGCCGTCATTTGGACATTTTCAAACCGGCCGTTAAATGGAGCGGGAAAGTGGACCATTGGACCCGTATTCCCGATATGGTGCGCCATGCATTTCGGGTGGCCACATCCGGCCGGCCGGGGCCCGTGCATATTTTAATACCTGAGAATATTCTCGGCCAGCGGTGCGATGATGGTGAGGTTCAAATCTGGAAACCGGAACAATACCGAATATCTGAACTGGCCGGCCATGATCCGGATGCCATCCAGCGTGCAGCAAAGTTGCTGGTGGAGGCGGATCTGGTTAACATTCACTGCGGCAACGGGGCCGAACGGGCGGCCGCAGGAGAAGAAGTGCAACAATTGGCTGAACACCTCGGCTGTGCGGTTACCAACACCATTAGAGCCCGTGGAATTGTTTCGGATGAACATCCGCTTTGTTTCCATCCCACCTGCCTTTCCAGAATTATGGCCAACAGCCAGGCCGATGTGGTGCTGGCCGTCGGTACCCGTCTCGGAGAGTTGAATATGTGGGGGCGGCCGCCGATGTGGGGGGACCCGCAAACCCAGCGGCTGATCCAAATCGACACCGAACCCACCAGCATCGGTTTGAATCGGCCAGTGGACGTGCCCCTCGTGGGGGATGCCAGGCTCATTTTATCCCGACTGTTGGATGCTATACAAGAGCTTACCCCGAAGCGTGAACCCCACGCCAGAATCGCTGAATTTCGAAGTGTTCAGGACGACTGGCAGAAAGAGCTCGATGAGGCGGTCGCTGACATGGAGCGGTGCCCCATGCTGACCGGCCAGATTTTAAAAGTTTGCAATGAGGTTTTTCCGCAGAACGCCATATTTGTGATGGACGGCGGCAACACAACCCTTTGGGATATTCATTATCACGTTGCGCGGTTGCAGCGAACCGTCATGTATTCTATGAATTACGGCCATCTGGGCACCGGTCTGCCCTATGCCATCGGCGCCAAACTGGCCCGCCCGGACCTGCCGGTTTATTGTGTAACCGGCGACAGCGCCTTTGGCTTCAATATTCAGGAGCTGGAAACCGCTGTGCGCAATAATACACCGGTCATTATGATTGTGGCCGTTGACGGGGCTTTTGGTATGGAGAAAACCGCCCAGCAGCGCATGTTCGGCCGGCCGGCTGATTGGTTCGGTCACGATCATGCACCGGTGCGATACGATCAGGTGGCCGTTGCCATGGGGTGTCACGGCGAGTTCGTCAGCAAAGGATCAGAGATAAAGGCGGCGATCGAACGGGCCCTGGCATCCGGAAAACCGGCAGTTATCCACGCCGAGGTGGATCCGGTGGCCAATGTGGACCCCCCGGGCAACTGGTTGTGGACCGCCGCACGGACGGGCAAGTTGGAAATGTGATCGAGTTGCGGGTTACGGGTTGCGGGGTGCGGGTTGCGAGGTACGGGTTACGTGTTGCGGGTTTGAAGAACAGGTTGTGAGAGCCGCTTTCATCCGCGATGGCTCCATTTGATGGTATTGGCTGGAAATTATTTCGAAGCTATTAAACCAAAATGCGCATTACGCAACTCAATTCTCCCCTTCCGAAACGCGGAACACGTAACGCGCAACCCGCAACCCGCAACGTTTTATTTAGCGAATGAGCATTGGCAAAAAATGCTTTAATTTTAACAGCGGAAAGGAGCAGCCATGGACATCGCCGCGATCGACCAGGTGCGGCTGAATTTTAATCCCCAGGGTCTTTTTATTATCAATGCCGCCATTGGCCTGATGATGTTCGGAGTTGCGCTGGAGCTTAAGCTGGAAGACTTCAAGCGCATTGTGGTGGCACCCAAAGCACCCTGTATCGGCCTGGCGGCCCAGTTCATCCTTTTGCCGGCCTTCACGTATTTGCTGACATTAATATTAAGACCCCCGCCCTCCATTGCACTGGGAATGATGCTTGTTGCTGCTTGTCCGGGGGGCAACCTTTCCAACATAATTACCTACCTGGCCAAGGGCAATTGTGCTGTTTCCGTGAGCATGACAGCCGTTTCGACCGCAGCTGCCATTGTTATGACGCCGTTTAATCTTGCTTTCTGGGGGAGCCTGAATCCCGATACCGCCCAAATTCTTAAAAAAGTAAGCCTCAGCCCTTTCGACGTTTTTGTTAATATCTTTATCATTCTCGGGATTCCGCTGATTCTCGGTTTATTTCTGGCCCGCACCTTTCCCTTCCTGGTGGACAAGCTCAGAAAGCCGTTTAAAATATTTTCATTGATATTTTTCATCGCAATCGTTGCCGGGGCCTTAGGCGCCAATTGGCGGCATTTTATAAATTATGTCGGGCTGGTATTCTTCGGTGTTCTGGTTCACAATGCCCTGGCGCTCAACCTGGGTTACTGGTCCGGGCGACTGGTTGGGTTAAGCGAGCCGGACAGGCGCGCGGTGTCCATTGAAGTCGGCATCCAGAATTCTGGTCTCGGCCTGGTGCTGGTATTCAATTTTTTTGGGGGTCTGGGCGGAATGGCCATCATTACCGCCTGGTGGGGCATCTGGCACATTATTGCCGGGCTGATCGCGGCCTATTTTTTCTCGAGGCGCCCGTTGCCGGCTGATAAGGCATAGGTTTCAGGTAACGATGGTGCGAGGCATTTCGTTGCTGGTGCCGGAATACTGGGCATGGGCATTGGCAAGGCACGGAGGCCCGCCCTACTTTGCCAGCAGAGGACAAATGATCCGGACATCACGCTATGCGCTTTATTCTGTATTTCGTGGGCGCGGCTTTCCAGTCGGCGATTTCAGAATTTTGCGGCTGGAAAGCCGCTCCCACATCGATTAGATCTGTTTTTCGACACGCAACTCGCAACGCGCAACCCGCAACAGTGACCATCGACTATCAAATTAATTAGGAATATTTAAAGGCATTATGTCCAACCTGAACTTTAAAGAAAAAGTCGTCGTCGTCACCGGTGCTGCCAGTGGAATAGGGGCCGCCATTTGTGACCGGTACGCCCGGGAAGGTGCCAGCCTTATATTGCTGGACATGGATGAAACCGCTGTTAAAGCTGCCGCCGACAGACTCAAGGCCAGCGGTGCCGATGCCGAGGGTTACAGATGCGATGTCGTGCATGAAGACGAATGCACAGCGGTCATAGAGAAGGTTATCGAGCAGCGCGGCGGCATCGATGTGCTGGTCAACAATGCCGGAATAACCCAGCGAAGCGCTTTTGTGGACACGGATACCAGCGTCTACCGCAAGGTCATGGAGGTTAATTTTTTCGGGTCGCTGCACTGCACAAAAGCGGCCATCAACAGCCTGATAAAGCGCCAAGGGGTCATCATTGTTATCGAGAGCCTGGCCGGGGTATCGCCTTTGCTGGGCAGGACCGGTTACTGTGCCAGCAAACACGCCCTGCACGGATTTTTTACCTCGCTGCGATCGGAAATCAGGGAAACCGGTGTTCACATTATGCTGGTGTGTCCCGGATTTGTCGAAACCAACCTTCAAACCAGGGCCCTTGGAGGTGATGGCCAGGTGACCGCCCACCCCCAGTCTACGGTTGGCAAGCCAACCTCGGCCGCCAGGGTTGCCGCAGATATTTTTAAAGGTGCTCAGCTAAGGAAACCCTTACTGGTTTTAACGCCGGTGGGGAAATTGTCCTACTGGATCAGCCGGCTGCTGCCAACGCTTTATGAGCGCCTCATGGCCCGGCAATTGAGAGAAGAATTGATGCGGTAGTGCGCGTTGCGTGTTGCGGGTTTTTCGATTGCGGATTTGGGATTTCGGATTTGATATTGATGAACTTAGAGATGTGTATCACTTATGACTGGTCGGTCCATTTTTTAAATAGACTAAAATTCTTTTTACCTATTTACCTATTCAACTATTTAACTAAATCGGGACCCGCGAGGAAATGCGTCAGGACAGCCTCCAGCTGATCAGCGTACCCGCCATAGAAATGATCCGCCCCTTCGATCACTTCAAATTTAGCTGCCGGGCTCCAGCCGGGATATAGTTTTTCAACCTTATCGGCCGGGGCAATGTCGTCCCGGCTGCCGGTGACGACCAGCTTTAGACTGCTGAGATTGGCGATGGATTTGAAATCGATAAATGCCACCGGCGGTGACACCATGATCATATTGTCTATCTTCAGCCCGTCATTTACTGCCAGGGCGTTGACCCAGGCCCCGAACGAGTAGCCGGCAAGATCGATGTGCCGGATGCCGCTGTCTGCGAGATAGGCGACGGCGGCGCGAACATCCTCCTGCTCGCCCATACCGTCATCGTAATTTCCCTGGCTGCCGCCAACGCCTCTAAAATTAAACCGCAGCGTTGTGTAGCCAATTTTCTGATACGTGCGGCTGACAGCGGCAACCACATTGTTATGCATATTTCCACCATACAGGGGATGAGGGTGGGTGATGACCGCGCCTTTTTGCTGATCACCCTCGGCGAGTTGCCCCTCGATTTCCAACCCGTTGGAGATAAACGTGACTGTCTTATCCATGATAGTTTTACCGATTTCCCAATACTTCCAGTATTTCTTTGCCAAACTCCCGTATTTGCCATTTTTTGATCTCGTTAATTCGGGACAGGTCCGACAATATCCTGGGTTTTTGAACAGCAAGGGTGCTGATGAGTGATCTGGTAAGAATCAAGGCAGGATCCATCGCCAGCTTTTCGGCCTGAGCGTCACGCCATTTTCTAAGAGATTTAACGCGTTCGGCTGCTGATGCGGGTACCCGGGGGGCTTTGCGCCGCGGATACACCGGCAGGTCTTTTGGGGGGATTTTAATGGCGCTATTAATGGCGGCAAGTAACAGCTTGCCGTACATTCCAATTTGCCTGGGGCTCAAGGTCCTGGTTTTTTCCAGCTGCTTCATATCGGTCGGTTTGGTTTCAGCCAGATCCAACAACGGGCGAGCACCGATGATTCTAAATAGCGGCCGGTCTTTTTTGCGGGCAATTTCCCGCCGGCACTGCAGAAGGGCTTCCAGAATGGCCAGGCTGCGCGGATCCAGTTTGCCCGCACCCTTAAAAGTAACAAACAGCGGATCGATACCGTTGGTGTTCGGCCTGACCCTGCTCAGAATTTCACATTCTTCGTGCACCCACGAAAACCGTCCCCTGTCTTTAAGTTCATTTGTTAAATCCTGGGCCAGAGGCAGCAAATAGCGGGCATCTTCAGCTGCATAAGCAATCATTTCCCGGGGCAGGGGCCGTCGGGACCAGTCTTTACGCTGGAATTTTTTATCGAGGGTTACCGCAAACTTTTTCTTGAGAACGGCTTCCAGACCGCTTTCCGGAAAACCCAGGAATCGGCATGCCAGCTCGGTGTCAAACAGGTTGTTAATGTTAAATTTAAAATCCCGGTATAAAGATCGAACATCGTAGTCCGCCCCGTGAAATATTTTCAGGATGTCGCTTCTTTTAAAGATCGGCTTGAGGACCGACAGGTCTTTTATTACGAGGGGATCAATGACCACGTTGATATTGGCAGTTGCCATCTGAATCAGGCAAACTTTTTCCTTGAAATGATACATGGAATCCGCTTCCACATCGACACCAATGGTTGTTTCATTTTCGATCCGGCTGACCAATTGTGCGAGTTGTCTGCTGTTTTCGATAATATCATAGCCGATGTCGTTGGTGGCGTTCATTTTTTTCCTTGACCCGTGCGCTGGTTTTTTCTAACTTGCTTGGGTTGACATTTTGCATCTAGGCTGAAATCTTTAATTGTCGATTCGCCCAAATAATAGTAAGATACAGATAACTTTAAACTTTTTAACGAATGTCTTAATACAACAGTGAGCTAACTATGATTAACATAACATTTCCTGACGGCAACATAAAGGCTTTTGAAAACCCCCCGAGCGGACTCGAGGTCGCCCAAAGTATTTCGGAAGGGTTGGCGCGCAATTGCGTGGCCATGGAACTCGATGACAACCTGGTAGATTTGAACGCAACCATCGATCACGACACCAAAATCCGGTTGATCACGTCCAAGGATCCCGAAGCACTGGAGATATTGCGGCACAGTTCCGCCCATGTTATGGCCCAGGCGATTTTACGGGTTTATCCGGATGCCAAACTGACCATCGGCCCGGCAGTTGAAGATGGATTTTACTATGACATCGACATGGCCCCGGTTTCAGAAGACGATTTTGCCAAAATCGAAGCTGAAATCAAAAAGATTATCAAGGAAAAGCTGCCCATTCGACGCCGGGAAGTATCCAAGGACGAGGCGCTGAACTTTTATAAAGATGAGCCCTATAAGCTTGAAATGATATCAGATCTGGAAGATGGGACCATCTCGTTTTATGAGCAGGGCGAATTCACCGATCTGTGCCGCGGTCCCCACGTACCGCACACCGGTGTTACCAAATTCATAAAACTGATCAAAGTTTCCGGTGCTTACTGGCGTGCGGATCCCGCCAATCCGCAGTTGCAGAGAATATACGGAACCGCTTTTTTTACCAAAAATGAGCTGAAGGACCACCTGAAGTTTCTCGAAGAGGCCAAGAAGCGCAACCACCGGAAAATCGGTCAGGCCCTGGACCTTTTCAGCTTTCACGAAGAGGCTCCGGGTATGGCGTTTTTCCATCCCAAAGGCATGGAGATTTGGAATGCGCTGGTGGATTACTGGCGCCAGGAGCACCGCGCCGCCGGATATGTAGAAAGCAAAACGCCGATTATGTTAAATCGTGCCCTGTGGGAACGGTCCGGTCACTGGGAAAATTATCGAGAAAATATGTATACCTCGAGCATAGACGAGATGGACTATGCCATCAAGCCGATGAACTGCCCCGGGGGCATGCTGCTTTACAAAACAAAACCGCACTCTTATCGGGATCTGCCCCTGAGGATTGCTGAAATCGGACTTGTTCACCGGCACGAGTTAAGCGGTGTGCTGTCCGGGCTTTTCCGGGTCAGATCCTTTCACCAGGATGATGCCCATTTATACATGACGCCCGGGGATATCGAAGAGGAAATTCTGGGTATCCTGCACCTGTCGGAGCGGATCTACGGCGCTTTCGGCCTGGGGTTTCATCTGGAGCTGTCCACAAGGCCGGATAAATCCATTGGAACCGACGAGCAGTGGGAAACGGCCACCAACGGCCTGGCCTCGGCCCTGGATGCATATGGGAAGAAATACGCGTTAAATGAAGGTGACGGCGCCTTTTACGGGCCCAAGATCGACCTTCACATCAACGATGCCTTGAACCGGACCTGGCAGTGCGGCACGATCCAATTGGACATGTCGCAGCCCGAAAATTTCAACCTCTTCTACATCGACAAAGACAATCAAAAGCATCGTCCGATCATGATCCACCGCACCGTTTTCGGATCCCTGGAGCGTTTTCTGGGCATATTGATTGAGCATTTTGCGGGCAAATTCCCTTTGTGGTTGGCGCCGGTGCAGGCCGTCATCTTGCCGATCAACGATGATCTCGTGCCCTATGCCAGCGAGGTGACGGATATCTTTAAGGACGCCGGGCTGCGTGCCGAAATTGACAGCCGGACCGAGAGCCTCAACAGAAAAGTGCGCGAAGCCCAGCTGCAGTATGTTCCGCTGATTATCACCATCGGTGGCAAAGAAAAAGAAGCCGGCACCCTGTCCGTGCGAACCCTGGACGGGAATGTGACATACGGTATCTCCCATCAGGCATTTCTGGATAAGGTCCGTGCCCATATTGGGAACCGGGAGCTATCACTGGATTTGTTTAGCGGCTGATTAGTTCCAAAAATTTCACCGCCCGCTGCGCTCGAGACGCTAAGGACGCGGAGTTGATTTTTTGTTTCACTTTCTGGTGAGAGGCCAGAAAGTGAAAAACAAAAGCCCTCCGGGCAACGTCTTATTTTTACCACCTTGGCCCCTCTCCGGTAAGGGTTAAGGGAATGTAGCACGCAGTGCTTGAGGATTTGCATTTGTCGGCCTCTCACCGACAAATGCAAAAAACAATTCTCTCTGCGACCTCTGCGCCTCTGCGGTGAAAGAAAACATTAAAATCGAAGCGTACAAATTTAAATTCCAGATTCTGTGTGGGTATGATGGCGAAAAACGCAGGTGTGGCCACCAGTAAAATTACCTTTTGTGATCTGTTGTGCGAATTTTCCGATTTCGCCAAATTCGATGCGCTGGACGGCAGTTGCCGGACATTTCAGTCCCTGTGGTGCAAAAAGCTCAAAAAGCATGTCACAAAAAATGCCCCCTGCGAAGCAACCTTCGGCAAAAGGCGGCCGACGACGGGATTTTGATCGGGTCGCGTTGCGGGTTGCATGTTGCGAGTTGCGGGGTGAACACCAGGAAATCCGAAATCCCAAATCCGCAATCGTATCTTTCTGCCTTCAGGTTTAGACTTGCGTTGCGCTCAAATTATGAATTCAAGACTGAAAAACTTCACCCTCTATTGGCTTCCACTCATTATCTATTGCCTGGCAATTTATATACAGTCTGACTTTCCTTCCATTGAACATGTCCCTTCTTTTGAATTCAGCGACAAGTTTTTGCATTTTTTTGCTTATGCGATTATGGGTGTCTTATTTTACAGGGCTTACCAGACCCTGCGGATCAAAGGCGACCCGCGAATGCTGATACTGCTCAGCGTGGTATCCGCATCTCTTTACGGCATCAGTGATGAAATTCACCAGTATTATGTGCCATTTAGAGATGCCAGTATCTATGACGGAATTGCCAATTTTCTCGGAGCGCTCTGCGGCGTTTACCTTTATCACCTGTGGGTGGCTTCAAGAGCAAAACGCATGGTGCATAAGGCATAGCGTTGAATTTTCTGAAATTTCCGAATTGTCGACCTGAACGCTATGCGCCATGCGCTTTGCTCTTTCCGCTATAGCACCCCGCAACTCGTAACGCGCAACCCGCAACACACAACAACGTCCAGAAGCCAGGAGCTAGTGACAAGAAACCAGCAACCAGAGACCAGTTTCCAGAGACCAGCAGCCAGATCCCATTGACAAAGCACGGTGTATCGGGTACATAAAAATCTTCCCCAAAAGTCTCCCAAAGGAGGGCCGAATCCGACATGGCTGATCAGAACATTATCGTTATCAATGGGAATGAATTCTCTTTTGAACCCGGCGAAAGCATTCTGGACGTCGCGCACCGCAACAGCATTGATATCCCCACACTGTGTCACCTTAAGAATGCAGCGCCGACCGGTGCCTGTCGTGTTTGTGTCGTTGAAGTCGAAGGCGCCCGCAGCCTGGTTGCTTCCTGTGCGGCACCGGCAGCTAACAATATGATCGTGCGCACCGAGTCGGCCAAGGTGATTGAAGCGCGCCGTATGGTCATTCGATTGCTATTGTCTTCGGGCAATCATAACTGCGCTGTCAGCGGGTCTGCCGGCGAGAACTGGACCGAATTCCAGCTGAAGTCCCAGCAGATTGAAAATACAGCTGAACTGTGCCCGGTATGGGGAGACTGTAAACTGCAGGATCTGGCTTTTCGGTACCAGGTCAGCGGCGATGTGTTCGAGCCCACTGATTCGCCCTATCCGATGGAGACGGTCAATCCCTTTATCGTGCGTGATTTTTCACGTTGCATCCAATGCGGGCGCTGCGTCCAGGCCTGCAACGAGGTGCAGGTCAATCAGGCCATTCATTACGGCTACCGGGGTGCCGATACCAAAATCGTGGCCGCCGGCGATCGCCCCTACCGGGATTCTGATTGTGTTTTCTGCGGGGAATGCGTACAGGCCTGTCCGGTGGGGGCCCTGGTTGAGAAAGATGCCCGCTACCAGGTGCGGCCCTGGGAAACCAAAAAGGTTCGGACCACCTGCAGCTATTGTGGCGTCGGCTGTCAACTGTATCTGCATGTAAAGGACAACCGGGTGGTCAAGGTCAGCGGGGTTGAGGACGTTGCCCCCAACCATGGCAGCCTGTGCGTCAAAGGCCGGTTCGGTTATAATTTCGTCAATTCCCCCGATCGCTTAACCTCGCCGCTGATCAAGGAGAACGGGCAGTTCCGCGAAGCCTCCTGGGACGAGGCCCTTGACCTGGTGGCCCGCAAGTTCGGTGAGATCAAAACCGAACATGGACCGGACAGCCTGGCGGTGCTGACCTCGGCCCGGATTACCAATGAGGAAAATTATATTGCCCAAAAATTTTGCCGGGCGGTGCTGAAAACCAACAGTGTCGATCACTGCGCGCGTCTCTGACATTCTTCCACTGTGGCCGGTCTGGCCGCAGCGTTCGGAAGCGGTGCCATGACCAATACGATCGAGTGTATCGAAAAAGCCGATGTCATTCTGATCACCGGGTCCAATACAACCGAAAACCATCCGGTATTGTCGAGCTTTGTCAAACGTGCCGTCACCCAAAAAGGGGCCAAGCTGATTGTCGTTGACCCCAGGCGGATAAATATTACCCGTTTTGCCGATAAGTGGCTGCGTCAGAATCTGGGTACCGATGTGGCCTGGATAAACGGCCTGATGCACGTCATCATCAAGGAAAACCTTCACGCCCGGGAATATGTTGAGAGTCGCACCGAAGGATTTGATGAGGTCAAAAAGACGGTTGAGAAATATGCACCGGATTATGTGTCAGAAATAACCGGAATTCCCGCCCAGGATATCATTGATGCCGCCCGCCTGTATGCCGGCGCCGAACATGGCAGTATCCTGTATTGCATGGGCATCACCCAGCACACCACCGGGACGGACAATGTAAAGTCCCTGGCCAACCTGGCCATGCTGTGCGGCAATATGGGTATTGAAGGCGGCGGGGTTAACCCCCTGCGGGGACAGAACAACGTCCAGGGCGCCTGTGACATGGGCGGTTTGCCGAATGTCTACAGCGGCTACCAGAATGTGACAGACCCGGCCGCCAATCAGAAAATGGTCGAAGCCTGGGGCGTTGAATCCTTGCCGGACCAGATCGGATTAAAAATCACCGATATGATCCCGGCGGCCCATGACGGCAAGCTCAAGGCCCTTTATGTTATCGGTGAAAATCCCGCTGGTATCGGATCCGGATTTGAATCATTGCGAAAAGAGCCTCGGCAATCTGGATTTCTTTGTGGTGCAGGACATTTTCATGACCGAAACCGCTCAAGTGGCAGACGTCGTCCTGCCCGCGGCCAGTTTTGCCGAAAAAGACGGCACCTTTTCCAATACCGACCGCCGGGTGCATATGGTGAACAAGGCAGTGGAGCCACCCGGGCAGGCCTGGGACGATTGGAAAATTACCTGCGAAATTGGCACCCGCATGGGTTATGAAATGAAGTACGAGAATGCCCGGCAGATCATGGAGGAGATTTCGAAAGTGACCCCGTCTTACGGTGGTATCACCTATGACCGCATCGCATATGAGGGCATTCACTGGCCGGCGCCTACACCCGAGCATCCCGGGACCCCCATTTTGCACCGGGATCAGTTTACCAAGGGCAAGGGGACTTTTCACGCCATTGACTACATCCCGCCGGCGGAAACTGCCGATGCCGATTATCCGATGCATCTGACCACCGGGCGCCTGCTCTATCATTACCACACCGGCACCATGACCATGAAAAGCGATGGCTTGAATGAGATTGCGCCGGAGTGTTTCGTTGAGATTTCACCCCAGGATGCCCGCGAATACGAAGTCCGGGATGGAGATGCAGTCGACATCGCGTCCCGCAGAGGAACCATTCGGGCCGTGATAAAGATTTCCAAAATGGCGGTGTCGGGTACGGTGTTTATTCCCTTTCACTATGCGGCGGCGGCGGCCAACCGGCTGACCAATGCGGCCCTGGATCCGATTTCGGGGATACCGGAGTATAAGGTCTGTGCGGTAAAGCTTTCAAAAGCCGCCTAAAAAGCGGTTTCAAAGCGTCCCTTTTTGCCCAATCTCGGCGTCAGTCGAAAATTTTAATCCTCGAAATACTCGATGTATGTCTCTGATTAAAATTTTCGCCTTCCTTGATATTGAACAAAAATGAACGCTTTGAAACCGCTTTTGGCTTTTTTAAACCTGTGTTCTTGCCTCTAAGTTTCTGAATGACTTTTAAACAGGCTTCCCCCGATAGCAAAGGGTGATCGAGGGGGGGGTTTATAACAACAATTCTCCCTTTAACTAAAAACAAAAAAACCCGGCTGCATGACAGCCGGGTTTTTGTTTTCATACTATATATCGAATCTGAGTGTTTCTACTCTTCCTCTCTATTAAAGAGTACGTCGACGTCCTTGAGATCGTCTCCCAGATACTCGCGCTCATTTTCACCCAGGATTCCCATGGACAGGCAGATCAGGGTCCAGAGATGGACGTTGTGCCAGCCGCCTTCGTAGTGTTCGCTCAGGTCATGGATCTGAGCGTGGCAGTTATGGCAGGGGGTAATACAATAGGTCGCGCCGGTGGCCTTAATCTGGTCGGCTTTGAGCTTGCCGAAGGCTCTGCGGGCTTCGGGCATTCCGTTTTGCAGGAAGCCGCCCCCTCCGCCGCAGCAATAGTTGTTCGAGCGGTTAGGGGTCATATCAACGAAATTTTCTTCTCCCACCACCGCCCTGGTTACATAGCGCAGGTCTTCCGCCATGGGATCGCCAAAGGTTTTGCGAACCAGCTGGCAGGGATCCTGGACGGTAAATTTAATCTGACGCTCTTTATTCCAATCCGAGTTGACCTTTAATTTTCCTTCCTTAATCCAGTTGGCATACAGGGTAATGATACTGGCGATTTCGAATTTGTGCTCGATGTTGAATTTTTGCAGTCCGACCCGGACTGCGAACATTTCGTGCCCTCATTCGGTATTGAGCCAGTACTTACATCCCAGATCATCGACGGCTTTGGCCTTGGTCCGTACGATGTGCTCCCAGGCATCAAGATCGGCCATGAACATACAGTAATTTTCGGCGGCCCAGCCCTTTGTTCCGTAGGTCCAGTCACAGTCCACCGTGTGAAGAATTTTCCACAGGGGCACCATCTCATCCGGCTCAGTTACAGGCTCCCGGGAGTTTTGATTCAGGAAATATTCGGCGCCCTGTTTGTTGACCGGTGCTTTGAGGTCTTCAAAACCGGGCTGGAGCTGCTGAATCTCTTCCAGAACGTCTTCCACCACAAATTGGAAATCCTCTTCGCCGGCTCCCATCGCACTGCAGGTGTCGCTTCTGAGCGCCATATCACAGGAACCCAATATGCCCTTGGGACGCTCTTCCCGCGGTCTGGACTTTCTGACGTTAAACACCAGCTGGGGGATGTCGATTTTCATCGGGCAGACATAAATGCAGCGCATACACAGGGTACACATCCAGGCCCAGTCCGAGTTCAGGATCTCATCGTCCATTCCGAGGGCTGCCATCCGCAAAAATTTTCGCGGGTCCATGTCCTCCAGACCCGTGGCCGGACATCCCGAAGAACAGGCGCCGCAGGTCAGACAGAGGTTCAGATTTCCGCCTTCGGGCAGGATCTCCTTAACCTTGTCCATAAAAATGCTTTTTTTCTTGCCGCCAAGTTTGATTGCCTCTTCAGCCATATATTAAAATCCTCCGTTTCGTATTTTCTCTTTTTGGAGACGCCGTCTATTGCAACTTGTTCAAGCTGTTGCTTATCGGCAAATATTGAAGAGGCATTTATGCCAGAATTTTTATGGGATGTCAACGAATCTCTAGAAAAACAGTAGGATAACGGGCATTGTCTCATAACCCCCTGTTTTTTTGTTCCGACAGGATAAACGGGATTACCAGAATGTTTTTTAAACCATCAATTTTTATGCAAGCTGCAGGTATTATCCCGGAATTAAAACCGTCGAACCGGTGGTCCTGCGGGCCTCCAGGTCCTGATGGGCCCGGGCGGCCTCTGCCAGTGGATAGGTCTGATTGACCTCGATTTTGACAGCCCCGTTTAGCACCAGTTCAAACAATTTATGTAAACCTTTTTTGGCCATGAACGTCTAAAAAAATAAGACAGACAGTATTAGGGGTCTGCCGCGTGATCGGCGGAAGTTTTAATCTTTCGAAATTACTTATCATAATGAATAAGGAGGAGAAAATTATGCGGAACTTAATTGTGGTAGCAGTGTTAGCGGCGACGTTTGGCCTGGTGGGGATTGCACATCCCAACCTGCTGATCGCTCAGGATTTCGTCGAGGATGAATTGGAAAGTGACGGCCCGGATGCACGGGTGCGGCGAGACAGGGGTGGGGATACTTCGGATCGTAGCGAAAACTTTAGGGATCGCACCGGTGAGGATAGTGACCGTCGGGAAGGCTTCAGGGATCGCCGCGAAGATGTTGGTGACCGCAGGGAGGGGTATCGCGACCGCAGAGGCGACCGCCAGGACCGCCGCGAGAATTATCAGGATCGCCGCAGGAATCGGCGTGCCCACAAAAAGGATTTCCGGGGCGACCGGGGGTACCGGCGCGACCACCGGCGAGATTTCAAACGGTCCCGGGGATACACGGGCAATCACCGCCAGAATTTCCAGGGTCAGCGAAGCGTTCGGCAACAGCACCGAAAATCTTACCAGAGTCAAAGGGGATATCGGCGTGATCACAAAAGGGATTTTCAGGCCCATCGCAAGGTTCAACGGGGACACAAACGATATTATTCTTCAAGGCTGGATCGCAAGCATCGGTCCTTTGCCAAACATCACCGCAATGGGCATTCCGGCCGATCCTACAAGAAAAGAGGCGGGGGCAAGGCCTACAGGCGCTAATTTTCATTTGATCTAAAAATGAGCGGCAACTCGATGAAAAGATTGCCGCTCATTCTCCAATAATTTTTACCAGCACCCGTTTGCGGCGCCGTCCATCAAATTCACCATAAAAGATCTGCTCCCAGGTGCCGAAATCAAGCCGGCCGTCGGTGACGGCCACCACCACCTCGCGTCCCATGACCTGGCGCTTCATGTGGGCGTCGGCGTTGTCTTCGCCGACGTTATGGCGGTAACCGGACACCGGCTCGTGAGGAGCGATCTTTTCCAGCCAGACCTCGTAGTCGTGGTGCAGGCCGGATTCATCGTCGTTGATAAAAACTGATGCTGTTATGTGCATCGCGTTGACAAAGCACATTATTACTAGCTTTTTTAGGATCAGAATTTAACCGCCCTACCTCCTCGATAAACGTACCTTTTATGGTGTAGAGCCACCGTTTGTAGCCTTTCTTTTCCAAATAAACTCCGGACCTATTCCCATCTTTGTCGGCACCGCTAAAAATATTTTGTAATAACAAGCGCTTATCCTCAAAAGTCATCTCCTTCAGATGAGGCTCACTTTGAAAATAGCTTTCTTTCACACGTTGCATGAGCTGAGCTTTTTGTTTAATCATGCGCTCAGTCGGAACGTTGTCTAGTTTAGATTGGATTGTTTCAATTTCAGACTTTAGCAGGACTTTCCGGGTTTTATGTTTCTGAAAGCGCTCTCTAAGATCGTCATCATCTATGATCCCTTTTTCAAGCTTGTCCAACAATTTATCTTTGGCACGTTTGATTTTTTTCAGTTCCTGCGCATTTTTCTCTAATTGTACCCTTAGCTGTTTAATTTTTTTATGATCGGGTATCGCATCTTTTTCAGCCTGCTCCATTTTCGCTCGATCCCCGAATATTTCAAAAAGGTGAGCTACTGCATAATCGTCTATCACGAGAGCTGGTATCGAATGAAAATTCTTGCACCCTCGATCGCGAGGATGCCCAAGTAGTTTTTGAACATATCCGGGGCTTTGATGGGCTATTAATAGCAAGGTGGCATAGGTGTGTCTAAGATCATGTGGGTTAGGTGTAAAAACAGCCTTCATTGAGCCTGGCAGTCCGTGGGAAAACGGTTACAATGAGAGTTTTAATGGCAAGCTCAGGGATGAGGTACTCAACCGAGAAGTTTTTTAAAATATCAAAGAGGCAAAGGTTGTCATCGAGAATTGGCGAAAGGAGTACAATACCGTCAGACCGCACAGCAGTCTAAGCTATCGGCCGCCTGCACCGGGCGCAATTCAACCCTTGACCTTTGAACCTTTTTGGTTAACATCGGATAGAAACAATATGCCCCAGTTTCTAACTTAACAAGTGGTACAAAAACTGGGGGCAGGTCATAATTTCTTGACAACCTATCATGCTTTTATCATATAATCACTTCCATAAAGCAAATTCCTATCTTTCTAAAGTGTACTTTGGAAAAGATATTTTTTTACATTATTTTATCAAGGATCCGGTAGGAAAAATACCACTTTGTATGTTCACGGAAGGCGGCGCCGTTCGCTGAGCGCGTTTTTGCTTCGTGCCGGTTTAATTGAACCGTTCGTTTGCCCCGAGTCGAGTGTGCATTATGGCGCGCTTTTGATTTTTTCCATCGTGCCGCTTATTTTCGCTTTTAGCCGACCGGGTGCATTTACAACATGCACAATATTAGCAGCGCTTATATTTTCACTGCAAAATTTTTGCTATTCCATTTACTTTCTGCTATCGATGTGCTTGCTTTTAGTCTACTTAATTTTGATAATGTGGAAACATCTGTATATTTCTGAAAATGATTTAGACTTGATATATGCAGGAGGGACAAACGCATGAACGCGGTTAGCATCGACGTTGTCATCCCAGTATTCAACGAAAAAAACAATATCTTGCCACTGGTTCAGAAATTGGCCGACACATTGTCTGGCGCATTTGCTAGGGTCACGCTTATCTTCGTAGATGACGGCAGCACTGACGGATCTGAAAAAGAATTCGATAAAATTATCAACACGCCGAACAACCTGGAGGCCAAATATTTCCGGTTTTCAAAAAACTTTGGGAAAGATATGGCGATCAAATGCGGCATCGATCACTGTGCATCCGATCTTTGTGCAGTTATCGATGGCGATTTTCAGCATCCGCCGGAAAAAATCGTCACGGCGTATGAAAAAATTGCCGCGGGATACAACATTGTCCACATCCATAAAAAAGAATACACCGTCGGAAAGCTCCATAGGCAGTTCGGATCGTGGTTATTAAAGTTGTTGATCAGATTTTTCAGCGGCATGCCAATTAATTTAACCGACTATAAACTGTTGGACAAAAAAGCTGTTGAAAGCATCAAACAGTTTAAGGAATCCTGCTATTTCAGCGCTGGAATCATTGATCATATCGGTTTAAAATCGACACTCATCTACTACGAAATGGATCAGCGAAAAACCGGAAAAACAAAGTTTAATCTGTCTTCCCTTTTTAGACTGGCTTTTCGCAGCATTATCGCCATTTCGATCAATCCGTTAAGAATAAGCGTTATTCTGGGTTTTTGCATATCGGCGCTTAGTATGTGCTACAGTTTATTCATTTTGTTTGAGAAACTGTTTTGGGGACAGCCGATCCCCGGCTTTACGACTATTGCGGTGTCCTTGTTTTTTCTGGGGGGTCTCCAGTTATTCTTTTTGGGGATTGTCGGTGAATATGTCGGTCGCACCTTCGTTGAAGCCAAGCGACGGCCGCAATACATTATCGAATATCAAAAACACATTTAACTCAATGGTCGATGAGTTTCTGCAGCTAAACCTCGAATGGCTAGAAATTAATGATTCGCACAAATCCCTCGATACTTCGCCGAAAATTGATCATCAATGCCGACGACTTCGGTTTGTGTAATTCGGTCAACAAAGGCATCATCGAATGCCTGCTTTATGGCAAGGTCACTGATCTATCCTGCCTGGTAAACTTTAAGGCGTTCAACTCGTCGGTTGATTGGTTGAAATCGATCGGCAAAATCCGTGTCGGCATCCATATCAACCTGACAGCCGGCAGATCGTTACTAGAACCGTTGGCCTCCCCCCTGACGGACGCCAACGGTTTTTATTTCGACTTAAAAACGCTTACCAGAAAAATATCTTTCAAGCAAATCACTCCCGGTGCAATTTACCGCGAAATAAAAGCCCAATTCGAATTACTGCTCAACAGCGGTCTTTTTATCAGTCATATCGATTCACACCGCAATATTCATCTGCTGCCCGGTATCATGCGCCCACTTCTCAATGTCATCGCCGATCTCGGGCTGGAGGCGACTATTAGAATGCCTGCGGAAGTAATGGGATCAGTGCTGCGGGCAGAGGGGCGAAACGTTGCCCGGCTGTTAATACTCAAACTGCTGACCCTGAACTGCTCGTTGCGCACCGGGTATCATAGCACCGTCACCACTATCGGCGGCAATTTTTTTAATAACGCAAAACCGGAAAACGCATTTGGCAATGCCCTGCAGTCGATTAAAAAGAGTCTTTCGGAGACATTTGAATTTCCTGTCCATCCGGGCTACCTTTCAAACAAACTGATTCGATACGACACTTACGGCCAACAGCGCGAAAGAGAGCTGAAGTTTCTTAAAAGGAACAACGACTTTGATTTCACAACGGCGGGCATCGATCTGGTAAGCTTCGATGAGACTTGATGCAGTGAATTAAGTCGTTCAAAATCCAAATAGCCGCGATCCATAATATAAATCGCACCGGCTTCGGGAATAAGCTCGTAAAGGATGTTTACTTCATGAACTCGAGCCTCGGTTATGGCTATAAAAGAAGGGATATTTCCCTTCAGGTCTAACAAGGTATGTAACTTAATACCGCCTTTGGTACTACGAAAACGCGCCCACGGAAAAACTGACAGGCATAAGTCAATAATGGTAGCATCCAAGGCGTAGACGGTTTCGTGAAGCTTAAAACCAAAATCGTCACCAACGTATAGCTGTCTGGCCTGATCAATAAGCACTTGAGCAAAATCACAATATATGCGCCAATCTCGATTTTTATTGGCATAGGCTATTGTACTGCGGGAGATCTTACCCCGAATGCCCATGTGGTAAAGTTTCTCGCGCATAGCCCGCAAGCAGCATTCAATGCCTTTCCCCCTTAACGCTCACCACAACGGCTCTTTACCGATGCAGCTTAAGGTGGTTTGAAACCTGCTCCTGCAAGCCGCCTCCGAGGGGCCTTCCCTCATCTTTTGTGCAGTTACGCGCACTTGGAGAAATCCCTATATCTTAAAGGCGCAAACAGCTTGTGATATCGTTGATGTGATCAGCAATCTTGTTTTTTGTCATCTAAAACAATAAATATCGTGGAAGGTATTTGATTTCTTTGAGGCCCGCTGTCTTTTGCTTGAATACTCGATTCAATTTTATTTTTTTAGGCAGCAATCAGTCATCCTTGATTTTCAATTCATTAAGAGTCCTCTGCTACGCACAGCTTTCTCGATAATAGAGCATTTTTTTTATAACACACCGAATTGATTTATTTATTGGCCTGAGTAATCTTAAATAGCAAAATTGAGTCATCATTAGATCCATCGCCTTTGTAAATTAACTGAAGCTCATCACTATATTCTTGTTTCCGAAATACCTCAGCGAAAGGATAATTTTTAATTCGCGATTCTTTGATATATAGATAATCGACTTGGTTTTTTTTCAGAAAATGAGTTAGACCTTGATAGTCGGTATATGGCAAGTAGATGTGTCGGACTTTCGCATAATAAGCGAAATATTCCCGCTGTGCCGCAATAAGGGCATCCGATATTCCATGTTTTTTCATAGACCGTGACATCTCGGCAATAGGGGCGACTATTTCGATTGGACTGTATTCTGCATTTTGACTAGGTGGATTGACTAATCTTATAATTGTAATTGCCTCCACTCCAACCCACAACCCTAATAACATTATTAGAGCGGTAAATGATGTTAACCTGTGCAGCGAAAAAATATTCATTACTCTTCCTGCAAAATACATGAATCCTTCTCCAGCGATTAAGTAAAGTATTGGAAAAATAACTATCAAATGGCGTATCTCGATTCTTAGTGTAGCCTGTGGCGTCAATACCACGGGCAATATACCAGAGCAAACAAATATCATGAGTATCCCAAGTATCGCTATCTTTTTCTTCTCCAATAGACTGAAGATGCCAAATGCTAAAAACGTAATTCCAAAAACACCCATAAATTTAGGTACAAGCACTGAGATAAAATTATGCACTTTCTTTATTGATCGCTTGAGAGAAAAAATTCCATCAGCGGTCAATTCATCCAATATGGATGTATTTTGATACACATACATAATGTTAGTGACCACAGGTGAAAAGCTAAGGCCAAACATTTTCTCAGCTTCGGTGTCGCCAATATCCGAATTTAGAATAGCTTGATGGATCTGGCGGCCACTCAGCGCGATTCTGTCCATTTTTTTTGATACATTCCATACCTGCGGCGCTGCTAATGCCAAGAAACCGGTTAAAAATAAAATTATCCAGCTGACTAATTGTTTTGATGGATAGACAGTTTTTCGTGAAACAACATCAAAAAAAAATTTCATAACTGGAATAACTACCAAATATATGATTCCTTCGGTTCGATTTATAAACGCCAACCCAAACACGAATCCTAAAACAGCCACTTTTAACTTGCTTGGATGGTGATGCTCATTAAAAAATATCCAGAGTCCCAGATAAACGGTGCCAATATAGGTAGGTTCAGTAAGTACACTGTACGATAACCCGATAAACTCAGGCGTAATCGCCACCACTAGTAATGCAATTACGATACCTTGACTTCTTGTTCCAAGATATTTTCCAATTCCAAACAAAGATAAGAATAAAAGAATGGAAAAAAGAAAGGATGATAATCTTGCCCCGAACTCAACGCCATCTCCGAATGGGCTAAGTACGGCGCTGACCATTGGATAAAAGGGTGTAAAATCTGCGTCAAGCGCTCCGATTCTTTCTAAATTTATGCTTTTAACAGCCTGGATATATTTTAAATGCTTAATACTATCCAAATCTTCCAGAAGCACTACATTATGCCAACAGATTGCGCGAACGGCAATGTAAATCAATACAACGGCAACCAATGCTGCGTAAGTAAATGAAATATTATTGGGTTGGTCTTTCATATCTGAAAACATATTTGGATGACCTCATTTGAGTTTGTGTTTTTAATTAAAAATGTATTCACTCAACTTAAGTATTTTCGATAGCGATGCCTAATGAGCAATAATTCTTTTGGAAATCAAATCATATCCCCCATTTTTATTTTTGAATTACCCTTATCAATCCACGTGGATAACGGAAATTCATAAATGTAATTGATTGCTTCGTTATATCCAAACTTTGCTATTATTTTTGCGATTAGCTCAACGTCAAATAACCATCGCGAAATAAAATGCTCATGGAATATGTACTCTGCGAATTCTATACGTATTAGTGATCTGGTCAAGTGAAAAAGGACATCCCGTTAAAAAACTTTCGGCAAAGAAAAATTATCTTCAAAAACATTTGGGTTTTTATTTCCTAAAAACGAATGGAGACGGTATCAGGCCGCTCAACGTCAAATTGACGATCCAAAAGATTTGAAGCAACCGGATGTTTGTGATTACTGTCCGTTGTTCTCTTAAATTTCTTACGACGTTTTGCAGATACATCACCTTTTTTCATTAGGGTTCGGGCACGGTATCTGCCAACATCATGGCCATCGTCTCGAAGCTGGCCACTCATCCGCCGTGAGCCGTATGGCCAAGAGCGCAAACATTATTAGACCAGACAAATAAGTCAGTGCTAAAAACGCGATTCCGATATAAAGCCAAACACCGTCAACTTCTGTCGGGAAAAGATAGGTGATTTAAAAAGATACACTCCCAACAAGAAGCCAGAACCACCATTTAAAGAACAGGCTCCAGGATACTTGGTTTTTATCCGATTTTTTATCCATCAGCTAATATAAGAAGATGTATTGGTTATGTTATCTTATTTTTATGCTCTCGCGGTAATCTGGCGAAAAAATCAAGTTTGTTAAATTCTTAAATGGGTTTTCTCTAGCCAGGCTTTAGCGAGAAATCACTATTTATTGGGCTTTAAAATTAATTTAAAACCACCCTTGCCCGAAACTGAAACAAAAAGTTTAGTAATACCTCCTGATTCGATTTCTCCCGAAATCCACAATTCAATCGAATCAACTTTATAACTTAAATTTTTAAACTTATCTAAAAATTTTTCTAAATCCTGCTCAATAAATTCCAGACCTTTCGTTGGCTCTTTTTCTCCCTTTGCTCCAAGGTAAGACCAAGCACTAATTATAGTAGATGGGTCAACGGAGCTTTTTTTTCTTCGACTACCAATGGATGGCCCTTAGGTATCATTAATTTAATTTTGCCACTAAAGGCTAATGAGGGAATAAATAAAATAATAACAAAAATCATAAAATAAATTGTGCCTTTTTTCATATTTTACTCCCCGTTCCCCTCGGGGTTGGTTTTTTCTGTTTTTGTTTTTTGCTTTTGGTGATTAAAGCCCAAATCATAAATAAAACCATCCACCCAACCCACTATATCGTCCAATTTTCTTTAATAATAATACCAAGACGGGGGAAGGCTAATTCTATAATCAAACCAGACAATATGGATAAAGAACACCCAGCCAAAAACCTGAAAAAAATAGATCAAAAGCTAATTTTAGATATTTTTAAATTACCACAATAAGGTTTTAGCCATACTTTAATGAGTGAGGTAAAAACTATTCCAACTACCCATATTTTAATTACCGCAAAGATTATGTGAATTTGATATGTCTTAGAAGAAAAATGATGATAATTATTCACCAATAATTTTAACCAGCACCCTTTTCCTTCGACGTCCATCAAATTCACCATAAAAGATCTGCTCCCAGGTGCCGAAATCAAGCCGGCCGTCGGTGACGGCCACCACCACCTCGCGTCCCATGACCTGGCGCTTCATGTGGGCGTCGGCGTTGTCTTCGCCGACGTTATGGCGGTAACCGGACACCGGCTCGTGAGGAGCGATCTTTTCCAGCCAGACCTCGTAGTCGTGGTGCAGGCCGGATTCATCGTCGTTGATAAAAACTGATGCTGTTATGTGCATCGCGTTGCACAGCACCAAACCCTCCTTGATACCGCTTTCCCGCAGGCATTCAATCACATCCGGTGTGATATTGATGAAAGCCCTTCTGGTGGGGACTTCAAACCACAGCTCTTTGCGAAAGCTTTTCATTTCCTCCTCCAAATTTAAAAAATAATGACACCCTTGCCTTTGAATTTAAACGGGGCGTTCAATCCCTTGATGACAGCCTCATCCCGGCCATAGATATCGTCCCGGAAATGGATCATTTCATCGTGTTGGGCCAGGACCGTGACGTACAAAAACATGATGGGTATCTTGCGCGGCAAAGAAATGGTGCGCGTTGTTCCGGTTTCCATTTGTTTTCTCAAATTGCCAAGGTTCCAATTTTTGGTGTCATCCAACAATAGCACGGCGAATTCTGATGGATTCTCCACCCGGATGCACCCCGCACTGAAGGCTCGCCAGGTCTCACTGAATCTCTCGGTTTCGGGGGTGTCGTGCAGGTACACGTAAAATGGATTCGGGCAGATAAATTTGATGCGACCCAGCGGGTTGTCGGGGCCGGGTTCCTGGAAAAAGCTATAGGGAAATGTGCGATCAGTATAACGCTTCCAGTCGATCTTGTCCGGATTGATAAATTTACCGCCGTTATCAATAATTTTAAGGTTCGTTTCATTTAGAAAATTAGGATTTTCACGCAGCTTTGGCAGATATTCTCTGCGGGCGATGCCAGGTGGAACCGTCCATGTAGGGTTTAATACCATGTATTTGATTTTGGCTTTGAAACACGGGGTCTGGGTATAGGGATCGCCTACCTGGGCCCGGGCCGTCCAGGTTATCCGATTGCGGTCATAAACCTCTATGGTAAATCCGGCAATGTCTACCACCACAAATTGTTCAGGCAGATCATGCAAAAACCATCGCAATCGTTCTAAATTGGCTCGAATTTGATCGACGCGTCCTTCGACGGGATAATTGAGCTCGATCAGGGTCGGATGGCCGACAACGCCATCGGGATCGATTTCCTCACGGTTCTGAAAGCGCTTGACGGCCTTTTCGAGGGTTTCATCAAAAAATTCGGGATCACCATTCCCAACCGGTGCATGATCCGTCAGTGCTAACCTTCGTCTCAATAGTGCGATGCGCGGACCCCGGTCGCCTCTTCTTAATACACCACCTTCCGCAATAGGGTCCCAGCCGCCGTCTGATTGAATGGTCTGGTATTTGGCCAGCGCCGCTTTCAATCGCCGGTATGCCGGGTATTGGGGTTTGAGAGATTCGATGGTTGATGTTACAGACCCCGAATGGATTATTTCTAAAATTACCCGGGTTGGATTTCGTAAATTAAGCTGACGGGATAAATTCCAGCCGGGGTTAAGGGTGGCGGGATCGACTTTCCCAAAATACAAATGATACACCAGGCGGATGAAGCTGTCAGTCAGCAGGATATCAAAATCGGCAGACAACCAGGGATCATTGGAGCCGATGGCCCCGATGGCGTTATGGTAAAGTCGCAGCTCTTTGAGATGGTAATCTTCCGGGTCGAGGCCATCCTTTGCGATGCTGCTGACCGCATTCAGTAACTGGCAAATCACATCCAAATCGGTCCAGACGCGATTATAGTTTGTTTGCTCATATATTTCCGGTAAAACTTTTGTCGATGCTATCGGGGCTTCGCCTAATTTTACCTCTTCAAAAAAGCGTATTTGAATAATTTTGTCCCGGATGATTTCAGTTGTCAGGTCGTCTTGCGTCCCGGCAGCAGGTGTGATCATGCCAGCCAGAAAGATGATGGAAATAGAAATGAAAATGAGGCGCGTACGCATGTAAGATGCCATGGGTTTCTCTTTGTCATTCCGGGCGCTGCCCGTGGTTCGACAGGCTCACGGTCCTGAGCAAAGTCGAAGGACTCACAGATCTGAGCCAAGAACTAAGGCAAAATTTCAATCAGAATTCCGTCATCCACCAATTGCCAAATTTCTTCCATTTGTTCATTGGTAACGGCAATACACCCATCGGTCCAATCGCGTTCAATGTAATCCCAGGCTTCCTCTTCGGAGCGCGTGGGCAGGCCATGGATGGCCAGATCCCCGCCTGGATCGACCCCCCTGGCCTCTGCCAGGCGGCGGTCTTGTTCATTGGGGTATGAAAGAAGAATGGATTTGTAAAATTTGCTCTGGGGATTGCGGTGCTTGAGCACGTATATACCTTCCGGTGTCCGCTTGTCTCCCTGTTGCTGTTTGTGACCGATGGGATTTAGACCCAGGGATATGGGGTACTCCCTTATGATCTGACCAGCGTATATTAAATATAGTTTGCGCTCGGACTTTATTACCAGCACCCTGTCAGCTTTCAATGCGCATGCTGCCGTTGGCAGTAACATACCAGCTGAGATAACCAGCATGATGGAAACAATTTGAACCATTTTTGATGCAATATTCGACATGATCCTTCCTCGAGGACGGATATGGTAATAATCGCGGCTGGAAGCCGCTCCCACCAAACATAAAAAAACGGTGGGAGCGGCTTGCAGCCGCGATTATAATGAAATTAAATCATTTTACAGCTTTTTCAGCAGCTGATTGGCTGCCGTCAGCGTAGGATCCCAGGTCGGCCCGAACGGGGGGGCGTAGGCCAGATCCGTTTGGCTGTACCGGGCGACCGTCATCCGGTTGTGCAGGGCCACGGCCGGGGCGTTAATGCGGTGGGCAACGCCTTCTTGACCGATCATCTGGGCTCCCAGCAGGCGACCTGATTTTTTGTCCCCAATCAGATTGACCCAGATCGGGGGGCTGCTCGCACTCGAATAGGAGTGGGCCCGGGAGTTGGATTGGATCGTATTCTCAACCGCATCAAAACCGGCGTCTTGAGCCTCCGCCAGGTTCAGGCCGGTGCGGGCTACCTCGAAGTCAAACACCCGGAACACGGACGTTCCCGCCACGCCGTCAAGGGTGACGTTTTTGCCGATGACATTATCGGCCGCCGCCCAGCCGGCCCGGTTGGCCCGCAGGGCCAGCGGAATCCAGGTTTTGTCATCGGTTACGACATGATAGGCGTCGGCGCAGTCGCCGGCCGCGTAAATGTTTTTATCGGACGTTCTCAGGCTGTGATCGACCGCAATGGATTTTGCCACGCTCAACTCAAGGCCGGCACTATCGGCCACCTGGCTGCTGGGTGCTACGCCGATGCCCACTATAACCATATCGCCTTGAAGGGTCAGGTCCGAAGAAACCACCTGTAAACCATCGTCGCTGGTTTCGATTCGTTCGACCCTGTGACCGGCATAAACGCCGACCCCTTTTGATTCCAAACCATCTTTGACAACCGCAGCCATGGTTGGCTCCAACCACGGCAGAAACACCGGATTGGGTTTGACCATATTCACGTCGATATTTAAGCTAACCAGGGATTCACACATTTCAAGGGCAATATAGCCCATCCCGATGATGACCGCCTTTTTAACCGTGGCAGCCTTTAGAAATTCTTTTATTTTCCGGCCGTCGGCGAGCTCTTTGAGTACAAACACCCCCGGCAAATCAACCCCGGGGATTTCCGGCTTGATGGCCGTGCTGCCGGTGGCGATCAACAGCCGGTCATAGGAAAACTCAAAATCGCTTCCATCTGCGGTGCTGCCGGCCACCGTGCGTTTATCCGGGTTGGTATCTTCGACGCAATGACCGGTCAACAGATTAATACCCTGCTTGTCGCGAAAGACCTGGGCCTGACGTACCACCAGGTCCTCGATGTCTCTATCCGGCGCCGCCAGATTGTAGGGCAGGCCTCAGGCGCTGTAGGAAACATCCATGGTTTTTTCCAAAACCGTTACCTCCAGATCAGGCTGATTGCGCTTGGCGCGGCTGGCGGCACTCATCCCGGCGGCATCGCCGCCGATAACGATAAATTTCATGGCTTACTCCTCTGGGTTTAGTTAAATAGTTGATTAGTTGAATAGTTAAATAGTTGACTGGTCAGATAGTCTGACTGATCTGCCTCATGGGCTATTGATTTTAGGTGCTTAAACGGATAATTATTATTCTATAATTCTATAATTTTCAACTTGCAAATTATTTCAGAACGCAAACCACATCAGGTAAATTTATTTCAATCGCGGCTGGAAGCCGCTCCCACGGGTCAATGATGTTGAGTGGGAGCGGCTTCCAGCCGCGATAAAACAAATAGGTAAGCATCTATAAAATTGACCACTCATCGAAACCAAATAAAAAAGATTGAATCCCTGTTGCCCACGGTGCTGGCGGTTGACCGGTTGAAGGCCCGACATGACATCCGGCGCCTGACTGCGCGCAAGGGCAGGGCGTGGCCGGATGAAAAAATTGAAAAACAACTGGCTGAACTCGAAAAGCGCCTGAAGGCATCTGCTAAAAAAAGAGCCCGCCGCCGGGCCCATCTTCCGGCGCTGCGTTTTAACGAAGCCCTGCCGATTTTTGCTAAAAAAGATGAGATTATCGCGGCCATCGAACGGCATCCGGTCATCGTGGTGTCCGGGGAGACCGGTTCCGGCAAAACCACCCAGCTGCCTCAATATTGCCTGGCAGCCGGGCGCGGAATAGACGGCCTGATTGGATGCACCCAGCCCAGGAGAATTGCGGCCACCACGGTTTCCCGCCGCATTGCTGAAGAACTGGGGCCGAAAGCCGATGGCACCGTTGGGTACAAAATCCGTTTTAAGGACCGAACCCGCAAAGAGGCCTTCATTAAAATCATGACCGACGGCATCCTGCTGGCCGAAACCCAGAGCGATCGGCACCTGGGCGCCTATGATACGATCATTGTCGATGAAGCCCATGAACGCAGCCTGAACATCGACTTTATTCTGGGAATCCTGCAGACCCTGGTAAATAAAAGAGATGATTTAAAGCTGATCATTACCTCGGCCACCATCGATACCGAAAAGTTTTCCAAAGCCTTCGGGAATGCGCCGGTCATAGAGGTTTCCGGCCGCATGTATCCGGTCGACGTCCAATATTTATCCCCGGATGCAGACCCGTCGCCAAACGGTGAGCTGACCCATGTGGAGCTGGCGGTGCAGGCCGTTAAGCGGATATTGAATCAAAGCCGCGCCGGGGACCTGCTGGTGTTTATGCCCACCGAGCAGGATATCCGAGAAACCTGTGAACTGCTCGACGCCCAGACACCGGAAGGAACCCGGGTGATGCCGCTGTTTGCCCGGCTGACCGCCGCGGAGCAGTCCCGGGTGTTTGCGCGCCTTTCGCGGCGCAAGGTCATCGTCGCCACCAATGTTGCTGAAACGTCCATCACCATTCCGGGGATCAAGTATGTGATTGATTCGGGTCTGGCGCGGATTTCCCGCTATTCCCCCAGGACACGCACAACCTCGTTGCCCGTGGTGCCGGTATCCAGGAGCAGTTGCGACCAGCGCAAAGGCCGCTGCGGCCGGGTGCAAGACGGGAATTGCCTGAGGCTTTATTCGCAAGACGATTATCAAGCGCGCCCGCAATTTACGCCGCCTGAAATTCTGAGGGCCAATCTGGCCGAGGTTATTTTACGAATGATTTCGCTCAAACTGGGTGATGTGCTGGATTTTCCCTTTATCGATCGTCCGGATCTTAAAAGCATCAAGGACGGGTTTAATCTGCTGTCTGAGCTTGGAGCAATTGTGGAAAGGTCAAAGGCAAAAGGCAAAAGGCAAAAGGTTGAAGACAGAGTTCTGAATGCGGAATGGGCCTCCGGCCCAAGGGGCCTACGCCCCGGAGGGAATGCGGAATGCGGAAATAAAAAGAAGTAGACGGAAAACAGAAAAAAGATACAGGGAATGGAGGTATGGATTTTCAGATGGTAAATCTCAAAAGCATGTCCGGTTGACCGACAGGGGGCGGTTGATGGCGAAGATACCGCTGGACCCCAGGTTGTCCCGGATGTTGATTGAGGCCAAACAGGAGGGGTGTATCGCCGAAACCGCCATCATTGCGGCGGCGCTCAGTATCCAGGATACCCGGGAACGTCCCCTTGAGAAAGCCGGGGAGGCAGACCGAATGCATGCTGTATTTGACGATCCCGATTCAGATTTTGTGACCTTGCTGAACATCTGGAATCGGTACCATGCTCACTTGCGGAAAGTGAAAAGCAACAACCAGATGAAGAAATATTGCCGTGCGCACTTTATATCATTCAAGCGCATGCGGGAATGGCGGGATATTCACAGTCAGATACTATCGATTTTAAAAGAACACGGTTTGTGGAATTCGGATTTCGGAATGCGGCCTGCGACGAGCTCAGTCGAGTCGAATGCGGAATTTAAAAAGGCATGCGAAACGGAACTGGCGGAGAGCGGAAACCTCAACATATCGAAGACAGAATATGAGGGGATCCACAAAGCGATCCTGAGCGGGTTTTTATCGAATATTGCCATGCAGAAGGAAAAAAATATTTTCCGAGCCGGCAAAGGCAGGGACGTAATGATCTTTCCAGGCTCCGGCCTATTCAACAAGGCCCGATCCTGGGTGGTGGCGGCTGAAATGGTGGAAACCTCGCGCGTATTTGCGCGTACGGTTGCCAACATTGACAACGGCTGGCTGGAGGCACTGGGAGGGGATCTGTGCCGGCGGACCTATCTGGAGCCCCACTGGGAGAAAAACCGCGGTGAGGTGGTGGCCCTGGAGCAGGTTTCTCTTTTTGGCTTGATCATCGAACCGGGTAGAAAGGTTTCATACGGCAGGGTGAACCCGTCCGAAGCATCGGAAATTTTTATCCAGAGCGCCCTTGTAAATGGTGATGTAAAAAAGCCTTTTGCATTCATGACCCATAACCAGCGCCTGATCGACGACATCATTGATATCGAAAATCGCTTCCGGCGCCGGGACCTCTTGATAGAGGAGCAATATATCTACGAGTTTTATCAGGAACGGCTGCCGGGAATTTACGATGTTCGGACCCTTGCCAGGTTGTTGAAAAAAAAGAAGAACGATCGGTTTCTGCGGCTGGAAAAGGAGGCCCTGCTCGCGCAAAACCCGGATGATAAGCTGCTGGATCAGTATCCGGACCGCCTTGATATCGAAAATAACAGCCTGGAGTGCGCCTATTGCTTTGATCCCGGAAAAGACGATGACGGTGTCACGCTGAAAATACCTTCCGCACTGGCCCCTTCGGTATCACCGGAGTCGATGGACTGGCTCGTGCCCGGACTCTATCCCCAAAAAATTGAAGCCCTGATCAAGGGATTACCTAAAAAGTATCGTCGCAAGCTGGTGCCTGTAAAAAATACGGTCGATGTCATTATTCATGAAATGCCCAAAAGCCGAAGCTCTCTTATCTCCGCCCTGGGTGAATTTATTTATCGCCGCTTCGGCCTCGATATACCGGCAGCGGCCTGGTCGGAAGAATCTTTGCCGGATTACCTGAAAATGCGGGTTGCCATTACGGCACCTGACGGCAAAGAGCTGCGGGCCGGTCGGGATCCAGACATTTTGCGGCAAGCTGACGCCGGCCATGAAAAATTCGATGAATTGAAGGCCGCGCGCCTTCAATGGGAGAAAACCGGCATCACCCGCTGGGATTTTGGCGATTTGCCGGAATCTGTCAGCGACACCGGCAAAGAAACCGGCCGCTGGATAGCCTACCCGGCATTAGAGCCTTCCAGCGCTGATAGCTTTGTCAATATTCGCCTGTATCGCCAGCGGGAGAAAGCGCTGACAGTTCATCGCAGGGGGGTAGCTGCACTTTATGCCATTCTTTTTGCAAAAGATTTAAAATTTTTAAGACGTCAGCTGACACTCCCGGCGGATAAGGCTTTTATGGCCGATTATTTTGGAGGTGCCAAAAATCTGGTTAACCAGATGGTTGATCGCGTCATTCAGGATTTATTCAGAAAAAATATCCGGTCCCAGGAGGCCTTTTATGCCCATGTTGAATCCGTGGCACCTAAAATTTCATCCACCGGTCGGCAATTGCTTGACAGTCTTGTAGCGGTCCTGACTGCCTACCATGAAGCCAGAAGCCAGATTCATAAACTGCAGCAGAGCAGCCGCAAAAACAGCCGGGTGGTATCCTTTTTCCAGGAGCAAACCGTTGAGCTTGCCAGGCTGGTGCCGGAGACGTTTATTACGATTTACGATAAACAGCGCCTGGACCATTTATTACGATACATTCAGGCCGCAGCCATCCGGGCTCGGCGTGCCGCCGTCGATTTTGAAAAGGATCACGCCAAATCCAGAGATATTGTCAGGTTTGCCGAGGAATTGAATCAGCTGTTAAACGAGCTTTCCCCTCGGGCCTCGGATGAAAAGCGACAGGCTGTCGAAGACTATTTTTGGATGATCGAGGAATACAAAGTATCCGTTTTCGCCCAGGAACTTAAAACCGCCATCCCGATATCCGCCAAGCGGCTGGAGCAGAAGCTGGGTGAGATTAAGAGGATGGTTTAACGGGGAAAAACAAATATCGAATATCGAATAATGAATGTCGAATATCGAAGGAATGTATTCTGTCTATTTAAAAAGAAGGCTGAGCGAAGCGAAACCACCCTTCGACAGTCGACATTCGATATTCTGCGCTTTACTTAATCAACTAATCAACCCGTCAACCAATCAACAATTTTTAAATTATGGCAGCAAAATCCAAAAAGCCACTAGTATCCGTTATAATCCCCACCTACAACCGTGGCTGGGTTCTACGGGAGGCCATCGACTCGGTTCTGGCTCAGGATTTTAGGGATTTTGAGCTGATCGTGGTGGATGACGGCTCGACCGATAATACCGGGCAGATCCTTGACGCTTATCATCAGGACCTGATGGTTATTCGGCAGTCCAATAAGGGGGTCAGCGCTGCCCGCAATCGGGGGATTGCGGCAGCGGGTGGTGGGTTGATCGCCTTTCTGGATTCAGATGACCTCTGGCTGCCCCGCAAACTTTCAAGCCAGATCGATTTTTTCAATTCCAATCCCGGTGCCATGATCAATCAGACCGAAGAAATCTGGATCCGCAACGGGGTGCGCGTCAATCCCAAAACCCGGCACCATAAATTATCGGGCATGATCTTCGAACCCTCCCTGGCCTTGTGCCTGGTCAGTCCCTCGGCCGTGATAATGAAGGGCACCCTGTTCGATGAGGTCGGGCTGTTTGATGAGGAGCTGCCGGCCTGCGAGGATTACGATCTATGGTTGAGAATCAGCTGGCGCTATCCGGTCCACCTGATTGAAACCCCTTTGATTATCAAGCGCGGGGGGCATGCCGACCAACTGTCCAAAGCCCCCGGCCTCGATAAGTTCAGAATTCAGGCCCTTAAAAAAGTGATTGAAAGCGGACAACTGGAACAGGATTCATACCGGGCCGCCGTGCGGACATTGCAGGAAAAATGCACTATATTTGCCGGGGGCTGCCGCAAGCGGGGCAAGGATGCTGAGGCGAAGTATTATGAAAAACTTGCAGAAATGTACACGTAACCAGTCTTCGCCTCTGTACGACGCGGCAGGCAATGTTCCATCAAGGCCAGTTGAATAGTTAAATAGTTGATTCGTTAAATAGTGAAAAGGATTTCAGCCTATTTGACTAAATGACCAATCAGTAACAAGCGACCAGAGGACTATGACCTGTCTCTATAACCCCTCACCGTGCAACCCGCAACACGCAACACGGAAGGCGCACCCCGCATCACCAACTCTTTTGATAGGATTTCTCAATACCGGCAGTTATCTGTTGCATTTCGATGCTTCATTTGATAGGACTTGAAGGTCTGAGATCAATTCAGATTTTAATTTGGCAATAATTTCTAAATTTTGAAGGGAAGCAGTGCGGAACTGATTCGGCACAATTTAATTTTCAATAATCCAAAGCATTAGCTTAAACCGCTAATCAACTAAACAAAGGAGGTTTTCAATGAAAAAGCTATTTATTATTGCACTGGCACTCGTTATAGGAGTCGCCTTTTCGGCCGGCATGGGTCCTTTTGAAACCAAGGCCGAAGCCAAAACCACCTTCGTCACCATCGGCACAGGCGGAATCACCGGTGTTTATTATCCCACCGGCGGTGCCATTGCCAAGATGGTAAACAAAAAGCGCAAAGAATATGGCATCCGCGCCACCGTTGAGTCCACCGGCGGGTCCGTGTTCAACATCAATGCCATTATGGCGGGCGATCTGGAATTCGGGGTGGCCCAGTCCGATCGCCAGTACCAGGCCGTCCAGGGAATCGAAGACTGGAAAGATAAAGGCCCCCAGAAGGATTTGCGGGCGGTGTTCTCCATTCATCCTGAAACCGTCGATTTGATTGCCGCGGTTGATGCCAACATCAACAGCATCGATGATCTCAAGGGCAAGCGCGTTAACATCGGTAACGTCGGTTCCGGTTACCGCCAGAATGCCATTGATGCCCTGGAGGCCAACGGACTGAACTGGGAAAAGGATTTCAATGCCGAAAGCCTCAAGGCCGCCGAAGCGCCCGGACTGATTCAGGACGGCCGCATCGATGCCGCCTTTTATACGGTCGGACATCCCAGTGGCTATTACAAGGAAGCCACTTCCGGTGTGCGCAAGGTCAAGTTCGTTCCCATCGAAAAGGTGGACGGCCTGCTCGCCAAATACCCCTATTACGCCAAGGCCGTCACCCGGGTAACGGAGCTTTATCCCGGTGCGGTCAATGATAAGGATGTCCCCACCTTCGGCGTCAAGGCCACTTTCGTGACCTCCGCCAAGGTTTCGGATGATGTTGTTTACGCTATTGTCAAAGAAGTTTTTGATAATTTTGAAGATTTTAAAAAATTGCATCCGGCCTACGCCGGCCTGACCAAACAGAACATGTTGGAAGGTCTGTCCGCGCCTCTCCATCCCGGAGCGCTGAAATACTACAAGGAAGTCGGCCTGAAATAGGATAGAAGTCGGATTCTTGAATTTGCAGGCGGCGGATTTAGAGCTCTATAGCCTGAGATCCGCCGCCTTTAATTGCCGGAGCATATGTATTTTTTCCTGATTGATTTGCCTCTCTGTTTCGATCTGCGCGCGCTTTCCTCTACTTTACTGTTTGCCTGAGCGTTCTTGTGGCGTTGATGGGTAATTTTCAATATCCTCATATATTACTGATAAGCTAGGTGATCGTCATGACTAAAAATGAAATCCAAGAACAGGATGAGGGCCTGGAACTTGCAAAACGAATGGCCGAAGAAGAAGAGGGCATCGGCCGACGCCCGGAAGGATTTACTAAATACGTCATCCCTTTTGTGTGTGTTGTCTGGAGTGTTTTTCAGTTATCCATCGCCAGCTGGCTTATCCTGGATTCCACCTTCATCCGGGCCATCCACCTGGGGTTTGCCCTGTTGGTTGTTTACCTGAATTATCCCATATTTAAAAAAACACGCTTCGGCCTGAAATATTTTTCCGCCACCGATAGAATCCCCCTACTCGATTTTATCATCGGGGTCATTGCTGCATTCTCCGCCCTTTACATTGCTATTGATTTCGTCGGTATGACCTCGCGCTACGGTGACCCGATTCCTAGAGACCTTGTCATCGGATTGGTCCTGGTGGTGCTCCTGCTGGAGGCCGCTCGCCGGGTGATCGGTCCGGCGCTGCCGGTCATTGCGATCTTTTTTATCATTTATGCCTTCTTCGGGCCCTACATGCCGGATCTCATTGCCTTCAAGGGGGTTTCGCTGAATCGCTTCATGGGCCAGATGACCATGTCCACCGAGGGCATTTACGGCATTCCCCTGGACGTATCGGCCACCATCGTTTTTTTATTTGTGCTTTTCGGCGCCATGCTGGACAAAGCCGGAGCCGGTAAGTATTTCATTCAACTGGCCCTGTCCCTGCTGGGGGGGTTCAAGGGCGGACCGGCCAAGGCAGCCGTTATGGGCAGCGGTTTGACCGGTTTGGTGTCCGGATCCAGTATCGCCAACATCGTCACCACCGGCACCTTTACCATTCCGCTGATGAAAAAAGTCGGCTATCCGGCTAAAAAGGCTGCCGCGATCGAGGTGGCCGCCAGCACCGACGGGCAGCTGGCGCCGCCGATCATGGGCGCGGCGGCCTTTATCATTGCCGAATATGTAAACGTTCCTTACGTGGAGGTCATCAAGGCGGCTGCCGTACCGGCCTTTGCGTCCTACGCGGCCCTCTTCTACATTACCCATATCGAAGCCTCCAAGCTGGGCTTGCGGGGCATCCCGCGAGCGGAGCTGCCGGCGTTTTTCAAAACCCTTATTTCCGGCGCCCATTATTTGCTGCCCCTGTGTCTGCTCCTTTACGAGCTGATCGTGGTGCGGCATTCACCGGAGCTGGCAGCCTTTAATGCCATCTGGGTGATGGCGATCGTCATGCTTTTTCAAAGACCGATTCAGGCCTATCTGAACAAGCAGCCGCTCGGTCCCGCTTTTAAGCAGAGCATCGTCGATATTGTTGAGGCCCTGGTCAACGGCGGCCGCAATATGGTGTCGGTTGCCCTGGCAACGGCGGCGGCAGGCATTATTGTGGGGGTTGTGGCCATGGGTCTCGGCCAGCTGATTACCGCCATTATCGATACCCTTTCGATGGGCAATATTTATCTGATGCTGGTCATTACGGCCATTGCCAGCCTGATCATCGGCATGGGGCTTCCCACAACGGCCACCTACATCGTCATGGCATCCCTGACAGCCCCGGTGATTGTCGAAATCGGCGGCTACAGTGATTTTATCGTCCCGCTCATGTCGGCCCATCTGTTCTGTTTTTATTTCGGCATCCTGGCCGACGACACGCCGCCCGTGGGGCTGGCGGCCTATGCCGCCGCGGCGATCGCCAAATCCCGATCCGATTGCCACCGGTTTGCAGGGTTTCATGTATGATATCCGGACGGCCATTTTACCGTTCATGTTCATATTCAACTCTGATTTGATCCTGCACAATATCAACAGTTGGCCCCAGGGGATCCTGATTTTTATCATGGCCTGCCTGGGCAATTTTGCTTTCGCTTCGGCCACCCAGGGATGGTATTTCACCAAGGTAAAAATCTGGGAGATTCCGATATTTTTGCTGGCGACCCTGGTGTTGATGCGTCCGGATCTGATCGCCTCATGGATCGGAATACCGCATGATCAGCGCTACTGGACCTACCTCATCGGTCTGGGGATTATGGGGTTGCTGTATCTGATGCAAAAGCCCCGCATGGGCAGGGCAGAGCCGCTCCCGGCAGCAGGCTGATGGGGCCAGGATTTATTATCCCTTATTCGACATAGATAGGGGCAGCAGAAAAAATATTCACCACAGAGGACGCAGCCTCCGGCCCATAGGGCCTGCGCCCCGGTGGGAGACCGCAGAGGCAAACAGCCATCATATTGATTTTTTTCTCAGCGCTCTCAGCGGTGAAACAGCCCTCTGAACAAGGAGCTTGGGTTGTTAGTAAAAACGGATCGTTGGTCAGCGTCATTTTTTTCAATAAGCTTCAGTGGTTTTAACAATGACGTTAGACCGGCGGCGACTTTAAGGAAACCATCATGGATGAAATAAAGAAGATCATGGTTGCCCTGGGTTTTTCAGAATATGCGGAAGGGATTTTCAATTACGCTGATATGCTGGCCGCAAAACTGGGAGCGGAGCTGATCGTCGCCAATATTATCAACTCCCGTGATGTCGAAGCGGTGACGGCCATCACGAACATGGGGTATGATTTGGATCCCGAGAGGTATATCAAAGAGCTTAAGGCGGAACGGCGGGATGCCTTTGAGGCGATTGCAAAGAATGCAAGTCTGTCTAAGGGATCTATCAAACTGATATTGCAGGTCGGTAATCCCATTGATGAACTGCTGAAGATTATTCAAGATGAAAATGTGGATCTGGTCGTCATGGGGGTCAAAGGCCGCACGGACCTGGAACATATCCTCATCGGTTCGGTGGCCGAAAAATTGTTTCGCCGCTCGCCGGTGACGGTGATATCCTATCGTGACGAGAAAAACCGCCAACGCCTGAGGCAACGCACAAACTTGACCTGACCTTCTATAAGAAACGAGCAACACCGAATTTGGGCATTAGTGAGGTTTTTTAAACCACCTGCAGCAAAGGTGGGTGAAGGGGGCAAAAATGTACAGAATCAAATTATCAAAGGGATTGATAATAGTTACTTGCATCTTGCTCATCGGCACACCGGCATTCGCCGGTGACAGGTTCACGGATAACGGCGACGAAACGGTGACGGATCATCAGCTGGGGCTGATGTGGGCCAAAACTGACAACCAGGGTGACATCAATTGGAAGCAGGCAAACCAGTGGGTCAAATACACCTTCGGTGACACCCTTGCCAAAAGGTATGACAACTGGCGGATGCCGACCCTGGCGGAACTGCAAAGTCTTTATGTGCATGACAAGGCCTATCAAGGATATGAGACGGACTGCGGTCAGCAGGTCAAGATCGTACCGGAAATAAAATTGAGTTGCGGGTGGGTGTGGACCTCAGAAACTTCAGCCATCCAGGCCTACATATTCAATTTTAACCGCGGGTATCATTATACCGACCGGATGGTGCATCAAAAGGCCTACCGGGCCCTGGCGGTGCGGGACCTTCGTTAACAGAGGACAGATGACGGAGGACAGAAGGCGGAGATTTGGAAAACAGGATATGGTCGGAGCTGTCACTTCGGAACACGTAACGCGCAACCCGCAACAGCACTTGGTTTCCAGCATTCCCCAGGCCAGACTACCACACAACAAATGATTCAGCAACCAGTTGCCGGTGGCTCACTTTTGCGTTACCCTCAACACTTCTTCAATCGTGGTGATACCCTGCAATACCTTTTGAATGCCGTCCTGGCGCAGGCTCATCATCTTTTCCCGGCGGGCTTCCATTTGGATCTGATTGGAATCAAAGGTTTCCAGAATCAGATTTTTTAAATTCTCGGTCAGGACCATAAATTCAAAAATGCCCAAACGGCCGCTGTAGCCGGTGCCGATGCATTTTTCACACCCGGCGGCTTTATAAATATGGCGCTCCTTGAAATGGGTCGGTGATACACCGATGCTTTGCAGGTATACTTCGCTGGGCTTATAAGCCTTTTTACAGTTATTACAGAGGACGCGCACCAGTCGCTGGGCTGCCACGGCCAATACCGAGGAAGAAATTAAAAAGGGCTCAACCCCCATATCCACCAGGCGGGTAATGGCACTGGCCGAATCATTGGTGTGCAGGGTGGAAAAAACCAGATGGCCGGTCAAGGCGGACTGGACGGCGATTTCCGCAGTTTCCTTGTCTCGAATCTCACCAATCAGAATCACATCCGGGTCCTGGCGAACAATGGAACGCAGACCCCGGGCGAAGGTCAAATCAATTTTTGGATTTACCTGGATTTGGCTGATGCCTTTGATCTGATATTCAATCGGATCTTCGATGGTGATAATATTGATGTTCGGCTTGTTGATGGATTGTAAAACGGCATATAATGTGGTGGTTTTGCCGCTGCCGGTCGGTCCGGTAACCAGGATGATACCGTTGGGCGAAGCCACCAGCTTTTTAATCAGCTTCAGGCGCTTTGGGCTCAGGCCGATATCCGGCAGTTCCAGCAAGGAGCCTGATTTATTCAACAGCCTGAGAACAACCCGCTCGCCAAAGGCGGTCGGAATGGTGGATACCCGCAGATCGGTGTTTTGATCACCCACCTTGACCTCAAAGCGTCCGTCCTGGGGCAGGCGTTTTTCGGCAATGTTCATTTTCGCCATGACCTTGATCCTGGAAATCAAGGCCGGCTGAATCCATTTCGGCGGACTCAGCAAATCGTAAAGAATTCCGTCAACCCGGTAGCGTACGGTAAAACTGTGCTGGTAAGGTTCGATATGAATGTCGCTGGCACGGGCTTTTAGGGATTGGGATATAATGTGATTGACCAGTTTAATGATGGGTGCTTCGCTGGTGTCATCGAGAAGATCGGCCGTTTCCTCGATTTCACTTAGAATGGCACTGCCGTTTTCCTGCATATCCTGGACAAGCTGTTCGGCAGAATCCCGGCGCAGGTCATATTGCAGGTTGATGGCGGATAAAATGGACTCACGGCTTGCCAGCACCAGCTTAAAATCGGTTAGTTCCATCAGGCGCACCAGGTCATCGAGGGCATGGAAATTCAACGGGTCGTTAATGGCGATGACATGGCCGGGGGCGGCAACCTGTTTGTCGGCATCCGGGTTGTTGGGGAGCACCATGGCGCAATTTGCGGCCGTTACCGGATTGAGGTACTCCAGCGGTACCATGAAATATTTTTTTAAAAATTGGATCGGAATTTTTTGGGTAAAGTCAGATTCAATGTCGTCTAAAGGCAGGGTGGGCCAGTAGGGAAGATCGTACTGATGGCCCAGGGCTCCCAACAGCTGGGTTTCGGAGATATTGTCCTGCTGAAGCAGAATTTCGCCGATGCTGCCGCCTTTTTCATCTTTGAGGCGGTAGGCTTCGGCCAAATCTTCTTCATTCAGGCCGTAATCGGCAACGAGTATTTGAGATAATTGCTGGGCCATTTGGGGTGCTAATAATATATACTGACGCTTTTAGAAAATTTATATATCAACAAAACTAATTATTGGTTAAAACCGGCTAGTGTTTGGTGTTTAGTGTTTAGTGTTTGGTGTCTGAAAATCGGTGGCTCAAACTAAACACCAAACACAAAATACCAAATACGCAGCCCCCGCGGGACTGTCTGCCACAGAAATTCAGCAGCAGCGCTCTGTTTAATTTATTCTACCACCGTCTCGACCTCTGGGCGCTCAATGACCTTAAAACTGCCCTCTTGAACCGAATTCATATGTTCCTGTTTTTCCTGCAACACACTTGCCGCTTCATTGGGGTTTTTAATAACCCTGGGGGTCAGAAAAATATAGAGGTTGGTCTTTTCGGTGGAATCGGATTTGTCTCTAAACAGCCAGCCCAGTATGGGAATGTCGCCCAGCACCGGGACCTTGGTTTCATTGGTAGTCGTAACATCATCGATCAGTCCGCCGATGACGATGGTCTGATTATCTCTAACGATCACGGTGGTATCCACTGTCCGCTTCAGGGTGACGGGCTGGGTTGTTGAGGTGAGCAGAGTGGCCGTCTGATCGATTTGGGTGACCTCCAGGTTAATTTGCATGCGCACCAGCCGGCCTTCGGTGACGTGGGGGGTGATCTTTAAGATCTTACCGACATCGCGGTATTCAAAGGATTCAAAGGTGCCGCCGGATACATCGGTGGTGGATCGGGTCTGGTAGGGTCTGTTCTCGCCCACCGTGATGCGGGCTTCTTCGTTATCCGTGGTCAATACCTGGGGTGTTGAAAGAATGCGAAAATCATCGTCGGTTTTAACGGCATTGACGATGGCGGAAATATTGTTGACGGCAATACCGGCGATGGTAATGGGCTCGGTCAGCAACCCCAGGGTGAGGCCGCCTTTGAGCAATTCGTTCGGAAGAATTTCAAGGCCCTGCCTGAACCCGCCGCCAATCGCCGTTTCCTTGCCGTCAATCGAGGTCTTGCCGAAGACCGACCAGTCAATCCCGATATCCAGGCTTTTTTCCATGTCGACTTCCATAATCAGCGCTTCGATGTAGACCATGGAGCGGGGGATATCGAGTTTTTTAATGACCTCTTCCAAAACCAGGTAATCATCTTTGTCGGCCATGATAATCAGGCTGTTGGTGGCCTTGTCGGCGGAGATTCTAACCGCACCGGCCACAGCCGGTGCCGCTTTGCCTTTGGGCGCACCGGCCTTGTCGCTCGGCACATTCTGCAGGACTTTGGCCAGTTCTTCGGCCGTGGCATTTTTGCAATAGTAGACGTGAATTTTGCCTTTACCGCGCG
>CAVXZZ010000032.1:0-103135 GCA_963766255.1 uncultured delta proteobacterium
AGTTGGCATTGCTCGTCAGGTTAATGAACACCTGCTCAAGGTCGGCATCGGTTATATTGGCCTCTCGCTGAAGATCGGCGGTGGTGCCGCTGGCGATTATTTGCCCCTTGTTGATGACCCCGATGCGCTCACAGATATCCTCGGCCACCGCCAGTGTGTGGGTTGACATAAATACGGTGACCCCCTTATGCGCGAGGCGCTGAAAAAGATCCTTGACCATCAGGATGGCCATCGGATCAAGGCCCACCATCGGCTCGTCCACAATGATAACCTCAGGATCGTGCAGCAGGGCCGCGGACATGATCAGGCGTTGTTTCATGCCGTGGGAATATGATTCGATCAACTCATCGGACCAGTCCGCCAGCGAAAACATTTCCAGGTTCTGCTGCGCTTTTTGGCTGAAAATATCATCCGGTACGCCGTAAAGATCGGCGGTGAACTTTAAAAACTCCATACCGGTCAGTTTTTCATACAGATAGGGACGATCGGGAATAAATCCGATTTTGCCTTTGGCTTTTTCCGGTTCCTGCTGGATATCGATACCGGCAATTTTGACAGTACCGGCCGAGGGGGCCAGAATGCCCCCGATCATTTTTATGGTTGTGGTTTTGCCGGCGCCGTTGGGGCCGATAAATCCGAATATTTCTCCTTTTCGGACAGACAGATTTAAATCGTCCACGGCCGTATATTCACCGTATTTTTTTGTCAGGGATTTGAGTTCGATCATAATAGGCTCGAAATTAATGTTTTAAGTTGATGAAACCCTTGTGCGCTGCCATTCAAAAATGCCGTTAACTTGAAAAATTGTCAGTTGGGTGTTGTCCGTTGTCGGTCGCGTTAACAATTTTAACCTCGTTTCGCAACGGATCACGGACAACAAACAACGGACTATTCAATTACCCTTAGCCGCAATTTGCCAATAAGACCCATTAAATCAAGCTGTTTCTGTGGAGAACCGGTCACCAGCCGTATATGGCTGACATCCGCCGGTATTTGACCGAAAAGGGAATCGACGGTTATCCAGCGTCCCAGATAGACCAGGTTCCAGGCATGATAATAAAAGCGTCCTTTTAAATATACCAGGCCGGCTTCCAGGCGGCAGGGGATACCTGCGGCCCTGGCCAGGGCTGCGAACAGCACGGCATGCTCGTTGCAATCCCCGACACGGTTTTCCAGGGTGGAGAGTGCATCCGGCAAAGAGAGTACCGGCCGTTTTTCAATATTGCGGTGCACCCAATCGACCAGGGCTCGTACTTTATCCAGGGATGTGTTTTGATCGGCAACGATTTTGTGTGCCAGGGCCTGGATATTTTGATGGTCGGATTGGATAAAGGCCGAAGGCTGCAGGTATACTTTTTCAAAGGCATGTAAATCCGTGAGCTCTATATTATCCGGCAGATGCTCTGTTGATTCCCGGTTGACTGTCAGGGTATTTTTTTCCCAATTTTGTCGGCCGCCGTTCAGCCTGATCCTTTTATCCGCAATTCCCGTGATTTCAAATTTCAGGGTTGCCAGCCGATCCAGGTCTGCAAGCTTTAGGTTGGATGCGATGGATGCTACTTCGGTAAGATCGGCGCTGGCCGCCTTGCCAAGCCCCTCGAGGGCATCCTGCCGGGTGGTTTTTTCAAGCCGGATTCCCAGCATCCCTTTTTCCTGCAGCACATCGCCGGATTCGTCAATCCAGGCGGTCTGGGATGTACCTTTGAAATTTAGGGTTACCCGGGTGGCAGATTTTTGGCTTCCGGCGATGCTGATGTCTTCTTGTCCTATTACTTCAATGATAACAGGTGTTTGCCCCATTGTGGCCGGGTCAAAGATATCGAAGGCATATTTGTTGCCGGCTTTTAGTTCGACTGCGGCGATGGCAGAGGTGATTCCGGCCAGCAGATAGGGTTTGTTTTTAAGTTTGATTTCCATCCGGCGGGTGGACCCGGCACTGGCGGAATTGATGGTCAGGGTATCATCGGACAGGGAGCCGTCCACCCGAAAGCTGAAACGTCCCGAATTAATACTAAAATCAAAGTCGGCCAGACTGTAGTCGTCCTTAAGGCGTCCCCGGGTTTTAAGCTGGATATTCTGAACCATGCCCATGGTATTAATGCGCATCAGAACCGTTTCCTGCAGGTGATAGCCATCATTTTCAGCCGACAGTCTGGTGTGCGAGAATCCGATTTTCCGGTTGGATTGAAAAATATTCATCCAGGTTTCCTTGGCCCGGGGCAGATTGTCTGTTGATATCTCCAGGTTTTTGGGGCGGTAAATGAATTTATTAAACAAATCCAGGCGGACCATAAAAAGCAGCAGAAAAGCCGACAAAGCAACCGACCCTGCTAACCAGAACCCTTTGTTTTTATATAATTTCATGGTGAATTGGTTTCCCGCCAGATAGGGATTTGCTTAGAAGCGGACCTCAACAATTTGAGATAGCTTCAAGTTGAATCGAACAAGGGCCGTGCAATAAAAAAAGGCCGAACCCTGTCAGGTCCAACCCGTTTATTATAGCACGAATTTTGATTTATTTGGCAAAGGGGATCCAGTATTTGATCATTTGGTTTAACCGTCCGTCATTGTTGGCCGTTCTTAGAAAATTGTTAGCTGATTCCAGCAGCTCTTTATTATCCTTCCTGACACCCCAGGCCAGATATTCTTCCGTTAACAGGGTAAACAGCGCCGTGAGGCCCCTGGTTTCATTTTCAGATGCCAAATACAAAATCAAAGGTGCGTCATAGATGAACATATCGATTTGTTTGTCGATCAGGGCCTTGACCGCCGGTTTTGTATCCGGATACAGCTTTTTTTGACACTGCTGTAGTTGGTTTCAACAAAAAATTCGCTGGTAGTATCTTTAATGGCACCGATGGCGGAACTTGTTGTCAAAGAAAAAAGGCCGGTGCTGTAACGGGCAGCATCCTCCCGGCGGATCAGGGCCATTAGCCCGCTCTTAAAGTAAGGGATGGCAAAGGCAATTCTTATCTCTCTTAATCGGGTGACCGACATGCCGGACATGATGATATCGATCTTATTGGCCATCAGGGCAGGTATCAGAGCCTCCCACTCATACTCAACAAATTGCAGTGATTTACCCAGATCTTTTGCCAGTTCCCTTGCCAGATCGGCCTCCAGGCCGACAATTTTGTCACCTTGCCGATAGACCAGGGGTTGTGCATTGGCTGTGATCCCGACCCGCAAAAGATTTGCATCCGGAGGGACTTCGATGGTTTTAACGGTTTGTGCCTGTGGTGCTGCACATCCAATAAGCAAATGCAGGCCTGCAAGTAAGCATATTAAAACCAACCAGCGGCTGCTGTCCAGATTTTTAGGCATGCTTTTTTTCCTCCTCTGTCAATTCAGTATCTTTGACCGGCGCCGGCCGCAAACCGATGCCCCCAACCGACAATGGCGTTAAAAATGCTGATCCGCCATTAGGGTTGAAAGAGTCTCAACTGAATCCAATTTGTCCCAGAATGAAGATATTTATTGGTATATCATTTGTTTCGACACTATGTACAGAAGGAATTTTATCGGGATACGATTTTGTCAATTTTGGAACCAATCGACTTATTTTTTTTCTTGACACCTGCCGGTTTATTAGTGATATAAAAGCTGCAATCAGCTACTACAGGGGATTGGCCAAATTTCTATCTTCTCGATGGCCGACAGCTAAGGATGTACAAGAGATTCACGATGTATTTTGTTCGAAGATGTGATAAATGCAGGCTTTAGAGGCAGGGTCGAAGTGACTCTGCCTTTTTATATTTGGAAGTCTCTAAACAGATGAAATTCTTTGCAGTGGGCAATGTGATGCAAGGGTTTCAGAAGTGGTTCAGGAGCGCAAAGTTATGCTGCAAGGAACAGTCAAGTGGTTCAACAACAAGAGGGGCTGGGGATTTATAGTCAAAGAAGACGGTGAAGACATTTTTGTCCATTATTCCGCCATAAAAGGCGAGGGCTTTAAATCGCTTACCGAAGGCCAGCTGGTGCAGTTTGAAATCGAGGAGGGCTCAAACGGCCCTGCTGCAGCGAATGTTGAAAAATTATAAACGGCAGCCGGACCAGTCGGAATTGGCTATTGACTATTGAAAATTTCCTTTAGTCTTTGCAGTTCCGATTCCGCATCGTTTACCATTTCGCCCATAATTTCTTTCAGGGGCTGGATTTTATCTACCAGCCCAACCGATTGGCCTGCCATGAGCGAGCCTTTGGCAACATCACCATCGATTACCGCCTGGCGTAACGCGCCGACCCAGAATTCTTCTACCTTATATTGAGCCTCATGCCGGTCAATGAGGTTGGTGTCCAGTTTGCCCAGCAATTCAAGTTGAAGCTTGCCAAATTCAATGGAGCCCTCATTTTTCAATGCCCGCACGGGAATGACCGGCAGGCGGCTGTCAAACTGGGGCGTTGCCATGGCATCTTTGGCCTTGGCCTTGCGAAAGGTTTCTTTAAAATTCGCGTGGGCCACACACTCCTCTGCCATGATAAACCGGGTCCCCATCTGGATCCCGGCCGCCCCCATCATCAGCAGGTGGGCCATCATGCGACCGGTCGCGATTCCGCCGGCGATAAAGATCGGGACGCTGTCTACACTAAAAAGGATCTGTTGAATCAGCACCGACAGGGCTACGGGTCCAATGTGGCCGCCGGCCTCTGAACCTTCCAGTATAAGCGCATCGGCGCCCCTGTCGATAAGACTATGCGCCAGCGGGGCTGTGGACGCGAAACAGATAACCCTGGCGCCGCACCGTTTGGCTTTTTCGATTTCGGATTTTTTCGGTATACTGCCCGCAAAGACAACAAACGGGCATCCCAGTTTGCAGACCAGCTCGAGCTGGCTTTCATAAACCGGGGCCAGTGTGATCAGGTTCACGCCAAAGGGCTTGTCCGTCAACCCCTGGGTTTCAATTATTTGTTCTTCAAAAATATCGACCGGGGTATTGCCACCGGCCAAAAGACCGAAACCGCCGGCATTACCGATGGTACTGACCAGTTTCGGATCGCTGACCCATGTCATCGCACCGCACATAATAGGGTATTTACAGCCCAGAAACCCTTGACCTTTTTTAAAAAATTTATCAATCAACATGGTAGTCCTTCACTTCAAATACCAAACACTAAAACCAAACACGAAATACTAAAATTTATTTTTCCAATAGCTCCCGGGCATGATCCAGGGTGGTCTGGGTGATTTCCTCGCCTCCCAGCATCCGGGCAATTTCTTTGGTGCGGTCTTCTATATTCAGTGGCTGGATGGTTGTCAGGGTTCGGCCGTCGCTGACGTGCTTGGCAATGCTGAAATGGTGCTCGCCAAATTTGGCAATCTGCGGCAGATGGGTAATACAGATAACCTGGTGGTGGCGGGCAAGTTCGGACAGTTTACGGCCCACCACTTCAGCCGTGCCGCCGCCGATGCCGGCATCGACTTCATCAAACACAATGGTTTCCACCGCATCGGTTTCGGCCAGAATGGCCTTTAAGGCCAGTACCACCCGGGAAAGTTCACCGCCGGAGGCAATACTGGCCAGCGGTTTTAATTCTTCTCCCGGGTTGGGGGCGATCATAAAGGTGGCCCGGTCAATACCGGTTTCGGATATCGCACACTCCTGGGCGGTGAGACAGGAACTGGTTTTCTTCTCCGCTGCCATCCGCTGGACCACAGGCTGAAATTCTGTCTGGGGCATTTTCAAAGAGCCTAGCTCTTGTACTACCTTTAAAGCCAATCTTTTTGCGGTTTTCGCTCTTTTTTGCGACAAGTCCAGTACCCGGCGCGTCAGTTGGTCGTGCAAATTTGCAAGCTGCGCTTCTATTTCCCGGATTTGATGGCTGATATTTTCAACCTTTGAAAGTTCGTCCTCGATGGTCTCCAGTTGGGAGCCGGCCGCCTCCAGCGAACCGCCGTATTTACGCTTGAGTTTATTGAGCGTGTCCAGGCGCTCCTCCACGGCCTCCAGCCGTTGATCATCCATCTGCACCACATTCAGGTGGGCGCGAAGCTCCGCGGTCAGGTCTTCGATTTGATAGGAGGCCGAGGCCAGGGATTCAGCTGTTGTCTTCAACTGTGAATCAATTTCACCGGCAGCGGTCAAATTTTTCTTTACTTCCAGAAGCCTTTCAATGACGGATCCGGAGGCACCGTAAAGCGTTTCAATGCTGCTGTAAACGGTCTGGTAAAGGGCTTCGGCGTTTTTCAGGCGCAAGCGTTCCTGTTCTAACTGCTCATCTTCGCCGGGAGTCGGGTCAGCTGCGGTGATCTCGTTTCTTTGAAATTCCAGCAGTTCCCGGTGTTCGCCCTGCCGCTTGCGGATGGCTTCAAGCCGGTTGAGTTCATCCATTAACGGCAGGATCTGATGATAAAGGTCATATACCTGCCGGCGCTGTTTCATCAAGCCGCCAAATTGGTCAAGTATGAGAAGATGCTGGTCTTCTTTCAAAAGGCCCTGGTGGGCGTGCTGTCCGGATATGCTGGCCAGGTTCTCGGTGATGGTTGTCAGCAGGCCGAGGGTGGCCAGGCGGCCGTTAACATATACCCGATTGTTGTCCGAGCGTGAGATAAGTCTTCTGATCAACAAGCCTTCGGCCGGATCGTAACCGTTGGCCGACATGATCCGGGCCACGTTGCTGGTCGATGCAATTTGAAACAGGGCTTCCAGTTCAGCGCTTTCGGCCCCGGTTCGAACCAGTTCGGCCGAAACCCTGCTGCCCAGCAGCAAATTGACGGCATTGAGAATAATCGATTTGCCGGCCCCGGTCTCACCGCTCAATATGGTGAATCCGCCTGAGAAGTTGATTTGCAGGTCATCGATGATGGCAAAATTGCGAATGGAGAGTTCTTTTAGCATTTTATATATTTAGGTGGAGAGGCACACTCTGAGTGCCGGGGGTTGTCTTGAATTATATGGCATAAGCGAAAATCGTTGTAAAGCGCTTGCTTTTTAAAAGGGAAATCCCAGGTTAAATCCGACCCCCTTGAAGCCTTGGTCGCCCCAGCGGTAGTCTATTCCGACCCGATCAAAACTAACCAGCCAAATGTCAACGGGGTCATTGAACCCAAATGTCAATCCAACATCATAGAGTGTATTTATTTTGCTCGTGTCTCCTTCATCGTTAAGAATATCCACTTCGTTTTGGAAATAGTTTACAATAAAAAAGCCACTGATATCGAGTTTGCGGTCAAAGAGGGTCCAATTTGTCGGATGACGAATATCCAGGCCGGCATTGAACATCGAAAATCCAATGGTATCATTTGATTTGGCATCCCGGTCTTCAGCCAGGACCCATGAGTTCCCGATACCGAACACAAACTTCTGCCAGGGGATGCTGATCAGGCTTCGGAAGCCCCCGCCATAGATGTATTGGGTGGTGCCGCCGGCGGTGTCTTTGCCGACACCAAACTGGGCAAAAGGTTTTAAGGCCCAGTATTTATTGACCGGGATCTGCACTTCGAGACCGGGCACAAAGGCAATGGACCCAAAACTAAAGTCGGTGTCGGTTTCACTTTCGTAACTGACGACAGCCGGCAGCAGCAGGCGGAATCCCACCCGGTCAATCATTGCCGGCTTATTATCTTGAATCGGCCGCAGGGTGTACCCCGCCGGTATGCGCAACACAGCCAATTTTTTGTCGGCATCATTTATCTTGTATACGCCGCTGCCCAGCCAGACCGCAAAACTGTAATTGTACAAATCGCCGGGATCTTCGCCCGCTAAAGCCTGTTTAGTTCCGCCAACAACGATTATGCTCAGCGTCAGGATGAGGCAAAAGAGGCCGGTTGACAAATGCATAGCAAACCGCGTCAGTTTCTGACGGTTAAATCTTCGGTACCCTTTATAAATCAAAACGCTCTCCAATCAATTCGGTTACTAATTTGCCGGGCGATGATGATTCTGCCAATCGATCCGCCAACTCGATGGCCGTGATGATACCCTTATTAACCACCAGATGGGCGCTAACATCACCGGCATCAAGGCTGACCCTATGCTGGACGACAAATTCCGGCGACCGACCGTAGGTCCAGTCCCAGGAGTTATATTTTTTTTGGGCCAGAAGGTCAACAGCTTCCCAATCCTCGGCCGTCAACCGGTGTTCAATCAGTTCTCCAAAAACCCTGGATATACCGTTCACCATTTCAGCCCGAAAAGCATCCATGCCCATGGGCCGGCGCAAATGCCTGGAAATATTGGTCACCTTGCTTTTGATGGATGAAACCGCCCGTGACCTGGTGATCACTGAATTGGAATCCAGTACCTGCTGAAGAACTCCGAGCTCCGAATCAAAAAGCAGGGTCCCGTGGCTGAGCATCCGGCGCATATTGGTGTGCTGGGAAGTGCCCGACACCTTTTTGCCGTCGACCTGGATATTGTTTTTTCCCATCAACTGCGCCGGTACCCCCAGGCGCTGCAAGGTGTTCAGGATGGGCTGCAGCAGGGTTTTAAAATAATCCAGTTTTTCATCGGTGAAGTCGGTGATAAAACTGAAGTTAAGGTTGCCCGGGTCATGGTAAACCGCGCCGCCGCCGGAAATCCGTCGCAGCGCAACAATGCCTTTTTGACGGGCCAGATCCTGGTTGAACTCCTGGAAAGGGTTCTGGTGCCTTCCAATGATAATGGACGGCCGGTTGATATAAAACAGCAGGTATTCGGATCCGGGGCCAAGGTTGTTCAGACAATACTCTTCCAGGGCCAGGTTTATGGCGGGGCTGCTGACATCATTATGTCGGATGAGAAACATGGCGGTCGGGTGGTCCTTGTTGCGGACAGGAATTCAGGCCCGGTTGATAGCTTCTATCCTTCCTGTGCCAGTTGGTCCAGGGCCTCGCCGGTCAGGCGATATAAAAGCCATTCTTTCATGGGCCTGGCATTTAATCTGTCGTAAGTGCGGATGGCCGGTTCGTTCCAGTCCAGAACCGACCATTCAAATCGGCCGCAGTTGCGCTCTTTGGCCAGCCGGGCGATATGCGCCAGCATCCTGCGGCCGAAGCCGTTGCTGCGGTATTGCGGTTTGACGTATAGATCTTCCAGATAGATCCCCGGTTTGCCCAGGAAGGTGGAAAAATTGTAGAAAAACAGTGCAAAGCTGATGGCCATGCCATCCACTTCGCCAATCAGGGCTTCGGCCACCGGACGATCCCCAAATAGGGATTTGCGGATGTCATCGGCGGTTGCTTCCACCTCGTGGGAAAGATGTTCGTATTCCGCCAGGTCTTTGATCAAGTCCAGAATAATTGCCGCATCAGCTTCGGTGGCTGGTCGAATTGTAAATTCCGATGGTTTTGGCAAATTTTTCTCCTAAGTATATTATCTAATCGGGACTTGATAATGGTTGCCGGACCCTTGTTTCTGGCAACTGGCTGCTGGTCTCTGGCTGACACTCCCGAGCTCGCAGTTACCAGGCCCCAGTGACGAGCGACCCGTGACCGGAAACCAGCATCGAGTATCGCTAATCTCCTAAAGTATCTTTCAAGGCAGCTACCACCGTATCGATCTCTTCCTTCGTGATCACCAGCGGCGGCAGCAGGCGGATGACCGTGGCGCCGGCCAGCAGGACAATGATGCCTTTTTCCATAAGCTGCTGTACATAGGGCCCGGCTTTTTCCTTAAGCTCAATGCCGAGCATGAGGCCGAGGCCCCTGATCTCGCGAATCTTATTGCTTTCGATCCTGTGAAGTTCCTGGAGAAAATACTCACCGAGGGTCCTGGATCTTTCCACCAGCCCCTCTTTTTCAATGACATCCAAGGTGGCCAAGGCCGCGGCGCAGGCCGTGGGGCTGCCGCCGAAAGTTGACGTGTGGCTTTTGACGGGCACGTTGATCCGGTCATTGCACATGACGGCCCCCATGGGAATGCCGCCGGCCATGGATTTGGCCAGACAGAGCATGTCGGGTTCCACAAATTGCTCGCAGGCAAACAGGGTGCCCGTGCGGCCGAATCCGGTTTGGACCTCATCGATAATCAGCAGAACACCATGGGCGTCGCAAATTTCGCGAACTTTTTGAAAATACCCCTGGTCACCAACCCGGACACCGCCTTCGCCCTGGACCACTTCCAGCAGAACCGCCGCGGTATTGTCACCCAGCGCAGCTTCCAGCTTGGCAAAATTATTGTAGGGCACATGCTTTAAGCCCGGCAACATGGGCGCAAACGGTTTTTGGTATTCCGGCCCCCAGGTGGCGGCCAGGGCGCCCATGGTCTTGCCATGAAAGCCGCGCATGGCCGCAATGATTTCCTGGCGGCCGGTGCTGGCCCGGGCGAACTTAATTGCGGCTTCATTCGCTTCGGCTCCGGAGTTGCAAAAAAAGACCCGGGTGAGATTACCGGGAGCCAGGGACCCCAGTTTTTCGGCCAGCTGGGCGCGGACGGGGCTGTAAAACATACTGTAGCAGTTGCCCAGGGTGAGGTACTGGTCATACACGGCTTTGGCCACGGTTTGATTGCCATGTCCAATATTGGAAACCCCGACATTGGCGGCGCAGTCGATATACTGCCGGTCGTTTTCGTCAAACAGTTTGGCCCCGCTGCCACGGGCCAGGACGATGTCCCGGCGGGGATAGACCCCAAGTTCGTATGTTTGCTCCAATTGCTGTGTGTTCATGTGATAACCGTTCCTTTTCCGGCCAGGGCATCCGCTACCGGGTGCGCTAATCTTCCGTCGCCGATGATAACCTTGGAAGCCCCGTGCTCAAAAAGTTTTCTGACCGCCAGCATTTTGCGTTTCATGCGACCGTCCACCTGCTGTTCCCGGGCTTCCAGTTCGGTGGCGGCAATATTTTGGATGAGCGAGGATTCATCATCCTTGTCTTCAAGGAACCCCGGCGCCCCGATCAGGCTGATTACCAGATCCGCATGCAGGGCCTGCTGCAACACCCGCACGACGTCATCGTTTTCGGTGTTGATCGCCGCGTTTTGCTCGTCGATGATGGGAACCGTCAGAACCGGAACATAGCCGTTGTCCAAAAGCAGCTGCAGCAAAGGGGCATTGACTGTTTGGGGCTTGCCTGAAAAATCCCGCACAATCTTCAGCTTTTTGCCCTGATAGACCCGGATGCCTTTGTTGCGCCGGCCCTGGACGATCTTGCCATCGAGACCGCTTAAGCCCACCGCGTTGATGCCGTGCCGGTGGCACAACTCAACGATGCGCTTGTTTCTGAGCCCGGCATAGGCCATCATCATGACATCCAGCAGTTTTTCATCGGAGTAGACGCTGGTGTAACCCTTGACCGAGGTCAGTACCTGTTTGGGTTGTCCGAGGTCCTGCGCCAGCTGGTCCCGCAGGGCATTGGCCCCATGAACGATGATATAGCGGTCATCCAGGCCGGACAGGTCTTCGATGACGCCCTCGATGTTAATGCCGTCCCCTCCGCCGATTTTAACGATGATCATTTACCATTTCCTCACTGAATCATTGGCGATGTTTTGCCAGTTATCTTCGGAAGGATAGGGGTCCGAACAGATGATCAGACTGTTTCCTTTCCGGTAGCTCATGGTGAAGTAGGATTCGTCCTCCGTGAAATAACTGGATACAAAAATTCCCGTTTCGTTGACCATGATGATGTTCATGCCTCTGATGTGGCGCGTTCTTTTTTTGATGATGGCGACTGCTTTGGTCAGCGCCTGCTGGGTATCGCCCTTGTCAAAGCGGCGGATGGTGTTAAAAATTTTTTCAGCCCCGATCCGGCCTTCTGCCCGGATTTTGACTCCCCGCAATTCGCCGTTGAATATGTAAACAGTTCGTCCGTCGCTAAAGGGCATATTGTTTTCAACGATGATGTCCTTATCTTCGAAGGCGCTGCGGGCATGGGCCACCAGCAGGCTGGTTTTACCGAACCGGTCCAGGTCATCTTCCCAGACGGGCTTGATATTGCGGTAAAGCTGCCATTGTCCCGCCGGGTCCTGATAGGCGCAGCCCCACCCGTGCCCCTGGAATTCTTTGCTGTTTTTGGCAATATGGGCAAATTGTTCCAGATGAGGCCCCATGGCGAAGGGTGTTTGGGATTTTACTGTCAGTAATCGGCACATGGCTTATAAATGACTAATGACGATTGTCTAATGACGAATGTCTAATGACGAATGATGAATTGTGGAGATCGCTTCGCTCTGTCATTTGTATTCGTTTACAATTGCTCCAATTGAGATCGAAAAACGTTCAAGTATAAGTTAATTGCTATTTAAACATAACAAAAATTTAGGAATAATAGATAGTATTCATTCATTCGACATTCGACATTCGTCAATCGTCATTCCCTATATGGGGTGTAACCCGGAAAATTCCAGTCCCTGGGTTTCTTCAAAACCGCACATGACGTTCATGGCATGCACCGCCTGGCCGGCGGCGCCCTTCATGAGGTTGTCGATGGCCGAAATTACCACCAGTCGTACGCCATCCAGCTCGAAACCGATGTCACAGTAATTCGATCCCACCAGGATTTTGGGCTCCGGATAGCGATAGATTCCCTGCCTTTCTTTGACGATGCGGATAAATGGTTCCTGCCCATATACCTGACGGTAGATTTTCCAGATATCCTTTTCGGTGATGCCGTCATTGACAAATAAATGGGCGGTCACGAGGATGCCCCGGACCATTTCGATGGAGGTGGCCGAAAAATGAATCGGATTGCCCAGTTCCTGTTCCATTTCCGCAATGTGCCGGTGACCGGTGGGCCGATAGGAGCGAACACAGCCGCTTCTTTCCGGATGGTGGGAGGCCTCACTGGCACTGTTACCGCCTTCGGATGAACCGCATTTGGCTTCCGCGATTACAGGCCGGGCGGTATCCACGACACCCTCCTTGAAAAGGGGCCACAGCGGCAAAATGGTGGCGGTGGCGTTGCACCCGGCGCCGCTGATATAAGCGAGCCTGTTTCATTTCTTCGCGGTGCAATTCGACATTGCCGTATACAAAATCGCTCAGTTTATCCGGCTGGCTATGATCGACGCCATACCATTTGCGGTAACCATCGGCATCTTTTAGCCTGAAATCAGCCGAAAGATCGACGATCCGGGCGGCCAGTGAACTGAAATCTGAAAATTTTTGCATACACCGGGTATGGGGCAGGGCCGTGAAAATAAGATCGACCGGTTCCAGATCCTGAATGCTGCAAAACTTAAGATTGGTCCGTTTGCGCAAATTGGGATGCAGTCGGGTTACCGGTTTGCCTACAAATCGTTCCGACGTGCACTGGTGGATTTCCACCTGCGGGTGCTGTAACAGCAGCCGCAGCAGTTCTCCTCCGCCATATCCTGATGCGCCGACAATGCTAACCTTCATTTTCGTCCCACCTCCAGTATATAATCCACGATCCTGCCGGGTATGTTGACACCGGTCACATCGATGCTGTTGCGAAATTCCATGGTGTAGTTGACCTCGTTTACCGAATAACCATCGTCGTTTTCAAAGACGTCAATGGCGACCACTCCTCCCCCGCAGGCCTGGGCGGCCTTAGCGGAAATATCCCGCAGTTCGGGCGTAATGACACAGTTTGTGGTTGTACCGCCCCGGGCGGTATTGGTAATCCAGTGTTCGGCGTGCCGATAAATTGCGGCTATGCACTCACCCCCAACGACAAAGCTGCGGATGTCTTTGCCCTTTTTTTCCACATATTCCTGGATATAAAAAATGGAGTGATGGTAGCTTCCCAGGATCTGCTTGTGTTCCAGGATGGCTTCGGCCGCATCGCGGTCATTTACTTTTGAAATCAGGCGTCCCCAGGACCCTGTGGTGGGTTTGATGACGCAGGGATATCCGAGCTGATCCATGGCCGCCAGGGCTGATTCCGGCGTAAATGCCAGAAAGCATCGCGGCGTTGGGACCCCCGCCTTTATCAGCGCCTGGGTGGTGAGAAATTTGCTTCCGCAGACTTCGGCCACCTCGGGGGTGTTGACGGTGGGCACACCGTGATCGGCGAAAATTTTAAGGGCATGCATGGCCCGGGAGTGGTTGACGGAACGCTCAACGACCACATCGAGGTCAAATGCGTTTTTGTGAAGGTCAAAAAATAGTTTGCGATCATCAATCTTTATCAATTCGATTTCCTGGCGCTTTCTGAACTCATCCAGCAGCAGCTTTTCCTCTTTTCGAATAATGGAATGTAAAAAGCCTACTCTCATCTTAGTCTCCTGTTTATAAATGTATAAAATCGTTCACAGGTTCAGGGTTCACTGTTTCAATAACCCTGAACCTCTTAACCTTGAACCCCTGAACGTTTAGAGGTGTGAACCAAAACGTTATTATCTACCGGAAGAGTGCCCATTTCTCAAGCAAAAAAAATCCATCCCGTCCTCGACAGTGAGGCGGGATGGAAAAGGGTTAGCCGAATTGAGCGAAAAACGCTCAATTCGGCACTTCATATTATTTTTTACATTTTATGGGAAAGCCTATTCGCCACCAAGACACGAAGACGCAAAGGTAATGATTAACCAAAGGCTTCCCTTTGTGTCTTGGTGGCAATTTGTCCTCCACTTCAAGTGGGTGAAAAGCATTTTAAAGATAACTTCTACTGGCCCCAGTCTTCCTCCTCCTGGGGAGCTTCCTGGACACTGTCTTTGCCGGTTACCTCGAGTTCGGATCCACAGTCGTCACAGGCAATGATTTCCCCTTCTTCCGCGTCGGCAGCCAGGGTAAGCTCAGCGCCACAAACAGGACATTCAGCCATGGTACACCTCCGTAATAATTATTAAAAACGAAACATAACGAAACGTATTAAAAGATAGATCAAAGGTTCTCTTAAATATTAGAGTCTTGTGATCGTGGAGTACTCCACTACTCCATCATTCTGAAATCTACCATAAACAAAACCGACCGATGGCGTTAGCCTTATTTGGCAAATCGATCCGTCGCCGTGCAAAATTGAGGCGGTATCATAGGGAAATGGATCCTGTTTGTCAAAAAGAATCCGGTCGGCTATTTTTATAAACCGGCCAACGGGCCAACGGGCCAACCGGTCAACCGGCTCAACCCAACATTACAGCTCATCGGCGGAATAGGTGCCCCATTTGCCGATGGTGACCACACCGTCTTCCTGAAGCCCTTCGGCAATTGATTCAAAGACAGCCTCAACGGCCTGGGCGGCTAATTTTTGGGGCGCATTGTCCAATTTTTCAGCCACCCTTTTAACCAATTCTTTTTTATTCATTGCAAGACCTCTCCTTTCGCAGATTCTATTTGAAGTTAAAACCCATGGCCCGCACCGCTTCGCGATCGCCGAGCTGGTTGCGCTTGAATAAATACTCGGCAATGGCCCGTCGGTTTTCATCCGGCTGGTTCTGGCTGAAATCGCTTTTGGCGGTGATCGAATCCGGTGTGATTTCGATCACTTTGCAGGCTTTATAGCTGCTCATGTCGGCGGTGACCGGCGTAAAATCATCGGTCTTTTCATGTTTGGCAATCAGGGCGTTCAAGGCGGCTAATTTAAGGGTACTGTCTTCAACGTCGGTGGCGATGCCGCGAATAATCACGCAATGGTAATACTGGTGCAGCTGACAGATGGGACGCGTGGGATCCAAACCGATATCGATGTACGAGAGCGGTACGTCGACCTCAAAACAGACCCGCGGGTCCCGGGTCAGGTTGTCGAGCTTTTCGCCTTTGGGAGCGCAATGAAAATAGATCTTGCCCTCCAGGCTGATGAAGTTAACCGGGGTGATGTAAGGGTAGCCATCCTGCCCCACGGTGGCCATCCGCCCGATGTTGGTCAACGAGAGGATTCGTTCAATTTCTTTAGGGTCTGTCACTTCAGAATGTTTGCGCCGCATCAGTTTTCGTCCTTTCGCCTATAATAATTTGAAGCTATCTCAAAAATAGGATTTTGGTTCAAGTATTTAATGGCCATGCCCTTCTGGCCCATGCACATGCCCGTGGGCGAGCTCTTCTTCGGTGGCGTCTCTGACCGCCACGACATCAATATCAAAATTGAGGGTCTGATCGGCCAGGGGGTGGTTCAGATCAACGGTCACGTTTTTGTCATCTATTTTGGTCACGGTGGCCAAACGTGGACCCTCACTCGTGTCAGCCTGGAATTGGGCGCCCACCTCAACCTCATTGGGACTCTGAAAACTGGAAAGCGGCAGCTCTTTAACCAGCGCTTCTTCTCTGATGCCGTAACCATCTTCAGGGGGGATGACCGTTTTTAGTTTTTCGCCGGCCTCTTTGTCCTCCAATGCTTTTTCAAGGCCGGCAATGATATTGCCATAGCCATGCAGATAATCCAGGGGAGCCTGCCCTTCGGAACTGTCCAGCACTTCTCCAGTAGAATCCGTTAACGCATAATGCATGCTGACCACTTTGCCTTTTGCAATTTTCATATCCATGTCCTTTCGTTTCGTAATTACGAAACTATTACAATGATCGCTTCTATTCAGGGTTTAACCGTTGTAGACAGGCCGTTATTTTCCTGCTTGATGATTCCCCGACCCAGGAATAAATTAATGACCTCATCAAATTTGGCTTCGTATTGTCCTTTAAAATAAAGGTCGACGGTTTCTTTAAACCAGTAAGTGCCCATCAGGTAGCCAAACAGGGCGTCAGTTGGCAAGACTTTTTTCATCATCAGGGTATAAACGATGATTTTTTTGAGCAGGTCGTCACCGATGGCCTCCGGGTGCCTCAGGAAATTATCGATTCGTTTCCGGCTCCTGGCAATGGCTTTTTGCATGTCATCAAAAGGCTTGCCGTGGCCTGGATAAACCCTTTGCACCTCAAGGTTTTCGATTTTTCGCAATGAGGCCTGCATGTCAAACAACGCCCGGCTGCCTTCGACCCGCAGGGTCATCACGGCCATGTCCGTTTGCCAGAGAGTGTCCGAAGAAATGAGGATTTTATCCCGCTGGTTGTACAAAACGATACCGTCCGATGCATGACCGGGGGTGTATATTACCTGAAACTCATGGGGACCCAGGGTGATGATGTCCCCATCTTCCAGAGAACGGGTGCATTCAAAAAATTCGGCCTCCTGGTTATAATACCGCCACCAGGTGGACCAATCATCCCGGGAATCGATAAAATATTTCCCAACCTTGTGCAGGGCAATGTCGCATCCTGATTTTTGCTGGATGCGGTTATTGCCGCCGATATGATCACAGTGGGTGTGGGTGCTGATGATTAAAGAAATATCCGCCAGGTTGACGCCCAGCTGGGTTATTGATTTTTCCGTTTCTTCGAAACTTGAAATATAGCCGGTATCAATCAGGATCGGGGCGTCGGATCGATAAACAAAGTGATTGCCGTTGAGAAAGCCCCTTTCGATAAAAAACAGATCCTTCTAAAATCTCATTCTCAGTCAAATTGGATTTCATTTTGCCTGCAATCAATAGGAGTCTTAGCTGAAATTTAATAGGGCGGCCCGCACAGCCCTGGCAATCACCTTAACCTTTTGCAGATCATCTCTCAAATCGCGGGTGACCTCAAGCTGCACACCCATGCCGGTTGCACCGCGATTGCAGATATTGGCGGGATTCGATCCTTGAAAGCGAGGGTGATCATTTGAAACCCCTATTCCTCGGTCTTGAAGTTCCCCGGCAATCATGTCCCCCAGCTTTTTATTCAGCCCCCCGATGTGAACCAGGCCGGCAGTGCCGGTACAGGCATGAACGGCCACGACCACCTCGGATTTAGCTATCAGCTGAACGGCACCGGGCTCGTCAAACCGGTGACTGGTTATATGCAGGCAGGCATTATCTTTTTCCTTGATCCCCTCGAAACAGTAAAAGTTGTAATTTTCACCGGCAATTCGCCTGGCCAAATCGGATGTCCGGGGTTCAATTTTGCCGCCGTGGGGTGCCATAATCGTCACCCGGGAGCCGGTGTTCCGAAAGGATAGGGTGTAGTCTGTTCATGACCAGGGTATTTCATGCCAGTTCTGTAATTCCTAAGCGAAACTGCAATGTAATCTGTCATGTGGCGTTCATATATTTCAAATGGCCAGGAAAAGATGACTGCACTCTTTTATGTGAAGAGCTTACTTTTTGTTTTTCAGCAGGGCCTCGAGGTCGGCAAACGGCTTGAAGGATCCGGATGACGCCTGTTCCCCGTCAGGCGTCACGTCACTGTACGGCGCCGAATCCTCATACCGCGAGTGCTCGTTGTCGTGGCAGTAGAGGCACAGCAACTCCCAGTTGCTGCCGTCGGGTGGATTGTAGTCGTGGTTGTGATCCCGGTGATGTACGGTGAGTTCGCGCAGCCTTTTGCCGCTGAATTCGCGACCGCACCGGCCGCAGACCCAGGGATACATTTTGAGCGCCTTTTCCCGGTAGGTTTTTTCGCGCTGGCTGCGGCTTTGCCGGGCCTCGGCAACAACCTTGTCCTGCCGCTCTTTTTCAGAATTCGGTTTTTTTGATGTCATGACGCGTTTCCCTGTAATGCATTTTTGAGATGGCCTCAATGGTCTATCGGGGATATCCCGATTTTATTATCTAACCGGCATACGGGCTAACGGGCAAACCGGCCCACGATAGATTTTAGTTATAAAACCAGCCAGCGGATCATAAGGGCTATACCCAGCCAGCAGCCGGACCCGACAATCGCCCAGCGCGTTCCCCGGGCCCAAATGGGTGAAAGCCACCGTAACTGCAAAACCAAACCCACAGCGATGATATGCAAAGGGATCGGGAGGCTCAGGCCAAGGGCGTAAACATTCTGGATCACGGATCCCCGGGATTGTGCGGAAGTATTGGTGGGCCAAAACGCCGTTTAGAGCGTAATATAAGACCCGGCCGAGCAAAAATAAGCCGATTAAGATGATGACATTCGCTATTACCCGAACAAAAATTTTACCCATGCTAAGATTATCCCTGACGGCTGTCTGAAAATGTTTCAACTGCGTGCTGCATGAAACGGGCGATCGGTAAATTCTGGGGGCAGATACTTTCGGCCTTTGAATAGTCCGTTGTCGCCAGGCGCCGGCGGTTGATTTCCGGTATTTTATTGAATTTTTGGATGGCCTGTCGGCGATTGCCATAGTTATGATAATACATGAGGTAGCGCATTACATCGCTGACAGGACTGTATTCCGCAATCGCCGACTCACACAGGCGGGCACACCCTGCACAATACCCGCCAGCCGTTTCACCGGCGTATTGGTTCAGGATGCGATGGTCTTCCAAGGCCAATTTGGTTTTATTCAGGGCAGCTGCCACATTGGCCTGCAGATAGGTCAGATTCGGCATTGCCGAACAAATACTGGCGATACCCGGATTTTCCCAGACAATCTTGAGTTTGGCCTGCTCCGGCGTATAGCCTTTGGCGATAAATTGTTCCGTGAGTTTTGAGGCGGTTTCATTGCCCTTGCCCACATCGGAATAGAAGTTCGAAAGAAAGGTGGCCTGGGTTTTCATGGCAGTTAGCCCGATGCCGGCCTGTACACAGGCATCGGCCGCCTTTTTGATTGCTGCCGTATGCATCAATCGATAGTTGTAACTGGCCATGATGCCATCGATCCAACCGAGCCGGGCGCCATCCATCAGGCATTGCGCCATGTTTTTGTGGGTGCTGAAGCCAAAGAGGCGTATCTTGCCTTCCGCCTTGGCTCTTTCAGCCCATGCTTTGATAGTTTGGTGGTTAACTTCATCATTTACATCAGAAACCCCGTGAATGAAAAACAGATCAACATAGCTGGTCTTCAGCCGTTCAAGGGAGTTGTAGAGATCCTGGCTCAGGCCATCGGGATCCGAGGCACCGGATTTGGTTACCAGAAAAACTTTTTTGCGGTCCTGCGGGTAGCGGGCAAAATATTTGCCGATACCCCTTTCACTGTTTCCGCCGGAGTAGCTGTGGGCGGTATCCCAGTAAGTAACGCCCATTTTTAGAGCCTGTCTTAACAGCAGTTGCCTGGACTTCAGGTTATAGGTCCCCCCCAGAGATAAAATGGAGACATTCACGCCGGTTTTTCCGAAAGGACGGGTGGGAACGCTTGGCAACCCGGGGGCATCTGATTCGGATGCTCCCGAGGCCTTGGCTGTATTTTCCATCGAACCCAGAATGGATCCGATTCCGGCAGCCCCGGCGATTTTAAAAAAATCCCGCCGTGAACAATGATTTTCCTTTTTATTCATTTAAAGGCGATCCTTTAGGTTTCGTTTTTGAGAGGGCTTCTATTTCAAATTCCGAAGCACTTGCTGCAGGGCCCGGTTCTGAGCATAATCCTTCGCCAATGAATCCTCGAACTGCTGCCATTTTCTGCGAATTTTTCGCACGGCCATAAAATCCACATAATTGCAGATGGGGATGAAATCAGAATTGCCGATATTGTCAATGACCACCAGATCCCCTTCGGAGTCATTGTTTCTTTTATAAACGATATTTTGCGCCTTAATGTCCATGGTCACAATTTTCCAGTTCAGCAGGTATTGCTTCAGCACAGGCAGTGCCCGGGACAAATCTTGATAGTTAAGGTCTGTTGAATTGTCGGCGGAAAAATAATGCTCCAACGTTTTGGAAACGTCTCCGTTGTAGTCGCGGATCAGTTCAAAAACAGCTCCCTGTCCCTGGTTGGTTTCAACGTTGCCGTAGAAGCGGGCCAACATCTCCCAGGCGATGTCGCGTTTTTCCAGGAGCCGGTAATAAGATTGTTCGCGGACCGTCTCTTTATGATCGCCGGCCACAACCACTTTGATACACTTATTTTCATCATCGGGGTGAAAATAGCATTCGCGGCGTAAGCCCCTTCCTATCAGAGATGAAGATTTGAGGGTAAGCATGGAGTCCAAGAAATGATATTATAGCCTGTTAACAGCATATTTAATTATTAATTTCTTTAAATCTTCGAGCAGGAGTACTGGAGTGATGGAGTACTGGAGTATTGGAAAAACATCAGCCTTTTAACCACTGCGATCTCTGATCCGCAATCCAATACTCCATTACTCCACCACTCCAATAAAAACCTACACTTAAAGAACCCAACAATTGCTAAATGTACGACTTGATGGCTGCCATCATCATCCCACAATATACGCCCCCGTCCCGACGGCAATCATTAGATTGTCTTCGTTGCGCAGTTCCATTCGGGTTACCGCCACTTTATTGCCTGTGCGCATGACAGTCCCCGATGATTGGAACCGCTCGCCCCGGCCGGGCCTCAGGTAGTCCACCCGCATGTCGATGGTTCCAATTCTTGCGATCCACCTGGTTATTTCGTCATGTGATAGGTTCTGCCGCCTTTTGATGGCCGAGGCGGTGGCGGTCATGCCGCCGGTGGTGTCCAGGACTGCAGATATGACGCCGCCATGCAGAATGCCATGGACGGCATTGCCAACCAGTTCATTTCTCATGGCGAATTTAAATCCGGCTTCATCCGGCTTCAAATTGGCCACTTTCAATCCCAGCAAACGGTTGAAAGGGAGGTTTTCATAAACCTCGCGAACAATGTTTAGCAAGCCATCGATCTCATTTTGTGCATCAGGCATCGTGACGATCCTCTTCAATAAACTTTAGTTAAATAGAAAATAGAAAAATAGTCAAATAGTTGAACTTCAGATTTAACGTGACCATTTTTGCCCTGCTGTGAATCCATGTCGCGGCCATTCCTAAGTAAACTAATCAACTAATTCTCTGTTTGACTATTTTTCTATTTAACTAATCAACTAAACCGGGATACCCAGCTCCTTCAGGGTATCAACGGTCGGAATTCCGTTGGCATCGTAGCCTCGCAGTTTGTAGTACTTATCGAGCATTTTATCCAGGGGTACGGTTCTTTTTTTTAGGTCTTCTTCGCGCGGCTCCTTCATCAGGCGGTCCGGCAGGGTATCGTCCTTGCGGGAGATCCCTTCCCGGCAGTTCATGTGCCGCTCCAACACGTGGATGCGGTCACCGGCCTTTAGAAAGTCAGCGGTCGACATCGGTATCCCGGACACCGCTTCAAAAAGATCTGAATATATGCTGAAATCAACCAGTTTGGTTGCCACCTGGGGCAAGTATTGCATCATAACAGCCAGAACGGGGTCCAGGGTGTATTTGGTAAGCGGTGATTCCATGGTATAGGCATAGGCGGTGAACTGGCAGGTATGCAGCGAGTTTACACCGCAAAAGGCGCTTTCAAATAGTTTGGTAAATTCCGCTTTGGCATAGGTCTTAAATGGATTTAGATATTTAAAAAATGTTTCCAGGGCCATCATAGAAGCTGAGAGGTGACAGGCACCGCGGTTGGCCACCGCATAGGACAGTCCCTGTCCCCAGGATCCGCGCGGGTCGTAGGCTGCCATTTCAAGGCCCTTAACATGAATGGCAAATTCCTGGCCGCCGTATTTTTGTGACAACCAGCGGGTGCCGTTGGCCAGTTCATCGCCCTGGCCCCGGCGGTGGGCAATATTTCGTAACTGGTCGGCAACACCCTCGGGTGAGCCGAATGTAAGATCGGTTTTGATCAGCCGTTTGCCGCCGGCTTCCATTACCCATGAGAGGGTGGCGCCGGCGGAAATGGTGTCCATTCCCATGCGCCCGCAGATATGGTTGAACTCGCTGATGCGGTCGGTATCGAAAATCCCCAGATTCGGACCCAGAAGGTTAACGGATTCGTATTCCGGTATGTGCTGCTCACTGCCGTCCGGATAGGTTCCCTTATGCCCGCAAAGAATGGTGCAGGGTTTGCAAGTGTCAAAACTGGTGTTGTATTTTTTTTGCATCGCCTGACCGGAGATGTCCTCCGCCCGTGCGTCACTGCCGCGGCGAAAATTGTTGACCGGCATCAGCCCGGCTTCTTTGCAGGTCCGGGTGTTGGAATTGGTGCCGTAGTTGCGATAAAGATCACCGGTGTATTTATTGGCTTTGATGTATTTAGTTGCTTTTTTGCACAGGGCATTAAATTTGTTCGGATCATTCGGCAGAATCCTGTAGCTGCCTCCGTGGGCCACAATGGCCTTGATATTTTTGGCCCCCATCACGGCCCCCATTCCACCGCGACCCAGAAAACGATGGCCGGAGGCGATATTGGCATAGCGCACCCGGTTTTCACCCGCCGGGCCGATGGCCAGCACGCCGTCCTTGCGATCTTTGCCGAGCAGTTCCTGGGTCTCGGCTGTGTCCTTGCCCCACAGGTGGGCGCCATCCTGGAACTTTACACCGCTGCTGTCAATTTCCAGATACTTCGGTTTTGCGGACTTGCCGGTAATCAGCAAGCCGTCGTATCCCGCCGTTTTATAAGCCATACCGAAAGGCCCCCCGCAGGATGAGGCCAGCATGATACCGGTTAGGGGCGATTTGGTTAAGGCCGCGAAGCGACCGGAACAGGGCGCACCTGTGCCCATCAGCACCCCCATCATAAATGCCAGGTAATTGTGTTCGCCCAGAGGATCAATGCCTGGCTGCAGTCGTTCGAAAAGCAGCTTGAGCCCCAAACCCTTGCCGCCCAGGTACAGCCGCCGCTCATTGTCTGTGACTTGAAGCTCTTTCACCTGCTCGGTTGTGAGATCAATCTCCAGAATGCGATTACTGGCTCCGACAATTTTATTGATTTCATTTTCCATTTCCTACTCCCTTTAGTGAAATTGACCTTGTTATTCTTGGAGCATCTCTATTGATCCCTATTTGGGATAGCCGGTTATCTCTCTTATGCGCTCATATAAAGGCTTCAGGCGCTTGTACATCTTTTTGTATACATCGTGGTAAAGCGCATCATACATCCTCTGATTCCTGCGGTTGGGTTCGTAGACTTCGCCGATATGGGTCATTTCCCTGACCGCCGCTTTAAAATCCGGATGCAGCCCCAGACCGACGGCCGCATCGATCGCGGCTCCCAGGCCCGAGGTTTCGTACAGATGGGGTTTGGCCGTCGGCAATCCGAAAATGTCGGCCGTCAACTGCATGGCATTGCGGCTCTGGCTGCCGCCGCCGGAAACCCGCAGGCTGGTAATCGATGTGCGGCTGCGTTTTTCAATGCGTTCCTTGCCTTCCCGCAAGGCATAGGCCAATCCTTCCAAAATGGAGCGATACAGGTGGGCCCGGGTATGGACATCCCCGAAACCGATTACCGCCCCTTTGGCTTCCGGCCCGGGCATTTTCAACCCCGGCGTCCAGTAAGGCTGCAGCATCAGGCCCATGGCCCCCGGTTCAATATCGTCCACCAGCTTGTCAAAGAGCTGCTCGGGATTCAGGTCGGAATTCGCGGCTTGCTCGCGCTCCGGATAGCCGAATTGCTGCTTGAACCAGTTGACCATCCAATAGCCGCGGTACACAATGACCTCAACCGTGTAAGATCCGGGCACCGCCGACGGATAGGGGGGTATGAGCGGGATGGGTTCGATATATTTTTTATGGGTGACATTGATGGTGGCGGTGGTACCGTAGCTCAGACAGCCGATGTTGGATTCCAGGCTTCCGGAGCCGATGACCTCACAGGCCTTGTCGGCCGCAGCCGCCACCAGGGGCAGTCCTTCAGGGATACCGGATTCCTGTGCCGCCTGGGTCGTTATGGTTCCCAGAATCTCTCCCGGGGGCATCAATTCCGGCAGCATGGAAATCTCGAGGGATGGCAGCATCCGCCATTTCCAGTCCCAGCCGGCCGACCAGCGTTGTCGTTTGTAATCGAAGGGAATGTAGCCGACCTGGCAGCCCACGGAATCGACGAATTGACCGACCAGGCGGTAGGTCAGGTAGCCGGAAAGCAGGAGGTATTTGTGGGTATTTTGCCAGATTTCCGGCTGATAGGTGGCTATCCAGTTGGCCTCGGCTTCGGACTGCAAATAGGCCACCGTTTTTTTAAGTCCGGCCAGGCTGAAGAAAGCACCCCACCACCCTGCCATCGGTGGCAGGCCATGGGTTTTGCGTTGATCCAGCCACACCATGGCCGGTCGCAGGGGCTTGCCGCTTTTATCGACATTTACCACCGTTCCGCGCTGGGTGGTGAGCGCCACGCCGGCGATACGTTCCCTGTATTCGGTGTTTTGGCGCCAGAGCCCCTGGCAGGCCCGGCACAGGGCATCCCAGAAAACATCCGGATCCTGTTCGGCCCAGGCCGGTTGTTCGGAGAAATAAGGCGCAAAGGGCACGAGTTCCTTTGCCAAAAGCTGGCCCTGAAGATCAAAGATCAACGCTTTCAGACTCTGGGTGCCGTTGTCAATTGCCAACAACAGGTCTTTTTCGCTCATTGATCACCATAGAGTTTAGTCGAATAGTTGATTAGAAAATAGTTGATCATGAAAAGGAAACCATTTTAATTTTTCGGCTTCAAGTTTTTATTTGGTATCGACTTTATCGCTAACTCCGATAAGATGATAATTTGATCAATTATGTGGTGTTTGGTATTTCGGAACCAGTATACCAGCGGGCTGTGGTGTGTAAAGGTTTTTCTAACGATATTTAGTGAATATGGCTTCTTTACAACCCCTAAAGCGTGATTAGATTTTACACTAAATTCGCTTCCCTAATAAGAACCCAGCCCTTGACGAGGTGACCATGAACGAACTCTTTACCCTGGTGATTGCCACCGGCAATCCCGGCAAGACAGCTGAAATTAGAGACATGCTAAAAGGGTTTCCCATCAACATCAAAAACCTTGGTGATTTCGGCCCCATTCCGCCCGTGGTGGAGGACGGGGATACCTTTGATGAAAATGCCTATAAAAAGGCCAGTTTCGTTTCCAAGATACTGGGTTATCCGGCCCTGGCCGATGATTCGGGTCTGGTGGTGGATGCCCTTGACGGTGCTCCCGGTGTTTATTCGGCCCGTTATGCCGGGGAAAATGCCAGCGACCAGCAACGCTACACCAAACTGCTCGACGAGATGAAGGGGCACACCAATCGCCAGGCGGCCTTTGAGTGCGTCATCTCACTGGCGGTACCCACCGGAGCGGCCCTGACTTACGAAGGGCGCTGCGAAGGGCTGATTGCCCAAAAGCCTGCCGGTGAAGGGGGGTTTGGCTATGACCCGGTATTTTACTATCCGCCCTTAAAAAAGACATTCGGCGAATTGTCCCGGGAAGAAAAGAGCCGGATCAGCCACCGGGGAAAGGCTCTGGGGGAACTGAAAGACGAATTTGACAAAGTGTTGATCTGGGTCCGGCAGAACATGCCAGTTATAGAAAGGTTTGATTGTCAGCATAATAAATAATTTATAGATATTATTGGGTCTGGCCGCAACCCAACCTACCCAGGGTTTCATCTTTGTCAAAGGTGGATAAGCCCTTTGAACGCTTATGCAAAGATTACCTTTTGACCCGCACCTTTTTAAATGCTAAAGTGATACTACCTCAAGTCCAACACCCTATGTATCACTAAGGGCCGGTAGTAAAAACAAACAGTGAAGCCTATATCTTTTGTAAGCTCAAGCCAGGGAGAATAATCATGGGACCCAAAAAAGACGTCATTGACATTGTATCGGAATTAGGTGGTATCAAAACTCCGGAGGAAGCCCGGGCAGTATTAGAAGCCAAGATGGATGCGGCCAATCAGGCCAAGTTAAGTCAAATCAAAAATCCGGAGATTTTGATGAAAATGGCCAATGCCGTTGTCATGTGTGAACCGGATGGGGTGTTTATCGCCACCGGATCTGAGGAAGACCGGCAATTCGTCCGGGACTTATCGCTGAAAAAAGGCGAAGAGTCCAAGCTTCCCATGGAAGGGCACACCATCCATTACGACCTCAAAGAAGAGCAGGGCCGCATCATCGACCGCACCTTTTATATTCACAATGAAGGTGAAGAGGTCAACTCCCTGGCCTTGAAAAAGGATCGGGCCGAAGCCCTTGACGATATCCGGGATAAGATGACCGGCATCATGAAAGGCAAATTGATGATGGTCGGGTTTTACATGCGCGGACCGGTGGGTGCTGCCGGCCGCCAACCCGGCGGTTGAAATTTCAAGCTCCACTTACGTCATGCACAGTGCCGATATTCTCTACCGCAATGTGTTTGCCGCCATAGACGCGGAAGTCGAAAAATTAGGGCATTTTTACACCAATATCCACAGCGAGGGATTGAACCGCGCCGAGGATTTACCCAACGCCCGGGTATTTATGGACCGCAGCCACCTGACCACCTACAGTTTCAACTGCACTTATGCCGGCAATACCCTGCTGATGAAAAAAGGCAACCACCGCTTCGCCGTCGACCGCTCGGTATATGAAAAAAGAGGAGAGCAGCTGGCCGAGCACATGTTTATAACCGGGATCGGAGGCCCCGGCGGGCGGATTACCTGGATGATCGGTGCCGCACCCAGCGGCTGCGGCAAGACGACCTCGGCCATGGCCGGTGATCATTTTGTGGGCGACGATCTGGCCCAGTTGTGGATTGCCGAAGACGGCTCCGTGCGCTCCATCAACCCGGAAAGCGGTATTTTCGGCATCGTGGAAGATGTGAACTGGGAAGGCGACCCCATGCTGATGAAATGCCTGCGTGAACCGGGTACCGAAGTCATCTGGTCCAATGTGTTGATCGATGAAAACAATAAGCCCCAGTGGGTGGGCAACAACGAAGACCCGCCGCCGACCAGAGGGCGTGAATTTCCAGGGTCCCTGGGAAAAGGGCATGCTGGACGCAAACGGCAAAGAGATTCCCATGTCCCATCCCAATTCGCAGGTGCACTTTGAACAACACCGCCCTGGGCAATTATTCCGATGGAACGAGAACCCGCAGGCGTTGAGACCCGTATCGTCACTTACAGCGGCCGCGACAGTGACACCATGCCGCCGGTGTGGGTTGCCAAGAATTCGGATCGAAGGCGTGGTGATCGGTGCCTGCATCGTGTCGGCGGCTACGGCCACCGAAGTCGGCGCCACCGGTGTTCGGCGCCAACCCTGGGCCAATGCCCCCTTTATCCCCGGCTCTCTGGGAGAATACATGGACGGCCCAGTTCCAGTTTTTCGGCAGCGATAAAATCGCTGATGACAAACGGCCGATTTTGTGCGGCTTGAATTACTTTTTGACCGAGGAGGCCCGGGGCGGCAGCTTCCAAAAAGCTGCTGGGGGAGAAAAAGGATGTCAAGGCCTGGATGGCCTGGCTGGAAAGGCGCTCCCATGGCGAGGTTGATGCCATCGATACGCCCATCGGTTATCTGCCCAAGTATGAAGATCTGAAAAGTTTATTTAAATCCCGAATCGATAAAGAGTATCCGGAAGACCTTTACGTGAAGCAATTTTCCCTCTATATCGACAATATCGTCGGCCCGGATTGGATCTGCAGGTTGAAGCCTACGGCAAAGAAAAGAACATTCCGCCCAAACTGTTCGATATTTTAAAAGAACAGCGCCAGGAGCTGACGGCGTTGAAAGACAAATTTGGCCCGATTGTCACGCCGCAGCAGCTGGAACGAAGGATGAATGACTGGGAATGACAATTGACGAATGACTGATAGAATGTCGAATGAAGCGCATTCTATCAGGTTTTATTCTGTTACGAATTGGCGGAGCGAAGCGACTTCGTACCATTCGATCATATTGTCATTCCATTATGGTCATTCGACAATCGTCATTCGTCATTCCTAACCGCCTCGCGAGGACCGTTGCAGTCTGAAAACCGCCAATCCATATTAAAAGTCTTCTTCAGCCGCCGCATGCTGGTGGCTTTCGTGATGGGCTTTGCCTGTGGACTTCCCCTTTTGCTGACCATTAGTGTGCTTCAGGCATGGATGAAGGATGAGGGGGTGGATCTGACCGTTATCGGCATGATGGCCCTGGTCGGATTGCCATATACGCTAAAGTTTCTATGGGCGCCATTCCTGGATCGGTTTTCACTGCCGTTTTTAGGGCGCCGGCGGGGTTGGATGCTGGTGGCCCAAATTGCGCTGGTGGTGTCCATCGCCGGCCTGGGTCAATCCAATCCGGCCCAAAATCCGTGGCTGCTCGCCTTTGTCGCTTTTCTGGTTACTTTTTTCAGTGCCTCCCAGGATATCGTGGTTGATGCCTATCGGCGCGAGGATCTTTCCGATGAAGAGTTGGGGCTCGGTTCATCGTTATATATAAACGGTTACCGCGTGGGTATGCTGCTTGCTTCAGGCGGCGGCTTGATCATGGCAGATTACATGGACTTTTCCATGGTTTATTTGATCCTCGCAGGTTGTATGCTGCCGGGCCTTATCGCCACGCTGCTGACCCCGGAACCTGAAATTACCGCCGGCACACCCCAAACCATGAGAGAGGCGGTCGTCGATCCCCTTGTGGAATATTTCAGTCGCAACGGCGCTCTGTGGATTCTGGCATTTGTACTTCTTTATAAAATCGGTGACACCATGGCGAGCGCCATGACGACCCCTTTTTATCTGGACATCGGTTTTTCCAAATCCGAGATTGGCGCTGTGGTCAAGCTGTTTGGTTTCTGGGCCACAATTACCGGTGGCCTGGCAGGCGGGATTATGATGATCCGGCTGGGGATCAACCGCAGTTTGTGGGTTTTCGGATTTTTACAGGCCGTATCAACCGCCGCTTTTGCCTTGTTGGCCAATGTGGGATATAGCATCCCCTTGCTGTCAGCGGTGATTGCCTTTGAGAATTTCAGCAGTGGAATGGGCACCGCCGCCTACGCCGCATTTATGGCCAGCATTACGAATAAAAAATTTACGGCCACCCAGTATGCCCTGCTGACAAGCTTGATGGGAGTTCCGCGGGTTCTTGCATCGGCACCAACAGGCTTTTTAGCAAAAAATTTCGGCTGGGAAACATTCTTTATTTTCTGTACCCTGATTGCCATTCCTGGCATGCTGCTGTTGTTGAAATTTGCACCCTGGAACCCCAAGGCGTCTGCAGGGGCAGAAGCCTCCTGATTTGGGATTTAGGATTTCGGATTTTAAAAAGGAATTGGTCCTTTTTAGAATGATTTGTAGAACGTGTTGCCAAAATATCACTTTCATCTCAAGGTACGGGTAATATACCTTAAAAGCAATGAAGTGATGATTGGTCAATTGCAGAAACACCTATAGCATATATGGAAAATGACAAACAGGACAAACTGGCGATTGAACGTCGCAAGCAACTGCAGGCGAAACGGCAGCAAATTCTGGCGCTGCCTCCCGGCAAGGCCCTCGACCGCATATTGCAGGACCCCCAACCCTTGCCGCTGGTGCATTCATTCCCCGAGCAGGATTTGTATTTTTTAATCCACGACGTTGGACCCGAGGATGCTCTGCCGGTGCTGTCTCTGGCATCAGACAAACAGTGGGAACACATTGTCGATCTGGAGACCTGGCAAAAAGATCAAGTCGATCAAAAGGCAGCTGCGCGATGGCTGGGATTGCTTTTGGACGCCGATCCGGACCGCTTCATCCGCTGGTTTCTCGAGCAGAAGCTGGAATTTATCGAATTTTATCTTCATAAAAATATCGAGGTCCGGGTAATGGAGCACGACCAGGATCCTTCTGAACTCGAGCGGAGATTTTTTCTCCCTCGACAATTCCTATTTCATCCGCGTTATAGACCAGTCGCTTAAAGAAGAAACCGAACAGATTAGCGACGATCAGCGCAAAAAGTTTCTAACCAAACTGATAAAGCACCTATCCGATTTCGACCACCGCACCTATCAGCATGTCATGCTGGAAGCAACCCATGTGCTGCCGGCCGAATCGGAAGAAAAATGCTACCACTGGCGCAACGTGCGCCTGGCTGAAAAAGGATTTTTGCCCTTCGATGAAGCCGTTGGCATTTATCAGCCGATCAAGCCCCAGGATATCGGCCAATACAGGGTTGATCGCCTGGCTGATAGGGATGACACCCGGTCTGTGCTTCCGATTTCACAGTACCCCATGCAGCTGCTGAAAGAAGACAACCACTTCACCAATGCTTTGGCGACCCTTTCCGAATCGCCGGCGCTGCCGGGTATCCAGGCCGAGTTTGCCGGCCTGTGCAACCGGATCATTGTGGCCGATCATAAAACGGTTCGTGACCGGCAAGAGTTGCGACAGATTGTTAAAAAGGCCTGCGGATTTATCAGCCTCGGGCTTGAGCGCCTGGTCAAAGATCACGCCGACCTCGATCCGCGCCAGGCCGCTGAGTTATTTATTAAATATCCGCTGACCCAAATTTTCCGGGTGGGATTCGGCGGGGTGCTCAACTTGAAATGGCAGGCTGAAAAATGGGTTGACCAAAGCTGGTTTGCCGCTGCCGGGTTACGTCTGACATTCTGGGGGGAGCAATGGCTGGGGGTGCTCGGCGGTCTGCTGCTTAAAAAACCGCTGTTTTATGATAACTACCAGAGCGGTGTTCTTTACCGGGAGTTTAACCGCCTGGAAGAAATCCAGGAGACTGAAGATATTTTCAATCAGATTAAGGTCCTGGATGACCTGCTGTCCTTGATGACGCCTGCGCTTGCCCATCCGTCATCATACGGATTTCTGACATACAAAAACATGGTTCTCACCCTATGGGCCCGGCAGTACCTTAAAATACCGGCGCAACCACTGCAAGCCATCCCCTTAAAAGACTTTAGACCGTTCTTTAACGACCTGCTTCCCGGCTAGACCGGATTCCGGTGCCGGAAAGCCGCAAACCGTCCCCCAGGCCATGAAAAATCACTTTTTAAACTGGCTTGCTGCAGAAACCGGTCTAAAAGATTTTGAGATTACCGAAGGGCTGGGAAGGACGTTCGAGAACCTTTTTACAGAGATCGAGAGCGAACTGGGGAGGGTTGCCGCCAGGGATCTTGATCCCCGGTATATACAGATGTTTTTGCTAACCTAACCCCATCTACTCCCTGTCATGCCGGGCAGATAGTAAGCATTTTTTTGAATTTCGCCACCGTCTGTGAAGGCGGGATTTTCGACCGGGGTCGGGGTGGCAGAAATCAACCGTTCAACGTATTTACCGCCTCGCAAATCACCGCAACTGCTGTATCGATATCGGATTCAGTGGTCCTGCGGCCCGTCGTCAGTCGTAAAGTTCCTTTGGCCCAGTTTAAGGGAACATCCATGGCTGTAAGCACCCCGGAGACTTCGATGGTGTCCGCGTGGCAGGCGGCACCGGCCGAGGCGGCCACCCGGGGGGCAATTTGATCCAGGATGCGATTGGCTTCCAGCCCCTCAAATGAGATGCTGAGGGTGTTGGGCAGCCGCTTCTGCGGGTGGCCGTTGACGCGAATATGTCCGCACCTGCTTTTAATTCCCTCGTACAGCCGGTCGCGCATATGCTGCATATGCGTCATATTACGGTCCAAATCCCGTCTGGCGATTTCACAGGCCTTTCCCAACCCCACTATTTCCAGAACATTTTCGGTGCCGGGCCTCCGGCCGGACTCCTGCCCGGCGCCCTGCATTAGACGGGCCGGCCTGACGCCATCCCGGATAAAAAGTGCACCTACACCTTTCGGGGCGTACACCTTGTGGCCGGCAATTGAAAGCAAATCCACCCCGAGTGCGTCGACGGTGGCGGGTATTTTACCGACAGACTGGGCCGCATCGGTATGCAGCAGAACGCCATGTGCTTTGGCGATCTTGGCGATTTCGGCTATCGGCTGAATGGTGCCCACCTCGTTATTGGCATGCATGATCGTAATCAGAATGGTACGGGCCGTGACGGCTGCCTCCACCGCGGATACGCTTACCAGTCCCTGCCCATCGACGGGCAGATAGGTGACGTCCATCCCTTTTTCCTCAAGATACCCACAAACTTCCAGAATGGCCGGATGTTCGATGCGGCTGGTGATAATGTGATTGCCTTTATCGCCATAGGCATCCGCCACTCCTTTGACGGCATGATTGTTGGACTCGGTACCGCCGCTGGTAAAGGTGATTTCCTCGGGACGGCATTTAAGTAACCCCGCTAACCTGTCTGCGGGATTGGATGACGGCCTTTTGCGGTGCGTTGCCGTAAAGGTGCGAGCTGGACGGATTGCCGAATTCTTCTTCCAGAAACGGCCGCATGGCCGCGATGACTTCCGGGTCATGCGGGGTGGTGGCGTTGTAATCGAGATATATGGGTTTTGCCATAGCCGGCCTCCTAATTACCCTGCTCGCTGTTAGAGGTTACGATTTTTTGGACCGAACTTCCACTGAACGAAACAGAGAATGATTGGTGTGTGGTAGAAATTTAGCCGCGCTGAAGCGGTTCATGAATTCCTGGTTGACGTTGAGCTCCAGGTAGGTGATGCGGTCGCGGATGCGGTCTATTTCTTCCAGGCAATCGGCCGAGGTCAGTGCCAGGGTGGCCCCGCCCAGGGAGCTGTTGCCCAGGGGTTTGTAGGCTTCAAGCGGCAGATCCGGCAGCATGCCGATGGTGATGGCCGAACGCGGATCGATGAAGGAGCCGAAGGTGCCGGCGACATAAAAGCGCTTTAAATCTCCAAGCGCCATGCCCACCGAGGCGGTGATGGTCTCCAGGATGGTGTACATGGCGGCTTTGGATCGAATGAGGCTGTCCACATCGGCCTGGCTGATGGTTAAGTCTGACCCCGTGCCGGATTGATCGGCGGGAACCACCGTCAGGTGCAGCAGGCCGTCAATTTCATTCAGGCGGCTGCCGCACTGGGCCGGCAGAAATTTGCCGCGGAGGTCGATCATTCCGCCAAGATACAGTTGGGCGGCCAGATCGATCACCCCGGAACCGCAGATGCCCCGGGGCGGTTTTTCCTCAATGGTGTGAATGGTAAATTTCCGGGTATCGGGGTCTATCACGATTTTATCGATGACCCCCGGACCCGCCGTCATACCCATGCGGGTCACCCCGCCTTCCAGGGCCGGACCGGCCGCCCCGGCGCAGGCGATCAGCCAGTTCCTGTTGCCGAGCACCACCTCGGCATTGGTTCCCACATCCACTAAAATGGCCGTCTCTTCCCTTTTATCAATTGCAGAGTACAGAATTCCAGCAATCAAATCGCCGCCAAAGTAGCTGCCGATGTTGGGAAAAATCAGAGCCCTGGCATTCGGATTTATCCGGATGCCCAGAGAGCGGGCTTTTACCACCGGCGGTTTGTTGACCACCGGGATATAGGGCTCGCGGATAATCCAGTGCGGCGAAAGGCCCATGAAAAGATGGGTCATGGTGGTGTTGCCGGCCACAGCCAGCATGTGGATATGTTGCGGATCGACCCGAATCGATGCACACAATTCTGAGATGGCCCGATTCAGCCCGCTGATGATCAGCTCATTGAGCCTGGTCAAGACCACCTTCCTGTTCGGCAAAATGGATCCGGGCCAGAATATCCGGGCCGACCGTGTCCTGGGGATTGTCAAAGGCCGATTCTGCCAGGGGTTGGCCGGTGCTGAGATCAACCAGCCGTAAAACAACCCGGGTGGTGCCCAGGTCAACCGCCAGGCCGGCGACGGGGCCGGCATCCGCTGCATCCGTGATGCCGGTCAGCAGCCACCGGTGGCGGTCTTTAAAAAGTATACAGCGAACCCTGTATTCCCATTTTCGCAAAAGGGCCGGCAGCTGCTTTAGCAGGTCAAGATCAATATCGATGTTATCGGCTTGCAGGTCTTCTTTTAACGCGGCGACAAGGCGTTCGGCGTCAGCCGTGTTGTTCTGCAGGGAAGGGGGATTTAGCGAGACTGTCCGGATCCAGGGCGATGCGTTTTTTTTCATATTATTTGGTCACTACTAATACGGACACAGATGATTGGATAAAGGTTCTTCTATCCCAAAAGAGAATTATCACCGCAGAGGCGCGAAGGGCGAAGAGTTATTTTTGGTTATGTTTTCCGCTGAGACGCCGGAAAACATAAAATGCTATCGTCTTTGGCGAATTTTAAAAATTATATAGCTTGGCAAAATATCTATTGTAATAAAATTGAAGTGTCCAATGAAACCTAAATGCTTCTGCCTGAATGGCAAGTTGCTTTTTGCTTTCCGCCCTCTCAGCGGAAAGCAAAAAAACTACCATCTTTGCGTCCTCTGCGTCTTGAGTGAGCGAATGCGAGCGGGCGGTGATTATCTTCAACAACAAGATTGAGATCAGAGCTATGAGATCTTTTCCAGTTCGGTTACGATCCGATTCATCACATCTCCCGCCCCGCCCTTGATTAGATAGTCACTGATTTCGTCCGTCAACGGGGTTTTTTCCGGGTTGATCTCAACAACTTTGGCACCGCTTTCTTTGGCGATAACCGGCATCAAGGCTGCCGGCTGAACCACGGCGGAGGTGCCGATCACCAGCATTAAATCGCAATCAGTTGCAATTTGCCGGGAGCGCCACAAGGCCTCCTGGGGGATCATCTCGCCGAAAAAAACAGCATCGGGCCTTAAAATTCCGCCGCAGGAGCAGCGGGGTGGAATTTCGGAAATGTCTACCTTACGGGTCTCGTATTTCTGGCCGCAGTCCATGCAGCGCTGCCAGGCGAAGGTACCGTGAAACTCGATCACGTCGGTATTGCCGGCGGCCTGATGGAGTCCGTCGATATTTTGAGTGATAATGGTTTCCAGTTTGCCCATTTCTTCAAGCCGGGCCAGCCCCCTGTGGGCGTCATTGGGCTCGGCCGTGTCCATGATGGCTTTCATTTCTTTGACCAGGAGGTTCCAGACTTTGGCCGGATCCCGCATGAAGGCATCGATATGGGCGATTTCCATGGGATCAAAACGTTCCCAGAGCCCCCCTTGCCCCGGAAAGGGGGGATTCCACTTTCAGTAGAGATTCCGGCACCGGTCAGCGCCGTGACCTTGCCGGCAGATGCCAGATCTTCAGCCGCCTGTGTGATCAGTTCATCCATGTTCACCTCGTTTAAGTTAAAGGGTCGTGTCGGGTAAAAGCTTGAAGGAATTATTCGGTTTAGAAGTAATTCATATTTCTTCTTGATGATATTTGCCAGTGGTTTCATCTATTCTCGCCACTTGTCTCTGGTTACTTGTCGCTGGCTCCTGGTAACTGGTCGCTTGTCACTGGTCTCTGGCCGCTTGCTCCTGGGAACTGCGAACTTCAGAGTGACAGCCAGCGACCAGAACCCAGGAGCCAGTGACCAGCCCGCAACCCGTATTACTATTTAACTAATTTTCTATTTGACTAATTGACCAATAACTAAATATCGAATTCCATATCACACGTCACGCCCACACATTCCAGGTTGGATCCCCGGTCGGCGATGCGCTGACGGCAATCCCGGACGATGTCATCCATTTGCCGGTCCGTGCGCTCCTGGTTCAGATGAAACAGGCCCAGTTTTTTGACGCCGGCCTTAAGGGCTAAATCAAGGGCATCGGTGTACCCAGAGTGCCCCCAATCAACAAAGGTTTTATATTCCTCAGGCGTGTATTCGGCATCATGGATGAGAAGATCAGCTCCGCTGCAAAATTCAAGATAATCGTTGAATTCCAACCCGCCGGGGTGGACATAGCCCAACTCGTTGTCCGTCAGAAAAACAAAACACTTGCCATCTTCTATGAATTTATATCCGCTGCCGCCGTTGGGATGGCTGAGCGCAATGGGAACAACCGTGACCGACCCGATTTCAAAATCCATAGGGCAGGCATCCGGATACGTCATCCGGGCGGTGACATCCTTATATTTGACGGGGAAATAAGGGGGTGCCATTACCTTGGAGAGGATGGTTTCCACGAATTTGCTGTGATAGGGGCATCCGTGCATGTGAATGTGAAATTTTTTAAAAAACAGCGGCTTAAAGAAAGGAAAGCCCATCAAGTGATCCCAGTGGGCATGGGTAAAGATAAAATTTAGATCGCAGGGTTTTTCGTCGGCCAGATAGGTCCCCAGGCGGCGTATTCCGGTGCCGGCATCCACCACAATAATGTCGCCGCTTTGGGTCCGGATTTCCACGCAAGTCGTGTCACCGCCGTACTTCAGATATTCTTTACCTGATACCGGAATAGAACCCCTGGAACCCCAGATTTTTACTATCATATTCTCCCTTTAAATCACCACGGACAGTTGAATTGCCGTGATTTAGCAGTTTGCGAATTTATTAAATTACAAATCACAAATCACAAAAATCAAATAAATCACAATGACCCAAATTCAAAATTCCAAACCTGCCTCTGATGTTGGCTCAGATTCTTGCTTCCTCTGTTTGGGTCATTGGATATTGGAGTTTGGGATTTAATTGCTATTTGATGCTTGAGATTTGGGATTTAGTCATCATTCGCCACGGATTTTTACCATTACCGATGGATTATAGAGTCCTACAAAGACCCATCTTGAACTATCTTTCCATAAATTGTATGCCAAATACCCTCATGGGTCCATTGTTTTATGATCTTGGCCTGATGCCTTACCAGGATTTCGACAATATCCTTGGCTTCGCTGCGCAACAGGCCGGAGAGAATAAAACTTTTTTTGGCAAGAAAACCTCTGTCATTAACCAGCTGCCGCATGACATGATAATGGATGTTGGCAATTACAAGGTCCGCCGGATAGGCTATCACGTCTTCCGCCCGTGCCTGCACGGTTACGACGCGGTTTTGCAAATGGTTGCGCCTGACATTGCGATCGGCAGTTTTGGCTGCCAGAAAGTTCAAATCGACGGCAACAACACCTTTACACCCCAACTTGGCGGCGGCCAGGGCCAGCAGGCCGGTTCCGGTTCCAAGGTCCAGCACGGTGTTGAATGGGTTTGGACAGGCGGCTAACTCCAGGGCTTCGAGACAATCACGGGTTGTCGGATGCGTTCCGGTGCCGAAAACCAGGCCGGGATCCAGCAGGATAGACAGATTGGCGCTGCCGGCGCTTTCTTTGTCAGGCGATGTTTCCCAGGGGGGTATGACACGAAATTTTCCATGCTCAAAAGTGGTGAACACTTCTCCCAGCCATTGTTCGTAAGGCATGTGATAGCTGTCAATGTAGCTTAGCTGGGGCTGGCGGCTCAAAAGGCTTTCGACCTGTTCGATGGCCGGTCGGGAGAAAAACAAAAAAGAGTCTTCTTCTTCTTCCCAGTTTCCGATACAGTTGTCGGGAAGCATGGTGCTGTCCGAATTTAGACGGCCCTTGAGGTAATAGATATACAGTTCCTGGTGGGGACCGGCACAGGGTGAATCCTGACTATTCGGTTGATTCCGGAGACTGCTCATTTTGGGGCAACTGGTCAAGATACCATTCCATGGGATCAAGCAGGTCAAATCCCAGACTATCTAGTTTCTTTTTAATGTGGGCAACATTCTGGGTCAAAAGATAGGTAAAAACAGCCCGTTTATTTTCATCCCAGTACCTGGCGACGAGAACACTGCCAAAGGAGATGTTTTCTTCGGTGATCGCATCCACGATTTTTTTTAGCTGGCCGACCTCCTCTTTTACCAGAATACACAGCAGGGTGCCGGGTTCTCCGATTCCCAGCACATTGATAAACGCCCGCAAAAGATCTCGCACGGAAAGAATTCCGGAGAGTTTACCGTCCTCGTCCACCACCGGCAGAGCACCGACTTTAGAGTTTTGGATCATCAAAAGTGCATCCTGAATGGTGTATGTCGGAGAAATCGAAATCGGATCCTTGGTCATGATATCTTTAACAGTTAACGCGCAGATATGATCCCGCTGTTCTTCACTGCAGGAATCTTTAATAAAATTGAAGGGCATAGCACTGCGGATATCTCTGTCTGTAACAATACCGACGAGCTGCTGGTTTGCGCCTGTTACCGGAAGGTGCCGGATCCCGTGGTGCGCCATCAATTCCTGGGCTTCGAAGACAGATTTTTCGGGATCCACCGTGATAACCTTACGGGTCATGGATCTGCTGACAAACATGATACCTCCATATTTAGTTAAATAGTTGATAAGTTAAATAGTTAATTAGTTAAATAGCTTATTGGTTGATCATCATATGGACTGTATCTCCAGTCTGCAGCCATGGTACTATATGGCTTTTTGATCTGTCGTTCGACTATTTGACTATTTTTCTATTTTACTAATTGACTAATATTGGCTATTTTTCTAATTCTCAATTTAACAATATTTTGACGTGATTGGCGGCAAGTTCCGGCAGACGTTCAAGGGAATAGCCGCCTTCCAGTACCGATACGATCCTGCCCTGGGCATGCTGTCGGCCTAATTCAACGATCCTTTCCATAATCCATGAGAAGCCCTCGGTGGACAGTTTAATACCGGACATATCATCATCCATGTGGGCATCAAAGCCGACTGAGACCAGGATGACTTCAGGTTTGAATTTTTCAATGGCTGGAATCATGTCTTTTTGTATCAGGCGTTGGTATTCATCATCGCCCTGGCCCGGTAACACCGGTGTGTTTTTGGTATAGCCGTGCCCGGAGTTTCTGCCGGTTTCGAATTCGCGTCCGGTACCGGGATATGCAAAAGAAGGATGCTCGTGGATGGAATAGTAATATACAGTCGAATCCTGCTCGAAGATGTGCTGGGTTCCGTTGCCATGATGGACATCGAAGTCGATGATGCCAACCCGTTGGATGCCCCATTGCTTTTGCAGGTAGCGGGCGGCGATGGCCACGTTGTTGAAGTAGCAAAATCCCATGGCTTTGCTGACTTCGGCATGGTGCCCTGGAGGCCTGACCGCACAGAAGCCATTGTCCAGTTTCCCCTCCATTACCCGGCCGGCAACATCCAGAATGCCGCCCACTGCCAGCAGGGCGGTCTCATAGGTATCGTAGCACATCTGGTTATCCGGACTGTCAAACATGCTCTTTCCCGAAAGGCAGGCGGCCTCAAAGCGCTGGATATAACGTCCATCATGAACCAGGTCGATCCATTTCATGTCCGCGCGGCTGGCTTTAACGTGAATGAGATGTGATAACAAACCGGCCTCCTGGATTCCCCGATAAACACAGGCAAGCCTTTCCGGAACCTCAGGGTGATAATCGCCGGTCAGGTGTAATTGATACCGCTCATCATAGAGAAATCCGGTCCTGTTCATAAAATCCTACCCACAATTTTTCATAAATCATCATAGAGCGAAGCGCACAGGGAACAGCATCAGTTCAAAGAAATGCCTAAAATTACAAAATGCCTAAAATGCCTAAAGTTGAGGTATTCTGTTTATTTTATTAAATTACAACAATAGGCATTTATTCCCTTAAGCCACAATTTTGTCAAAGATTTCAAAGGCTGCCTGGACAGATATACTGTCATCGGGCATTTCGATGGTTGGGCGACCGTTAAAATCAAAGTCATAGATGGTACGGTCTGCCGGCACGGTGCCGGCCAGTTCAAGACCGCTTTCTTTAATCATTTCCAGCGCTTTTTCGGAAGGTGACTCTTGCATCTGATTCATCACCACCCAGCTTTTTGCGACCCCGATGTTCAGCTTTCTGGCCAGTTCGTCGATCCTTATCGCCGCTTGAAGGCCGCGACGGGAAGGATCGGTGACGATTAACAAAACATCCACATTTTTCGTGGTCAAGCGGCTGATATGCTCCATGCCGGCCTCATTGTCCATTACAACAAATGGATAATTTCCGGCCAGGCGCTCCATAAATCCTGCCAGCAGGGTATTGGCGGCACAATAGCAACCGGCGCCTTCAGGTTGCCCCATGACAATCAGGTCGAAACCAGGTGCCTCCACCAAAGACTCTTCCAGTTTCATCTCCATAAAAATGTCTTTGGTCATGCCGCCGGGAACAACACCTTTCTTCATTTCTTCCCGGGCGTTGCCGAGGGTGTCTTTGATCTCCAGGCCGAGAACCTCATTAAAATTGGAGTTGCAGTCAGCATCCACTGCCAGAATCGGTGTCCTATTTTTTTTGACCAGGTATTTGATAAGCAGACCGGCCATGGTGGTTTTACCGGTTCCACCTTTACCGGCCAGGGCGATGGTATATTGCATTTTTAAAGAATTCCTTTCTATTCAGTTTTAATTAAGCTTAAACAATTAAGGTAGTTTCAGCCAACAGTCAAGTCCCTTTTACCTGACCGCTGACCGGTGCGGCGATATTACAATTGATATCCCCCAAATTCCTTTTTGTATGACCGTGGTTTGCCGGGCAGCCATGCTGGTTTCCCGAAGGTTGCAAGACGCTTAAACCCCTTGCAAAGGTGGATGGCATATGATAATTCCAACAGAAAATTATCGTCTGCAATCAGCGGGTTGAACAACTTACTGCTAAAATCCTTCCCCGGCATCCGGCGGAAGGCTCTATATTAAAATTTTTCATTTCAACTCATTTATGGAGGAATTAGCATGGATTTTGAGCTTACTAAATCGCAAAAAGAGATTCAGAAAGCTGCCAGGGAATTTGCCAAAGGTGAATTTGACAAAGAACTTGCCCTGGAACTGGACAGAACGCACCAATTCCCGACCAAAATTTGGGAAAAAGCAGGTGAATTAGGTTTTATTGGCGTTCACTATCCGGAGGAATATTCCGGCCAGGGGCTTGGTGTATTGGAAAACATCATCATTGCCGATGTGTTTTGCGCCCAGGATTCCAGCATCGGAAGCGCTGTAGTGCTGGCCAGTTTTGCCAGTGAATGCCTTCTGCGTTTTGGCAGCGAGGAATTAAAGCAAAAATATCTGCCAGCGGTTGCCGAGGGTAAAATGCTGTCGTCCGGTGCATTTACCGAACCGGGACATGGGTCGGATATCACCTCGGTGGACACAACGGCCGTGCGTGAAGGGGATGAATGGGTAATCAACGGCACCAAGACCTTTATCACCAACGGCGGCATGGCCGGGTTTTACTGCACGATGTGTCAGACAGATGATCAAGCTCAACCTTCGTACCGCGGTATCAGTTTGATTCTGGTGGAAAAAGATCGCGAAGGCCTGACCACCGCCGACGTCGGTGACAAGATGGGCATTCATACAATGACCACCGCTGAAGTGAACTATAAGGATGTGCGGGTCCCGGCCACCAATATTATCGGAAAAGAGGGCAAGGGATTCTACCATGTCCTTGAATTTTTCGATGAAAGCCGAATTCTGGTTGCCGCCCAGGCCCTGGGAATCGCCCAGGGTGCCTATAACCGTGCCCTGGCCTATGTTAAAGAGCGGGAGCAGTTCGGCCGCAAAATTGCCCAGTTCCAGGTTACCCAGCACAAACTGGCCGACATGGCCACCAAAATAGAGCTTGCCAGGCTGATAACCTACAAGGCAGCCTGGAATTATGACCAGGGTCGCATTGACCCGAAGTTAACATCCATGGCCAAAATGTATGCGGCCCGTACCGCTGTTGAGGTAGCCGACGAAGCCATCCAACTTCTGGGCGGTTACGGTTACATGACCGAATATGAAGTCGAGCGTTTTTACCGTGATGCCAAGATCACCGAATTGTACGAGGGCACCAAAGAGATTCAGAAGAATACGATTGCCAGTGCGGTCATCGGCAAAATCAAATAAAAACTATCTCATAATTGCATTTTACGTCCAATGGCGGCGTTGCGATTCGATTTTAAATGCTCACGTTGAAACAGGTTGCCCGTTAAGCCCGTTGACCCGTTCGCCGGTTTAAATCGCAATAAATTCATATTCAACGGGCTAACCGGTAACGGCCACCCGGCAAACCTAATACTCCTTTATGTTTACCAGGATAGACAGTAAATAGTTGATAAGGTTTGCTTTTTTTTGATTTCGTGCGCATAATTGAAATTACCTGCTTCTGGAATACAAACCACCAATGCCTTTTAGAATAAGTTTGCATCCTTTTTAGGATCGAAAGGGGGGTGACATGCCTGACCTGATTAAGAAAACCCTGCTGACCGGTGTCGGCCTGGCCCTGAAAACCTGGGATGAAGTCGAAGATCTGGCCAAAGAATTGGTTGATAAGGGTAAGATGAACGAAAAGGAAGGCAGCAAGTTCATCAAGGATTTGCAGAAACGCTATGAAGATACCCAGCAGAAACTGGAAGCCCGGGTTGAACAGGCGGTGGGCAAATTTTTAAAAAAGGCCAATGTCGTTACCGGTGATGAATTAAAGGCTTTGAAAAAAGAAGTCCGGGATTTGAAAAAAATGATCAGCAGTGAAAAGGAGAAGGCTTGATTGAGGAATTAAGGGATTCAGGAATTGAGGGGTTCACCTATCGGTGGATTTAATCGACAGGATGCCATGAATACCAAATTCCTAAATTCGCAATTCCTTAATTATCAATTTGATCCATGCTGAGTATACGAAAAATAGGTGTCATTGGCCGGACCTATCGACACCTCAACCGCTACCGGCAGATTCTGGCCGTATTGTTTAAATATGGTTTTGGGGATCTGCTGGAGATGTTGAAGATCGACCAGTATATCGAAGTCGGTCTTCAGATGATATCCAGGAAGCGGGCCACCCGGGTGGAACCCCTGAACCGACCCCAGAGACTGAGAATGGCCTTTGAGGAACTCGGGCCTACTTACATAAAGCTCGGTCAGATACTTTCCACCCGCCCGGATCTTGTTCCGATGGAATACATCGAGGAGTTGTCCAAGCTGCAGGATAAAATCCCGGCCTTTGGCTTTGAACGCGTCCGCAAGGTTATCAAAGCTGAATTCGGCATGCTCCCGGAAGATCTCTTTGAAAGCCTCGAAGAAGAGCCGTTTGCATCAGCCTCCATCGGTCAGGTCCATCGGGCGGTTTTAAAAGATGGTGAAGCGGTGGCCGTTAAATGCCAGCGGCCCGGTATTCAGAAAATCATTGAAGTTGATCTTGAAATCATGCTGCACCTGGCTACTCTGGCCGAACGCCATATCGAAGAACTTTCCTTCCATCGTCCGGTGAAAATTGTTGAAGAATTTGCCAAAACCCTGGAAAAAGAAATTGATTACCAGAACGAAGCCACCAACATGGAAAGGGTTGCCCGCCATTTTTTAGACGACCCCCACGTTTATATCCCCAAGGTTTATAGAGAGACCACCACCACCCGGGTGCTGACAACGGAGTTTATTGAAGGCATCAAAATTTCTGATATCGAGGGCATTGAAGCCGCCGGACTTGACCGAACGATTCTGACCGCCCGGGGGGCTGATTTGGTGCTCGAACAGATCTTTGTCCACGGGTTTTTTCATGCCGATCCGCATCCCGGCAACATTTTTGTGCTGCCTGACAATGTGATTTGCCTGCTGGATTTCGGCATGACGGGTATCGTTGATCGACAGACCCGGGAGGATTTTGTCGATCTGCTCGACAGTATCGTCCATCAGAATGAAATTCGCGCAGCCCAGGTCCTTCTCAAACTAACCTATTGGGAGAATGAGCCGGAAAGGCGGCAGTTTGAAAGGGAGGTGGCGGATTTTATGGGGCGGCATCTATACAAGCCTCTGAAGGATATCGAGTTTGGCAAGCTGCTGCAGCAACTGCTGGAACTGGCCACCGGTTTAAGGCTGCGCATTCCGCCGGATATTTTTTTGATGATGAAAGCCTTCAGTACGGTCGAAGGCGTGGGCCACATGCTGAATCCTGATTTTGACATGATTGCCCAGGCCACCCCCTTTATCACGGAGGTGAAGCTGGCGAGGTATAAACCCCAGCGAATTGCCGATGATGTTTATGACCTGGGCACCAGATTGCTTCATTTTTTTCAACAATTTCCCAAAGACTTGCTCGATCTTGCGAATTTAATCCGTCAGCAAAGGCTCAGTGTGCAAATCGAGCACCGGGGCCTTGACACCATGCTGGCGACCCATGATCGGATCTCAAACCGGATTTCTTTTTCCATCCTTATTGCAGCACTGATTATCGGATCCGCCTTAATCGTCATATCCGAAACCCCGCCCCTGATTTACGGGATTTCACTGATCGGAATCCTGCTCTTTTCAGCAGCAGCCCTGATGGGGATATGGCTGCTGGTGGCCATCCTCAGAAAGGGTAAGCTTTAAGTTTTTCCTGCCGCAGTGGGGATTTATCCATTAATGAACTTTGTCAGCGGTTTCAGGTGTCAGGTGTCAGGCTAAGCTGATTCGGACTGCTTATTGAGTTATTCGGAATTTTTTCGAAACTTAAGAGTTACCTCCGGTACTGCTTCCGCCATCTGTTTTTGGTATCCAATCCCGAATCTTTGCTGAACTTTTCTAATCCTGAAACCTATTGTGTTTACCCAAGCGCCACATCCAGGGTCATCATGACCGCAAACCCAACCATGGCGCCTATCGTTGCGATGTCGGTATTTTTTTCCAACTGGGATTCAGGGATAAGTTCTTCCACAACGACATATATCATTGCACCTGCGGCAAAGGCCAGGGCATAGGGCAATACCGGTTTTATCAGGATAACGGCTGCGGCACCCAGCACCCCTGCAATGGGCTCAACCATACCGGATGCCTGTCCGTACCAGAAGCTCTTGAGGCGCGAAAAGCCTTCCCGGCGCAATGGCACCGAAACCGCAGCGCCTTCCGGGAAATTTTGGATACCGATGCCCAGGGCCAGGGCCATGGCACCGGCCAAGAGTCGCCGAGGGCAGATCCGATGCGAGGGCACCAAAGGCAACGCCGACGGCCAGGCCCTCAGGAATATTGTGCAGGGTGATTGCAAGCACAAGCAATATACTGCGGTGCCAGCTCGTCTTTGGGCCTTCGGCTTCATCCATGGGAAACCCCAGATGCAGGTGGGGAATGATTTTATCTGCAATATAGAGAAAAAGGCCGCCCAGCAGAAAGCCGGAGGTGGCCGGGATCCAGGCCGGCAGGCTCCTCCTTCCGCCATCTCGATGGCCGGGGCCAGCAATGACCAGTAGCTTGCTGCGATCATTACGCCGGCTGCAAAACCCAGCATGCCATCCAGTACCTTGCGGTTAATGGTTTTGAAAAAGAAAACCAGTCCAGCGCCCAAAGCGGTTACAAACCAGGTAAATAAGGTTGCGATCAGAGCCTGTAGAACCGGATTTAATCCGGTGAACCAATCGACCATAATTTTTCTTTCCTTTCATTCTTCAAATAAGGTAAGTTCAATTAAGGCAAATCGACATTGTTTTTATCTGTCCGGGAGGCAATAACCAGGTTATAAATAAACGCACGGGGGGCATGGGTCAACAAAAAAATTTCAGGTAAAAGGCCGGCACATATACAATTGGTGAATCAATATCGAGGCCCTTAAGATCAATCAGGCGGCAGAAGGCCGGCATTGGGGGCAGAGCCCATATAATTCGAGCTCGTGACCTTCTATCCGGTAACCCGTCTCAAGCTCCAGCAGTTTTTCCAGCAGTGTCAGATTGCAGGATTCAAATTCCACCACCAGGCCGCAGGAGCGGCAGGCCAGCATATGGGAATGAGACGCATGCCGGGCAACAAATCGATGCTCGCCGTTTTTTTCATGCACCCAGTGCAGGCGACCCAGCTTTTGCAGGGTTTTGACCGTCCGGTATACGGTTGCATGGCCGATCCCCTTTTTTTTCAATTCACCGGCAGCGTCCTGGATGGTATAGCCATTGGGTGCGTTGCTGAATAACTGCCAGATGGACGCTCTCTGGTTGGTGAAACGGTGGCCCAGTTTGTGAAAGCTCCGCTTGAGATTATGGGTTGTATGTCTGTCTTTTGAGGATTTCATCATTGACATTGTTTATCATTTAAGGTTAGCGAAGGTTTACAATTTTTTCACGGTCCTTAATCTAAAATAAGCCCGAATTCCCCTATGGAAAGGGGGCCCTGGGCCTTCAAAACCCATTTAAACAGTTTTTAAATTCAAGAAAAGACCGCCAATCTATTTTTTTGGTATAAATTACGGCTGTTTGTGCTGTCTTGACTTCCGCCCCGGGAGTCTTATTTTTTCCTTGCTGTCAACCCAACAAACATCTTTTATGTGTGCTTTAACAAATCGGACTGCAATTTAAGGATATTTGAAAAAAATATCGATTTCGTGGCACGGCGTGCATGGATCTATGATGAAACTACATTTGTACAATTCGTTGCTCAGGCGAAAAGAGGAGCTCAAGCCCATCCTACCGGGGAAAGTGGGCTTATATACCTGTGGCCCGACGGTTTATAATTATGCCCACATCGGCAACCTGCGAACCTATATTTTCGAAGATATATTGAAACGGGTTTTGCAGTACAACGGATACCGGGTAAAGCATGTGATGAACATTACCGATGTCGGCCACCTGACCGGCGACCGTGACATGGGTGAAGACAAAATGGAAAAAGGCGCCCTGCGTGAGGGCCGAACCGCCTGGGAAATCGCGGAGTTCTATACCCTGGAATTTAAAAAAGATATCGAAAATTTAAATATTCTCCCACCGGATACCTGGGTCAAAGCCACCGATACGATTGACGATCAAATTGAATTGATTAAAACCCTGGAGGAAAAGGGTTATACATACCGAACGGACGACGGGGTCTATTTTGACACCTCCAGGTTTAAAGATTACACCAAGCTCTCCCACCAGAAGCTCGAATCTTTGCAGGAAGGCGCCCGGGTGGAGAAAAATCCCCAAAAGCGTAATCCAACCGATTTCGCCCTGTGGAAATTTTCGCCCCAAGGCGTTCAACGGCAGATGGAGTGGGATTCGCCCTGGGGCGTTGGATTTCCTGGCTGGCATATTGAATGCTCGGCCATGAGTATGAAATATTTAGGGGATCAACTTGATATTCATTGCGGTGGCTCCGACCATATAGATGTCCACCACACCAATGAAATTGCGCAGTCAGAAGCGGCAACCGGCAAGAATTTTTTTAACTGCTGGATGCACGGTGCGTTTTTGATCATCGCGGGCGGCAAGAAGATGGCCAAAAGCGAGGGCAATTTTCTGACCCTGGACAATGCGTTTATCAAGGCCGGCATCGACCCGCTGGTATACCGGTTTGCAGCCTTTCAGACCCACTACCGCAAACCGATGGAATACAGTGACGAAAGTGTGCAGGCAGCTCGCAACGGTCTATCGCACCTGCAAAACCAGGTCCGGCAGATTGGCGGGGACGGTGCTGATCCGGCAAATGAAGTCAGCGCTGAACACAAAAACAAATTTTTAGAAGCTGTCAACGATGATTTGAATATGCCCCGGGCCATGGCGGCCGTCCAGGAGCTGCTAAAAAGCAATATCAGTGATGGGCAAAAGTATACGACCATCCTGGATTTTGATCGGGTGCTCGGGCTGGACCTTGACAGGCTGGATCAGCCCGAGGAGTTGCCGTCGGAAGTTCAAGAACTGGTCCAGGAGCGGCAAAGAGCCCGGGATGCGAAAGAATGGGAGGCTTCTGACCGTTTGCGCGATGAAATTAAGGCCCTGGGCTATATGGTACAGGATACACCGGACGGGATGAAAGTCATCAAGGATTAGGAGCCAATATAATTAATAGGGAAAAATAGGCAGGGTTAATTTTATGGATGAGGAAATTCGCAAAGCATTGGAGTCGGTGTCCCGCACCCAGATGTCCGAAATCTGGCTAAAGGCCAAGGACAGGGATTTTGAAGGCCTGGATGATGAAAAACTGCGTATTGCCAAGATCATGGTGGAACATGAAGATGAGCTTTCCAAGCAGTTTGAATACGCGCATTTAAACTACGATCCGGATCAAGATCCGGATACTGAATATGATCCCTTCCTGCACATCACCATTCATGCCATTGTCGAAGCGCAACTGGAGCTGGGTGATCCCATAGAAGTCGTTCAATTTTTCAACGCCATGTGCCAAAAAAAGTACAACCGGCATGATGCCATCCACCTGGTGGGCCAGATCTTGATTTACTTAATTTTCGAAATGTCCGAGTACCAAAAGCCCTTCGATCTGGACACCTACCGCAAACTGCTCGACAAATACAAAACCTGCGATCCGGAAGCATTGATGGATTTGCTGGAAAACGAGCCCCTCCTGTCTGACACTGATTGAGATAGCTTCGAGCGCAGCAACCTATATACACGGCGGTTGACTCTGCTCATCGTTTATTGTATTAAAACTGTCTTTTGGCCCCCTATTTTTGAAGGTGATATTTTGCCGAAATATCGTATTGCCGCAGCCCTGATCGTTATCGCCCTTATGCCGGTCTTTATCGGCAAGACAATGGCTGAAGAGGATTTTGCCGTCACCGTTTACGGGGGACGTATGACCGACGGTGATTTCGGGGACTCTCTCACCGGTCAGGCCGATTTTATAGATGCTTACATCATGGTCGGTGCGCTTTCCTGGACGTTTGCGCGGGTTTATGATGATGCGTTATCATTTGAACTGGAAGGACAGGTCGGCAGGTGGTTTGGGGATTCGGATAACTGGGAGCTCAACATTCCCGTGGCGATCCGCTGGAGCAAATTCCCCTGGAACAAACATGTCGCAACCAGCCTGGCTTATGGCCTCGGCCCCTCCTTTGCATCGGAAGAACCAAAAGCTGAAATCGACGAGCATGGTACCACCAAAAAATTTCTGGTTTACTGGTACGGGGAGATTGCCCTCGGGCCTCCGGGCAGCAACTGGGAGGGCGTATTGCGCATCCACCATCGCTCGGGCGCATTCGGGCTTGTTGCCGATCGGGGCGAAGGCGGTTCCAACACCCTGTGCCTGGGCCTGAAGTATCGATTTTGAATCTTTCCTACTTGATTTAAGCCCCCATTTGTTGTCATTTCATTTCTGACGCTATTTCCTATCTTATTTTTGAGCAGTCCTGCCAATGCTTGACAAATCGAATCAAATGCAACATATTTGCATTAGCTTGGCTGCGGTTGGATACGACCGCAAATATCAAATTTTCGGAAAGCCCAGGAAATGAAACGGTTTGCTTGCTCGATAATTCTTATTGCCGGCGTTTTGGCCTTTTATCCCCTCGATGGGGGGTGGCGCTTCAAAATTGACGGTGTATGTCAGCATTTTACCGCAAAAATATTTTGTGCAACAAATTTGCAAAGAATTGGCTGATGTTCAGGTAATGGTGCTCCCCGGGGCCAGCCCGGCCACCTATGAGCCCAAACCGAGGCAAATGGCGGCGATTTCAAAGGCCCGCATATATTTTTCCATCGGTGTGCCCTTTGAGAAGACCTGGCTGAAAAAAATTGCTGATTTAAACCCGGACATGGCCGTGGTGCCCACAGACCGGGGCATTGAAAAACTCCCCATGGCCGTTCATCACCACCGCGAAGATGCAGCTCAGAGTGAACACGGCACCCTCGATCCCCACGTCTGGCTGTCGCCGCCCCTGGTGATGATCCAGGCCCGCACGATTTTGGACGCCCTGCAGGCAGTTGACCCTGCCCATCGGTCGGTTTACGAGAACAATTTCAGGGCGTTTATGTCACAGCTCTCAAATCTGGATGCCGAGCTCAGGGGTATATTTTCCGGCAGTGCCGGACGGCAGTTTATGGCCTTTCATCCTTCGTGGGGTTATTTTGCCCAGGCCTATGGCTTAAAGCAGGTCCCCATAGAGATCGAAGGTAAAGAACCAAAACCCGCCCACCTCAGGGAATTGATCGAGCACGCCCGTAAGGACGATATTCAGGCTGTTTTTGTCCAGCCCCAGTTTTCTGCCAGAAGTGCGAAATTAATTGCCGGGGAGATTGGCGCCCAGGTCATTGCTGCCGATCCCCTGGCCGAAGACTGGGCGGAAAATTTGCGGGCCGTGGCGCGTAAATTTGAAAGTGCTTTGCGCTAGATGCTTGGCGGGACAGGTTGGGGAAAACGAAGTCATCACTAAGTAACTGCTGTAATAACTGATTGTCATTCCCGCGAAAGCGGGAATCCAGGAAATGAAAGACTGCCAAACAGCACTGAATTCCCGCCTGCGCGGGAATGACATAACAGTTTTATCCGGGGTACAACACAATGAGCAATACCATTATTGATATCCAGAATCTCAATTTTTCCTACAACGGGCAGCCGGTGCTGGTCGACGTCAATTTCACTTTCCAGTCCGGTGATTTTATGGTTATGATCGGACCCAACGGGGGCGGGAAAACGACACTGATTAAACTGATGCTGGGTCTGCTTGATGCCGGTTCCGGGACTATCCGCCTATTTGGCCAACCGCCTAAAAGCGTATCCCATCACGTCGGCTATGTCCCCCAGGATGTTCATATCAACAAGGATTTTCCGGTTTCCGCCCTGGATGTTGTCCTGATGGGGAAAATACGGCCGGGCAGGGGATGGTCGCGGCCTTCCCGCGAAGATCGCGCTGCCGCCCTGGAGGCCTTAAACCTGGTTGATATGACCAGATATTGCGATTACCGCATCGGGGAACTCTCCGGTGGGCAAAAGCAACGGGTATTTGTCGCCCGGGCGCTGGTGACCGACCCCCGGGTTCTGTTTCTGGATGAGCCCACCGCCAGTATCGACACCAAAGGTCAGGGTGAATTTTATTCGTTGTTAAAAGAATTAAATAAAACCATCAGCATCATCATTGTCAGTCATGATTTAATGGTGATCTCCGGCTATGTTAAATCGGTGGGCTGTGTGAACCAGCGATTTCACTATCACGGGCATGCCGAGCTTACCGGCGAGATGATCGAAATGATGTATCACTGCACGGCCGAGGACACCTGCCCGGTTGAGCTGATTGCCCACGGCCTGCCGCATCGGGTGTTGCACACCCATGAGGATGAATAAAATTCTGGAAGAATAAACACCATGATTGAGGCCCTCCAATTCGAATTCATGCAAAATGCCTTAATAGCGGGGTTGTTGGCCAGCCTTGTCTGTGGTGTCATGGGTACCATGGTGGTCGTCAATCGAATCGTGTTTCTTTCAGGCGGCATTGCCCATGCCGCCTTCGGCGGCATCGGGCTGGCCTTTTTTTTCGGATGGCATTACCTGGTGGGAACCATCGGTTTTTCAGTGATAGCCGCCCTGGTCATGGCGGTCATCACCTTGAAAGCCAAACACCGTGCCGATACGATTATCGGCGTGATCTGGGCCATAGGAATGGCAGTTGGAATATTATTGTTGGATTTAACACCGGGTTATAACGTTGATTTAATGAGTTATCTTTTTGGCAGCCTTTTAACCGTTCCCGACAGCGATCTGTGGATAATGGTCGGCGTGGGGGCCGTCATTCTGGCAGTGGTCATCTATTTTTACCATGATTACCTGGCATTATCCTACGATGAAGAATTTGCTCAAATAAGGGGGGTAAAGGTAAAAACCCTTTATATTCTGATGATCGTTATGCTGGCACTGGGTATTGTCATGGTTATCCAGGTTGTGGGGTTGATTCTGGTCATCGCCTTATTGACGATTCCACCCTACATCGCAGAAAAGTTTTCCAAATCCCTGTTTCAGATGATGGTTATATCCACCTTGCTGAGTGCTTTTTTTACTGTAAGCGGTCTGTGGTTTTCCTATGAACTTAATTTGAGCTCGGGTGCCTCCATCATCCTGGTGGCGGGAATCGGATTTCTGATATCCCTCGGGGTTGAGCGTCTGCTGCCGGGCTAAAAGAGTTTTAATTATGATTACTTTGCATTTTATGAAATCCTTATCCCACCACGAAGTTCACGAAGAAAGCATGAAGTCATACTTTGCTTTTTTCCTTCGTGTTCTTCGTGACCTTCGTGGTTTAATTTTCATTTTGATTCCTGCTTGAGGAGGGTTATGTGTCAACACTGTGATTATGCTGATTTACTGGAAGGTTCCGGTTTGGGGTACACACCGAATCGCCATCGCGTTTTGGAGGTAGTCGGCAACAACAACGGTCCGCTGAGTGCCCGGCAGATATTTGATACCCTCAGCCGGAGCGATAACATTAATCGGGTTACCGTATACCGCATCCTGGATCTTCTGGTGAGCAGGGGACTGATTGAGCGCATCAGAGGTGGCGGGCGGTCATTTGTCTACGGCCTGGCGCCCAACCCAAATCATCCGGCCCATCCCCATTTTTACTGCAAAAATTGCGGAAATCTGGAATGTTTAAATCCCCAGAGCCTGGATGTAAACCTGCAGGCCATGCAGCGCACCTTCCCGGGTGTGATCGAAAATGTGGAAGTCCGTGTCGACGGGGTCTGCAAAAACTGTTTGAAGACAGAGGCCAGAGGGCAGAAAACAGATGTCAGAGGACAGAAGACAGAGGTCAGATGATCCGTCTTCGCTTCAGCCGCACTCGGCGATGGTTACCGAAGAGGCGAAATGGACCTGATCTCTCCAGATCTATTGATTATATTAAGTTCAGAACATTTGCGAACCATAATATGCGGAATTCATAAAATATACCATAAAAAGAGAAAAATAATCGTATGCATCGGCAGAACTATCCCCCTGCTTATCAATCCTGGCTGACTTTATGTTGGGCATAGTTTTATTTTTCGGGGTTTTTCCATAGTAATGGTCACAGCCGTTATCTGACCAGCTTATGGCGGATTTTAGCATCGGAGCGGCTTCTCTTGGTAACTTTTCCTCTTTATATTATTACAGCTACGTAGCCGTTCAAATTCCCACAGGGATTCTTGCCGATTACTGGGGGCCCAGAAAATTGCTTACTGCGGGGGCTCTTTTCTCAAGCGTTGGGGCTTTCATTTTTGCCTCTGCATCCTCAATTCAGACGGCTAATATTGGAAGACTTATCATAGGCGCATCAATGGGAGTCGCCTGGGTTTCTATCTTGAAATTATCGACCCGGTGGTTTAAGCCAAACAGTTTGCGGTTGTGACAGGCTTAGCGCTATGCCTGGGAATATTGGGAGCTTTATCTGCCGGAGTCCCCCTAAGGCTTTGATGAACTTATTGGGGTGGCGTTCGGTTATTTTTGGTGCCGGTACCATAACGCTTGTCGTATCCTGGCTATTTGGATTTTTGTGCGAGATGATCCGGTTCAAAAAGGTTATGACAGCTACGCGGCAGGCATTACTACCTCAAATCATATACCTAAAGCTTCTATTCTAAGTGATCTGTCAAATATATTTCGATATAAAAACACATGGATTCTCACGATTGTCCCCGCCAGTTTGATTGGACCCACGTTGACATTCGCTGGTTTGTGGGGAATCCCTTACCTCACAACCATTATGATCTAATTCCCGTAAAAAGCGCGACCCTTATATCCGCCCTTTTAATCGCCTGTGCGCTCGGTGCACCGGTTCTGGGCTCTCTATCTGAAAAGACAGGACGCAGAAAACCAATCTATTTTTATACCCTACGTATTGCCTTAATAGGTTGATATCCATCCAAAATCACGAAAAATCCCTTTGTGGGTCTTATTGTTCTATTTAGAGGTGGGAGTTTGCCCCAAGCGGCATATATGGTTGAGTTTTTCAAGGACGAAATAAACCGCTATTGCTCGCAGTGCCAAAAATCAGTTCTAAACGACCGCAAAGACTATGGCTGCGGCCAGTGGTGCTCACCCGCATCTCCGCATGCCTATAACCTCTGCCCTAAATTCAAGCGCTCCAAGAGCCGGTTTAGCGGGCATCCCATTTGAAGCCCTTATGCCCTTAATCGGCTTGCACCGGGTGCCACTCGCGAAGGAATTTACCCTCCTTGTTCAGTTCAAAGATGATTTGTCGAACCAACAACTGGCCAATGGCCCTTGATCCGAACAGTCCAACACTGAACCGGGCGTAGGTCACGGTCTCAGTTCGGTGTTCGATCCGAACATCCAATTTCTTTCCCTTGCCGTCCATGAATTGAAAAACAGCTTGACCTTCTCCGATCTCCTTTTTTTCGACCTTGAGCGAAAGCACCTGTGCGGCGTGCAGGGTAGCCTGGACAACATCATCGTAGCGTGCAAGCCAGGCACTATCGCCCTCTCCGCTGCCGCTGGAATGGAATGCCGCCGGCGTGCTGCTGCCTAATCCCTGCAATACCAGCGGTGCCGTGCACCCAAACAGAGCCATCAAGAACAGGCAAAGTACCGACACTAAAAGGACACCTTTTTCAAGCATAACTGCTCCCCAGATTATATTGCATGTTTTTAAAAGTGCTGAACTGCTGGATCCCATCATGAAATCCCGACGCTGGTAAGGGTACAGATACCATAAATGGTGGTTTTCAAGTCAAGTAAATCTTAAATTTAAAAGAATAAATATCGTTTTTCCGGTGGCGGTAATGGAATGGGCCGGACTGAATCAGCCGCAATGCTCGCTACCTGTCGACCGTTAACGGTTTCAAAGCAGAAAATCCCTTCTACTCTAACCCAGTCATCATTGTTAAATTTTTCCGCAATCTGACTATTCACCAATACTACCAGCGGCAATGCATCGGCCGCACAGCAGACAACCAAAAAACGGAATAATTTGAACCTGGTGCGGTCACTATGCCCGCCCCGGTAAACCATTCCTTCCGCTGCAACACGTTTTCCATTAAAGTGCTCCGAATATGTCATCAGCTCCAGCAGGGATGATGTTATTCCGTCCATCGTCGGAGAAGATCTTTGCGGGCTGGTCCCGGCAATGGGAAATGACCGGTTGGTGTCCAGGGCCCTTTTTGCCAGAGCATGGGATCCAAGACTTTGCCCGTAGATGGTCCACAGGAATATTAACGGCACCAATAAAATGGCTGCCTGGAGCCATCCTCCGAATTTTAAAACACTCCCGGATTCCCCGGAAAAATGAGAAATAAAGGCAGCAATATACGACAGCAGTAAAATGAGCGCCAGGATCAAAAGCGGCCAGAGTTTGGGTTGAATAAAGGCCGTGTAACGCCCGGCTTCGAGCAGCCAGTAATAGGTGGCGAGCCAGGTGACATAGATAATCGCGGGTAGGATCCGGTTAAAAGTGGCGATATGTTTTTTGGCTTTTGTCCGCATTAAGGAGTATCTCCCACCACCAACCATTAATACATGACAACCATACTAAAAAATACGCTAAGGAAGGTCAGGGACGCCAGCACCGCAATAGCCGGTGCCCGGAAGACTTTGAGGTACATCAAAATCAGCTTAATGTCCAGCATGGGGCCCAGTACCATAAATGCCATTTGGGCGGCAAGCGGCACCTGGCTTGAACGAAAACTTGCCGCGATAAAAGCATCGGTCTCACTGCAAAGGTTCAATAACACTGCTAAAAGCATCATGATCAATATGGAAATGCCCGGGGTGCCCATAACAGCAACAAATACCTGGCGGGGCACCAGGGTTTGGACCACCGCCGCGCAAAATGCTCCGATGACCAGAAAGCGACCGATATCGAGAAAATCACCGGCGGCATGGTTGACGGCAAGGCCGATTTTTTCAGGCCAGGCGGCTGGCTTGCCAGTCGCAAGAATTTCCGGGGCAGGCGTGCGGTCCGGCTCGGAAGAAATCTCATCATGCACCGCTTTCGTTTTAGTAAAAATCAGACCCATTAAAAGACCAACCCCAACGGCGATGCAATACCCGAAAAGCATCCGTTGCATCACAATGGACCAGTCAGCGAAATAGGCCACGGCAGTTGAGGCGGCCACCAATGGATTGACAATCGGCCCGCCCAGCAAAAACGCTATCGCCGCACTGAAGGGAACCCCTTTCTGAAGCAGCTTTCTAACCACGGGAACGATCGCACATTCGCAAACCGGAAACAGAACGCCTATTCCGGCTCCGATGAAAACCGTCCACCAGCGGCCTTCGGGCAACCATCGCGTCACCTTTTCACGGGGAACAAAGACCTCGATAAAGCCGCCAATGAGAGTGCCCAGCAGCATAAACGGCATGGCCTCCAGAACAATAGAGACAAAGACAATTCCCAGAGTACGAAACTGGGGGGTATCCCGAAACAAAAAGATGAGGCTCAGGGAAAATAATACGAACAGCAGTTGCGCATAACGGGAACTTCTGCTGCTTTGGTGGTGATCATGTCCGTGTTCGGAAATAGCACTATCGGAAGCAGGACTGTTCATATTCAACAACGTATCATATTTGAAGCATAAAAAAAGCAGAATCAGCATCGATTCTGCTCTTTGTGATATGGTAAACTGGCTTCAGAAGGTTTAGGTTTTGTTCGCTGGCAAGGCGCGATTCGGTTCAAAAGCGGAGCGTACTTTAGTACGTGAGCATTTTGAATCAAATCGTAACGCCGCCAGCGGGCAAAAGATGAACCTTCTGAAACCTGTTTTAGCCGCACTTGTTGAAGCCACAGAAATGACACATCATACAGCCCTCTTCAAAACTGATGGTCTGCCCGCATTCCGGGCATTTCTCACCCATCAGGCTGTATTCGGTCTTGTGAGCCTTTTTGGCGTTTTCACCGGTGATGTAAGCCCTTTCCAGTACCCGCGAAATGGCATCCGGAATGGACAGCACCAGACCGCCATCCTGAAATATGGGATACTCGCCGCCGATGCCCTTTAGCTGGTCAACGATTTTATCCACCTTTACACCGGATCGCAATGCGAGTGATACCAGACGCCCGATGGCCTCGGTTTTGGCGGTGGTCGACCGCCCCGATTTGCCGATGGTGGCAAAGACCTCAAAGGGCTGTCCGTCATATTCGGTGACGGTCACGTAAAGATAGCCGTAACCGGTTTTGATTTTGGTGGTATAGCCACTCAGGGTTTCCGGCCGCTCTTTGACGGCTGTCATGAACCCGTCTTCCTTTTTTTCCTCCTGGGAAAAGGACAGAACCTGGTTTTCCTTGCTGCCGTCGCGGTAGATGGTGACGCCTTTGCATCCCAGTTCATAGGCCAGGTCATATACCTTTTTGACATCTTCCACGGAAGCATCATGGGGCAGGTTCACGGTTTTGGACACGGCATTATCCGTGTGTTTCTGAAAAGCAGCCTGCATGCGAATGTGCCATTCGGGTGACACATCATGGGCGGTTACAAACACCTTTCGAATCTCTTCGGGTATTTCCATTATATCCTGGATGCTGCCTTTTTTGGCGACATCATCCATCAATTCAGTGCTGTAAAAACCGCTTTTGCGGGCCATATTTTCAAAATAGGGATTTACTTCCAGCAGCTTGTCGTTATCCATGACAGTGCGCACGAAACTCAATGCGAACAGCGGCTCGATACCGCTTGAACATCCGGCCAGAATGCTCAAGGTGCCGGTGGGGGCAATGGTCGTGGTCGTCGCATTGCGGTATTTGACACCGGTATCTTTAAAGATGCTTTGACCGTAGTTTTCAAAAACGCCCCGTTCCTCGGCCAGGTCACTGGAGGCATCATGGGCCGCCTCCTGGATAAAGCCCATGACGGCTTCGGCGGTTTCAAGGGCCTGCTCGGAGTTGTAGGGAATGCCCAACTGATACAACAGGTCGGCAAAACCCATAACCCCCAGTCCGATTTTACGATTGCCGCGCACCATGGCGGTGATTTCAGGTAAGGGATATTTGGACATCTCGATGGTGTTGTCGAGAAATCGCACCGACAGGGTGACCAGGTTTTTTAATCCTTCGTAATCAATTTGGGGCCCTTCGCCGTTGGCGGTCACAAATTTGGCCAGATTGATGGAGCCCAGGTTGCAGGCTTCCAGCGGCAGCAGGGGCTGTTCGCCGCAGGGATTGGTGCTCTCGATTTCACCCAGTGCCGGCGTCGGGTTATCGCGATTGATGCGATCCAGGAAGATGATACCGGGGTCGCCGTTTTTCCAGGCCTGCTCCACCAGGGTCTTGTAAACCTGGGAGGCGTTCAATTTGTCAACCAGGGTTCGATCCCGGGGCTCGACCAGATCATATTCTTTATTGCTGGCAGCCGCTTTCATGAATTCATCGGTGACCCCCACGGAAATATTAAAATTGTTCAGGTCCTTGTTTTTCCTTTTGCTGTGGATAAATTCCATTATGTCGGGGTGGTCGACCTTCAATATGGCCATGTTGGCGCCCCGGCGGGTGCCGCCCTGTTTGACCTGCTCGGTGGCCGTATTAAATATCTTCATAAAGGAAACCGGACCCGAAGCCACGCCGCCGGTGGTGCCCACCGTGCTGTTTTTGGGCCGCAGGCGGGAGAAACCAAAGCCGGTGCCGCCGCCGGATTTGTGGATCAGGGCGGCATTTCTCAGGGCGCCAAAGATGCCTTCCATGCTGTCTTCAACCGGCAAAACGAAACAGGCCGCCAGCTGACCCAGCCGGCGACCGGCGTTCATCAGGGTCGGAGAGTTGGGCAAAAATTTAAACTCGGTCATGATCTTGTAAAAGATCTCTTGAATTTCTTTGACGCGCTTATCATCGCCGCCGAATTTTTTTTCGGCTTTGGCAATATGGCGCGCCACCCGTCGGAACATCTGCTCCGGCGTTTCAGTGATTTTACCATGGCTGTCCTTTCGCAGGTATCGTCTTCGCAAAACCCTTCTGGCATTGTCGGAGAGATTCAGCCGGTTTTTTACAAAAATGGACTGGTCCAGCCGGATCGGCGAAAGCTTGGTAAAACCGAATTCCATCAATTTGGCTTCGATCATCTTCTCGATAAAAGGCATCGTGATGGTCTGAAATTCCATTCGCAGAATCTCTTCCCTTACCGAGCGGCTGATGCCCATGGCCTTTTCCGAGTCAATGGGATTGTCCCTGATCAAAATATCAGAAAACAACTGGTCATCCCACATGTGGGTACCCAAATCAAACCGTCCCTCTTTCGTAACTAAAAATTTACCTTTTTGACCCATTGATGATCTCCTGTTCGAACCGTACGCCAAAATTAATTTAATATGAAAACCGCCCGGAGGGCTGAACCTTTTCGGTGGTGGATTCGGGATTCCTTTTGATCCCGCCGGGGGGAATTATGTTGGAATCGTATCGAACCGATTTTTGTGCCGCTATGGGGCGGCATGGCAGCAAAACGAAAAAACAGTTCGCCATGAGCAAAATACAGCATTTATTAGAATTTTCAACCAAGGAATGTGACTCAGATGAAAAGGGCGCCGATTAAATAAAGCTCTTTACTGCAGGCAAATCGATCGATATCAGGTTATAAGTGGTTGCTAATCTTTGTCTAAATATCGCTCGCTTAACAAAAAAATCGGTGCCGGTAGAACTCTCTGCGCTTATTATTCAACCCCAACAGGTGAATATTTTTAATATTACATACCACATGTTGTGTGTCAATAAAAAAAATACCCCAATATCTGTATATTTCCGTGCACCAGCCATGCCCGGAAAAAAATTATTCACAGAGGGCGTCTAAAATTGAATTGTTCAAAAAAACTGCAGCAGGACCTGTAAAGATCCTGCTGCAGTTGGTCCTCGTCCATGATTGCAAGCCTGATGCGCTGTGCAAAATATCCACAGGAATCAGGGGAATTTTGGAGAAAAGTTATTGTTTTTGACTTTTTTTCCACTCCTGATAAGCTTTAAATTCACGCCATTCCTGAAACTCCTTGTAATCAGCCGAACTCTTGCCGGATTTTTTCCACTGCTGATACTCCTGGAAATCCTTGAAATCCGATGAGCCTTTGGCGGATTTCTGCCATTGCTGATACTCCTGGAATTCTTGGTAGTCAGCCGATCCAGCCGTGGATTTTTTCCACTGCTGGTACTGGTGGAACTGCTCTTTTTCCTGTTGCCACTGCTGAAATTCCTGGAATTCCTGGAAGTCACCGGGTTGACCCTGTGAACCGGCTGCCGCTGCGGCCGTTGTTCCCGAGGCTGCAGTCGCCTGGGCGGTTTTTTCGCCTGAGGTTTCGGCCGCCGTGGCATCAGACTCTTTGGGGAAGGCGCCACCTCTTCTTGGAGTCATAGATGGTCAGTTCCCCGTCTTCGCCCGTTAAAACGCCGGGTCCCTGTTTCATTTCGCCTGCGGTCGGCTGATAATCAAAGGGTTTGGCATTGCAGCCGAGCAGGGCATATGATCGCCAGGCTGATGAGAAAGGTCATCCAGCTTGCGGGCATGAATTTAGGCATATTAAGAGTCCTCATTAGAATTTCACGCGACCGCCGAAAAAGCCGACATTGATATCATCGGGGTCACTGCCTTCATCGCGATCCAGCATATGCACCGTGTAGTTAGCATAAAACTCGACGCTTTTCCAGGGAGAAAATACGTAAGCGAGGCTAAAGCTGTCGCCCTTGTCGTCTTTGGCCGACAGGTTTTCGGTATGGCCATACTGAATGGATGCGGCGTGCTTTTCCAGGAATTGATAACCAATTTTGCCGAAGATGTTATATGGATCGGTATTATCCTGATCCCGCTTCGCGTATGAAACAGTGAAATTCAGTCCCATGGGCAACAGGAGCGAAGCCGAGGAGCTGATGATCGCATCCTGGGTGTCGCTTGAAGTACCGTAGTCGGCATAGGCTGCCGCGGCGGCCAATTTGCCCCAACCGAAATCCCCGGCATAGCGCAGGGCCGCATCCCATCTGCTTTCACTGATAACACTGGCGGAGCCGTAAAATCCGGCGAATTTGGGGGTGTCATAGCGCAAGCGGTCCCGACGGCTGAAACCGTCGAAATTTGAACGGGAACCGCCGACGGTGATGCCGATTCCCGCACCGTTATCCTGAAACTCGAAATTGCCGGCGATATCCGCCATGGATGAGTAGGCCGCGACGGTGGTGCCGGACAGGTCCACTTCGGAGGTGCCGTTGGAGGCCGTATCCCCCTGGCCCAGCCATACTTTGCCGTAATCGTGACCGACCCAGAACTCTATCTTGCGTTCCCGGAAATTGTGTCGCTGGTGTCATGATCATCCATGCGACTTCGTTGGATGAGTTGGACTGCATCTCAACTTCCCAGACGATGCCAACCTTCCAGCTATTCTCAAAATCATTGGACCCCGTAAACCGGAAACGGGTTGAGGAGTTCTCGTTGTCCACAAAGAACCATTTGGCCGTGCTGCCGTCATCGACATACATCACCGCGCGGTTGATCTGGCCGGAAATTCCAAAGTCGACGGCATTGGCCGGCGAGACCGCCAGCAGTGCCCCTGCGATTATCGCCAGTAACATAAAGCCTTTTTGTAATTTTCTGTTCATCATGTTTTCCTCCTGTTATTTATATACCAACTAAATTGTTTACAAAGCCAAAGCCATAATTCTTCGATGTCCCACCAAGCTGAAAGCTTAGTTCAATTTGATCACCTCCTTTGGGGCTTGACGAGTGGTAACTTCGTCACCGCTAAAAAATATTTCAATCATTTTCGGTTGCCTTGCTTCAAGCACTGCATGATTCTGACCCGGAAGGCTATGGGGTCTGCTGGTGCGGGTTATGATGGTCGTGATAGCCGTGTTCATTCATCTCTAAATCCGAGAGGATTGACTGAACAAGGGCTATCATGTCCTCGCCGGTCCAGTCATCCTTTGGAACCATATGCTCTATACCCGATTGTTCAACCGCTATTTTATATTCCGGCAAATCATAACTTGTCAATATGACGATAATAATATCAGGATGATCGGCCTTAATGCGACTGGCCAGTTCCAGGCCGGTTTCAGCCTGCAAATGAATTTCCAGGAAGATGATATCGGGGTGAGTGGCTTCCACTATTCGCAGCCCCTCATCACCGTCAGCCGCTTCCTGGACATCAACTAACGGAAACCGGTTAACCAGAACTTTTTTTAATGATCGTCGGAAAGGATCGTTGGGATCGACAATTAAGATTTTAAACATGCTATAGACTGTTCCCCGGTCGTATTATAGCGGTTGTCAAACAGACATTGCGTTATTCAAACTTTTTTTTACAGCGGCTTATACCAGTCACCCGTAATCCCGAAATTATTTTTAAAAAGCAGTGTAAAACTAGCATCCGTGTTTTCGATAAGGTTGTTTACTAAAAAAAGACCGCATGATAAATAAAGTGAACACCTTATATTTAACCTAAATTGGCTGTATTTTCCTTTTTTAAGCAGTGGCCGATGGGAGGCGAGGGAGTGGAAACTTTAAAAATTGTACTGGCTGAAGACCACACGATCCTGCGGGAAGGGCTGCGCGCCCTTCTTTCGACCCATCCGAACTTTGAAATCATCGGTGAGGCCCAGAACGGTCGCGAGGCCGTGCGCTGTGTCGAAAAGCTGGAGGCGGACCTTGTGCTGATGGATTTGTCCATGCCGCGCATGAGCGGAATGGACGCGATTAGGGAAATCAAAAAACGCTATCCTGAGATCAAAATTATTGCGCTGACGGTCCACAAAACAGAAGAATATTTATTAACAACCCTTAAGGCCGGCGCCGACGGCTATGTCCTCAAAGACGCCACCCATGAAGAGCTTGTCATGGCCATCAAGAACGTCATGGGTGGCAAATCCTATTTGAGTCCCGGTGTTTCAGAAAAGGTTATTGAAGGCTATCTGGATGGCAGGGAAAGCAACCGGACCTCATCGCCCTGGGAAACATTGTCCCAGCGGGAGCGGGAAGTTTTGAAGCTGATTGCGGAGGGTTTCAAGAACAAGGAGATTGCCGAGGATCTGTGCATTAGCCTGAAAACAGTGGAAAAGCACCGGGCCAACCTGATGAAAAAACTCGATCTTCACAACGCCGCGGCCCTGACCGTTTATGCAGTCCAAAAAGGGCTGGTAAATCGATAGGAATGAATAATTGACGAATGACGAATGTCGAATGGAGGCATTCTATCGATTTTTATATTAATTTCGAAAGAAATGCCATTACCTCATTGATAATCAGAGGAGTACGATAGGATTCCTTAATTCGACATTCCCCATTCGTCCTTCCCTCACACGTCCCACTCCACCCGAATGGTGGTTCCCTTGCCGGCTTCGGAGGTGATCTGGAAATCGGCCCCTGACAGCCCGGCCCGCTCACTCATACTGGCCAGGCCAAAACCCCGCCGGGAGGGCGTCATGGAAATGGTTTTAGATACATCAAAGCCCACCCCGTTGTCCTCAACCGTCAGTATGACACGGTTGGCCTGTTCGATCAGGGACAGGGTTACCAGATCGGCCCGGCTGTGTTTGGCAATGTTATTCAGAGCCTCCTGAAGGATCCGGTAAATAACGGTCTTGTGGGTTGAGGGGATATTGTTTTCCTGAACATCGATGTTGGATTTAATCCGAATGCCGGCATAAACTTTCTGGAATTCCCGGCAAAACCAGTTGATGGTTGCCAGAATACCGAGATCATCCAGGATGGAAGGCCGCAGGTCCTTTACGATTCTGCGCACCTCTTCAATGGTTTTTTGAGTCAGTGGAATGAGCGCCTGCAGCGATTCCAGTTCAGATTGATCCGAGCTATCTCGCAGCTGCCTGAGGGAATTTTCAACACTGAACTTAATGGCGCTTAAGGCCTGGCCGATGCCGTCATGCAGTTCGCGGGCGATCCGTTTTCTCTCTTTTTCTTCTGCCGACAGGAGCTGATTGGAGAGTATTCGAAGCTCTTTGCCCGATTCCCGCAGGGCATCTTCGGCTTTGCGGCGTTTGGTCAAATCCGAAACGATTCCGGAAATGGCGGGCCCGTCCTTGTAGTTGATCAGCGAAAAACTGCGCATCACCCAGATTGTATCGCCGTTTTTTGTCAGGCCCCGGAGTTCATACTCGGAGGGTACCTTTTCCCCCTTCAGCCGCCTTTCTCGCATCTCATCGATCACCGGCCTGTCCTCGGGGTGAACCAGGTCCGAAGATTTCATGCCGATCAATTCATTTTTTTGATAGCCGTATATTTGAGCAAATTTGTCATTGGCAAATTCTATTATTCCGTCTTTAATAATATAGACCCCGATCAGGGCGTCTTCGACCAGGGAGCTGTACTTGTGCTCGGATTCCCGCAGGGCCTCCTCGGCCATCTCGCACTCGAAGACCTGGTGGCGCAGTTTTTCATTGGCTTCCTCAAGGGCTGCTGTCCGTTCGGTCACCCGTTGTTCCAACTCGTCGCGGGTTTTGCGCAGGGCTTCCTCGGTTTTTTTATACTCGGTGATATCCCTGAAAATTTCCAGCTTCCAGATACTGCCGTCCGGGTTTTTTAAAGGGGTGTCCATCAAGTCATAGGTTTTTTTGTTTTTAGGGGAATACCACTGCCAGCGGACGCTCTTGCCTTTTAGGATCTCCTGATTTTTACAATAGGGGCAGGCATCATCTCGATCGGCAAGATAGGCGTAACATTTTCTTCCCTCAACCGGGCCGAACTCTTTGATCAAAGTTGGGTTGGCATATTCAATATCATAATCCTGATTAATGATGTAGATGCCGTCCGCCATCGAATCAAGAATATTCATAAGACTGTCGCGGTCGAAGGTAAAATGGCCCACCGGGACGAAATCGAAACTATCCGAATATTGCGCCGGGCACTCCCGGGGGGGGGTTGATCTTTTTGATGAGTTGATTTTCGGTTTTCAAAATTGGTTGAGGGTGGGTCTTTTTTCATTGAAACCTCCAACAAGACACTTGTCCGCCCGCCCAAAGGTGGGTAAATCTTGGGCGGAGCGGGCCAAAAGACTTTTCCTGCATAGCAGGATGACCCATCGATTTTTATTATTAAGGTGGGCCTCCCAGCAGAGCTGGATGACCCATCTGATCTTAATTATCAGAGGTGGGCCTTTTGAGATTGCTTTTAGTCTTATTTAATGAACCAGATTTCAATAATTTGCAATTGAAATCCGGTGTGGATGATTGGGTTACCGAGGGCACCCCTCTTAAGTTGCCAAAAATAAAAAAGGTCTTAGTTTAGAAACTATTATTTCCGCATCCCAGCACAAACCGGTAAGGGAAGGAAAAATGCTATCGGACGATAAAAAAAACGTTGTATTGATTGGAATGCCGGGGGTGGGCAAAAGTACCATCGGTGTATTGCTGGCCAAGCAATTGGGCTATTCCTTTTTAGATACCGATATCCTTATTCAGGCCGCCGAAGGCAAAACCCTGCAGCAGCTGATTCAAAAACGTGGGCTATCCGGGTTTTGTGATCTTGAAGAGGAATACATCCTATCCGTGTCGGTGAATTCCCATGTGATTGCCACGGGCGGCAGCGTGGTCTACGGCAAGGCCGCCATGGGGCATTTAAAAGCCGACGCGGTCATCATTCATTTGAATCTGTCCCTGGACAGACTTCAAAAGCGATTGGGGGATCTGGATGCACGGGGAGTGGCTATTTCACCCGGTCGGGGCCTGGCGGATCTTTACGCCGAGCGCCATCCGCTGTATTTAAAATATGCAGACAGAACCGTGGTAACTGATACGCTGACGCCGGACGCTGTTGTTCGTCTTATAATGGAACAAGTGGCACACTCTAAATTCCAAATCACAAATCCCAAATAACAAATAAATCACAATAACCAACATCCCAAATTCAAAACTTAGGGAAGGAGATTTCAAATACACTCATAGTTGTTTCGATCATTGAGTATTTATTTGTATATTTGGTGCTTGTTTTTTGGGATTTTTTGCAGGGGAGCTATCTTGATGGGAATTTGAAATTCGACCTTCCGCAACCGCAGATTAGAATATAGATGATGTTACTGTTCTTTGAGCGTTCCCCTTTTAATGGCATCCCGGCCGAATTTATTCGTGATGGTTTCCATTGTGCGGTCTACTATTTCCCAGCTTTTATCGCTTTTATCGGCCCGGTCGAAAAGACTCAGCTGTACCGGCTGACCCTCCGATTTAAAGCCCGAGGTACCCACGCCGATCAGCCGTATTTTCTGGGTCAGCTCGTAGTTATCCAGTAAGCTGGCGGCATGCTGGTAGATGGTTTCAGAAGACCGGGTCGGGGTACTGATGGTTTTGCTGCGGGTGAATTGTTTAAAATCGGCATGTTTTAATTTTAAGGTGATGGTTCTGGCTCTGAAGTTTGCTTTTCTGAGTTGTCGGGCAACCTCCTCGGATTGTTCTAAAAGGTATTTATGCAGCAATTTTTTGTCCCGGGAGTCCTCGCCCAGGGTCCGTTCGCTGCTGACGGATTTATGGGGTGACCAGGGTGTCACCGCGGAATGGTCCTGGCCGGATGCAAGCTCAGCCAGGCGATGGCCAAATTTTCCCAGCCGATCCAGCAGCATTTTAGCGGGGAACTTATTCACATCCCCCAGGGTTTTGATCCCCATGGATTCCAATCGCAGGAAGGTTTTTTTGCCCACACCCGGCACCTTCTGCACCGGTAGACTTTCGATGAATTGATGGACTTCCTGGGGCCGAATGATGGTCAACCCGTCCGGCTTGTCCATGTCCGAGGCCACCTTGGCTAAAAATTTACCGGGAGCCACCCCCACGGAACACGTCAATCCGAGTTTATTCTTGATTTCATTTTTGATATCCATGGCCACCATTTCAGGGGCGCCGTGCAGGCGTTGGCTGCCTGAAATATCCATATAGGCTTCATCAATGGAAACCACTTCCACCTGGGGCGAGAACTCCCTGAGAACGGCCATGATCTTTTTGGAAACTTCCTTGTAGCGCACCATGCGGGGCGGAATGAAAACGCCGTCGGGGCATTTCTGCCGGGCTTGAAAAATCGGCATGGCCGAGCGGACACCGAACCTGCGGGCTTCATAGCTTGATGCTGAGACCACCCCGCGATTAGACGTTCCGCCCACAATGACGCACTTGCCCTTGAGCCACGGGTTATCCAGCTGCTCTACGGAGGCATAAAAAGCATCCATGTCGATGTGTAAGATCATGGTTCGCGTTGCGTGTTGCGAGTTACGGGTTGCGCGTTGCGTGTTCCGCGTTCCGGGGTGCGAGTTACAGGTTGCGCATTTCGGTTATAGGGTTACGAGTCGCGGGCTGCGCGTTACGCCTCTTTTGAATTCTTAAAGCCTTATGCCGTTAATACGAGGTCCCAGCCGCCGGGGCCAGAAACAAGATACCAGGAGCCGGCAACCAGACTCCAGCAACCAGGAACCAGAGACCAGATACCAGGAGCCGGCAACCAGACGCCAGCAACCAGGTGCCAGTGACGAATATAATAATTATTGCTTTAATTCTAAAGTTTGCTATGTTGCAAAATTGTATTATTTATATTTGATCACAACAGATTCGTAATTAATTTTTTTAACATAAAATTTTGGGACAAAATTTTATTATGAAACCAATTGAAGAAGTCACGCTGCTGTATGAGATCACCAAGGCCCTCAATGAGCACCTGGTGCTGAAAAAATCGCTCTACAAGGTGCTGGATATACTATCCAACTCCATGAATATGGTGCGGGGAACTATAACAATTTTAAATCCCCTGCGCAACGAGATTAACATCGAGGTGGCCCACGGTATGACCCGCAATGCCATGGAGAGGGTTAAATACAAACTGGGGGAGGGTATTACCGGGCGGGTGATTGAGACCGGCAAGGCGGTGGCCATACCCAAGATCAGCGAGGAGCCGCTCTTTCTGGATCGCACCGGTGCCCGTAAAAAGAAAAAAGGCCAGGATCTCTCCTTTATCTGCGTGCCGGTCAAAAAGGGCAAGCAGGTTATCGGCGCCCTGAGCGTTGACCGGCCGTTTGACAAATCCTATGCCTTAAAAAGCGGACAGAAACTTCTTGAAGTGATTGCCACCATGATTGCCAGTCACGTGATCAAGCTTGAAACCATTCAAATGGAAAAAGAACGGCTGCGGGAGGAAAACCGTCGTTTAAAAAGCGTGCTCAAAGACAAATACAGCATCGGTAACATCGTTGGCAACAGCAACAAGATGCGCGAAGTGTTCCAGATGGTCTCCCAGGTATCCAAAAGTAACGCCACTGTATTGATACGAGGGGAAAGCGGCACCGGCAAAGAACTGGTGGCCAACTCCATCCACTACGGCAGCCTGCGTGAAAAGGGCCCTTTTGTAAAGGTTAACTGTGCGGCCCTGCCGGCGACCCTGATTGAAAGCGAGTTGTTCGGTCATGAACAGGGTGCCTTTACCGGTGCCATCAAACAAAAAATCGGAAAATTTGAACTGGCCCATAAGGGAACCATATTCCTGGATGAAATCGGCTCCATCGATCTGGAGGTCCAGGCCAACCTGCTGCGCATCCTTCAGGAAAAAGAGTTTGAACGGGTGGGCGGGCACCGGACCCTGAAAACCGATGTGCGGATTATTGCCGCCACCAACAAAAATCTGGAATACGCCGTGGAAGAAGAAACCTTTAGAGGCGATCTTTACTACCGTTTAAACGTCTTTCCCATTTATATGCCGCCGTTAAGGGAGCGCAAGACGGACATGTTGTTGTTGGCCGATTTTTTCCTGGAAAAATATGCCACCGAGAACAATAAGGATATCAAGCGGTTTTCCACCCCGGCCATTGACATGCTCATGGAATATCACTGGCCGGGTAATGTGCGGGAACTGGAAAACTGCATCGAACGGGCCGTGCTGCTGTGCGAAGAGGGGGTCATTCACAGCTATCACCTGCCGCCCACGCTTCAAACCGGCAAGGAGTCGGATACCGTGCCCACCCTGTCCCTTGAAGACGCCGTCGCCAACCTGGAAAAAGAGATGATCATCGATGCCCTCAAAAACACCCGGGGCAATATCAACACGGCATCCAAAATACTGCAGACCACGGTCAGGAAGTTTGCCTACAAGGCGCAAAAATACGGCGTATCCTATAAGCATTACCGCTAAAACTTGTTTTAGAAGGTTCATCTTTTATCCGGACTAAAAAGCAAACAAAAGGAAAAATTATTGCAAATGACTTGCATTGTCCCCTGATTCCTGTTATTCAAACTATAGTTTATAATTATGAATGGAAGTTGAATAAATATAACGTTAGTTACTATCAAGGCTGCGCACTTTAAATTATTTCTAACTCCAAAGACGATTCCCCGGTTATGAGACCCATTGTTTCCGATCAAAATTCTTTACGCAACCCTCTTAATGAACTCCTGGGCACCCAGGCCCACGTGCGCCTGCTGAGGGTTCTGGCAAGCGAAGTTGATGGTCCTCTCACCGCTTCGGGTGCCGCCGAGTACGCTGGACTTACAGTCCCCGGGGCCCATAAAGCACTGAAGCGCCTTCTCCAGTCCGGTTTTGTCGTTCGTGTTGGCGGGGGGCGGAAACATCAGTATGAACTTCGCCGTTCCGATAAGCTTGTGATGGCGGTGGCGAGGCTTTTTCAATCTGAAAAGGGGCGTTACGAAGCTCTGCTTAGCGCCCTTAAAGACAAGATTGAGAAATTGGTACCTTATGTGCGAGGCGCATGGATTCAAGAGTTTCCGAATAAATTTGGAGACCCGATGATAGTGGGCATCTTACATGAAACAAAACATCTGGCCAACTACATTCAACGCTTGCAGAAGCAGCTATATCAGGTAGAGCGAGGCTTCGATCTTACAATTGAGGTGAATGGTTATACAAGAGCCGATCTTCCCGATTTAGAAGCCGATAAAGTTACCCCATTGTATGGTGTGCTGCCATTTTCGGACCGGTATCGTCGAGATATGTATGCAACACCGCTGACCCATGAAGAAAAGGACCACCAGATGCTGGAGCTGTCGCGCAAGTTAGCTGAAGCTATAGAGCGCGATACTACCCTTGTACGAAGAGCAAAGGAACATGTCCAGCGGATGTTAAGAAGCGATCATGGATCAGCGACTAAAGATATCGAAGAGTGGCGGGACATCTTGCAAACATACTCTATCCGGCGTTTATCGCGATTCTTAACATCTACCAGCCAAAGAGCCAATCGTTTGCGTCAGAGCAATCCCCTTTTCGCCATTCTGAACCCTGAGGAACGAAACCTTTTGCTAAATGGGCTTGGAGGGAACCCATGACCCGTGGACAGCTTGAACATGCCATACGGGCGGCATGTGAAGTCTCTGAAGATTCCGAGATATGGATATTCGGTTCCCAAGCCATACTCGGAGAATTTCCGGACGCACCGCAAGAGCTTCGGACTTCTCTTGAGGTGGATGTCCAACCAAAGAATCGACCCGATAAAGTCGACGCTATCGATGGCGTTTTAGGAGAGCTGTCCCTTTTTCATCAAACCCATGGTTTTTATGTGCATGGTTTGCCTATCGAAGAGGCAGCAACGCTTCCCGCAGGTTGGGAACACCGGGTAACGCCGGTTTTTGACGAGATTTCAACCAATGGAAAAACTGGATGGTGTCTAGAAGCGCATGATCTTGCAGCCACCAAGCTTGTGGCCTACAGAGAAAAAGACAGAGACTTTGTTCGGATACTCTTAATAAAAGAAATGATCACCGCGAAGACCCTTGTAGAACGAATCGGCTCGCTCAGGATTGATGAACAGATACGTGATCATCTTGTTCAATGGGTAAATTTGACTTCTGACGAATTATAAAAGGAGTGACTGCCTCTGACCGGCATGCCGCCTGGCTCATATGGGCTAAAATGACGATCTGCCCATTATCATTAATTTAGATAAATCAGATGTGAAGTTCCGCGTAAAATATGCTGGTATTTACCCATGCAAAATTTTACCCGACCGACTATTGAGGATCAGGGCTCTGTAACCCCAGTTGTCCGATACTCTGGATATCGCAGGGGTGCTCTTGGAGGGCACCCAGGTGTACAAACGGGGCCAGCAGTCCGAGCGGGCCAACCGCAAGGGTGCTGAGCAACCTTGCGCCTTTTGCTGCCAAAGCAGCCTTGTCGGGGCTCACCTCGGGATCCATTATTGGGCCTTTAACCCGCAGGTTGGTCAAAAGGCTCCGCTCGGTATCTTCGGGCGTTGGCACCAGTAGAGAATCTATCTTTTCGGTACCCAGGTCGATTTTGCCTTCACCGGTCAGGACGCCGGCCCGGGTGTCGAAAACAAAGGCCTGGCTGGTGGCGACCCGGGTCGGTGACCCGTGGTTGGTGTGAAGGTCACCTGAAATTTTGGTTTGCCTAGGCCGCCATCAAGACAACGATCGTCAGAACACCGATTGCCAAAATCCATTTCCAACGCATGAGATTCCCTTCTCTAATCCTAAATTCCAACTCCCCGGTTTACTGCCCTCTGCCCTCGGACCTCTGCCTGCCCCGTGGAAATCTGCGAAGCAGACCCGCCTTGGCGGGATTCCACCGGGGTCCTCTGTCATTTGTTTCCCAGCGCCTTTCTGATGGCCGCGGCCATATCCCGGCTCAATTTTTCAATCGTGCGGCTTTTGGCCAATACCAGTCCTTTGTATGTATTATCCGCTGCCGACTCCTGATATTCCGATCGCCGCACCAGTATCAATTCGTCTTCCTCTCCTTCCAAAAGCGCCCATTGAGCAACCAGCGTAGCCTTGTCCGCCAGATTGCCGTCCAGGCGGATCACGTCAACCTCCAGCCGGTAGTCAAGTTGAATCGAGGTTTTCGATGCCAGGATGACGCCAATGGGATCGTTGCGCAGCAGATTTGTCAGGTTTTCTTCAAGCACCCGTGTCAGATTATCGCCCAGGGGCTCGGCCCACTGATTAAACTCGGCGAGCCGATAGACCGTATTATCCAGGTTGACGACGATTTCGTTTCGATTCAAATATTCCGCAACCGCAACCGTTTCAAGGCCGATATGGATGCGGGCTTCTGCGGCTGCAGGAGAATTCCCGGTCTGGGACGGATTCAACGGGCTGAGCATATAAAAGCTTGCCGGCGCCGAGCGGCCACCCAAACAGCCCGCCAGAGCCAGAACCAGAAAGATTATTGCAGCATGTTTTAGTCGAAGTAAAAATACTTTCACGGTGTCACCTCCTCTTTGATTTACCCTTGCCGCGGATCAACGCTTCCGGGTGTCGCTCAAGGTATTCGGCCCAAAGCTTGATTGAACGTGCCGCGGCTTGAAACTCCCTGAGGGTGCGCTCCAATTGTTTGCGCTCTTCGGAACCTTTTGCGGTCAGGTCCGCTATGTTGGCAAAAGCCCTCTCAACTTCGTTAACAGCCGGACGGGCGGCATCGGCGGTATTCTGGATGCTGACTGCCAGGGGATCAACATGACTGTTGACCTTGCGTAGCAGCGTTTGAGCGTCTTTCAGGGTTTGATCGAGTTCAGCCGCCAGCGGATCAATTTTTTCATCCACATGGCGGGCAAGATCACGCATATCTTTCGCGGTTTGTTTAAAGTAGTGCAGACTTTGGGAGAGTTCCTCCGACGTCACCAGGGCTTCGATAGCCTTAAGGGAGTTGTTTGCGCTTTTGACAATTTCGCCGAGGGGAACCTCTTCCAGGGTCTTTTCAAGTTTTTGCAGAGGTGCCTGAATCGTCGGGACTTCCTCCAGGCCCTTGGCGATAGCTATCTGATCGGTACCGACCAGATGAACCGGGGAGTTCGGATAAAAATCGATATTGATCATCAACTGTCCGGTAACGATGCTCTGCATTTGTAACTGGGCCCTGAGTCCCTTTTTGATGAGTTCCTGGGTCTGTTGCTCTTCATCCTTGATTGCAGTACCGATGCTCTGAAAATTGCCCCGGTCTATTTCCAGGATAACCGGTATCTCATAAGTCAAATCGCCACGATGGGAGTAAATCATCATTTTGGTGACCTCCCCAATCTTGACACCCCGGAACACCACCGGCGCTCCGACCCTCAAACCTTTGACCGATCCCTGAAAAAAGGCCACCAGCTTAAACGTTTCAGCAAAAAATTTACCGGAGCCAAAAACGACAATGGCCACCACCGATAGCGCCAAGGCCACCACGACAAATGCACCAATTGCTTTCTTGTTTGCCTGTTTACTCATAATTTAACGCCTCCTAAACATAGGATTTCCCGCTAATTATCTATGCTGCATAATTTATCGCCTCATACGTCCTGCGCCCTTCTCGAGACCCGGGTAATTGCATATTGGTGTCACCTATCCAAATTTGTATTCATTCCGAATTCCACATTCCGAATTCGAGATTGCCATAGCAATCTCTACTTTTCTCCCCGTGTCAAAAACCGGTGCACGGTGGGATCCTCGGATTCCGCCAGCAGTTTGTTGGGATCCCCCTGGGCAATCATGGTCTTTTTGTCAGGGTCGAGAAAGACCGAGTTATTCCCGATGGCAAATATGCTGGCCAGCTCGTGGGTGACCACCACCACCGTGGCTCCCAGACTTTCACGCAGCTCTAAAATCAGGTCATCGAGCAGGCGGGAGCTGATCGGGTCCAGCCCGGCCGAGGGCTCGTCAAAAAAAAGGATATCCGGGTCCAGGGCCATGGCGCGGGCCAGTCCGGCCCGCTTCTGCATCCCGCCGCTGATCTCAGACGGGTAGTAATCATCAAAACCGGCCAGGCCGACCAGGGCCAGCTTCAAGGATACGAGCTTTCGAATTGACCCCGCGCTTAAATCCGTATATTCCTGCAGCGGCAAGGCGATGTTTTCGGCCAGGGTCATGGAGCTGAACAGCGCGCCGCTCTGATAGAGGATGCCGAACTGCCGCATGAGCCGCTCACGCTCGGCCGGCTCCACATCCCAGAAGCTGACGTCGCCATAATTCACCGTGCCTTTGGCCGGCTCCTGCAATCCAATCATATGCCTCAGCAGCGTACTTTTGCCGCACCCGCTGCCACCCATGATGATGAAAATATCACCGCGGTTGATCGTAAAGGTCAGATCCCGCTGGACCACAAAGGTGCCGTAAGCCATGGTCAAATTATTAACGATGATATGGGGTTCTTTACTTATATTAGTTTCAGGCATCATTAGCTTTCCCTTTCGAAAAATGCCTCGAGCTTTAGGTCGGCCGTTGGAGGTTTGAGGTTGGAGGTTTGAGGCAAAAGCCCGGTTGATCAGAAATATAATAGATAGACTCCTTATTTGCCTCCAACCTAAAGCGAAGCGCTCCTCCAACCTCAAACGTCGTTAGACTTATATATGTAACACATTACACACCAGGGTAATGGTTGCCGTTGCCACGGTAATGGCCACAATCGAGGTGACCACCGCCGAGGTGGTCGCGTCGCCGACCGCCGAGGCACTGCGCCCGCATTCTATTCCTTTTAAACACCCTGACAGGGCGACCAGCACACCGAAAACACAGGCCGAAAAAATGCCGATAAAAAAATGGTATAAATTCATGGCGGCTTTGGTCTGGTTTAGATACTGCACGAGACCGATATCGAGCAGGCCCACGCCGACCACCAGACCGCCGAGAATACCCATCAGGTCGGCAAAGACGCACAGCAGCGGCATCATCAGGACCAGGGCCAGCATGCGCGGCAGCACCAGAAACTCCATCGGGGATATGCCCATGGTCTTTAACGCATCAATTTCCTCGTTAACCTGCATCGTCCCCAACTGGGCGGCAAACGCCGCGCCGGTGCGGCCTGCCATCACAATTCCGGCCATGACGGCCCCCAGTACCCGCACCATGGCAATCCCGACCAGGTTGGCCACAAAGATCTGGGCACCGAACATCTCCAGCTGAACAGAACCCACGAAGGCCAGGATCAGGCCGACCAGAAAACTGATCAGGGTCACGATCGGAAGGGCATCGACGCCGCATTCCTGGATGAGCAGCAACAAGTCCCTGGGACGAAAGCTGGCCTTACCGGCGATAAATCTCAAAAATGCAACCACCGCCTCGCCGATAAATACCAGCAGCTCCGATGCGGCCTGCCACAGCGCGATGGCTGATGTGCCGATGCGCACCAAAAGTGGATCGCGGGTGGTTTGCTTACGGGCCCCCTTTCTTTCCGGAACGGCAGTCGCCAGGTCAATCAGTTTGTCGACACCCTGCGGCAGCCCGTCCGTATCAACGGCAATATTTTTTTTTGAACAAATATTGTGGATGTCCATCAAAAACGTCAGCAGGCTGCTGTCCCAGTCGGTAACCTGCGACGTATCAAAAACAACTTTCTGCACCCCGGGTTCGGATTCAAGCTGCTTTTCCATTTCCCCCAGCGCTGGAATGGACTGCTTGATGCGCCAGTCTCCTGAAAGACCCAGGCGCAGCGTATCATTGGCAGGCCGGGTAATATTCATTTCGGGTGGCTTGCCTGCTGCATGCGTTTGAGCATCTATCTCGTTTTTCATTTTCTACTTTCCCCTACGCCCGATGGACCAAAAGAAACAGTTCCTCCGTGTCCTCCGTGTAGTGAATAAATATCAGCTCAAAAAAAACTTATTTGAACAACTTCCCGCCATAGTGATCGAAATATTTATCAATTTCTTTGGCAAAATGTTCCAGGAACTTATCCATCTTTTCGCCCTCATGCTGCATGACGTTTTCAGCGATGTTGGATGCGCTGGCATATGCTTTTTCAAACTCATGGTCTCCCAGGCCGCTGATTTCTTTGGCCTCATCCTTGGTAATGTGTCCGTGGTGGGCAAAAACCGATGCCAATACGCCGCTTAAATGCTTCACTTTTTCTTTAGCCATTTTGTGTCTCTCCTTTCAGATATCTATTATAAATAATCAGCTACCGGTCCTTAGTAGTATCAGGTTTCTTCTTCTGAGTAAACCATCGGCTAAGCGCCTCGAGGCGGTCGAGCTGGGTCTTGGTCACCGCCAGCGCCCCTCGGTCGAATGTGCCGGTATCCGCCGGCGTCTGATCAGTGGCTGCGCTCTGCGCGAGCGCAGGTCCACTTAACGAAACGTCGCTAACGTTTTGTTTACGATCAATTTGGTGTTCGCTATGATGCCGCGCACCAGGACCGTATCGGTGGTGGGATTGATCTGATAGCTGATAAAGTTGACCTTGCCCTGACGGTTATAGGTGCTGCCATCCGGCAGCTGGATTTCAATCCGCATAACTTTCGTATCAAATAATTTACCCTGGCGTTTGAAAAGTTGAATCTCGAAAACATGGCTGCGGCTGATATTGAAAACCACATAAACAGGATCCATCTGAACCAGGGTCGTCAACACATCCCGCTGCTGCTGAACCAGGTTGCCGACATTGATCCGGGTTTCCTGAATGCGGCCGTCAACAGGGCAATTGCGCTGGTCAGGGTGCTGATCATCAATATAGAGACGGTCGTCAACGAGGCAACAATGGTGGAAATCATCCCGGAATACAGGCCGTAGACAGGATTGACCCGCGCCAACTTGGCGTAGGCCATCCCTTCGGGAATACTGAACAGGCCCGTGGCAAACCCTGAAACCAGATCGGAACGCAGGCTTTTCATACTGATTTTTAAACGTTCCATGGGTATACTTTCCTGATTACCCTATAGAAGCAAAATTTGTGATGTCGCCCTCGTGCTTCCCAAATCGTCCTCGTCGTCGCTCTCGAGCTCGTTCTGGTCCCCGAGACTGTATCGAGCATTCTTCCCTATGACATCAGAACATTTCCCACCACCATGTCCGCACTGCCTTTGCGGGCCGCAATAATTAAGGACCAGGTTTTTCGCACAATTTCAAAATGTTATAAATATTTCTTATCAAAGGTAATTTATAATAATAATTAGCTTGCTTATTTGCCGTTATAACGGTAAAAAAGACTATATTATAAAAAGATTTATATCTTTCTAAAAAACAGAGCAGTATTTGCCGCTATAGCGGCAAATATGAGTATTTAATGGTTTCGCGGAAAATTCAAAGAAAAAATTTTATAAATTTGCCGTCAAGGCGGCAATTTTAGGAGGCATGAGCCTTGAATCATAAGATGAGCGCAATCGTTCTGTTTCATCGCAAAAAAAGTGGACTGACGCGAAATCAATTGGCTGATCTGGCGGGTGTGGGTAAGACGGTTATCTATGATATCGAAAAAGGAAAAGAAACCATTCGGTTTTCAACCTTGCAAAAGGTGCTTAAGGCCCTGAATATAAAAATCACATTTACAAGTCCGCTAATGGAGGTGCTAAATGAGAAGAGCTGAGGTATCTATGCATGGTATACCGGCCGGTATTTTAGAAGAAATAGAGGCCGGCAGTAAATACCGGTTTACATATTTTGAAATATATAACGGGCCTTCAATTGCGTTAACCATGCCGGTGGACGGAAAGGAATTTGGTTTTGACCGTTTTCCTCCCTTTTTCGATGGCCTGTTGCCGGAAGGACTTCTTCTTGAAGGCCTTTTGAAGCAGCGCAAAATTGATAAATTTGATTACTTTAGTCAGCTTATAGCGGTGGGAAATGATCTGGTTGGTGCTGTTACCGTTCAGGGGAAAAAAGAATGAGCCGATGTCCGATTACATATGAGGAATGTGAGGGTGACAGCTATTCTCTTAAGGGTTTGAAAAAGCTTTCACCGAAATTGAAATCTTTAAAAGACTTTCCCTTTTCTGCTGAGGAGCAGGTTAGAGAGGCAATCGCCAGAGCCGCTAAAATGTCAATTCAGGGTGTTCAACCCAAATTAAGCGTGCGCTTAAATGCAAAAAATGAAATCTTTGAAATTGTGGACACCGGCGGCTGCTATATTTTCAAACCGCAAACGCAGAATTACAGGGAAGTTCCGGAAAATGAAGATGTGACGATGCGGTTGGCTAACCGAATTGGGATCGAGGTCCCCTTGCATGGTCTGGTGTATTCCAAAGATGACACCATGACCTATTTCATCCGACGCTTTGATCGATTTGGCAGAAATAAAAAAATAGCGGTGGAAGATTTCGCTCAGCTTGCTGGAAAAGACCGGGATACCAAATATGAGTCATCCATGGAGCAGATTATATCCCTTATCGAACAGTTTTGCACATTTCCGGCGATTGAAAAATTAAAACTATTCAATCTAACACTTTTTAATTATCTCGTTGGAAATGAAGATATGCATTTAAAGAATTTTTCTGTTATCCGGCGCGATTTCAAGGTCGAGCTATCCCCGGCTTATGATCTTTTAAACTCAACAATTATTTTAAATTCCCGGGAAGAACTCGCACTTCCACTCGGCGGTAAAAAAAATAAGTTGAAAAAAGATGACTTTTTCGTGTATTTCGCAAAAGAGCGTCTTGGGTTAACCCCAAAAACCATAGAACAAACGGTGAAGCGCATCGTCAAGGTATTTCCAGAATGGGTTGACCTTATTCAAAGATGCTTTTTATCTGATCCCATGAAGACTCAATACATCGATCTTCTAAATGAGAGATTCAGCAAACTGGATTTAACAAGCTGGGGATAGACCGGGCCGGTGGACATGGTTTTCGTCAACCGGCGGCCGGTGTAGCTTGGTGGCCAGAAGAGGAGCATTTTTTACTTTCCCATTCACCCCGGGTTATACCATTTCCATATTTGAAAAGTCAGCGAAAACGCATGAGTCATCAGCCCAACCTTCTCGTTTATCATTTGCCCGCGTTCTCCCCCCCCCCACAGATTATTGCAGGAATTATAGGCTTCTAAAATCGGAAACCGCACCCTAGATTACACGAATGGACACACCGATTATGATCAGCACATGCGCCAGTGTCATAAAAGTGAATAGAGAAAAAAACTGTTCACTTGCAACAAGCATATAAAAAGTAGGCAGCAGCCCGCCAATTCGGCGGGCGGCTGTTTATAGGAAGGCTATATGTCGTAGTAGAGGTAAAATTCATGCGGATGGGGCCGCAGTTTGACGTCGTTGATCTCGTTGTCGGTTTTATAGTCGATCCACATGTCGATGGCATCCTGGGTGAAAACGTCGCCTTTTAACAAAAATTCCTGATCAGCTTTCAATGCTTCCAGGGCCTCATCCAGGGAGCCCGGGGCCGATGGGATTTCGGCCAGCTCTTCGGGGGGCAGGTTGTAGATGTCTTTATCCAGGGGGTCACCCGGATCGATTTTACTCTGGATGCCGTCGATGACCGCCATCAGGATAGCTGAAAATGCCAGATAGCCGTTGCAGGACGGGTCCGGGGTGCGAAACTCGATCCGCTTGGCCTTGGGCGATGTGGAGTACATCGGGAGCCGTACGGCCGCGCTGCGGTTACGGCTGGAGTAGGCCAGGTTGACCGGCGCCTCGAACCCCGGCACCAGACGTTTATAGGAATTGGTGGTGGGGTTGGTAAAGGCGCACAGGGCCCGGGCGTGCTTCAGGATGCCGCCGATGGCATACAGCGCTTCCTGGGAGACCCCGGCGTATTTGTCGCCGGCAAACAGAGGTTTGTCTCCGTTCCAGATGCTGATGTGGGTGTGCATGCCGGTGCCGTTGTCCTCAAAAAGCGGTTTGGGCATAAAGGTCACCGTGTGGTTGTTGCGATAGGCCACGTTTTTAAGGACATACTTAAACCACATCAGCTGGTCCGACATCTGCAGCAGGGGTTTGAAGCGCATATCGATTTCGGACTGTCCGGCCGTGGCGACTTCATGGTGCTGGGCTTCGATTTCGATGCCAAGCGCCTCGAGGGTCAACACCATTTCGGTCCGCAAATCCTGAAATTTGTCCGTGGGGGGTACCGGAAAGTATCCTTCTTTGTGGCGCGGCTTGTAGCCCAGGTTGGGACCTTCATCGCGACCGGTGTTCCAGGTGCCTTCGATGGAATCGATTTCATAAAAAGCCCCGAAGCGGGAGGATTCAAAGCGGATATCATCAAAGATAAAAAATTCGGCTTCGGGACCGATGTAGGCCACGTCGCCAATTCCAGTGCTTTTCAGGTAGGCATCCGCTTTTTTAACAATATTGCGGGGATCGCGGGTGTACGGTTCCCGGGTTACCGGGTCGGCAATATCGCAGATCAATACCAGGGTCGGGACCTCGTAAAACGGGTCTATTTTGGCGGTTGCCGGGTCCGGTATGACCAGCATGTCGCTGGCATGAATCGGCTGCCAGCCGCGAATACTGGATCCGTCAAAGCCGAAGCCGTCTTCAAAGCTGGACTCTTCGAGTTCCCTGATGGGCACACTAAAGTGCTGCCAGAGGCCCGGAAAATCCATAAAGCGTAAATCGACAATTTTTGCGCCGTTTTCTTTGGCCATGTCTAATACTTCTTTGGGTGTCATGCTTACTTCCTCCTGTAAGTTAGTTAAATAGTTAATTAGTTGATTGGTTAAAAAATATATTGAATTTTTCGATACTGTTACGGGTTACGCGTTGCGAGTTACGGGTTGCGAGTTACGGGTTACGGGTTGCGCGTTTCGAGTTGCGCGTTACGCGTTGCGTGTTGAAAACCGGACCATTCCGCATTCCCACTTCCGAATTCGTCATATCGCGTCAGCGCCGGTTTCGCCGGTTCGGACGCGCAGGGCCTCTTCTACGGGAATTACGAAAATCTTGCCGTCGCCAATTTTGCCGGTATTGGCTGATTCGCGAATACAATTGACGACCTGTTGAACGCGATCGGCTTCGATCACAATTTCGATTTTGATTTTGGGGATAAAATCCACCACATATTCCGCCCCGCGGTAGATTTCCTTGTGGCCCTTCTGGCGGCCGTAGCCTTTGACCTCGGAAATGGTCATGCCCTGGATGCCGATTTCATTCAGCGCCTCCTTGACATCATCCAGCTTGAAGGGCTTAATGACCGCTTCAATTTTTTTCATAAGATTACCTCCCTTTTGTTTGGAATGACATTATTCATTCCTATCGTTTACGATAGTTGAATTTCAAAAGCCCTTTCTCCGTGAACGGTATTGTCCAGGCCCGTGACTTCACTTTCTTCTTCCACTCTCAGGCCGCCGGTTACTAATTTGGTGATATAACCCACGATCAGGGTTCCAATGGCGGTGAAAATTGCCGTTGCCAGGATGGAGACGATTTGAATCAAGAGTTGTTTGGGATTGCCGTAAAACAGGCCTTTGGCCCCTTCGGTTATGGCAGGATTGGCAAACAACCCGGTGGCTATGGCTCCCCAGATACCGCACATCCCGTGCACCCCGAAGGCATCCAGAGAATCGTCGTAGCCCAGTTTTTGTTTTAAGACTGCGACACTGTAAAAGCCGAATAGCCCGGCGACCCCTCCGATTATCAGCGATGCCGGCATGTTGACGAACCCGGCCGCCGGCGTAATGGCCACCAGTCCGGACACGACCCCGGAAGCCATACCCAGAATCGTCGGCTTATTATTCACTTTCCATTCGATGAACATCCAGGCCAGGGCGCCCATGGCAGCTGATGTGTTGGTGACCAGAAAGGCCGATGCGGCCACGCCGTCCGCCGCCAGCTGACTGCCGGCATTAAAGCCGAACCAGCCAAACCACAACAGGGCAGCGCCTAAAGCGGTCAGGGCAATGCTGGAGGGGAACATGGCTTCTTTGCCGTAGCCGATTCTTTTGCCGACCATCCGCGACAGCACCAACCCGGCCACGCCGGCGTTGATGTGGACCACATTGCCGCCGGCAAAATCGAGGGCGCCCAGATCGCCCATCCAGCCGCCGCCCCATACCCAGTGAGCAATGGGAGCGTATATAAAGGTGACCCATAAAACCGTGAAAACGATCCATGATGAGAACTTCATCCGATCGACAATCGAGCCCAGAACCAGCGCCACCGTAATGCAGGCAAAGGTCATTTGAAAAAGCACAAACACATAGGTGGGAATCGTTCCGGAGACACTGTCCACATTGATCCCGGCCAGAAAAGCGTTTCCCAGACCGCCGATGATGCCGGCCTTATCCGGTCCGAATGCCAGGCTGTAACCCCACATAACCCAGATAACGCTGGCCAGGCAATAAGCCACAAGGGTCATCGCATAGGTATTTAAAAGGTTCTTATATCTGGACAATCCGCCATAAAACAACGCCAAACCTGCCGGCGTCATCATCATGACCAGGGCTGTTGATACGATTATCCAGGCGGTGTCCCCGGAATTTATACCATCTGATGCAATGGCTGACGAAAAAGGGATCAGGGCACAGGATTCCGGCAGTAAGGAAACGGTTTAATTTCATTTGTAAAATCTCTCTCTCCTTCTTTCGTCATTGATTTCAAACATTCGCCAATCGTCATTCTTCATTCGACATTCTTGGGAGCCTCCCCAGGATGGCGGCTTTGATTTCCGCCACCTGATCCGGTTCATCTATTTTTTGTCCGTTTAAATCCCAGACATAAAATACATCGACAACCTGGTCGGCTTTGGTGGCAATTTTGGCGACCCAGATATTAAGGCCGCAATGAAACAGGGCATCGGTAATGCTGAACAGCAGGCCGGGAAAATCGTAAGTGAAGACTTCGATAATCGTAAAAAAGCTGGAGCTTTTATTGTCCACCCGGATGCGATGGGGCTTGCGGGAAACGTGCTGACCGAATTGGCCGAAAACCGGCTCTTTCTTTTTCAACGCGGATGCCAGGTTTAGCTTGTCCGCCAGAGTGGCCCCAAGTTTTTTTTCAGCCCGCTTCCATTTTTCATCTTCCATGATTTGGTCCGGCGGCGGTTTGACCTTAAAAATATCCAGGGCGATGTTGTTGCGCCAGGTGAAGACCTGGACATCCAAAATATCGATGTTGTGCAGGGTAAACACCCCGGCGATTTTTGAAATAAGGCCGGGGCGGTCCTGGGCGCAAATGGTAACTGTGCGGGTGTTGGCGTCGGCCGAGCGCTTGATATCCCAAATAAATTCGTTTTCGCCGAGCCGGTCAAAAAGTTTGATATGGGCCTTCATATCTTCAGCCGGCGTATACAGGAGATAGCGCGGCGACATCACCTCTATCAGTGCGGTCAGGTGTTTTTGGGCTTTTTTAGACCCGGCCGCCGCGATAATTTCATTTTTTTTATGTTCTACGATTTCAACCGCCTCGGTTGTCGCCAATTCTCCTTTTTCAAGCACGTTTAAGACCTTGAGGAAAAAATCCCTCAACAGGGCCGCGGTCCATTGGTTCCAGGCCATGGGGCCGGTTGAAATCGAGTCGGCCACGGTCAGCAGATAAAGCATTTTCAGCCGTTCGATGTCTTTTATTCTTCTGGCCGCGATAATGGCGGTTTCCTCGTCGTAGATATCTCTTCTGGTAGCGGTTTTAATCAGGAAAAGATGTTCCTGCACCAGAAAAGCAGCGTTGCCCACAACCTCTGAGTCCAGCCCTTTACGGGTGAGAAGTTTTGTGATCATTGCAGCGCCGGATTCCGCGTGGCCCTCTTCCGCCTGGCCTTTGCCGATATCGTGTAATAATGCAGCCCATAGCAAAGGCCTTTTATTTTTAAGCTCACTGTAGATCTGTCCGCACAGCGGTTCCAGACTGCTGTCTTTGGCCGTGCCGAAATTTTTGACGGTTTTTACAGCTCGCAGCAGATGTTTGTCCACCGGGTAAAGATGATATTCGTCATATTGGATGCGGTTGATAATGCTGCGAAACTCCGGGATAAATCGCACCAGAAAACCGGTGTTCAGCATTTCATTTAAAACATTGAATTTGGGCGCCGGTGCTGCCAGGATCCGTTCAAAGGATTTGACAATCGCCTCGGATTTTCTAAACCTGGCATTTACCTGTGAAAGAAAGTCCTTTACCAGCCGTTTGGCCTCGGCGCTTAGCGGTATTTTCAGGCGTGCACTTTCTTCAAATATCCTCATCAACAGGTCCGGGGATTCAATTATCTTCTCGGGCGTCTCAAAATTCAGCATTCCCCACTGGATCACCTCCAGGCCGTCTACCCGGGTCTGTTTTTGTGATTTTCTTTTTTTTCGTCTACGTTTTTTTTCAAGCCCCAGTTCATGAAGAAATATCAGATGCTGCTGTTTTAAAAATTCCATGCGCCCATGAAGATCGCCCAGGAATCTCTCCACCGACTGCTGCCCATTTATTGGTTTATAGTTCATTGTATCGGCCAGCTTGATCTGGTTTTCAAAGTTGAGCTGATCGCATTTGCGGCCACAAAGGTGATGGATACGGTTGCGCACCCCCCAGATAAATGACAGCGAATCGCTTAAGTTCTGGAATTCTTCGTGGGAGAGCAGCCCCAGATACACAAGATCCCGGGGTTGGTTCAAACCCAACTCGATCTGCGCGATCCACAGCATGGTATGATAATCGCGCAAACCGCCCTGTCCCTCTTTAAGGTTGGGCTCGAGAAGATAAGCCGAATCTCCGAATTGGGCATGCCGCGCATTATTTTTTTCGACCAGCCAATTGACTATCGTGCGCGATTTTTTGCCGGTAATCTTCTGGCGCACCTGATCCATGAGATCCGAATACAGCAGCGACCAGCCGCAGATAAATCGTGCGTCCAGGATCGGGGTCAGGATTTCAAAATCTTTTGATGCAAGGGCGATGCATTCCTTGAGCGAACGGGTGGCATACCCGACGTCAAGCCCGATGTCCCACAGGGGATAAACCATCTCCTGGATCAAACCTTCGGCTGCCGCAGGAACCTTTTTCTTGAACAGAAACAGAAGATCCACATCCGAATGAATGCACTGCTCCTCGCGGCCGTAACCACCCAGGGCGACGATGGCATAGGGGTTTTTGCTGATATCCATGCGCGGGCCGACCATACTGGATTCGAATGCCTGCCGGAAATAGTCGTCCAGAATTCGGGCATGCTGCTTTAAGAAATCAGGTTCCTTGCCCTGCAACAGGCGGGCAGTTAACTGCTGGGTTTTCTTTTGCAGCTGGCCGGCAGTCTGTTCGTGTATGGTTTTTGCTTTGCGCATGAGAATATAATTTGAATTGCGGATTTGGGATTGCGGATTGTGGATTCTCATTAGGAATTTGATCTGATTCTAATTAATTCAATCCGGCATCCCTGACGCCATGATTCCCGGGGTCCGGGTTTAGGCGACCCGGGGCTTTTTTATTTGTTTAAATATTCAATTATTTGCTCTTTATGAGCATTATTTGTGCCACCAGCGATGTTGGACTATAACTATCTGATATTAAATCGTTTTATTCTTGATTTGGGTCGGGGTGAAGGCGGCCGCAAAATTACAAATTTGCTAATAATAGCTAAAAAAAGTTACAAAATTGTATTATTGATTTCTTAGGGCTTAATAAACGCCTGCCAGATTTCGGCCACTCTTTCCTGCAGGTGGCTGAATTCTTTGCGGGGGACTTTGGCCGGTTTTTCCTGGAGGCTGAGCTGGTGGGCGGCTGCGCGGTAGATCAGGTAAGCATGCTTGAGTATGTGGGCGGTGTATTCGTCCATCGCACCGGTTTCAATTAAGGTCTGGATCAGGCGGACATTGTCGGTCCATTTCAAAAGACCGGCGTATTTGTGCGAATGCAACAGGACCAGGTACTGCACTAAAAACTCGATGTCCACCATGGCACCGGGATCCTGTTTTAAATCTAAAACGCCGCTTTCAGGTTTTAACAGTTCCTGGCGCATCTTTTCGCGCATATCGGCTACTTCGGCGGTTAGTTTTTTCCTTGATCGCTGACGGGCCAGAACTTTTTGGCGGATGGTGTCAAATCTATGGGTCAACACGTCCTCTCCGCACACCGGCCTTGCCTTGATCAGGGCCTGGTGCTCCCAGGTCCAGGCATCTTCGAACTGGTAATTGCCAAAGGAATCGATGTGACTGACCAGAATGCCTGCGCTGCCGCTGGGCCTCAAGCGCATGTCAATTTCATAGGCTTTTCCGGCCCGGGTATGGGAGGTAAGGATGTGAATGACCCGCTGGCCGAGGCGGTTAAAAAATTGGGCACTGTCGATGGCTTTTTCGCCCCCCCGGGTTTGTTCATGGGTTCCGGCGTGCAGGAAAACAAGATCGAGATCCGAACCGTATCCGAGTTCGAGACCCCCCAGTTTGCCATAGGCAATCACTGCAAATCCCTGGCCACAGTTTTTGTCTCCCAGCCGGCAGACGGGGGCTCCGTGTTTGGCCACCAGGTGATTCCAGGCCAGATCAACTACCTCACTGAGAATGCTCTCGGCGATATCTGAAAGATAGTCGCTGACCCTCATCAACGGCAGGGTACCGGTCACATCAGCGCTCGCGACCCGCAGGACATTGACCTGTTTGAAAATACACAGCTGCTCGATCTGATACTCCAGGTCATCTAATGGTGTCTGGGCCAACCGTTGACGCAGTCCGGTTTGCATTTCTTTTTTTTCCGGGGGTAGATAAAGGGTTCGGGGGTCCAGCAGCTCATCGAGCAGCACCGGATGCTGTGCCAGAAAGGACGCAATCCAGGGGCTTGCATGGGACAGCTTTACCAGGTGGGTGAGGGCAGTCGGATTTTCCACCAGCAATGCCAGATAACTGGTGCGTCTCTCAATGGTTTTTATCAAGTCGATGATCCGGCGAAGCGTCGTCAGGGGATTTTCATAGGCACTGGCTTCTTTCAAAAATCGCGGTACCAGTTTATCAAGCCGCTGGCGGCCGCGGGGGCTCAAAGCGTTGGTTTCCGGGGCACTCCTTAGATAGCTCAGCAGTTGAAGCACGTCGTCCGGCTGCTCATATCCCATCGCCTGCAGTGTTTTTCCTGCCGGCCGGTCACCCGCGAAGTCCAGCCAGATGACTTCCAGAGGATCTTCAGCATCCTTGCCGCGCTCTTCGGTTTCACCGGTTTCCAAAAGCATCTGGAAATGGCCGTGAACGATTTGGCGGTGTTTATTCAACAGGGAAATAAAGGATTCAAGGTCGGCACAACCCATGGATGCCGCCAGGCGCAATTTGCCGTTCTCATCAGCGGGCAGCTGGTGGGTTTGTTGATCGGAAAAAGCCTGAAGACGGTTTTCGGTGTTTCTTAAAAAGATATAGGCTTCGATCAGTTCGCGGCAGACATTCTCCGGGATGTGGCCTTCAGCGGACAGGGCCTTTAACACCTTTATGATGCCGGTATCTTGAAGGGCCGGCGTCACCCCGCCCCGGATCAGCTGGAAAATCTGGCCGAAAAATTCGATTTCCCGGATGCCGCCCGGTCCGAGCTTGATATTGTTATCCATGCCCTTGCGTTTGACGTCCCGGGCGATCATTTGCTTCATTTCCCTTAAAGATTCAAAGGCGCTGTAATCCAAATAACGCCGATAAATAAAGGGATGAAGCCGTTCAAGCAAAAGGGACCCGGCTTCGATGGCCCCGGCCACCGCCCGGGCTTTGATCAAGGCATAGCGTTCCCACTCTCGCCCCTGCTGCTGATAATATTGTTCCATGGTGTCAAAATCCATGGTTAAAGGGCCGCTTTCGCCAAACGGCCGCAGGCGGGCATCGACCCGAAACACAAATCCATCGGCCGTCGGCTGCCCAATGACTTTGATCAAGCGGCGACACAGGCGCGAAAAAAAGTCTTCGTTACCGGTGCTATGCCGGGCTCCGTGGGTTTCTCCGCCCCTGGGATAGGCGAAAACCAAGTCGACATCTGATGAAAAATTCAATTCCCGGGCTCCCAGCTTGCCCAGCCCCAATATCACCAGGTGTTGCTCTGAGCCGTCTTCGGCTGCGGGGAGGCCGGATTTCTCGCACTGCCATTGATGGAGGATTTCAAGTGTGTGCTGCAGGCAAGCATCTGCAAAAGCGGACAGATCGGCCATGGTTTCAGCCAGATCCGCCCAGCCGGCCAGATCCCGCCAGGCGATACGGACCAGTTCCCGCCTGCGACAGCATCGCAGCAGCCGCATCAGCGACGCTTCATCTTCGATATCGGCCAGACACGCTTTAAGCTTGTGATCATAATCATCGGGCTGCCGGCGCTCGAGGATATCACCGCTGTCAATCAGATCGTTCAGTACGGCCGGATCGCGTGTGCAGCCGGCAGCCACAAAATCGCTGAAAGCAAAGACATATTTTGAACTTTCCAGGATAGCGGGATGGGTGACAGGTGAGAGGCCGGCAGCTTCAGCCGCCCGCTGGAAAGCCTGCCACCGGTTCTGGGAATCACCGGTGAGCGGTTGCGGGAGATCGTCCGGCAAAGTGATGTGTCGGGTTTGGCCCGTAGTCATTTAAAGTTTGTTTTTTTTGATGGTTATTAATTTGATTAGAAGATTGTGGGAGCGGCTTCCAGCCGCGATTTCAGCAATTCGCGGCTGAAAGCCGCTCCCACGACCAAATAATCTTCCTACATTTCAATACTCTCTCCGAGGCGTAGGCTCTGCGAGCCGGAGGCCAACACTCCAGAAATCCATCACTCCAGTGGTTAAATGAGCCCTTTGGACTGCCATTCTCGCAGCCTCTGATAGGCGTGCCGGGCATAGTCGCCCTCCTGCACCACCTGCAAATAGCGCTGGTATTCGCCACCGGCTTCCCGGTATTTTTGCATGCCTTCGTAGGCATAGCCTTTAAAGAAAAGGGTGTTGGGGTTGCCGGCCAGTACCCGGTCGTAGCTGTTAAATTCCTCCAGGGCCCCGTCATAATCTTTTAGCTGGATTTTGGCAAAGCCGCTCAAATGATAGGCCTGGGCTTCCTGGGGATAGGCCTTTTGGGCCATTTCCGCATATTGGCGTCCCACCGCGTATTTTTTTTGCATGAGCTGGGTTTTGGACATCAGGACCAGGGCCGTATAATCTGTGGGGGCCACTTTTAACGCCTTGCGGTAATGTCCTTCGGCAGCCGTATAGTTTTTTTGGGCCAGAACCTTATCGCCTTTTTGCATCTCCTCGATGGCCCCCTTTTTGGCTCGCAGCCGGGCTGTATTGTCCATATAGCGCTCACGGTAGAGCGGTTTGCCTTTGGCTGATTTGTATTTGGTTGCAGCACTCTGGACAACAGTTTGATAACGCTCGGCGCTCATGGGGTGGGTGGAAAACATCAGCTCCATCGCACTGGGTTTATGCTTGCCCAAACTGTTGAGCATGTCCATGAGGCCCACCATGCCATCAGGACTGTATCCGGACTTAACCATGTACTCCATTCCAAGGGCATCGGCCTGGCGCTCGTTGTCGCGGCTGTAACTTGCCAGCAGGGCGCCGGCCCCGATCTGCCCCAGTTGGGAAGCCAGGCTGCCGTAACCGCCACCCGCCGCCCCCGCCACGGCCGATAGGCCACCGACAACTGACTGGGTGAGCATGCCCTTTGACATCTGTTCGGCGGTGTGACGGGCATTGACATGACCCAGTTCGTGTCCCAGCAAAGCCGCCAGTTCAGCTTCATTTTCCAGGGACAGCAAAATGCCCCGGGTGCAGGCAATGGTTCCGCCGGGAAAGGCGTAGGCGTTGACATAAGTCGCATTGACCACGTGAAAATTGTAGGGCATGTGGGTGCGGTGGGTCCCGGCGGTCAGATTTTTCCCGGTGCGGTCAATGTAGCTGCCCAAGGCTTTATCCCGGGTGGTTCCGTAGTCGGTTGAAAATTGATAGGGTGAGTACTGCTGGTCGATCTGGATTTCCTGGTCCTCGGATACCAGCATCAGCTGGCTTTTACCGGTGACCGGGTTCGTGGCGCACCCGGCTGCGAACCCTGCTGCCGCCATGGACGAAAGCCATAAAAACCGGCGGCGCGTCATCTTCTTTGGGCTCAAAAAGTTTAGTGGATGAGAATCCATTTGTCCGCCTTCGCAGATACTCAGCTTAACCCGCCCGCTGAGCAGGGTGTAAAAGAATTGCGCCGGATCGTTTTCGCGGAAAAGAACATCGCCCTTTTCATGGGATACCATTTCAGAATTATCCATAAATTTTTTTACAAAATCCATGCTGGTTCCCAGCAGAATCTCTGATTGTTTGATATACATGAACGCTCCTTCCCATTTGGCCTTTTGCGGATAGGGCAAATATAAAATAAAGCGGAATACATGTCAAAAAGAAAGGGTTCAGGGTTCAAAGGTTCAGGGTTCAGGGTTCTGATCACATTGATTTATTAGCTAATGTAAAAATATCTGGTCTTAGATATATTTGCAAGCAGTACGGAGCGCTCTGTGGTCCCGGTTCGGAACCCTGAATGGAAGTACCGCACAATTTCGTATTTTCCAACCCTGAACGCTGAAACCAGAACCTTTGAACCTCAGGCTTACATTTTTGTAATAAATTTCGGCTGACATTTAGCGCTGATACAAAATAAAATTGACATAATTGTCATATCTCTCTAAGGTTATTGAACATTTTTCAGCCAGCGATGACCTGGCATATCTCTTGCTACGATCGGGTCGGGGCGGCTTGTCAAAAACGTGCAGGAGGTGGATGCAAACAAATAAAATTAAATATTTCCCAAATCCGGGAAAAATGCTATACGAACCTGAAACCGAATTGTTTGTATGTTTTTAATTGGGCGCTATTAAGGTCTTCAATACTCAGACGTTATCTCAAAAGGCGCACGTTTAAGAATAAAAATCGATGGGTCATCCAGCTATGCTGGAAGGCGCACCTTTAAAAATAAAAATCGATGGGTCATCCAGCTATGCTGGGAATGTCGTTTGTCCCAAATTTTTTGACTCCTGATTTTCTAATCACCCTGCATAAAGCTACCCTTAAAACAATTCAAACGGTTGAATAAAAAATTCCGCTCCCAAAATGAGAGCGGTGATATGAGAAATCTGGAACTGCCGGAACGCTATTGCTATCCGAAAATTCAGTTATAAAAGGAGAGAGACCAATGTGCCGCCTGTTTTCAATTACCAGCAAAGATCCGTTGTCTCCCATGGTCGCACTGGAGGCGCTCGATGTCATGCGTGAAGGGCATGATTGCTCCGGTGTCGGCATTTTTTTGCGCGATCTGGGCGGACCCTTTGAAGAAATGAAAGATGCGCCCATTTTATCCGGTATCTTCAGCGAAAAGGGGCTAAGGCGCCTGGATTCCTTTATGATGGATATTGGTTTTATGACCAAATACAAGATTACCATCAAAGTCCCGAAACGACCGCCGCCGGGCGTACCCAAACGGGATATATACCTGATACGGGCCTATGAGTATCCGGAGGAATGGGATGATCTGAGTCAGGCAGAGCTGTATGATCGACTGCTGGATATCCGGCTCCAGCTGCGGCTGATGGGCGAGGAAAAAAACGACATGATGGTGTTTTCTTTCTGGCCGGATGTGATCATGATGAAGGAAATCGGCGATCCCATGCTGGTGGCCGAGCATTTAAACCTTGACCGCAAGGAACTGCATGCCCGGGTGATCATGGCCCAGGGCCGGCAGAACACCAACTATGCCATTACGCTGTATGCCTGCCATCCGTTTTTCATCCAGGGCTATTCCACCATGACCAACGGCGAAAACACCGCCTTTATTCCCATCAAGGCCTTTTTGGAATCCCGGGATTTTCCGGGCTATATGGGATATCAGTCGGATTCAGAAGTGTTTACCCATATTCTGCACTATACGATCAAAAAGCTGGGACTCGGCATCGAAGCTTACAAACATATTATCACCCCGTTGCAGGATGATGCGCTTGCCGACCATCCCGATGCCGTATTTTTAAAGAACCTGAAGCAAACCTGCCGGCAGTTGATCATCGATGGCCCCAATTGCGTCATCGGCTGTATGCCGGATCACAGTGTGTTCATGGTCCAGGATCGCAAAAAACTGCGACCGGGTGTCGTTGGCGGAAGGCCCGGTATTTATGCCTTTTCATCGGAAATATGCGGTCTGGACGCAGCGATACCGAACCGTGATAAGAACCAGGATTTTCAACCCATGCATTTGGATACTGTCATCGTCGGTCCGGAGCGACAGGAGGTTAAGATATGGAACCAGAACGACCCATTACCGCTTCTACACTAAGTGTCAAAGATCTGCCCTGGCAGATTATCTGGGATAAAGACACCTGTACGCTTTGCGGCAAATGCACGGCGGTTTGCCCGGTTAACGCCATCGAGCTCGGGGTTTTCCGCAAACGGGATCTGAAGCCGCCCGTGGGATTCCTGGATACCCCCACCAGTGTATACAGGGCCTATTACGGCATCCGCCAGAAAACCGATCCGGCTTATAAATGCGTGGGCTGCGCCATGTGCAATATGGTGTGCCCCAACAATTCCATTATGCCCTTCCGCGGGGATGAGGCCGATAAACTTCGCTATCATCTCGACCGTGGCGGCCAACCCCGCCGGCGCGGCGGACGGCGCAACGTGGTCGGGGGGATTTTGGATCGGCTGAAATTCATACGGATTTCGATGCTGACCGACCCGGCCCTGGATGCCGGGCGGCACGAATTTGAAATGCGAACCCTTTTGGGGCGGATCCTGCCTCCGGAAGAGAACCTTAAATTCCTGCGATCCAACGGCTGGATTCCACCGGTGAGAGAAATCTATCCCCTGATCATCGGCAGCATGTCCTTTGGCGCCCTGTCGCCCACCATGTGGGAAGGGCTGCAGATGGGGGTGGCATACCTCAACGAAGAGCTTGGTATGCCCGTCCGGATTTGCACCGGTGAGGGCGGCTGCCCGCCGCGGTTGTTGCGGTCCCGGTTTTTAAAGTATGTGATTTTGCAGATTGCCAGCGGTTATTTTGGCTGGGATGAAATCATTCACGCCCTGCCGGAGATGAAGGAAGATCCCTGTGCCATTGAGATCAAATACGGCCAGGGGGCCAAACCCGGTGACGGCGGCCTGCTGATGTGGTATAAAGTCAATAAGCTGATTGCGGCCATTCGAGGCGTGCCCACCGGTATCAACCTGCCGAGCCCCCCGACCCATCAAACCAAGTATTCCATCGAAGAATCGGTGGCCAAAATGATTCAGTCCATGTACATGGCCTGGGGGTTCAGGGTTCCGGTATATCCCAAAATATCGGCGACCTCAACGGCCATGGCGGTCTTGAACAATCTGACCCGAAATCCCTATGCTGCCGGGCTTGCCATTGATGGTGAAGACGGCGGAACGGGGGCGGCCTACAACGTTTCCATGAACCACATGGGACACCCGATTGCCACCAATATCCGCGACGGGTATTTGAACCTGGTTAATCTGGGAATGCAAAACCAGGTTCCCTTATTTGCCGGCGGGGGTGTGGGCAAGACCGGCAACCTGGCCGCCAATGCCGCCGCCCTCATCATGCTGGGGGCCAGCGGGGTACAAATCGGCAAATACATCATGCAGGCCGCGGCCGGCTGCCTGGGATCTGAATCGGATCGTTGCAACATCTGCAACATTGGCCTGTGCCCCAAGGGCATCACTTCCCAGGATCCCCGGCTCTACCGGCGGCTGGACGTCGAAGATGTGGCCCAACGGGTGGTGGACGTGTATTTAAGCTTCGACACCGAGCTGAAAAAGATCGTGGCCCCCCTGGGACGATCCACTTCGCTGCCCATAGGGATGTCGGATGCCCTGGGCATCGATGATATCGATGCCGCTGAGCGGTTATCGATTAAATATGTGGTTTAGTCAAATAGTAAAGTAGTCAAATAGTCGAATAGTCAAATAGGTTTGAATCCTTTTTCCTATTTAACTAATCAACTGGAGTTAGGACATGTCAGACCAGGATATAAGCAGCCAAACGAAATACCGTGTTATTTCCGGCAGGTTTGCCGGAGAGCGGGTCGCCACCCGGATTCTTGAAGAACAGATCCAGGAAGCCGTGGGCCAGGGGCATCGGGTGTTACAGATTGATGCTTACGGCCAGCACGGTATCGGTGGACGACTCTGGCAGGCCGGTAATGAAGCGATTCACATTCAGGTGATTGGTCAACCCGGGCAACGCCTGGGATCCATGGGATTTCCTAATACGTCCATCGAAGTTCTGGGACCGGCTTCCGACGATGTGGGCTGGCTCAATGCCGGATCAGAGATCGTGATCCACGGTAATGTCGGCAATGGATGCGCCAACGCCATGGCCCAGGGTAAAATTTTTATTTCCGGTAACATCGGTGCCCGGGGAATGACGATGACCAAACACAATCCCCGGTTTGATCCGCCCGAGCTGTGGGTGCTGGGGGCGGCCGGAGATTATTTTGGGGAATTCATGGCCGGCGGCATCGCTGTGATATGCGGCTATGACTCCCAGAACCCTGCTAACATCCTCGGTTATCGACCGTTGGTCGGCATGGTCGGCGGCAAGGTTTTTTTCCGGGGGCCCCACGCCGGTTTCAGCCAATCCGATGCCAAGCTGATTTCCATTGGGGATCAGGACTGGGACTGGTTGAGCGCAAACATCCGCAGTTTCCTGAAACGTATCGGGCGCAACGAGTTGATAGAAACATTTTCCGATCGCAGTCAGTGGCAGTTACTTGCTGCGCGCTCGCCCCATGAAAAAGTATCGCAGCGCATGCGATCGATGCAGTCTTTTTACCGGTCAATCTGGGAAAAAGAGCTTGGCCAGGGCGGATTGATCGGCGATCTCACCGATCTGGACCGCAGCCCCATCGCATTGATCACCACCGGCGAGTTGCGGCGGTTTGTCCCGGTTTGGGAAAATCGCAAATATGCCGCCCCCTGCGAGGCAACCTGCCCAACCGGGATCCCGGTGCAGGAGCGCTGGCAACTGGTGCGCGAGGGCCGTGTTGATGAAGCGGTGGATCTGGCCCTGACCTATACACCGTTTCCCGCATCCATATGCGGTTATCTGTGTCCCAATTTATGCATGCAATCCTGTACGCGCCAGTCTTCTGCCATGGCGCCGGTGGATGTGACCCAGCTCGGCCAGGCCAGCATCGATGCCAGATTACCGGAGTTGCCGCCGGAAACTGATAAAAAAATCGCCATTATCGGCGGCGGGCCTGCCGGCATTTCGGTAGCCTGGCAACTTCGCCAGAAGGGTCATCAAACAGTCATTTATGAAATGGCCAAAGACATCGGCGGAAAAATTTCCCGGGTTATTCCCGAAAGCCGGCTTCCCAAAGAAGTGATGATCAAAGAACTGGAGCGGGTTAAAGAGGTTTTGCCCCACGTGCATCTTCAGCAACCCCTTAAACCCGATGACGTTCAGCAGCTGCGGGAAGATTTCGACTTTGTCGTGATTGCCACCGGCGCCCAGAAGCCCCGTATGCTTCCCGTACCTGGAAACGAACGGGCCGTTACGGCGCTGGATTTCCTCAAACTGGCCAAAGCGGACAAGGCCAAGGTCGGCAAGCACGTCGTCATCATCGGTGCCGGAAACGTTGGCTGTGACGCGGCGGCTGAAGCTCACCGCTTCGGCGGCAAAGTGATCACTTTGCTGGATGTTCAGGAACCGGCTTCCTTCGGCAAGGAGAGGGAGGCCGCCGAGGCCGTTGGCGCCACCTTCAAGTGGCCGGTTTTCACCAAGGAAATTACTGCCAAAAGCGTGAAGCTGGCCGACGGCGAGGAAATTCCGGCGGATACCGTCATTATTTCCATCGGCGACATACCGGATCTGGATTTTCTGCCTGCGACCATTGTTGAAGAAAAAGGGTTTATCAAAGTTGATGAGCGCTATCAAACCAACGACTCCAAGGTTTTTGCCATCGGTGATGTGGTCCGGCCGGGGCTCTTAACCGATGCCATCGGTTCCGGGCGAATTGTGGCCCAGACCATTGGTGATATTCTGGAGGGCAACGTACCCGCGCCTTTCAAACGCGAAATGATCAGCCGCGACCGGGTGACCCTTGAATATTTTGATCCCCGGGTGACGGACTTCACCAGCCTGGACCATTGTGGTTCTCAATGTTCTTCCTGCGGCGCCTGCCGGGATTGCGGGATTTGCATAGCGGTCTGCCCGCGCCAGGCTATCAGTAAAAAGCAGCCCGATGACGCCGCTTATGAATATGTGGTCGATGAAAGCCTGTGCATCGGCTGCGGTTTTTGCGCCGCGTCCTGTCCGTGCGGGGTGTGGGATTTAGTTGATAATACCCCGATTGGATAGAACATGGTATGTGGAATTAATGCCAGGATTTGGATACCAGGCGCCTTGGAAGTCGGAAGTTGGAATGCGGAATGCGGAAACTTTGAAAATCAGATTATCAGCTAATGCCATTTCCGCATTCCGCATTCCGAATTCCCCATTCAATCGCACATTGTAGCTGGATGTTCTTTATTTTAAATATACTTGAGGAGTTATCTTTTCATGACTGAATTTGACAAGCCTCGCGAAGCCTGTGGCATTTTTGGTATCTGTGGTCATCCGGAAGCCGCCCCAATTACCTATTTCGGCCTGTATGCCCTGCAGCACAGGGGTCAGGAAAGTGCCGGGATATCGGTTGTCAGGGATGGGGCCATCGATGAACACAAGGGCATGGGACTGGTATGCGACGTTTTCGACATGGAGCTTCTGGAAAAATTGGCAGCCGGGTGCGCCGTCGGCCATGTGCGCTATTCCACGACGGGCAGCTCGGTGCTGACCAACGCCCAGCCTTTTATGGTGCGTCATCGACATAAATCCTATGCCGTGGCCCACAATGGCAACATTGTCAATGCCCATGCTTTGAAAAATGAGCTCGAGGAAGCCGGCTCTATTTTCCAAACCACCATGGACAGCGAGGTATTTTTGCACCTTTTTGTAAAAAATCTAGACCTGGGCTTCGAGCAGGCCCTGGTAGAAACCGTATCCAGGCTGCAGGGTGCATTTTCATTTGTTATGCTGACCAGCCGGGGGGAAGTTATCGGAATTAAAGACCCCCATGGATTCAGACCGCTGTGTCTCGGTAAATTGAACGGCAATTATGTGCTGGCATCTGAAACCTGCGCCTTTGATCTTGTCGAAGCTGAATTTGTGCGTGAACTCGATCCCGGAGAAATCGTCATCATCAGCCAGGACGGGATTAAAAGCATCCAAACGCCCACTGCCGGCCAGAGAGCGTTTTGCATCTTTGAATTTATATATTTTGCCAGACCGGACAGTACCTTTTTCGGGCAGAATGTCTATCTGACGCGCAAGGCCCACGGCCGACGCCTGGCCGAAGAAGCGCCGGTTGAGGCGGACTTTGTGATGCCGTTTCCTGATTCAGGGACCTATGCCGCCATCGGTTATTCCGAAGCTTCGGGTATCCCCTTTGAAATGGGAATGATTCGCAACCATTATGTGGGGCGCACCTTTATTCAGCCGACCCAGAGTATGCGCGATTTCGGTGTGCGCATCAAGCTCAATCCCGTTCAACAGCTCTTGAAGGGTAAAGACATTATTATCATTGAAGATTCTATCATCCGGGGTACGACCATTAAAACAAGGGTAAAGGCATTGCGGGCGCTGGGGGTTGGAAAAGTTCATATGCGGGTGGCCGGCCCGCCCCACCGTTTTCCCTGCCATTACGGGATCGATTTTTCAACCCGGGGCGAATTGATTGCCTCCAAAAAATCGGTCGACGAGCTCAAGGGCTATCTGGGGCTGGATTCGTTGCATTATCTCAGTATTAATGGCCTTTTAGAGTCCACCGGTGTTGAAAATCCCGAAGAAAATTTCTGCAAGGCCTGTTTTGACGGCTGTTACCCGGTGGCCTTCGATGAAAATCTGAGCAAAGAATGCCTTGAGATCTCATGAGACCCCATCATTCCATTGTGAAACAACACCCTTATTTTCTTCAAAATATGGTTTGCCTCAATTTTTTATTTTTCCTATCCTACTAAAATAAATACATATATCCGTTTTCAGGCCCATTTACTGCTTGCCCTTTTGCGAAAGGCATAATAAAATATTAAATTGCCCTAAGGGTCACATGTGACGGTCGGAGGACGAGATGCTCGAATCGAAATATTTAAAAGATAATATTGAAAACATTCAGAAGCTTCTGGCAATTCCTGCCCTTAGAAACTTTGAAGCCAAGAGTCTTCAAAAACTGTTGCGGTTGAGCAAAATCAGAGAATATGAAGATGGTGAACTGATTATCCAAGAGGGGGCCCTGGACCCGTGGCTTTATTTCCTGCTTTCCGGCAAGATAAGAATCACCAAGGAAGGCATGGAGATTAACACCATTGATAAAAAAGGTGAAATTTTCGGTGAGATGCGTATCATAGACAGCATGAAACGGTCCGCCACTGTAATTGCCGTGGGCAAAACCATTTGCCTGGCGGTTGATACCTCAGCCAAAAACAGGATTTCCGAGCAGGACCCCATGGATGAAAAGGTGGATTTTGTTTTGCTGCTCTACCGGATATTTGCAGAATATATGTCGATTCGCCTGCGCATCACCAATGACGAATTGATAACCGCCAAAAAGAAGATCAAACGCTTACTGGCAAAAATATGACCTTACCCCAAACCGTTGCCTTCTCACGAAATTCGGCCAACGTGTTTTTCCACATCCTCACCCGCTGCAACCTCCAGTGCCGCCATTGCTATATCAACACTGACCAGCATGGGCAGCTTACCCTGCCTCTTTCAACCATTCAGGCCTGGCTGGAGGCGTTTTCGGAAAACAGCCACACGAAAAATTTGATTTTCCTGGGTGGTGAGCCCACCCTTCATCCTGAGTTGCCGGCAGCCGTCAGGTTTGCGCGCAAAATGGGTTTTGGCTCCATCACCGTGGATACCAACGGATACCTTTTTAACGACATTTTGGAAAAAGTCCATCCCGGCGAGGTGGACACGTTCAGTTTCAGCCTGGAGGGTGCAACCCGCGAGACCAACGACCGGATTCGAGGAAAAGGCTCTTTTGAAACCTGTGTTGCCGGCATCGGTCAGGCCGTCGCAAAGGGTTTTAACACCAGCCTTATCTACACCGTCAGCGGTGCCAACATAAATGAACTGCAGGAGATGGCCCCCCTGCTGAGGGATCTGGGTGTTGGAAGGTTCTTTATTCAAGTAATCGGCCTGCGGGGAAGATCTGCCGGTCAAGAATCGGATACCACCCCTGAAAGCCTATTTCAAGTTGCCAGAAGCAAGTGGCTGGATACGGTCCCGCGCATTGCCCGGATAATTGCCGAATCCGGCATTCCCGTGTCATACCCCAAAGTTTTTTTAAACCCGGATGAAAAATTTGAATGCGCCGGCCTGGTGGCCGACAATTATTTTATTTTTCCCAACGGCCGGGTCTATCGCTGCCCGCTTTGTGAGGATTTTCCCATCCACAGCCTGGCCTTCGAGGAAAACCAGCTGGTGCCCTCCGCCAAACTGAATGAGAGTGATTTTTTTCAGCTCAATATCCCCGAAGGCTGCGTCATGAACAAACTCATCCAACCCCGCAATTTGAGTTACCGGGAAGATGGTGCGCCGGAATATAAAATTGCGTGCTGTCTGTTGAAAGAAGAAATTAAACCCGCGTAAAGACGGGTTGCGTGCTGCGGGTTACGGGTTGCGGGTTGCGGGGTGCGAGTATGTTTAGTTGATTAAGACATAATGATTGCCACTAAGCAAGTTAGCAGGCAGTGACCCGCAAAAAACTATCATGGTCTCCGACGAGCATTTTTTAGGGCCCATTCTCGCCCATGATAATTTTTGCTAGCTGCCTGGCAAAAAAAAACCTGCCTTCCTTGTAAACGTGGGTTATGTAAAGGAAGCTGTTAACCCTCAACACAGAGCCATAACCAAGGAGGCAGGTCATGAACACTGTAAAATTTATTGGTCTGGATGTCCACAAAAAAACGATCACCATTGCCATGGCCGATCAGGGTCGTGAACACAACGCCAGAAGTTACGGCGCCATTGCCAACGATCTGGACGCCCTGGACAAATTTTGTCGTAAAATGGTCTCCACCGCAAGCCGGCTGTATTTTGTTTATGAAGCCGGCCCCTGCGGCTACGGCATTTACCGGCACTTAACCGCCAAAGGATTTGACTGCATGGTGGCAGCGCCTTCTCTGATCCCCAAAAAAAGCGGGGATCGTGTCAAAACCGATCGACGCGATGCGGTCAAGCTGGCCAGTTTGCACCGTGCCGGGGAACTGAGCGCTGTCTATGTCCCGGATCCGGCCGACGAAGCCATGCGTGATCTGAGCCGCGCCCGGCAGGATGCGGTCAATGCCACCAAAAAAGCCAAACAGCGCCTGAAGGCGTTTTTGCTCAGAAACAGCATCGTTTACAGCGGCCGCTCGGCATGGTCCAAAGCCTACTTTAGATGGCTGGCCGATATCTCCATGGCCTATCCGGCCCAACAGGTGGCCCTGCAGGAATATATCGACGCGGTCCATGAGGGCCTGCAGCGTGTCGAGCGCTTGACCGATCAAATCAGACAGCTGGTGCCCGGCTGGCGGTTGGCGCCGGCTGTCGCAGCCCTGCAGGCCGCTCGCGGTGTGTCTTTGATCGTGGCGGTCACACTGCTGGCGGAGCTCGGAGATCTGAGTCGTTTCCAGAGGCCATCGCAATTGATGGCTCACCTGGGTCTGGTACCCTCAGAGCACTCCAGCGGTGAGAGCACCAAAAGAGGCGGCATCACCAAAACCGGTAACAGTCATGCTCGCAGAGCATTGGTCGAGGCCGCCTGGGCCTATCGGATGCCGGCCCGGGTCAGTCGCTTGCTGCTAAAGCGCCAGCAGGATGTGCCCGAGCCGGTGTGCCAGATTGCATGGAAAGCTCAGCTGCGCTTATGCACCCGTTTCCGCAGACTGGTGGCCAGAGGCAAACTCAAGCAAAAGGTGGTCACGGCCATCGCTCGTGAATTGAGTGCCTTTCTATGGGCCATGGCCAAGCAGGTACAACCGGTCGCCTGAGAAAACAACGCAAATAAATCGTTACCAAGAACTTATAAAAGGAGCCTAATTTACAAAGAACAACTAATTTACTTCCAGCTCATTGATAGGGGCGCGATCACGGTCAAGGAGAACCCTCGATTCAACTTTGGGATATGGCCGATGACCTAACTCCCGATTTAAGACCGAGGCAGCTCCACGACGAAGCCATGAAATGCGGTAACCAACCCGCGAATATCAGAATGATCAACCGTCGTTTCAATGATCCCGCCTCTAACAATGAGCTGGAAATTATCGCTTAACAAACTTCCTTCGAAATAATAAAGTGTGAAGGAAGGCGGAAGATCTTTTTGCTATTGACAAGTTGCAATCATATCAGTTGATTGGTTGAATAGTTGATTAAGTTGAAAAGGGAGATATCTATTCGGATCATCCAACTCAATCAACTTAGTCAACTCAATCAACTATATACCTCCAATCCGAAACCAGCTAATCAGGGGTGAGACGTTGCCAACGGTACGCCAGAGGATAATTGAGCTTCTGCGTGAAGGTGAAATGGATGCCCGGGAATTATCCCGGGAGGTAAGTGTTCGGGAAAAAGAGGTCTACGATCATCTTGCGCATATAGCCAGGTCATTGACGGCAATAGGAAGTAAGCTGAAGATTCGACCCGCGCGCTGTTTGTCCTGCGGTTATGAATTTAAAGAGCGCCAACGCTTTACCCGGCCGGGCCGTTGTCCGCGCTGCAAAAAATCACATCTGCAAAGCCCTTCCTACTTTATTGATTGATGATTGGGCTGTCTGAAATGATAGTCTTCAAAATTTCAACTTCAGCAATACTTTAGGAACCTAGCCGCAGTGCCGTTTTAATATTATCCATGTGGATCCAGATAAATTGAGACTATATGGAAAATCGCTAAAATTCAGATATGCAGGATATATCACAGGAGTATATGATTTTCAGTTATGCTGAAATTAGGCTTGAAATTTAGACGGGGTCCGATTTAATGGTCGGTTCTTAACAAATTATATCAGATTAAATTCTGGCCACTTCACTTCTGATGAAATAACGAACAATATGAATGAATAATCCGCCTGAGGCGGACAAGTGTCGAATGACAAATGGCTAATGAAGGATTTCAATCTCAATTAAATAGATAAAATTCCTCAATTCGTCATTCGACAATCGTCATTATTCATTTCTTCTGGTACCATTTGCCGTTAGCGTCCTGCAGCCACTCGCCGGGTTTGGCTTTATCGGCTATCTGGATGGCACGGTGCTTGCCGACAAGCTCAACCGTGGTGCCCTGCTGTTTGGCGATGGCCTCATATACCGCTGCCCTATCTTTGTTTTCGGCGGTGACAATTTCCGGTTTTTCTTTTTGCTGACCGACAAATTCCAAAAAACCCTTTATTGTTTTCGCCAACGAGGCCCTTGTCCTTAAGTGCTTTTATTTCAGGCAAGCGGGCAATCATCCGGTCCCGAATCTCTTTGGCCGAAGCAAATGCCCCGGCAGCAAAACCGATGCAAAGAAAAATGGCTACAATCGCGACAGTTATTTTTTTCTTCATTTTTAATCTCCCCGTTCGATACCGGCCTCAAATTATTTGTTATTGAGTAGCCGACGAGCTCTTATCAATTTTTTGTTCGGCATTATCAACATCTCCAAAAAAATCATCCAGGGCCCTGTCAACTTTAACGTTGACGTCGATCGTAATGTGGATTGGCTTTATTTCCACCGGTGCGACTTCGACTTTGTGCTGGGTGCAGCCCTGGAAAACCAGAAATAATAAAGCTGCCAGTAGAAGATAAATAGTTTTTGACATGACGGTGCTCCTTTTGGAAACAGCTTTTAGTTAATCATTTTGATAAGATCTTTATACTGCAGCAATTTATTCAATGGGAGCCTGAAATTGACGTCCAGGCGGATGCCCTGGAAACTGGATCCTTTGCTCTCAGCGTCAACTCTGATAAACCCCCCGATATCTTTACTGTAGACAAACGGAAGCGTTTTGGCAGGCTTGCCATCCATCTGCATTTGTAATAACAGATTTTCTCCTTCAGAATTCAGTCTCAGTTTGGCCCACGAGTAATCATAATCCTTTAATGCTTCCCTGGCAAGTTCCATCTGGGCGAATTGGGGGGTATCCGGCGGGATGCCGGCGGTCAGGATTTCGGTTCCGGTCAGGTGAATTTTGCCGCCCGTCCCCGGAGTGGAGAAAAGAAATCCGTCATCGAAACTTAACTTGCCGTGGGCATATCGAATCGGGATCCTTCCGCTGACGCTACTGCCGCCTTCAGCCGCTGCCGCCCCAAACTGTTCCAGAACCCTTGCCAGATTGAGCCGGTCGCAATAAAAAATAAGTTGATAATCTTCGATGCCCCGGGAAAATCGCATTGCCTGGGTGTCTACCTTGCCGCCGCTCCATCCAAAATGAGCCTTTTCAATCAACAAAGATCGCAAAGACTCGATTTGAAAATCGATGGTTCCATTTTCGGCCGTCAGATCACCCAGTGACAATTTGGCAAACTGCAATTGCTGGCCGGGAGCACTGCGAACTTCCGGCAGCGCCGGCATGGAAAAAGACAGGTTGATGCCTTCAATCGCAAGTTTGTTTTGTGCCATGGCCACTTTTCCATTGGCCACCTGGGATTGGAGCGAACCGAATAATCTCGTATCCTCAAGCATCAGCTTTGCGGACACTTGAAATTTTCCATTGACCTTTATACCCTGGGCAGCAGGGTGAAATTTGGCCAAATCGATATCAGCTGTTCCGGCCGGGTGCGAAAGGTTAAAATTAAAATCGGCTGTCGGACGGCGGGTGTTGAAAAGTCGGGAACTGCCCTAAAATTGACGGATGTATGCGGT
>CAVXZZ010000033.1:0-89053 GCA_963766255.1 uncultured delta proteobacterium
CCAGATACTGTGCCCCATTATATGTAGGTATGATAACCGAAACAAATGGCGCCATTATTTTACTTGTTCACATTAACCGGTCGATTATGTTGCCACCAGTTTATTGTTTCTTCAAGTCCTTGATCCAGGCTGTATTTTGGTTGCCAAGCGACTTTTTTCGAAAGCCTATTTATATCGCCTACCAATAGAGCCGGTTCATCAATTGACGCATTTATTGCACCCAATCGCACCAAATCTTTTCCATCAAGCTTTTCGGCAATCTTGAAAACAATTTCTTTTAGGGCGATTGGGAGTCCGGAAGCGATGTTTACGGGTCCAACAATATGGCTTTCCAGAAGCGCAACAAATGCATCCGCAACATCTTTTACATATAGGTAATCTCGAATTTGGTAGCCGTGCGAGCAGAGAGCCGGTTGATTTGCAAGTAATGACTGAATGACCGAGGATACAAGTCTGGCGGGATGCTCATGAGGGCCATACAGAAAAAAAATGCGCCCCCAAGCACCACTTAATTCCATATTGTCGATGAGCTTGCCAAACATCTCCTGAAGAGCATTTTTGCAAGTGCCATAAACAGTAATCGGTTTCATCGGCGTCAGGCCTTCAATGCAATACGAATACCGCCAGTCATATTCAGCGCAGCTTCCCGCCATGACCGCTCTCTGCCCGCCACATTCGGAAAAGGCCAGCAGTAAATCTAAACTGGCTTGGACCCAGCGATAATTTTTCAGAGAATTAATCCATTTTCCAGGCTCCACATACCAGGCTAAATGAAGCAAGTGAGTGGGTCGTATATCTTCTATTATTTCTTTGAGCCGGCTTTGATGGAACAAATCAACTTTGTGCCATATAATTTTACTCCTCTCAAAATCCGGCTGGGAACAGGAGGAAAGTGCATGAATCTCATACTCTTTTTCTTGAAGCAATGGTAGACAGTGCCTGCCGATAAATCCGGTTGCACCCGTAACGACGATTCTTTTCAATTTAATCCTCTATCAAAAGCTAAAATACGCGAACCTCGGGTATCGGGACGATAAATTTGCCTCCCCATTCCTGTATATATTTCATTTGTTCCATTATCTCATCTTTTAGATTCCAGGGCAGAATAAGCACATAATCCGGCTTTGTCTCTCTAATTTTATCCGGGTGATAAATTCGAATACGGGTTCCAGGCAAAAATCGATCCTGTTTATGGGGACTGCGATCTACCGTGTAGTCTAAAAAGTCCGATCGTATGCTACAGTAATTTAGAAGCGTGTTGCCCTTAGCGGGAGCACCGTACCCCGCGATTGATTTACCACTGTTTTTGACGTTAATGAGAAATTCAAGCAGATTGCGCTTTGTCTGCTCGATTTTCTGATTGAATGCTAGATAAGGCGTTAATTGGGACAATCCTGCCGCGTGTTCTTTTCCCCTTAGCCTGTCGACCTGGTCACCCATAGATTCTACCTTATTTTCTGCATGGGTGGCGTAAATCCGAAGGGATCCGCCATGGGTCGACAATTCATCCACATCGAAGATCTTTAGCCTATATTTTGCCAGTATTTTTTCAACGGTCATAAATGAAAAATAAGAAAAATGTTCATGATAAATCGTATCGAATTGGTTTTCGTCCATCAGATGCAATAAATGTGGAAATTCGACCGTAATGATACCATGCGGTTTAAGTAAAGTTTTCATACCCGCCACAAAATCTTTGAGTGCCGGCACCTGGGCAAGCACATTGTTTGCAATGATGAGATCCGCCCGTTTGCTTTGAGAGATTAATTCCTTGGCGGTTTCTTGACTGAAGAATTTTACAAGGGTTGGAATGCCGGCGTCGTTGGCGGCCCTGGCCACATTTTCTGCCGGCTCGATGCCCAGGGCCGGTATGCCCTTTTCCACAAAATACTGCAGAAGATAGCCGTCATTACTGCCGATTTCGATGATCTGGTTTTTGGAATCAAACCCAAATCTAGCCGTCATCTTGTCAACATAATCTCGGGCGTGTTCAAGCCAGGTTTCTGAAAAAGAGGAAAAATAGGCATAATCGCTAAAAATGTGCCCTGGCGATTCAAACTCCGGCAATTGGACCAAAAAACACTGCTCACATACGTATACGTTGAGCGGGTAAAAAGGTTCCATCTGCTGGAGTTTTTCTTTTGGGATATACGAATTGGATAAAGGCGACATCCCCAGGCGTGCAAAGGTATACCTGAGAGGATTCTCACAACAGCGGCATTGATTTATTTTCATGGCTTATTGAGTTCTTCGTATCGTTGGATCTGTTCCTCGGAAAGCCGACGCATATTTTGCTGACGAAGATACCCTTGATACCATTCCGCTGACCAGCGCAGCGCTTTGCGCACCGATAATTTTGACGACCACCCGAGCAAATTTCTGGCCTTACTGGAATCCACCTTTAGAAGAACGTCTTCATGGGGATTTTCAACCGTATCTGATTCCCATTGGATACCGCCATCCCACAGTTTGTTCAGGGCTCTGAGGATCCAGTCAACCGGTTTGCAGTCATCATCATTTGGCCCAAAATTCCAGCCCCCTTCAAATTGAGATCCCTGTTTCCACAGATTTTCAATTAAAATCAAATAGCCGTTCAGTGGTTCGAGTACATGTTGCCAGGGGCGCACGGCGTTCGGATTGCGGATTACCACCGCTTTGTTGGTCATGACAGCCTTGATGATATCCGGTATGAGACGATCAGCACTCCAATCGCCGCCTCCAATTACATTACCGGCTCTTGCACTGGCAACGCCGATGTTCGGCTCCGATGGTTCTTTTTTTGAAAAAAAAGATTTACGGTAAGCGGTTGTAATAAGCTCGGCACATCCTTTGCTGCTTGAGTATGGATCGTTTCCACCCATGGCCTCGGTTTCGCGATATCCCCAGATCCATTCCTTATTTTGATAACATTTATCACTTGTAATGATAAGTACCGCACGGATCGTTTGTGTTTGTCTGACGGCCTCTAAAACGTTCAGTGTTCCCATTACGTTTGTTTCATAGGTCTCCAGCGGATGCTGGTATGAATATCGAACCAGCGATTGGGCAGCCATATGGATACATATCTCAGGTTCATGCTTCTTGATAACAGCGATTAAATGATCTAAATTTCTAACATCCCCTTCAATCGAGATCACGGATTCAGCGATCTTTCCAATTTCAAAAAAACTTGGTCTTGTCGGCGGGGGCAAGGCATAGCCGATCACACGAGTGCCTTTTGCGTGCAACCAGAGAGATAGCCAACTGCCTTTAAAGCCTGTGTTTCCCGTTATTAAGACCTTTTTGTTTTTCCAGAATGCAGCATCCATTACCAGACCTTCCAGGGTGCTTTACCTGAGGCCCACATGGCCTCTAAGTTTTTTTTATCCCGTAGCGTATCCATTGGGTGCCAAAATCCGCGATGGTAAAAAGGGGATAACTGGCCTTCCGCCACCAGGCGATTCATGGGCGCATGTTCCCAGTGGGTCGAATCATCATCGATATAATCGATCGCCCGGGGGGAGAGCACGAAAAATCCACCATTAATCCATCCGCCGTCTCCTTCGGGTTTTTCTTCAAATCCCACTAGTTTATCTTCTTCGAATTTAAAAACGCCATATCTGGATGGCGGCAGAACAGCTGTAACGGTGGCGCAGGTTTTCGTTTTTTTGTGAAAAGCAACTAACTCATGGATATTAACATTACTGACGCCGTCTCCATAGGTAAAGCAAAAATCTTCGTCTCCAAGGTAAGACTTTATTCTTTTCAGACGCCCACCGGTTCCCGAATTTAGTCCCGTATCAACTAAGGTAACGCGCCAGGGCTCTGAATTGCAATTATGATATTCGATCTTGTTATTGGTCATGTCAAACGTGATATCAGAGGCATGAAGATAATAATTTGAAAAATATTCCTTGATCAAATATCCTTTGTGCCCGCAACAAATGATAAAATCGTTGATGCCATTCCATGCATAGATTTTCATGATATGCCACAAAATGGGTTTATCACCAATTTCTACAAGGGGTTTGGGCTTCACGCCGGTTTCTTCAGAAAGACGGGTACCAAAACCGCCTGCTAATATGACGACTTTCATTATGAACACTCTTCTTGTTATAGGGAAAATAATTAGGCGTCGGGAATAAAAAGCGAAAATACATGAAATTGAAAAAATCAGGGTGTCGGCATAGCTCCGCTTCCTCGGTTACATAATTTCTAACTTTACGGCAATGTTCATCCAACCTTGGCGAGTGCCACATCAAACAGATTTATAGTAGAGTAGCGGCAACAGGTTTTTTGTTCTAAACTGATGGCAAAAAGATAAACAGCTTGCGAAATATATTTGAAACTATGGATTTCAGCTTTTGTATAAGGCCGACCCAGATAAACTGTTTTTTCAAACAACCTTCCTGCTAGAATTGTAGGGAGGATCCTTTTTTAGGGAGACCTAATTTAGACTAGTTGCTGTCGCCAGAAATTCCAGCAATCAATTGGTAAAAACTGAAAATCCCATTTGGATAAAGCAGGCGCGAGGTGGGAATACTGTTGTATAATTAGCGGTCACTAAGACTAAACAATGATGGTAAAAGGTTAAGCCCTTTTCAGCCCTAATTATTTTCCTCTGGAAAGTTTTCAGTCCTAATCATTTTCCTCTGGAAAAAATTATAAAATACAAATCTCCTTTGTTGAGTCTCATCACCCATGATAGAACCCAATTTAGCCCCCTTTTTTGCGGCTAGTTGATTGGTATTCTAAATAATCGCAAAATCCCCCCTAGGCCGCTTAAAAGCTAAAATCGAATAGGCCGCGCAAAAAAAAATACGATTGATCCAGATTTTCAGCCTTGTCCTGCAAAGATCGGCTTAAAATTCGGTCAAATAGCTTAAAATCCCCCTCCTTTTCAATATTAATTGTTTGATGGCTCTTTAAAATACCAATTTTATCAAAATGTAAGTACGTCCACATCGGAACTAAAAAAGAGCAATTACCATGCCATTAAATGAAATATTATGTCCTGATAAATATTTTATTCCGTGCAAGCACAATGCCGATCATTTTGATAAAAAACTACTAAAAAATTTACACCATTTCAGTTAGTTAAAAAATAATCTTCAATAGAAGTTTTAAATTCAATTTAATTTGGGTACTAATGTTATATAAGTATAAGTCTGTCATGTTGGGGGAAAGGTAAAAAATGTCTAAAATTATTGATTAGTTTTCTTATAATTGGGAATTTTTTTTCCCAATTATAGGAAATCAATTGCACAATAAATAAAGCATGGGAATTGAACATATCCAAGCGGTTTTAGGGCATACAGCTATTTCAACTGCACAGATTTATACGAAGATTTTTCAAAAAATCTTAGATGTGAGTGGATCTTGACATCGGCCTCGGGGCGTATTAGTAATTAAGACGCTCCGCTTCCCACATTGGCATTTGATACGGTAGTTCAATACGATCAGATTTGAATCAGCAGGGTTAGCTTGTACATCAGAAAGCTAACCTTTTTTATTGGCCGAACCTTACCAGGTATTTCAAGAATCATCTTGACAGCTGATTTTCGTTAATGTTATTAGTGTAGATTTTAAAATATTATAATCTAATCCTTGCTCTGGATATCGCGCCAGGGCTTTATTAGCCGAAAGGAGGATGAATGCGAAGGTACGAAACATTTGTAATTATTGATCCGGACTTGTCTCAAGACCAACGGGATCAAGTCATTCACAGAGTCGAAGAACTGATCGGCCAGATGGACGGTTTTCTGGTTTTCACCGATGACTGGGGTGAAAGGAAGCTGGCCTACGACATAAAAAAAAGGTCACGCGGTTATTACGTGCGGTTCGATTACACTGGTTTGCCAGCGCTTATAAACGAAATTGAACGTTTCTTCCGCATTGACGATCGGGCACTCAAGTATATGACCGTTTTGCTGGACAAGGTCGCCGACCTTGAAAAAATCAAGGCGGAACAGGCTGAAGCGGCAAGCAAAGCCGAAATGGAGAAAGCGGCGCAAGAAGTGTCCCCGGAAGCGGAAGCAGCACCTGTAGCAGCTGAGGCCCCGGTCGAAGACCCAGCGCCGGTCGAAGTTTCAGCGCCGGTCGAAGTTTCAGCACCGGTTGAAGACTCAGCAGCGGTTGAAGTTTCAGCAGCGGTTGAAGAAAAACCGCAAGAAGACGTTGCGCCCTCATCTGATGAGAGTGATTCTGCAGCGAACGAGACCCCATCGAAAAATCCAGAGGAGGCATAAATCATGGCCGCACCGTCAAGAGGCCCCAGAGGAAACAGAGGGGACAAGAAACCGAGAAGAAAAAAAAGAATATACCACCGCCGCAAGGTATGCCGATTCTGTGCGGATGCAAGCCTTGTAATTACTTATAAAGACCCAAAATCATTAAGATATTTTATCACCGAACGTGGCAAAATAATTCCTCGTCGATTGTCTGGATGTTGTGCCAAGCATCAGCGCACCCTCACCCACGCGATCAAGCAGGCCCGAACGATTGCCTTTTTGCCATTTGTCGGATCTGTCGATCTTCGGTAAAACAGCGGATTCGGCTCCAGGCAGTTCAGGGGAATTCCCGCTAACTCTTATTTGGTACATCAAGAGAAATGGTAAAGGACATAGCCACCGGTGTCGGAATAACAAGCCTGATATTTCTCATTTCGGTTTTCATTCCGATTATCGGGTTTGTAGCCGCGCTGTTTATTCCCCTGCCGATTCTGTTTTATCGCTTAAAGCTGGGTAGAATAAACGGGCTGATCATCGCTGTGATCGCAAGCCTGGTCATGATGGTTCTGGTCGGCGGTTTATCCATCGATGTGATATTTTTCGCCGGGCTTTTGCTGATTGGGTTTGTGCTGGGTGAACTGTTCGAATTAAACCTGTCGATCGAACAAACAACACTGATTGCATCCGGCAGTGTCGTGCTGTCGGGTTTGATCAGCCTATTCATTTCCAGCATTCTGAGCGGGCAAAGTATTTTCGCGATCGTATCGGAATATGTTGCGAAAAACCTGGAACTTACCCTGGTATTGTACCAGAGCATGGGAATGTCGGAAGAAAATATTCAGCTGATCTCCCAGTCATTGGACCAAATCCAGCAAGTCTTAGTGACCATTATTCCCGCCCTGGTCTCAGCCTCAACCCTGTTTGTGGCCTGGGTGAGCATTTTACTTGCCCGACCGGTGCTGATAAGCCGGTCGCTATATTATCCGGATTTTGGGCCTTTGAACCTGTGGAAGGCCCCTGAGTATTTGGTCTGGGGTGTCATCGGCTGCGGCCTGTCATTGTTTCTGCCGCATCCGACGATTAAGGTCATTGGCGTAAACGGGCTGCTGATTTTAATGACAGTGTATTTTTTCCAGGGCATCGCCATTGTATCGTTTTATTTTGACAAAAAGCGGCTTCCCCGATTTATACGGGTATTTTTCTACACGCTGATCGCCCTTCAGCAATTGATATTGCTGGTCGTCATCGGACTTGGCTTTTTTGATTTATGGGTTAATTTTCGAAGATTGGGCAAACAGACGGGATGAAAATATTGAATATTGACGAATGACAATTGACAATAGTCAATTACACATCGGAGGTTTTAGAATGAACGTAATATTAAAAGAGACCATCAACTCCCTCGGTATTATCGGCAGCGAGGTTGCTGTGGCCGACGGTTATGCACGCAACTATTTGCTGCCCCAAAACAAGGCAGTATTGGCGACACCTCAAAATAGACGCAAAATGGAGCACGAGAAGGCCAAATTCGAAATCCAGATTGCCAAGGAGCGCAAGATGGCCGAAGAAATGGCACAGAGACTCGAAGGCGTTGTGTGCCAGGTATCAGCCAAGGCCAGTGAGGAAAACCGGCTCTACGGATCAGTGACCGCCAGGGATATCATTAACGCACTGGCCGGCCAGGAGATCGTGGTTGAAAAAAGAATGGTCCTGTTGAAAGAACCCATTAAAGAAATCGGCAGTTTTCAAATCCCCATTCGAGTCTACAAAGAGGTGGAACCGGAAATTACAGTTGAAATCGTACCCGAATAAGGGAAATTGAAGAGTGACGAATGACGATTGACTAATGGTGGAAATCGCTGCGCTCCACCATCTTTTCTTGTTCTCTCGATAGGATTCCCTCAATCGTAAATTGTCAATTCGATGAATATTGCTGCAATCGGTTAAAGATTATCTTTGATTTTAAAAACAACGACATAGCCACAAGATAAACAATGGCCGAACCCCAGGGACAAAAACCGAAAGAGTCGGCACCATATGGTCTTCCGCCGCAACACATCGAAGCGGAGGAATCCATCATCAGTGCCATCCTCATCGATAACAATATGCTGCTGGATGTCATCGAGATTCTGGCACCGGCAGATTTTTACCGCACCGCCCACCAGAAAATCTATACCGCCATTATCGACCTGTTTGACAAAACAGAACCCATCGACCTTGTTACACTGACCAACAGGCTGAAAGAAAAAGGGCAACTTGAAGAAATCGGGGGCGCCAGCTACCTCTCACGCCTGGTCGATACCGTTCCTTTGGCGGTCAATGCTCCCCATTACGCCAAAATTGTCCACGACAAAGCATCATTAAGGCGGTTGATTGAAAAGGCCAATGCCATCGTCAAGCGCTGTTTCAAAGAAGAGGGCAATGCCGATGAAGTCATCGATTTTGCCGAATCAGCTATTTTTGAAATTACAGAAAATAAATCCCAGCAGGCCTTCTACCCCATTAGCAAAATTATTCCCGGCAATATCGATTCCCTGGAAGAGATCCAGGGAAATCGCAGCCTTGTAACCGGTGTCCCCACGGGTTTCAGCCAACTGGACAATCTGACTTCTGGGTTCCAGAACTCCGACCTGATTATCCTGGCGGCACGACCCAGCATGGGCAAAACAGCACTGGCACTCAACATCGCCCGGCATGCGGCGGTGGATGCCGGCATACCGGTGGCCATATTCTCATTGGAAATGTCAAAAGAGCAACTGTCACTGCGAATGCTTTGTTCGGAAGCACGCATGGATTCATCACGCTTAAGGGGCGGCTTTATCAGTATGGAGGACTGGGGTCGGCTAACCGACGCCGCCAGCATTCTGACACAATCCCCCATCTTCATTGACGATTCCGCCAGCCTGACGGCCATGGAAATACGGGCTAAAGCCCGACGTCTTAAAATGGACAAAAATATCGGCTTAATCGTTATCGACTATCTGCAGCTTATGCAGGGACGTGCAGGTGCCGAACGAAGGGATCTTGAAATTTCCGAGATCTCCAGATCCCTGAAAGCTCTGGCCAAAGAACTCCAGCTTCCTGTTCTGGCCCTGTCACAGCTTAACCGGATGCTGGAACAACGTACCGATAAAAGACCCCGGCTATCCGATTTGAGGGAATCCGGGGCACTGGAACAGGATGCGGATGTGGTGGCCTTCATATACCGGGACGAAGTATACAACAAAGAAGAAGATAACCCCAGCCGGGGGATTGCCGAAATCCTGCTGTCCAAGCAACGCAACGGCCCCACCGGTGATGTCTATTTAGCATTTCTAAATGCCTATACGCGGTTCGAAAACCTGGCGTCAGAAGAAGTTGTAGCGGGTTGAAAAAGCTCTACGGAAATACCAGCGGACTTAAGGCGAATCAGATTAAACGCTTGGAAAATCTGTATCGCCGTCGCATCCCACCGGAATATTTGCTCACCTCCGAATTGGCACGCGACCTTAGCATCATCTCCCATGAAATACGCCGGCAAATTGGTATCCTGGTAGATCGCCGCAGTAAAATTGTCTTTGTGATCGTGGGCGACAATAAAAAGATCGTCATCCCCAACTCCGGCAACTATCGCGCCGCACCCGGCCGATTAATGGGGCTGCGCTGTATTCATACCCATCTTGACAAGGAATCACTGACCGCAGATGATTTGACCGACCTGGCCCTGCTGAGGCTGGACTTGATGGCCGCGATTTTGAGCAATCGGGAAGGCTTGCCCCAAAAAATTCATCTTGCGCACATCATGCCGAAAAATTCGGACCAGAAACCCTATCAAATTTTACCGCCTATAAATCCCGCAAACCTCGATATCGGCTGCCTTGCGCTTATACAGGCCCTCGAAGACGAACTTGCCCGCGTCCGCCGGGGGCATCAGCCATCCCCGAACAAGGAAAGGGCGCTGCTGGTCAGCGTGTCATCCGATGCCAGAGACCGTGCCGAAGAATCCATGGCCGAACTCCGGGAATTAGCCCTGTCGGGGGCTATCGATGTTGTCGGATCCGTCATGCAGCAAAGAAGAAAAACCGACTCAAGGTTATTGATCGGGCCCGGTAAACTCCAGGATCTGGCCATATTGGCTTTGCAGGAAGCTGCCACCATCATCATTTTCGATCAGGAGTTAAACCCTTCTCAGATAAGATCCATTACAGATCATATCGATTCTAAAATTATCGATCGTACCCAGTTGATACTGGATATATTTGCTCAGCGCGCCCGCTCACGGGAAGGAAAGCTACAGGTGGAGTTGGCTCAGCTGAAGTATTTGCTGCCACGGCTGGTGGTCAAAAACACCGCCATGTCGCGCTTAACCGGTGGTATCGGTGGACGCGGCCCCGGTGAAACCAAGCTGGAAATTAACCGGCGGCGGGCCAGGGAACGTATCGCCCGCCTGGAAAAATCCCTGTTAGCGGTCAGGCAGCAAAGAAGCCAGCAAAAGGCGCAACGAAGCAAAAAAGGGCTGCCGGTTATTTCTATCATAGGATATACCAACGCTGGTAAATCCACCCTGCTTAACACCCTTACCAAAAGTAAGGTCGTAGCTGAAAGCCGTCTTTTCGCCACATTGGACCCTTCCAGTCGGAGATTACGATTTCCCAGGGATTTTGAAGTCATCATTACCGACACAGTTGGTTTTATCCGGGATTTGCCCAAAGACCTCATGGCGGCCTTTCGGGCCACCCTGGAGGAGCTCGAAAGCGCCGATCTTTTACTTCACGTCATCGACATCAGCAGCCCGCGGTTTGAAGAACAAATCAAATCGGTAGAAAAAATACTTGCCGATCTTAAACTGCAAAAAACGGCCACCCTGCGGGTGTTGAATAAAAATGATCTGGTTGATCCACAAACCAGCCTGCGCCTGGGGCGTCAGTTACAGGGGACGGCGGTATCGGCCAAATCCCGATTCACCCTGATACCGTTAATTGAAAAAATGGAAAACATGCTGGAATGTCGAATTTCAAATGCCGAATGAATAATTAAGGAAGTCGCTTCGCTCTGCCATTGATAACTTTTAATCAACAGAATTCCATAAATCGTCATTCGTCATTCTTCATTATTCATTCCAATCGGAGGTTATCCTATGAATTTCAACCCCTATATGCAAGTGGCCATATCAGCCGCTGAAAAGGGTGCCCGGATGTTGAAAATGCGGTTCGGCAACATATCCGAGGTCCGCAAAAAGGCCGCTGAGGAAATAGTGACAGAGGCCGATACTGAATCCGAAAAAGAAATAATCTCCCATATCCGCAGCAACTTTCCTGCGCATGGGATTTTGAGTGAAGAATGCGGTTTGAAAACAGGGGCCTCCGATTTCAAATGGATTATTGATCCTTTGGATGGAACAGTTAATTTTGCCCATCAGGTACCGGTATTCTGCATATCCATCGCCCTGGCATTTAAGGATGATATTGTTTTGGGAGTTGTTTTAAACCCGCTAAACGGAGAGTTTTTTTCAGCGATCAAAAGACAGGGCGCCCAACTCAATGGACAATCGATTCAGGTCTCATCGATCTCCACCCTCACCGACAGTTTGCTGGTCACAGGATTTGCATATAATCTTAAAGAAACCTTTGAACCGGTGATTGCCAGATACGGCAATTGCCTTATGGCCGCACAGGGAATGCGCAGATTGGGGTCGGCAGCACTCGACTTATGCTATGTGGCATGTGGCCGCTTCGACGGTTACTGGGAACAAAATTTAAAGCCCTGGGATACCGCCGCCGGCAGTCTGATCGCAGTTGAGGCCGGCGGGACGGTAACCACCTTCTCCAATCAGCCCTATACCCCTGACAAAGTGGAAATTCTCGCTACCAACGGGCATATACATCAGGAGATGGTTGGGTTGCTGAAAATTAACGCAATGACGAATGACGATTGATGAATGTCAAATGGTGGTGCGCCTGCGGCGTATAGCATCATCATTTATCGCTTCGAATTGATCTTTCAACTCAGTTGCTTAATTTAAGGGGTAGTGAAGGAAGGCTCTCGATGGTCGGAATGTCAACATTCTTCATTCGTCAATCGTCATTCGACATTCCTAGAACTTGCCTGATTCCAGCTTTTTGCGGAAAAAACCGACCTGCTTTTTTATCGAGCTGTCTTGCTTGATACCGCGCTCAATGCAGTTTATGGAATGCAGAGCGGTGGCATGATAGCGGTTAAAAGATTTCCCGATGCTCTGCAAGGGTGCATCGGTATAGTGCCGTGACAGGTATATCGCTATCTGCCTCGGCCTGACAAGATTTGATTTGCGCGAACGCGACATAATATCTTCGATACTGATATTATAGTATTTGCATACAAGTTTTTTAATAACTTCGATGGTGATGCGTTTGCGCTGGCGAACAATGTTTTTTACGACGCTTTCTGCCAGGTTGAGATCAATCGGGATGCCCAGCAATGATGACTTGGCGGCAACCCCATTCATCCCGCTTTCAAGTTGTCGCACATCGTCGGTTAGCTCTCCGGCCAGGTAATGAACCACATTCTCAGGCATCTGGTAACCGTTGAGCCCCATTTTTTTATTGAGGATCCGTACTCTGGTCCGGAAGTTTGGCGGGTCTATGGACGAAATGAGCCCGTAGGACAATCGTGATCTTAATTCGTCACTGAGCTTGGGGATATCGGTCGGCAAATAGCAGCTGGAAAAAATGATCCGTTTACCGGATTCGAAAAGCGTGTCGAGGGCCAGTGCAAGCTCTATCTGGGTCCGTTCTTTACCGCTGAGGTAGTGAACATCTTCTAACAGCAGGACGTCGCACCGGTTACGGTATTTACTTTTGAACTTGTCAATGTCGTCATGCCGGTAGGCCTGCACCATTTCATTGCTGAAATTTTCAGCTGTAATATAATAAACCCGCTCTTGGGGATACATTGACAGAACATGATTGCCGATGGCCTGGGACAGATGGCTTTTTCCCATCCCGGTTTTGGATAGCAAAAACAGAGCATTCTGCCGGGTCTCCTGGCGAGAGGCCAGTGCCAGAGATGCTGAATAGGCAAAATCATTATTGCCGCCGACAACAAAGCGGTCAAAAGTAAAATCCCCGCGTAAAAAGTGCCCCCCGCAGGGACGCGCGTTTTCGGTGGGCAACTGCATCTGGGAATGGCCGCCATTGGCAATATTGGCCGCTCCGGCTTTGCTGGAAATTTCGTACTTCAACTCACAATCTTGCCCCATGGAATGCTGGATGGCGTCTTTGATCAATTCGCCGTATAGGCCCTGTACCCGTTTCTTGGAGAAGAAATTCGGGCAGTAGATCACCCAGTTGCTTGGGTCGGTCTGGCTAACATTCAACGGTTCGATCCACATTTTAAAACTGTGGCCTGGAATGCGTCGTTTGATCGCAGATTTTACTTTTTTCCAGACAGCTTCCATATAGCCTAACGTTCTAACTCGTTTAAATAAATAAAAGATTAAGTTGAAAGTTTAATGAATTTGCCAACTGATTTTAACTTCTGAAGTTAAAGGGCTGGGAAGGTTTACCTTTGATTGTGCACTTACCTGAAGAAAGCTTGTGGACTTTTATGGCATCAACCAAAAAGTGTCAAACCCGGAAAACAGGATTCTGGAGTAAGTTATTATGGATTTTTGAACAATTTTTATCTGATTGTTTTTATTATAAATAATTAGCTTTTCCCCTACCAACCGTCCTTCACTGCGAACTTTCTTTATAGAGAGATTTTTTTAAGCATTTTAAGCATATCCACCAACTGCCACTAGTTATTAACATTCAGTACATCTTACGAAATCTCCTGTTTCCTTCTATTATCTTTAATTTTTAAAAAAGATAGCATAAAAATTGTTCATAACTTTTTAGCTTCATAAACTGCAATCGCAACAGGCGGTTAGAGGAATTTCATTTGATAATTTTTTTTCGAAGCATGTAAGAATGGACATTTTCAAGTCAATTTCCAATTGATACCACTTTTAATAAAGTTGTTCCAAAATATGGAACTGCGGTATAAGGATAGGTGTAGATAAAAGCATTGGCATTTAGCCACGGTTTTTGACAACCACAACTAAAAAGAAATGTGAAATATGCCTTCTAAAAATATTGTCATCCAGGGTGCCCGACAGCACAATCTGAAAAATATCGATGTCGAGCTGCCGCGCAATAAATTTGTGGTTATCACCGGACTGTCGGGGTCCGGAAAATCAACCCTTGCCTTTGACACCCTCTACGCCGAAGGACAGCGCCGGTATGTGGAATCGCTTTCGACCTACGCCCGGCAGTTCCTGGAGCGGATGGACAAGCCCGATGTGGATCTCATCGAAGGTCTTTCACCGGCCATCGCGATTGAACAAAAAACGGCCAGCCATAACCCCCGCTCAACGGTCGGCACGGTTACTGAGATCTATGACTATTTGAGGCTGCTGTTTGCGAGGGTCGGCACCCCTCATTGTTACCGCTGCGGTCGTCCCATCTCTTCCCAGACAATTGATCAGATTGTGACCCGTGTCATGTCCCTGGCCGAGGGCTCCCGGGCAATTATTCTGGCGCCGCTGGTCACCGGTCAAAAAGGGAGCCACCAGAAACTATTCAAACGGTTGAAAAAAGAAGGGTTTGCCCGCGTTCGTATCGATGGCCAAATATTGGATATCGAAGAGATCACTGAACTGGGCAAAACTATAAAGCACGACATCGATGTCGTCGTAGACCGGTTGATCGTCAAAGACGGTATTCGCAAGCGCCTGGCCGATTCTCTTGAACTGGCGCTGGCCCAATCCGGCGGCTTGGTGGCAGTGGATACGCCGGGCCAGGAAACCATCCTGTTCAGCGAAAAATCCGCCTGCACAACATGTGGGGTCAGTTACCCCGAGTTCACCCCGGCCAGTTTTTCTTTTAACTCCCCCCAGGGAGCGTGCCCGGCCTGCGACGGTCTGGGCTGGACCACCGAGTTGGATCCTGAATTGATCATCCCCAATCCGGAACTCTCCCTGCGGGAAGGCGCCGTGAGTGTCTGGGCCAAAAGAAACAGCATGCATTTTATAGAGTTTCTGGATGCTTTGACCAGAACATACGGCACCGATATTTATACGCCCTTTAAGGATCTGCCGGAAGGTTTTCAACACACGATCCTCTATGGTTCCGGCACTGAATCGATCAATTTCTATTTTGAGCGCCGCAACCGCCGCTATACCTACCAGAAACCTTTTGAGGGTGTCATCCCTAATTTAAAGCGGCGCTACCGGGAAACAGATTCCAATTATATCCGGGAAGAAATTAAGCAGTACATGAACTTTAAAACCTGCTCGGTATGCAGCGGCACGAAACTAAACCCGTCCAGCCGGTCGGTGAAAATCGGCGACCTTAATATATATGAAATAACCACCCTGCCGGTCGCCAAATCCCGCCATTTTTTTTTGGATCTGCGCCTGGACGGTAAAAAAGAAATTATTGCCCACCGAATTTTGAAAGAAATCGTTGAACGCCTTGGCTTTTTACAGAGTGTCGGCCTCTCCTACCTGACCCTGGACCGCTCGGCCCAATCGCTGTCCGGCGGTGAAAGTCAGCGAATACGCCTGGCAACCCAAATCGGATCGAAATTAACAGGCGTCCTTTACGTTCTGGATGAGCCCAGCATCGGTCTGCACCAGAAGGATAATCAGCAGTTGCTGGCAACCCTTCTGAAAATGCGCGACCTGGGCAACACGGTTCTGGTGGTTGAACATGATGAAGAAACCATCCGGGCCGCTGATTACGTCGTGGATATGGGGCCTGCGGCAGGTGTCAATGGCGGCGAAGTCGTTTTCGCCGGTCCGCCCGACATGCTCTTGACCCATAAAACCTCCCTGACCGGTCAATACCTGTCCGGGCGCAAAACGATCCAGCTGCCCGCCACCCGGCGTCCTGGCAGCAAACAGTATATTGTAATTGAAGGCGCCGCCCAGAATAATCTGAAAGATATCAATGCCTCTTTTCCCCTGGGATGTTTTACCTGTGTGACGGGGGTATCCGGCTCCGGGAAATCCTCCCTGGTCCTGGAAACCTTATACCCTGTCCTGATTCAACGACTTCGCCATTCCCGGATCCCAGCCGGCAGGCACCGCGATCTGCGGGGCCTGGAACACATCGACAAGGTGGTCAATATCGACCAATCACCCATCGGAAGAACACCGCGGTCGAATCCGGGAACATATACCGGCTTGTTTTCACATATCAGAGATCTTTTTTCGCGCACACCGGACGCCCGCATGCGCGGCTACAAAGCGGGTCGTTTCAGTTTCAATGTCAAAGGGGGCCGATGCGAGGCTTGCCAGGGTGACGGCATCATTAAAATCGAGATGCACTTTTTGCCCGATGTGTACGTGGCTTGTGATGTGTGCCACGGAAACCGTTATAATCGTGAGACGCTGGAAATTCGGTACAAGGGCAAAAATATAAAAGAAGTCCTCGGCATGACCGTTAATCAGGCTTTTAGCTTTTTCTCCCGCGTACCGAAGATCAGATCAAAACTGGCAACCCTGCGGGAAGTGGGCCTGGGTTATATCCAGATCGGCCAGGCGGCCACTACCCTGTCGGGCGGCGAAGCCCAGCGCGTAAAACTTTCAAGGGAACTCAGCAAGAAAGGTACCGGCAAAACCGTTTACATTCTTGATGAGCCCACTACCGGACTGCATGCCGATGATATTGGCAAGCTGCTGGGCGTGCTCAATCAACTGGTGGATGCCGGCAATAGCGTTATTGTCATCGAACACAATATGGATGTGATCAAAACAGCAGATCATATTATCGATCTGGGGCCGGAAGGCGGTGACGAAGGGGGCTATATTATCGGCTGCGGAACGCCGGAGGAGATCACTAAAATCAGGAGTTCCTATACCGGTCAGTACCTGGCTAAAGTGCTGGAGAAGAAATAGGTTTCAGAGGCTTTCGATTTGGGATTGGGGATTTGGGATTGTCCTGATTTCGGATTTGCGGATTGTCTGTTATTCACCGCGCAACCTGCAACGCGTATCCCGCACCACGCAACTCGGAACCCGTAACCCGCAACGCGCACCCTTTAAAACTCGTCCCCCAGAAAAAAGGCGTGGGCCGATTCAATTTCACCGGTCAGGTTGGCATACCAGTCGGATGAATCCTCTATCTGGGCCATCAGAAATTTGACTACATCCGGATGCATCGCACCCATGTCAAGGGTGCAATCCGGATTCTCGTCGTAGCTGTTTACCAGGATGTCGGCCAGATGGATATTGATCATAAATCCGGCGTTGCTGTTTTCCGGCTGATAACTGTGGTGCCAGCAAATCGCATCGGTCAGGCCCCTGGGAAGCTGCCAGCGGTCAGCAAGGTAAGCCCCGATTGGGGTATGATCCACGGGCAATTCCTGTTGTTCGGCCTCATAAAAGGGCAGATATTCGTTTTGCATGCGCGTCCATACTTTTACAAAATCTTCCTTGAAATATTGAGCCATGATCACTTTGCCGACGTCGTGCAGCAGGCCGCCGGCGAAACAGTTGTCCGGTGGATCCACCCCTGCCTTCTGGGCGATACTTTTACTGGTAACAGCAACGGCCAGGGAATGCTTCCAGAAGTCGATCATTTCAAAATCCTGGAACAAAAGCGTTTTGGGCAGGGCATTTGATAACCGAAACCGAAACGATGGCGTTACGGACCGCATTAAAGCCCAGCAAAACAACTGCATTTTTTATATCGCTGACTTTGGATCGAAAACCATAAAAAGCTGAGTTCACAAGCTTGAGTATTTTTAAGGCCATCGCCTGATCTTTTTCGATGGTCTCACTCACCCTGGCAATGGATGTCTCCGGGTTTTGAAGGTGCTGGTTGAGTTCAAATACAATGGTTGGAAGGGTCGGTATTTCTACTATACTATCAAGTCTTTTGTATATTGGGGTTTCATCCATAATTTTTCCCCTTGGCAACCGCGGGGTTGGTTCTGATCATCCTAAGTGACATCATACCAAGCACCCTTTCAACAGACAAAAGCTGAACGGCATTAGCCTGCCCGTCACCAAACGGGTGCTTAATGTCTTCAATTATAACGGAAATCAGTGAAAACGCTTCAAGGACTATATCGGCAGGAAACGAAAAAACTATAGAATTGTGATATGGGTTAAATAATCCCATCTGGGGATCTCGCCGGGAGTGTTACCGGACGTTTGGCAGATTCATAAAAAAAGGGCAGCATCCGATCGACGGACACTGCCCTTTTTGATGAGCGACGCATCTTCTGTTTTTAATGTGCAAACAGAGCGGCAATCGAGGCTGCCTGGGGATGCGCAAAGATAAGGATCAAAGCAACGACGAGGGCATAAATACACAGCGACTCGATCAGAGCGAGACCGATCAACATGGTAACGGTAACCTTACCTGAAGATTCGGGGTTTCTGGCGATACCTTCAACAGCTGCGCGCAGCCCGATACCCTGGGCAATACCACAACCAAAGGCCGCAATCGCAATACCGAAACCGGCCGCCGTCACACACGCAATAAAAAACTCTAATGCTTTTGTTTCCATACTCTAGTCTACCTCCTTAAGTTGATATGTTATTGGGCTTCTTCCAGTCACCCATTGGTAAGCTTACGCTTAGTTGATTGGTGTCTGCTTTCCGATTGTCCGAGATTCACTATTTAACTAATCAACTAATTAACTATTTAACTAAATTAGTGGGCTTCTTCCATGGCCCCGGCAAAGTACATAACCGACAGCAAAAAGAAGACAAAGGCCTGGACGAAGGCCACGAAAATACCCATGGCCATGATAGGCAGCGGTGCAAAGAAGGCACCGGCCAGCATGAACAAAATGGCCAGCACCAGCTCATGACCGGTAATGTTGCCGAAAAGCCGGAAAGAAAGTGATAAAATTCTGGCCAGGTGTCCGATGAGCTCGATCGGCAAAATGATCGGAATCAGCCACCATACCGGTCCCAGAAAATGTTTGACATATTTTATGCCGTGGTACTTGATTCCGATAAAATGCGTAAACAAAAATACCGGAATTGCACAGGAGGCCGTCGTATTAATACTGGCGGTAGGCGGATAAAAACCGGGCACCAGCCCCAGTAAATTACAAGTGGCAACATAAATGAATATGGTGGCGACAATCGGAAAGAACCAGCGACCTTCTTCTCCGGTGATATCCACCATGAATTCTTCCATTCCCGAGATGACAATTTCAAAGAAATTTTGGGCTTTGGTGGGAATCATTTCAATTTTTCGGGTTGCCAGCACCGCAAAAAAGATCAGCAGAAGGATCACAAACCAGGTATAAATTACGTGGGGGTAAGCATGTGCAAAATGCCCCAACCCGATGGCCTCAAACAGCTTGACTAAAAAAAGATAGGGATGTTCCATCCTTAGACCGCCTCCTTGAAAATAAGTTTTTTAAGTTCGCACAGGGTCGCAAGCATAATACTGAAAACCACAACTGAAAGTCCGATGATAAGCCCCAGTGGATTTACAATATGTCCGGCAATGAGGATAAAGATGACAAATCCACTGGCAATAAACCGTAGAAAATACTTCGCGATAACGACATTGTGGGAGGCAAGATGCGGTGGGGTTAACGCTTTTTGTAATGTCCGTGCCAGCAAATGGAAATTGGCCGTAACCAGCAAACCGCCGCAAAGGATACCGGCGGCAAAGTCAACGGGCATGAGCATAAAGCCCATGATACTGGCAACAGCAAACAGAACCCAGTTGGTGCGGGTTACAAATGTAAGAATGCGCTGTTGAATTTCCACCTTTATTGTATCCAGTCTTCTTTTCCGGATCTGTAACTCTCCAGAAATTATTGACGGATAATCTCTATGAGGTCAACGTCTGCTCCTACCTCAACGGAGATCTCCCCTGCCCCTGTCGAATGAATAAATTCAAAAACAGCTTCTATAACTTTCGGGCTCTTTTTATGGCCCGCCCGATGTTTCTGAAGCCGGCGACGATACCGAATCCCAGAAAAATCAAGGTAAACCAGGGGGAAGTATCCAATTTGCGATCCAATACCACCCCGACCCCGAGACCGATGAAAACAGCAAACGAAACGGAGAGGCCCAGACTGCTGTAATAGGCCATTTCCTTAAATGTGCGCCGGGTTTCTCTTTTCATGAAAACGGGACCATTTCCTGCTGGAAAAGGCTCAAAATCAAATCGATTTAAAGGTTCAGAACCTAACAAAGGATTGGTTGCAAGTCAATCTAAAATTCATAATTTTTCATTAATATCAGTATCTCATTTATTTTCATGCAAAATTCAAATCAGCGGCATCAAAGACGGGCCCATCCAGACAGGCGTGTAAATACCGATCCTGATCTGCCCGCCCCTCAACGGCACAGCCCAGACAGGCACCCATACCGCATGCCATCGCGGTTTCAATTGAAACCTGGCAGGGAACGCGATGTTTCTCAGCGATGCCGATCACGCATCCCAGCATGGCCATCGGACCACAGGCGGCGATCAAATCCGGCGGATGGCGGTCAACGGCTTCCTCCAACGGATGGGTAACCAGGCACTGATCTCCGGCACTGCCGTCATCGGTGGTGGTATCCACTGTTAATCCCAGCTGGACAAAATCATCCCGGCACAAAAGGTCTTCTTTGGTCCGCCCCCCTATAAATACCCGGCAATTCGAAAGATCGAAGTTGTCGCGGTCAAGCCGGGAGGCCAGAAACACCATGGGGGCAACGCCGATACCGCCGGCTACCAAATGGATACAACGGGCCGCACGGGGAATGACAAATCCCGTTCCAAGGGGTCCGAGGATATCAACCATTACGCCGGACCGCTGCCGTGACAGGATGCCGGTGGTCTTGCCCACAACCTTGTACAACAATTCAAAACCCTCTATTTTGCCCTCTGAGATGATTAAATTGTGAATCGAAAAGGGACGGCGCAGCAGGGGATCCGTCTGCCCGACCAACCGCAGCATGATGAACTGTCCGGGCCTGGCCATGGAATAGTGCTCCGGGCATGTCAAACCGATTTTGTAGCAACCGGCTCTTATTTTTTCATTCCATAAAACTTGAGCTTGATGTTGAAACATGGCGTTTCCCTTTGGAATGTCGAATGTCGATTGGCGAATGATGAATGGTGGAATTCTATCTATTTTTTATAAAAAGCAGGAGCACAGCGACATCCTTAATTCGAGATTCGTCATTCGTCATTCGACATTTTCCTAAGTCCAATCACCGCCGCAAACCTGCCGGTGGTTTTTTCGGCCCGATAGGAAAAAAATTCATCTGTCCGGCAGCGGGTGCACATCTGGCTGGACGCAATATGTTTTGCCAGAACACCGGCATTGAGCAGTTGATCGGAACTGATGGCCCAAAAATCAAAGTGATCGCCCGGATCCTTATAGCGCCAAAACTCATTGGGGATCTCGGTTTGATAATTGATAAACTCAGCACAACAGGGCCCTAAAGAAGGGCCGATGCCGGCCAGGATACCATCCGGGCGGCAGCCAAAATGTTGATGCATGGCTCCAACGGTGCGGCCGATGATGTTGCCGATACTCCCCCGCCAGCCACTGTGCACATTGGCCACCACCTGCCTCGCGGGATCATACATCATAACAGACTGGCAGTCAGCCACCTGTATAACAAGATAATTTTCAGGCCGGTCGGTCACGACTGCATCGGCGATGACGGGTCGGGTTGCCACGGGATTGTTATGGCCTTTCTGATCGCGGCCCAGCACGGCAATATCGCAACCGTGGACCTGATCGATGAAAGTCATTTCACCCGCTCCCATTATCCCGGAGACAAGGCTGCGGTTTCCGGCAACCGCTTTTTCCTCATCGCCAATACCATAACTGATATTTAAACTTGCATAAGGCGGTTGGCTGTGGCCGGTGTTGCGCGTAAAGATCCCGTGGTTAATGCCACCCACGCTTGCCAGGTTTTCAAACTGATAATATGATGCCCCGTTGAGGGTCGCGGAAATCATCACCTCAATCTCCCCGGTGGCGCTGCAATATGGTCTGAATGATATCGGTGCTGGACGCATCCTCGACAAAGGATATGCGCACTACTTTTCCGCCCCTTGATTTCACATCCTCGGCACCGACAATCGCGTCTGGCGCCCAATCTTCTCCTTTGACCAGCACATCGGGATTTATAGTTTGAATTAGCCGCAGCGGATCGGGCTCTTCAAAAAAAACAACAAAGTCCACACATGCCAGACTTGCCAAAATCTCAGCTCTGTTGCCCTGGCTAACGATCGGCCGTTTATCACCCTTAATCAGATGCACGGAAGCATCGCTGTTTAAACCAACAATCAGAAAATCCCCCTGGGTTCTGGCTTCTGCAAGATACCGAACATGGCCAACATGCAAGATATCAAAGCACCCATTGGTAAATACAATCTTTTGGCCGGATTTGCGGATCTTGCCCAGCCGGATCACAAGGTCTTCAAGGGTCACGATTTTGTCTAAAGCATCCATGATAGGACCATTATTCCTCTATGAAATTATAATGATATTTCTGTTACACATGAAACCCCTACCAAAAAGGCCTCAACCTGATCATATTAATGGCTCAACAGTCCCGGATCAGACCGCCCGGGCCAGGGTCAGCACATCAACCTTCCGGGCCCCGCCTTTTAACAATAGCCGCCCACATTCATTCACGGTAGCGCCGGTGGTATAGACATCATCTATGAGCAATATCTTTTTTCCCACGATCACCTCCTGACGGTCAAGGCCAAAAGCATTTTTTATGTTGCGCGCCCGTTGGGTGCGATCAAGCGCCGATTGCGGTGCGGTGGGCCTGGTTCTAATCATTACGTCGCGTTCAATCCGGATATGGGATAAATCGCAAGAATAATGGGCCGCGATATTTGGCCAGCACTGAATCAAAAGGTATGCCTGATTGAACCCCCGCGTCCTGATCCGGCTGGGATGCAGGGGCACCGGCAAGACAACATCGAAGCCGTCCTTTTCCCAAAACGTCAAAAAAGCCAGCAGAAGCAACTCGCTGAGCGGCCTGGCCAACTGAATTTTGCCCCGGTATTTAAAGCAATGAATGACTTCCGTTATAATTCTGTCGTATACCAGCGGTGCCCGGGCAATGCCGAATTTTTTACCCGATGCAATGCAGGCACCGCAATAGTGATCCTGACCCTGCCTGCTCTTAAAGGGTATTCCGCAGCAAATGCAAAGCGGCGATTCAACCATGGTCAGTTGTGCGAGACAGTTCGGGCACAGGCCGGCTGCCAGCGATATCTCCGCCTGGTCCCGCACCGATAACGGCCGGGCGGTCTCATCCGGGCCGGAGTTGGCTGAACTCCCGCGGCGGCCATGCTCGGGAATCCGGTAAAAAGCATTACACACCAGGCATTTAGGCGGAAAGACGGATTCCTGAAATATTTGGTAAAACCTATATAATAGATTGGATAGCACCTGCGGCATTTGTATTATTAGGATAGAGGGTTCTAAGGTTCAGGGTTCACCGTTCAGGGTTGGCCCTCTTAAACACTTTTCGGCCAAGGCTTAATACCCTTTGAACCCTAAACCGTGAACCTATTTTATTTGCCTTTGCCGCAGCGCCTCGTATATGGTAACCGCTGCGGCCACCGACGCATTGAGCGAATCCAGGGCCCCCAGCTGAGGTATGGAAACCAGGAAATCACAATTTTTTTTCACCAGCGGCCGGATCCCTTTGTGTTCACCGCCAAGAACAATGGCTATGGGCCCTGTCATATCGCCGTTATAAATGGACTGCCCGGCATCTTTGTCCAGGCCCATAACCCAGATGCCTTTGTTTTTACATAGCTTAATGGTTTGGACCAGATTGGTTACCCGGCTTAAATAGATGTGCTCGAGCGCTCCGGCAGAGGCTTTGGAAACCGCGGGTGTAATCGGCGCACTGCGATCTTTGGGCATCATCACCCCATCGATGCCGGCACACAGGGCAGATCTAATAATTGCCCCCAGATTTTGGGGATCGAGGACACTATCCAACATTAGCAGGAAATGCGGTCCGCCCTTTACCTCAGCCGCAGCCAATATGTCAGAAACCGCTGTCAGGGGATAAAGATCGACTTTGGCGGCCACCCCCTGGTGTCCGCCGCCACTGAAGAGGGCCTTAAACTCTCCGGACCGGATGGTTTTGACCCGGATCCCCCTATGCTCGGCTAAAGATGCCAGCCGGGCCAGGCGGTCCGATTTATTTTCTTTTTGAAGATAAATCTCGTAAATATTTCGCCGCCGGGCGCTCAATGCCTCGGATACCGGATGGATACCGTATAGTATTTCGGTTTTCACGAGCGATAGTTTTCGAAAATGGCTGTCATTTCCGTTGTGGCATCCGACAACCGGTCATTGATGACGATATGACGATACATATCTTTCTGTGCCATCTCTTTTTGGGCGTTATCCAGGCGGACAGCAATGACAGCCGGGCTGTCGGTACCCCGATCTTCCAGGCGCTGTTTTAAAACTGCCAGGGAAGGCGGCATTATGAAAATTGTAATGCCGTCAGGATAACGCTTAAGAATTTGACGGGCTCCCTGAACGTCGATATCCAGCAAAATATCATGACCGGCGGATAGTTTTTTATCCAAAAATTCAGCCGAAGTTCCGTAATAGTTGCCGTGTACTTCGGCCCATTCAGCCCACTGATGGCGCGCAATTCCCTTTTTAAACCTGTCTTTGGGGATGAAATAATAGTCAACGCCGTTTCGCTCCCCCGGGCGGGGGGATCGGGTGGTGTATGAAATCGAGTACAAAAGATCGGCAAACTGTTCCCGCATGGAGCGGCACAGGGTTGACTTGCCGGCCCCGGATGGTGCCGAAATGATAAAAAGATGGCCCGGACTATTTGACAAGCTTGAGGTTCCCGTCGCCCGGGCCTTTTTGATGGGCCCATTTTTCATTTTGATCAAGCCGACTCTTTCAACAGGGCATAGCGCTGGGAGACGGTTTCAGCCTGGATGGCCGATAGCACTACGTGGTTGCTGTCCATGATGATTATCGAACGGGTACGGCGGCCGTGGGTAGCATCGATCAGGCGTTTTTCTTCCCGGGCATCGTCTTTGAGTCGTTTCATCGGAGCCGAATTCGGGGACACAATGGCAACCACTCGATCCGAAACCACCGTACTGCCAAAACCGATGTTTAAAAGCGTTTGATCCATCCTACCTCCATTTCTGCTGGTTGCCGCCGAAACAAATAGTATAGATCCCCCCAATTTGTTTCGGCGGTGAGCTCGTGTGCGCGCTGGAATCCCCTGGTGAACGATTCGGGATTGCTTAATCTAAATTCCCTCAACTTGATTTTTTGGGATTTAAACATAAAACCGCAGAATTTCGAATATCGAACAGCAGAATTTCGAAGGGTGGATTCGCTCGAACCTCGCGTCGCTCAGTCTTTATAAAAATGGATAGAATACATTCCTTCGACATTCGATATTCAATATTCGCTTCTTCACCTTCAAAACCCAAGTCGTCTCCGGCGCCGCCTATGACTGTTAAAACCTCTAAAAGGTAAAAACTACTCTACATTTTGGATCTGTTCTCTGATCTTTTCCAGTTCTGATTTGATATTGACAATTTTGTGAGATGTCTCCGCATGACCGATCTTGGCGCCAATCGTATTAAACTCCCGATTGAGCTCCTGCAGCAAAAAATTGAGCTTACGTCCCCCGGGTTCCTCAGCGTCCATTATACGGCGAAACTGTGTCACGTGACTTTCCGCTCTGACAATTTCTTCGGAAATATCACTTCGATCTGCTAAAAAGGCTGCCTCCTGGGCCAGCCGTCCAGGGTCAATCTCCACCGTCTCACGGGTCAAGGCAGCGATGCGCTCTTTCAATCGTTCCTGGTACTGCTGCTGCAGGGCTCCGGATTCACCTTTTATGTCAGCAAGGCAGCCTTCAATGAAATCCAGCCTGGCGAACAAATCACCGGCGATGAAATCGCCTTCTTTCTGGCGCATGACTTCCAGTCCGTCAAGGCCCTGGATCAGACAGCCCTTAATCGTTGTCCACAGGCTGTCGGGCTTATCGGTAGGCTCAACCGGTTTTATAATACCACCCAAATTTAGCAGGTGTTCGATGGATATGTCATTGCCCAGATTAAATTCCTTTTTTAGCTGCCCAAGGGCTAAATAAATCGCATTGGCCCTGGGCTGATCAATCTCGAATGCCATCGCCTGTTCGGATTCGTCTTTGATCTGAATCTTGATCTCAACCCTTCCCCTGGCGATACGCTTGGCCACAAGTCCTTTCATCTTGTCTTCCAGCACCATGTAACTTGGCGGTATTCGCAGAACAATATCCAGATGACGGCTGTTGTACGCCCGCATATCAGCCGACACCGTAATATCACCATCGGTTTTTTCAGCGGCCGCAAAACCGGTCATGCTTTTTATCATAAGTTGGCCTCCTTTAAATCAACCGCATACTTGGCACGCACCTGGGTTAGAAAGCTGGTAATCGGTCGGTCCGCATAGTCGGGATAGGTCCAGGGCAATTTCTGATAGGCTCCCTGCTGATAAATTAGGGTTAAATCAGCATAAATCTTTTGTCCGATATAAATTCGATGGATGAAATTTTTTCCGGAAGCCAGCACAAATCGTTCGTAAGACAGATAGCCCGGATCAATGTTGACCCGACGGCGCCCGTCACGGGTATATTGATCTTCCAAACGATTGGTTGCCCATTTAACGCTGGCCAAATCGAGCTGCTCAATCAGCGCTTTGAAAGCCAGCAACCGCCGAAAAAGTGGTGCACCCATCTCCTGCTCGTAATAGGAGGTATAGTCAAACGGCATCCAGGGGCTGACCATATCCAATGAACCAAATTCCGAACCCAGTTTAGCGGCCAGCTCTTCAAATAACGACCTGTCCTTCATGAAAAGCCCGATGACCAGCTTTGCGGGTTTGGGTTCCCGTGGTATGCTCATACCAATAATCCACAGACGCATGAGGCTCGGAGGCTTGAAGGCCTGGAAGCTCTGATGGTTTGAGTTCTCCGCTTTTCAGCATTCCAGCTTCCAAGCTTCCCGGCCTGCCAGCATCTTTTATTAACTATCAAGTGGTTTGGCTTCCTCAATGAGCATAATCGGGATGTCATCCCGAATCTCATACAATAGGTTACAATGATCACAAATCAGACCGTCTTTAGCGTCATTCAGATATATGTCGCCCTTACACTTCGGACAGGCTAAAATATCCAACAGTTCCTGACTGATCGCCATAGCTATCTCCTAACTGCAAATTTAAATTCTGTCTTTTTTAACTTAAATCGTTGTTCCAGGGAAAAACCGTGAAAAAGGCAGGAAGACGGCCTCTTTGAAAAACACCCCCATCGAAGAATATCTTTTTTTATTGCAGAAACAAACGGATATCAAGCATAAAATTCAGCGTAAACCGATAAAAATGGTTATATTTGGGGATAATATACTGTAAATAGACCTAATTTTATTTCAACAGATGGCTTCTAGTTGAATTGAGTAATATTCTTGCGTTCCCTAATTAGACTGGGTTTACCGTCTTTTATAAGAATCTCGCGCGGGGTCTCATGGCCCAGAAAAAAAACCGGTGATGCGGTCAACCCATAGGCCCCGCTGTTTTTAATGGCCACCACATCGCCGACCTCCGGTGAACCGATCTCAATGCGGTTGGCCAATCTGTCCAAGGTCGTGCACAGACAACCGACGATGTCGACCTTTTCACTGGCGGCCGACGGTTTGCTAATATTTTGGATATCATAATTTTTACTAATAATCTGACCAAAATTACCGCTGGGAGGTAAGTTGTGGTGCATGCCGCCATCGAGTATCACAAACTTGCGGCCCCTGGTTTCTTTTAGGGCTAAAACCCGTGATAGGTAATAGCCAAAGGGGCCGACAATATAGCGGCCTAGCTCGAGGATGTAGTCAACCGCATGAGATATTCGGGCATCAAACTGCACCACAGCTGAATTGACGAACCGGGCAAATTCCTTGACATCAAAATCCGCATCTGAGCTGAAGTAGGGGATGCCAAGGCCACCGCCGAAATTAATTCTGGCAGGGGCCAGATCATTTTCATGGCATACCGTTTCAACAGCCTCCAATACATTGGCTATATTTTGGGTTAAGCCGTCAATGCTCAAACACTGGGTCCCGGCATAAATGTGGAATCCTAAAAAATTTAAATATTCACCATTATTGTTGATGACTTCAATGATGTCAGCAGCATGCTCCTCATCAACACCAAAGGGTGAAGGCATACCGCCCATCTTGACGGCAAATTCCTTGACTGGCGTTAGCGGATTGATGCGCAGGGAAATATTGGCTTTCTTGCCTGTCTTTTGGCCGGTCCGGATAACCCTGGATAAATCGTCGGTCGATTCAATGCTCAGTGAGGCGCAGTTGTTATCTAGCGCCAACTCAATCTCACCGGCTGTTTTGCCCGGTCCAGCAAAGCTTATGTCATTGCCCCGGTATCCCGCCAGCAAGGCCTGTTCGATTTCTCCCCCCGAAGAAACATCCAGTCCATCAACCAGCGGCTTCAGGATAGCCAGCAAATGCAGATTAGGATTGGCTTTGACGGCGTAAAAGAGTTTTATTTGCGGATCTATTAACGATCTCAAGGCTACCAGCCGCTCCTTGATTGCATCGAAATCATACACATACAGCGGGGTTTCAAAACGTTGCGCTGCCTCCAGCAGCTCAGCGGTCAAATTTTGCATGGGCCTCCTTTATGACCCTGGGACGGTCTATTTTGCCGGTTTCTGTTTTGGCAAATTCGTCCATGACCAAAATCCGGTCCGGAACCAGATATTCAGGTGCATTTTGCCGACAAAAATTAATGAGTTTTTTGATGTCAATTTCGTGTTTGGCGGTAACCAGTGCCCCAATCTCGTTTTTATCCGTTTCACTTTCAATGCCGTACGCAACGGCCTCAAATACATCTTGATGCCCCATCAGCAATTCCTCGACCTCGGTCGGTGAAACGCGATAGCCTTCTTTTTTGATCATCGCATCCTTGCGGCCGACGTAGTAAAGAAAACCCTCGCGGTCTTTTTTGACGAGATCCCCGGAAAAAACCACCCGGTCGAGAAACTGATTTTCTGCGGGCAAAAGCGGATTGGGCCGAAAGGCCCTGGCGGTCAGTTCGGGATTGTTCCAATAGCCCTTGGTGACGCAAGCGCCGCCGTGAATCAACTCTCCGACTTCGCCGGCTTCGCAAATTTTTCCGTTTTTATTGATCACCTCCACCCAGACGTTGGGAATGGCTTTGCCGATTGAGTCCGGCCGCCGATCCACTTCGCCGGGGTCAAGATAGGTGGAACGAAAGGCTTCGGTCAGCCCATACATCAAAAACAGCCGGGTTGCCGGAAAATGCTGTCTAATTTTTTTTACGATTGGAACCGGCAGCTTTCCGCCGGTGTTGCTAATATATCTTAGAGCCGGGTATTGCTGATCGGGATCTATTTTACACAATTGCGGATTGAACACTGCCGACCAGATGGTGGGAATGGCCGGCAGACCGGTAATTTTTTCATCGATTAAAATGCTGAGCAGGGAGTTGGGCATAAAGAACTGAAACAGAACAATTGTGCAACCTCTGTAAAGGGTTGTGGTCAGTTGATTGAGCCCGTAATCAAAGTTAAACGGCAACAGGCCCAGAATGCGTTCATCTTCAGATATTTGCAGATAGCGACTGACGATCCGGGCACCTTCGATCAAGGTGCGATGGGAGATGACGATGCCCTTGGGCATCCCGGTGGATCCTGAGGTATAAATGATGCTGCTGATGTCTTCGCCGGTGCCGGTGTGGCGGGAATTCTTTCCCTGGCAGGCATGGATCATCTCATCCAGTTCGTTTTGCCAGATTACCTTTTCGACCGCGGTGTCCGAAAGAATATTTTCCAATTGCCGACCGTATTTTTCGGAGGCAATGAGCAGCTTGATACCGCAGTCCTTGAGAATATGCCGAATCTGTTTTTCTTTGAGAATTGGGTTAATGGTTACAAATATCAAGCCGGCGTTTAATATTCCCAGGATGGAAAGGACTTGTGCAATGGATTTATCAAGCAATATGCCGACCCGCGCCCCCCTGGATAGGCCAAGCCTTTGCAAGCCATGTCCCAGGGAACTGGATTTTTCATATAAATTCCCAAAAGTGATAGATTCCGTGCCATGCTTGACGGCCACCTTGTCCGAAAATTTTTCACAGGACATTTCCAAAAAATGCTGAAGGAGGAAGGGTTTCATTCTTTTTTCTCTGAAATAAATTGTGCGATCCTTTCGAGAGAGTAAAAATTGTCTTCGACAAGATCTTCGGGCTCAAATTCGATCTCAAATTCTTCGGTGATGAAACCAATTAAATTCACAAAGCCAATTGAATCGATGATTCCCGCACTAAATATATTTTCCTGTTTATCCAGTTTGGCATTGTATTGCTCTTTTATATATTCACCAAGGGTCTGAATTATCTGTTGCATGGATGCATCCTTATACTTGAAATCACTTCTTCCGAGGGTTGCAAATTACTTTAAAGATTGTTAGAGGTCAAGTTTAAATCCACTTTCACCGTGCAGAAGTTCAGGGCTCAAATGTTGGATTTCAAGTCAATTATAGATGACCGTCAAAAAATAATCCCCATCGGGATAAAAAACAATAAGCGGTTAATGGATAAAGCGATATGAATATCAGAGGGTCGAAACTTCCGTCAATATCGGTCGTGGTGGCGACCTATAATCGTGCCAATTATTTGCGTATAAGCCTGGCCTGCCTATCAAACCAGGATTATCAGGGCGAATGGCAAATTATCGTAGCTGATGACGGTTCAACAGATCACACCCCGGATGTGATTTCAGAAGCCCGTTCGGCCGGCAAGGAATTGGAAATTTTACATTGTTGGCACGAGCACAAGAATTACCGGCGTGCCTTTATTCTCAATGAAGGAAGCCGTATGGCCAGCGGTGATATTTTAATTTTTTTGGATAGTGATTGTATTCCGGGGCCAAATCTCCTTGCCACTTATGCCGCCCATTTCGCAGCGGATTCCTTTTACCTCGGCGGCGTCTACTACTTGAACCAACAAATATCAGAAACTGTGCTGCAAGACTACCGGTCTTTTTCGCAACGCCAATTCTGGGCCTGGGCTGCTCAATCGCGGAATCTGAAAAAAGGATCTGCCAAGAGGAATTTTAAACGCTACTGGAAAAGCAAACTCTACATGGCACTCCATGTTAGAAAGCCCAAGATCTGGGGCGGGAATTGTGCCATAAACCATGATGTCTTCAAAAAAATTAACGGCTACGACGAAAATTTCGCCGGGTACAATAAAAGCGACTCCGACCTTCGCAACCGTCTCGTCAAAGGCTCCTACCGCGCGGTACCATTACATACAAAAGCCCGCACATATCATTTATACCATCAGGTAGAAAAGTGGCGGACTGTCCCCGAGATAATTGATCGAAGTGAACATCCATATTTCAAATGGCCGGATCCGGATGTCGTTTGCAAAAACGGACTGCACAAACTATGAGTTGTATCATCTATACCTGTCATAATGTGGTTCCCTTGGCTCCCGGAAAAGAAGAGCGGGGCACGGTTGACCTGAATACATTTTTACACCAGCTGCGCTGGTTAAAGCGTTTGGGCGTGCAATTCATCCCAATGAAAGCTCTAAAATCGTGGCTGCTGGGCCAAAAAGAGATCCCCAAACGGTCTGCCGTGTTGACCTTCGACGATGCCCTTATATCGATTGCCGAACATGTGTTTCCCTATCTTAAACGGCAAGCGATACCAATCACCATTTTTGTTATCGCGGGTCTTATTGGTCGCGAAAGCAATTTCTCAACCCGCCCCTCAGCGCCCAGACGCCGCCATCTTGACCTCGCACAATTGAAGATGCTGCTGGAGACCGGCCTGGTTGAAATTGGCGCCCACGGTTATCATCACGTCAATTTGACCAGGATCAATAGGGATAAACTATGGCAGGAATTACACCATGCCAAAAATGTACTGGAAGAATCTCTCGACGTTGAAATACCCTACTTGGCCTATCCCTGGGGCAATACGACGGATACAGTAACACAAATGGTTAAAGAAGCCGGCTACCAGCTTGCCTTTACCACCCGGAAAAAAAAGCTCATCTCAAATAACATCGACCTTTTGCGCATCCCCCGTGTTACCTGGAGTCGTCGGGCAACATTATTTAAACTTAGCAAGTACTATTTGATTCCCTGGTTGCGGTCGGCGGGTTAAGCTGATGAAAAAATCAGATTTAAGTTGGGAAGCTTGAAGGCCCGGTTTCGAAACTTTATAAAGAAACGTTGATCCAAGTCCGCAAAACAGAACCAAGAACGACCCAAAAATCGAAAGGCAGTTGCTATTGGGACTCAAATATTTTTCGCCATATATTTCGGATCAGGTACTTTAGCCTGGGATGGGTGCGCAAGTTTAATATAACAAGCTCAGAGTACAAATTATCGATTTGCGACGGCTTCAGTGTTGAGGACATATACTGTTTCGGTGCCCTGTAGGGTAGACAGATACTGATAGGTAATTTCCTGTTTTTAACCAGCCTTGAATCAATCAATAGAAAAAAAACGTTTGCATGAGATAGAATTGATTTACGAATATCTCGGTAGGCAAGCGCAAATAGGTCTGGATCGCTGATATAATGCAAATGTGCGTATGGAATGCGTTTTCGTCTTAACTTTGCATAAATTATGTAACAGTAGCGGTCTTTTCCAGTCAGCAATAAATGAAAACATTGGTAGGGTTTATGGTCATTGAAAATTATTAGATTCTGCCCGTCAAGTTTTTTCTCGATTGCTGCTAAATCATGAGTCAGATTTATAGAAGAATATTTTGGCTGGAAAAGTCGACGGCCAAAGGGCAGAAGCAAGCGACCCATGGCATCCAGGTCCTTAAAACCCATCATATGTTGAATCTTGTATACATTTCTGGTGGGCGTCAGATCTGTTATGGTATAATCCTTCATACTGCGCAGGGCAAAAATCATCGCTATCGATCTGCTGCGATAATCCCGGTGGACAAACCAGGAAGTCAGATTACAGAATTTTTCAACCCTATCATTTATCCGTCTGCGACTGAAAATCATTCCGAGGAATCCAACAGTTCTATCGCCATCCACTAACAAGAGACCGCAATGGGTTTCCTCCCGCTCCCATTGATATCCGAAAATTTTTCTACCTTTCTCTCCACTGCCCGCTGTCCAGATATCTGAAACAATGTTATCGATATCCTTAAAATTCGCACAGTCAACTTTTTCAACTCTGATCATTCTTCCGCTCCCGCCGATCCTCTCTTCTTTTGCGTCGCTGTCGCCGCAATTGATACTCGGGATAGAGATGGGGATAATATTTTTTCCAGCGCTTGTGGACCCAGAACCACTGGTCGGGATATTTGCGAACAGCTTTTTCAACGACATCTGTGATCAGCTGGCTATTGGCCTGGACATCGGATCGTAAATCCCCCGTTCGTTTCATTTCAAGGAGCGGTTTAGCCACCACGGTTAAACGGCCGCGGTCATCCCGGACGCAAAAGATCGGCAACACCGGACATTTGCACCGGATCGCCAAAAAGGCGGCCGCCGGTGTGGTTGTCACTTTGTGACCAAAAAAATTCACCTCCACACCCTCCGACCGTCGACTCTGGTCCACCAGCAGTCCGATGACACCTCCCCGGCGAAGCATCCGGCGCATTTCAGGCATGGCACCTTTTTTATAGATGATTTTTATGCCAAAGCGGCTCCGCAACCGGTGCACCCAACGATTCAGCGGGGCAAAACGTATCTTTTTAACAACCCCGAGAATCGGTTTCTGGATATAACCACAGAAGAACAGCAGGCCGGTCTCCCAGCTTCCCAGGTGTGCGGATACTGCAATCAGACCGTTTTTGCTTTTTGCCGCATTTTGCAGGTTTTCCAGACCCACAACCCGAACCCGGTCGAGCACCTGTTCCCGGGACAGGGCCGCCATCTGAAAGATTTCAAAAAAGGATATGCCCAGGTTCTGAAAAACACGCCGTGATACACGTTCAACTTTCTCGCGGGACCAGCCGGGATAGGCAAATCGCAGATTGCGCCGCACAATACGCCGGTGGGGTAGATCCAGGAAATAGGCGGCCGTGCCCAAAATCTTACCAAGGCTGATAATATGCCGGTGCGATATTCGGCCGATGATGCTTTTTACATAATGACCGGCGTCACCGGTTCCCCGATGACGCTGCGGCATGCTGCCCTCTGGATTGGATTCCATTGACCTCGTCTCCCAACGCTCACAAAATGTGGCCCTTACGAGTAACAAACAATTTTTGGACTGTCAATGTTCAGGCATCCGGCATTGCCCCATCCGGCCCGACCCCTATGTGGTCAAGGTGGTTGTTAAAGTGAATGGGAAGGTGAAAAAATTTGACAAACCATGGGCATTTAAATACGATTTAGGTCTCTAACGACCTATAACCCGTAAAAAGGTTGATGATGTATCTCATTCTTATTTCAGCCCTCCCGGCCTCCCCGATTCGACTGAGCTCGTCTCAGGCCGTATAGGAAAAGGCCGATTGCGGGAGGGGGCAAAATGGCGTTCACCATGTCTAACAATTTGACCACCCGAATTGCTTTCGGATTGTACAACCTGCTCTGGAGCGTTGCCATGCCATGGCTGCGGTTGAATCATCGCCTGGCCGAGGGATATGACCAAAGACGTTTAAAACCAATGCTGCCGGCTGCGGACATCTGGATCCAGGCCGCCTCCGTGGGCGAATCTTATCTGGCCCTGGAAATAATTAAGGCCCTTAAGGTTGGCCGGCCGGTGAAGATTCTGGTGACCTCCAACACCAGCCAGGGAATTGATATATTGAATCGGGTCCTGGGGGAGCCGGGAAGCACCGGGGAGGATATTGATGTCACGGTAGGCTATTTTCCCTTTGACAAACCGACGCTTATGCGCAAGGTTGTCGCCGCCACCCGACCGGCTGCCATGGTGCTGCTGGAGACAGAGATCTGGCCGGGCCTCTTGCGGGCCCTGAACCAGCACAACTGTCCAACCATCATCATTAACGGCCGCATAACCGACAGGAGCCTGAATAGATATCTTCTGTGGCCTTCGATCTGGCGCCAACTAAAGCCTGAGAGGGTTTTGGCCATTTCACCGGCCGATGCCGGCCGCTTCCAACAGTTGTTCGGTCCGGACCGAATCGAGACCATGCCCAACATAAAATTTGACCGTCTCGCTTCCTCGGCCGCCGCTGCAAATCACCCGGACGCAATAAAAAACCTGCTGCCAGATGGGTCGACCTTTGTCATCCTGGCGTCCGTCAGGCGCCAGGAAGAACCCCCGGTCAAACAGATTATAATTGAAATTTTGCGCAACCGGCCCCAAACTGTCATCGGCCTGTTTCCGAGGCATCTGCACCGGATCCCATCCTGGCAGGAGGCCCTCAACCAGGCCGGTATTCAATGGTCACTGCGCTCGGAAGCCAAGGAGTCGGGAACAGCCGGGATGGTGATCATCTGGGATACTTTCGGAGAACTACTGCAGGCCTACCAACTATGCAAATCGGCCTTTGTCGGCGGCAGCCTTGCAACCCTGGGTGGACAAAATTTTTTAGAAGCACTCATTTGCGGTACGCGACCGGTTATCGGGCCGTCGTGGGAAAATTTTGCATGGGTAGGCACTGAAATCATCGACGCCGGTTTACTGCGGGTGGCCGGCAACTGGCAGGAGGTAGCCGTCCTACTTATGGAGGACATGAAAAAATCACCACCCCGCAATGAGATCATCAAGCGATCACTTGAATATTTTAAGGATCGCCAGGGCGGCACCCAAAAGGCCTGCCGTGCAATTACCGCTCTCTTGGAAGATTATTGAGTCAAAAATGAATCCGAAGAAAATCTTACACCTTTACAGCAATTTTAAATGGACCGGTCCGGCGGATCACGCCCTGAAATTGGTCTCCTGGTTAAAACCCCACAAAGACGTCGAGGCCCTTTTCGCGTGCGGACGCCACCGGGGTGTGAAAAATACACTTTACCAGAAGGCCTGCCAGCATGAGCTGGATTTTGCAAATGGGCTGTTTCTCAAAAAACACATAAGCTGGCAAATGATCCCGGATATTTATTCCTTAAAAAAACTTGTCAATCACCAGCAGATTAGTCTTATTCACAGCCATCAGGATAACGACTCGTTAACGGCAGTGCTGGCCGGCCTGGGCGATCGCTTGATCCGAACCTGCTACGACGGGGAACCCGCCCCGTTGAACTTCAGGCAACAGTTTTTTTGGAACCGAACTGGCAAAATTTTGACGGCCTCCTTAGCGGTAAAGGCCTATCTTTCTAAAATTTTACCTGCAAAAGACATTCAACAAGTGGATATCCCCGTTGATCAGGAACTTTTCCGCCCCCTCGAAAAAAGCCCAAAATTGCTGGCGGAATTTGGTTTGGCCGCTGACACCCCGGTGGGCGGGATTGTGGCTCGTGTCCAGAGACACAGAAATTTTTCACTTCTGCTGGACGCCATTGAACAGGTAGTTAACCTAGTTCCTGCTTTTAAATTCCTGATTGTGGGCCGCGGCACGCACATCGACACCGTCGCCCGCAAGCCAGTTAAAGATCGGGGGTTGGACAGGAATGTTATTTTTACAGGATATCGTAAAGAGGACTACCGCGACGTTTTAAATCTTTTTGATTACAAGATTTTTCTGGTTCCGGGCAGTGATGGTGCCTGCCGGGCAGTAAGAGAGGCCCTGGCATGCGCCAAGCCAGTGATTGCAGCCCGCAGAGGAATTTTATCTGAACTGATCAGAGATGGCGAAACCGGCATTCTGATCGAGGAAAAACCCGCGGACCTGGCCCGGGCTATGTTGACCATGATCAAAGATAGAGACTTCCGGCTGAGCTGTTCCCGGGCCGCACGACAATATGCCGAAACCGTTCTCGATCCGGAACGGTATATCAAAAAGGTTATGGCATGCTATGAGTCCCTGGTGGCAAAGATGTAAATAAATGTGGAAGTCGGAATGCGGAATGCGGAAATTATGACAACCTGACATTCAGCCATTTCCTTTTCCGCATTCCGCATTCCCAATTCCGAATTCTTGAAAGGCTGGCCACCGAAACCCTTGAAGCCAAATCGGGTCATCCATCATCGGAATCCAGTTGTCTTTCCAATTCCCTCAGCTTAATGTATTTAAGAAACTTGCCATAGGCCGTGCTGATCGAGATAACAAACCCTTCGTAACCATCAAGGACACCCAATTTCAGAAGGTATTTCTTGAAAAATGTTAACAACGGGTTCAGGCAAATATCGAGGATCAAATTAGATTGTCGGCCCCTTTCAAAGGCCTCGCGGGCGGCAATATTGGAAAAGTTGTTTATCTGGGCAACGTGATTTCGGATTGTCGGGTAGGAAAAATGCAGTAAATCGCCGCTGAGATGCTGCAGGCGGCTACTTTTATCCATAATAACATGATCATGGGGATTTACCCCGCCCCAATGCCCTTTTCTTCGATCCCACATCCGTATCTTCCGATCCGGATACCAGCCGCAATGTCGAATCCACTTTCCGCAATAATTGGTTAAGCGGTTAACCCCATATCCATCCGCCTGCCAGTTTTCTTTGGCAGCCTGGATGGATTGCGTGAGGGTTTCTGAAAGGGCTTCATCGGCATCCAGGGATAAAACATAATTGCTGCTTGCACAGGATAAGGCGAAATTTTTTTGCTCAATATGCCCCTCAAAGGGATGTTGAAGGAAGTTAACGCCTTTTTCTTTGCAGATCGCAGCAGTTGCGTCCGAAGAATAGGAATCGACGACAACGATTTCATCAACCGTATCCGCGAGCGATTCAAGGCAGCGCCGAATATTATTCTCTTCATTATAGGTAATGACGACTGCCGATATTTCAACGGGGGTTTTCATATTTCAGATATCCAATAGTTGACGGTAAACCGCCAGGTTGTTTTCCACCATGGCTTCAATGGAAAAATGCGCCTGCACCAATGCCTGGCCCCGTTGGGCCATTGCCCGGGCTTTGTCCTTATGCGCCAGCATCTCGATAATCCCTGCGGCCAGCGCCTGCGGGTTGGCGGCCTCAACCAGGCGGCCGGTTTGGCCGTCCTTAATGACTTCGGGAATTCCCCCCGCTTGGGTGGCCACAACCGGTTTGCCTAAAGCGAGGGCATCCAGCACGGCGGTTCCCAGGCCTTCCTGAACGCTGCTCATGACAAAAAGATCGGCAATTTTGTAAAAAGCGCCCACATCCTTGCGAAATCCGGTGAAGGTAAGGGCCCGGGTTATGCCCAGGGAATCCGACAGGGCCTGCAGTTCCGTCATCAACTCACCCTCACCGATGATAAAAAAGCGCACACCGGGGATTTCCTTCAGGACATGGGGGATGGCGCGAACCAGAAACTGCTGGCCTTTGTGCCCTGCCAAATGGGCGACGTTGATGACCACCGGCTGGTCGGGTTCCAGGTTAAATTCGGAAATCAGAGCATCTCCCGCAACCCCTGAAAACCTGGCAAGGTCAATTCCGCTGTGGACAACAAATATACGCTCGGCGGCGATGCCGTCCGCCACCATGACCGCTTTGATCTTATGCGAAATGGCTATGTAGTAATCGGCCATATAACGATATTTTATACCGTTGAGCCGCAGGAATCGGCTGCGAAAAATCGTAAAATCCACCCGGCGCGTAACCAGGCGGCAGATGTTACAGCCAACAGACCCCATAAAGGCCAGGGTATGGGCGTGCGAGGTATGGGAGTGGACGATGTCATAGCCATGGGTTCGAATAAGCTTGTTTAGCCGCATGCCGGCCACCAGGTCCGCTTCACCGTGCATCGCGATGGGGAATACGTCAACCCCCGCTTCGGTCGCTTTAACTGCCATAGGGGATCCGGGCTGGCAGACCAGATGACAATTTATTTGCCGGGCCTTCAGAGAACGGATCAAGTACAGGGTTTGCTGCTCCCCCCCGCGCCAGGTCCGCTCTGTGTTGATATGTAAGATTTTCATTTTTCGGGTCACCGGGAACTGCTCCTGGTTGTTGAATGCTCGAAACGGTTTTCTGGTTACGGGTAGCTGCAGATAATCGGTTGTTGAATACGAATCTTTCCCTTACGCCACAGGCCTTAAACCTCGAGCCTTTAGCCTTTCGTATTGCGTCTTATACCCTCTTTTCTAGATCTCCGATTATCTTCTCCACCACTTTATCATAGCTGTATTCATTGTGGGCCAGTTGATATCCGGCCCTTGCAATTTTCCGGCGTTCTTGATCGTGCTGGAGATAGTATTCTATTTTATCGCAGCATTCCCCAATTGACTCAAACCAGTCCAGTTCCTTCCCCCGTCCAAAAATCTCCTCTAGCGAAGGAGTATACGCAGTCAGCAGGAATCCGCCGCAGCCCAGGGTGTACCAGGTGCGATTGGAAAAATAAAGATCGATAGTTGGATCAATATTCCAGCCAAGTATTATCTTGGCTCCGGCACAAATTTTCCGATACTCCGATGCGTATACATCTGTGGCCGCGGCGCTCAGTCCAAATCGTTCCCACCCCGATCCCCAGAGCTTCAGATCGAATTTTTTTTCCAGTATCTGCATAAATTCTGCTCGTTCAGGGGTATTTGGCTTTCCAATAAATGCCACATCACTTTGATAGGATGGGTCTGTATTTTCGGCCATCCAATGGGCCGTCGGGTCGCAACCGCCGGTAATAAACCTGGCATTGACGCCCCGTTCCTGGTACACGGGGACTTCCCCCCTATTCGTAAGGTACATGATATCAGCTTGCTGACCCTGTTTGATGACTTCTTCAAAATTGCGGCTCGGGCCTCTGATACAATCATCATAATACATCACCACCGGCATCCGCAGTTTAGTCCTCAGCAACAAGTCAAAGGATATATCACGAGCATGAAAAAAGAGCAGATCCGGCTTGGTTATGGACATTAGCTTATCAACAAAAGCTGTAGCCGCCCTCTCTCCCAGATAAGATTTCAGCTTTAGATACTTTATCCAGTAAGCACGGTGTCCCAGCCGCTGAAATGCCTTTTTGAAATAATAATATATGCGTGTATGTCGCTTGGATTTGGCAATAATAAATACTCTCAAATTATAATCCTTTGGATTCAATCGTCCGTCGGTTATCCTGGTTGGCTGACCTGATAATCTGAAATATTTGTTCCTCGGAATTGACGATACAATTTTGTTCTTCGCGACGCCTGTGCATGGCCTGGCTGAATCCCGGAACCGCCAGAGCGGTTGCCACGAGCGTCATCCCATCCAAACAAAAAGGCCGATAGCAAACCCTCAACAATTGAAATAAAAAATGCTGCCGCAGCAGTTGGGTGCTTGTAAGATTTTTCCAGAGATAGAGAAGCCGGTTGCGTTTGCGAATTGCACTGACCTTAAGCTGCTTGAAGGAGCGTGCAATGGTGCCGGTATGGTAATGGGTCACCCGGGCTTGAGGTACCACAATGCATTTCCAGCCGCGGCGCCAGGCACGAAAACCAAGATCGGTGTCTTCGTAATAAAATGGATAGAACAGATCATCAAAACCCTGCATCTCAATGAAACGTGCCCGATTAACGGCAAACGCCGCGCCGATTGGAAACAACGTATACCATGGATGTGGCAGCGGAGCAGGGTCATTGAAAAGCTGTTGAGGCGCAAAAGATCTATATCGAATTTTGCCCCGCCGGAAGTAAGGAATACTGATGGTCACATTGCTGAGTTCTCCTCTATCATTGAAAATAAGCGGGGACGCTGCAAAAACGGTCGGATCTTCCAAACAATCTGCGAGGGGACCGATAAAACCCGGGTCGACTTTGACGTCCGAATTTAAAAGTATCAAAATAGGAGACTGAGCAGCCTGCGCCCCGGACCAACATGCCTTGCCGAATCCCAGGTTATGCCTGTGAGCCACGATCTTGATGTCCGGGAACTCTTCCTGCAACAATCTAACGGATGCGTCCGTGCTGGCATCATCCACCACCATGACCTCAACCCTGCCGCGATATTGTTTTTTCGCTTCCAGTACGGAGGGCAAATAAACGCGCAGAAGATCAGCTCCGTTCCAGTTGGGAATAATAATACTGACAGATTTCATAAATTTTTATTTGTTCGTGCCTGGATCTCAGCTTCTACCAGTTCTGTGAAATCCAGATCATATATTTTAGTATTTTTGGTTTTGGTAATGTCCCGTACCTTAAGATAGACGGCACGCCGCTGCTGCCGGGTCGGTTGAAAATCTGCTGAATAATAATGATAAAATCGCAACCGATCTTTTATGGAAAGTGAGTTGCTAATGGAGGCATTGAGTTGGGCCAGATTGTAGATTTTCTTTTGTTCGCTCAAGGCCTGGATTCTGACACCGTCCAGATCAACCATAAAATAATCTGAATTCCGGCATATGATGTTGCTTGATTTAAAATCTCTTTGCCAGACTCCGGTGTCATGAAACGTTCTCAGCCATAAAGCAAGCTTTTTCAGTGCCTGTCGTTTAACTTTTTCATCGTATATCGCAGACAAATAAGCATTCAGTTGAAGACTATCATCCAGCAATTCAGCTAAAAAGTAGCTTTGGCCCTGGAAATCGAAATATCCCAGGGAACGGGGTACGGGGATACCTCGTACCTCAAGGGCCCGCGACATCTTCCAACTGGCCAGGCAGCGATTCTGGTGAAAGAATTTTTTGCGGTGCTTTTTTATGCATACTCCCTGATAGCCTAAAACATGAGTCCCTTTCAAGGGGATTCCGTTTTCTTGGGCCTCTATCATTTCCTCAACTCCCCAGTTAAAACCTCTGCGTTTATAGCCGTTCAGATGCCGGGTTTTTAATACTGCGAACTCGGTGCTGTTTTTACAGCAGCGTTTGGATCTGGAACGATAGCGGCGATGTTGATGGCGGCGGGCTGCTGCGATCACGTCAGAGATATTCACCTTATTGGGGAAGCCCTGTTCATACCCCTCCAAAAATCTATCCGTCCACGGTTCCGGATTCATCAAGCGAGCAGAGATTAAAAACCATCCGGCCGAGGTTGTTTACTCTCAGCCGGCGTGGGATCCAGGGCAGAAAATAAACTTCCTGGGCATCTAACAGGTAAAACTTACCGTCAGGGCTTAAAATGAAATTCTTCCGGTTTAAATCAGCGTGAAATACACGGTGGCGGTGCAAATATGCCACAAAATGGCCGAGCTTGCGAGCATCTTCCGTGGAATTAGTTGATATATGTGTCCCCGGCACCTGCTTGGTCAATACAAAATAAGATCTGGGATCAGCAGCTTTTGATTGCCCTTTTGCCAGGGGCCTGGCTGCCGGTATCCGGGCATGCAACAAGCTGTGAAGATTGCGCCACTCCGCCCATCGCCGGTGAGGTAGAAGAAAATGGCGCACACGATCTTTGGTTCGAATCAGGGAGCTGTGTTTGAGAAAGTAGCCGCCATCGACGGTCTGGAGGTGATACACCTGCCGCCGGTTGTTCTCCTTTACAACCCGGCATTCGTGAACTTCAGACAGCAAGTTTTCAAATTCAAACCCAGGGTTAAAAGGGCTTGCAGAAATCCGATAGTCAGCGAGTTCCCGGGCCAGATCGCTCTTCAAACACTTTTTGCTGGGGGTCTTATCCATAAATAGATATTGAAATATGCCGAAATTGCTTAAAAACTGAAAGGTTATTTCAGAATTAACAGAATCTTACAGTGCAGGCAAGGACAATTAAGCCAGTGCCGATCCGCCACTCATTTCTTGCAAATATTTGATATAAATGTCATAGTGCTCCAGAAAATAGGACAGAAATTCGGAATACAAGATACACTATGATGCCTAAGCCAGTAGATCGTCCAATATTCATTGTCGGCGCACCACGCAGCGGTACCAATATTTTCTACCGCACATTTGCAAAACATCCCGAATTAGCCTGGATTTCCAATATTACCAAAAAAGTGCCGTCATCGCTTTGGCTGACCCGCATCATAATGCTGTTCCGCAGCGATCATCGCCCGACGGAGGCCAACAACGTCTGGCAGAAGTTCGCAGGCAACAATGACGAGTCCCTCGGCCGAGACAACGTCACGGCCTCTGCGCGCAAATATCTCCACACGGTTTTACAAAACAATCTGCGAATTTTCAACAAACCTCGCTTTACCAACAAATGTCCCGGAAACTCGGTCAGGATTGAATTCCTGAAAGAGATTTTCCCGGACGCGATATTTATCCATATAATCAGAGATGGCAGGGCTGCCGCCTATTCTATCATGCGCTCCAGGTTGGAGCATTCCGGGGCCTACTGGAGTGTCAAACCACCCGGCTGGCAGGACCTTTTGAAGCTTCCGCTCGTCGATGCATGCGCCTTGCAGTGGAAAATGACTGTGGAAACAATCTTGCGGTCGGCCGAAAAATTACCACGTGAGCAGTACCTGGAGGTCAAATACGAAGAATTCGTTTCCCGGCCGGCTGAAATATTTGAGCAGGTCGGTGAGATATGCGATCTGGCCTGGCCGAATGATTTGCTGCCAACGATCACTGCCGGGATGGATAATCGCAACTTCAAATGGCAAACGGAGATGCAAGATGCGGACAAAAACAGACTGAATGTTCTGCTGAACAATTTTTTAAAGCAATTGGGATATGACGTATAGCCCCTGAGCGGCACCCTACGGCCATTGGTTTTGTCGAAGTTGCCAGGGACAGTGATGTTTCAGGGTTTTTTTCGCCGGTGGCGGAAAACCTAAAGCTTGATAGCGTATGATACTGAACCGAACAATTGATTCCTATCACTTCGGGTTCTCTTTGAACCTGACAGATTCGCAGCTGTGCACCCTTATGGACCTTTTTCAAAGTCCAAACACCGCTGGTGCTTCTATACTGGGCGGGAGAACCTCTATTACCCACTTACAACTGGATGGAATCGGTTCTGTCGTCATCAAGCATTTCCGGAGGGGCGGCCTGATGCGGTATTTTATCAAACGCCGGTATTTAAAATTCGGGAAAACAAGGAGCCAGGTTGAGTTTGAGTCAATGCATAAACTGCGACAGCTCGGCATCCGTACGCCGGAACCGGTGGCCTTTGCTTACCGCGGATTTCCGCTGTACTGTGCCTGGTTGGTCACCCGGGAAATTGAGCAATCATCCACCCTGGCTGAACTCAACTGTCAGGACATCAATCGTGTATCCAATATAATGGATAAGGTTATTGAACAAATTGATAAACTTGTTGAATGCCGTTTCATCCATGTGGATTTGCATCCCGGCAACATCTTACTCGACACCGATGATAATATCTATATCATCGACTTTGACAAGGGCCACCTATATCGCGGGAGCAAGGTTAGCTTAAGAAACCGCTATCTAAATCGCTGGCATCGTGCCGTCATAAAACATGGATTACCCGGGATATTGACTGAAATGCTGCAATCAGGTCTAAATTAGACCTATGATTATGGAAATATTTTGAATTGAACAAAGACCTAACCAATCAAACAGGTTCAGATAAACTTAGCTCCCCCTCAATTCTCATCATCTTAATGGGATCCCTGGGGGATGTCGCCCGGGGCCTGGGCCTGGTTGCCCACATCAAAGCCCACCTGCCTGGGAGTCGCATCACATGGCTGGTTGAACCCAAATGTACCGACCTGGTCGGCCTTCATCCGCAAATCGACCGTATCATCGAATTCAAGCGCCAACGGTCTGTGGCAGCCATGTGGGATATTTACCAGAGATTGCATAAGGAACATTTCGATGTCACCCTTGATCTTCAGCGCCATTTAAAAAGCGGGTTTTTTTCACTGCTTTCCGGGGCCAAACGGCGCATCGGTTTTCATCGCAAGAATGCCAAAGAGCTCAACTGGCTGTTTAACAATGAGTCCATCCCCTATTGCCAGGAAAACCTTCCCAAGCTGGACCATTACTTGAAATTCACCGAGCACCTGGGACTGCCTGAACCCGGCAGCCTCGATTTTGGTTTTAAGGGTCTCGACGTCAATCAGTTGGTCCCGCCGGCCGTGGTGGCGATAAAAAATTCTTTTATTGCGGTGGTTATGGGATCATCCTGGGAATCAAAGGATTGGAGCTTTGACAGTTACTGCAATCTCGTAGAGCATATCATCAAAAACCAAAACCGCCCGGTTGTGCTGCTGGGAGGCAGCGACCAGTGGACTGTCGCTGAAAAACTTGTTGAAAAATGCAGAATCGCCGAATATCATCAACTTAACCGGCAATCCTCTGCTCGAGTTAACCGCCGTATTGAAGGCCGCAGCGGCTGCTGTGGGCCCTGATTCAGGACCCGGGCCATCTGGCGGCAGCTGTGGGGACGCCCTATGTTACCCTCTTTGGTCCGACACCGGCCGACAGGCATGTACCCTATGGATGTGGCCATCTGGTCGTTCAATCGGATCTGAGTTGTGCCCCCTGCTATCAGAAGCAATGCCCCGAGGGCCACGTACGATGCATGGAAGGCATTGAGGTAGATGACGTCTTGGCAAAAATCGATCGAGCCCTGGGGAGATAGCGCCTTCAGCGTTAGCCTGGTTAACCCATAAAGGACCAAAAAAAAGAACATCGAACATTGAACATCCAACATCGAATTTTGAATGAAAAAACACAACCAAAAGAATTAATTAAGATTTTCGCTACCCGTATCAAAACGGCCGTTCGACAGGTTCACGGCCCTGAGCGGAGCCGAAGGGCTGAAAAAAACATACAAAGTATACAAATGAAATTAGATTGCAGAGCCAAGCGACATCATTATTCGATGTTCGATGTTGGCCGTTCGACCTGCCCGCAATGCCTTGATAGCAATGTGAGTTCAATTCAACAATGTGATTTATATACCGTTGTTAATACCAACCAAATGCACTATGCATGGCAGGCGGGTGTTCGACGTTCATCTTTTAAACCAGCGGCGTTGACACTCCCCTCGACATCCTTTATATTCCGCCTCAAAGCTTGGATTTCAATTGAGTAAAAAACACTCAATTGAAGGTTATCGGTTATTGGTTATAGGTTATTGGTTTTATGATGAATTTTCGATATTGGATCATGATCCTCCAAGCCTATTATCGAATAACAAAAATCCGCCGGGATTCAAAATCACTGTGACATCATCCAATAAACAAAAAAAAACCGATACCATCTTGGTCTTCTGCCCCAATTGGGTTGGTGATGTCGTCATGGCAACCCCGGTATTTAAATGCCTGCGGCAGAATTATCCGGATGCACGGGTCATTGGCCTTATCCGCGGGTACGCCAAAGGTGTTGTTGAGGATGGGCCATGGTTTGATCAGCTTATCGAAATGAACGACAAATCCTGGCGTGGTTTTCTCCATCTGGTTTTTCAAATGCGAGGCCTGCAGGCGCAAATCGCCGTGGTGCTGCCGCATACCTTTCGTTCAGCCTTGCTGGCACGCCTGGGGGGCGCCCGCAGGATCTATGGTTACCGGCGCAACAGCAGAACCGTCCTGCTCACAGACGGTCCCCTGCCGCTTCGAGACGGCGGGCAAATCAGGCCGGTGCCGATGGTGGATTATTATCTGGAAATCTGCCGCCGGCTGGGACTCACTATCGATCCGGATACCGCGCCCCGATTGTTTATCTCCGGTTCTTTGCAGAAAACGGGGTGACCGGCTGTTGGAACGCTACGGAATCGAACCGGATGACATGGTGATCGGCTTGAATCCGGGTGCCCAATACGGCGCTTCCAAGTGCTGGCCGCCGGAGCATTTTGCCAGACTGGCCGAGTTGCTGGAGCAGCGCTGGAATTGCCGGCTGTTGCTGTTTATCGGCCCGGGAGAAACAAGCATCGGCCATAAAATTGTACAACTCAGCAACGCGGCCATCATCAACACCGGGCCCGACCATGTGGATCTGGCCCTGTTAAAACCGTTAATTCAACGCTGCCGATTTTTGGTGACCAATGATACCGGTCCCCGGCATTATGCCGTTGCATTTGACATACCGGTGGTGGTCATCATGGGGCCGACGGACCCGCGCTATACCCATGCGAACCTTGAAAAAACCAGGGTACTGCGAAAGGAATTGGATTGTTCGCCCTGTCATCTTAAACAATGCCCCCTTGAGCACAGCTGCATGCGCGAGATTTCACCGCAAGCCGTTTTGCAAGCCGCTGAACAACTGGTCCAGGAGCAACGTTAATTCATGAAACCCTCATTTTATAGAGAGAAATGGTCCGCCAGTAAAGGGAGCACCCGTGGCCCGGGGAGAAATATCCCGTTTGTCCAGACAGATTGCCCATTCGTTTATGGACTCATATCTAAAGGATTGTCATTATGAAGAGGATTATATTGATCTGCTGTGTGAAATGACGACCTTTTCAGAGGACAATGACCTGACCGGCATTGCCGCCCGGGCCCTGTTTCGCATCATCATTGAAAGCCTGTGCGATGATTTTGAAGATTTGCAGACCGAAACCTACAACCGGGTCATGGCACAGCTCATCTCCTTTTGCCGGAAACTTCCATCGGGACAGGACCTGGATCGTTGTTTGAAAGACTTTGAAATTTTTGACCGCGATGATCTGCTTAACAGAATCAAGACCATTCGCGGGGATGGAAAGCATTTAGCGCGCCAAAGGGATGTCAAAAAGATTCTGCTGTTATCCAGGGTGACGATCGGAGCCGATGTTGCCGTTACCAGCATTATCATTCAACGGCTGGCCGAGCTTTTCCCAAAGGCGGAAATTGTGCTTATCGGCGGCAGTAAACTGGATGAGGTTTATGGCGGCAACCCACGTATTCGGCTTACAGACGGTGGATTACAACCGCAAAGGGGGGTTGATAGAGCGCTTGTCCAGCTGGCAGCTGGTGCTTCATATTATCAAGCAGGAACTGGCCGCCTGCCCTCTGGAAAATACCATTCTCATCGATCCGGACTCCCGTCTTTCACAGCTCGGGGTATTGCCCATCATCCCTGAGGACCATTATTTCTTTTTTGACAGCCGCTCTGACATTTCCTTTGCCAGCAACATGTCCATGGCCCAATTAACCAACACCTGGATAAATAAAGTAACCGGTGAAGAAGATTTTCGCTTTCCCAAAATCTGGCCGCATTCATCGAACCTGAAAAAGGCCGCCGCGGCTTTACAGCGATCTAAAAAAAGGCGGTGCCCGCAAGGTTATCGTGATGAATTTCGGTGTCGGCGGCAACCAGCGCAAAAAAGTGGGGCGGCGTTTTGAAAAAGCCTTATTGCTGTCCCTGCTGCAGGAACCGGATACGGTGATCGTCCTCGACAAGGGTTTCGGCGATGAGGAACTTCGAGATTCCAACCTGCTTCTCGAGGCCGTCAAAGACCAGGGTTTTGCCGCCCGGGATGCGGTATTTGGCTCCGTGCTTGACAGCGGCATCAGCAGCGGCGTCATCGGCATGCAGACCCGCATCGGTGAAATTGCGGCCATTATTGCAAAATGCGACGAGTATATTGGTTACGACTCCGCCTGCCAGCATATCGCAGCGGCGCTGGAAACGCCCTGCTTAACTATCTTTGCCGGCTCCAACAACATGCGCTTCATTCGACGCTGGAGCGCTTTTAGCCAGAACAGCTGCCAGATTGTTCACGTCGATACGTTGAGCGATCCAACCGCCATCGACGTCGAAGACATTATTACCCGTATCATGAACCAGCGCAGGATGCGCTAAGAGAAGGTTAAGGGTTCAAAGATTCAGGTGTTCAAGGTTCGGAGTCGCCACTGATGGCCGAAACGTGCGGCTAAACTATAATGAAACTATTGTAAAGCGAATATTGAATATCGAATACTGAATGTCGAATGTCGAAGTCGAAGGAATGCTATCTGTATAAAACCCTCCGACATAAGCTTCGGGGTCAAACAACTGGAATTGATTTCATAATAAAAGACAAGCTAGCGATTCCAACATTCGATAATTCTGCGGTTCGAATATTCTAGAGGATTACTCGCGGTTCCCGCTGAATTTAATCCGAGCCTTGAACCATTGAACCACAGAAACCTATGAACGACAACCATGAAAATACTCTTTATCTACCCCAACGCCGGCTCCCAGCTGGGCTTCAACTATGGCATCGCCCATTTGTCGGCGGTGCTCAAAGAGGCCGGGCATGAGGTTGCCCTGTGGCAGCTGTGCGAAGACATCGAACCGCTGCCCTCTGAAAAACAGATTTGTTGATCGCATCCGAACAGGAAGCCGCCGACATCATCGGCTTTTCGGTTGTCACCAACCAGTGGCCCTATGCCCGCAAACTGGCTGCCTGGGCCCGCGGGGCAACCGATGCACTCCTGGTTTGCGGCGGTATCCACACCATGGCCGCCGGGGAGCAAGTTTTGAAGTCCGGCGATTTCGACTATATTATTCGCGGTGAAGCCGAAGAGGCCTTTGCCGAATTTGTCGAAAAATTCAAACTCAGCTGGAGGTTTTGGCGGTTAAAAATATGGGCTATCTGCACGACGGCAGGGTGCAGCTGAATCCCTTGCGGCCCTTGCCGGATTTACAAAAGCTACCCTTTAAAGACTACGAAATCTTTGATTTTCAAAATATTATCGATGCCAAAGACGGCTGGGTCGGCCTGATGGCCTCCCGGGGCTGCCCCTTTTCCTGCACTTACTGCTTTAACCACCAGCTGGTCTCCCACTACCGCAAGGACCTCAATTGCAGCTTCAAGGGGTTGAATTACATCCGCCATTTCGAGGTTGATCAATTGATGCAGGAGATCGACTATCTTCAGCAAAATTATCAAAACATCAGCATGTTTATTTTAGACGATGATCTGTTCACATTTTACCGGGAATATGTCGAGCAATTCTGCGCAGCTTACAAAAAGATCAGCGCCCTGCCCTTTGTGGTAAATGCCCATGTGGGGTTTTTCGAAAAGCGCAGAGCCCGCTATCTGGCGGACGCCGGGTGCAAAATTGTCAAATTCGGCGTTGAAAGCGGCAGTGAGCGTATCCGCCGGCAGATCCTGCAGCGCCGCATGAAAAATGAAAGCATTGTCAGGGCCATCAAAACGGCCCATCAATACGGGCTGCACACCTCGGTGTTTTTGATGATCGGCCTGCCGGACGAAACCCATGACGATGTCATGGCAACCATCCAGCTGATGGCCAAGGCCAAGCCCGGCCGCTACCGCTGGTCTTTTTTCTTCCCCTTTCCCGGCACCAAAGCCTATGAACTCAGTGCCGAAGGCAACCACATTGATTTTGAAAAAATGGAGCGGATGGAAAATTTCACCGACGATACCTGTCATGAATTTCGGCAAGGAGCACAATCTTTTCTTAAAAAAAGTCGGCCGCCTCATGCCCTGGTTTGTAAATGCCTATTCGGATCTTCCGGTGGCGGATTTTTACCGGAAAAAAGTTGATGAAATTCTGGCGCTGGACGCCGGGGCCTGGGAGCAAAGAGCGGGGCAAATCGAGCAAGAAGATAGAAAAATATCTGAAGAATTTGTGGCTCAAGGATTAAGCCACTATGCCATCAAGTACAACCGCTTTATGGGGGTTATATCCGATTATTTCATCGCTGAAGCTGATTCCGGATAAAGGAAGTAAAATCCTGGCCATCGCCCCCCCCGCCAAAGGAAATATTTACCCCCACAACAACCAGGTCCATTGTGAGCGGTTTTTGATGAGCGATGCGAGCATGATCCTTTTCCGTGGTTATTAAGCAATTTGCCCCTGCCCCCTGCGCGGTTCCCACGATATCTTCCAGATCATTCCGATTATAGGGGTGATGATCTGGAAATTCGCAGAATCCTCTGACATTAAATCCTATCTCATCAACCGTGCGCTGGAAGTCGTCGTTGCGCGCTATGCCTGAAAAGCCAAAGATCTTGTGCTGTTTGATGTCTTCTAATTGATCGGGTGACAAAAAACTGTCTATTTTATTCAAGGCTGTTTGAGAACCGCCTTTAACCTTATAAATATAGGGTTCATGGGATGAGGTAAAAATAGGTATCCGGGGGATGAGTGATTTTATCCTGGCCATGCTGGCGGTGGTGGCTTCATCCGTCTTACCCCGGGATCGGGTCAGGATACAGGCGCTGGCCCGCGCTAAGGCGGCTGCCGGTTCCCTTAACGCTCCCCGTGGCAGAAGATGGGAATTGCCGAAGGGCCGGGCGCAATCTAAAAGGACGATGTCAATATCGCGTTTTAACCTTAAATGCTGAAAGGCGTCATCGAGGACAATGACATCCGGCTGAAATTTTTCGACTGTCAATAGACCGGCTTCATATCGATTTTTGCCGACAACAACCGGTATGTCTCTCAGACGGCTGGCCATCAGAAATGGTTCATCACCGGCCTGTTCTGCATTCATCAGCAGGTTCCGGCCGTCGCTGACAATCCCGCCGCTGCTTTCAGCACAGCCCTTGTAGCCCCGGCTGATAACCGCTACACGGACACCTGCCTCCTGCAGTTTGGCGGCCAGATAGATGGTCATGGGTGTTTTTCCGGTGCCCCCCACGGTAATGTTTCCCACCGAGATCACGTCACAGGGCAGTTTGTGCGACCGCAACAGATTTTTGCGGTAGCCGCCTGCTCTAATCTTTTGAACCGCAACATATAAGGCGGAAGCCGCAGACAGCAAAGATACCAGCGGTGAAGCTGAAATATTTTCCTGGCTGTTTATGATGGATTCGACTTTTTTTCTAAGGGTCGGCATTCTAATCGGCATTTAATAAATTAAATACCGCCACACATGCAAAGATAAAATTTGCAATCCAGGCGGCAATCAGCGGCGGCAAGACCCCTCCATATCCAAGGGAGGTGCAAAAGCCCTGGGCAATAAAATACAGAAACACAATCACCATTCCTAGGATGATATTCATCGTCAGGCCTTCTCTGGTGGTTTTTCTGAGAGTGACACTGGCCCCGATGATGCAGACAATGATACAGGATATCGGTAGCGCGAACTTGCCCTGCAAGTCCACCCGGTAGGGTGTGGCGTCATAACCCTCACCTTCAATGTCTTGAATATAGTAATAAAGCTCCTTGACACTCATCTCCTCTGATTTTTTGGCAGCCCTCTTTAAATCCTCCGGCGTCAGGTCTATCTCTTCAACCTGCTCATCTGAAAAATTGACAGCATATGCACCGCTCTGGCTATTCAGCTTCTGTTCCATCACGTCATAAAATACCCAGCGCTTGTTTTGGAATTTTCCTTTGGCAGCATCAACCCGGCGGGTAAGTCTGAACTGTTGATCAAAATAATTGAGTGTGATGCCGGATAGGGACTGATCCCGAGGGTTAAAATATGAAATATAAGCTATGGAGCGATGACCTTTGATCCAGATATTTTTCCGTTCCGCGGTCACTGTATATCCTTTTACCTCAACCCGCCAGATCTCATTGGCTTTGCTGATGGTGACCGGCACAACTATCTCGGCCAAAATAAAGTATCCGATGGTAACCAGGAGACCCAGGGCCAGGATCGGTTTTAAAAAATGATAGACACTCATCCCGCCGCTTTTCAGGGCAATGATCTCATTGTTTTTATTCATCAGGCCAAATGTGATCATGACCGACAGTAAAAGGCCAATGGGGGTAATTTGGACGGTGATCAGTGGCAGTTTGAGCTGAAAAAATTCCAGAATTCGCGCCGTCGGCAGGCCGGCTTCCATGAATCGGTCAATGTTTTCGAAAAAATCAACGGCCAGATAAATGATGACGGCAGATGATAAAACGATCCCGAAATGCTTTAAAATTTCTTTTATGAGATAGCGATCGAGGATGGACATGGGCTAATGGCCGTCGGCGAATTGCATCTGATAGAGTTTATGATATTCCTGCCCCAGGTCCAGCAGGTCGTCATGCCGCCCCTCTTCCACAATCCGGCCATCGACGATGACAATGATGCGATCGGCATTCCCTATTGTGCTGAGCCGATGGGCAATGACGAAAGTCGTACGGCCCTTCATCAAATTCCCCAGAGCCTTCTGGACCAGATCCTCGGACTCGGAGTCCAGGGATGATGTGGCTTCGTCCAGAATCAATATAGGGGCGTCTTTTAAAAGCGCCCGGGCAATACAGATGCGCTGCCGTTGGCCCCCGGACAGCCTCCCGCCCAACTCTCCAATCGAGGTGTTAAATCCATCGGGAAAACTTTCTATAAAATCAAAGGCATAGGCGGCCCTGGCAGCTTCTTCGATCTCCTGTTCGGATGCCCCCAGCATGCCGTAGGCGATATTATTGCGTACGGTGTCATTGAATAAAATGGGTTCCTGGGTGACAAGGGCAATCTGGCTGCGCAGCGCTTTGAGGGAAATTTGGCGGATGTCAACCTCATCGATTAATACCCTGCCCTCGGTGGGATCATAAAACCGCGGCAGCAGGTTGACCAGGGAGGTCTTGCCCCCGCCGCTCACGCCAACCAGGGCAATGATTTCACCCGTGTCGGCCTTGAGGTTGATATTTTTGAGCACCAGATCCCGGTCGTATTTAAAGGATACATTTTCAAAGGCTATCCGGTGCGGGCCCGGCTGGATTTTAACCGGTGACACTGCTTCTATCAGGTCGGATTTTTTTTCGAGAATATCATAGATTCTATCGATGGCCGCCATCCCGCGCTGGACCGCATTGTTTAATCGACTGATCTTTTTTAGAGGCTGGTACATCAAGCCCACGGCCGTCAGAAACGACATGAACGTGCCAAAAGAGTATGTCCCGGCAATAACCTGCCGGCCGCCGTACCACATGATGAACCCGATCCCGATTCCTCCCAATAATTCCATCAAAGGCGAAGAGATTTCGCGGACTTTGTTTTCTTTCATCTCCAATCTGAATATCCTGCGGGATTTTTGCGCAAAGCGCTTTTTCTCATGCGCTTCCATGCCGAAGGCTTTTACAATTTTGGTTCCGGTAAAGGTCTCATGCAAAAAGGCATTGATGTCGGCCCAGGATTCCTGAACGCCCCGGCGCACCCGCCGTATTTTTCGTCCAAAATAATAAAGCGGAGCCACGGCAAGCGGAAAAACAATAAAGGTAAAAACAGCCAGTTTGGGTATGAGGAAAAAGGTCACGGATATAAGCCCGATGATGGAAAAACCATCTCTGACAGACCGGGTGACGACGGATGTAAACATGTCACTGACAAGGGCGACATCATTGGTAACACGGGACATGAGATCGCCGGTTTTTTCCCGCTGAAAAAAAGCCAGGGGAAGGTCCTGGATGTGATTGTAAAGACGATTTCTCATGCGCCGGATAATATTCTGACCCACATGAATCAACAGGTATCCCGATCCGTAGGCTGCAATCCCCTTGATGGCAAACACGGCAATAATGGCCACCGGAATCAAGGCCAGCATCTGCATATCTTTTTGTTCAAATATTTTTTCAACAGCTGGTTTGACCAGATAAGCTGTAGCGGCCGTCATGGCCCCTTCCACCGCAGAAAACCCTGAAGCTGCCAACAGCATGAACCAGCTGTCTTTGACCAGAGACAGCATTTCTTTATGCCGCCGGGTCAGTTTAGGTAATTTTAGAGGTTTCATTTTTTTTTGCGCTTACCGGTACAAATTGCCTATAATTTTGAATATTAATCCCCAAGCATCTCCAGGGCCAGCGCTGCCACCTTCTCGGATGCACCGCCCCCTCCCAGCACATCACGCAAATCAAACAACTGCTGTTTGAGTTGATCTAGCTGACTCCTGTCGGCCAGCATATCTTCTACCGCCGAAGCGATATTTTGGGCACTGGCCGCGTTCTGCACCAACTCCGGTACGAGTTCCTGTCCGGCTACCAAATTGACCAGGCCGATATGGGGTACCCGCACAAGTGCCCGGCCCAGAAGGAAACTGACCGGGGACACTTTGTAGATAATAACCATCGGGGTTCCATGGATGGCAGCCTGCAGCGTTACAGTTCCGGAGGCGGCAACCAGCAAGTCACTGCGCGCAAATACCGTCTCAACGCCTGCGGAAATGATTTCGACATCCATCCGGCCGGCATGCGCGGCCACAATCATCTCAATTTGCTGGCGCGCAACCGACGGGGCATGGGATATTATGAATCTAGCATGCTTCAGCCGGTCTTTCAAAATATGGGCGGTATCCAGCATGACTGGAAGATGCCGCGAAATTTCACTATCGCGGGAACCCGGCATCAGACCGATGGTGACCGGTCCCTGTCCCGGCTGACGATAGAATCTGGTCCGCGGTGGGCAGGGGGCTGTCAAGCAGAGGATGCCCGACGAAAGTCGCCGCAACATGGTTTTCGGTGTAAAACTGCTCCTCAAAGGGCAGTATGACGGCCATGCGATCAACAAGTCTGCCAATCCGCTTGACCCGGCCCCGACGCCAGGCCCATATCTGAGGGCTGATATAATACAACACCGGAATGCCTAATTTCTTGGCTGTCGCCGCAACGTGAAGGTTAAAATCGGGGAAGTCTATTAGGATGAGAAGGTCGGGTTTCAGACTGTTTAGAAGCTTTTTGATGGCGGCCATACCTTTTAGGATACCGGGCAGCTTCGCAAAAACCTCGGTGATACCAACCACCGTCAACTCGGACGCATCCACCAGGATGCGCACACCGGCCTGCTTCAGAGCGGGACCGCCAATTCCGCAATAAAACAATCCCGGCCTCTTTTTTTGCATCGCCTTTATCAGTTTGGCCCCGTGCAGGTCGCCGGATGCCTCACCGGCAATAATCGCCACACAGGCTTGAGGGGGTGTAGGACTCATAAGCGTTCAAATCAGGGGTTTTGACCCCAATTGGCCTCCGGCCCGGAGGGAATGTTGGAAAAATTCCGAATCGACCTAATCAATATAGGGTTTAATGGCTGTGTTAATCTGATCGGTAATACCCAAAGCAACTTGCAGTGCCTTGCGTCCGGCGATACCGGAAACCACAGGAGCCCGGCGGGTGCTGACCGCTTGTATGTAGGATACGAGTTCATCTTCGAGCACATCCGCTTCGGAAAAGGAACGCTGCTGGATATCCATGCCGGGTATCAGGCTATCGGCACAGGCCTTGCTCTCATCGCGATGAATAGTGGTAATTTTCCGACTGGTAAAATCAACGGAAACGTAGGCATCTTTTTGGAACAATCTCATTTTTCTCTGATTTTTTGTTGAAATCCGGCTGGCAGTTACATTGGCGACGCATCCACTTGCAAACTCCAGGCGTACATTGGCAATGTCGGCATGCTCGCAGATAACCGGAGCCCCCACTGCTTGAATACTTTTGATCTCGGATTTGACAACGTTGAGAATAATATCGATATCATGGATCATGAGGTCAAGCACCACACTGACATCGGTGCTGCGGCCCTTGAAAATACCCAATCGATGGGCTTCTATGAACATGGGTTCGTGAACAATCTCATTGAGGGCGATCACGGCCGGATTAAACCGCTCCAGGTGGCCAATCTGCATAACACGTCCCCTGGATTTGGCCATTGCGATCAGTTCATCGGCCTGGTCAAGGGTGGCCGTCATGGGCTTCTCAATCAGCACATCCAGATCATGGTTCATACATTCCGAGGCAACGGAAAAATGATGCTCGGTCGGCACCACAATGCTGACAGCGTCGACGTGGTTTAAAAGTTCGCGATAATCGATGAATGCACGCGTATTAAACCTGGCAGCGACTTCCTCTGCCAGGGCATCATGAGTATCTGCTACCCCAACCAACTGCACATTTTCCATGCGGGAATATTTCTCAGCGTGAAATTTGCCAAGGTAGCCGACACCGATGACCCCTACCCGGACTTTGTCCATTGATGCTGTACTCCATTAATATATTAAATGAATGAAACCTTATAAACGCCAAAACTTTATTGCCAGAAGCATATCTGACAGATAGCTCCAATCGCTTCAGACCACCAAAGGGGCCTTTACCGCGTTATTCCTCGCTGGGAGGATTTGATAAAATTTATAAAATTGACAACTTCCGGCAAATGATCGACTTCCGCCTGGGCTCTTTCAATAGCTTCATTGATCGTTATCCCGTATCGGAAAAAAATTCGATACACTTTTTTTAAAGCCATTATCGCTGATTCGGAAAAACCATGTCGCTTTAATCCGATCCGGTTAAGGCCAAAAAGCCTGGCCCGGTCACCGGAGGCAATGACATAGGGGGGGATATCTTTGGGCACTGCCGATTTACCGCCGACATAGGCATACTCGCCGATTCTAACAAATTGATGAATTGCGACCAGGCCTCCGACAATTACATAATCCCCTATGACGATATGACCGGCCAGAGTTGCATTGTTGGCCAGAATAACCTCGCGCCCCGTCTGGCAGTCATGGGCCACATGACAATAGGCCATCAACAGATTTTTTTCACCGATTTGGGTGACCCCGGTACCAAAGGCGGTCCCCCGGTTAATGGTGACAAACTCCCGCACCACCGTTCCGCGGCCGATCTTTACATAGGTCTTTTCCCCCTTGAATTTGACGGCCTGGGGTTCTGCGCCGACCGATGCAAATTGAAAAACATGGCAATCCGGTGCGATGGACACATAAGGCGTCCACCGTGACATGGGGACCGATCACCGTCCCCGATCCTATGGAAACATTGTGGGATATAATAGTATAAGGTCCGATTTCAACATCGGTATCAATTTCAGCTTTGGGATCAATTATGGCAGACGGATGTATCATTTACGATCTCCAAAGACAGCCATCAGCTCAGCTTCCGCGACTAACTGGTTATCAACCGAAGCGGTCCCGGACATTTTGGCCACCTTGGACCGCCATTTTAAAATTTTAGCTTCGAATATGAGCTGGTCTCCGGGAATCACGGGCTTGCGAAACCGAACTTTATCCATACCCATAAAATAGATGAGCATGCCACGTTTATCGCCAGAGCCTGACTCATAGGCCAGCAATCCCCCGGCCTGGGCCATGGCTTCGATAATGAGCACCCCCGGCATGACCGGTTGGCCCGGAAAGTGCCCCGAAAAAAAAGGTTCGTTCATCGTCACATTTTTCAGGGCCATAATCCTGTCGTCGGGCACCAGTTCGATAACCCGATCGACCAGCAAAAAGGGATAGCGATGTGGCAATAACTCCATGATTTTTTGAATACCATACGCGGATTTCATTTTTTTAATCCATTTTATCTTCCAGACGTTTAAACTTCTTCTCCAACCCGGCGAGCCTCTTGCTGAATTCAGGCAATTTCGGTATCATCCGCTGAACCCGCAGCCATACTCGATGCGGCATTCCCGGAATACCGGATGATACAATCTGACCGTCAGGCACCGGCTTTCCGACACCGGTCTGGGGGCCAACAATTGCGCCGTCACCAATGATCAAATGTCCGGCAATGGCGGCCTTCCCGGCTAAAATAGCATTCTTGCCGATCGTGGCGCTGCCGGCGATTCCAACCTGGGCGACCAGAACTGTATTTTCTCCCACCCTGACGTTGTGCGCAATGTGAACCAGGTTATCGGTTTTGACCCCCCGGCCGATATGAGTTTTGCCGAATGTCCCTCGATCAATGGTATTATTGGCCCCTATTTCGACATCGTCATCGATTTGAACAATGCCCGTATGGGGAATTTTATGATAGCATTGGCCGTCAGGTGCAAAACCAAAGCCATCACTGCCGATGACCGTGCCGGCATGAATAATCACCCGATTACCGACAATGCAGCGCGCCTGTATGGTTACATTGGGGTAGATGACGACATCATCACCGATAACAGCCTCGTCTCCAACAACTACTCCCGGGTGCAGCCAGACACGATCACCCACCGTAACATGCCGCCCGATAGCAACCTGCGGATCGACGGTAACGTTTTGGCCGCATTTAAAATCAGCGCCGACCACTGCACTTGGATGTATCCCCGCCGGGGGCTGGACGGGTGGATGGAAATATTGCACGATTTTGGCAAACGCCACCATGGGATTATCCACCTGCAGCAGATTGCACGCGCCGGTCTTGAAATCCCGGGGAACCAGGATCGCCCCTGCCGTGCAGTCCCCTATTTTTTTGAGAAATTTGGCGGTGCCTGCCACTGTAATTTGATCTTCTGCGGCCGTCTCCAAAGGAGCCGCGCCGCTGATCATTTTTTCCGAATCGCCGATGATATTGCCCTGCACCAGCCCTGCAATTTCAGATAACGATACGCTCATAATTGCCATAGTCTAAGAAATTTAACAGCCCTTGCTTATTTTTTGTTAAGCCTCTGGATAAGTTTGTCGGTTAAATCAACCGAAGTCGGCGCATATATGACACCACGCTTATCCATGATCAAAAGGTAGCCTTCCTTTTTCCCGATTTCCTGGGTGATGGCGGTTATTTTGTCTTGCAGTTGCTGCATTAATTCAACCTGAAGTTTTTGCAGCTCGGCACGATACCTTTTTTGCAGCGATTTAAAATCATTGACCTTGATGCGCTGTTCCCGCTCTTTTTCTTCACGCATCTCTTTGCTCATCACCATCGATTCGCGCTCAAGCCGTTTGCTGATTTTCTCAATTTCTGCGCCTTTTTTCTGAAGGTCAGCGGCCATTGTTTCATTTTTCGCCTTGAGTTCGGATTGGATCGCTTTTCCGGCAGCGGAAGTTTCCAAAACCTTTTGAAAATCGATAACACCTATCTTGGCGACGTCGGCTGCCATTGAAAAGTTGCTGAAAAAAAATAAAATTGAAAAAATGCAGACGATCCACACAAATTTGGTTGCCCTCATTATATTCCCCCTTGTATTGGAGCGAAGAATCCGGATCATGGAGACCCGGCTTTGACTCCCGCTATTATAGTTGAAATTTTTATCTCATAGAATGCACACTATTATTCACGCCGAGGGCGTGATTAAAAATTCCAGGACGCCTAAAATGACGAGGCCATGGAAAATGCCCAGCCCCCGGAGGCCTCATCGGTGGGTTGGGGATCCAGGATCCAACCGTACCCCAGAATAATCGGCCCCATGGGTGACCGCCAACGAAAGGTGAAACCGGCGCTTTCCCGCAGGTTGCCAGGATCAGGATCTTCATCTTTACCCCAAGCCTCTCCAGTGTCAAAGAAGACAGCGCCATACAAACCGGCTTGCTCGAAAAGCGGAAATCGAACTTCTACGTTTCCCACCAAAAACTTGTCGGCACCAACAATGTCACCGTTATCATCCCGCGGGGCCACGTCGTCACGCTCAAACCCCCGCAGCCCGTCCGTGCCCCCCATATAAAACTTTTCGTAGTCCGGCAGTGTCATTCCTTGAAGCTCTTTTACATAACCGGCCTTGCCGTGTATAACGCCGACGGTTTTCCAGATCAGTGGAAAATACCAGGCGGTTTCGAGGATGATTTTGTTAAATCCAACCGTTCCACCCAGCCCGGCAAATTCATGTGATCCCGTATGAAAAGATCCTTCGGTTGGATGAAAACCATCATCTCTGGAATCATATTTCAGAAGGGTGGTGATACTGCTTTTGGTATTTTCCCCTTCATTATCTTTGATGGAATTAGCGGCATCGTCATCTACGTTCTTGATATCTGCAATATCATAGGTATAGGTCAAAAATATGCGACTATAGTCGATGAGCGGGTAACCCAGTCGCAAATTGCCTCCGATACTGTCTTTATCATAAGTTGAATATCGGTATTTCCAGTTGTAAATAGAAGCACCGGCTGTCAGTGGAATATCAAATAACCACGGTTCTGTAAAACTCAACGTATATTTGGTGGTTTTGGATCCCAACTGCGCCTGCAGCCCCAGGGTCTGACCGCGTCCAAACAGGTTCCGATCGGATATGGCAGCTGTTCCAAAAAAGTTTTCAACATTCCCATAGCCGCCGCCGAACTCAAAAGCCCCGGTATTTTTTTCGATTACATTGATGCGCAGCTTCATTTTATCCTCGGCGCTGCCTTTGATGGTGTCGACCTTTACGTCCTCAAAATAATCAAGTCGAAATAGGTTGCGAATACTGCGCTTTAATCTTTTCCCGCCATAAAGTTCTTGCTCATAAACCTGCAATTCCCGCCGAATCACTTTATCGCGAGTCCGGGAGTTGCCGCTGATCATGATGTCTTCAAAGTAAACCTGCTTGCCTTTGGAAATTTCAAAGTCAATATCGACAGCGGCTTTCGCGGCATCCTGTTTTATGCGCGGCGCAATATCGACATTGGCGTATCCTTCATCGGCATATATATCTGACAATGTAATCACGTCCAGCCGCAAAGCATCGCGGTTGTAATACTCCTGCTCTAAAATTTTTACCTTTTCCATCAGTTGCTCGGCGGGAATGATCAAATCGCCGGTCATCGTCACTTCGCCGACCTTGAACTGCTCCCCCTCAACAACACGGATGGTTATGGTGATGCCGCCGTCTGCGAATTTGACTTCCGGCTCACCGATCCTGGCCTTAACATACCCATTATTATGATAAAAAGCGGTCAGTTTGGCAATATCCCGATTGAGGTTTTCTTCGTTTAGGCTGCCGGCTGAACTGATCCAGGAAAACATATTTTCTTCGGAGGTGTCCATCTCATCTTTCAGGTCGTCATCGGAATAGGCCGTGTTGCCGACAAATTTAATGGTTTTAACTAAAAATTTCTCACCCTCATCGATTTCATATTCGATATCCGCCTGGTTATCTTTTTGCGGATAGACATTAAATTTGACTTTGGCATTGTAGAAGTTTTTTTCTTTGTACAGTTCTTCGATCCGTCGTATGTCGCTTTGAAGGGTATTGATATTCAGGATGGACCCCTTGCGGATGGTAAGATTTTCTTTTATTTCATCATCGTCATAAACCCAGGTGTTACCTTTAATAAGAATGGCCCTTACAGTCGGTTTTTCCTTAACCGTAATGATGAGAATTTTTCCGCCGGCAACCGTTTCAGCATCTACGCGAACATCATCAAAATAGCCCATTTTATAAATGGATTTTAATTCTTCAGATATATTTTTTTGGTTGTACACGTCCCCTTTTTTGACTTTTAAAATTCTTCGGATGGCGTCTTCTTCAATACGCTGGTTGCCCTTAATCCGAACCTCCACAATCGTTTCCCGTTTAAACAGCTTTAGGCCCATTTCCTGAACCATTGCCTCTACGGCGGCAGGCAGGTTTTCGGCGCCTTGGCCGTCGCCTGAAAACGCAAGCGGGCTTGCGGCCCCCTCTGCTGGAAGCATTTTGGCATCCAGGCTGAAATTCTGACCGAGCCAGGTCAAGCTTCCCCAGATAACAGAGCTGCCACCGGTTTCAAGGCCTATTTGGCGTATGGCCGCGACACTGTCCATCCGCATTCCGCGGGACTTCAGGGTCTCTTGATCCATAATAATTATGCGGGCGCCTTCCTGCTCCAGCTGGGTTTTAATGAATTTTGGAATTTGTTCCTTTAAATAGGATAAATCTTCCGGTGCGAATACTTCAAAGGGCAGTAGGACAACCTGGACGGGCTGTTCTCCAAGGGCAACGTCACCTATTAATAATATTAAAATTAAAAGGATCGGGTAAACGCGGTTTTTCATAGAATCCTATTAGAACAGCAGACGGACTGCCAATCGCTGCATCTTCGGTGATCCAAAATGTTATGCCGGTCGATGATCACGGCATAGCCGCCAGTTTTCCGTCAACAATCGTTACACGGCGGGACATACATGAGGCTAAATCCATGTTGTGGGTGACCACAACCAGCGTCATCGAAAATTCCCGATTCAACTCCATTAACAGTGAGTGGATACGCTCGCTATTGGTTTTGTCCAGGTTTCCGGTGGGCTCATCTGCAAGCAGAACCAGCGGTTTTAAAACCAGCGCCCGGGCAAGGGCCACCCGCTGCTGTTCTCCCCCGGACAATTTTCCAACGCGATAGTTCAATCTGTCCTTTAAACCGACCCGGACGAGAACTTCCTCGGCTGCCTGGGCCGCAACGGATTTTCCCGTTCCCTGAATCAACGCCGGCATCATGACATTTTCAAGGGCGCTGAATTCGGGCAGGAGATGATGAAATTGAAAAACAAACCCGACTGACTGATTGCGAAACCGTGCCAGTTTAAGATCGTCATATGAAAAAACATCTTCGCCTTTAAACAGCAATTTGCCGCTGTCGGGCCGGTCGAGGGTACCGACGATATGAAGCAGGGTAGATTTGCCGATACCGGAGGCACCCACAATGGCCACAGTTTCACCGGATAATAAATCAAAATCAAGCTCATTTATTACATCAATACTGATTCCGCCGTTGGAAAAGCTTTTGTGCAACTTACGAACAGAGACAAGGCTGTGCGCCCGATCTGATTCGCTTTTATGATTCCCATTTAGCATCGTGTTCCTGACAGCCCCGCAGGGCACTATTTGTAATTCTAGCCGTATCTGATGGCATCAACGGGATTGAGTTTAGATGCCTGCCGCGCCGGGTAAAGGGTGGCCAAAAAACATATCAACAAAGCCGCTGCGATAATCGAAATAACATTGATAAATTCAAGCTTGACCGGCAATGACGTCGTAAAATAATAAATATCTCCGGCCAATTCATGGACATTAATGTGTTTGAGCAGAAAACAGAGAATGAGTCCCAGGCCCAAACCCAGCAGTGTGCCGAAAGCCCCGATGACCATACCGTTAAAAACAAAAATTTTTCGTATGCTCCTCTCGGTGGCCCCCATGGCCTTTAAGATAGCAATGTCCCGGGTTTTTCCCATGACCATCATGATCAGGCTGCTGGCAATGTTAAAGGCCGCCACCAGAATGATGAGGGTCAATATAATAAACATTACCCTTCTTTCCAGCTTAAGTGCTTTAAAAAGGTTGCGATTCATCTGCATCCAATCCATCGCCCAATAGGGAAACTTCAGTTTAGATGTAATGGCCTGGGCAACGTTTCGCGCGTCATATATATTGGTAACCCGGATATCAAGCCCGCTGACAGAATTGCCCATGCGCATTAGCTTCTGGGCATCTATTATATTGATATAGGCAAAGGTCTGGTCATAATCATACATACCGGACTCAAAGTAACCGGTTACCCTAAACTGTTTCATTGCCGGAACATGCCCGATGGGAGACAACATACCCCGGGGAGATATTAAATAGACGATATCGTCTTCAACAACCCCGAGGTTTCTGGCCAATTCACGTCCCAGAACAATCCCGGGAATGGTGGTTGCAGGATCTTGGGATGAACCGGCGGCTGCCGGATCGGGCAATTTCACCTGCTGAAGGGTGGTCATGACCCGGCCGGCTGATGTTGGCTCTATTCCCCGCAACACCGCACCGGAAGCCCCACCTTTTGCGCGCAGCATAACTTGAGATAAGATAAACGGCGTGGCGGCCTCGACACCATCCATCTGTTCTACTTCTTTGAGCACTTTATGGTAATCGGAAAAAGCGCCTCCGTGACGTTTCAGAATCACCTGGGGCTGTCCGCCTAATATGCGACTCTTTAGATCAGCCTCAAACCCTGCCATCACTGCTATGACCACAATCAAGGCCATTACGCCCACCGCCACCCCGGCAATGGAAAGAATGGTAATCAGGGAAATAAAGGCCTGCTTTTGTTTGGCCCTCAGGTATCGGCTGCCGATGAATAATTCAAATGACATAGTTCACTTATTTAGGAATTGACGGAACATTGATTTAGGAATTGTGAATTCAGGAATTTAGGAATTGAAGGAATACTATCGATCGTATTCCTGAGTCCCTGAATCCCAAAATCCCTAAATTCCTTAATCCCTCAATCCCTTAATCCTTTTGCTTCATGTGGGGAAAGAGGATGACTTCACGAATCGAAGCCGCATTGGTGAGCAGCATAACCAGCCGGTCGATGCCGATGCCCTCGCCTGCGGTTGGCGGCATCCCATACTCCAGGGCTTCAATGTAATCGCTATCCATGCGATGTGCTTCTTCGTCACCGGCCTGGCGCCCTTCCACCTGTTGGCGAAAGCGCTCGTGCTGGTCCACCGGATCATTGAGCTCGGAGAACCCGTTGGCAATCTCGCGTCCGGCAATGAAAAGTTCAAACCTTTCGGTAAGATCCGGGTGTCGATCATTGCGCCGGGACAAGGGTGAAACTTCGGCCGGATATTCAGTAATAAAGGTGGGCTGAATCAACTTGGGTTCCACCAGGGCGTCAAATAATTTTGTGATCACCTTGCCCAGCTGGCCGGTCTTGGTAACTTTAACCCCTTTTTCAGATGCAATTTCAAGAAGTTTTCCTTTATCGTTCAAATCATCCGGATTAATGCCGCCCAACTCCTCCAACGCTGCAAAAAGTGACAGCCGGCGCCATTTTCCTGATAGATCGATATCCTGCCCCTGGTAGTTGATCCGCGCCGATCCCGTAACCGTCACGGCGATCTCGGCAACCAGATGCTCGGTCAAATCCATCAGATCCCTGTCGGTGGCATAGGCCTGATAAAATTCGAGCATGGTAAACTCCGGATTGTGCTGGGTGGAAACCCCTTCATTTCTAAAATTGCGATTGATCTCAAAAACCCTCTCAAACCCTCCAACAACAAGGCGCTTTAAATATAATTCCGGCGCAATGCGCAGGTAAAGATCCATTCCTAACGCATTGTGATGGGTTTTAAAGGGTGTGGCCTCCGCGCCCCCGGGGACGGGTTGCATCATAGGGGTTTCAACTTCCAAGAAATCGCGCTCGATAAAATAACTGCGGATCTGCTGAATAATCTGGCTTCGTTTTAAGAAAATTTCCCTTACATCGGCATTCATAATCAGGTCGACATAGCGCTGACGGTAACGCTTTTCCGGATCCCGCAGTCCGTGAAATTTCTCCGGCAGAGGGCGGGTGGCCTTGCACAGCAAATTCAGCTCCTGGGCCAGCAAGGTCCATTCGCCGGTCCGGGTCTGAAATAACCCGCCTTTTAAGCCTACAAAATCGCCGATATCAAGCTGTTTGAAAAGTTGGTAGGCCTCATCACCGATGCGGTCTTTTCTGACGTAAGCCTGAAACTGTCCGGTCCGGTCCCTGAAACGGATAAAAGCGCTTTTGCCGAAACTGTTGATTGCCATCATGCGACCGGCGGAGACAAAAACCGGTTCGTCCTCGGTCAGGGTGTCAGGTGATTGATCAATGGCGGTTTGAATATCGGCAACCGTGTGTGATACCACAAAGCCATTCGGGAAAAGGTTGACCTGATTCTTTTTTAATTCATCAATCTTTGATTTTCGGGTTTGCAACAATTCGCTAGTTTTATCCATTATTTAATCGCTTTATAAATTCATGTTAAATGCAGATGGCGCTATAATATTCTATATTAAAATCGTCATAGATAGCGTATTTGCTGATAACTGTCAAGATTAAGTTCTTTAGTTAACGGGGCACCGTCATTAAAGTAGGTAACTAATTTAATTAAAGAATTGGGTATTAATCCGCCGGAGGTGGAGGGATTTATTTGACCTGCGACCCTTTCAGGTCGAGTCGTGTTTGGGTACCCGGGGTTTGTGATTTTATTGATTTTTGCAACCTGCTGATTGGATTGGCTTAAAAGTTGCGCTGACTGCACCCTATTTGTTTTTGGATGGTGGTTCCATCTGTTTGAAATGCAGGGTCAAAGTGGTTCCTTTGCCGGCTTCACTTTCGACATTCATCCAGAAATCATAAGCCTCAAGAATTCGGTGTACAATGGAAAGTCCGAGACCGGTGCCGGTAGGTTTGGTGGTAAAGAAGGGGTCAAAAATGGATTTAAGTTCCTCCGTGGACATTCCGCAGCCGTTATCGGTTATTTTAATACACGCACGTTTGCTTTTTAATTCATACATTTCAATGTCGATCACACCTTCCCCCTCAATGGCTTCCGATGCATTTAGCAAAAGGTTCCAGAGGATCTGCCGCAGGTGAACCGGATCCATTGAAATCCATATATTGGATTGAAGATTTTTGGTAGTGGTGATGCGTCCGTCATTGGATGCGTCATTTTCAAACAGCTCCGCGGTTTCGATCAGGACGCGTTCGAGCTCAATAGCCTCAACTTTTCCAGCCGGCGGACGTGCATACAGCAAAAAGTTATTTGCCAGTGAACTGAGACGATCGGCCTCACGCAAGATAATCTGCATAAGTCTTTCATGATCAGGATCATGATGAATGTCCTCTTTGAGAAGCTGAATGGATCCGGTCAGGGAAGCCAGGGGGTTTTTTATCTCATGCGCCAGGCCGGCTGCCATTTCGCCGACGGCTGCCATTTTCTCGACGCGTTTTACATGATTTTCCATAACCCGCAATTCTTTGCGAGTACTTCGAACTTGCTCCGACAAAAAGCTGCTCAAAAAAGCGACTGCGAAACAGGCGGTCATGGTTATCAGGATTTTGTACAGAACCTGATTCCAGGGATGGTTGGATGCGAGCATCGATACTTCTGTAACAAAGGGAGAGATGATACCATAAAATTCAAAATCTACCATGATGCCGAACTGGATACTGCATAGCGCCGCAATGACCAGGGTTCCCCGGATCGACAGCAATATGCTGGAATAGATGATGACAACCAGGTACAGAAACGAAAAAATACTCGAAAAACTTCCGGTAGCAAACAGGATCACCGTTACCACAAAAGTATCGATTAGAATCTGAACATAGGCAAAGGCAATGTGTTTTTTAATGCGATCTATGGCCAGGGCATATATAATGGACAGAAAAAAAATGGATGCAATTAGACCGTATAAAAATTTGAGGGGGGGGCCTATGGGTGGGGGCGAATCACCGAGCTGCAGGACGATGGACGAACCAAGCAAGAGGGTTGAAAAAAGGACTCGAAAAAGCATCAGCCACTTCAGTTTATCTTTGAAGTCCTTTTCGGGCATGTGCAGTGTGTGCGCCATAAGATATACTAATTGAAGGACAAACCGGCTGGGGGATGTTACAGGTGCGATTGGCCCTTTCAAAGAGCCAATCGCACCTCTGTTTTTTGGGTTTTACGTGATCTTCTATATGGTCATTAGACGGCACCGGCCATCTTGAATATCGGCAGATACATGGCAACCACCAGACCACCAATGGTCACGCCTAAAAATACGAGCATAAATGGCTCGATGAGTGCTGTCAAATTCTCAACGGCCTGATCAACTTCCTCATCGTAAAAATCGGCAATTTTCTCCAGCATGGCATCCAACGCTCCGGTTGATTCGCCAACTCCGATCATCTGGCAAACCATCGGAGGGAAGACCCCGCTTTCGCCTAACGGATCTGCCATGGTGCGGCCTTCGGCAATGCCGGACCGGACGTTGTAAATCGCCTTTTCAACGGTTCGATTACCCGCAGTTTTAGCTACGATATCGAGGGCTTCCAAAATTGCAACGCCACTGGCCAGCATGGTGCCCATGGTACGGGTAAATTTTGCGACGGCAACTTTGCGCAGCAGTTCTCCAAACACGGGAATCTTTAACAGCAGATCGTCGACCACATCCCGCCCCTTTTGGGTGCTGTGAAACTTCTTAAAGGCAAAGATAAATAAAATAATACCGACGATGATATAAACAATCTTGCTTTTCACCAAATCGCTCATGGCCACAACAATCTGGGTCGGCGCCGGAAGCTCGCCGCCAAAGTCGGCGAACATTTCCTCAAAAACCGGAATTACAAAAACCAGAATAACTGCCAAAACCACAACCGCAATAATTAAAGTAACGATGGGATAGGTCATGGCCCCTTTTACCTGGGCCTTGAGTTTGGCCGCCTTTTCCATATAGGCTGCAAGCCTTCTCAAAATTGCATCAAGAATACCACCGGCCTCCCCGGCAGCGATCATGTTGACGAAGAGGTCATCGAACTGTTTGGGAAATTTTTTCAATGCTTCGGCCAAAGTTGCCCCGCCTTCTACGGATTCCTTGATATCTTTGAGCATTTTTTTAAAGGTGACATTATTTTGCTGCGAGTAAAGAATGTCGAGGCATTGAATAATAGGCAATCCGGCATCGATCATGGTCGAAAATTGCCGGGCAAAAATGATGACATCATGCTCTTTGACCTTAGGCTGGAGAAAGGCGACGTTTGCAAAAAGGTCTTTCGGTTTTTTCTTGATTTTGGTTACCGTAATTCTCTGGCGAACCAGCTGAGCCTTAAGGGCTTCTTCGCTGACAGCGTCAATCTCGCCTTTCTGGGTCACGTCACTTCTATTTTTGCCCGTCCACAGATAAACTGGCATGATCAATCCTCCCTGATGATTTGAAATATGACACAACGGCCGGTAATCTCTGCCTGCCCTCTGATTCCAGTTTAGTTTGCAGCGTTTGAAACTTTGCTTTTTAAATGCGAGCAAGCATCTTTGGCGATAATATAATCTTCAGAGTCATTATCGGCCGGAGAGGAAAAAACTTAAATTTTTTTGCACAAAAATTTCTGAAATTGTTTAAAATACAAACGCCTTTGGTATCAATGCCCAAAGGCGTCGGTTATCTTTTTTTGAATCCAGCGCTCATGATCTTTCGATTGTATGGGTCGTCGTTTTTTCCGTCAGATAGTGAGCCGAGCTTACAGCGGGCGCTACAAATTTAATCATATTATACGGTACCCGGAAAGTCAAGGGTGGTAACCATTTGGATTCAAAGGATTTCATTAATATTTTCAGAATCATAATTCGGATCTGGATCTGCAGCTAAGGTAGTGGCAATACCCGGCTAAATATGGTAACCTATGGTGTCAGAATATTTGAAAATATTAAATATTCAATCATCCAGGGTGCCATGGATTTCGACTGTGTCTAAAATCAAAAAAACAACTAAAAATAAAGACGTTACCGTCATTACCACCCACGTCAACGCCGACTTTGACGCCCTGGCCTCCATGCTTGCGGCCCAGAAGCTGTATCCGGATGCGCTGGTGGTCTTTCCGGGCTCCCAGGAAAAAAATTTAAAAAATTTTTTCATCAATTCGATGGTCTACCTATTCAACATGGTGGATGTCAATCAGATCGACTTCGACAGCATCTCCCGCCTGGTTCTGGTAGACACCCGGCAGACAGGCCGCATCGGCAAGCTTGCCGACCTGTTGGACAAACCCGGAGTTGAGATCCATATCTATGATCATCACCCGCCCACCGATAACGATATCAAGGGCAAGGTCGAAGTGCACGGTCAAACCGGTGCCAATGTGACCATCCTGGTTGAAATCATACGGGGCAAAGAAATCATTATATCTTCGGATGAAGCCACCATCATGTGCCTGGGAATTTACGAAGATACGGGCTCTTTTACCTTTCCCTCAACCACAGAAAGGGATTTTCTGGCCGCGGCGTATTTATTATCCCGGGGGGCCAATTTAAACGTGGTCTCCAATCTCATCGCCAGGGAACTCAGTCCGGAACAGGTGGTCCTGTTAAACGATATGATTCAGGCAGTTACCCGTTATTACATCAATGGCATCGAAGTCGTTGTTACCAGTGTCACCATGGAAAAATATATGCCTGATTTTGCATTTCTGGTCCAAAAAATAGTGAAAATGGAAAATCTCGACGCTATCTTCGCCATTGCACGAATGGAAAATAAAATCTACGTGGTGGCCCGCAGCCGAATTAATGAAGTGGATGTCGGCGCCATTTTGGCCAGCCTCGGCGGTGGTGGTCATCCCTATGCGGCGGCGGCATCGATTAAGGGTAAAACGCTGGCCCAAACGGAGACCGGACTGGTGGAAATTCTTTACGAAAAAATCAGAGCCAGCCGCCAGGCCAAAGACCTGATGTCATCGCCGGCCATTTCCATCAGCCCTGACGTGACCTGCAAAAAGGCTCGCAATATTATCACCCGCTATAATCTGAATGCGCTGCTGGTCACAGAAAAAATAAAGGGCGCCGAAAAGCTTAGCGGCTACATCACCAGACAGGTAATCGAAAAAGCGTTATATCACAAACTTGACCAGGTCCAGGTCAAAGACTACATGACCACTGAAGTGGCCACCGTTGAGCCGGATGCTGATCTGATAGAAATTCAAGAAAAAATCATCGACAACAAACAACGGATTTTGCCAGTGGTGGAAAATGAAACCATCACCGGTGTCATCACCCGTACGGATCTTTTGAATATCCTGGTCCGACGATCGCAGCCCTTACCGGATGAAGCGCCGGACCCCGCCCAGGAACCGCCCCATGCCCATACCCGCAACATCGTGCGGTTTATGAAGGAACGGCTTTCAGCCGATCTGATCTCGAATTTACAGCAAATCGGTGAGGTGGCAGATGAAATCGGCTGCGGGGCCTATGTCGTTGGTGGATTTGTCCGGGACCTGTTCTTATACCGCAGTGATGAGGATATTGACATTGTCATCGAGGGCGATGGTATTGCCTTTGCGAAAAAATATGCCAAAATCGTGGGGGCCCGGATCCATGCCCATGAAAAATTCGGCACCGCCGTCATTATTTTTCCGGATGGATTCAAAATTGATGTGGCATCAGCAAGAATGGAGTACTATAAATTCCCGGCCGCCCTGCCGGTGGTGGAGATGAGCTCGATCAAGCTTGATCTTTACCGCAGGGATTTCACCATTAACACGCTGGCCATTCAACTAAATTCGAATAAGTTCGGGACACTTATCGACTTTTTTTCAGCACGCAAGGATATCAAAGAAAAAATCATACGGGTGTTGCACAATCTTAGTTTTGTCGAAGATCCCACCCGGGTATTTCGGGCCATCCGATTTGAACAGCGTTTTGAGTTCACCATCGGCAAATTAACCGTTGGCCTGCTCGCCAACGCCATCAGCATGGACTTTTTCAGAGAGCTGAGTGGCAAACGGGTATTCGCGGAGTTGCGGCTCATCCTGCAGGAAGAAAATCCGGTGGTGGCCATCAGGCGGTTGAATGACTTTGGCCTGTTGAAAGTGATTCACCCCTCGATTAAGTTTGATAAGGATTTAATGGCAAACCTGAATTCGGTTAAAAAAGTCCTGTCCTGGCATGATTTGCTTTTCCTGGAGGAATCCTATAAAAAGTGGATCGTTTATTTTCTGGTCTTGACCAGAAATTGCAAGTCCCATATTTCAAAAGAAATCTGCCGTCGCTTTGAACTGAAGCCGGAGGACGAAAAAATATTGTGCACCGAGCGGTTTGAGGCCGATAAATGCGTATTCTGGCTAGAACGGAATTTAGCGGTATCCGACAGCGCAATTTACCGTAAGCTAAACGGCTTTAAAATCGAGGCGATTTTGTTCATGATGGCGGTTGCCAAAAAGAAGGCCGTCAAAAAATCCATATCACATTTTTTTACCGATCTGCGGCGCACTCAGCTATCATTAAAGGGCAGGGACTTGAAGAAAATGGGGCTTAAACCCGGCCCAGTCTATCGGCAGGTGATGGAGGCTGTATTGGATGCCAAGCTGGACGGCACACTCAAATCCAAGAAAGATGAAATTGAATTTGCCCGTCGCCTGGTTGCCCAGCAGTAAGCCATGCCGGGACCCCATCATGGAGTTGACCTTAAATTATTGATTGCACAGGTCAAGGAATTTGTTATAGTAGCGCTTTTTCACATTTGACATGATCAATGCGGACAAGGACCCCGTGGAGGATAAAACTAACTTATGACTCAAAAAAAACGAATTTTAAGTGGCATGCGGCCCACCGGCCCCCTTCACCTCGGCAATCTGCTGGGGGCGCTGGCAAACTGGGTGAATATGCAAGACGAATATGATTGCTATTTTTTTATTGCCGATTGGCATGCGCTCACCAGCGACTATGACAACACGGCACCCATTGAAAATAACCGCAAACAGATCATGCTTGACTGGCTCAGTGCCGGCCTAACGCCGGAAAAAAGCACGCTGTTTGTTCAATCCCTTGTAAAGGAGCATGCGGAACTATTTTTGCTGCTGACGATGATCACACCGGTTCCCTGGCTGGAGCGCAATCCAACCTACAAGGAACAGGTTAACGAACTCAGCAACAAGGACCTGTCCACCTTCGGTTTCCTGGGATATCCCGTATTGCAAGCCGCCGATATTATCATCTATCGGCCCGATGGTGTCCCCGTGGGGGTTGATCAAGCACCCCATGTTGAAATTACACGGGAAATCGCCCGGCGGTTTAATCATTTCTATGGCAATGTGTTTCCGGAACCGGCCACCATCTTAACCGAAACCCCCAAGATTCTGGGCGCGGATCGACGCAAGATGAGCAAAAGTTATGGCAATGCCATCTTTTTGTCAGACAGCCCGGATGACATCAGGGCCAAGGTATCCCGCATGATCACCGACCCCCAACGTGCCCGGCGCAGTGATCCCGGCAATCCCGATGTGTGTAATGTGTTTGATTTCCACAAACTATACACGGATGCGGCTGAGGTTAAAGAGATCGACGAACAATGCCGGGCGGCGGGGATCGGGTGTGTTGAATGCAAACAGAAGATGGCCCTGGGCCTTGTAAAAGCCCTTGAGCCGATTCGTGAAAAACGCGCCTACTATGAAGCACGACCTGAGATGGTCGACGAAATTATGGTCGAAGGCAGCAACCGCGCCCGCAAAATCGCCTGCGAGACAATGGAAGTTGTGAGGGCAGCAATCAAGATCTAAAACTGAGTGATCGAATATACCGGTTAATATTTAGGTGCAGTTGGTTGTAAAATTACAAATCACAAGCACCAAATATCAAATAAATCCCAAATTCGAAATCTCAATGACCGAAACCGACAGGTTCGATTCAACCACAAAATTGAGTTTAAATTAAATTAGCATCATGATGGCAGATACATTTTATCGCGTTCAGTTGGATGAAATTTTTGAAGGCCCGATGGACCTGCTGGTTCATCTGATCCGGAAAAATGAACTCGATATTTATGATATCCCCATTGCCCTGATCACCGAACAGTATCTCCAGTACCTCGAGTGGATGCAGGCCATGAATATTGATTTTGCCGGTGATTTTCTACTGATGGCATCCACCCTTACCCAACTCAAGTCACGGATGCTGCTGCCCGTCCACGAAGGCGAAGATGAGGATGAAGACCTCCTGCAGGAAATCACCCGCCCCCTGGTGGAATACCTCCAGATGAAGTCAGCCGCCGATCAGCTCGTTGAGCGCAATCTGCTGGGCGAAAATACCTTTATTCGCAAGCCCGATCGCGGTGATTTCCTGATAGACTCGGATGATGAATTTGTTAAAATCGGCCTGTTCGAGTTGATTGACGCCTTTCAGAAAATTCTTGAAAGAATACCCGATGATCACCGGGTCGATATGAGAGCCGATGAGATATCGGTCAAAGATAGGATCACCCAGATTATTGACATCCTTGAAACTAAAAAGTCGATAACTTTTCTCGAGTTATTTTCCGATAGCCCGGATAAAAACGAAATCATCGTCACCTTTCTGGCCATCCTGGAAATGGTCAAACTCATGCTGGTCCGGATCGTCCAACATCTGCAAACCGGCGTGATACGGATTTTTTACCTGTAGGAACTCAATTGGTAAACTTTTTCATTATATGACCAAATCGTATTAAGTCAAAATCAAGCTGTCCAAAAAAATGTCTAAAATGCCAAAAGTGCCTAAAATGCCTAAAATAGAGGCCCGCCGTTGGCGGATCAATTTTATTGGAGAACTCGAAAAATACCAGGCTTATATTAAACGATGGAGCGAAGCGACGCCACAATTTTAGGCATTTTAGCGCAATTTAGGCAATTTAGGCATTTCACTATACATTATTAGCATTCTTGTCCGCCTCAGACGGAATAGCACAATTTAGATAATTTAGGCATTTCTTTTATGGAAAACATCAAATATATCATCGAGAGCCTGCTGTTTGTGGCCGAAGGACCGCTCACGGTCGATCGGATAAAAAGAATCCTGACCCAGGCCGAGACCGCCGACATCCGGTCGGCTGCGGCTGAATTAGCGGCTGAATATGAACAACGGCAAGGCGGGTTTTATCTTGACGAAGTTGCCGGAGGATATCAAATCCGCACCCGACCTGAATACACCGAATGGATTAAAAAGTTGATCCAGCCCAAACCGCTGCGCCTGAGTAAACCAGCACTGGAAACGCTGGTGATCATCGCCTATAAACAACCCATCATTCGCAGCGACGTTGAACATATTCGGGGGGTAGATTGCGGCGGCGTGCTGCGCGTGCTCCTTGAGCGCAAGCTCATTCGGGTCCTAGGCCGTAAGGAGATTGCCGGCCGACCGCTAATATACGCGACAACCAAGCGCTTTTTGGAAATCTTTGACCTCAAAAGCCTCAGGGACCTTCCAACGCCCAAGGAAATAGAAGAACTCGGGACGTCCGCCGCCGAAGGAACAGCTGCCAATATTCTGGACAGCGCCACAACCTCGGAAACCCTTTTGGAGAGTTCCGGCGGCATCGAAGCAGCAGGGGAACGCGTCGAGGAAACCGAATCATCGCAGACAGGGTCCCCGGCAGATGAACTGGCCCGGGATACGTTGCGCGCAATCGAAAACGACCCAAAACCGCAACCGGAGATGGAGACCGACAACCCGGATGAATCGGTCGAAAAAAGCTCTTGATTTAATTTCAAAGACCCATTATTTATAAAAAGTCCCCGAGCAATGCGGGCGGTTAACTCAGCGGGAGAGTGCTACCTTCACACGGTAGAAGTCACTGGTTCAAATCCAGTACCGCCTACCAGAAAAATCAAGGGGTTACAGCTAACACTGTAACCCCTTTTTTCTTTTCTGCTACCATTTTGCTACCATAAAATCTAAAACCGCGCATTTTTTGATTGAAAATCCTTCAGATATGTTATGTATATGTGGAAGTTTTTACGAACACTAAATGTTGGCATATTGGCAAGCAATCTGTACTCGAAACCTCGTCAAATTTGGGACGATTTTAGAGCATATCACAACTTTGCCCGAACCGTGACTATTCTCAGAGACTGTCGAAAAAGGTCAGGCCAACTCTTGTGTAAAAAGACGAATAAATACTCTTAAAAACTATTGACATACCCTCATGTTATGCTAGTCATTACACAGTTAGATAAGCAGAAGAAAATGGCTCATCAAGCGAGAGGCTAGCATGGCAAAATACAAGAAATACGACTACTCCCAAAGTTTATTAATCCCAGTTTCCCTTCAAGAACAATTGATGCCCGGGACCTTGGAGTTCGCCATCCACACACTGGTGGAAGAGCGAATGGACCTGTCTGTTTTTGATGATAAGTACCGAAACGACGAGACCGGATGCAGGGCTTATGATCCCAAGATATTGTTGAAAGTTGTTCTGTTGGCCTATTCTCGGGGTTTGATATCATCACGTCAGATCGAGCGTGCCTGCTGTGAAAATGTAACTTTTATGGCAATGTCGTGTAACCAGCGACCAGATCACAGTACGATCGCACCGTTTGTTTCTTCAATGAAAGATCAGATCAAACCGTTGTTCAGAGATGTTTTACTAGTATGCGAGCAAGAGGGTCTTTTAGGCGGGACTTTGTTTGCGGTAGATGGCTGCAAAATGCCTTCGAATGCTTCCAAGGAATGGAGTGGCAAGTTCAGTGAGCTTCAAAAGAGGAAAGAAAAGATTGAGCACAAGATCAAGGTGCTGGTTGAGGACCATATCGAGAAGGACAAAGAAGAAGATACAGAAAAAGGGCAGCCATTGGCCAGTCATGAGAAACAGATAAAGAGACTTCATGGGCAAGCTGATAAGATAGAAAAGTGGCTTTCCGAAAATGAGAAAAAGATTGGCAGCAATGGAAAAGAGCTTCGGAGTAACATTACCGACAACGACTCTACCAAGATGTATACATCACACGGAACGGTTCAGGGATATAACAGCCAGGCGCTCGTTGACTCAAAGCACCAGGTCATTGTTCATGGTGAGGCCCTTGGGAGGGGCCCGGACAACGAAAATCTCCCACCGGTGGTAGATGGGGCCAAAGAGAATTTTCAAAGCATCGGCAAGGCTCCTGATTATTTTAAAGACAAGATTCTAACGGCCGATTCAAGCTATCACAGCATACCCAATCTGAACAAATGCACCGAAGAAAAATTAGATGCCTATATCCCGGACAATCGATTTCGTAATCGGGACAAGAGATTCGCCAGTCGAGTGGGTTATCGACCCAGATCAAAAAAGTTTACATTTGCTGATTACAAATACGATCGTGATAAGGACCAGTTTATATGCCCGAATGGTAAACGGCTTAAGAGGCATATCAAACCAAAACTTAAGAATGGTAAAATTTTGAGAGGTTATGTGTCCAATGAAAACGACTGCAAATGTTGTCAACTCAGGGCCAAATGTGTCAGATATAAAGATGCCAAGCGTCGCTACTTAACGTATTATGCCGACGCATCCGGCGAGAATATATCCTATGCAATGATTAAAAAGATCGACTCCGAAAAGGGGCGCAATATCTATCCCCGGCGGATTGCTATCGTTGAACCTGTATTTGCTAATATCCGCACCCAAAAACGGATGGACAAGTTTAATCTAAGGGGTAAGATAAAGGTAAATATCCAGTGGTTGCTTTATTGTATAGTACACAACATAGAGAAAGTGGCCAATTATGGCTGTGCATAGGCTGTATTAGGTGATTAGGTAGACTCAAGCGGTAATACGTAATATGATATTCACCCAATAATGTGATATTTTTGAAATCGAGAATATCGATAGGTAACCTGATTTGTTAAAATAGTTTTTCAACAGTCTCTCAATATATCAGTAATTCAGCTTTTATTTGTGTTATTCAGGTCACCGTTGAATTTTCAACAAAATTCCTATATTCTCTGCAGGTCTTCTAATGGGTAATATTTTTCATCAAGCATGATATCCAGAGCAATTGGAATGGAAAAATATCGATTTGATAATAAAGCCAAAAATTTCTATGTATTTTTGGTGATTTTCTTATGGGTTAATGTATTCCTATGCCCACTAGCCGCCTTCGGTTCAGAACAGGCCCTCGCTCCTAATGATTTATTAATTAAGCAAAAGGTGCCAGCCTCTGTGTTGCAAAAGCTGGCCGCCGGCCAATTTCAAGACCTAATTGTTGAATTTGAACATCAGGACATCCGGGGGGAATCAGTTGACAGACGCTTAGCAAGGCGTTTGCGATTTAATGATGACAAGATTGTTGCTTTCAAAGCAGGTCGCTATCATGACCGAAAAAAGCGTATCTTTGATGCTATTCAGCAGACCGAAATTAGCTTAATCAAGGATTATAAATATCTTCCCCTGGCCTTTGTGCGTATTAAAAGCAGGAGAGCTGCAGACCGCTTGGGCCGTCTTTCGGAAGTTAAAGCGTTTCATGTTAACCAGAAATTCTATCCCCACCTTGCGCAGAGCCTCCCCTTTATAAATCAATCCGATATGTGTGCTTGCGACTATGGTGGCGGGAACGCGGTTGTTGCCGTGCTGGACACCGGTGTGGATTACAGCCGCGAGGCTTTTGGCTCGTGTTCAAACCCGGGGGATCCCGGCTGCAAAGTAGCTGCAGCCCATGATGCCGCGACAAATGACGAGATGCTCGATGCCCCGCCTGATTATCACGGGACCAATGTGGCCGGTATCGTGCTGGGTGTTGCACCCGACAGCCGGATTGCAGCTGTTGATGTCTTCGACGGAAACACGGCGTCATCAACTGATATTATCGCCGGCATCAACTGGGTAATTGGCCAAAAAACCATACATGGCGTTAATATGGTCGCTATCAATCTGAGTTTGGGTGCGCGAGCTACCCTGCCAGGCATCTGTACTTCTTCATCCTTACGAACCGCTATCCAGGATGCGCGTTCGGACGGCATTCTGACCATAGCTTCTTCGGGCAACGACGGTTGGACGGACGAGATCAGCTATCCGGCATGTATACCTGAAGTTACATCTGTCGGTGCCGTTTATGATGGTAATATTGGTAGTGTATTCTATTCTGACTGCGCTGATATAACCACCGCACCGGATCAAGTCATCTGTTTTTCAAACAGCAGTAACGATCTTAATTTGTTGGCGCCGGGCGCCCAAATTTCGGCCGCTGGCATGACCCTGTTTGGTACGTCCCAGGCAGCGCCTCACGTTTCCGGGGCCGCAGCGGTCCTTCGTTCTGCTTTTCCCGGCGACAGCTTGAATGAGACTCTGTCACGATTACTGAACTCGGGTGTACCTGTAGCTGACCAGCGCAACGGAATTGAGACACCACGTTTAAGTTTTCAAGATATATGCTCGGCTTCAGATCAGGATAACGACTGCACTGCTGACAGCGCCGACAATTGCCCATCGGATGCCAATCCCGATCAAGAGGATGCTGACGAAGATGGTATCGGGGATGTCTGTGACGATTGCCCCGATGATCCGCTCAATGATTTAGACGGCGATACCATCTGCGGGACCTATTGATCCTGATGATGACGGTGACGGCATGCCTGATGTGTGGGAAAATAACTATGCCGGACTGAATCCACTGGCAAATGACGGGGCAGGTGATCTGGATGGAGATGGGTACACAAATTTTCAAGAGTATACCTCCGGCACGAACCCCACGGATGAGACGTCGCTGCCAACGGAAATCAGGGAAACTATTCCTCACGATAATGGCTGGGGTTGATCCGGACCAAACCCGTGTGGCCAGCGATATCTCATTTTCCGTGCGACTTTTACTCTGACAGCGGGGATTGACATAACAGACCATACAAGCATCGAATTTACCATTAACGATGGGTCGGCAGAGGGCGTATAATCCCTATACCAGGGATCTGGGCGATAGTGCAGTTGTCAGAATCGTTAAGCTGGGCTCGGAACCTGATTCGGAGGTCAAAAACCTGTGGGCCGTATATAGACAGATCCAATGAAGCCACATACGGAAACTATGCCTATGAAACTGAGGTGAACATAAAAATAGAGGTAAAGACTAGAAACAACATTAGGATGCCCCAGGCAGTTTCGACTTTCGGATTGAATCGGAAACAGAGCACGACCAGGCCCAATTCAATCAGCCTGAAAGCGGTCCGGTTGATCCTAACGATCCTGCGCTTTTATGGCCATATAATTCGGGTACTCAGGTAAACAGTGGAAACTTGACGGGGCAAAAATCATATATAACAGCAACGAGCCTGTGCCTCCGAGATTCGGGCCTGAAAACGAACTGCCGCCGCTTATTGTTACAAATGAAAATATTGTGGGTATACCCATGAATCTACAACCCCCGAACGTATTTAATACACCAGTAAAGGTATTTTTTCCCTGTCCTGGTTTTATAGACGTAAGCCGCATTAAATTATATTTGTACAAAGGAACAGCCTGGGTGCCAGCCATAGATGAAAACGGTAATGTGCTGCCTGGAGGCATAGATTTTATCGTACCGAACACAAGGATTAACCATAACAATGGTTTTCCATCAGCGATTGAGATCCAATTATATCATTTTTCAGGGATTCAAGCGACTAGCACCGCAAGTGGAGGAGCTGTATCACCGTCTTCTGCGATCGCAAGCGGTGGCGGCGGCGGTGGTGGCTGCTTCATTGGCACATTAAAATCCAATTTCTATTGGTAGAGAACCCCTTTATTCCAATTGCCAAATCAGGATGATAAAAGTAAAACTTGGTTTTATATTTTTAAAAGTCACAAATTTAGCAGGATTTTGATAAGTGTTGAAAAATAAAAATTTATTTCCTGCCTCCAACCTGATATATCTCCAACGTATCGGTAAAAATGAGAGCCCAAAAAAACTTGTGATATCATCAATTCAAGTTTCCGATGCTAAATTGTATGTATCTGCATTTATGCGTCCTTTTGACACCACCAAAAATACTGTGATATACGGATGTAATCTGTAATTTTTTTAAATTCCATATAGTGGCAAGATACCCCCAGGGTTGACTATCCCTCTTTTTAACTGGTAATCTCAAACAGTAATTTTGATCAACTTGATACTTTGATTTCTAATCCTTTCATTTCTTATTCTGACCCGATAGATTAAATTTTCCTTAAAATTAGTATAGTCTGCATATCGATATGTAGTTATCTATAACAAATTGAATATATTTATAATTTTGCTTGACAATTATTTTCCATTATGTTGCATAGATTTCAAGTGCCAAATAAATATAACCCGATAATAGAAAGGAGGACTGCACCATGAAAAAGCGACTTTTACTTATTTTACTTTTTTCTTTTTTTATCGTTAATGGCGCTATTGCGGGTTCTGGTAGTTTAGCCGGAGATTGGGAAGGAGATGCAACAGCCATTTTGCCAACGGAACAATTATTGAGAACATCGAGCTTGAAGGTACGCTTGAAGACCCAGTAGATGGCTTATTCAATGGAAATTTCAAGTTTACTCTGCCCGGGTCTGATCCAGCGGAGGCTTATGCAACCGGTTATATAAGAGCGCAAAAAATCCAAGGTATCATGAGCGTAGAATCCGAATTTTCACCATCTGGCTTTCAGGGGATTGGGCTTTTTAATGCAGAATTGAAAGGGAAAAAATTGGTTGGTGTTGTACGAGATTTATCTGACGGTAGCACAACATATTTTACGGCTGAGCGAATCGACTAAATAAATGCTCTTTTGAGTGAAGTATTAAACCTTCGGAAGCGAAAAATAGCCACGCATTAGATAAAGGCAGGGTCAGGAATGGCTCTGCCTTTGATTTCTGCTATTGATCAACACTTTTGAAAACTTCAAAAACATGTGATATTCAAAACGTATCTGTAATCTATCCAAATTTCAAATCATGGCAATAAATCGGAAATGTGAAGACATCACATTTTACAACCCTGCTGTATTTCATTACAATTTACATGATAAACAGAGCTATATAATCACCGGTTAGGTATTGATGTCGACGATGGATAAAAATCCAAGAACCCTTGTTGCCCTTCTGACAGCCGTCCTCGCTTTTCTGATAGGCTTGTCGGACTATTTCGGTTGGACGGATTATTTATTCGGAAGAAGAGCCGCCCGAGAAGGAATAGCAAAACTATCTAGCACAAAAGGTTACCCTGAAATAATTATTTTTAATGACGAAAAGGAATTCCAACCTCTTTGGAAGTTAATTCGAACCAACACTCAAGACGATATAACACTTTCAAAGTACAGGGAAGGGAAAATTCCAATCTGCTATTGTCAGGTTAGGAGGGACGCTAACGGTCCCCGGTTGGTGAAATGCCAGAAGGTGGTCCTGATCCTCGTTTTGTCCCGCGACACTCATCTCCAATCTTGGTTTTTCTATAACTATAAACGAGGGGTGGGGCAGGATCAATCTGCGTCAAGAGATGAAAGAATCGCTCGGCCGATTGGTAATATTGGAGACCTAAAATCATGGATCCGAGGCTCTAAAGAAACTGAGCGATTCATTTTTTCTCTATTGTGTTGATTGGATTACTTTCGGTTACTTTAGCATTCCTTGAATGGAGGGAGTAGTCTCGGTAGTCAGAGATGAATGAACCTAACAATGGCATTAAGATGGACGGGCTATATCTTGCGGCTTAGGTGATTCCTGGTAGGGTTCACTGGCAATTCTTTTCATACTTTTCCAAGTTTATAGCCGCCCACCACTCTATGCCTGTCGTTAAAGATTTCTGCTATTTATCTGCAATTCCGCAACTACCAATTTTATTGTGATATTCAAAAGATATATGAAAATGCCATTTTCCGGTTAGGCTTCCTACCTGCCGTAGCAGGATGACGACACGCAACCCTTCCCTGGGGTTAACACGCCATATTTACAGCCGACTTCAGGCTGGTTGTTATCACACCGTTGATGTGGTTTTCAAAGATCGTTATAGTTCCGTTAGGCTGTGCTGTATCCCCTCGTTGGTACATTTTTTAACCGTGTGTGTGCGGCTTAAATCCCCATAGTTCGGTTTTGTTCAGTTTTGTTCATAGCTGAAAAAATACCTCCCGTGTTGAAGCGTGTTGGATACTTTCAAGCGAGATGTGAAGTCCGGTCCCTCCCCCCCTGTGAAAATCAAATTACGCGTTTGCCGATGCCTGCCAGAGGTACTATAAGCGGCGTATCGAACTCCCTCCCAGGTGCCCCGTTTTGTCTCATTAATCAAAATGATCTTCAAAATTTAATTTGCACGCACAAAAAATAGTCTGTCCAGTCGGTTTTAATACAAATGTTTCCAGCGATTTTACGCCCCTATCCACCAAGGAGGGATTTGAGGGCGGTTCCATAAGCGTCCCCGCCCTCCGAGTTGTCAAAGAACTGGAGTGTGCGTCTGCCTATGTAAATAACCTTGTTTTTTTCTATACCCGATTTCAGTTGTCTTTTTAAGCATCAGATCGAAGAATTTGCAGTAAAATCAACTGTACGCTGCAATTCGTTATCCACGATACTTCCTTTCCAAAACATTATAGGTTTCTGACATATTTATCCTCGATTTTAACGTCCTGAATACAAGTAATACCAAAGGAATTTAGGGCAGTTTGTACAGCTGATTTTATTGGAAATATTCACGGGGGCTGTTTTTTCTCTAAAAAATGTGAGCGCGGTTTGGAAAAAGCATCCATACCCCCCCTCCGCTTGGTACCCCCCCTATCTCACCCCCCCCTTAAGTTCTTCTCTTAGGTTTTATCCTGTTCTTTTCAACAAGCTAACACAACCACGCCTTAGCATGGTAATACATGTAAATACGCTAAAAAATGCACCCTTAGGCGAGATTATAGATAAGCTGGATTTCATCTATAAAGCCTTGATACTGTAAGTATTGCATGATTTCCTGTAGGGTATAAAAAATGAACCCTTAATCACCCCTTTAGGGTATGTTTTTTAGCGTGAGTAAGGGTATGATTTTTAGCGTTATGATTGCTTTAATTCCTTAGGCCTGCCATTTCTGGATGCTTTAACTCTGTTGCTCCGATCCTTCTTCCTTGATAACCATGCTTCTCTCGCTTAGGTCGGATTTCAAAGGGTGCTGAATCTGGCGTCCAAAGCAGGAAGTCGTCGGACCATGCATACTTATTCTTGTCATGCTTATAAGCACCACCATGATAACTAATTTTAATAAAACCTTTTGCCAGTAGTTCATCGAAAGCAGACGGAATGCTGGAACGATTTATTTTATAAACCTTCTCCAGCGTGCCGTATGGTACTTCAAGACGGTCGAGGTTGATAAATTGGGGTTTACGTTTCATCAAACTTTACATATTTTCCTACTTTGTAATGCGGGACTTCATTGGTTCTGGTTCGAGAATAGAGCCAGGAAACAGGGACGTCTAACTTCTTTGCCATTTCATTGATACCTATAAGATTTTGATTCATAAAAAAACCTCCGGTCTTAACGATTATAAAAAAAAGGCCAAATAGGATTGGTACCTATTTGGCCTTCTATCGACTTTCTACGAGGCTCTGTGAGGAATTGATTTTGGCGCTCTAGGCGCTCTGGTTTTATTCGCTGGCTACTTAATGGTTACAACTTTTCCACATTTTGGACATTTAATTTCCACAAGGTTAATTATCCCATAGAAAAGAGTTCTATTGCAACATGGGCAGCGATATTTTACTTTTTGTTCTTTGCCTTTCATTTGCTCTTATTTTGTTTCATTGATTAAATTAAAAACATATAAATCATTTTCTTTATCATATTCTAAATCATATTTTTTTGTCTCAGAATAATCAATCCCATAATAATTAAGAAAAGCCGATCCTGAAAATGATAATCCACCACCTTTTCTATGAACAATCTTCATTATATTGCTTTCATTTGCATCATCCGTAAACTTAATTCCAACTTTTTCATCATCTCGATCATAAAAAAACATTACATACTTATATTTGTCCAGATTGTACCTTTCAATTGCTCCTCGATTTAACCCAATTTGTCCACGGCTCCAAATTGATGCTTTAGGAGTACCAATTCTACCACCTGTCTTGGTAAATTTTTCAAAAGCCATTTTGTCCTCCAGTTTATTAAATGTTGTTAAAGTTTTTATAATATTACACTCCACATGTTGTGTGTCAATAAAAAAATATGCTCTTATGTTGTATTTTTAATTATTATATTGATTTGTAATATTTGCATCTACCGTAAAGTTTGTCATTAATTCTTTTGAACCTCTATTGTCAGAAGCACAATATTATAGGAAAATATTATTGATAAAATTTGTAACATTAATAACAATAGATTATAAATTATATTGCTTTGATTTGTGAATTGAAGTTGGGGTTGTTGATGAGGGATTACAGGGAATAGGAGGGCGGCCGGACAATTCGATTTTGCGACCAATGCACTCCCTATCCTCGGAAACTGAAATCAAAATTGTGACCAGATTGTGACCACAATCCTAAAAAACACTATCTAAGTACATGTAATGCGATGGAATGAAAATTTCAAGTTTTCTTTATGTTCTTGTATGTTAGACCATCGTTTTATATAATGATTTCAATAATAAACAGATTCACACGGTAGAAGTCACTGGTTCAAATCCAGTACCGCCTACCATATAATCCAAAGAGGTTACAGTGTAAGCTGTAGCCTCTTTTTTGTTTTCTGCTAAATTTTGCTACCATAAAATCTAAGACCCCGCATTTCCGGAAATGCCTTTCTAAAAACTTTCACCCCTTCAATTTTCGCAGCACCCGACTGGCCTTACCCTTGTCCATGTCATCCAATGCAAACGAAAGTGCCAGTTCCAGCAAGGTTGACTTGTTATCAATGGCCACACCAGCCAGTTTGAGCTCATGGAATTTGAGGGTAAAACGCTGCAGAACATCCACTGACAGGTAGAAACCGGCCTTTTTTTTGGAAACTGAATTGTCCGCCAATCCAGGTGAGGAGACCGAAAAAGGCCCCGTATCGTTGGATTGAGACAATGATCTCCCATAGCCGGTGGCCGATTCAACCGGGTCCAATGCGGTATCCGCAAAAAGATCAGGGGTGTCTTTGCTCCTGGCTGCCATTTTTTATTATCCTCCTGACTAAATTTTGATAATCTAAAGCCCCCCGGGCCCGCGCCCTGTATTCAAAAATCGTCCGGCCCAAAGTCGGGGCTTCCGATAGACGCACACTGTAATGAATCGGTTCGCAGATCTGGCGGGCAAAATGCTTTTTGAGCTGGTCATACATTTCGTGACTGTGGCGGGTGCGGCGGTCGAACATGGTCGGCAAAATATATTCCAGCCGCAAATCCAGGTTCAACTTCTGGGCCGATTGCAAATACCTGAAAAATGTTTTCAAACCTTCCAGGGAAGGTCCCTGCAGAGCAACCGGGCAGAGGACTTCATTTGCGGCCATCAGAATGTTAACGCTCAAGACATCCCAGCCCGGGGCGCAATCAAAAATCAGATAGTCCAGAGCCCCTTGCCGGGGAACCAGTTTTTGGGCCAAAACGGTTTGCCGGATTTCCCTGGGCTGTTCCCCGAGCCAATTCTTTAATTCCACCAGTCGGATGCCGCCGTCCAGCAGCCAGAGGTTTTCACGGGTCGAATGAAGGGTTTTATTCCTGGCAATGGCTTGTCCGTTTTTCTGACGCTCGGTCACGAATTCATACAGGCCGAATTCGGGTTTTTGCCCCAAAAATTTGGCAGCCTGCCCCTGGGTATCGCAATCCACCAACAATACCCGTTTGCCGCGAGACGCCAGCCCGTGGGCCAGATTCACTGCAGTTGTGGTTTTACCGACACCGCCTTTAGCCATGGCCACTGCAATTTTTCGCATTCCAATAGTTCCTGTTCGTATTTTCTCGAATTCTTCTATTCGTATATTATAGAATTCTTCTACAAAATGCAAGGGAAATTTTATATAATAAAATTTAATTCTTAGGGCAAAACCGATGAGATAAGGTATTTGGAAAAGCGCTTGGTTTTTGGTGTTTGGTATTTCGTGTTTGGAAAATAGGCAAGGAGGCCCGGCGGTATCTGCTTGACACAAAACACAAAATACTAAACACGAAACACGTGATAGATTTGAACTTTTTCAAATATATCACTTTTGCCCAGTCAGGTAGGTCTCGTCAAGGACGCCTTCCACCACCGGAAGGGTGGCGATGGCCGGTGGTTTGAACCCGAATATCTGCTCGAGGAAGTCGATGGTAATCCGGTAGGTCGCACCCCACAGAATTTCTTGTTTACGGGGTGCCTGTATTCGGAAACAGGGATAGTCTTGAATCGATTCGAGTTGTCCCTGGCCGGGGTTGTTTCCCATTCTGAGTCGATAGCAACTGTAATAGGCCGGGTTGAGCAGGTCTTCTAACGGAACGCAAACGACCTTTTCAACCTCCCAGTTGGGGAAAAAATGCTTCTGGCGGCTAATCCAGCCGACAATCGGATAGATCGTTCGCTTGAACATCACCAGGGCCTGGGGGGGCAGCGGCCCCAGAAACCTGACGCCAAATGGATTCAACCTCATTTCTTCAAAGCTTTCCCGCAAACCCGTGGCCCAGAGGATCGACAGAGATTTGGCCAGCCGGCCATGACGTTGCCTCCAGTTGCCCCTGTGGAGCCAACGCCCCAGAGAAGTAAACGGAAGCGAGAATAAACGTGCCAGATAGGGATCCATACGGGGGGTCATCCTGCCGCCGGGGAAGCATAGATCACCCGGTTGTTTGACCTTTAATGACCGTTTATTTAAAACAAGGCAGGGTTCTGCGCCCCCTCCGGTCATCGGGGGTTGGACCCCGAGAAGCAAGACCACACCGGCGGAGGTTTCCCATTCGATCTCAAGGTTGGCGTAAATTTTTTCCTGCCGGCTTCGATCATCCAGGGCGTGGACGATGTGAGAAACAAGCCTGGATCTGTCTTTAAAAAATGAATTTTGTGTCTCGTTGCCTGCGAACATGGTAAACGGATTCCCCGTCTTTTATATCACCGGCACTATTAAAAATCATCTGGTGTTAACTTATATTTTTAATATCGTCAAACAGTAGATTTGATCGCTGTAGCTGATAGCTTAAAGCTGAAAGCTCAAAGCGAATGTTCTGCAAATAAGAACTTTGAGCTTTGAACTTTCACCTTTCAGCTTTTTAATGAAGGAGCGAAGCGACATACTTCATTCGACATTCGTCAATCGACATTCGAAATTCCCTAGACAACTCCCTGGTCCAGCATGGCCTCCACCACCTTCCTAAACCCGGCAATGTTGGCTCCGTTCAAATAATTTCCCGGTGTTCCGTAGGCTTCGGCTGCTTCCAGACAGGTTGTGTGGATGCCTTTCATGATAATTTTGAGCCGCTCATCCACCTCCTCAGCAAGCCAGTTCAGTCGCTGGCTGTTTTGAACCATCTCCAGCCCTGAGACCGCCACACCCCCGGCATTGGCGGCTTTACCGGGCGCATACAGGATCGGTTTTCTCAAAAAAATTGCAGCAGCCTCCGGCGTACAGGGCATGTTGGCGCCTTCGCAGACCAGTTTGACATTGTTGTTGATCAGGGCGTAGGCATCTTCTTCAGTAATTTCGTTTTGAGTGGCACACGGAAACGCACAGGAAGCCCGGTGAGTCCACAGAGGGTTGTAAGGCTGACTGATGTCGGTCCGGGTATAAATCGCACCGGGATAGTTATCGACATAGTCCTTGATCCGGCCGCGACGGATATTTTTAAGTCGTTTGACAAAGGCCAGTTTGGTTTTATCGATGCCTTCAGGATCATATATATAACCGGCAGAATCAGACAGGGTAACCACTTTGGCCCCCAGTTCAATCAGCTTTTCCGTGGTGTGCTGGGCGACATTGCCGGATCCTGATACCAGACAAACCTGTCCATCAAAAGTCATGTTACGGGTAGCCAGCATCTCGGCCGCGAAATAAACACACCCGTATCCGGCAGCCTGGGCCCGTATCAGGCTGCCACCCCAGTTAAGGCCTTTGCCTGTCAGAGCACCGCTGAATTCATTGCTCAGCTTTTTAAACATGCCGAAAAGATATCCGATTTCACGGGATCCCACCCCGATGTCGCCGGCGACGATATCCGTTTTGACACCGATATGCAGGTAAAGCTCTCTCATGAAGTTCTGGCAAAACCGCATCATTTCGTCATCGGATTTTCCTTTAGGATCAAAGTCCGAGCCCCCTGCCCCACCCCCCAGCGGCATGGTGGTCAAGGCGTTTTTAAACACCTGCTCAAAAGCCAAAAACTTTAAGATGCTCTGATTCACCGATGGGTGGAATCGCAAAGCCGTTTTGTAGGGCCC